>NZ_JACHIE010000003.1 GCF_014207635.1 Acetobacter lovaniensis
TCGTGCGACTTGCATGTGTTAAGCATGCCGCCAGCGTTCGCTCTGAGCCAGGATCAAACTCTCAGGTTCATCACAGTCAGGCCTAAACCCAACCACAACAAACAAAGGGTAACCCTTCCTCAATTCAACTAACCAAAAGGCCAGTCAATTCGAAACATCTGTCAAAACGCATATCAAAAGATATACCAACAAACTCAGGTCATCCACAGATAACCGTCAGTCCATCAGACCAAAGCCATAAGACCTCAGTCAGAAAAACACGCCGTCAGCATATCCCTCTCTATCTCATATTCTCTTGTCAAAGACCAAAAGAGCCAAAAACCTTAGCAGAAACTTCCGAAACCGCCAAGATCACTTCGTCTCGGTGAAGCAGCTTCTATACCCACAAACACTATACCGTCAACAGCAGAAATCAAAAAAAATGACATTTTTCTTTCAGGTCGATTTTGCCCATAGCTCTGTACGAAACAGGCATCTGCTTGCCCCCTCAGGCACCCGCAAACACACGGCAGGAAATGCACGGACTGGAATCGTAAAAGACCGCCCCGCCTTCAGGAAGGCGGGGGAATTTCACCCCACCACGTCAACACAATTTGTTACTTTACGTTTCCATATATCTTCTATGCGCGGGATGCCGACCCTTCCAGCAGTCCCCGTAAATCTCTCACGCCCAAAATACCCAAGAAAGCCACCCGCATCCCGGTAACGCTACCATTATAACGCTCTGGCAACCTCACGGTTCCTGATGTTCTGGATCACACAGCCCCCTGTTTGGGCGATGGCCTCAGTCACTTGATATGACAACACGCCCCCTGCGGAAGCGACTATCTGGAAATTTCCATATCGTATTGAATTTAAACAATAATATCTATTCTAAGCGGCTTTTTTACAAAAAACCGCATACTCCAATCATGCCTCCCCCTTCCATGCCGCGAACTCCTGCCATTGTAGGGATAAACATACACGAAAAAGGGAGTGATCCGCCTTCCCTCTCTACATGATACTTTTATAAATCCACAAAAAGACTATATACGCCTGACGTTCGACCTTTCTGGGGGACGAACTTACTGCGCCGGTTGGCGCCGCCGCATTTTTTGATTTTCTTCGAATGGCCAACTGATGAACCTTATGAACCCAGCCTCTGCACCCACCACGGAAGCAACACTCCAGCCACTTCCCTCCGCGTCTGGACAACCGCGCCGTTATGGTGATTTTGCGACTTTTCCAGATGCGCTGGATTATGCTGCACAGGGTACAGCAGGGTTTAATATCTATTCAGGCAAAGGTACGCTGCTCGAAGCGCTGCCCTACAGCGTGCTGCGGACACAGGCTATCGAGACCGCAAAACGCCTGCTGGGTATGGGGCTACAAGCGGGTGACCGCGTGGCCATTGTCGCGGAAAGCGATGGCGACTTCGCCCGCATCTTTTTTGGCTGCCAGTATGCGGGCCTTGTTGCAGCGCCCCTCCCCCTGCCCGTTGCGTTTGGTGGCAAGGACGCTTACCTGACCACCCTGCGCGGCATGATCATCAGTGCGCAGGCCAGCGCGGTCGTTATTCCGGCCATTATTGAAGGCTGGACTGATGACATTGTAGAAGGCCTTGGTCTGGTTTTTGCTGGCTCCCCCAGCGAACTGATGGCCCGCCCCGTGCCCGATATGGAACTGGGTTCGGTGGACCCCGATGCGCTTTCCTACCTTCAGTTCTCTTCTGGCAGCACCCGCTTCCCCATGGGGGTTTGTGTCTCCCAGCGCTCAGGTATGGCCAATGTGGCCGCCATTGCGCATGACGGGCTGCAGGTCCGTGAAACCGGTGATCGGTGCGTTTCGTGGCTGCCGCTTTACCATGACATGGGGCTTGTCGGCTTCTTCCTGACCCCCATGACATGCCAGTTGACAGTCGACCTGCTGCCGACACGTGAATTTGCGCGCCGCCCCCATGTCTGGCTTGACCTGATCAGCCGTAACCACGGCACCATCGCCTACAGCCCATCCTTTGGGTATGAACTGTGTGCCCGTCGCCCCGCGGCTCCCGGTCTGGACCTGTCCCGCTGGCGGGTTGCCGGGATTGGGGGGGACATGATCCGCGCCCATATCCTGCAGGAATTTGCCGAACAATTTGCCCCGGCCGGGTTCAACGCCAAAGCTTTTGTTGCCAGCTATGGCATGGCCGAAGCAACGCTTGCCATCAGCTTTGTCCCGCTCAACACCGGGATTGAAACGGATACGGTTGATCTGCCCCTGCTGGAAAGCAAAGGGATTGCGCAGGCTCCGGCAAACTCCGGCACACCATCGCGCACCTTTGTTGTGTGCGGCAAGGTGCTGCCCAAGCATGCCATGGAAGTCCGCAACCCCGACGGCGTTGTGCTGAGAGACCGTGAGGTTGGCACCATTTACGTCCGTGGCCCGAGCCTTATGTCCGGCTACTTCCGTATGCCTGAAGAAACCTCGCAGGTGCTGGATCAGGATAAATGGCTGAACACGGGTGATCTGGGCTACATGCTCAATGGCCAGATTGTGGTCACAGGGCGCGCCAAGGACCTGATTATCATCAACGGCCGCAACATCTGGCCGCAGGATCTGGAATGGTCGGCTGAAACCCACATTCCCACCCTGCGTAGCCGTGACGTGGCTGTTTTTTCCCTTGAAAAAGACAATCAGGAAGAAATCGTAGCACTGATCCAGTGCCGCACCACCAACCCCGAAGCCCGTGAAGCCCTGCGCGCCGAAACGGCCAGCCTGTTCCGCAGGCTGCATGGGGTCGATGTTATGGTTGTGCTGGTTCCCCCTCACACGCTGCCGCAGACCTCTTCTGGCAAGCTGACCCGCGCCAAAGCCCGCACAATGTATGTGAACGGCGCTTTTGCCCAGCAGCCCGAAGTCGCCTGAAGCACGGGAGAAAAGGCGCCTGTGAGTGAGAGGCTAGTCAAATCTGGTTTTTTCTCTCATAAGGCGGCCACGGCGGGCGGAAGCTCGGCTTGATATAAATGCCATAAAGGATGAAGGACCCGACATGAGCGAAACCGTTGAAAGCGTTTCCGCGCTGATCATCCAAAAGCTTCTTGCCAATCCCAAAGTCCCGCGCGACATCGACGGCAACTGCAAGATCATGGAAGATCTGGCATTTGACTCTCTCGCAGTCATGAACTTTGTCATGGAAGTGGAAGATAGTCTGGACGTCTCTGTTCCGCTCGACAAACTGGCGGATATTCGCACGATCAATGATCTGGCCGCCTGCATTGTTGACCTGAAGAACAAAGGGTAAACGTGGATGACGTCACTGTTTTCCAAATTCGAGGGCCTTGCGGGTGCTCTGGGCTCTGTTGTAGCGGCTGGCGGACGCAATCCGTTTGCCGTTGTCATTGAAAAGCCGGTTTCCTCCACTGTCGGGATTATAGAGGGGCGTGAAACTCTGCTCTTTGGCACCAACAACTATCTGGGTCTCAGCCAGTCCGAGCGCGCCATCAAGGCCGCGCAGGCAGCGGCAGAAACCTGCGGTGTTGGCACAACCGGCTCCCGCATTGCCAATGGAACGCAGTCGCTCCACCGCCATCTGGAACGCAAGATAGCCGACTTTTTCAAACGGCGGGACGCCATGGTGTTCTCCACCGGGTATCAGGCCAACCTTGGCATGATCTCCGCTCTGGCCGGGAAAGACGATTATCTGATTCTGGATGCCGACAGCCACGCCAGTATCTACGATGGCAGCCGCCTGAGTGCGGCGCAGGTGATCCGCTTCCGCCATAACAGCCCGGACGATCTGTACAAGCGTCTCAAGCGGCTGGATGCGCCCAACAGCGCCAAGCTGATTGTTGTGGAGGGCATTTACTCCATGACCGGCAACGTGGCCCCCATGGCCGAGTTTGCCGCCGTCAAGCGTGAAACCGGTGCATACCTTATGGTGGACGAAGCCCACTCCTTTGGTGTTCTGGGCGAGCATGGACGCGGTGCGGCCGAAGCCGAAGGCGTGGAAGCAGATGTCGACTTTGTTGTTGGCACTTTTTCCAAAAGTCTGGGCACGGTTGGCGGTTACTGCGTATCCGACCACCCTGAGCTGGAGCTCGTGCGCCTGAACTGCCGCCCTTACATGTTTACTGCCTCGCTCCCCCCGGAAGTGATTGCGGCAACAGGGGCAGCCCTTGAGGATATGATTGCCCAGCCAGAGCTGCGCCGCCAGCTTATGGATAACGCCGCCCACCTGCATGCAGGCTTTACCAAGCTTGGCCTTAACGCCAGCAAGCGGGTCAGCCCGGTTATTGCCGTAACGCTGGAAACGGTTGAGCAGGCCATTCCCATGTGGAACAGGCTGCTTGAGCTTGGGGTTTACGTCAATCTCAGCCTGCCTCCGGCAACACCGGATTCACGCCCGCTGCTGCGCTGCTCCGTTATGGCAACGCATACAGCGGCACAGATTGACCAGGCCCTTGCCATTTTTGGTCAGGCCGCCGTGGAGTGTGGTGTACCACTCCAGCCGGAAGCCGCGTAACATTACGCACCCTGCCTGAAGGCCCCTTGCCGCCAGAGCTTCCACAGCACTGGCGGAGCGGCCAGCAGCGGATGTTTTTCCGCAAACGGGCTAAGGGTAATGTTTATCCCGCTATGCCGCCGGATTTTCCACACGGCATAGCGGGCACTTCCTTTAAATGTATAAACTGCCTTGATCAGGCGCAGAATATTCAGCGGACGCCCCAGCCGTGCTCTGAGTCGCCATTGGCGCTGGGCCCTGTTTTTCTGTTCAGCAGTGAGCAGGGGCAAGACCTCCCCTCCCTCCGTTTTGAACCGTATGCCCGCAGCCTGCCAGCATGGGAGCAGACTATGCTCGTACCGCTCCAGATTGGCGTCAACCAGACTGCTGCTTCGCTGCCCGTTTTCAACGCGTAATTCTGCTTTGTAGGTACTGGCGTACAGAGCATCCCAGAATGCTCTGTATGGAGCCTTGAGCGGACCAAGAAGGGCCGCCCATTTTGCCGCCGTTACATTGGCGCGCACGATGCAGTGGGTAATGGCCTGCGCAGCCTGTGCGTTGTTACTCCAGACCAGCCTGACAGGCTGGGAGAAGCGCGCCCAGACCGTGGTATTCAACGTGGAAAATCCGGTCAGATCATGCAGTTGCGCCAGAGTAAGAATGGCAGTTTTGGCGCGCATGGCACGGCCTGCCACCCTGAGCTCCTGATACTCCACATTGGGTGGCAACACCGCATTGGCCATGCAGGCCAGAGCGGAGCGCGGCCAGTCTGACTGCCGACTGACAATAATATAAAAATCGAGCAGCGTGTCTTCATCAATACCGGCACGCAGGCCCGATCCATAAAACAGAACCCCCAGAGGCCGCACGTTACCCAGCATCTGTTCCACAAACAGGGTCACCTCCGGAGCAACGGGAAGAGCCAGTTCCTGTGCCAGCATATGTGTGATCTGGCCAACGGCCTGCCTGCGGATCTGCTGCTCGGTATCAGCCATGTGTATCAGCCATTACGCATAGAGGAAGGAGACGGGCGGACCTGCCTGAATGGTAAAATCCGTCTTGTTACCCGGTTCCAGAATCTCGCCGTCCAGCACAAAACTCTCGTTTGTCTGCATCTGGAGGATTTGTACGGCACCACTCTGGTAAGCAGAGGAACGACGCAGCCACTCCGGAGCCTTGCCACGCAGCAAGGTCCACACCGCCCGCATGAGAGAAGGCGGATATGCCGCCACGTCCAGATAATGCATACCATTGCACGGTGCACCACCGGCACGCCAGAACGGCCAGACACCGTAGGGCAGTGTGTTCAGCGCTGTGCAAAGCACCATAAAATGGTTGTGCACACTACTGGCCTTGCCATCATATGTCAGACGCGCAGCAGCCCCAGCCAGCCAGCCATCGCGCTGGCGGGGAAGCAAAAGCTGCATAACTGTCATGATCAAAGTTGCTATAACCGCCATATCATGCGCGTAACGGTTGAGAACCGCAGGCTGGTGCGCAATGCTTATACCCCGGCCAAAAGCCCCCATGCCGCCAAAAAAGCCAAGGACTTCTGCTCCCTCATACCCCGTACGCAGCACAACCAGCGGGTGACGCTGCTTGACCTTGTTCATGGCCTGCCCCGAGCGTAACTCGGCCTGCAGGCAACGCAACGCCTCCGCCCCACGTTTGCCATACCCGACATCCGCAGCGATCAGGTTGGTATTCCCCGATGGGATAACGGCAACCGGCGGCCACTCTTCCGGCGGCCAGCCAGAAGCATGCAGAACGCTCAGCACCTTGCCAACCGTACCATCTCCCCCATCCACCACAATGCAGGAGGGCCTGTGCGTACGCAGTTCCTCCACAACGCCCTGCAATGCGGCATATGTGTCTGGCGCATAAAACAGGACATTGGGCAATGCCTGGATACTCTGGAGGTAGTCTGGGCCATTCTTCAGGTTTTTACAGCTGAACGGATTATAAATAAGGGCTAGATGATCGGGCACTCACGTACTCTATAATGCACAAGTTGCTGGTCGGTGCTTTTGCCCCGGCTCGGCTCAGTGGTATAAAGAGCCAGCGCGCGCTTGTCACATATTGTACGCTGGCGACGCCTCTGACTGGAGACCTGATTTTCTTGGCCAGCGTTCTTCTTGCCCATTTTTCCGACCCACATCTGCCTCTGGCTGGCCTGCCCACGTGGCGGGAATGGCGTTTTAAACGCGTATTGAGCCTGCTAAGCTGGTTTTACCGTCGCAGGCATCTGCATACCCCGGCACCGCTGCTGCAGGTCATGCAAGACATCAGGCAGGCTCACCCCGCACTGCTCGCCATTACAGGGGACATGACCAATCTGGGTCTCCTGTCCGAATTCCGGGCTGCGGAACGCTGGTTAAAAGAGCAGAATCTTCCCCCCACGCTGCTTGTGCCGGGCAACCACGAAGCTCTGGTGCGGGAAAACAATCTGGAAAAACGTACCCTGTGGGCACCGTGGCTCCATATGGGCGAGAACAGCAGAGCCCCCTCCGTTCTTGTGCAGGACCATGTCGCCCTGATCGGGGTGAATACGGCCGTGCCCTCCCTCCCCTTCATGGCAACAGGCAGAACGGGGGACCAGCAACTGGAACTTTTGGGCAAGACACTCAGAACACTCGGCGAGTCCGGGTTATGCCGCGTTGTGCTGCTCCATCACCCGCCGGTCGCCCATCTGGTCCAGAACCGCAAGGGCCTGACGGACATGAACATGCTCCAGGACATCCTGCGCCGCGAAGGAGCAGAACTGGTGTTGCATGGGCACTCCCACCGCGCCACGACCTGCACCATTCCGGGCACCTCCATTCCTGTACTTGGCACGACCTCGGCATCCCACATTCCCAGCAGCCCCCAGAAAGCCGCTGGCTGGAACCGGATAACCATTACCGCCCAACCTGACACATGGGATATTACCGTGCAGCGCAGGGCACTTGGTACGGATGGTTTTATGCACGACAGTGAGGCAGGCAGAATTTACTCACAGCATCGCCATTTACCAAAAACCGCAGTATGACGTTTTCCATGCTGAACGCGCCCGCCATCCGCCGCTTTATCCAGTGGCTCCGGCCTACAACGCTTGATCGTTACCTGATCAATCAGGTTATTCCACCCTTTACCATTGCTCTGGCCGTGGTCATGACGGCGCTTCTGCTTGAGCGCCTGCTGGTTCTGTTTAACCTGCTGGCGGAAGGCAACAACAATCTACGCACGTTTGTTGAACTGCTGACCACCCTGCTCCCCCATTATCTGGGGCTGGCCATACCCGCCGCCCTTTGCGTGTCGGTTTTTGCCGTCATGCGCCGCATGAGCCAGAATGAGGAGATCGACGCCGCCAACAGCAGCGGCCTCTCCCTTTTGCGAATCACGCGGCCCTATATCCATCTGGGGCTGGTGCTGGGTGTTATTTCCTTCCTGCTTTACGGGTTTATCCAGCCCCATGCACGGTATGACTTCCGGGCCGCGTTCTATTTTGCCAGCCACACCGGCTGGTCCCCGCGCCTGCAACCACGCATGTTTGCCCGCCCCTCCTCCGACCTCACACTTGTTGCCGAGGACGTGACCCAAAGTGGGTCTGAGCTGAAAAACGTCTTTATTCACGATACGTCAGACCATCAGGAACGGAACATTACCGCCCGCAAGGGGCATATCCGCATCGCCTCGGATGGCAGTACCGTGCAGCTTGAACTGGAAGACGGTATCATCGTCTCGGACTCGGGGGACAAACCTCCCAGCCTCACAACATTCCAGCACTCCACCCGCTACCTGACCCATGCCTCCCAGACCACTCCCTTCCGCGAACGCGGAGACGATGAGCGTGAACTCACATCCCCTGAACTGATCAGCAAGATTGTCCGTCAGGATGGTAGCATCTCGCAACCGCATATGTGGTCGGAGCTGCATTTCCGCCTTGCCCGCAGCCTGACCATTCCCTTTATTCCGCTCCTTGCGACCGCACTGGCCATGGCCCGCAAGCGCCAGCGCAATAATGCGGGCCTGCCCATTGCCTTTATCCTCATGATCGGTTTCGACCATATCCTTCAGTTCGGGCACAGCATGGTTGCAACACGGCAACTCTCCGTACTGGTCATCTGGGCCCCAGCCTTTGTGTTTATCACTCTGTGCGTGACGCTGCTCCTTTATCGCTCGGGCACATTCCTCCTCTGGCGTGCCCGCTGGGCTCAGCCAGCCAGAACCCGGCAGGCATAAAGAAAACCGCATATGAGCAAACCTTCATCCAACCCGCGTTACGTTCTGCTGCGCTACCTGTCCGGAGCCCTGCTTTTTCGTGTGGTATTCTGCAGTTGCGTGCTGGTCAGCATGCTGGAAATTCTGGCACTGCTGGAACAGACAACCCCCATCCTGCAACGGCATCTGGGTATTCAGGGGATTTTCAACTACGCCTGCATGCGCCTGCCTTTCCTGCTATCCGGCGCACTCCCGCTCAGCACACTCATTGGTGCGCTGCTTATGCTGACGCAGATGACCCTTGCCAGCGAAATAGCCATTCTCCGCGCGGCAGGCCTGTCTACACTCGGGTTATACAAATATCTGGTGCCCGCAACGCTACTGATCGGGCTGGCAGGCATTGTGCTGGACGATCAGATAACTCCCCGCTCCGAGCAGGCGCTGGCCGCCTGGTGGAATCGCACCGACCCCTCCCCAGATGAGGGACATTCCTTCTGGTTTCATGAAGGGACCAGCCTGATCCATATTGGCCATGTCGCCGATGGTGGCAACATACTGGGCACGGTTGACGTGTACGCGCGTGACGCCAACCACATGCTGAGCAAGACCCTGCATGCGCAAACAGCCCACTACAGCGGTGCCCATGGCTGGACCCTTTATAATCTGGAAGGGCTGGACGTGGACCTCAAGGACCAGAAGGTTGACCGTCTGGACCATCAGGCCGACATGCCGTGGCAGACGACTCTGGCCCCACAGGACTTTATTCGCCTGTCTTCGGGGAATGCGCCACTGTCCACCATCACCATTCTGGGCATGCTGCGTGGGCAGCTTGCCTCGGATTCCAGCCCGGGTTTCCTCCGGGCCGGGCTGATCGAACGGTTCCTGCGCCCGGCGTCTCTGCTGGTTCTGCTGTTGATCGCAATGCCAGTAATCTATATCCCTCCACGAACGGGGACACGCAGTTGGTTGCCAGTATGGTGTCTGGGCGCTGGGCTGCTGTTTATTGTTGTACAGGGACTGCTGCGGGCTATGGGTAATGCCGGTCTGCTCCCGCCTCCGGTTGCAACAGTTCCCACGTTGATCATCTTTACATTGGGATCACTGACTGTGCTCCTGAGGAACGAAACACGATGAGCGGAACTCTGAACAACCCCTCCCTCAAGACTGGTCGCAGTTTTGACCTGGGTAAAATGGATCTCCGGCAGCTGTGGATCGCCTATCTGACGTATCCAACCATTCTGCTGTACTTTGCCCTTGCCATTGCCAGTGCGTTTGTCTCTGCCCATTTTTTTGCAGGCTGGCCCAAAACACTCAGCGCCATACTGGCCGTGGTATTTGTCTACCCCATAGTGTGGTACATGCTGCATCGCTACGTTCTGCACGGGCACCTGCTTTACAAAAACAAATGGACCGCCGGGCTGTGGAAGCGCATCCATTTTGACCACCATCAGGACCCCCATCTGCTGGATGTTCTGTTTGGCGCGCCGGTTACGACCCTGCCCACCATTGCCGTAATCACCCTGCCCATTGGCTACCTGATCGGTGGCGTTGCCACGGCAGCCGCCGCCTTGAGCACTGGTATTGCCATTACCTGCATTTACGAGTTTTTCCACTGCATCCAGCATCTGAACTACAAGCCCCGTTCAGCCTGGATCCAGCGCATGAAAGCCCGCCACGTGCTGCACCACTTCCATGACGAAGATGGTAATTTTGGCATTACCAGCTTTGTGGTGGACCGGGTTCTGGGCTCCTACTACGTGGATGCCAAAGCACGCCCGCGCAGCCCGACCGTGTTCAATCTGGGATATGATGTTGAACAGGCGTCGCGCTACCCCTGGGTCATGAAGCTGACCGGTGCTCCCCCACGCGACCGGCCCGATGGCGCCCGCCCGGATCAGAAACGCACAGCATGAACACACCCCTCGCCATTACCGCTCTGGTGCTTGCCGGAACACGCCCCGGCAAGCCGGACCCCGTTGCTGTTGCCGGAGGTGTCTCGCACAAGGCACTTCTGCCCATTGACGGGGTTCCAATGGTTGTGCGGGTAGTTCACGCCCTACAGGCCGTGCCCGTCGTTACCCGTATTGTCGTCTGTCTGGAAGACCCGGCTATTCTGGCCGGAATTTTACCTGACACTGTGCAGGTTGTGGCATCACGCCCCGAAGGACCAAGTGCCAGCGTGCTGGACGGTCTTACACATTTTGGCACTCCGCTGCTGGTGACCACAGCAGACAATGCCCTGCTCCAGCCTGAATGGGTGGAGGAACTGCTCCACAGCACTGCCGATAAAACCGATATTGCCGTCGGTGTCGCCACCCAGAGCAGCATCCAGCAAAGTGTTCCCCAGACCAAGCGCACCTATATCCGCCTGACGGACATGGTGTTTTCCGGCTGCAATCTGTTTTACTTCAAAACCTCTGTTTCGGCCCGGGTAGCCAATCTGTGGCGCAGTGTGGAAAAAAACCGCAAACACCCGCTGCGTGTCGCATGGACTCTGGGGCTGGGCATTCTGCTCCGCGCAGTAACCGGGCGGCTATCCACGCAGGCCCTGTATGCCCGCATTTATGCCCTTACCAGCGCACAGGCCGAGCTGGTTCCCCTATCGGATGGACGCGCGGCTGTGGATGTGGACAAGGAAGCCGACATCCTTCTGGCCCAGCAACTTGCGCCGGTGCTGAAGGCGCAATACGGGCATTAACCCAACCGGGCCGGGTGCTGGAAAGCCCCGGCGTCGTACCTTCAGGCAGGCATAGCCTGCTCCAGCAGGGCCGGAATATCCTCCATGCAGGGGGCTGAAGCCTTGGCCCTGCGGGCCAGTTCTGGCGCACCATAGCCCCAACCTGCGAACACAAAGGGGCAACCCGCCCCTTCGGCCGCCAGATAATCAGGCGGCATATCCCCCACCATCACACTGCTTGCGGCACGTCCTCCGGCCTGCGCAATTGTGCCCAGCAGGTGCCGCGCATCCGGTTTGCGGGCAGCAAAGCTATCCCCTCCGCCCACGGCGGAGAAAACAGAGGTCAGCTCAAAATCCGCAAGAATACGGCGTGCCGCTTTTTCCGGCTTGTTCGTGCAGACTGCAAGCAGCCATCCTTGCGCCCGCAGGCGGTGCAGGGCTTCCTCCGTACCGGGGAACAGGCGGGACAACCGGGTGGCACGGGGCGTGTAAGCCGCCATAAAACGGCTGACCGCCTCCTCCGTAGAAAAAGGTATGGCTGGAGCGGTCCCGCTTTCTTTTGCTTTTTGCTCCACGCTGGCGTGCAGGGCCCGCTCCACCAGTGCCTGCACGCCGTTGCCGATCATGCCGCGCACCTGTGTATCGGACAGCAATGGCAAGCCACATTGAGCCAGAATTTCGCGGCAGCATTCCGCCAGATCCGGCAAGGAATCCAGTAAAGTACCGTCCATATCGAACACGGCCAGACGCAAAGCAGACATTCCGTTCCTCCGCCTCGTAAATATTAGAAAACTTTTATGATACTGGCATGGAGTTTTTCCATAAGCGAGATGTTTGACACACGCCGGAGCTTGGCTTACCGCATCATTTATGACGTCTGATCCCGCATTCCGTCCTGCCACAGCGGTTCTTCTGGCCGCAGGGCTAGGCACCCGCATGAAATCCTCCCGCCCCAAAGCCCTGCAGCACCTTGCGGGCGGCCCCATGCTGGCCCATCTGCTACGCAACGCGGCCGAGGTCTTTGATCGTCTGGTTGTGGTCATCGGGCCGGAAATGGCAGATGTGGCGGACGTTGCCGCCCCCTACCCCGTGGTCATCCAGCACGAACGGCTTGGCACGGCCCATGCGGCCCTTCAGGCAGTGCAGTGGTTTGGTGATGGCGATGTGGCCGTCCTGTACGCAGATAACCCGCTTATTTCTGCCCAGACCTTGACCGCCCTGCTGGATGAGCGGCGCAAACCCGATGTAGGTCTGGCACTGCTGGCCATGCGCCCGGCAGACCCGGCCCGCTATGGCCGTGTGGTTACCAACGCCGGCAATGTGGAACGCATTGTGGAATGGTCGGATGCAACCCCCGAGGAACGCGCCATAGACCTGTGCAACGCAGGCGTTCTATGTGCCGATGCCGCAGACTTCCGCCGCTGGCTGGAAGCTGTAGGCAATGACAACGCCAAAGGTGAGTTCTACCTGACCGATGTGGTGGATATGGCTGTAGCCGAGCATGCACAGGTCCGTGCGGTTGAAGCCGTGGAAGATGAACTGCGTGGCGTGAACTCCCGCAGCGAACTGGCTCAGGCCGAAGCCGCCCTGCAAAAGCGCCTCCGCCAGAACGCCATGGACAACGGGGTAACGCTGGTCGCCCCCGAGACGGTCTTTTTGGCCACAGACACCCAACTGGCCGCCGACGTGCTGGTCGAACCCAATGTTGTGTTCGGTCCCGGCGTTGTTGTGCATGAAGGTGCTGTTATTCGCGCCTTCAGCCACCTTGAAGGGTGCGAGGTGCATTCGGGCGCAGTCATTGGCCCATATGCCCGCCTGCGGCCAGAAACCATAATTGGCGAAAACGCGCGGGTCGGCAATTTTGTTGAACTCAAAAGTGCCGAGCTGGGTGCGGGTGTTAAAGTCAACCATCTGTCCTATCTGGGCAATGCACAGGTTGGCGCGCAGTCCAACATCGGGGCCGGGACCATTGTGTGCAACTATGATGGCGTGTTCAAACACACCACATCCATCGGCAAAAATACGTTTGTCGGCTCCAACTCCGTACTGGTTGCCCCTGTCGAGATTGGTGATAACGCCCTGATTGCCGCAGGCAGCACCATTACAAACAATGTACCGCAGGATGCGCTGGCTCTGGGGCGTGCGCGCCAGACCACCAAACCGGAACGTGGCAAACTGTTCAAAGATGCCCTGAAGGCAAAAAAGGAAAACGGCTGATGTGCGGAATATGCGGCGTTGTCGGGTTACGCCATGCAACCCCCATTGTGCTCGAAGGCCTGCGCAGGCTGGAATACCGTGGGTATGATTCCGCAGGCATTGCCACTCTGGTGGATGGGCGCGTAGAGCGCCGCCGGGCCGCTGGCAAGCTGGATAATCTGGCCAGACTGCTGGAGCAGGACCCCCTCTCGGGCAAAACCGGCATAGGCCACACCCGCTGGGCTACCCATGGTGCCCCCACCACCTGCAATGCACACCCCCACGGCACAGCCCGTGTGGCCATTGTGCATAACGGCATTATTGAAAACTTTGAAACCCTGCGCCACGAGCTCGAAGCCGCCGGACAGGTATTTGAAACCGAAACCGACAGCGAAACCATTGCCCTGCTGGTGGACTACCACCTGCAACAGGGCCTGCCCCCCAAGGAGGCAGCCCTTAAAGCGCTCAAACGTCTGGATGGCGCATACGCCGTTGCCATGATTTTTGCAGGCCATGAAGGGCTCATGATCGGGGCGTGCAACAACGCACCACTCGCCGTGGGTTTTGGGGATGATGAACTGTTCCTTGGTTCGGATTCCCTCGCACTGGCACCCCTGACCCGCCGCATCACCTATATGGAAAATGGAGACTGCGTGGTGATCACCCCGCAGGGTGCCGAGTTCATGACCTTTGATGGCACACCCCTTGAGCGCACGGTGCAGATTACCGCCCTGACCGCAGGCTCCATCGGCAAGGATGGCTACCGCCATTACATGGAAAAGGAACTGCACGAACACCCGCTGGTTATCGGGCAGACCCTCCAGCGCATGATCGACCCGGCAACACGCAAGGTTGTGCTGCCTGACCTGCCGTTTGACCTTGCCACCGTGCCCCGTGCGGTCATAACCGCCTGTGGGTCAGCTTTTTACGCCGGAATGGTTGGCCGCTACTGGCTGGAAGAAATTGCCCGCCTGCCAGTTGATATTGATGTCGCGAGCGAGATGCGCTACCGCGACCCGCCCCTGACCACAGGCTCCCTTGGCCTGCTGATCTCCCAGTCCGGGGAAACAGCGGATACACTGGCAGCCCTGCGCAGCCTGCGCGAAAAAGCCATCCACATTCTTTCTGTTCTCAATGTGGAACACAGCACCATGGCGCGTGAGAGCGATGTGATGCTGGGAACCGTGGCAGGCCCGGAAATTTCTGTCGCCTCCACCAAAGCCTTTACCGCGCAGTTGACCGTACTGGCCTGCCTGACCATTGCCACCGCCCGGGCCCGCGGCACACTGGACCCTTTGAGAGAAGAAGAACTGGTCGCAGCACTCATGGACCTGCCGAGCCGTGCGGCGGAAGTGTTCAATCAAGGGAATGCCATTCGCAAAATGGCGGCTATTGTGGCCGAAGCGCGTGACGTTCTCTATCTCGGCCGGGGCAGCATGTTCCCCGTAGCCATGGAGGGCGCGCTCAAGCTGAAAGAAATTTCCTATATCCATGCCGAAGCCTATGCGGCGGGGGAAATGAAGCACGGCCCCATCTCCCTGATTGACCGCACCGTACCCATTGTTGCCAGCGTGCCTTCCACACCGCTGTTCGACAAAACCCTGTCCAACCTGCAGGAAGCAAAAGCCCGAGGTGGCCGCCTGCTGGTCTTTACCGACACGCAGGGAGCAGACCGCGTTTCCGCCATTGCCGAGCAGATTGTGGTGCTCCCGCGTGTGCACGATTTTGTGGCACCGATCCTGCAAACCATTCCGGTACAGATGCTGGCGTATGAGGTTGCCGTGCTCAAGGGCACGGATGTTGATCAACCGCGCAATCTGGCAAAATCGGTAACGGTGGAATAACCATGCTTTAAAAGCTGGCTCTTTTATCATCAGGGAGCCAGCTTTTGCTTTTGCAGTTCAGGGTACCTGCTTTGGTGTTTCATCCAGCCGCATGACAATATGCCCCATTTTGGGGTGCTCCACTTCCAGCCTGACAACCGACATGCCTATGTTGGGAATGTTCTCAAACCAGACCCGACCAATCTGAGGCTGCCTGAGTTTGCTGAACTGCCCATTGGCCGTAAATCCCTTGACCTGCTGCAAAACAAAATTGCAGGTCACGGAGTCGTTCCCCCACGCATGGGATGCGCTGGAAGGTGGGCGCTCCACCCCCGTGTTACGCAGGCTCAGCACGCTCAGGCGCAGGCCATCAAAGAGCTTCTGGGGGGATTCGTCACAACGATTATGGGTTTGCATCTGATGCACCAGCCCAACCAGCAGGGCGACAATATCCTGCGCGCCTGCCCGTTCTTCGGGAGTGACCTTTTCCCGGGTGCCTATGGGGGGCTCCTGCACCGTAATCTGCGGCACACCCGCCTGATACGTCATATGCAGGTGACTCTGTTCATGATTATAGGTGCCTGCACTGTCATACTGTGCGGGTTCGGCCTGCCCGTTGGCCAGAAACTGGCCAGAGCCCTGCATACGCATATCGGTCTGTACGAAAAGACCAAAAAAACCCGCAGTCTGAACCTGTGCAATGCCGCTATAGGCATTGATCCCCAGCCTGTAGCCAACATTGGCAGTTAACACATGCAGACCATGCATATTGATCAGGTACCGGGCTGTGGTCTGCACAACGCCTCCCTCCGCACGGGCCTGCGGCCCAGCGGGACAGAAGGTCAGCGGCAGCATGGCAAGGACCATGCCCACGGCAATACCGCGTATAGGACCGCGGCACATGTTTTTCCGGTTCATTATTCCAGCCCGCATAGCCGCAAGATACATGTCCTGTTCCATTCCGCCCGCAGGCAAGCCCTCATTCCGCGCGATAACCAAGCCGGAAGGAAACAGCCTCTGCCAGACGGGAGGCAACCCCCCCCAGACGCGCAACGCTGTACCGCCCCAGTTCCGCCTGCGGCAAGCTGATCCCGATTCCGGCCAGTGCACGCCCTGAATGGTCTTTGACAGCCGCGCCAAAGCACCACAGTCCGTCATGCACCTGCTCATCATCCACCGCATAGCCACGATCCTTGATTTCGGCAATTTCGCGCACCAGCGTTGTCACCGAGCATATGCCATTGGGCGTCAGGGGCTGGGGCCATGTTGTAACAGGGTGCAGGGCCAGCCATTCCCGGAAGGAGGCATCATCCATACCAGCCAGCATGGCATTGCCTGTGGCCGTAAATATGGCAGGCAGGCGCATCCCCACCCTGAAGGACGCCCCCAGTACGGTCGCGCTGTTACGGCAGGCCACATACACAACCTCGGCCCCCTCCAGCATGGTGAGGGTAACGGTAAAGGCCTCCAGATCCGAGCGAGTCTCCAGCACGTGGTAGAACTCACTCACCAGATCCCGCTTTTCCGTAACGTCGCCTGCCCAATCAAGCAGACGTGTTCCCAGCCGGTACCCCTGCGTGACTGTTTTTTCCAGCAGCCCCAACTCCTGCATAACCGCCAGCAGACCATGGGCCGTGCTGCGCGGTAAATCGAGCTGGCGGGCCACATCTGCCGCCAGAGGCGGTTTGGCTGCATCCTTGACCATATCAAGTATACGAACGGCCCTGCGTAGCGCGGGAACCGTATCCTGCGATTTGGACATGTTATTCTTATTTTCCATGTTGACAGGAGAGGCTCATATCTTCATATTCCACATACGGGATCGAGTTCAACATAATGAACAACAAAAAGCAGAACACGATCTTGCCGCGCACAAGATGTGGTGGAAGTCTGGCACAAGAACCCGGAACAGGGCAGCAGGCTTCCACCCACTACTTGCAGACAGCATAACATCTCGCTCCTTCTCTTGTGGTGCGCTACACAGGATGCCTTACCTGCCACAAAAGCAGCAAAAGGGCAGCACCTTGGCAACAAGCATTTACGATTTTACCTTACCCGCACTTGATGGCAGCAGCATTGATCTGAGTGCCTACAAGGGCCAACCCATCCTGATTGTGAACACCGCCTCCAAATGTGGGTTTACCCCGCAATATGAAGGATTGCAGGCTTTATGGACCCAGTTCCACAAAGCCGGACTGGTGGTGATTGGCGTTCCCAGCAACGACTTTGGTCAGCAGGAACCCGGCACATCGGAAGACATCGCAACATTCTGCCAGAAGAACTACGGCGTAGCTTTCCCCATGGCAGCGCGCAGCGTTGTCAAAGGCCAGAACGCCATACCGCTGTTTAAATGGCTGGATACAGAGCTGGGCTTTCTCGCACGCCCCAGGTGGAATTTCTTCAAATACCTGATCGGGCGTAACGGCCAGCCTGTTGCGTGGTTTTCCTCCATAACGCAGCCGACCTCTGCCCGCGTGCGCAATGCGGTCGAACGCGCTTTGCTACCTGCGGAATAACCCCTGCAAACATAAAAAAAGCGGCATTCCCCTTAACACAGAGGAATGCCGCCTTATGCAGTCTGCCTTCTAGCGCGTAACAAGCTTGCCATCGCGCAGGGTTATAACCCGGTCCATGCGCGGCAGAAGTTCCTCATTATGGGTTGCAACCAGTGCGGCCAGACCGCGCTTGCGCACGGCTTCCAGCAGTTCGGTAAACACCGCGTCTGCCGTATGCACGTCCAGGTTGCCAGTGGGTTCATCCGCCAGCAGCAGGGAGGGGGCATTAGCCAGCGCACGCGCAATAGCCACACGCTGCTGCTCCCCACCAGAAAGCTTGCCCGGCAGATGGTCCACCCTGTGGGCAAGGCCAAGCATCTCCAGCAGGCGCTCAGCTTCCTTCCGGGCTACCCGCTTGGGCACACCTGCGATCATTTGCGGCAGAACCACATTTTCCCGCGCGGTAAATTCCCCCAGCAGGTGGTGGAACTGGTACACAAACCCGATTTCATCCCGCCGCAGGGCTGTACGCCCGGCATCGGCCATGGTGCTGGTCGATTGACCACGAATAATAATGTCCCCCGCATCTGGCGTATCCAGCAGACCTGCCAGATGCAAAAGCGTGGACTTACCCGTGCCCGATGGCGCAACCAGCGCCACGATTTCCCCCGCATTGAGGATAAAATCCGCCCCCTGCAAAATGGGCAGCACGTCATGCTCCCCGCTGCGATAGGTTTTTTGAACGCCCTTAAGGCGAAGCACGGCAGTATCATTCATGACGTAGCGCCTCGACCGGGTCTGTTCTGGCTGCGCGCCAGGCTGGATACAATGTTGCCAGAAGCGAAAGCAGGAGCGCCATGCCAATCACCTCGCCAACCTGCCCCCATTCCAGCTTGGCTGGCAGGTGTTCAAGGTAATACACCTCCGGGTTAAACAGGTTTGTGCCCGTCAGGCTTTGCAGCAGCTGCCTGATGCGCTCAATATTCATGCAGAACACAATGCCCAGCGCCGTACCCGCCACCGTGCCGGTAACACCCACCGATGCCCCACACATCAGAAAAATACGCATAATGGCGCCACGGCTGGCCCCAATCGTGCGCAGCACGGCAATATCAGCCGTTTTGTCCTTGACCATCATAATCAGGGAGGAAATGACATTGAACGCCGCCACAACAATAATCAGGGTCAGGATCAGGAACATCACATTCTGTTCCACCTGCACCGCTCCGAACAATGCGTTATTGGCCGTTGTCCAGTCCAGCACCCGCAAACCCGGATCATCCACAGCCCTGACAATGGCCAGAGTAACCGGGCGCACATGCTGCGCATCCTTTGTGGCGACCTGAATCTGCGTCACCTTGCCCGGCATCTGAAAATATACCTGAGCGGCGTGCATGGGCAGGAACACAACGCTGGAATTATAGTCATTCACCCCGGCGTCAAAAATCGCGCTCACACGGTATGAGCGCACACGCGGGACCGTGCCAAAAGCGGTGGCCGCCCCTTCGGGCGAAACCAGCGTCAGGCGCGAACCAATAGACAGCCCTGCCCGCTCGGCCATGGTTACGCCGACAACAATGGAGTCATCCCCCTGACCAAACTGGTCCAGAGACCCCGCAACAAGAGAGGAACTGACCGCCGTAAGGTCGTGCAGGCCCTGTGCCGTAATGCCGTGCACCACACCACCAGCACTGTAAGACCCGGCACTGAGCAGCACCTGCCCTTCTATAATGGGTGTGGCACTCAGCACATCGGGAACAGAGCGGACTTCCTGCGCCACATCCTCATACTGGGAGATGGTGCGCCCTGCGCCATAAATGGTCAGGTCCCCGTTCAGGCCCAGAATACGGCCCATAAGATCCGCCTGAAAACCGTTCATCACCGCCATGACAATGATCAGCGTTGCAACGCCTAGCGCAATACCAACCAGAGAAAATATGGCGATAATGGAAACAAACCGCTCCCCACGCCGCGCGCGGAGATAACGGCCAGCCACCGCACGCTCGAAGGGACCGAACATGGTGATCAGCCCGCCAGAACCAGAGCCAGCGCTTCATCCACGCTCAGCTCCTGCCGTTCCCCCGTGGCGCGACGCTTGAGTTCCACCCGGCCTTCCTTGGCACCACGAGGGCCAACCACGATCTGCCATGGATGGCCCATCAGATCGGCATCGGCAAATTTTACGCCAGCCCGTTCGGACCGGTCATCATACAGGAATGCTTCTGGCGCTTTCGCGTAAATCTGCTCGCACATCTCATCACACAGCGCATCACCGGACTTCAGGTTCAGGATAGCAGCACGGAAAGGGGCTACGGAATCGGGCCAGATAATGCCGTTTTCGTCGTGGCAGGCTTCAATAATAGCCCCGGCAAGGCGGGAGACACCAATGCCGTAGGACCCCATTTCGGGGAAGAACTGCGCACCATCGGCACCGCTAACACTCACCCCCATGGATTCCGTGTATTTGGTACCAAAGTAGAAAATATGACCAACCTCAACACCGCGGCCTTCACGCTTCTGGGCGTCGGGCACAGCGTCCCATGCCGCAATATCATGCATTTCATCCGTAGCGGCATAAGGCGTGGTCACACGGTTGAAGAAGGCTTCCAGCGCTTCGGGGCTGCTGGTGTCCACGGGTTCGTCCAGCCAGTCCTGATCTTCCAGTGCGGCATCATAAAACACCCCACTTTCCCCTGTTGGGGCGAGAATAAGGAATTCGTGGCTCAGCTCCCCACCGATTGGCCCCGTATCGGCCCGCATGGGAACAGCGCGCACGCCCAGACGCTGGAAGGTGCGCAGGTAAGCCAGCATCATGCGTCGGTAGGTGGCTACGGCAGATGCGTAATCCACATCAAAGCTGTAGGCGTCCTTCATCAGAAATTCACGGCCACGCATCACGCCAAAGCGGGGGCGCATTTCATCACGGAACTTCCACTGGATGTGGTACAGAACCTGCGGCAGGTCCTTATAGGATTTTACTGACTGACCAAACAGGTCTGTCACCATTTCCTCATTGGTTGGCCCGTACAGCAGTTCGCGCTTGTGGCGGTCCTGAATACGCAGCATTTCCGGCCCGTACGCATCATAACGACCGGAGCGGCGCCACAGGTCTGCGGACTGCAAGGTGGGCATAAGCACTTCCTGCGCATCCACCCGGTCCTGCTCTTCGCGCACAATCTGACTGATGTTGCGCAGCACCTTAAGCCCGGCTGGCAGCCAGGCATAAATGCCCGAAGCCGTCTGGCGGATCAGCCCCGCACGCAGCATGAGCCTGTGAGAGACGATCTGCGCCTCTGCCGGATTTTCCTTGAGGGTGGGAAGAAAGCTGCGCGAAAGACGCATGTGCATTCAGCCTTGTATGGGGCGTGCCTCCGGCAAAAAAAGAGGCCTGCCTGTGTTATCTGTTATCAAGCTGTAAAACAGCCCTGAACGAAAGAAAACCCGGCAGGACCGGGCTTTCTTGTTCGTCGGTATATAAAACGCCTTATACGCGCAGCACGTGCACATCCACCAGCGGGCGCTTTTGCAGCTTGCGGCCAAGAGCGCGACGCAGGGCGGTTTTGGCGGCCTCGCGGAAGGCTCCGTCCTCACTGCGCAGTTCATCGGGGATCACGTCCAGCGCGTTGGCGAATTCCTCACGCACACGCACACTTTCCAGATCATCCGGGTCCAGCAGGCCGGGCGCACTCACCTTGGGATCGCCAATCACAAAGCCTTCGTCATCCACAGCAAAGCTGCCAATGACAATGCCGTTGAACAGCATTTTGCGGCGGGCTGCCAGCACGCCACCATTCATGGGCAGCAGGCGGTTGCCGTCCAGTGCAAGGCGGCCTGTGGGGGCGGTATCCACCACTTCCAGCTTGCCCGGAGAAAGACGCAGAATATCCCCGTCCTCCAGCAGAATGGGAGTAATGCCCATTTCCTGTGCCAGAGCGGCCTGTGCGGTCAGATGCCGCCATTCGCCATGAACCGGCACCACATGCTGGGGCTTGAGCAGTTCGTACATCTTCTGCACGTCACCACCCGTGGCATGGCCCGAAACATGCACAAAATGCTCACGGTCGGTAATGACCTTAACGCCACGCTTTGCCAGATTATCCTGCACCGCCATGATCGCCCGTTCATTACCCGGAATCATGCGGCTGGAATAAATGACCGTATCCCCTTCCCCGAGGGAAATATTGGGATGCACGTCCATGGAAATACGTGAAAGAGCCGAACGCGGCTCACCCTGACTGCCCGTGATGATCATGAGTAGCTGGTCATCAGGCACATCGTTCACGTCCTGCTCGCTCAGGAACGGCAGAACACCAGATAGATAACCGCACTCACGCGCAGCCGTATCCAGATTACGCAGCGAACGCCCGACCAGTACAACCGTGCGGCCCGCAGCCTGCGCGGCCATGGCAATGGTTTCCACCCGCGCCACGTTGGAGGCAAAGCAGGTCACGGCAATGCGCCCCTTAAGGCTTGCCACCAGTTCGGTCATGCTCACGCGCACTTCGGACTCGGAGCGCGAGGGACCGGGCTTCATCACGTTCGTGCTGTCGCACACCAGTGCAAGAACACCCTCCTCACCAATTTCGGCAAGGCGGTTCAGGTCTGTTGCGGGGCCAACCAGCGGTTCGGGGTCAAACTTCCAGTCCCCTGTATGAACCACAATCCCTGCCGGAGTGCGCAGGACCATGGACTGGGCTTCAGGCACGGAATGCGTAACCGGCACGAACTCGATGTCAAACGGTCCCACATTAAAGCGCGCACCGGGCATGATCACGCGGATCGGCACATCCATCAGGCGGGCTTCGGCCAGCTTGCGGCGCAGTACGGCACTTGCAAACGGAGTGACGTAAACAGGGCATTGCAGCATGGGCCACACGTGCGCCACGGCACCAATATGGTCCTCGTGCGCATGGGTAATGACCAGCCCGGCCAGCTTGTTCCGGCGCTCTACGATAAAAACGGGGTCGGGCACCAGAATTTCCGCTTCGGGGGTGTCATTCCCGCTAAAGCCAATGCCACAGTCAATCGCCAACCATGTATCGCCCTGACGATACAGGTTGAGGTTCATGCCAATCTCACCCGTTCCGCCCAAGGGCAGAAAGGCCAGATCGCCGTTCTGTTCAGTCATATTATCCGATTATCCTTCAGCCAAAAAATCTCGTTCTACTGTCAGTTTTGGCAGGGGGTTCCGCCCCGCCAGCAAGCGCAACCCGTTAAGGGTCAGCATTGAATCCACATGGTCAAAGACCGTTGTCCCTTCCGAGAAGAGCGGAGCCAGACCGCCTGTTGCGAGCACCTTCATGGAAGGCCCCACTTCACGGCGGATCCTCTCAACGATCCCCTCGATCAATCCTACATACCCCCAGAACACGCCTGAGCGCATGGCTGCAACTGTATTCCGCCCAATGGCGGATTCCCCTACGGGGCGACCAATACCAATACGGGGAAGTCTTGCCGCAGCCTGATGCAATGCCTCGACCGACAGATTGATGCCGGGCGCAATAACACCGCCACAATAACTTCCCTCCTGATCCACCACATCAAACGTGGTGGCCGTTCCAAAATCTATAACCGTCAACGGACCCCCATAGGTGTAATGGGCGGCAAGACCGTTGAGCAGACGGTCCACCCCGACTTCATCGGGGTTATCCATCTTGATGGCAAACCCCCAGTCCAGCCGGGCAGAGGCCAGCAATGGCTCTACAGCAAACCACTGGCGGCATAAAGTGCGCAAATGATACAGGGCCGCAGGCACCACCGTACCTATAACAGCCCCTTCAATATCATCAGACGTCAGGCCCTGCGTTTTCAGCAGCGCTTGCAGCCACACCCCATATTCATCCGAAGTCCGCTGGGGCTGCATGGTAATCCGCCACACACCACGCCATTTTTCGCCGTCGTGTACAGCAAATACAACATTGGTATTCCCTGCATCAATGACAAGTAGCACTCCTATGCGCCCTTTTCCATAAGCAGAATATCCCCTGTTGCGATGGTCTTCATGCCACCTTCCGTGTCCAGCAGCAGGCGGCCATCTGGTGCCAGACCTGCAAAGAGCCCCTTCTCATAAGTAGTCCCGCCCTGGACGACAAGGGGGGTCCCCACAGGATGCGCCCTTTCCAGCCAGGCTGCGCGAATGCTGGCAAAGCCTTTCTGCCGCCATTGCTCAGACCAGAACGTAAGCCCGTCCAGCACATGCCGGGCCACAACCTCCCCATCCGGGACTGGACCACATTGCGCAAGACAGGCCACCGTGCGCTCCAGCGCACGCGGATCAGGAGCCGAAACAAGATTGGCCCCAAAGCCGACAAGAACGTAAGCCCCCTCCCGCTCGATGAGGATACCCCCCATCTTGCACCCGTCCAGCAGAATATCGTTCGGCCATTTGATCATGAGGTGGGGCTGGGCCGCAGGCTGGGCACGCAAAAGCCCATCATAAAACCCGAGGGATGCCACAAAAGGCCAGCCTCCCAGCGCTTCCGGCCCGGCCTGCGTACCGTCCAGCACAACACTGAGTGCTAGCCCCTGCCCACCATCCAGCCATGTACGGCCACGGCTACCCCGGCCTTTGGTCTGCCGCCGGGCCAAAACTGCAAGCCCGGCTACAGGGTCGCCCGAACGGCAGGCGTTCAGGCAATAATCGGAGGTCGATGGCAACTCATCAAAACAGGTGAGCCGCCAGAAATCACCCTGCCCGCTCATCCAGCCAGAGCAAGTGCGGCCTGATGCGCCACAGACATGATTGGCCCAAGCACAACAGCAAAAACAACAGTTGCAACACCCATCCCGCCCGAAACAAACAGAAGGCTGGGTGCGGGGCGGTCCAGCGCATGGGCTGGCGCATCAAAATACATAACTTTTACAACCCGCAGATAATAATAGGCTCCGACAATGCTGGACAATGCGCCAATGCACACCAGCACGTAAAGGCCGGATTGCCACGCTGCTGCAAAAACCATGAACTTGCCAAAAAAGCCAGCCAGAGGCGGCGCGCCGACCATGCTGAACATGAACACGGCCAGAGCAAGCGCCATAGCCGGGTCCGAGCGCCCAAGGCCCGCCAGATCCGCAATGGAGTTTACTTCCCGCCCGTTGCGGCGCATGGCCGTAATGCCTGCAAAAACACCAGCATTCATAACAAAATAGGCGGCCAGATAAATAAGCGTGGCCTGCGTACCGGCTGTGGAAGCCGCTGCCAGCCCCATCATGGCATAGCCCATGTGCCCGATGGAGGAATAAGCCATGAGCCGCTTGATATTGGTCTGCGGAATAGCCGCAAAAGCCCCGTAAACCATGGACAGGATAGAGACCGCTTCCACCAGTATCTGCCAGCGAGGAGCAACAGAGCCAAACGGCCCGGCCATAACGCGCAGGAACAGGGCAAAGGCTGCAAACTTAGGGGCCCCGGCCATATATGCCGTAACGGGTGTTGGCGCACCCTGATACACATCGGGCGTCCACATATGGAACGGCACGGCAGAAAGCTTGAAGCACAGGCCGACAACAATAAAGACAATACCCACGACCAGCCCCATGGGCGGCATGGCTGCGGCCCGGACCGCATCCACCAGTCCGGCATATTCCATGGTGCCCGCATACCCATACACGAGCGAGATGCCATACAGCAGCAGGCCCGACGCCAGGGAACCGAGGATAAAATACTTCATCCCCGCTTCGGACGAGAGAACATTATCCCGTTCCAGGGCACACAGGATGTAAATGGACAGCGATGAGAGTTCCAGCCCGACAAACAGTGTCATCAAATTAGCTGAGGATGCCATAAGCATGGCCCCCAGCGTGGAAAACAGCATGAGCACCGGGGTTTCAAACGGCAGGGGCCGCCGGTCGGCAGTACGGTAGCTTACGCTCAGCGCCACGGCCACAAAGCCGCCTGCCAGAATAAGCACCTTCATGAACCGGGCAAAGCCATCATTCACAAAGGTTCCTGCATACCCCGCCCCCGAAGGAGACAGCACAACCAGAAAACCACAGACCAAAAAGGCTGCCAGACTGAGTATGGCGGCGGGGAAAAACCCTTCCCCTTTCCGCTGGAGCACACCGGCTACCAGAATGACAATACCCGACAGGGCAAGCACAATTTCAGGCAGGGCTACGGTCCAGTTGAACACTGTCACACTCATCGCTGCGCACTCCGCAGAGGATAGGAAGAGGATTGGGTCGGAATGGCGTTGGTCATGCTAAATCACCCGCACAGCGCAACTGTCAGCAGCACCACAAGTCCTGCCAGCATGGTAAAGGCATAAATGGCGATGGAACCGCTCTGGAGCCGGACCGCCTGCAACGCGCCATCCCGTGTGGCACGCACAATATCAAGCGGCAGACCTTCCACGACCCCTTCATCCGCACCTTTCCACAGCACACGGGCCAGTGCTGCATATGGGCGCACGAAAATCCTGTCGTACAGTTCGTCAAAATACCATTTATTGAGCAGGAACCGATAAATCGGCCCAAAGCTCCGGGCCAGTGTGGCCGGCACATGCGGTGCGCTCACATACAGCACAAACGCCAGCGCAATACCCGCAAGCCCTGCAAGGCTGGGGAGCAGCGCAATAAGCGCAGGCACGTGCTCGAACGCCTCCATAATGTGGTTGGCAGGCGCGTTCACAATCGCCCCGTTCCAGAACGCACTCTGATGCGCGCCAATATAGAACGGTGCCAGCGCCACACCGGCCACAACCGCACCAATAGACAGCACCAGCAGCGGCACGGTCATAACCGCCGGACTTTCATGCGCATGATCACGGGCATGCTCATCATGCGGTTTGCCATGAAAGACCAGAAACAGAAGCCGCCAGCTGTAAAACGCGGTCAGGAACGCAGTAATGCTACCCATGGCCCATGCGTAATGGCTGTAGGAGGCATCGGACGCCCAGAGCGCGTTGAGAATGGCATCCTTGGACCAGTACCCGGCAAACGGATAAACCCCGGCCAGCGCCAGACTGCCCAGCCACATGACCACGTAAGTAACAGGCAGTTTTTTCCACAGACCGCCCATGCGGAACATGTTCTGCTCATCATGCATGGCATGAATGACCGAACCAGCGGCAAGGAACAGAAGCGCTTTAAAGAACGCATGCGTGGTCAGGTGGAATACCGCCGCCTGATACGCCCCCACCCCAACGGCCGCAAACATGTAGCCAAGCTGCGAGCAGGTAGAATAGGCGATGGTCCGCTTAATGTCAGGCTGCACCATGCCAACGGTTGCGGCAAAAAAGCAGGTTGTTGCCCCGATCAGAATAACAAAGGTGCGCGTACCCGGCGCAAACTCCAGCAACGGCGACATACGCGCCATAAGGAACACACCCGCCGTAACCATGGTCGCCGCATGAATCAGGGCGGAAACAGGTGTGGGGCCTTCCATGGCGTCGGGCAACCATGTGTGCAGGAACAACTGGGCCGACTTGCCCATAGCCCCAACAAACAGCAGGAAGCAGATGACTTCCAGCATCCGGAAGGAAACGCCACAGAGTGTGTAAGGGGTGTCAAGCACCGCAGGCACGGCAGCAAAAATGGTATCGTACTGCACCGAGTGGAACAGAACGTAAATCAGACCAATGCCAACAATAAAGAACAGGTCCGCCACACGGTTGACCACAAAGGCCTTGATGGCGGCAGCCGTAGCGGCCGGGCGATCGTACCAGTAGCCAATCAGCAGGTAACTGGCCAAGCCAACACCTTCCCAGCCAAAGAAAAGCTGGATCAGGTCATTGGAAGAGACCAGCATGAGCATGGCAAAGGTGAAGAGCGAAAGATAGGAGAAAAACCGATAGGTCGGCATGCTCTCATGGCTCATGTAGCCAATGCTGTAGCAATGCACGAGCAGCGAGACTACAAGCACCATAGCGGTCATGGTCACGGAGAGTGTATCAAACCGCAGGGTCCATGTTGCATCAAAACCCCCGGCATGCACCCACTGCGCCAGCGGGACAGCAGCGTGGGGAAATCCCCCAAGCCATGCCGCGCACAGCGCACCCACACTACACAGGGCAGCAACCGCCATACAGGCAATGGTTACAAGCTTGGCGAGGGTATCCCCCATAAAGCGGCCACCAAGGCCCGCCACAACCGCCCCCGCCAGAGGCGTTAACACGGCAACGGAAAACAGAGTGAGTTCTGTTTGCATAACGCTGCTCATCCCTTCATCATCGTCACGTCTTCGACCTGGATGGAGCCGCGGTTACGGAAGTAAACCGTAACAATAGCCAGACCAATGGCGGCTTCGGCCGCGGCAATGGTCAGCACGAACAGCACCATGACCTGCCCCGACAGGTCCCCATGAGCCGAGGAAAACGCAACCAGATTGAGGTTTGCGGAAAGCAGGATCAGTTCCATGGACATGAGCAGAACAATAATGTTCTTGCGGTTCAGAAAAATCCCGAACACCCCCAGAACCAGAAGGGCCGCACTGACAAACAGGTAAGGCCCCAGCCCTACAGACGCGATTGCCGTATTCATGCGCCTTTCTCCTCAGTTTCCGTCTTTTCCGGCTCACCCGCGCCATAGGAGCCGGGAACCGCAATTTCGTAATAGGAGCCTTTGGGTCGCAGGAAACCTCCCTGCTCAAACACGTTTTCGCCAAGTGGCAGATTAACAAGCTCCAGCGTTTCTTCACGTGTGCGTGCATGCTGGCGGCCAATATTCTGGCGGCGGCCTGTAGCCGTCTCACGCAGGGTCAGCACAATGGCGCCAATCATGGCGACCAGCAGAACCAGCCCGCAGGCCTGAAACAGCAGCACATAATGCGTGTAAATAACCGTGCCCAAGGCTGCGGTATTGGTTAGCCCCGGCTGCACGGCCAAAGGTGCGACCACACCCGCAGGGGCCATGCGCCAGTTGCTGAAGGCCATGACCAGTTCGGCCAGCAGCACACCCCCAATGCACAACCCCAGAGGAGCATAACGCTGGAACCCTTCACGTAGGCGGCTGAAATCTATGTCCAGCATCATCACCACAAACAGGAAGAGAACCGCCACCGCCCCCACGTAGACAATGACCAGCAGCATGGCCAGAAACTCGGCACCAGCGACCAGAAACAGCCCCGCCGCGTTAAAGAAGCCGAGGATCAGGAACAAAACTGCATGAACCGGGTTGCGTGCGCTGATGACCATGGAGGCCGAAAGCAGCAATACCGCCGCAAAAACGTAAAAAACGAGCTGTGCCATCATTGGCCAACCTCCTGCCCTGGCGTGGTCTGCATCTGCTCAACGATACGGTGCATCGAGTTCCAGCCTCCGTGCGAGCAGGGATTCCCAGCGGTCCCCATTCGCTAACAGCTTGCCCTTGTCGTACATCAGCTCTTCACGGGTTTCCGTGGCGAACTCATAGTTCGGGCCTTCAACAATCGCATCCACCGGGCAGGCTTCTTCACACAGGCCGCAGTAGATGCATTTTGTCATGTCAATATCGTAGCGCGTGGTCCGGCGGGAGCCATCATCACGCTGTTCGGCTTCAATAGTAATGGCCTCTGCCGGGCATGTGGCTTCGCACAGTTTGCAGGCAATGCAGCGCTCCTCCCCATTGGGGTAGCGCCGCAAGGCATGCTCACCCCGGAAACGGTGGGACAGGGGCCCTTTTTCATACGGGTAGTTCAGCGTGACTTTGGGCTGGAACATCATACGGAAGGTGGAGACCATGCCCGCGGCCAGTTCCTTGAGCAGAAAAGACCGCAATGTGGTGCCAAGAACGCTCATGAGTTTACCCCTCCCATGTGAGGCAGCAGGCCTGTTGCCATAAGGAACCCGGCCGTGCCGATCATCCACAGCAGCGAGAAAGGCAGGAACACCTTCCACCCCAGCCGCATAAGCTGGTCGTAGCGATAGCGCGGGAACGTGGCGCGCACCCAGATAAAGACAAACAGGCAGAACAGGATTTTAAAGATCAGCCAGAGCGGGCCGGGTATCCATGTCAGCGGTGCAATGCCCAGAGGCGGCAGCCAGCCACCAAGGAACAGAATGCTGACCATGGAGGACATGAGGATCATGTTCGCGTATTCGCCCAGAAAGAACAGGCCAAAGGCGAGCGACGAATATTCCACAAAAAAGCCCGCAACCAGTTCACTCTCCCCTTCGGGCAGGTCGAACGGTGCTCGGTTGGTTTCCGCCAGAGCAGAAATAAAGAACACGATAAACATGGGAAACATGGGCACGCAGAACCAGATGTGCCGTTGCGCCAGCACAATATCGTTCAGGTTCAGGCTCCCCACCGCCAGCAGGACAGACACAATCACCAGCCCGATGGACACCTCGTAAGAAACCATCTGCGCGGCAGAGCGTAAGCCCCCCAGGAACGCATAGCGCGAGTTGGAGGCCCACCCCGCAATAAGCATGCCGTAAACCCCAAGGGAGGACATGGCGAGCAGGTAAAGGATACCCACATTGATGTTGGCAACCGCCAGCCCGTTCCCTGTCGGAATAACCGCCCAGGCTGCCATGGCGAGTGAAAAGGTCAGGAAAGGGGCAAACAGGAACAGCACACGGTTGGCCCCTGCAGGAATAACCGTTTCCTTCACAATCATCTTGATCGCATCGGCAAAGGCCTGCAACAGACCAAAGGCACCGTTCACGTTTGGCCCCCGGCGGCGCTGCATGGCGGCCATAACCTTGCGCTCCATCAGCGTAAGGTAGGCAACACCAATCAGCAACGGCACCAGTACCGCCAGTGTTTCCAGCAGCATCAGCAGGATCTGGCCCACAAGGGTTTGGTAGAAAAAATATGCCATTGCCCTTACTCCGCTGCAACCGCAGGCGCCACGCCATAAACCTTTGAACACTCAGCCATGGTCTGGCTGGCGCGGCTTATGACGTTGGTCTGGTAATAATCCTGAATAACAGGGCGGAACGGAGCTGGCATAAGTTCACCCGCCTGCCCGCTGGCTGGCGCGGCCTGTCCACCCGTTGTGCCCGCCAGACGCTGCGCACTGCCCCCGTTCATGGCAAAAACCGGGTTGACCTGCGCCATATGCGCCCGCAACTGTTCCAGCGTGTCGTAAGGCAGGGTGTGGCCCAGCACTTCGGAAAAAGCCCGAATAATCCGCCAGTCTTCCCGCGCTTCTCCCGGAGCAAACACGGCGCGGAAAGCACGTTGCACACGCCCTGCCATGTTGACATATGTGCCCGGTTTTTCGGTATAGGCTGCGCCGGGGAGTATAATATCCGCCCGTTGTGCGGCGGCGTCCCCGTGGTGCCCCAGATACACGACAAATGTTTCCGGCGGGATGCGATCAAGCTGCACATCATCCGCACCCAGCAGCCACAAAATTTCCACCCCACCACGGAGCATGCTGGCGGCATCGCATCCCTGCGGGCCGGGCAGGAACCCAAGATCCAGCGCCCCAACGCGGGACGCCGCCGTGTGCAGAATGTTCAGCCCCTGCCATTCAGGCGTTACGGCACCACAGGCATGAGCCAGTTCGCGGCAGGCGGCATAAATTGCTGGGGCATCACGCCGGGTCAGGGCAGAGTGGCCGACAATAATCATGGGGTTTTTGGCGTTTTGCAGAACTTCGGCAAACGCATTCTTCCCGCTTAGAATATCCGCCAGCACATCCGGCCCGTTCCCCAGAACGGTCACGTCATATGTCATGTCCGCCGAGGGCGTGCCGATCATACCAATGGGAAAACCACCCCGGCCAGCATCCACAAAGCGTTTGCGAATACGCGCATTCAGCACCGGGGCTTCATGCCGGGGCATGGTGCCAACAAGCAACAATGCATCGGCCTGATCTATCCCGCTGATGTCACTGTTAAACAGGTAGCCCGCACGCGCGCTGGTATCGTACCAGGCACCATCCTGCCTGCAATCCAGATTGGAAGAGCCAAGGCTCTGCAAAAGATCTTTTATGGCACACAGGCTTTCCGCATCACACAGATCACCAGCTATGGCGCCGATCCTGTCACCCGGAACACCATCAAACCGGCGCGCAAGGGCTATGAGTGCATCTTTCCATGAAACAGAAGAAATTTTCCCATGAACCCGCACCCACGGCCTGTCCAGCCGTTTGCGCTTGAGGCCATCGATGGAAAAACGGCCTTTATCAGACAGCCATTCTTCGTTCACATCATCATTTACACGCGGGACAATCCGCATGACTTCTCCGCCACGGGCCTGCACCTGAATATTGGTGCCCAGCGCATCCATGACATCAATACTGTCAGTCTTCTTGTATTCCCATGAGCGGGCATGAAAAGCCGAAGGCTTGGCTGTGAGCGCCCCAACCGGGCAGACATCAATCAGGTTCCCCGAGAGTTCGGAAGTCAGGGCTTTTTCCACATATGTGGTGATTTCGGCATTTTCCCCGCGTGAGACCAGACCCAGTTCGGGAGTGCCTGCAACTTCGGTGCTAAAACGCACACACCGCGTGCACTGGATGCAACGGGTCATAACCGTTTTAACCAGCGGCCCCAGATCCTTGTCCGTTACGGCGCGCTTATCTTCCTTATAGCGCGAAACACCAGAGCCATAACCGTAAGCCTGATCCTGTAGATCACACTCCCCACCCTGATCACAGATCGGGCAGTCAAGCGGGTGGTTGATCAGCAGAAATTCCATAACGGCCCGGCGGGCGCGACGCACCACTTCGGTGTCCGTAAAAATCTGCATGCCATCCGCAACGGGGAACCCGCAGGACGCAACAGGTTTGGGCGCTCGCGCCACCTCCACCAGACACATACGGCAGTTACCCGCAACAGACAGGCGCTCGTGGTAGCAGAACCGCGGGATTTCCTTGCCTGCGGCCTCACAGGCCTGCAACGCACTGGAACCGGGAGGCACATCTACTGGCGTACCATCAACAATTACCCTGACCATTGCCGTTACTCCACTGCTGCCGGAACGCCACCGGCGGGAACCTGCACCAGCCCGGTACTGCCATATGCGGCTTTGTACTGGCGGATCCGTTCTTCCATTTCCGGGCGAAAATGCCGGATCAGACCCTGTATGGGCCATGCTGCGGCATCGCCGAGCGCACAGATCGTATGCCCTTCAACCTGCCGTGTGACCTGCTCCAGCAGATCAATTTCTTCAATATCCGCACGCCCCTGCACCATCCGGTCCATCATGCGCATCATCCAGCCCGTGCCTTCGCGGCAGGGAGTGCACTGACCACAGCTTTCGTGTTTGAAAAACTTTGAGAACCTTGCAATGGCTTTTATAATATCGGTCGATCTGTCCATAACAATCATACAGGCCGTACCTAGGCCGGAATGCTCGGCACGCAGGCTGTCGTAATCCATCAGAACGGTTTCACAGACCGATTTGGGCAGCAGCGGCACAGAACAGCCACCGGGAATAACCGCCAGAAGGTTATCCCACCCCCCACGCACACCGCCGCCGTGCTTCTCTATGATGTCCTTGAGCGGCACACCCAGTTCTTCCTCAAACACGCAAGGTGTATTAACGTGGCCGGAAATGGCCATGAGCTTGGAACCCGCGTTATTCGGGCGTCCAAGCCCGGCAAACCAGGCTGCCCCACGCCGCATGATGGTGGACGTAACCGCAATGCTTTCCACATTATTAACCGTGGTCGGGCAACCATAAAGCCCTACCCCTGCGGGGAATGGCGGCTTCATGCGGGGCTGGCCTTTTTTGCCTTCCAGACTTTCCAGCAAGGCGGTTTCTTCACCACAGATATAGGCACCTGCCCCTCTGTGGATACGGAAATCAAAATCCCAGCCGCTGCCTGCTGCATTTTTACCAAGCAGCCCTGCGGCATAGGCTTCATCAATAGCGGCCTGCAGACGCTCGGCCTCGCGGCAGAACTCCCCACGGATGTAAATGTAGGACGCATGCGCCCCCATCGCAAAAGATGCGATCAGAGCACTTTCGATCAGCTTATGCGGCTCATGGCGCATAACCTCCCGGTCCTTGCAGGTGCCGGGTTCGGATTCATCTCCATTGATAACCAGATAATGCGGCCGCCCGTCGGACTGCTTGGGCATGAACGACCATTTTAACCCGGTGGGAAAACCCGCCCCACCGCGGCCACGCAGGCCAGAGGCCTTCATTTCCGCAATAATGGCGTCCCGGCCTTTGGCAAGAATATCTGCCGTGTTAGCCCAGTCACCCCGCTTGCGGGCTGCCTCCAGCCGCCAGTCATTCTGCCCGTAAAGATTGGTGAAGATCCGGTCCTTGTCAGCCAGCATGGCCGTCTCTCCTATTCCTGATCCGCCGTAGAGGATGATAGCAACGTTTTGCGCCCACCCTCGGGGGCCGAAACATTACGGTCGATCATGGGGCCGGGCGTGGGTCTGCGCCCGGCCCGCAACTCGGCTATGACCTTCGCCGTGCGTTCGGCGTTCATATCTTCATAAAAATCATCATCAACCTGCAGAATTGGCGCGTTGGCGCAGGCACCAAGGCATTCCACTTCTGTCATGGTAAACAGGCCATCTGCACTGGTTTCTCCAAAATGCTGGATACCTGTCGCTTTCTGGCAGGCTTCCACCACATCATCAGAGCCACGCAGCCAGCACGGTGTGGTGGTGCAGACCTGCAAATGGTAACGCCCGATGGGACGCGTGTTGAACATGGTGTAAAAAGACGCCACTTCGTAAACCCGCATGGCCGCCATACCCAGACGCTGGGCAATAACATCCATGGCCACCACGGGCACCCAAGCACTCCCGGTTACCCGCCCCATCTGCCGCTGCGCAATATAGAGCAGGGGCATAACAGCACTTGCCTTGCGCTCCTCCGGATATTTGCTGAGAACACCAGCAATTTCCGCTTCTGATGCAGAATCGAATACAAAGCTGTCCGGCTGTTCTGCCGGTGTCCAGGCTGTGCTCATCGATCAACTTCCCCAAACACAAGATCAAGCGACCCGATAATGGCCACCATGTCAGCCAGCATACCGCGGCGTGAGAGTTCATCTATGGCCTGCAGATGCGCAAAACCCGTTGGCCGGATTTTGCACCGATACGGCCGGTTGCTGCCATCAGCCACCAGATAGACCCCAAACTCCCCTTTGGGGCTTTCCACCGCCGTGTAGGTGGAGCCTGCAGGCACATGGTAGCCTTCGCTGAACAGCTTGAAGTGATGGATCAGGGCCTCCATGGAGCGCTTCATGTCCGCTCTGGGGGGCGGGCTGAACTTGGGGTCCTGTATTTTAATGTCACCCGGCTGCATCTGGCTCAGGCATTGCTCGATAATCTTGACGCTTTCACGCATTTCAGCAACGCGCACCAGATAGCGGTCGTACGAATCACCCTGCCGGGTCACGGGCACATTAAAGTCCACCTTATGGTAGTTGTCATAAGGCTGGTTGCGCCTGAGGTCCCACGGCACGCCAGATGCACGCAGGCACGGACCACTAAACCCCCAGGCCAGAGCCTGCTCGGTTGTAAAAACGCCAATGCCAACCGTGCGCTGTTTCCATATCCGGTTTTCGGTCAGCAGGCCTTCCAGTTCATCAATCCAGGCGGGAAACTCCTTGGCCCACACCCCGATCCGGTCTTCCAGACTTGCCGGAATATCCCGCGCAACACCGCCGGGACGAAAGTAATTGGCATGGAAGCGCGCGCCGGATGCGGCTTCGTAAAACTCCAGAAGTTTCTCGCGCTCTTCATATCCCCACAAGGCCGGGGTTACCGCACCGCAGTCCAGCCCCATCGCGGTCAGATTGAGAATATGGTTTAAAATACGGGTAATTTCCGCAAACATGACGCGCAGCCACTTGGCGCGTTCTGGAATATCAATTCCCAGCAGTTTTTCCGTGGCCAGAGCAAATGCCTGCTCCTCGCACATGGGGGAGACGTAATCCAGACGGTCAAAATACGGCAGGGCTTTTTGATACGTCTTGTATTCAATCAGCTTTTCCGTGCCCCGGTGCAAAAGGCCGATATGCGGCACGGCGCGGGCAACAAGCTCCCCTTCCATTTCCAGCACCAGACGCAACACGCCATGAGCTGACGGATGCTGGGGGCCAAAATTGAGAGCGTGGGAGTCAATCTCGACAACCTTCTTCTCAATTTCCAAAGCTTTATCATCTGGCAAAAGGCTTTGAGGAATATCTTCGCGCAGGATCGTCTGCGCAAACGTGAGAGATTCGGTGTTATCCTGTTTTGTCATCAGGAGGACCTCTTCATACCCTGCCGGACTTCGTGCGCTTTTTCATCTCCCGGCAGGGTCAGCATGCCTTCCCACGGAGAAACAAAATCGAAATCACGGAAATCCTGCGTTAACGAAACAGGCTCTTTAACAACCTGCCTGCGCTCCGCGTCATAACGGACCTCTTCATACCCGGTCAGCGGGAAGTCCTTGCGAAGCGGATGCCCCTCAAACCCGTTATCGGTCAGAATACGGCGCAGATCGGGCTGGCCGGAAAACAGCACGCCAAACAGGTCGTAGCACTCACGCTCCCACCATGTTGCACATGGCCAGAGATGATGCACCGATGGCACCGCCGCGTATTCATCTGTGCAGACCACAACCCGGATACGACGGTTATAGGTAACTGACAGCAGGTTATAGACCACCTCGAACCGCTGGGCACGCGCAGGAAAATCCACACCGCACAGGTCCATCAACTGTTCGAACCTATAGCGCGGATCATCACGCAAAAGGGTAAGGAACGGCACCAGATGCTCACACGTCGTGTGCACCACCAGCTCGCCCTTTTCCACCGCCGCGTAGGACACATGGGGCTGGGAGGCAAGGAACGTAAACGCCAGAGAGGACAACTGCCCTTCCAGCCGGGCCTGTCTTGGATTTACTGAAATATCAGCCACGGAGAATTGTCCCTGTCCGACGAATTTTTTTCTGGAGCAGCATAATGCCGTAAATGAGCGCCTCGGCCGTTGGCGGGCAGCCCGGCACATACACATCCACGGGAACAATGCGGTCACACCCACGCACAACGGAGTAGGAGTAATGGTAATACCCCCCGCCATTGGCGCATGACCCCATGGAAATAACCCAGCGCGGCTCGGCCATCTGCTCATACAGGCGACGCAATACTGGGGCCATTTTGTTGGTGAGTGTGCCTGCTACAATCATCACATCCGACTGACGGGGCGACCCGCGTGGAATAATACCCATGCGGTCCAGGTCATAACGCGGCATATACGCGTGGATCATTTCCACCGCGCAGCACGCAAGCCCGAAGGACATGGGCCACAGACTGCCCGTGCGCCCCCAGTTAACCAGCTTATCCAGACTTGCAACCACAAAGCCCTTTTCAGCCAGAACACCGGTAATGCCGCGCACCACCGCATCCTGCTCAGGCCCCGGCGGCAAAGCCTCCCTGTTCCACATAATGGCGTTTTCGTCGTGATGTGTGGTCATGCTGGCGTCCTCTCTCAATCCCAGTCCAGCGCGCCTTTGCGCCATTCATACAAAAAGCCGATCCCCAGCACGGCCAGAAAACCAAGCATGGACAAAAAGCCAAACAGCCCGATCCGCCCCAGACTGATCGCCCAGGGGAACAGAAATGCGACTTCCAGATCGAAAATAATGAACAGAATGGCCACCAGATAAAACCGCACATCAAAGCGGCGTCTGGTGTCATCAAAAGGACCAAACCCGCACTCATACGCCGTGAGCTTCTCAGGATATGGTTTTTGGTGCCCGCTCAACAGGGCCATACCGAGCATTGCGGCCGCGATAACAACCGATACGCAACCAAAAATCAGAACCGGGGCATAATCGCCTAGAACAGACTGCATGGAAAATTCCCGCACGCATGAAAGGCTTGTAATAAGCCGTTTGATGCAGTCACCCTAGACCCGCAAAATGCTGACGGCCATGCACGAACGCGTATGGTCGCGGCCACTTTGTTGTGAATAAAATGATTTGGCGAAAAAAAAGGCTCCCTGCCCGGAGGAGGAAGCCACGAGCAGAATAAATCATTCTGCTCCACAACACACAGTGTTAGAAATGGTGGGCGATGACGGGATCGAACCGCCGACCCTCTCGGTGTAAACGAGATGCTCTACCGCTAAGCTAATCGCCCGCGCCCTATGTGTCATAAAACAAAACGGCCGACAACCTCTTTTTTAAAGAAATTGTCGGCCGGTCTGAATTAAAATCCGAAGGGGGGATTATTTGCTAACCGCGTCCTTCAGTGCCTTGCCCGGCTTGAAGCGGACAGAGGTAGAAGCCGGAATGTCGATTTCCTCGCCGGTACGGGGGTTACGGCCTTTGGCAGCCTTGCGGGTTGCGGTCACAAACGTGCCAAAGCCCACCAGACGCACTTCCTGCTTTGTGGACAGAGCTTTTTCAATCGCACCGAATACGGCGTCGACCACTTCTCCGGCCTTAGCCTTCGGCAGGTCAACGGCCTCTGCTACTGCTGAGACGAGCTCCTGCTTGTTAAGCGGCTTCTCCATCTTACGCCTTTCACTTTCTTTCAATTCATAGGAGCGGCGGGCGGGTTTCGTCCGCCTCTCCGCTGCCTGAACGCACTATGAAGCCGTTTTTTCCTACGTCAACCAAGCAAACGTAAACTTCGCTCTTCTCGTGCATTTTGGTTAATGCGGCAGCACCGGAACAACCGCCTGAGCACCATTGGCGGGCACGGGTTCGGGCACCTCTTCCCAGTGAATCGGCTGAGGCTGGCTGACCAGTGCACGGGCTAAAACTTCGTCCACATGCGAAACGGGTACAATTTCCAGATTCTTCTTCACGCTGTCAGGAATTTCCGCCAGATCCTTCTCGTTTTCCTGCGGAATAAACACCGTACGAATACCCGAACGAACAGCAGCCAGAAGCTTTTCCTTCAGCCCTCCGATAGCCAGAACACGCCCTCTGAGTGTTATTTCACCCGTCATGGCAACGTCACGACGGACGGGAATACCGGTCAAAACACTTACCAGAGATGTCACCATGGCAACCCCGGCGGAAGGACCGTCCTTAGGAGTCGCACCCTCGGGCACATGCACATGAAAACTGCGCTTGTCGAAGATCGTTGGCACGATTCCAAAACTGGCCGCCCGACTCCGCACAAAAGAGAACGCCGCAGAGATGCTCTCCTTCATGACGTCGCCCAGCTTGCCAGTTTCGACAATGCCACCCTTGCCCGGCACCATAACGCTCTCAATGGTCAGGATTTCCCCGCCCACTTCGGTCCAGGCCAGACCGGTTACAACACCGACCATGTCCTCCGCTTCGGTCTCACCGTAGCGGAAGCGCTGCACGCCTGCGTATTTTTCCAGATTACGCGCCGTAACCGCGACCTTTTTGGCCTTACCGGTCACAATCTCCTTCACCGCCTTGCGGGCAAGCTTGGCCAGCTCACGCTCAAGGTTACGCACACCGGCCTCACGCGTGTAATACCGGATAACGTCACGCAGAGCATCCTCACTGATCGACCATTCACCCGGCTTGAGGTTATGCGCCTCAACCTGCTTGCTGATGAGGTGGCGCTTGGCAATCTCGACCTTTTCATCCTCCGTGTAACCGGAGAGGCGAATGACCTCCATACGGTCCAGCAGCGGCTGGGGCATATCCAGACTGTTGGCCGTTGTCACGAACATGACATCGGACAGGTCGTAATCGACCTCCAGATAATGGTCAGCAAACGTGCCGTTCTGTTCAGGGTCCAGCACTTCCAGCAGGGCCGATGCCGGGTCACCCCGCCAGTCGGACCCCAGCTTGTCGATTTCATCGAGCAGGAAGAGCGGGTTGGACACCTTCGCCTTTTTCATACCCTGAATGATCTTGCCGGGCATGGAGCCGATATAGGTGCGGCGGTGCCCACGAATTTCGGCTTCATCCCGCACGCCCCCCAGAGACATGCGCACATAATGCCGCCCCGTTGCCTTGGCGATGGAACGCGCGAGGGAAGTCTTGCCCACACCCGGAGGCCCGACAAGGCACAGAATCGGGCCCTTGAGTTTCTGCGCACGGCTCTGAACCGCCAGATACTCCAGAATGCGTTCCTTGACTTTTTCCAGCCCGTAATGATCGGCGTCCAGAACTTCCTCTGCCTCAACCAGATCATGACGCACTTTGGTCCGCTTTTTCCACGGAATGCTCAAAATCCAGTCAAGGTAGTTCCGCACAACCCCGGACTCGGCGGACATCATGCTCATGCCGCGCAGCTTCTTCAGCTCGCTCAGAGCTTTTTCGCGCGCTTCCTTGGAGAGCTTGGTCTTGGCGATCCGCTCTTCAATTTCGGCCGTTTCGTCCTTGCCGTCCTCACCTTCGCCGAGTTCTTTCTGAATGGCCTTGAGCTGCTCGTTCAGATAGTACTCGCGCTGTGTCTTTTCCATCTGGCGTTTGACACGGTTGCGGATTTTCTTTTCCACCTGAAGCACATCTATTTCTGCTTCAATGTGGCCGAAAACCTTTTCAAGCTGCCCCTGCACGGTGGGGGCCTCCAGAATTTCCTGCTTTTCTGAAATCTTGAGCGAGAGGTGACTCGTCACCGTATCTGCAAGCTTGGACAGATCATTGATCTGGTTAAGCGAGACCAGAACCTCGGACGCAATTTTCTTGTTGAGCTTCATATACTGCTCAAACTGCGACACGATGGAGCGGCCCAGAGCCTCGGCTTCCGGCCCAATAGCCGCCTCGGCTGGCATTTCCTCAATATCGGCTTCGAAGTGGCCATTGACCTCATGCAGCGCCTTGACGCGCACACGGCGAACCCCTTCAACCAGCACCTTGACCGTGCCGTCGGGTAGCTTGAGCAGTTGCAGGATCGTAGACAACGTACCAACCCGATAAATATCATCAGGCGTGGGGTCATCCTGTGCTGCGTCTTTCTGGGCGACCAGCAGAATGTGCCGGTCGTCTTTTGTAACCGAGTCCAGAGCCCGTACAGATTTTTCCCGCCCGACAAACAGCGGAACAATCATGTGGGGGAAAACCACAATATCGCGCAGCGGCAGAACAGCCACATGGGCACACTTGGTGTGGGTTTCCGTAACAGTTGCGTCAACCGCAGGAACAGACTGTTCGGACACGGCCGAAACTGCCTGATCGTTCTTGCGCCTGCGTCGTGGTGCCGGTTTTTCGTTATCAGCCATCGTCATGACCTCCCGATAAGGACGATCGGTGCGGGGCACCCGCCAAGCGGCATACCCCTGCACTGAAGAAGGTACCCCCGAAAGGGGACACCCCCGTGTTTCTCTTATGTTGTTATGCCCACAACCCGGAACAATAGGGCAGAGGCAAGAACAGCACGAACAGGTGCCCCGCTCGTGCTGCTTACACTAAAAATCTAACCTGCCTCAGGCGGACTGCTCTGCTGGCACGTCTTTTTTCTTGCCGTAAACATAGACCGGGCTGGCCTTGCCATCCGCGACCTCCCGGTTGACAACCACTTCCTCGACCGTATCAAGCCCCGGCAGGTCAAACATGGTCGACATGAGGATGCTCTCCAGAATGGAACGCAACCCACGCGCCCCGGTCTTGCGAACAATGGCCCGGTCCGCAATGGCCTTGAGCGCATCCTCCGTAAAGGACAACTGGACATCTTCCATCTGGAACAGACGCTGGTACTGCTTGACCAGAGCGTTTTTAGGCTCGGTCAGAATCTTGATCAGTGCAGCCTCGTCCAGGTCACCCAGCGTTGCCAGAACAGGCAGACGCCCGATAAATTCGGGGATAAGGCCAAACTTCATCAGATCTTCAGGCTCAACGTCGTGCAGGATTTCCCCCATCCGGCGGTCATCGAGCGAGCGTACATCGGCCCCAAAGCCAATACCCGTGCCCTTGCCGCGTGCGGAGATAATCTTGTCCAGCCCGGCAAAAGCCCCACCGCAGATAAAGAGCATGTTGGTCGTATCCACCTGCAGGAACTCCTGCTGCGGATGCTTGCGACCACCCTGCGGGGGAACAGAGGCAACAGTGCCTTCCATCAGCTTGAGCAGGGCCTGCTGCACGCCTTCCCCACTCACGTCACGCGTGATGGAGGGGTTGTCCGATTTTTTGGAAATCTTGTCGATTTCGTCAATATAGACAATCCCGCGCTGGGCACGTTCCACATTGTAATCGGATGCCTGCAACAGCTTGAGAATGATGTTCTCGACATCTTCCCCCACATACCCGGCTTCTGTCAGGGTTGTGGCGTCAGCCATTGTAAAGGGCACGTCCAGAATACGCGCCAGAGTCTGGGCCAGCAGAGTTTTACCCGAGCCCGTAGGCCCGATGAGCAGGATGTTGGACTTGGCAATTTCCACATCGCCTGACTTGCTCACCTGCGACAGGCGCTTGTAGTGGTTATGCACCGCTACGGAGAGCACCTTTTTGGCCTGCATCTGGCCAATAACGTAGTCATCCAGAACCTTGCAGATTTCCTTGGGGGTAGGGACACCCTCGCGCGACTTGACCTGCATGGTCTTGTTCTCTTCACGGATGATATCCATGCAGAGTTCAACGCATTCATCGCAGATAAACACAGTAGGGCCAGCAATAAGCTTGCGCACTTCATGCTGTGATTTGCCACAGAACGAACAATACAGCGTGTTCTTGGACTCTCCGGACTTTGCACTCATCAGCCCACTCCCCCGATCACCCCGGACTCCATGGAACCGGGGGCCAAACCCTGAGCCTTTTCTGCATACCCAGGAACAGACGACCTCCTTATTGCAACAGGAGGATTACAGTATGCCAGATTAAGGATGACCTTTATCCTTTTTACCTGCTTCGGCCGCTTTGTGGTGGCTGATCACCTCATCCACAATACCAAAAGACTGGGCTTCGGCTGCGGACATGTAGCTGTCACGCTCAAGCTTCTGCTCGATTTCTTCCAGCGTACGGCCAGTATGTTCACGGTAGATTTCGTTCAGGCGCTGCCTGATAATCAGGATTTCCTTGGCCTGAATTTCAATATCGCTCGCCTGCCCCTGTGCGCCGCCAGAAGGCTGATGCACCATGACGCGTGCGTTCGGCAGAGCGAACCTGCGCCCTTTTTCACCACCAGCCAGCAGCAGGGAGCCCATGGAGGCCGCCTGACCGATGCACACCGTGCTTACGGGGCTGCGGATGTATTGCATGGTGTCGTAAATGGCCAGACCGGCCGACACAACACCACCGGGGCTGTTGATGTAAAAGGAAATTTCCTTGGTCGGGTTCACACTTTCCAGATACAGAAGCTGCGCGGAAATAAGCGAAGCAACCTGATCATAGACAGGCCCGGTCAGGAAGATGATCCGTTCCTGCAGAAGGCGGGAATAGATATCAAAAGCCCGTTCACCGCGAGAGGTCTGTTCGACCACCATCGGCACCAGTGCATTGCTGAAGATCTCAACGGGATCACGATCCCTCATACCACTCATTCCCGTACAAAAAACTTAAACGCCCCTCCCTGCCTCTGCCATGGACAGAACCAGGGTCAGGCACACTGATTCAAGATAGAGATAAAGTGGCAATATGCCACCCCAGAAACGAAAAACAGCCTCAAAAAGAATGTCCCGCCAGTTCACACTGGCGGGACAGAGCCGTTTTATCAGATATTAGCTGGGGGAATATCTGATAGTTCTTCCAGACTCACGTCCTTGTCCGTGACCTTGGCGAGCTCAATCAGGTAATCGACAACCTTGTTTTCAAAAATCGGTCCGCGCAGGGACTCAGCAGCCTGCGGATTCTTCTGGAAGAATTCAAAGACCTCTTTTTCCTGACCGGAGTAGCGCATGGCTTCCGCCCGCACAGCCCGGCCAAGTTCTTCCGCACTGACGGAAATACCGTTCTTGCGGCCGATTTCAGCAAGGAGCAGACCCAGCCGCACGCGACGTTCCGCAATTTTGCGGTAGTCAGCGCGAAGGGTGTCTTCGTCCTTGTCCTTATCTTCATCATCAAGCTGACCAGCCTTGCGGTCGGCTTCCACCCGATTCCATATCTGCTGGAACTCGGCTTCCACCATACCTTCAGGGGCAGCAAAATCTGCCTTGCTGGAAAGGATGTCGAGCAGGTCACGCTTGATACGCAGGCGGGACATCTGGTCGTATTCGCCTTCGATCTGCTTGCGTACCAGATCCTTGAGCTGCTCAAGGCTTTCAAAGCCCATGTTCTTGGCCAGCTCTTCGTCCACCGGAGCGTCCACAGCTTTTTTGAGCTGGTTCACCTTGATGTCAAAGGTTGCTTCCTTGCCAGCCAGCTCTTCTGCGCCGTAATCAGCGGGGAAGGTCACGGTAATGACTTTTTCTTCACCCGGCTTCATGCCTTCGATCTGTTCGGCAAAACCCGGAATAAAGCCTTCGCCACCAATCTCGACATTCACGTCCTGAGCGGTACCACCATCAAAGGCAACACCGTCCTGCTTGCCAACAAAGTCAATGGCGACAACATCGCCCTTGCCTGCGGGACGCACTTCCTCGATCACTTCAAAGGTACGGCCACGCTTGGCAATATCTTCGAGCACCTTGTTGATGGCTTCGTCAGCAACAGGGGCTTTCAGGCGGGTCAGCGCGAGGTCGGAAAGGTCCGGCACAGCAATTTCCGGCAGAATTTCGCTTTCCACCTTGAATTCCAGATCCGCGCCCTTGTCTTCCTGACCGGAAACCAGATCAACCTTGGGCTGGCCAGCGGGGCGCAGGCCACGCTCTTCAAACACGGTGCGAATGGCGTCGCTCACGGCCTGTTCAAGCACTTCGCCCCAGATGGCATCGCCATAACGCTGGCGTGCCAGAGAGACAGGCACCTTGCCCGGACGGAAGCCCGGCAGGTTCAGATTGCCAGCAACTTCCTTAAGGCGCGCATCACGCTTAGCCTCAAGTTCCACGGCCGGAACTGTAACTGTGAAACCACGCTTCAGCCCTTCAGAAAGGGTCTCGGTAACCTGCATCGGCCAGGCCTTCCTCTCGGTACAAAAAATCAGTCACCCGCTGCACTAACGCCAGAAGGCGGCGGCGGACTGCGGACGGGAGCATGAAAATCTATTGGTACGGGCGGAGGGACTTGAACCCCCACAACTTGCGTCACCAGAACCTAAATCTGGCGTGTCTACCAATTCCACCACGCCCGCGCACACTCAATATACTCACCGTCGGCAAGATGCGTGGACTTAGCTGAAAGTGCCGGGCACGGCAAGACACCGAAACGGATTTTACACAGGCCCTTGCCCCTGCGCCTGCTCCGCCGTCTGGCGGGCCAGCCCCAGATAGCGGTCCAGATCCTCCGCCACAGGCCACGGACCGGCCTGCAAGCCGGCCTCCCCATGTAGCCAGACACCCGCACACGCCGCCTGCCAGGCAGGCATGCCAGCCGCCAGCAAGGCCGCAATCACGCCCGAGAGCGTATCCCCAGACCCCGCCGTACCCAAAGCTGGCGTGGCATGCGTGTTAATTGCCAGCCGTCCATCGGGGGCCGCGATCATGGTGGAAGCTCCCTTGAGCACGACCACAGCATCAATCTGCCGGGCGGCCTCACGCACCTGCTCGGGTGGGTTATCCCCCACAGGGCCGAACACCCGCGCAAATTCACCCGCATGGGGCGTAATCACAGAAACACCGCGCAGTTTTTCCGGCTGCCCGGCACAGGCACTCAGCGCGCCAGCATCTGCCAGCACACTCCGCTCCGAGTCCAGCAGCAGGGGCAGCGCTGCCTCCACCTCCGCCTCTGCCAGCCCCGGACCGCAGACCCATACATGCCTGCGCCTGTCCTCCAGCAATTGCGCCAGCGGGGCATCATCCACAATCAGGCCCGGTTGCCCCAGACGGTAGGCCGGAGCCCCAGCGCCAGCCGCCACACGCACAAGCCCCGCCCCCACGGAGCGCGCACCAGAGGCGCACAGTCGCGCGGCACCGGGCATGGACTGCCCGGCACAAATGCTCACCACCCCTCGCGTGTATTTGTTGCTCTCCCCACCCAGCACGGGCAGCGCCCACAATCCGGGGCTGTTGTGCCACGTGTTGGCAGGCACAGCCGCCAGCACAGAGTCGGGCACACCAATATCCGCCAGAACCAGACGCCCAAGCAGCCCCCGCGCCGGGTAAAGCAGGTGGCCGGGTTTGTAGCGGCAGAACGTAACAGTCATGGCAGCCTGCGGCGCATAACCGCGCACCTGCCCTGTGGCTCCATCCAGCCCCGAGGGCGTGTCCACCGCCACAATCCGGCGGGCTGCGGCCAGTGTTTCGGCCACCAGACCGCCTACATCGCGGCTAAGCCCCGCACCAAATACGGCATCCACTACCAGTTCGGCCCGCGCGGCTTCCGCCGGAGCAAAAGGAACACGCGGCCCCACATAGGCTGCACTGGCGCGCCCTGCATCCGTATCCGCCCTGGGGGGAGCCAGTTCCGCCACGGCAACCGGCCAGCCCATACCTGCCAGATACCGGGCGGCTACGTACCCATCACCCCCATTATTCCCCGGTCCGCACAACACCAGCACACGCGCAGGCCGCTCGTACCGGCGGATGGCACGCGCAACGGCCCGACCCGCATTCTCCATAAGCGTGGCAACAGGCACAAGGGCCGCACTCCGCCGGTCCACCTCCCCCATCTGCAAAGGGGTATAAAGGCTTAGGGAGGAAGGATAAGCAGGCTGCATGCTTGGCTCCGCACAGGGTGTGTGACTACTGTCAGGCATAATAGCCCCTTGCACCCGCCCCGTCCCCTTGGCAATCAGGCAGGCAGATACGCACCGGGCATGACGCTGCGCATAACAGCCTTCGCGCCCCTCCCCACCCCCAACCGTGCCAACACGGAGACACCATGCCACATTCCATTCTCTGGAGCCTTGTTCTCGCTCTCCACCTCATCAGCATCATCATGTGGATTGGTGGTGGCGCTTATGCGGCGGTTGTGCTGCGCCCCAGCCTGAGCCTTCTGGACCAGACACAGCGCAACTCCGTGCACCTGCAAACCATGGCCCGTTTTTTTAAGGGGCTGACACATGCCATTCCCACAACGCTGATCACCGGCTGGCTGCTGGTGCTGCACGAAGGCGGGTTTGCCAACGCACCGTGGACAACCAACGTCATGCAACTGCTGGGCCTGATCATGGCGGCACTGTTTGTGCGGATGTACATGGGCACCTACCAGAAGCTGCGCCGGGCCATCCGTCCGCAGGCATCGGGCTTCGACTCGGTACGCAAACAGGTGCTGGTTATTGTGGCACTGGGAATTATTACCGTGCTGGCAGCCTGCCTTGGCCATCCTTTTGTGTGAAGATAACAAGTATCCCTGCCAAAAACTTGATTTTAAGCCCAAAGACCTTTATCGGAACTAGCGCCTGAGTGGCTTTGTAATACCATGGAATAACTGGCAAACGGTCTTTGCCGGACATGCACAAAGCCAGCAGCAAGCTGAGCAACGACAGACCTAGTTCCGAGAGCATATTGACAGCCAAAACAACCGCCCGCCCCCGCAAGACGACAACTCGCAGCCGGAAAAAGGCGGCGGTTTCCGCCAGTTCAACTGCATTGGACATGCAGGACACCGAGGTGGAAAACACACCTCCCGCAGCCGGTGCGCCCGCTGAGGACAAACCCGCTCCCAAAAAGCGCGCACCCCGCCGCCGTACAGCCAAAGCCGAATCGGCTGCCAAGCCTGTAGCGGACACCGCCACGGGTGAAGGCGCAACCACGGAAGCCGTAGCTGAAGCAGCTCCCAAAAAACCACGCGCTCCAGCCAGACGGCGCACAAAGGCGGCCACGGCCACCAGAACTGCCCCTGCAACAAAGGTGGAAGCCCCTGTTGCCGTGGAACTGCAAGTGCCGGTTACACCTACGCCAGAGGCTGCTCCCACTCCGGTTGAGCCTGCCACACCCGCGGCTGCGGAACCTGTTGCGGAAGAACCCTCCCTGACTTTTGCCGACCTCGAACTCTCCAAACCCATTCTGCAGGCCATTGAGGAAATGGGGTACAAACACCCCACCCCCATTCAGGCACAGGCCATTCCCGCCGTCCTCATGGCGCGCGATGTGCTGGGGGTCGCCCAGACCGGCACGGGTAAAACGGCGTCCTTTACGCTGCCCATGCTGGAAATTCTCAGCGGTTCCCGCGCCCGCGCCCGTATGCCACGCTCGCTTATTCTGGAGCCCACGCGTGAACTGGCGTTGCAGGTCGCGGAAAACTTTGTGGAATACGGCAAGCACCTCAAGCTCAACCATGCCCTGCTGATTGGCGGTGAGAGCATGGCTGACCAGAAGGAAGTGCTCAACCGCGGCGTGGACGTGCTGATTGCAACCCCCGGTCGGCTGCTGGACCTGTTCGAACGTGGCGGCCTGATGCTGAACCACACCAAAATTCTGGTTATTGATGAAGCAGACCGGATGCTGGACATGGGGTTCATTCCTGACATTGAAAAAATTGTCAGTCTGCTGCCCCCTTCCCGCCAGACGCTGTTCTTCTCGGCCACAATGGCACCGCCCATTCGCAAACTGGCGGATGCGTTCCTGCATTCCCCCAAGGAAATCACGGTTGCGCGCCAGTCTTCCGTGGCAACAACCATTACAGCCGGACTGATTATCGTTGATGAATTCAGCAAGCGCGAAACACTGCGTCTGCTGCTCAAGGACCCTGAGCTCCAGAACGCCATTGTGTTCTGCAACCGCAAGCGCGACGTGGATGTTCTGACCAAATCGCTGACCAAGCATGGTTTTTCGGTTGGTGCCCTGCACGGAGACCTGCCCCAGTCCGTGCGTTTTTCCACTCTGGAAAAATTCAAGAACAACGAACTCAAGGTACTGGTCTGCTCGGACGTAGCCGCCCGTGGCATTGATATTGGCGGCCTGTCCCATGTGTTCAACTTTGATCTGCCGTTCCATGCGGAAGACTACGTCCACCGCATTGGCCGCACTGGCCGCGCCGGGCGCGAAGGGCATGCCTTCAGCATTGCCACGCCGTATGACAAGACACTGGCCGAGGCCATTGAACAACTGACCGGCAAGCCCATTCCCCGCCTTTCCATAGAAGGTGTGCAGCAGCTGGAATGGTCGGAAGAAAAACGCCCTCGCAGCGGCAGCCAGTCCCGTGGCGGGCAGAACCGCAAGGACAAACCGGCCCCGCAGCGGGAGCGTGAACCCAACCGCACGCGTGAAGCAACCCGCGAGCGTGAACCCAACCGTGAGCGTGAACAGCAGCGCCCAGCCCAGCAGCAGGCCGTTCAGCCTGTAGCCAATAAGCCCCAGCCCCATAATAAGGGTGGGCGTAACCAGCGTGATGAAATTCCGCCCGCACCCGCAGGCGAATTTGCAGGCTTTGGCGACCAGACGCCTGCCTTCATGCTGCTCCCACGCCGCAATTCTTCACGCCCGGCCACACCGGGTGTGCTTGAAGCAGAAACAGTGCAGGATATCGCCCACGTCTCTGACGTGGCATCCTGACCCAAGGAAAATTAGTGTCCGACATACAGGAAGTCACCATCTCCCATCTTGCAACTCAGGGAGATGGTGCCGCACGGCTCCCTGACGGACATACCGTCTTTGTTGCAGGAGCACTCCCCGGTGAGCAGGTTCGCATCCGCATCCAGTCTAATGGGCGCGGCCAGCTGGTTGAGATTGTTACACCCTCCCCCCATAGAACGACCCCGCCCTGCCCGCTGTTTGAGCGCTGTGGCGGCTGCACCTTGCAGTATATGGACCAGCCCTCCCTTCTGGCATGGAAGACCGGACTGGTAAGCCATGCACTGGAAAAAGCCGGGTTTGACATCCCGCAGGACATAACCAGCTTTCAGGTGCCGCCCAACAGCCGCCGCCGGGCTGATCTGGCCGTGCGCCGGACGGAACAGGGGATTGTGATTGGCCTGCATGCCAAAGGCAGTCAGGACGTAACAGACATGACCAGTTGCGCAGTACTGCACCCGGCCATTGTGTCCAGTCTGCCTGCATTACGCACCACCCTGCGCACCCTGAATGCTGTGCACAAAACGGCTGACCTGCACATCAATCTGCTGGATTCAGGGCTGGATATTCTGCTCAGCACCGATTCTCCACTCATTGCCACGGACCGGCAACGCCTGACGGCGCTGGCGGAAGAGCTGGATATTCCACGCATAAGCTGGCAGCGCCTGAAGGCTGCAACCCCGTATGAAACTGCGGTGCAGCGTGCGCCTGTTTACCAGACCATTGCCGGACACCAGCTTACACCCCCTCCCGGTGCTTTTTTGCAGGCAACCGCCCAGAGCGAAACAGCCATCCAGCAGGCTGTGCTGGACGCCTTACCCGCACGCCTTGGCAAGCGCGCCAGCCTGATTGAACTCTATGCCGGGTGCGGCACGCTTAGCCTGCCTTTGGGGGACCGGTGCCAGGTACAGGCTTACGAAGGGTATGAACCCGCTCTGGCAGCCCTTAAAAGTGTTGGCAAATCCCGCGTTACCTCCGTCTGCCGTGACCTGAACCGCCAACCCATTATGGGCAAGGATTTAGGCAAGGCAGATGTGGTTGTGCTGGACCCGCCCCATGCGGGGGCAAAGCTGCAAATGCGTCAGATTGCTCTGGGCAAGCCAGACTACGTGATTTACGTGAGCTGCAACCCGGCCGCGTTAAGCAACGATGCAAGCCAGCTGGCACAGGCCGGTTACAGGCTGGAGACGGTTTCGGTCATTGACCAGTTCCTGTGGTCGCCCGAAACCGAAGCCGTGTGCCGCTTTAAACGTGAAAGCTCTCGCCGCAGCCGCAACGCCCTTTCTCATTAGGGTTGATGAACACAAACCCTTCCTCCAGATCGGTTTCACGGTAATCCATCTGTGTACCGATCAGGAAGAGGGTGGCCTTGCGGTCCACCAGCAGGGTCAGGCCGTGGTCTTTAACAACTTCGTCCCCTTCCCCGCTCTGCTTTACAAACTCCATGTCATAGGCTTTGCCTGAGCAGCCTTTGGTGGAAACGGAAATACGCAGCAACTCACCCGCATGCGCCGTAGCATACAGGTGCCGCAGGCGCGTGGCGGCTGTGTCCGTCAGCCGCATAAGAGGGGGAAGTTCCCTTCTGGTTGATGAAATGGTCGCTGTTTGGGACATAACACTCCATCCTTTCCGTTAGAACATATTCAGGGCCAGCCGGGCCTCATCGCTCATACGCGACATATCCCATGGCGGATCCCACACAACTTCCACTTCGGCTGATTGAACGCCGGGCACTTTTTCCACCGCATCCTTGACCTGAATGGGCAGTTCCTGTGCGCTGGGGCAGTTGGGGGCAGTCAGTGTCATTTCAATACGCACGCGCCCGTCGTCATACAGGTCAATGGCGTAGATCAGTCCCAGCTCGTAAATATTTACCGGGATTTCCGGGTCATGCACCGTGGCTATGGCTTCGATCACGGCATCTTCGGATGCCGGGCCTGCTGCTCTGCTCTCCCCCTCCTGGGGAGCGGCATCACCATCAGGGGTCCAGCCTTCCACCTTTGCGGTAGCGCCTGCGGCCTGATCATGCTCCGCGTGCAGAACAGTTTCCACCGGCATATCCTGCGGCGGAGCTGATGCATGTGTTTGCGCCTGAACGCCTTCTTCAACCATCGACATGAGAAAAAGCCTCCTTCAGCGCAATCCAAGGCAGTTCTGCGCAGCGTATTCTTGCTTTATGGGACTGCAATGGAGCAAAAACCTCCAGCGCGCCCAAAGGGACTGGCTGGGCCTCCACCACCGGAAGCGATGGCGAGCCTACCAGCATGGCCCTGAAACGGTCTGACACCGCAAGTGCCTGAGCAACGGTGTTCCCACGCACATGCTCGGCCATAAGGTCCGCAGCGGCGGCACAAATGGCGCACCCACGCGTGTTGTGCCTGATGTCCTGAATATGGTGCCCGTTGAGCACAATATCCAGATGCGTTTTGTCCCCGCATAGCGGGTTACGGCCATCACCCTGCACATCGGGTGCGCTCAGCCGACCAGCGTAAAGGGGAGCGCGGGCACGCTCCACAATCAGCCTGTCATACAGGGCATCACGCTCTGCGGTGGTGTTCACACAAAAAAGTCCCGTATCCGCACCAGTGTATCCGCCAGCACGTCTATTTCTTCCTTCTGGGTGTAAATCCCGAAACTGGCACGGGCTGTGGCACTCAGGCCCAGACGGCGCATCAGCGGTTCGGCGCAATGGTGCCCGGCCCGTATGGCAATGCCGTTGCGGTCCAGCAGGGTGGCAATATCATGCGGGTGCACATCAGCCATGGTGAAGGACACCACCCCACCCCGCACACGCGGATGACCCACAATGCTCAGGCCCGGTACTGTCGCAAGCCGCGTGAGGGCATGGGCGGTCAGTTCCGCCTCGTGCGCGGCAATGGCGTCAAACCCGATCTTGCTCACCCAGTCTATGGCAGCGCCCAGACCAATGGTTTCCACAATTGCCGGGGTTCCTGCCTCAAACTTGTGGGGAATATTGGCCCATGTGGAACGTTCAAACGTGACGGTGGAGATCATATCCCCCCCACCAAGGAACGGCGGCATCTGCTCCAGCAGGTCACGCCGCGCCCACAGAACACCAATGCCGGTAGGCCCGTACAGCTTGTGGCCGGTAAAGGTGTAAAAATCCGCCCCCAGTTCCTGCACATCCGTTTTGTGGTGCACAACGGACTGGCTGCCATCAAACAGCACCAGCGCACCAGCGGCATGGGCTATGTCCGCTATCTGCTTTGCTGGCGTTATGGTGCCCAGCACATTGGACATGTGGGTCATGGACACAAGAGCAACCTTGCCATCTGCCAGCAGGGCCGTGTACGCGTCCATGTCCAGATCACCGTCATCGGTGATCGGAGCAACGCGCAGGTCAATACCGGCCCGGTCACGGAGCATCTGCCATGGCACAAGGTTGGCGTGATGCTCCATCTGGGAGATCAGAACCGCCTGACCGGGTTTAAGAAGCGCACCAAAGGAATGGGCCACCAGATTGATGGCTTCGGTGCTGTTGCGGGTAAACACGATTTCCTCGCGCGAAGGCGCGTTGAGGAAGTCGGCCACCAGATCACGCACACCTTCATACGCTTCGGTCGTGCGTTCGCTCATCCAGTGCAGGCCACGGTGGATGTTGGCATACTGGTGCCGCATGGTGCTGGCCATGCTGTCGATCACCGCATTGGGCTTTTGGGCCGAAGCAGCACTATCGAGAAAAACCAGCGGGCGGTCATGCACCTTTTCCCCCAGAATGGGGAACTGCTGGCGAATGGCCTGCACGTCCAGCTGTGCGTGCGCGTGGGTTGTGGAGGTATGCGTGCTCATGCGCTTTCTCCCTTACCTGCAAACCGCGCTGCCATAACCGCACGGCAGAAGGTCTGTGCCGTTGCGTCTTCCACAAGGGCGATGGCCTCGTCCAGAAAGGCATCAATCAGCATCTGGCGGGCTTCCTGCTCGGGAATGCCACGGCTGCGCAGATAAAAAAGCTGGTCATCATCCAGTGCACCAACAGTCGCGCCGTGGCTGCACCGCACATCATCAGCATAGATTTCGAGTTCAGGCTTGGCGTCTATTTCCGCTTCGGGGGAGAGCAGCAGAGCCTGATTCATCTGGTAGCCATCGGTCTTCTGGGCAATGCGCTCGACCAGCACCTTGCCCTGGAAAACACCGCGCGCATGACCATCCAGCACATTACGCACCGTCTGGCGCGATGTGCAGTCCGATGCCGCGTGGGTAATAACGCTGGTAATATCCCCCACCTGCTGCCCGGCCAGACGCTGCGCGCCATTCACATGCACAACACCACGGGTTGCCGCCAGACGGGCATGTACCTCGTGCCGCACAAGCTGGCCGCCCAGCCCCAGCACAAAGCTGTCATACACGCTCTGCTGGCCAACATGGGCATACAGGGTGCCAAGGCTGACAGCCTGTGCGCCTTCGGTCTGCAAGGTCAGGTGTTCCAGCGTTGCGCCATCTTCGACCTGAATATCCGTAACAGGGTTATGAAAATACGCCCCCTGCCCCGCCTGCACGCAGATCAGCCGCAGATGAGCTTCCTTTTCCACCACAACCGTATGCCGTGGGTGGAAAGAAAGCGGGTCCACCCCTGCAACGCCAAGGGAGATAAGCATGACATGCCCCGCATCCACCCCTGCGGGCACACGCAGCACCAGACCATCCTCTGCCAATGCGGTGTTCAGGGCTACCAGCGGGTCCCGGTCGGGGGCGGCCTGCTGGCCAAACTGGGGATCGTCCGCAAAAAAGGACAGATCAACATCATCGGGCAGCGCACTGAAGGCGGGCGCATGCCGACCATTGACAAACACCACCCGTGGCAGGGCTGCCATGGCGGGGTGGGCCTGCAAGACCCCGTCCAGCAGGGAGCGGACCGTGCTGGCCTCCACCTGCATGGGGGGGGCAGCATAGTCCTGCTTGCCCAAAGCGCGCAGGGTTGTGTAGTGCCATGCCTCTACCTTACGGTCGGGCAGGCCTGTTCTGGCCAGAGCCCCGGCGGCAGATTGCCGCTCTGCCCCGGCAAGGGTGTTCAGCCTGTTTGCAAAGAGCGCTAACGGGCCAGACATATCTTTGCTGAGTGCGTTCACGCCACCTCCGCCAGAAACTTGGTGTAGCCTTCCTGGTCAATCTGGCGGGCCAGTTCCGGCCCACCGGACAGGATGATCCGCCCACGGGCCATAACGTGAATACGGTCTGGCACCAGATAATCCAGCAGCTTCTGATGATGGGTAATAACCAGCGCCGAGAAGGTGGGCGCGCGCAGGCGGTTCACCCCTTCTGCCACAATGCGCAGGGCATCCACGTCCAGCCCGCTATCTGTTTCATCCAGAATGGCAAAGGTTGGCTGGAGCAGGGTCATCTGCAACACTTCGTTGCGTTTTTTCTCACCCCCCGAAAAGCCGACATTCACATTACGCTTGAGCATGTCCGGCGCCATGGAAAGGGCTTTGGCCGCCTCGCGCGCCATTTTCAAGAACGCCACGGCATCCAGCTCGTCCTGCCCGCGAGCACGCCGCACGGCATTAACCGCGGTGCGCAGGAAGTTGGCATTGTTAACGCCGGGCAGCTCGATAGGGGACTGGAACGCCAGAAACAGGCCCGCCGCAGCGCGCTCTTCCGGTTCCATGGCCAGCAGGTCCTGCCCGTGGAAGGTGGCGGTACCGGCTGTTACCTCGTACTCCTCCCGCCCGGCCAGAACGTAGGAGAGCGTGGATTTGCCCGAGCCGTTTGGCCCCATGATCACATGCACTTCACCCGGCGGGATGCTCAGATCCACACCACGCAGAATCTGCTTTTTCTGTCCATCCGCATCAATCTGCGCGCACAGGCCGGAAATTTCCAAAAACTGGCTCATACTCTGCTCTCCCTTAACCCACGCTGCCTTCAAGGCTGATCTGCAACAGTTTTTGCGCTTCCACGGCAAATTCCATGGGCAGTTCCTTCAGAACGTCACGGCAGAAACCGTTTACGATCAGGCCGACCGCGTCTTCCTCGGACAGGCCACGCTGGCGGCAGTAAAACAGTTGGTCTTCTGAAATCTTGGATGTTGTTGCTTCGTGCTCGATGCGCGCATGCATGTTGCGGCTTTCAATATACGGCACGGTATGCGCCCCGCACTGGTCACCGATCAGCAGGCTGTCGCACTGGGTGAAGTTGCGTGCGCCAGAGGCCTTGGGCTGCACCCGCACCAGACCACGATACGTGCTGTCCGAACGGCCAGCACTGATAGTCTTGGCAATAATGGTGGAGCGCGTGTTGCGGCCAAGGTGGATCATCTTGGTGCCGGTGTCGGCCTGCTGGTGGTTGTTGGTGACCGCCACGGAGTAGAACTCACCCACCGAGCCTTCCCCCTGCAGAATGCAGGAAGGATACTTCCACGTAATGGCCGAGCCGGTTTCCACCTGCGTCCAGGATATTTTGGAGCGTGCCCCGCGGCATGCGCCGCGCTTGGTTACAAAGTTATAAATCCCGCCACGCCCGTTCTCATCGCCGGGGTACCAGTTCTGCACCGTGGAATATTTGATGGAGGCATCATCCATGGCCACCAGTTCAACCACAGCGGCATGGAGCTGGTTTTCATCACGCATGGGGGCCGTGCAGCCCTCAAGGTAGGAAACGGAACCCCCTTCCTCCACCACAATCAGTGTCCGCTCAAACTGCCCGGTGTTTTTCGCATTGATCCGGAAGTAGGTGGACAGTTCCATGGGGCAGCGTACCCCCTTGGGCACGTACACAAACGAACCATCCGTAAACACGGCGGAATTGAGGGCGGAAAAGAAGTTGTCCCCCGCAGGCACCACCGTACCCAGATATTTACGCACCAGATCGGGGTGTTCCCTGACCGCCTCGGAAATCGGGCAGAAAATTACCCCCGCTTCCTCCAGCGTCTTGCGGAAAGTGGTGGCAACGGAAACACTGTCAAACACCGCATCCACGGCCACGGGCATGCGCTCGCCCTCGGGCACTTCCACCCCGGCCAGCAGAGCCTGCTCGTGCAGGGGAATACCCAGCTTTTCGTAGGTACGCAGCAGTTCGGGGTCCACTTCGTCCAAAGACCTGGGACCGGGCTTTTTACGCGGTGCCGCGTAATAATGCGCATCCTGATAATCAATGGGAGGAAAGGCGACCTTGGCCCATTTGGGCTCTTCCATGGCCTGCCATGTTTTATAGGCGGCCAGACGCCATTCCAGCATCCATTCCGGCTCTTCCTTACGGCTGGAAATCAGACGGATAATGTCCTCATTCAGCCCTTTGGGAGCCATGTCCATTTCTATGTCGGTTTCAAAGCCCCATTTGTACGTGGACTGTCCCAGCTTCTCTACGGCTTCGCGTGTTTGTGTGACTGCTGGCATTGTTCAGGCCCCTTCCCGTACCGTGTGGGTCGTATTGAGCGTGTTGATCTGGGAGGGAACCGGGAAGCATGCTTCCTTGGGGCGCATGCTTTCCAGCGAAATTCCCTCCAGCGTTGAGCGTATTGCCGTGTTGATAACGTCCCAACTACCACACAGACCGCAGGACAGGCCGGTATCGCACTCACGCCCGCCAACGCAGGCGGTCAGGGCAATCTGGCCATCAACTGCGGCAATCACACTGGCAACAGACATATCCGCCAGAGACCGGGCCAGACGATACCCCCCTTTTGCGCCACGCTGGGAAAGCACAAAACCATGGGCTGACAAAACCTTGAGCACCTTGGCAACCGTGGGTTCAGGCACACCCGTAATGGCGGCAAGGGCTGGGGATGTCACCACACCGTCCTGTTCCCCCAGTTTAACAAGTATGACGATCGCATAGTCCGCCAGACGGGAAAGTTTCAGCATAATCCGGCTTTCACCTAATTAAAGACCTGAATGGTCCTGTTTCGGATACATGGCGACAAGCGTTGCCAACGTCAACCCAAAACGTCCTGTTACAGGCAGCCTACTCCGGCCTTTCAACGCATATGTGATCTGCGGTTCCCTGCGGAGCTGCCTTTAGCCAAGCTTACGCCCATCCCCGCTGCACCAGCCTTTCCATATCCGCTCAAGTGCCATGCGACCAACTTTTGCCTCGCCCGGGGGATTCTGGCACAAAAAAGAAAACTTACTGCGCGTTGATCCCGAATGTCAGCCGGAGAACGGCAAACAGTAACGCCCCAACCGCAAACCCGACCAGTGTGCCGTTAAAACGAATGAACTGCAGGTCCTTGCCAACACGCAGTTCCAGCTTTTCCGCAATTTCCACCGCGTTCCAGCCCGATACAACACGGGCAATAAACTCGGCCATCTGGTCCCGCACAAATGGCAGGGCCTTGCCAATGGTACCGTCAACACGTTCCTCAATACGCTGGCGCAGCACCTCGTCATTCCGCAACTGGCCCGCCATGCGCGCCAGTGCATCCCGCAGCAGGCAGGCCGTACGCCCCTGCGGGTCCTCCACGTCAGCTTCCACCATGCGCCGGAAACGTAGCCAGATATCCCCCCACCAGCCCACAACACTTTCGTGCGACAGTACGGAGGTCACGGCCTGCGTAAACTCCCGCCCCCGCTCGGGGTCTGTTTCTATCCGGTCGATCTGGAGTCTCACCCAGCTTGTAAAGCCTTCGCGCAGGCTGGAATTTTCCGGATCGATTCGGTCCAGTTCCTGTGCTGCGGCACTCAGCACCTTGGTGGCAATCGAGCCCCCAATGGCCCAGCCCAGAATACGCCCCCCCTGCTCCCGCACGCGGTCCTCGATCATGTCGCGCAGAGCGCCTTCCTTGGCCTTCAGCCCATCCTTGAGCTGGCTGAGGAAGTAGGAGAGCACCTCCTGATGCCGGTCATCATCGACCAGACTGCGCAACGCCTTGGCAATAACAGGGGACAGGTCACTCCCACCCAGCAGGCCGGGCATAATCCGGCCTATGGCGTTGCTGGCCCTGCCATCTTCCAGCCGGTCCAGCAGTTGCGGCATGGAACGCGCCATGGCCCCCACTACCGCATCCTGCGTTGCGGGGTCTTCCAGCAGATTGGCAATAAAGCCCGGCACATCCACCCTGGCCAGCACACGCTCGACCTCCCTGGCGGTAAACACCTGACTGGCCACAAATCGCCCAAGGGCGCGGGCAAGGCGGTCTTTTTGCGCGGGCAGAATGGCCGTGTGCGGAATAGGCAGCCCCAGCGGGTGGCGGAACAGAGCCACGACCGCAAACCAGTCCGCCACCCCCCCGACCACACCGGCCCGCGCACCGGCGCGGAACATTTCCAGAAAAAAACCATCCTTTACCCAGCCCGCAGCCGGGGCGGCATAGCCCAGAGCAGTCATCCCCCCCATGGCAACCAGCAACCCTGTGGCTGCATTCTGGTATCGCCGGAGTGTCTGCCGGGCGGCAATGTCTGCTTCCGTGTCGGTATGCGCTGTCATGGAACCTTGAATAGCACTCCCCCTCCGTCACCCCAAGTATGCGTGAGGCAGTTGCGCACGGAAAGCAGACATGAAAAGCTAACATACAAACTGTTGCCCTAACGTTTTGTTTCTTTTCCGATTTAATCCGCAAGGATATAGAGCGCGCCATGACCACGGATTTTTCTGCCCTTCCTCCTCGCATCGGGAGCGTGCTCGCCTCCATTGCCAGCATGTCCTCCACCGGCACCCCGGCGGAAGGCACCAACCCCGTCATGGGCACGGCCCTGCGACTCAGTGACGCTCTGGAAAATGGGGCAATCACGTTTGAAGATGTCACCCAGATGGTGCGTACCCTGCGCGACCAGGCTTTTTTAAGCCGCTCACGCCGCCTGCACCGCTATGTGGGGGGGGCCACGCTCGATACCGCACAGGACAAGCTGCGCCATGTTGCCGAGCAGCTTTGCGCCAGCCTGCCCACGCTCTCCTTTGCGGCGTATAGCCAGCTTGTTTCCTCCACCCGTTTTGCCGCCGTGTTTACGGCCCACCCGACCTTTGCCCTGAGCAATCCGGTGTACGAAGCACTGGCCCAGAGTGCTTCGCTCGATATTCCGCCCGAAACCGCACCGTTTTTTGCAACCCACCGCCGCAGCGTACACCCGACGCTGGAGGAAGAGTTCACGCTGGCCGTGCAGGCCATTACCCGTGCGCGGGACGCCATAGACCAGCTTAACGCCGCCCTGCTCACCACTGCCAAAAATATCTGGCCGCAGGAGTGGACTACACTTTCCCCCCGCCCCGTCATTGCCACAAGCTGGGTGGGCTACGACACGGATGGCCGCACGGACATAGGCTGGTGGGATACCCTGCGCCTGCGCCTGCGCATGAAGCTGTTCCAGCTTATGCGGCTCGAACGCCAGATTGCCCACGAAGGCGTTCTGGCCCCCGAACTGACAGAGACACTCCAAAAGGCCATAGACTGCGTAAAAGCCCAGATTAGCGCAGTCCCTAACGGTGCAACGGATGGGCAGGCGGTAGCCCGTTTTGCCGAACTGCTGGTGAATGGCCGCACAACAGCGCTGACCTGCGCATCCGACCTGAGCGCGCTTTTACAGACCGCCATTGAGAGTGCCCCCCCTTCCGCCCAACTCCCCCTTGCGGTGGCGCGTGCCGGGTTTATGGCCCATGGCCTTGGGCTGGCGCATACCCATGTCCGGCTGAACGCCAGCCAGATCCATAACTTCGTCCGCCAGAAGCTGAACCTGCTGGACGACCCGACCAATCCGGCCCAGCGCCGCGCCCTGCTCAACCGTGTGAATGAGGCTCTGGAAAGCGTAACCCCCGTTCCGGTGGACTTTGGCGCCCTGCTCAGCGATCCCTCATCGGCCGGGCGGCTGATGATGACAATCGCCCAGATTGTCAAATACGTGGATTCCGATACTCCCGTCCGCTTCCTGATTGCCGAGACCGAAACCGGCTACACCCTGCTGACCGCATTGTGGATAGCCACCTATTTCGGGGTCGCCGACCGTATCGAAATTTCGCCGCTGTTTGAAACAGAAGACGCACTGGTCAAAGGCGAACATATTGTGGAGGAAGCCCTCCGCTCCCCCCTATGGCGCGATTATGTCCGCCGCGTCGGGCGGATATGCTTCCAGTTCGGGTACTCGGATTCCGGGCGTTATATTGGCCAGCTTGCGGCCTCCTACCAGATCGAGCGGCTGCGGCTACACATCCATGACCTGCTGGTACGCTGGGACCTGAGCGATGTTGAGGTCGTATTCTTTGACACGCACGGCGAAAGCATAGGCCGCGGCGCGCACCCCTTCCGCATGTCAGACCGGCTGGACTATCTCTCCCCCGCCCATGTGCGGAAGCGCTTTGAAAGCTCGAACATCCACTGCCGCGAGGAAACCGCTTTTCAGGGTGGGGATGGCTACCTGCTGTTTGGCAGCCCGGAACTGGCCACTGCCACCATAGCCACCATTGCGGAAAACCTGTTCCTCAGCGACCAGCAGAAAAGCGACCCCATTTACGACCATCCGGATTTTTCGGCAGATTTTTTCTCCAGCGTGATCGACAACATGAAAGGTCTGGTCGCCGACCCCGGCTACGCGGCCCTGCTGGGGGCTTTTGGCCCATCCCTGATTGACCGCACCGGCTCCCGCCCACCCGCACGGCAAAGTGCGGAGGCCGCAACCCGTAGCCGGATCACGCACCCCAGCCAGTTGCGGGCCATCCCCAACAACGCCATTCTCCAGCAACTTGGCTGGTGCGCCAATACCTTGCAGGGTTTGGGGGCTGCTGCCCAGCGTCACCCGGAAACGTTTGAAACACTCAACACCTCCAGCCCCCGCTTTCACCGCGCGCTGGACTTTGCCCGCCATGCCCTTGCCTGCTCGGATGACAAGGTGCTCAAGAGCGTTGTGTGCCTGCTGGACCCCGGCTTCTGGCTGGACCGCGCAACGGAGGAAACATCTCCCAAACGCCAGAAAGCTTTTCTGGCCCTTATGGGGGGGCTGGAAGGCCTGAACCTCTCCGCGGAACTGCATACCATGTTCCGCCGCATTCAGGCCGACCATCTGGCCCTGCGCGAAGCATGGCAGCATGCCCCGCGCACGGAGCCGCGTATTCGCCTGCTCCATGCCATACGGATCATGCTGATCGAGCGCATCTGGCTGCTGGCGTGCCGTATTCCCTTCTTCATGCCGCGTGGTGGCTTCAACCACGAGATGATGATGCAGCACATCCTGTGTCTGGATATCCCTACGGTTCTGAAGGAAATGAAGTTCATCTTCCCCACAGGCACCGGACCGTCCGATCTGGACTTCCACGAGCCACGCGGCCCGCGTGAAGAAGGGATTTACGTGCGCGAACACCGCGACATCTTTGCCCCCATGGGCCAGATGTTCGAACTCATGCGCGAGATCAGCGTAGCGCTCATGCATGATATTGGGGAATTTGGCTAACAACTCCCATCAGGGCGGCAAACGCGCCACCGTTTGCCGCCACAGCACCTGACCAACACACAGACTACCTCCTCCCCTCCGGGAGGGGCATACGGCGCTCAGATGCCGCCATAACGGGAGCCGGAGCCAGTGCTCCCGTTCCCCCTTTTCTTCTCCCAAAATCTGGAACCTCTATGGCCGCATAGCTTTGTGCTGCCCAAATGCGCGCGCAACAAAAAAGCCGCCTCCCCGAAGGGAGACGGCCTTGTTGTTTTTCCAACCCGAAGGATGAAAAACTTAGCGGGACTGCGCCATGATTTCGTCTGCCACGTTACGCGGCACCGGATCATAGTGATGGAACTGCATGGTAAAGGACGCACGGCCCTTGGTCATGGAGCGCAGGTGGGAAATGTAACCGAACATTTCCTTCAGCGGCACATGTGCACGAACCATAACCGTGGAACCCGAAGTTTCCTGGCTCTGGATCATCCCACGACGGCGGTTAAGATCGCCCACCACGTCACCAACGTGATCGTTCGGGGTGGTCACTTCCACGTCCATGATCGGTTCCAGAATAACCGGACCAGCACTCTTCATACCTTCACGGAAGCAGGCCTTCGCAGCGATTTCAAACGCCAGCGCGGACGAGTCAACGTCATGGTATTTGCCGTCAAGCAGGGTGAACTTGAAGTCAACCGTGGGGAAGCCAGCCAGAACACCTGTGGAAGACTGCATGCGGATCCCTTTTTCCACCGCAGGAATGTATTCCTTCGGCACGGTACCGCCAACAACCTTGTTCTCGAACGAAATGCCAGCGTTCCGATCAACCGGTTCAAAGGAAATCTTCACTTCAGCGAACTGGCCCGAACCACCAGACTGCTTCTTGTGGGTATAGGTTTCCGTGTGCGGCTTGGAAATGGTTTCGCGGTATGCAACCTGCGGCGCACCCACGTTTGCATCCACACCATATTCACGACGCAGACGGTCGATGATGATGTCCAGATGCAGCTCGCCCATGCCGGACAGAATGATCTGGCCCGTTTCCTGGTCGGTCTTGAGGTGCAGGGAGGGATCTTCACCAGCCAGCTTCTGCAGGGCCAGTGTCATCTTTTCCACTGCGTCCTTGGTTTTCGGTTCGACGGAAATGTCGATAACCGGAACCGGGAAGGACATACGTTCCAGCACAACCGGATCGGCAGCATCGGCCAGCGTGTCACCCGTCTGGGAGTCTTTCAGACCCACGAACGCAGCGATATCACCAGCGTGCACTTCGCTCAGTTCCACGCGCTTGTCAGCGTGCATCTGATAGATGCGACCAATACGTTCCTTGTGGCCCTTGGTGGTGTTCAGAACGGTGTCACCGGTCTTGAGAACGCCACGATAGACGCGCACAAAGGTCAGCGTGCCATACTTGTCGTTGATGATCTTGAAGGCCAGACCGGCAAACTTGCCATCGGGATCAACCGGCAGAATGGGCTGGGATGCTTCGTCTTCGTCCTCACCTTCGGGGGGGGCGCAGCGAATGCCTTCAACGTCGTTAGGAGCAGGCAGGTAGTCAACAATCCCGTCGAGCAGAGGCTGCACGCCCTTGTTCTTGAAGGCCGTACCGCACAGAACCGGACGGAACTCGCCCGAAATGGTGCCTTTTTTGATGCAGCGCTTCAGGGTTTCGACAGAAACGTCACCCTTTTCGAAGTATTCTTCCATGGCGGTTTCATCAACAGCCAGGGCCGTGTCCAGCAGGTTCTGGCGTGCTTCGGCAGCCTTTTCCTTCAGGTCGGCAGGAATTTCTTCGTCGTGGAACTTCGCACCCAGTTCACCACCTTCCCAGATGATGGCCTTCATTTCCACCAGATCGACAACGCCGAGGAACTGGTCTTCCACACCGATGGGCAGCTGAAGGGGGATAGCAACGATGTCCAGCTTTTCCTTCAGCGTGTCGAATGCACGGTAGAAGTCTGCGCCGGTACGGTCGAGCTTGTTGATGAAGATGATGCGCGGAACGTTGTAACGGTCAGCCAGACGCCAGTTGGTTTCAGACTGCGGCTGAACACCGGCAACACCTTCAATGATGAACACGGCACCATCGAGCACGCGCAGCGAGCGGTTCACTTCGATGTTGAAGTCGATGTGTCCGGGGGTGTCGATGATGTTGATCCGGTGCTCTTTCCAGTCACAGGTCACGGCGGCGGAGGTGATGGTAATACCACGCTCACGTTCCTGGGCCATGTAGTCTGTGGTGGTGTTACCTTCGTGCACTTCACCAATCTTGTGGGACACGCCGGTGTAGTACAGAATGCGTTCGGTCGTGGTTGTCTTACCCGCGTCAATGTGCGCGGTGATACCGATATTACGGATCTTGGACAGATCAGTTGTGGCGGACACGAAAACCTCCAGAAAACAGGTAAGGCGCGACAGGAACAAACCTTCGCGCCTGTGGCCGCCGAACGCCTTGAACGCCTTCTGAAAATTATTGCTTTCAGAAAGCTGGCTGCCGGACACCGGCCGATAGACAAAAGCGCCTGACAAGGAGTGGCAGGCGCCTGAACCGCAGAAACCGGGTTCTGTCACCTAACGTGGCAGACCCCGGTTCCTACGGAATAGACAAAGCCCTGAATCAGACGCCTGCGGCGGCCTGCTTCTTGGCCTGCACGCGCAGAACGCGACGCTTGATGACCTGTGCTTCCGTGGGGAGCTTGCGGTTAGGCGTGCTCAGCAGGAAGGAATCCAGACCACCATTGTGTTCAATGGTGCGCAGGCCACGTGCGCTAACGCGCATATGGACGGCGGAGCCCAGAATTTCGGACGTCAGAGACGCTTCCTGCAGGTTGGGCAGAAAGCGACGACGGGACTTGTTGTTGGCATGACTGACGTTATTTCCGGTCAGCACGCCTTTGCCGGTGATCTGGCAACGACGGGACATTGTCTCATCCTTGTCTTAAACAAAAAAGGAACTAGAGGGCCGAGACAAACGCCCGGCGACCACATTCAGGATTGGCGCGGCTTATGACATCAGCCATCGCCTTCAGTCAAGGGTTGAAGCTCAGGCTTTCTCGCTTTCCTCACCACCATCGGCCATGACGGAGGCGTGAACATCACCCAGACGCACGCTTTGCGCGGCAGAGTCGAGAATGCGCAGGATGGTTTCCTTGTCCATGCTGCGGGCCATCACACCCAGCGATCCGCCAAGCAATGCCGAGGCCACAGCCAGTGGCGGGAACTTCTCATTCCGCAAATGGTCAATGGCGTGTTCGATCACCATTGCGCAGCGGGCAAGGTCTTCGGGCACTTCGGGGCGCTGCCCGGCATGTGCTGCATTTTCCGCCCCTGTCGTGGCGTGTGCGTGGGTATCCGCCATGTTTTTACTCCTTAACGTTCTTTGCAGCATCTGCCGGATTCGGCGGGATGGCAACAATCGGCAGGTCAGCTCTCCCCCGTGGCCTGCGCGGCCCACATGGCTGCGTACTGGCCCTGTGCCGCCAGCAACTGCGCATGTGTGCCACGCTCCACAACCAGCCCCTGCCCCATGACCAGAATTTCGTCCGCATCCACAATCGTGGAGAGCCGGTGAGCGATCACAAGGGTTGTCCGGTGGGCGGAAACGGTTTTAAGCGCTGCCTGAATTTCTTTTTCCGTATGTGTGTCCAACGCGCTGGTGGCCTCGTCAAGCACAAGAACGCGTGGGTCTTTCAAAATCGTGCGGGCTATGGCCACGCGCTGTTTTTCCCCACCTGAGAGCTTGAGCCCACGCTCGCCCACCTGTGTTTCGTACCCTTCGGGCAGGGTCATGATAAAATCATGGATCTGGGCCAGCCGGGCAGCCTCCTCCACCTGTTCGGGAGTAGCCCCCAGACGCCCGTAGGCGATGTTGTAGCCTATGCTGTCATTGAACAGCACGGTATCCTGCGGGACAACGCCTATGGCCGCACGCAGGTCCGCCTGACGGTATGAGCGCACGTCATGCCCATCCACCATGACCGCCCCGGACCATGTATCGTAAAAACGGAACAGCAGGCGGCTTATGGTGGATTTACCCGCCCCCGTACTCCCCACAATAGCCACCTTGTGCCCCGGCTGCACATCAAAACTGACGCCGTGCAGGATCTCCCGCTCGGGGCGGTAGCCAAAATGCACATCACGGAACGCCACCTGTGCCGGAGCAGAGCCCGCCAGCCGCGTGGCAATGGGGAGCGGGCTGGCCGGGTCTGCCACCTCCACCACCTCTTCCGTCAGGCTGAGCATATGCTCCAGATCGACCAGAGCGGTGCGGATACCCGAATACACGGAACCCAGAAAATTGAGCGGGCCATAAAGCTGGAGCAGGTAGGTGTTGACCATGACAAACTCACCCACCGTAATGCGCCCCACCTCCACATCATGCCCGCCCAGCAGCATGATTGCGGCAAGAGATATGGCAATAATGGCCGCCTGACCAAAGTTGAGCACCCCTAGGGAGTACTGGGTTTTCATGGCCGCTTTTTCGTACCGGGCCTGCGCGTTGTCGTACCGCCGGGCCTCATGCTCCTCGTTGCCAAAATATTTTACGGTTTCGTAATTGAGCAGACTATCCAGCGCCCGGCCGGACGCCTCGGTGTTGGTGTCGTTCATACGGCGGCGAATACCCAGCCGCCACGAGGTAAACCGAACCGTAAACACAATATAGGCCGTGATCATGAGCGCGATCATGAGCACATAGGTCCAGTTGAACAGCCGCCAGATCACCCCCATCACCAGCAGGGCCTGCAAAATTGTCGGCGAGAGGGACATGAGCATGCGCAAAAGCGTTTCCACCGCTTCCGTGCCGCGCTCTATGGCGCGCGTAACACCCCCTGTGCGTCTGTCCAGATGGAAGCGCAGGGAAAGCTTATGCATATGCGCAAAACTGCGATAGGCCGCCTGCCGCGCCACACGGAAGCGCACGGGCGCGAACAGGGAATCCCGCAGGTTGGTCAACGCACCGGACACAAGGCGCACCAGACCGTAGCACAGGATAAGTAACGCCGGTGCCATGGCCAGACTGCCGGGGTGTACAAACCTGTCCACCACCTTGCTATACACAATGGGCACTGACAGCGTTGCCAGTTCCCCGGCCACAAGAACAACCAGCACCAGCGCCATACGCCAGCGCAGGGCCTTGTTCTCCTGCGGCCACAGATAGGGCAACAAACGGGCAAAAGTATAGGAAACCGGCCTATTGAGTGGGCCAGACACTGCTCTACGGGGGGACATGCCCCCGGATGTGGCACGTCAGGCAGTTTTTGCAACCCCCCCGCCACCTTGCCATGCCCCTTTTATGCCCCGATAACAGCATTCGTGTCTGGCACAGCAAGAACAGGACCTTTGCCCTTATGCCTTCCCATGCCAACCCGTTCCTCCGCCATCTGACGGACTGCAACACGGCTACTCTTCCGGGTGGGCGCGCCCCCCTTGCCCTTGATGGCACGCCCTCTGGCTGGCTGGCGCCAGAATTGTTCACCCGCATGGAGCAGGCTGGCTTTGGCACGCCAGACAAAGGCTTTAACGTTCCCCACCCCAAGGGGCTTGAAGCACTGGGGGAAGACCTTGCCAGAGAGGGATTTTACAAATCCCACCACGAACTGTTTGACGTTTACCCCGACATGGACCAGCCCGTTGTGGGCCGTATAGACCGCGGAGCGCTCCCCCTGTTCGGGTTTGTAGCAACGGGTGTGCACATGAACGGCCTTGTCCGCAAGGCGGACGGGTTGCACCTGTGGACCGGGCGGAGGGCAGCCAACAAACGGCTGGACCCTTCCAAACTGGACCATCTGGTGGCAGGCGGCATGCCCACAGGCCACACCCCGCGTGAGGCACTGATCAAGGAAGCGGCAGAAGAAGCCAGCATACCCGACTCACTGGCGGAGCAGGCCGTGCAGGTCGGGCGACTTGTCTACGCTCTGAACCGCCCCGAAGGGCTGCGGCGCGATATTTTATACTGCTACGACCTGTACCTGCCCGAAAGCTTTGAGCCGACCGCCGCCGATGGCGAGGTGGAAAGCTTTGCCCTGCTCCCGCTCAGCGAAGCTTACCGCATTGTGCGGGACACGGATGAGTTCAAGTTCAACGTCAATCTGGTACTGATCGACCTGTTCCTGCGCACCGGGCTGATTGACCCCACCAGCCCGCAGGGCATGGAACTGCGTACCGGGCTGGACAAAGGACTATCGCCCGCCAGCCCGGGCCGGAGCGTGACTTCAGGCTGAGTAACGGGCGTTAGCACAGGCGGATGCCTCGGCCTCCGCCTCCTTCAACCCGGCCAGCAGGCGTTCACGGATTTCCTCCAGTCGCTTCTTGTCCGTAATCTTCAGGCCGAACAGGTCCTTGACGTAGAACACGTCCACCGCCCGCACACCGTAGGTGGTAATATGGGCAGAAGCGATCTGGAGGTTCTCCCGGCTCATGGCCGCGGTAACGTCATGCAGCAGGCCGGGGCGGTCACGCCCATTGACCTCGATAACCGTGTAGGTGTTGGACACGCCATTATCCACCACCACCCGTGGGGGCACATGGATGGCCCGCATGCGCAGCGGCATATGGCCAAAGCCTGCCCGCGCAATTTCGGCCCCAATATCAAGCTGCCCGCTCAACCCCTGCTCGATCAGGGATGTCAGGCGTGCCAGACGATGTGTTTCCTCATACGCCTGACCCGATGTGTCCTGAATCCAGAACGTATCGAGCGCCATGCCGTGGGTCATGGTATGGATGCGTGCGTCCACAATGGAGGCCCCGGCCAGCGCCAGCGCCCCCGCGATTTTGGAAAACAGGCCCGGCACGTCCACCGTATAGACGGTAACCTCGGTCACGCCCCGCGCGGGCAGAGGCAGAACCTCCACCGTAAGGGGGGCCCCGCGCGCATCCGCCTCACGGATCAGGCGGGCATGGCGGCTGTGGGTCTCGTAATCGAACGACAGCCAGTACCCCGCGTAACCCAGCCCCAGAAAATGCTCGATGTCACGCTGGGGTACACCCTCTTCACCCAGAATTTCGGCGGTTACATTCTTGGCATGGCGCACGCGCACGTCGCGCTCGGTGGTGGACAGGCCACCGGCCAGAACTTCCGCCACACGCAGGTACAGCTCCCGCAGCAGGGTTGCCTTCCACGCGTTCCACACGCGCGAGCTTACCGCGCGCATGTCCACAATGGTCAGCAGCAGCAGCAGACGCAGACGCTCGGGGGACTGCACGATATCCGCAACGTCCAGAATGGTTTTGGGGTCGTCAATATCGCGCTGGAAGGCGGTATGGCTGAGCAGGAGGTGGTGCAGAACCAGCCATGAGACTGTTTCCGTCTCTTCCCCCGACATGCCTAGACGGGGGCAGAGTTCGGCGGCAATTTCGGCCCCGATTTCCGAATGGTCCCCGCCACGCCCCTTGGCCACATCATGCAGGAGCACGGCCATATACAGCGCGCGGCGCGAATGCAGGCCCTTGATCAGTTCATACGCAATGGGAATTTCGTCCGCCATGCGCCCGGCGGCCACTTCGTCCAGAATGCGAATGGCTTCTACCGTATGCTCATCCACCGTGAACACATGGTAGGTGTCAAACTGCATCTGCCCGACAATACGCGCCCAGTCGGGAATAAGGCGGCCAAAAATCCCTGTCTCGTTCAGGATATGGAGCCAGTAGGAATGGCCCGATGGCGGATGGCTGCCATACGCGGCGGAATAGACCGGCGAGGTCTCCTCCGTAGGAACTGGCGGCGGCAGGGCCACACCACGCCTGCGCGGGCGCTGTTCCTCCTCTGCCGTGTCTCCACATAGCAGATCGAGGAAGATGCGCGCGGCCTCGGGGTTGTCGCGCAGGGTAATGGCCCGGCGCTCCCACCGGATAAGCTGGTGCCGTGCCAGCGGGTGCAGTGGACGGCGGCGCAGGCGCGCCCAGTCCAGAATCTGCATCATTTTAATGGGGTCCTGATCAAAGGACACGCCCCGGTCGGGCAGGATCTGCCCATCAAGCAGGGTAAAGCCTGCCTCACGCATGGCTTCATCCGGCTTGGCGGCATTGGCCACCGGGCCCTGCGCCTGCCGCAGCACGGCGGGTTCAAGCACATGGGTCAGACGCATGACTTCCCGCGCGGTCAGGAAGTAATGGCGCATGAACCGCTCCACCCCGTTCTGGCGGCCGTGGCGGGTGTAGCCCATACGCGCGCCAATAACGGGCTGCATGTCAAAGGTCAGGCGTTCTTCTGCCCGCCCGGCCACGTAATGCAGATGCAGGCGCACGGTCCACAGGAAGTCCCACGACCGACGGGCGCGGGCGGCTTCCTGCTCGGTCAGCAGGCCCATCCATATAAACTCCGGGGCCAGCAGGTCCCGCACATGGCGCGTGCCAAAAGTGTTGCGACACATCCAGTACAGGGTTTGCAGGTCCCGCAGGCCGCCCCGGCCTTCCTTTATGTTGGGTTCGACCAGATAGGGGCTATCCCCGAACTTGCGGTGCCGTTCCAGCCGCTCACGCCGTTTGTCATGAATAAAGCCCGCAGCCCCCGCCTCCACGCAGGAGAGGATGTAGCGGGCCTCGAACATGGCGAACAGCGCCATGTCCCCTTCCAGCAGGCGCGCGTCCAGCAGGGCGGTACGGACTGTTGTATCCTTGGATGCCTCGGCAATACATTCATCTATCGTGCGCGTGGCGTGGCCGACCTTGACCCCCAGGTCCCACAGAAAATACAGCACATACTCAACTACGGGATGAGCACGCTCACCCGCGTCCTGCGCAATCAGGAACAGCAGATCAATATCACTGAACGGGGCCAGCAGCCCGCGCCCGTAGCCACCCGTTGCGGCAACGGCAAACCCCGAACGCCCCCCCACGGCGGATGGCGCATCCACCGTAGTCGCCCGCACGGCCAGGTCCACAATGGCGCGCAGCATGACATCGGCAAAAGTGGCGAGCGTTTTGGCCGCAGCCGCCCCCTTGAGTTCATACTGCTCAAAACGCTTGCGGACATCCGCCTGATAACGCCCCAGATGCCGCCGGAAAATGGCCACGGCCTCATCCCGCGGGGGGATGGCGGCATCATCTGGTGTGGCGTCCCGCAACTCCCGCGTCAGGCACGCGGCAAGGGCTTCTGGCGTCAGGGTCGCCAGAACGGACATGTCGGTCTGCTGCCGGGCGGCAGCCTGTGCGGAAGAGGTGGGCATAGGGTTACGGGTTCAGCTCCTGAGAACAGTCGGGGATTGGACGGGATCAGCCAGTAGCAGGTGTGTCTGTCTCCTGCCCGGCCTGCCTGCGCAGGTCGTACAGAATGTCCAGCGCAGCTCTGGGGGTCAGGCTATCCGGGTCAATCTCCATCAATCGTTTCTTTAGCGTATTTTCGCATGGTGGAGGTAATGTCTTCTGTGTGTCAAAAAGCGGTAAGGGTTCAGGTATGGTATTTTCAGCACGTTCAAGTTCACGCAGCAGCCGACCAGCCCGCTCCACCACGCCTGCGGGCACGCCAGCCAGCCGCGCCACATGTACACCCCAGCTTTTTTTTGCTGATCCTGCAAGCACTTCGTGCAAAAAAACGATCTGCCCACGCCACTCACGCACCGCCATTGTATGCAGGCACAAACGGGGCAGAGTATCGACCAGCCGCGAAAGTTCGTGGAAGTGGGTTGCAAAAATTGCACGACAGCGCACCGTTGAATGCAGGGCCTCCAGCACCGACCAGGCAATAGCCAGCCCGTCCAGCGTTGCGGTCCCCCGCCCGATTTCATCCACCACCACAAGCGAGCGCGGACCAGCCTGATTGAGAATGGCGGCTGTTTCGGTCATTTCCACCATAAAGGTGGAACGCCCGCGCGCCAGATCATCCGATGCGCCAACACGGGAGAACAACTGGTCCACCACCCCGATGCGCGCGGAATCCGCCGCTACGGGAAAGCCTCCCTGCGCCAGAATGACCGCCAGCGCCGTCTGCCGCAAAAAGGTGGACTTACCGGCCATGTTCGGCCCGGTCAGCAGCATGACACGCCGCTCTGGGGCCAGTACGCAGCCATTGGGGGTAAAACGCGCCCCCCGTGGCAGGGCCGCCTCCACCACAGGGTGGCGGCAGCCTTGCAGGTCAAACGCCGTATCCTCACGCACGTCGGGCCTGCACCATGTTCCACCCGTGGCCAGTGCCGCGCAGGACTGCAACACATCCAGCATCGCCAGTGCCTGTGCCAGTTCGGGCAGTTCCCGCTCGGCCAGGACTTTGGCCGTCAGTTCCGCGAACACCTGCTTTTCGCGCAGGGCGGCTTTTTCCGCCGCCTCGGTAATGCGCATGTTCAGGCTGGCCAGTTCCTCCGTTGCGAACCGCGCCATGCTGGCCGTACCCTGCCGCAGAATAAGGTCCGGATTGTCCTTGAGCCGCGCACTGGCCCCCACAGGCACTTCCATCACGTAACCAAGTTGGGCGTGGTGACGGATCTTAAGGTTGGAAACCTCAAACCGGGTTGCGTACTCCGTCTGCAAGGCGGCAATCAGGCGGCGCGAGTTATCACGCAGGACACGGTGTTCATCCAGTTCCCGGTCATAGCCCGCGGCAATCACGCCGCCATCATCCAGCCGGGCGGGCAGTTCTTCCGCCAGTGCCGTGTGCAACTCGGCCTCCAGCGCACGGGCCGCACCCAGCCAGCCCATGCCATGGGCCAGAACCGCAGGAAGCCGGGCAGCATCCCCTCCGTCTGGCCCTGCCAGAATACGGGCAGCCTCACGCGCGGCATGCAGCCCATCACGTATGCCTGCCATATCACGCGGAAGCCCCCGACCGAGCGAGAGCCTGCCCAGCGCACGGGCAATATCGGGCGCTTTTTTCAGCGCATCGCGCAGGGCTGCACAACGGGCCGCGTGGTCCTTGAGCCACCACCAGCCCTCCTGCCGGGCGGCAATAGCCGCTACCTCCGTGAGCGGAGAGGCCAGCCATTCCGCCAGCATGCGCGCCCCTGCAGCGCTGACCGTGCGGTTGATGGCTGTAAACAGGGTATGTTCCACCCCGCCATCACGCGCGCGCAGAATGTCCAGACTGGCGCGGGTAGCCGGGTCTATGCCCAGTACGCCATTCTGGCTTTGTGCAATGGGGTGGGCCAGCCGGGGCAGCTTGCCCGCCTGCGAGCGGCGCACATAGTCCACCGCCATGGCAGCCGCCACGCTCTCCTCGTCCGAAAACGTGCCAAAGGCTTCAATACTCGCCACATCAAAGGCTGCGGCCAGACGCTGGCGGGCACTGCCGGGAGCGGGCAATGTGGCCTCGGGCGCGCGGCGGGCTTCGTAATCGCCCAGTTCCACGGCGGCACCAGCCAGAATTTCCGCCGGGTCCAAACGCCCCAGCAGGGCGGGCAAGGCTGTGGCGGGCAGGCTTGCGGTTTCAAACAGGCCGGTGGACACATCAATCCACGCAGCGCCAAACAGGGCTGCACCCTCCGCTGGCGCATCCTTGCGGCGTTTGCCTTTATCTGCCCCAGCGGGGCAGACCAGTGCGAGTAGCAGGTTGGAGCGGCCGGGCTCCAGCAGTTCATCCTCCGTGAGCGTTCCGGGCGTTACCACCCGCACAATGCCACGCGCCAGCGGCCCCTTGCTGGCGGGGCGCCCCTTGCTCGGCACCTCGGTCTGCTCGGCCACCGCAACCCGGAACCCCCGACGGATCAGGCGCGACAGATAGGCCGGAGCCGCAGCCACGGGCACACCGCACATGGCTATGGGCTCGCCCCCATGGTTGCCACGGGCGGTCAGGGCAATATCCAGCGCGGCGGCGGCTGCCGTGGCGTCATCAAAAAACAGTTCGTAAAAATCGCCCATGCGGAAGAACAGAAGGGCTTCGGGATTTTCCGCCTTGAGCGTAAACCACTGCGCCATGGCTGGCGTAGCGCCATCGGGAGAGATACGTGTCATGCCTGCATCATAAAGCTACAATTCGTGGGAGCAACCGCCCTGCTCTTTGCATAGCACTGCCTGCTCCAGCCAGCGTGCGGCCGTTGCAAGCGGGTGGTGCCAACTGGGAACATCCCCCTCCGGGGCAGGCTGCCGGACAATCCGGACCGAAGGGTACCACACACTGCGCTCCAGCGCACAGGGGGAAGCCCCAGCCCCTGCGGGAAAGACAGAGGCCGCTGCCCAGCGCCAGTCCCCTGCATACCGGTTCAAGAGCAGGGTGGGTTTACCCAGTAAGCCCGCCAGATGAACAACCATGGTGTCCACACTCACCACCACATCCAGCCCGGCTATGATCCGGGCCGTGGCCAGCAGGTCCCCCGCTGGCAGGGGGCTAAGGGGTAGCGGCACATCCTCCAGCCGCGAACAGGGCTGCAAAGCCTGAAAACTCACGCCTTTTACAGCAGCCAGCCCACCCAGCAGGGCCGGAGCGAGCGAGCGCCTGCGGTCAAACTGGTAGCCAGAATTGCCCGACCAGCACAGCCCCACCCGTAACCCCTCCCCCACACATGGCGGAACTGGCCCTGCAAAACACGCAGGATCAGGCTGCCAGGCAAAAGGGCTTGCCACCCCAAGCCTTTGGGGCAGGCTTAACAGGCTGCAACATGCCTCCGCATGGCCTGCCTGTTCCGGCAGGTAAAGCTGCACACGCCCACCCCATTGGGGGAGCAGGCAGCGCACAAGCGCGTGCATACTCTGGGGCACCAGCAGGCTAACCCGTGCCCTTTGGGCCGCCAGCCCCACATAGCGCAGGAACTGCAAGGCATCGCCCAGCCCCTGCTCGGCATAGAGCAGCACGGCACCTGTTGTGGTGCGCCCATCCCACTGCGCCATGCTGGCTACACAATGTGGGGGTACCAGCAGGTCCCGGCGTGCTTCAAACAGCGCCCACCCCTGCGCAAACTCCCCGACAGACAAGCAAAGACCGGCAAGGTCCAGCGTTGCACGCGCCCGGTCCTGTAGCGTGGTGGCGTGCTGCATGGCCTGTGTAAACAGGTCCCGCGCGGTTTGTGTATGGCCAAGGTCCATCAGCACCGTGCCGTAATTAAGTGCTAGCCGGGCATCATCCGGTTGCTGCCTGTAGGCGGCTTCCAGCGCTTGCCCGGCACTGTGCAACCGGCCCTGCGCCATAAGCACAAGCCCCAGATTTGTCAGGGTTTCCGCCACATCCGGGGCCAGTGCGGCTGACAGGCGCAGGGCCTGCTCCGCTCCCTCATAATCCCGTATGGCAAACAGGGCTGCCCCGTGATTTGCCAGAGCCTGCGGGTTATCCGGCATGGCCTGCGCCACATACCGGAAATACGGTTCCGCCTCCCCCATACGCCCGGCACGCTCAAGCAGCATGGCATGCAGGTTATGGGCGGCAACATCCTCCCCCGCCAGCCTTAGTGCGCGGGCGGACAGGCTGATTGCCTCCTCCACCCGCCCATACCGGGCCAGAAAGGCCGCCAGCGCCATGTGCCGCTCCGGCTCCAGCGGGCGCAGGGAGAGTGCTTTTTTCAAGGCCTGTTCAGCCTCGGGCAGGCGGCCCGCTTTTTCCAGTATCTGGCCCATGGCGTCATGCGCGCGGGGGTCCGCGGGCGTTGCAAGCACGGCCACACTGGCCGCCGCACGCGCCTGCTCCACATGCCCCACTTCCAGCAGGGCCAACCCCAGCGTGATATAAAAAAACGGCTCCCCCGCCAGCTCCACTGCCTTGCCCGCAAGGGCTACCGCGGCCGCTGCATTCCCCCCGGCACGGGCAATGCAGGCCATGGCGTGCCAGCCCTGTGCATCCGCAGGGTTGAGCCGCAAATGCGCGCGCAAAAGGGATTCGGCCTGCTCGGCATCCCCCCGTGCCAGACAGGCCAGCGCCATATCCGCCGGAGCCAGCGGAGGATCCTGATCCGTTTTTTTCCCGTTCACGCGGTCTGCCCCTTTAATTTTGCAGCCAAACCCGGCCTGAAAGGTGGATATGCCCGATCAGACACATTTTGTTTGCGGACATGATGCTGTAGCATCCCCTGCATGAACAAAGCCTATCTTTCCCTCGAGCGCCACTTTGCGCGTCTTTCCTCCCTCAATGATGCCCTTGGTATTTTGGGGTGGGACAAGGAAGTTATGATGCCATCGGGCGCTGCCGAGCGCCGGGCCGACAATCTGGCCATGCTGGAAGGGCTGCGCCACGAAATCCTGACCGCTCCGGTTATGGCGGACCTGCTGGCCGAGGCCGAAGCAGGGGATGATCCGTGGCGTGCTGCCAATCTGGAGCAGATGCGCAGGCAGCACACTCAGGCCACCGCCCTGCCGGGTGAGCTGGTGGAAGCCAGCGCACAGGCCACGGCACGGTGCGAAATGGCATGGCGCACCGCCCGTGAGGAAAGTGACTTTAAAAGCCTTGAGCCGCATCTGGCAGAAGTGCTGCGCCTGACGCGTGAGACCGCCGTCGCCACGGGCGAGGCCATGGGGCTGACTGACTACGACGCCCTGCTCGACAGTTTTGACCCCGGCACACGGCAGGCGGACATTGACCCTGTTTTTACGTCTCTGGCCGCAGAACTGCCTGAACTGATTGGCTCCGTGCTGGAACAGCAGGCCAGCCTGCCAGCCCTTCAGCCCCCCGCAGGTCCATTCCCCATTGCACGGCAGGAAGCTCTGGGCCGCCGCCTGATGCACCATATGGGGTTTGACGTAACACGCGGCAGGCTGGACGTAAGCGCGCACCCGTTCTGCGGTGGTGCGACCCACGACGTACGCCTGACCACCCGCTACGTGGAGGCCGATTTTATTCCCGCCATGATGGGTGTGCTGCACGAAACAGGCCACGCCCTGTATGAAATGGGGCTCCCAGCCGAATGGGCCAGCCAGCCTGTTGGCCAGTCCGGCGGCATGACCCTGCATGAAAGCCAGTCCCTGCTGATGGAAATGCAGTTCTGCCGCTCCCTCACCTTTGCAAACTGGCTGGCTCCGCAGGTTCGCAACAGTTTTGGCGTGGCGGACAACACCCCCGGATGGGACGCAGCCAGCCTGCACCGGCACCTGACGCATGTTGAACCCGGCTTTATTCGTGTGGATGCGGATGAGGTCACATACCCCGCCCATATTCTGGTCCGCTACGAGCTGGAAAAAGCCCTGATTTCGGGCGATCTGGCACTGGCCGACCTGCCCGGAGCCTTCAATGACCGCCTGCACGCCCTGCTGGGCCTGCGCGTGCCAGATGACCGGCGCGGCTGTTTGCAGGATATCCACTGGCCTGCGGGGCTGTTCGGCTACTTCCCCTGCTATGCCCTTGGTGCCATGACCGCAGCGCAGTTGCGCAACGCCGCCTGCAAAGCCAATCCGGCCATCCTGCCCGCCATTGGTCAGGGGGATTTTGCTCCCCTGCTGGCATGGCTGCGCCAGAATGTTCATGGCCGCGCGCGCAGTGCCAGCATGCCCCGGATCATACAGGATGCCACCGGCAAACCGCTGGACGCCACGGCCTATCTGACCCATATCCGCCGCCGTTACCTTGAACGCGCGCCCGATGCGTAAAAGGCAGCGTACCACACCCACAACAAACCGGCCCTGCACACAAGGCGTTTGCAAGGCCCGCCTGTGGGGCGGAAACTCCTGCCTACGTTTTTATGCCTAAACCTCCACCAACCGGGTGCCCGCGCGCATGACTGTCCTTTTCCCCCGCTCCTACGCCCCCAGTCGCCGCGCGGCTTTTGGCCTGCTGGCAGCGTTGTTTGTTCTTCCGCTGGCCAGCGCCCCGGCATGGGCGCTGCACATGCCCAAGATTGCGGAACTGCCTGCCAGTGCGCTCCAGCCCTTCATGCAGTCCAGCAGCCAGATATGGGATGCAGTACTCCCCCTGCCTGACGGGCGCATGCTGCTGGAAGCCCCGGCATGGGTTGGCAACACCGGCCCGCAGCTTTTTGTGCGGGACACAAACGGGCAACTGGCCGCATGGCCCAATGCTGCATGGAACGCGCCCGAAGGGGAGGCACAAACCCGGTTTGTAGCCCTTGGCGGGCTGACCAGAACCGCGGACGGCCACATATGGGTGCTCGACAGCGGCGTGACAAACCGCAAGAACCCGCCCGTAGCCGCCCCCAAACTGGTGGAAATTGACCCTGGCACCAACACCGTACTCCGCACGGTACCCGTACAGGCCAGCGCCTTGCGGCCGGGGAGCATTCTGTCGGGCATTGCCGTGCATGGCACTACGGCTTACGTGCCCGATTCAGGCGTTGCGGGCCTGCTGGTGATTGACATTGCCACCGCCACAGCCCGGCGCTTTCTGGACCACCACCCCGACCTTATTGCCAGCCGCCCGATTGTAACGCCCACCGGCCCGGTGCGGGACAACACAGGCCGTTACGCAGCCGTGGATGCCAGCATGGTTGCGGTCAGCCCCGATGGCACGTGGATTGTGCTTCAGGCTCCGGGGCAATACCTCTCCCGCGTGTCCACCGCCATTTTTACCGACCCCGACATAACCCCCGCCGCGTTTGAGGAAAGCGTGACACAATGGTTCAAAACCCCATCGCTTGGCGGCATGACCATTGATAATGACGGCACGCTTTACTGGGCCGACATCACAACATCGAGCATTCTCAGCTACACCACCGGACGGGTGCCACGCAGGCTGATCACCGACCCGCGCCTGCAATGGCCCACCACACCGGGGCTGGACGGGCACGGGCACCTGTATGTTTCCGCCAGTCAGCTCAACCACAGCACGGCTTTTGGCGCGCCCTCGGCCACCATTACATGGCCGATCACCATTTACGAGCTGACCCTGCCCACAACACCCCCGCCGGGCTAGGCGCTGCCGAAATTATCGTACAAGCCACTTCGCGGCATCCGTCATTCAGGATATAAACGCCCTCATGCGCTACATTTCCACACGCGGGAATGCTCCCGTTCTTTCTTTTTCCGATGTTCTGCTGAGTGGTCTTGCCGAAGATGGCGGGCTGTATCTGCCACAGACATGGCCCGAATTCTCGCTAGCCGAGTGGCAGGCCATGCGTGCCCTGCCCTACCCGGAGCTGGCCGCCCATATTCTGGCCCGCTTTACCGGCTCCGACATTGACGAAGACACGCTCAAAACCCTGTGCGCCAAAGCCTATGCCGGTTTTGACCACCCCGCCATTGTGCCGCTGACACAGGTGGAGGACGGACTGTTCGTGCAGGAACTGTTCCACGGCCCGACCCTTGCCTTCAAGGACATGGCCATGCAGGTGCTTGGCCAGCTTTTTGAACATGTTCTGACCCAGCGTAACGAGCACGTCACCATTGTCGGCGCCACCTCGGGGGATACGGGCTCCGCTGCCATTGAAGCCTGCCGGGGTCGCAAACGCCTGTCCGTGATCATTCTGCACCCCAAGGGCCGCACATCGGAAGTCCAGCGCAGGCAGATGACCACCGTGCGCGAACCCAACGTGACCAACCTTGCGGTTGAAGGCACGTTTGATGATTGTCAGGATCTGGTAAAAAGCCTGTTTGCGGATCTTCCCTTCCGCCGGGAAATGCACCTTTCCGCCGTCAACTCCATCAACTGGGCACGTATTGCCGCGCAAATCCCGTACTATGTGCATGCCGCACTTGCTCTGGGCGCGCCGGAGCGTGAAGTCTCCTTTGCCGTGCCCACGGGCAACTTCGGCAATATTCTGGCGGCATGGGCTGCGCGCAAGATGGGCCTGCCCATCCGCCAGCTTTGCGTTGGCTCCAACCGGAACGACATTCTCACCCGCTTCCTCAACGCCAATGACATGACCATCAAAGGAGTGGTGCCCAGCCTCTCCCCCTCCATGGACATTCAGGTTTCTTCCAACTTCGAGCGCCTGCTGTTTGAACTGCTCGGGCGGGATGCCCCGGCCTGCGCCCGCATCATGACCGGCTTCCGCAGCACGGGGCATATGGACGTACCAGCCGAAGTCTGGGAGAACGCCCGCACCCTGTTCTCCGGTCTGGCGCTGGATGATGCCCAGACCGAGGCCGAAATCCGCACCCTGCACCAGCGGTCCAGCTATATGGCCGACCCGCATTCCGCCATTGGCATTGCCGCTGGCCGCCGCTTCCGCCAGCCGGGTATTCCCATGGTGGCCGAAGCCACGGCGCACCCGGCCAAGTTCCCCGACGCCATGGTAGCCGCTACGGGTATTCATCCCGCGCTCCCCGTGCATCTGGCGGACCTGTTCGAGCGGGAGGAGCGTTACCGCACGGTCCCCGCGACCGAAGGCGCGATCAAGGATGCAGTCCGCGCGGCGGTCCTTTCCAACGCAGGCTAAGTAAAACACCCTCCCCCATTGCAGGGCTGCCCACGCGGCAGCCCTGCTGTTTTTCAGGACAAGAATGACAGACCCCATCCAGCTCACCCGCCTGCCCTCCGGCCTGACCGTTGTGACCGAACGTATGGACCGTGTGGAAACCGTTTCCTTTGGAGCCTATATTTCCGCTGGCACCCGGAACGAAACCGCGGCGGAAAATGGCGTATCCCATTTTCTGGAACACATGGCCTTCAAAGGCACGACCAGCCGCTCTGCCCTGCGCATTGCAGAAGAGATTGAAAACGTGGGTGGGCATATCAACGCCTACACCGCCCGTGAGCAGACGGTTTTTTACGTCAAGCTTCTCAAGGAAAATCTTGGGCTGGGGATCGACATTATTGGCGATATTCTCACCCACTCCACGTTTGATGCCGCCGAGCTTGAACGCGAGCGGGGCGTGATCTTGCAAGAAATCGGTCAGGCAAACGACACGCCGGATGACGTTGTTTTTGACCATTTTCAGGAAACTGCTTTTCCCAACCAGCCCATGGGGCGCCCCATTCTGGGCACCGAGGCGCTGATCAAGGGCATGCAGCGCGATACGCTCACCTCATATATGCGCACGCACTACAACCCTGCGAACATGATTGTGGCTGCTGCTGGCAATCTGGAGCATCAGGCTGTTGTTACGCAGGTTGAGCAGCATTTTGCGCACCTGCCCACCACCAAAGCGCCAGCCATGGAGACCGCACACTACGCCGGGGGCGAGTTCCGCCAGATCAAGGAACTGGATCAGGCGCATATTGTGCTTGGCTTCCCTTCCACCGGGTACCATGACCCCGACTATTACGCTGCCCTGCTGCTTTCCACCCTGCTGGGTGGGGGCATGTCCTCACGTCTTTTTCAGGAAATCCGGGAAAAACGCGGGCTGGTGTACTCGGTCTATTCCTTTAACGCCCCGTTTGAAGGCGGCGGCGTGTTTGGCATTTACGCAGGTACGGGGGAAAAGGAATGCGCAGAGCTTATTCCCGTAACACTGGAAGAACTCCGCAAGGTCCAGCTGGAAGTGAGCATGGACGAACTGGTGCGGGCCCGCGCGCAGCTTAAATCCTCCCTGCTCATGTCGCTCGAAAGCACGGGCAGCCGCTGCGAGCAGATTGCACGGCAACTCCAGATTTTTGGCCGCGTCATCCCCACGCATGAAACGGTCGCCAAGATCGAGGCCGTCACGCGTGAGGATATCTGCCGTGCGGCAGCCCGCATTTTTGCTGGAACGCCAACGCTTGCGGCCCTTGGCCCCATCGGCCACATTCCTTCCCTGCAAAGCATCAAGGAGACACTGGCAGCATGACGCAACAGCCCCTCGACCTTATTGCCGATCTGGTTAAACTTGCCCGCACCAGTGGGGCGGATGCCGCCGATGCCGTTTTTGTCAGCAGTACCGCTGTAGGCGCTGGTGTGCGCAATGGCGTGACAGAAGAACTGGAACGCTCGGAAACAACCGATCTGGGGTTGAGGGTTTTTGTTGGCAACAAAAATGCCATTGTCTCCACCACAACTCCGGACCGGGCCAAGTTCGGCGCGCTGGTCGAGCAGGCTCTGGCCATGGCCCGCGTGCTCCCCGACGACCAGTATGCGGGCCTTGCGCCCAACGCCATGCAAGGCACATTCCAGACCAATGCTCTGGAACTGGCGGACCCGGCCGAGCCCGATACAGCCGCCCTGCTTGCACGCGCTCAGGCGGGGGAAGAAGCCGCACTGGCCATAACAGGCGTGACCAACAGCGCGGGGAGCAGTGCGTCATGGGGGCGCACCGACATTACTCTGGCAACCTCCGCCGGGTTTGCGGGCACTTACAGCCGCACCAGCCATTCCAACTCTGTCTGTGTTCTGGCAGGTACGGGGGATGGCATGCAGCGTGATTACGACTACCACGGCACAGTCTGGCTGCATGACCTGAAGGACCCGGCAGAACTGGGCCGCAATGCCGGGCAAAAAGCAGTTGCACGCCTGAACCCGAGCCGCCCTAAAACGGGGCGCTACCCTGTTGTGTTTGATCCGCGGGTTGCTGGCAGCTTTCTGGGGCATTTTGTGGGGGCCATTACGGGCACCGCCATTGCCCGTGGCACATCCTTCCTTAAAGACAAAATGGGGCAGGCCATTTTTGCCAGCTCGGTTGGCATTACCGATGACCCGACCCGCATAAAGGGCCTGCGCTCCCGCCCGTTTGACGGAGAGGGCATGGCCGTCGCCCCGCTTTCGCTCGTACAGGGTGGCGTTTTACAAACCTGGGTGCTGGACAGCCGGAGCGCGCGCCAGCTTGGCCTGCAAAGCAATGCCCGCGCAGCCCGCGGCACGGCCAGCCCGCCCGGTCCCTCGGCAAGCAACCTATTCTTTGAGCCCGGTCATCTTTCCCCCTCAGCCCTGATGGCCGACATTCGGGAAGGGCTGTACATTACGGAAATGATGGGCTCCTCCATTAACGGCCTGACCGGGGATTACAGCCGTGGTGCCTCGGGCTTCATGATCCGTGATGGTCAGATAGCCGAGCCTGTAGCGGGCTTTACGCTTGCGGGGAATCTGCTGGAAATTTTTGCTTCCATCACATTAGCGGATGATCTGGTATTCCGTTTTGGCACCGACGCCCCCACATTACGCACAGATGTCCTGAATACTGCCGGGGCATAACTGTTAGCCGGAGACCCAAAACCAGTGAAATCACGTCTGCTGCGATCAACCCTTCATGCCTTGCTGGCTGCCAGCCTGCTGGCCGGACCATTGGCCATACAGGCCGATGCACGGCCCGGTCAGGGTGGGTCCATGGGGAGCCGTGGTAGCCGCACATGGAGTGCCCCCCCTGTTACGCGCACAACGCCGTACAGTACCGCCCCCATGGACCGCTCCATTACGCCGCGCACTGCGCCCACCCCTGGCTATGGCGCACCACAGATGGCAGCTCCCTTTGCCCGCCCCATGGGCTCTCCCAACCGCCACCCATTCCTGACCGGTCTGGCCGGTGGTTTTCTGGGGGCCGGGCTGTTTGGTATGTTGAGCGGCCATGGCTTTATGGGCGGGATGCACGGCTTCTTCAGCTTTCTGGGGCTTCTGGTCCAGATCGGGCTGGTGGTCATGTTTGTCCTGTGGCTGATCCGCCGTTTCGGGCGTTCCAGTCAGGGCATTAACGGGTTTGGCATGTCCTCTCCGCGCGGTATGCCCGGCGCGGCTCCTGTCGCCCCTACCCCATCCGCAGGGGGAGCGCCCGTGCAGATTACCACGGCGGATTACCAGTCCTTCCAGCAAACGCTGATGGATATTCAGAGTGCGTGGAACCAGCAGAACATTCCGGCCATGCAGCAGATGGCCACGCCGGAAATGGTCTCCTACTTCAATGAGCAACTGGCAACTCTGGCCAGTCAGGGTGCGCGCAACGTTGTCTCGGATGTGCGTTTCCTTCAGGGGGATCTGGCCGAAGCATGGCGCGAGAACAACATGGATTACGCAAGTGTTGCCATGCGTTACAGCCTAATCGACCTGACAACCAATGCCACCGGTCAGGTGATTGATGGCAGTTCCACCACCCCCGTAACCATTACCGAAGTCTGGACATTCGTCCGTCCTTCCCGCGGGGGACGCTGGCTGCTTTCAGCCATTCAGCAGGCCCGCTAAACCTCGGGTCAACTGTAGTGTAATAGAAAACCCCGCCTTCCTTATGGAAGGCGGGGTTTTTGTATGCGTTCACTACAGGAAGCACCGCTAGTGGCCCATACCGGGCATGGCATTACGGGTGGAACACTGTCAGCCCGAACATAATACCAGCCAGAACAAGCATGAACACAAGCATGCTCCGTACCCGCTGGCTCTGCCGCTTCTGCCGTTCAAGCTGCTCTGGGGGCTGCTCCATTGGAAGAGTGGTCATGCTGAGTGCATCCATATCTGAAAGAAGTGGTCACCAAGAAGGCCACAGAACAGAAAGAACAGATAAGCCAGAGAAAACCGGAACGAGATCCGCGCAGCCTTATCGCCCTTCTGGCTGACGCCGTTTTCGTCCTGCGGTTCCAGAAGCACGCGCACAGCACAGGCAACAAAACCAAGCCCCAGCACCACGGCAGTCACCGTGTAGATCAGCCCGCTCTCCCCCACAAAAGACGGGATAAGCGAAACAGCGAGCAGAACCAGTGTGTAAGAGAATATCTGCCACCGCGTATGGCGCATGCCACGCACAACCGGCAACATGGGAATACCCGCGCGCCCGTAATCCTTGCAGGCGTACAACGCCAGAGACCAGAAATGCGGCGGTGTCCAGAAGAACACAATACCGAACATGACCACCGGCATAAGCGCCATATGGCCCGTAGCAGCCGCCCAGCCGATCATGGGGGGGAAGGCGCCCGCCGCCCCACCGATAACAATGTTCTGCGGCGTGGAGCGCTTGAGCCACATGGTGTAAATAACGGAATAGAAGAAAATGGAAAACGCCAGAATAGCGGCAGCCAGTGTATTGGTTGCAATCCACATAAGGCAGACGGACAGACAGGAAAGACCAACCCCGTAGGCCAGAGCCTCGTTCTGGGGAATACGCCCCGAGGGCACCGGCCGTGTAATGGTCCGCTGCATGACCGCGTCAATATCCCGGTCGTACCACATGTTAATGGCCCCGGCAGCGCCCGAGGCCAGACAGATGCAGAAGATGGTAACCAGCCCCACAAACGGGTCAAGGTGCCCGGGTGCCATGAACATGCCCGCAGCACCCGTAAACACGACCAGTGAAATAACCCGGGGCTTGAGCAAGGCCAGCCAGTCACGCGCCTGCGTACCAACCTGCTCCGTTTTAAAACGTGGCCGTCTGGCCTGCGGCTCGGAAAGACTGGCTTCGCTCATAGGGCAGCCCCTCCGGCCACACCCGCTGCCGCATTTGCATGACCAGCAACCATGGGAATATCACGCTGGAAGCTGATCACTGCTGCCAGCACAAATACCAGTGCGGCCATGCCAAACAGGGCACAACCCAGCACCTGCATGCCAGAAACAAACAGGCAGAGCGTTGCCGCCGCCGTTAATACAAAGTGCAGGCGGGCCAGCTTTTGTGGGTACCAGAACCCGCAGGCCTCACCCCGCCAGAGGTAAAAGCCACCGCAAACGGCATAAAGCGCGCCAAGCTGCAAAGCCGGGTGCAGACCTGTGCCCTGCACAAGCTGGACAACCCAGCCACCGGCCACAACGGCCAGAAAACCCATGCCCCACAGCAGCGGCGTACGCAACGAAACCCGGGCTTTCCATGTGCCCGCAAGCCACAGACCAGCAAGGCATACGGCGGAAAGGGAGCACAACGCCAGCAGGCTGTTGCCAACCATTTGCGCCGTCTGGCTATCGGCTCCATGCGCCAGACTGCTCTTGGCCCATGCCACAACGCCCGAAGCTGCGGTAGCCGCCATAATGTAGGCAACAGGGCGTGTTTTAACCTGCCCGATGCGGGCGGCCATTTCAAACACGATCCCGAACCCGGCCAGCAGGACAATCAACCCGATGGGGGCTGCAAAATACTCAGCGCCGATCACAGGGTTGGTCGCAGGCCACAGCCATGTCCGCAGCGTGGCAGCCGCAAAAACCGGAACACTCAGCAACAGCACGGCAGCAGACAGCATTTCCCCCCACACGAAGGGGGAGAAAGACGTCTGTTCCAGACTATCGGCACAACTGTCAAAAATAGTGCTCAACAGCACCATGGCGGACATAAGCGTACCCAGTGACCACAGAATATGGGCAATACGCACATCGGGCAGAGTGCAGGTCAGCACCGCAGCCAGAGCAAACACGCCAACGGCTGCCAGATTAAGCCGCCCCAGCAGCATGCTCCCCCGCCCAAGGGCGCGGGGCAGCCAGAGCGTGCCAAAACCACTAACCAGTGCGGGAACAACAACATACAGGAGCATCAGGGCCGGATGGGCCTGTGCAAGCCTGCCCCACAGCCCGGTTGCAGGCAGCATGCCCATGCCTGCCAGAACGGAAACACCCCCACCGACAAGAGCGGCAGAAGCAGCAAGCAGCAGATAGGCTGTTCCAGCAGCGGCATCCTGCCGTTGGCTGGCGGTTTTATCCACCGGAGCCGAATACTGGTGAGACAGGCTGTGAGCCGAGATCATGCTCCATGTTCCATATTCTGTGCAGGTCCGTAATGGAGAACAGTAAACCCGCTAGACAAAAAACGACCATATTCTAGTGTTTTATGGCACAAAAGCATTCTGCCAAGCCACGCATGTCTAGCGCCCCAGCCAACACTGGAGCGCACATGTTTATTAATCCGGCAGATTTTCCAGAGTAACCAGCGTGAAAAGGCCAAAAGGCCGCACTGGCTGAATAGTCGCCCGCGCGATGTCTGCCTGCGGGAGAAGCGATTCCATGGCAAAATCGGGGTGCCAGCCCAGCGAGTGGGAGGCGCGCGCCATGGCGTGTTCCACTGCACCGCGGATACCGCCGGGGGCCAGAAAATGGTTGATGAACAGGATATGCCCGCCCGGACGGACAACACGCTTAAGCTCACACAGCAGCTTGCGCGGGTGCGGCACAACGGATGCAACAAACATGGCAACGGCGGCATCAAACGAGTTGTCTTCGAACGTGGTGTCCTCTGCATCCATTTCCAGCAGGGCCGTCACATTGCTCAGGTTATCGCGTTTGACGCGTTCGCGCGCCTTGGCCAGCATGTCGGTTGACAGGTCGATACCGGTAATGGCCTTGCTGCGGTTGTAATGCGGGAGCGCAAGCCCGGTCCCCACACCCACTTCGAGCACATCCCTGCCGGGCAGGGCATTGATCGTGTTGACCGCCTTGAGGCGGCCGAAACGCGAAATACCACCGAATCCCAGATCATAGACATTGGCCCAACGCCGATAGGCCTGTTTGACGGCCTCCGCATCAAGCGCGGAACGCGAGGGAGGGGGTACGGGGCTTTCCCCTCCGCTGGAGGGGTATTCTTGGAGAACGTCACTCATGTTCTCTCTCTGCCCGCTGACGGACATTTCTTCAAGAGCCACTATACTCTCATCCTTCCTGCTTGCGGCATGCACCACAAAAGTGCCCTTGTGTGGCAGCCCGGCATGATACCGCCCAACAGGGTCTGACTGCTTTTATTGGACAGACAACTTACGTTCAATACAATCCCATATGCTGGCGGCACCATTTATGCCATCAAACCGTTCCAGCTCCTGCAAACCGGTGGGAGATGTCACATTGATTTCCGTCAGATACTGCCCAATAACATCAATCCCCACAAAAATCAGGCCATGTTCTTTAAGAAACGGCCCGATCGCCTCACAAATCTCGCGGTCACGGGCACTCAGCTCCACTTTGCAGGCCACGCCCCCCACATGCATGTTGGAGCGGTGGTCATCCCCCGATGGCACGCGGTTGATCGCACCAATCGGCTGACCATCCACCAGAATAATGCGCTTGTCCCCCGCAGTTACGGCGGGTTCGTACCGCTGGATCATGAGGGGTTCGCGCGAGCGGGCAAAGTGCATTTCCAGCAGGGCGTTCAGGTTCTGGTCATCCGCTTTAATCCGGAAAACGCCACTCCCGCCGTTACCAAACAGGGGTTTGACAATAATGTCTTTCCATTTGGCGCGAAATGCCCGAATCTGCTCGATATCCCATGTCACCAGTGTTGGCGGCATAAGCTGGGGAAAATGCGTGACCAGCAGTTTTTCCGGGCTGTCACGCACCCAGCGCGGGTCATTGACCACGAGCGCGCGGCCGGGACCAACGCCGTGGATATGGTCCAGCATATGCGTGGCGGTAATATAAGCCATGTCAAACGGTGGGTCCTGGCGCATGAGCACCACATCCATCGTACGCAGCGAGCGGCGCCCGGCATCGCCGAATGTGGCGTGTCGCCCTTTTTCCCGCCGCACGGTAACCGGGCGCATCAGGGCCGTCACATCGGTACGGGTTGCGCCACGCGCTTCGTGCACACCTTCATCCAGAGCCATGGACCCTACTTCGTACACAAACAGGCTATGCCCGCGGGCCTGTGCTTCGAGCATCAGGGCGAAGGTTGAATCCCCATCAATATTAACATGCTCAAGTGGGTCCATCTGGACCGCCACAAGCCGTGGAGAAGCCATAAACTCGGGTTCCTGTTTCTGCTGGCGAAGCGATTGCCTGCCATCCTGCCTTTTTTCACATCAACACGCAAACACCGCCCGCTAGCGCGCATTGCCAGAAAGCAAAGCGGCATCACGCATAAGACCCGGCGCCGGACAGCGCAGCCTTACATGGAAGAGCGAATACGTGTCCGCCACCACACCCCGCCGCGCGCGCACCTGCTCTGGCAATACGTCCAGCACTTCAAAAAAACGGGTATCTGGCGGCCCCTGCCGCCGGTGGCTGAGAACGAGGTAGGCCTGCGCACCACAGGCTGGCCGGGGCAACGCAAACAGCGCCCAGCGCGGCTCAACCCCGGCAACCACGCGCTCCGGCGCATAGAATGCCAGTTCGGACGCCAGACCATACTCATCCGCAACCAGCGGAAAACCCTGCGGCACCTGCGCTGAGACAGCGCGCGCAAAAGCGGGCCACCCCCCGACCTGCCGCAAGGTGACATCCAGATGAGGGGACAGGCGGAGCGGCATAAACGCAGCCTGCACACACACGATCCCCGTAAGCCCCAGCCCCAGAAAACCTGCGATCTTCCACCATGGCCAAAGCACCCAAGCCGCCGCAAGCGCCACGGCGGGGTACAGCACGACTGGCCAGTTAGCCTGCACCCGCGCCCCCAGAGCATGCTGCACAAACACGGCCACGGGCAGCACGATCATACACAGCAGCAATACGGAAAAACTATCCCGCCGCCGCCAGAGCAACCAGACACCACCAGCAAAAAACAGAAAAATCAGCGGGCTTGCCAGCCCGGCCTGTCCACCCAGCAACTCGCCCATAAAGCCAAGGGCGCGTGCGGAATTCCAGTCTCCCAGCCGCCCGCCCTGCTTGAAGAAACTGACCCATCCATGCTGGGCGTTCCACCAGATTACCGGAATAACGCAGACAACCGCAACACAGGCCGCCCCAAAAGGCCACGGCGTCCGCAGCCATACCCGCCCCGCTCTGGTCGCAAACAGCCACACGGCAAGCCCGCCCAGAGGAAGCAGCATGGTATATTTACTCTCAAACCCCAGCCCGGCTGCCAGCCCTACAACCAGCCACATCCAGCGCTGCCGCCCCACACAGGCATGCACCAAACCCCAGAGCATCAGGGCCACAAACAGAAGCAGAGGTGCATCCGGGGTCATGACCAGAGCGCCAAGCCCGATGCTCAGAGTGCCATTCAGCAAAACGCCTGCACGAATGGCCCCAATACGGGCCTGCTCCGGCGTAAGCTGCGTGCGCAACCAGCAGGACGCGGCCTGAACAACCAGCACAGTGCCCAGACAGGCGGAAAGCGGGCCCATAAGGCGCACACCCAAAGGGGTATCCCCTGCCAGGAACATCCCCATACGTGCCCAAACGGCCACCATGGGAGGATGGTCCAGATACCCGCCCGCCGGAGCCAGAGCCCATATACGATAATAAGCCTCATCCGGCGCAAGCGGGATAAACGCCGCCAGCACAAGGCGGAGAGCGGTCACAAGACCCAGCCCCCACACCCAGTATCCGTACTGTGCCAGACCGCTGCGCAAGATTACCGGGTTCTCCAGACAATTGTAGAAGACATGGCATAATTCCAGACCACGGCCAGCACGGCCCCGGCCAGACTGGCCTCGTTCACCCTGTAACTTTGCGCATACATCAGATGCGCCACACCCACATCGGCCAGAGCCCCAACGGAACAGACCAGCATAAACAGGACCAGCCCCCACACACAGCGCCGACCGTGCAGACGCCGGTCCCGATAGGTGAAGTTATTATCCAGCGAAAAATTCACAACCATGGCGGCAATGGTGCCTATGGCCTGCGCGGTAGAAAAATGCACCCCGCACAGCCAGACCAGATGCATGACCCCCAGATTGGCAACTATACCCGCAAGCCCCACGGCGCAGAAAGCCACAAAGCGCAAAGGCACCAACCCGCGTGACACTTTTTCTACCAGAAGTGCGGCAAACTGGAGCATGACCACAGCATCCAGCTTACTCTCCCCCGCCACACGGGGTTTGAAGCCGCAGTCTATCTCACGCACAGTGAGTGGCTTTCTGGATGAGAGCAGCAGATCAAGCAGGATTTTAAACCCGGCTCCCGACAGGTGCGGCGCAATGGCCACAAAAGTATCCCGGCGCAAGGCAAAAAAGCCGCTCATGGGGTCTGTCAGCCTGACCGGTAAAAACCGCTGCGCCAGCCATATTCCACTATCCGACAAGGCATGCCGCCACGCATTGGCAAGCCCCGCATTGCTACCGCCCTCAACATGGCGGCTGCCGACGGCAATATCGCACGTACCGGCAGCTACGGCGTCTATCAGGGCGATCAGGCGGCTTTCATCATGCTGGAGGTCACCATCCATGACGGCCACGACCTGCGCGGAGGAGGACAGAACCCCTTCTATCACCGCGGAGGAAAGGCCCCTGCGGCCAATACGGCAGATGCCGCGCACATAGCTTTTGCGCCTTGCCTGAGCACATATTGTTTCTGTTGTGCCATCGGGTGAATTGTCATCGACAAAAATCACTTCCCAGCGGCGGCCCGCCATAACGGATTCCAGCATGGCAACAAGGGGCGCCACGTTGGCCGCCTCATTATAACACGGTACAATAATGCTGATTAGGGGACCACCTGCCATACCGCCCTCGGGCGCATCCGTGGCTGGCATTACTCCGCGGTTCCTTCCCGGGCGCCGGGCAACGGCACACCCTTGCGCTCCAGACTGGTGCGGATGGTCTGCAATGTCTGCACCCGAATAACGTGTGCGGCTTCGGTCAACTGCCGGGTCAGTGCGTTTTCATGCGCTGCGTCACGCGCGATCAGGCGGACCAGAAAATCCCCACCGCCGCGAATCATGTGGCATTCGCGCACTTCAGGCCATTCGGCAAGCTGGCGTTCAAAAGCGGAGAGCACGGTTTCTTTCTGGCTATCCAGACCGATCAGCGCAAAAAAGATGATTGGCCACCCAAGGGCCGTTGCATCCGGCTGGGCGTGATAACCACGGATAACACCTTCCTCCTCCAGCCGCCGGACACGGCGAAGGCAGGGAGGAGCGGAAATACCCACACGCCGCGCCAGTTCGACATTGGTCATGCGACCGTCATCCTGCAATTCGGCTACGATACGAAGATCAACAGCGTCCAGATCCGTCACCTTATCCGACCTATCCTGTGCAAGATGCCACTCCCATGAAGAGTGGGGAGTATATGCCATGCTCCCCGCCATGCCGCAAACTGATCTCTCAACACTTGCTCAACGCCAAGTCACCCGTCATATCCTTTTATCCAACACATTCTGGACCATGCTTGCGCGGCACAACTGCACCCGCACTTCTTGCTTTGGGGAATTCTTCTGGCATGACTGAGACCATCACAACCGATCTGCTTGTTATTGGCGCAGGCCCCGCAGGCTATACGGCGGCTATTTACGCTGCACGCGCCAACCTCTCCCCCGTTCTGGTGGCAGGACTGCAACCCGGCGGGCAATTAACCATTACAACGGATGTGGAAAACTACCCCGGCTTTGCCAAGGCCGTGCAGGGTCCGTGGCTGATGGAGCAGATGGCCGAACAGGCCCTTAATGTTGGCACCCGCATTGAATACGACATTATTACCGAGGTGGACTTCACCACGGGCTCTCCCTTCCGGCTGGTCGGGGATTCCGGCAGCGTCTACATAGCAAAGGCCATTATTGTTGCGACAGGTGCCCAGGCACGCTGGCTTGGCCTGCCGAACGAAAAACGCCTGCAGGGTGCTGGTGTTTCCGCCTGCGCCACATGTGATGGGTTTTTCTACCGGGGCAAAAAGGTGGCTGTGGTTGGCGGTGGCAATACCGCAGTGGAAGAAGCCCTGTACCTGACCCACCACGCAGCCCACGTGACCCTGATCCACCGCCGCGACTCCCTGCGGGCTGAAAAAATTCTTCAGGACCGGCTGTTCAGCCACCCCAAGATTTCGGTCATCTGGGATAGCGAAGTGGAAGATATTCTCTCCACCGGAACGCCAGAGGTGGTCAGCGCCGTACGCCTGCGCAACCTCAAGGACCAGAGCACAACCACGCTCGAAACCGACGGACTGTTCATTGCCATTGGCCATGCCCCCACGACCGGGATTTTCAAGGGCCAGCTCGCACTCGATACCGACGGATATATTCAGACCGTACCCGGAACGACCCGGACATCTGTTCCCGGCGTGTTTGCCGCAGGAGATGTACAGGACAAGATATACCGGCAGGCTGTCACAGCCGCGGGCACAGGCTGCATGGCAGCACTGGATGCGGAACGATATTTGGCAGAACTGCCCAAACCGTAACGCTGCCCATACCTTGACCACGTGCGGTAATTACTGCACGTAGTAGCTTCGAAAGCATGGCATTGTGCTTTTATAATTTCAGTCAATTTAGCAGGAGGCGTGCGTGGACTGGGACAAACTCCGGGTTTTCCATGCCGTAGCGGAAGCCGGTTCCTTTACCCACGCGGGGGATGTGCTTAACCTAAGCCAGTCTGCCGTATCCAGACAGATTTCTGCTCTGGAAGATGTTCTTCAGGTCCCCCTATTCCATCGCCATGCGCGTGGGTTGATCCTGACTGAGCAGGGGGAAACCTTGCATAAAACAGTGCGGGAGGTGTTCTCCAAACTGGAGATGACACAGACCCTGCTGACAGAGAGCAAGGAAAAAGCCGCAGGCCGCCTACGGGTTACAACCACAACAGGCTTTGGCAACTGCTGGCTTATGCCACGACTCCATAAGTTTATGGAAGCCAACCCCGAAATTGATATCTGCCTTATTCTGGAAGATAACGATCTGGACCTTGGCATGCGCGAAGCGGATGTGGCCGTGCGGATGCATGCCCCGCGCCAGCCGGACCTGATCCAGCGGCATCTGGCGGACTTCAGCCTGCCCATTTTTGCCGCATCGCAGTATATTGAACGCCACGGTGCGCCTTCTTCTCTGGAAGACATCAAGAATCACCAACTGGTTCTGTTTGGTGAACACCACCCCCCTGTTGCCCACATTAACTGGCTGGCAGAAGCCGGACAGACCAACAGCCACGCACGCCCTGCACGGCTGGAGGTCAACAGCATGGCTGCCATGGCCTCAGCCATTGCCGCAGGACTGGGCCTTGGCTCCATTCCGTCTTATGCCGCAAGCAAGTTTCCCGATCTGATACAGATTTTGCCTGAAATCACGACCCCGACGGTTGACGCCTATTTTGTCTATCCTGAGGAATTGCGCAGCTCCAAACGTGTTGCCGTATTCCGTGACTTTCTCATGAGCGAACTCGGCATTCGTTAAAACTGAAGGCACGACTTTTAAAATCCCGGCTTTTCCTTAATACGGAAGGCCGGGATTTTTTATTTCAAAATCAATAATGCCAACCAAAGCACTTCAGATATTCCAAAAATGCAGTCCTTTTTTGTGCTTGGAAAATACTAAATAGCTGAATTGTCGTTTTTTATCGCCTCTTCATTCTGGAAATACATCCGTTATCAAAAATATTATAATATCCTCAAGCAAGTTTCATAAAATACCAAGATAATCGTCAGAACAAGGACATACGGCAGCGCCTCCCTGTCCGCCTGTATAATTATTGAGTATTATTAAACAAAATATTACGGATAATTTATGCAAATTCCCTCAAATACTAAAAAAATCAACCGACCGTTCCAACGTTATATACCAATGCAGCCTTATTTTTGCTTTTTTGTATATTTGGTAGTTCACAAAGATTAAATAATTGGGTATGGTTCTTATTATTCACACTGAATTTTTAATTAGGCCTGTCATGAGTGAGATCCAGAACTATTCGCCTCTCCTAGATCTTGTAGCCGAGATCGTGTCTGCGCACGTCTCCAACAACCAGACGGACCCTGCCGTCATTCCGGTTTTGATCAAGGACGTTTTTCAGGCTCTCAAAACGGCTGACCAGCCGCAGAGCGAACCGGAAAAACTGCAGCCAGCCGTCCCCGTCAAACGGTCAGTCTTCCCTGACTACATCGTTTGCCTTGAAGATGGTAAAAAGCTGAAAATGCTCAAGCGCCATCTTCAGAGCGCGTATGGCATGTCCCCCGAACAGTACCGTGAACGCTGGAACCTTCCTGCGGATTACCCCATGGTTGCCCCCAACTATGCGGAACGCCGTTCCACTCTGGCGCGGGAAATCGGTCTTGGCCGTAAAATCCATGCTGCCGGGGATGAAGACGATACGTCTGGCCGTGCAAAGCGCGGCAAAAAGGCAACGACCGCCTAAGATAGGCACATATGCTACGGCGGTCCGGGCCTAAGCGTCCGACCGTCATGCATTTTTTATCTTGACGCTTGCCCATAGAGAACGGAATGCTTGTATGTGTCTGGCACAGATCTGGTCAGACCTTACTTCTCTACCCTAATCGGGAGGGGGCTCAATGACGCGGTCTGAACTTATTGCCATTCTCATAGAAAAAAACCCGCACTTGCAGCTCAGAGAGGCAACGCTGCTGGTCAATACGGTTTTTGGCGGCATTACAAGCAGTCTGGCAGCAGGTAACCGCGTTGAGTTGCGCGGGTTCGGTGCTTTTTCCGTCAAGGAAAGAGAGCCACGTCTGGGCCGCAACCCCAAGACCGGGGAACAGGTCAAGGTCAGCAAAAAGCTGGTACCTTTTTTCAAAACAGGTAAAGAGCTTCACCAACGCCTTAATAAGGCGGATGCAGGCTAACTCCTCCCCTCCCTATTCCTGTTCTGCGTTTTGATGCTGTGCCACGTAGTGGGCCGCTAGCCGCAAATCTTCTACAAAATGGGCATACTCGCGCTGTTTGCTGTCCTCATCGCGCAATCGTAGCAGATAGGACGGATGAACCGTCACCAGTCCCTGTGTCTGCTCTTCCAGCGGGAACAGGCGTGAACGGGTGCGAGAGATTGTAACGGGTTGTTGCAGCACACTCTGCGCGGCCGTTGCCCCCAGCATCACCAGTAACGCGGGGCGGACTAGCCGACGTTCCGCATCCAGCCACACATGGCAGGCAGCGACGTGCTCGGCTTCGGGCTTATGGTGCAGGCGGCGCGTTCCGTTCCAGGTGAAATGGAAATGCTTGACGGCGTTGGTCACATAAATCTGATCACGACGTAACCCGGCATCCTGCAAGGCGCGGTCCAGAAGCTGGCCCGCTGGCCCCACAAAAGGGCGCCCCTGAAGGTCTTCCTGATCCCCCGGCTGTTCCCCCACAAGCATAATGCGGGCATACTCCGGCCCTTCGCCAAAAACGGTACGGGATGCGGGCTGCCACAACGCGCAGGCCCGGCAGTCCATCGCACGGGCTGCCAGCGCGGCAAGGGTGGGGGCGGTGTCCACATCCTTACGCTGCGGGGGAAAAACGCTCAGGCCGTACCCCTGCCAGATGCCGGTGCCATCAGCCTGCCAGTGCACGGATTCGTCCTCAGCCACCGTATCCGTTCCCGCCGCAAAGCGTATGCCACCGGCCCATTCCATCCGCCGGTAAGGGGCTACAACCCGCCACGGCCGCACATTCCGTTCCATGCAGTAATGGGAATTGGCTTCCAGAATATAATGCTCTGGTACGCAATGCAGCACGTCCCCATCTCCGTGCGCCGTAAACGTGGAAAAAGCGTCGCGAAAGCGCAGCGTATCTGCCCTGACAGCAGCCGAGGCCTGCCGGAGCCACAGCAGGTCGGGGTCAGTCGTATCTGTTAATACCAGTCCGGCATACGCCAGACGGTAAACAATGCGATAAAGTGTCGCAAACCGTTCGGGATCATGCGCCTGTAATGCCTGGGCCAGCACACCCACAAACCGGCGGGAAAGGTTGAGGCCAGACGGAGCATCTGGCGGATTCTGCGCAGGCTCGGCAGACCAGACTGCGTCCTGCCCGGCTCCTGCCACCCGCCAGACTACGGATTCCGGTAATGCACCGGCGCGCACAAAATGGCTACTCGCCTTACGCCACGTTGCAAAATCGACCTGATGCGCAAGAACAACCTCTGGCATGCACCGCTCCCCTGCTTATCCCGCCTTGCGCCGTAGCCGCCCCCGTATGCGCACAACCACATCAGGCAGATTGATGACTCCCACCCCATGCAGGAGTGCTGCATAAAACATGACTCCACCCATAACCATACCAACCAGCCAGAGCGCTCTGGTTACAAAAACCGCTGGCAGAGAGACAAAACTTTCAAGCCCCAGCAGGCCCAGCCCCATAATCAGCGCCGCAACACCTACCCGCCCCATATGAGATAAGGTTGAACCGTACACGAGCAACGCATTTTTACGCAGCAGCAGCAGCACCAGAAAAGCAACATTCACGCAGGCAGTCACACTACTGGCCAGCGGCGGCCCCATATGTGCCAGAGGCTTCATAAACAGCAGGTTGAGAATAAAATTGAGCACAAGCACCCCAATCCCAACGTAAACGGGGGTGCGTGTATCGCCCCGTGCAAAAAATGCGGGGGATAGCACTTTAACCAGAATAAAAGCGGGTAACCCCACAGCATAAGCCCGCAGGGATTGGGCGGATAACAGCGCATCATGCTCGGTAAAAGACCCATGCCCGAACAGCACAATCATGATCGGGCCAGCCAGAACCAGCAGTCCGGCAACGGCAGGCAGGGTCAGCAGCACCACGTATTCAATCGAACGATTCTGGGCTGCATGCGCGCCCTGTACATCCCCAGCACTCAGATGCCTTGTGAGCACAGGCAGCAGCGTTGTTCCGGCTGCTGCCCCCAGCACACCAAGCGGCAACTGGTTGATCCGGTCTGCAAAATACATGAGCGACACACTACCTGCGGGCAGCAGGGTAGCAATAATGGTATCCACCGTTAAATTGATCTGGCCAACACCGCTCCCGATCAGCCCCGGCAGCATGCGGCGCAGCAAAAGGCGGATACGCGGCGTTAACATGGGCCATAGCGGCATAAGACCGAACTCGGCTTTTTCACACGCCCATGCCAGCAGGCCCAGTTGCACCACGCCAGAGGCCGTAACCCCCCATGCCGCAGCATAGGCAACACTGGGGAAAAAGGGAGACGCCCCAACAATGGCCAGAATACCCACCACGTTGAACGCCAGATAGGCAGCAGACGCCACACCAAAGCGGTGCAGGCCATTCAGCACCCCAGCCAGCAATGCCGCAGCACAGATCATGACCAGATAGGGAAACGTAATGCGGCTCAGGCTGAGCGCCAGAGCGTAGCGGTCTCCATTTTGCAGGAAACCCGGCGCTATCACGCGCAGCACCTGCGGCATGAACACTTCGCCCAGCACGCACAAAAACACCAGCCACGCCAGCATGACCCCGAGCGCACGGCGGGCAAACAGGCGTGCCTCATCCCGCCCATCCTGCACCATAACTTTCGAGAACATGGGCACGAAGGCTGCATTAAACGCGCCCTCCCCAAACAGACGGCGAAACATGTTGGGAAGGCGAAACGCAACCTGATAAGCATCCTGCAACGGCCCGGCCCCCATAAAGGCCGCCAGAAGCTGGTCGCGTATCAATCCAAGAATGCGGCTGAGCATGGTCCAGCCACCAACCGTCAGAAAACTTCTGAGCATGGGGTATCCGCTTCAATGTGCAGGCAGGCAGCGGAACACTAGAGATAAATTCAGAAAAAGATACTGCCAATCCACCCCATTCCGGACTGTGTGCATACTCCGTACTCCCTCGTGCGCTGTATTATTCACCCACAACACAGTATGCTGTGCGCAGCACGGAAAGAGCGCTCTGTATTCAGCGGAATTTTTGGAAAGACATCTCGCGCATGCCCAATACGCCTCCATCTTCGTTAGTGCCCGCTCACCAGCGTTGCGGCCTTATCAAGGCCAGCCAGCGCTCCAAGCGGGGACAGGAAATGGCACGCAGTCTGCTTGCGCTCTTTATTGTAGCCGTAGCCCTTTACACCATACAGGGTTTTCTGCCCGCTCTGGCCTGGGGTGGCGTGTTTGCCATTGCCACATGGCCCCTTTACAGCCGCGCATGCCGGATGTGGCCCAATGCAGCCCGCGGCACACTGTTACCGCTACTGTTTACGGTTGTTATGGCGCTGCTTTTTGTCATCCCGCTGACACTGATAACGCTTGAAGCTATTGGAGAGGCCCAGAGTGCGCTGGAATGGCTGGTTCATGCCCGTAAATTTGGTGTTCCCGTGCCAGATGTTATCCAGCGATTACCTGTGGGAGCCACAAGTATTGCGCATCTGTGGGAAACGCATCTGTCCAACCCGCGCGATCTTTCCGGCCTGCTGGGCGCTCTGGACAGCAAGGGGGTCATGGTCACGCGCGCTCTTGGCAGCCAGATAGCACACCGGGGCACCCTGTTCTGCTTTTCCATTCTCACCCTGTTTTTTCTGTACAAGGACGGAATTTCCGTCATTCGTCAGTGCCGTGTTGCATCCTGCCGGGCCTTTGGCCGCAGGGGGGAAAGCATAGCGCGCCAGATTGTTGCCTCCATCCATGGTTCCGTGCAGGGGCTTGTTCTGGTCGGGATTGGTGAAGGCATGCTGATGGGGCTTGTCTATCTCTTTGCCCAGGCACCACACCCTGCCCTGTTTGGGGTTATTACTGCCGTAGCAGCCATGATCCCTTTTTGCGCCATGATCGCGATTGGGCTGGTCTCGCTCCTGATCCTGATTTCAGGCGCATCCGTGGCTGCCATTGTCACATTCTGCATTGGAGCCACCGTTATTTTTGTGGCGGACCATTTTGTGCGCCCAACCCTGATTGGCGGCACAACAAAGCTCCCCTTCCTGTGGGTGCTGCTTGGTATTCTGGGTGGAGCAGAAATGTGGGGGTTGATCGGCCTGTTTATCGGACCTGCCGCAATGGCCGCACTCAATCTGATCTGGCGGCGTTGGGCATACGGAAACAATGCAGAAGTCTGAAAAGACTTTTGCATTTCCCCCCGAGGGTGGGGTTAATTAGCAATTTCATTTGAAAAAATATCGGGCAGGCGGGATTCGAACCCACGACCCCCAGTCCCCCAGACTGATGCGCTACCAGACTGCGCTACTGCCCGTTAAGTGTGAGTGGTGTTTAGCAATACCTTGCGGGGAGCACAACCCACTCTACCCGTTATTTTTATCTTTTTTTCAATCAGACCAAAATCTTGCGTCGGATGGCTTCCAACTCAACCAGCACATCGGCCAGATCCGAGCGCAGACGCACATTTTGTCCCATAAGCTGCACCAGCGCCTGTTCCAGCCCGGCTTCTACCGCTGCGGGCAGTTCGGCCACAACAGCCTCTACCTGCTGGTAGTCCGCAATCAATGCCACATCCTGTGTCTGCATCTCTTCCACCAGTTCGGCGTCAGCCATGCTGTTTCCGTCTGATGTCACAATGTCTACAGACTGCGGAACTGCGGCCATCTGTAGCACGGCCTTTTCCTGCAACAGACGTTGCACACCTTTTACGGTATAGCCCTGATTATAAAGCAGGTCCGCAATCCGGGTGAGCAGGACCACATCCTCCGGCCTGTAATACCGACGCCCGCCCCCTCTTTTCAAGGGACGGACCTGATGGAACTGTGTCTCCCACAGCCGCAGGGTGTGCTGGGGCACATGCAACTCGTCCGCCACTTCACTAATCGTGCGGAAAGCGTGAGGGCCTTTTTCACAGGAACCCGACTCCGAAACATCCATCTCGGCATCAGGCACGTCATGCGCGGATTCCCTATGGGGGACTGTGCCATCAATCGTCATGATCGACTCCCGGCTCTGCCTCCTCATGGTTGACTTCCGCCCTCAGCAACTGGCTGGAGCGGAACACCAGAACGGAGCGGGGAAGAATAGGCACTTCCTCCCCGGTTTTAGGGTTACGCCCGCAGCGCTGCCCCTTTTTTCGGACTGAGAACGTGCCAAAACCGCTGATTTTGACACTTTCGCCGCGTTCGAGCGCCTGCATGACTGTCTCCAGAACATCTTCTAGGAGCACAGACGACTCTTTACGAGACAACCCTACCTGCTGATAGATCTGCTCTATCAAAGATGCACGTGTGACAGTTTCCATGTGCAGAAAGGTAACACGCCTGTGCGGCGCGTCAATTCATTCACAATGATGTCACTTGTCTGTTATCGCCAGATCACAGACGCGCCAGCACCGAACCCCATGTCAGCCCACCCCCCAGTGCTTCCATCAGCACCAGTTCACCTTTTTGAATACGGCCATCCCGCACGGCTTCGTCCAGTGCCAGAGGAATGGAGGCGGCTGAGGTATTGGCGTGCCGGTCAACGGTCACAACTACGCGATCAGCTGGAAGGGCCAGCTTTTTGGCCACGCCTTCAATAATCCGGATATTGGCCTGATGGGGCACAAGCCAGTCCACATCCGCGTAGGTCAGCCCTTCGGCTTCCAGAGCTTCGTCCACGGAGGATGACAGTTTGGCCACGGCATGGCGGAACACATCACGCCCGTTCATTTTCAGATGCCCGGTTTTATCGGGTTGCCCCACCGCGCCGTCCACGTACAGCAGGTCGCCTGTTGTGCCATCGGAATGCAGATGGGTGGACAGAATACCGCGCGCATCGGATTCGCTCTCTGATGCAGACAGCACAACAGCCCCTGCGCCATCCCCGAACAGGACGCATGTGCCGCGGTCTTCCCAGTCCACAATACGGGAGTAAACCTCACTCCCGATCACCAGAGCCTTGCGCACCTGCCCGGAACGGATGAAGGAATCCGCGGTAGCCAGCGCAAAAACAAAGCCGGAGCAGGCTGCTGCAATATCAAAGCCAAACCCGCGGGTCATGCCCAGAGCGGCCTGAATCCGAACCGCCGTTGCGGGAAAAGCCTGATCCGGAGTGGATGTCGCGACCAGCACAACATCAATATCATCAGCGCTCAGGCCCGCATAATCCAGCGCCCTGCGAGCGGCTTCCGCCCCCATGCTGGTTGCGCTGTCATCGGGGCCAGCAATGTGGCGGCGGGTAATGCCGGTGCGGGTTCTGATCCAGTCATCCGAAGTGGCAAGCCGGGTCGCCAGCTCTTCGTTCGTGACAACTCTTTCTGGCAGAAATCCACCAAAACCTACCAGAAGCGAACGTTTCGCCATGACCGTTCTTTCATTATCCGCCAGCGCAGGCAGCTCGAAGGCTTGCACGCGCAATACATTCGTCCCGTTTGCTCAGGTCACCGGGAGGGCTGGTTCACATGCCTCCTCCGTCTGCGGGCGCATTAACAGCGCCCCCATATGAGAAAGACGCTCACGAATGCTTTCGTTAAAACCATGCGTGACCATATCCATGGCCACATCGACTGCGGCGGCAAAGCCCTCGGCATCTGTGCCGCCATGGGATTTTACCACCACACCATTCAGGCCCACAAAAACAGCGCCATTGTAACGGCGGGGGTCCAGCCACTCCTTCATCCGCTCCAGACCGGGGCGAACAAGCAGATAGCCAAGGCGGGAGATGATCCCACGCTGGAAAACACGGCGCAAAAGGGTGGTGGCCATTTTAAGCACACCCTCGCCGGTCTTAAGCGCAACATTTCCGGTAAACCCGTCAGTTACAACCACATCCGTGGTGCCTGCGGTAATATCATGCCCTTCCACAAAACCGTGGAACTGGGCAGCCAGAGGACTCTCACGCAGGGTTTCAGCCGCCACGCGCAGTTTTTCGTCCCCTTTGAGTTCTTCCGCGCCAATATTGAGCAGGCCAATGGTCGGTGCGGGCAGACCCAGAACAGATTTGGCAAAGGCTTCGCCCATAACGGCGAACTCGACCAGATTACGCCAGTCGCACGCAACATTGGCGCCAAGGTCAAGCATGACCACGTCGCCCTTGATGGTGGGACTGATGGCCGCCATGGCCGGGCGGGAAATACCCGGCAGGGTTTTGACCACAATCTTGGCCAGAGCCAGCATGGCACCACTGTTACCGGCGGACACAACCCCCTGGGCGCGTCCACTGGCCACGGCGTCCATGGCAAGCCGCATGGAGGACTGACGCATCCGCAGAGCGGATGTTGGCTTCATGTCCATAGAAACAGACACATCCGTATGCCACACCGTGCATATGGACGCAGCCTTGGGATACTTCGCCAGCAAAGGCAGCAGGCGCGCCTCATCCCCGATCAGCAGCACCTTGATATTGCGGTGCCGTTCGGCAGCAATGGCAAGCCCGGCAACAACCACTTCTGGAGCCCCATCGCCCCCCATTCCGTCCACGGCGAGGTTGAACACCTCGTTAGGGTCGGAAGGAAAACTTTCTGGAATCTCGGTCTTGCTCATGCCTGCTTCTCTGCCATGCCGCAGATGCCTTACCCCCATTACCCCGCGTGCTACGGATGCAGCACGCGTTTCCACGCCTGAAAAATCAGGCGCGAACGGCGACCTTGAGTGCCTTGCCTGCGGCAATCACTTCACGGCCATCGTAATGACCGCAATGACTGCAGACATTGTGAGGACGCTTCAGTTCGCCACAGTTGGAGCATTCAGCATGAGCTTCTGCACGCAGAGCTTCATGGCTGCGACGCATGCCACGACGTGAAGGCGAGGTTTTCTTTTTGGGTACAGCCATAAGCCCAGCCCCTTCTCATAAATAACGGTTAGAACAACACGCCCGGTCACGCGCTAACGCAGCCAGACGCCATAACAGGTTTATCACCAGCACTGAGCCGCGGCCTCTAGCAGACAGCAAGCGTTTTCGCAAGCAATCCTACAAGAAAACCCCACACCCACACTTGGGCAATTACGCGTTTCCACCCCGCCAGCGGGCCAGACCAGCAAACGGGCTGGCCTTTTTTTCCGGCTCTTCCTCAAGACCGCGCTGTTCCACCTCTTCCTCATCCATGATCAGGCCGGGAGGGAGAGCAACATCCGGCGCATGCGGATAAGGCTCGAGATCGAGCGCAAACTGCTCAACAACAGCCTCGCCCAGATCAACGTCCTGCCCCTCATACGGAATTTCATCAATCGCGTCCATATCCGGCGCGTCGCCTTCCACAAACTGGCTGGCCGGAACAAAGCGGACAACGAACGATCCCGCCATCATATCCTCAAACGCCTCCATGCTCACAACACAGGTCTGCGTGTAACGGACAGCCAGAGCCCCTTCGGCCGTCACAACACCACGCCCGTCATCCCTGAGCCGGTAGCGGCAGCGCAGCATGCTCACATCCTGCAGACCCAGACGTCTGGCTATCCGCTTACACTCGTCCGGCGTGGCCTCCACCGTCATGTCCGTTCCCAGCATTCCGATTCGGCGCACGGCCAGAGGGCGAGAGAATTCTGGCTTTTCGGTCATGGAAGTCTCCTGAAGTAACGCTGAAACAAGCAGGCGGGATGCGCTCGGGACAAAGCTTTCTGACCACCGCCTGAACAATCTACCACACAAGCGGAATTTTATGGAGTAATGTCCGGGCACGAGCGGCATAAAGCGTGCTCTTTTTGCCATTCAGCGATTGACGCCCCGCACGCGTTGGGGCATCGGACAGACATGGCCGTTGCCAGTTGGATGACGATCATGGATCACAATCTTACGCTTGGGACACCCTGACCAGATGACGCCGCCACGCAAAAACAGGATATCGCGCCTTAAAAGTGCCTGCGGGGCGCTCGCCACGGTTCTTGTCCTGTCAGGCTGTCAGACTTTTGGTCCTACCCTCACCTCCAGAGGTTCCCTGCTTGAGCCGGAAGAATACAGCCAGCTTGTCCCCGGTACCAGCACCCGCGCAGACGCCATTGACCTGATGGGGTCCCCCACCACCAAGGGCGCGTTTGACGATAATACCTGGATCTATATTTCCATGACCACCCATCTGGTGCCCATGGACTTCCCCGGCGTGTCGAAACAGGATCTTGTTGTGCTCAGGTTCAACAATACTGGCACGCTGGAAAGCATGCGTACGCTCAACATCAAGGACGCCAGACACGTGGCCATGATCAATGAGATCACGCCAACGCCGGGCACCAAGATTAACGCCCTCCAGCAGATTCTGGGCAATGTCGGCCGGTATAACCCCATGCAGAACATGATGGGGTCAGGTGCTGCGGGCGGACAGGGCGGAATGTTCAACAACAGCTCCGGCCCCGGCCACTTCGGCTCGGGTAACTCGCTGTAAAATCCCTTCGCCTGCTCTCATGGCAGGGTATTGCTAGTTTGGCAGATACAGCCTTACGCGCAGCCCGCCCTCTGGCGCACGTTCCAGTGTCATGTCGCCTCCATGCGCACGAATAATATCGCGCGCAATGGTCAGCCCCAGCCCGGTGCCACCGTCCTGCCCGCTCTCGAACGCGCGCAGCACATGAGCCCGGCGATCAGGCGGAATACCCGGCCCGTCATCATCCACCAGAATGCTGACCCCACCCCCTACGCGGCGCGCACTCAGCGCAACGCTTGCATCGTGCCTACGGGCGTTATCAAACAGATTGCCTAAAACGCGACGCATGGCGTCGGGGCGCATATGTGCCCGCAGGTCCGGCTCCACCTCAAGCGCGCGAATATGCACACCCGCACGCCGGGCTGCTGCCACCACATCCTCCAGAAACGGCAGCACCTCAACCTGCTGGACACTCTCCGAACCTTCCCCCCGCGCGAAGGAAAGATAGCTGTCGATCATATGTTCCATTTCGGCAATGTCACCGACCATTTCATCTATGTCTTCGGTCATGACGCTGGCGCATATGCTGCCTTCACGCGGCATCATGGCCAGAGAAAGCCGCAGGCGGGTCAGGGGGGTGCGCAGATCGTGCGAAACACCGGCCAGAACGCCGGTACGCTGTGCTACAAAGCGGGTTATCCTGTCCTGCATGCGGTTGAAGGCGACAGCCGCCTTACGCACCTCCTGCGCGCCTACGGGGCGGATGGGGCCAATATCACGCCCCATGCCAAACTGCTCCGCAGCCTGAGCCAACTGGCGGATGGCCCGCACCTGATTGCGCATGAACAGGCTCGCAATAGTGAACAGCAGCAAAGTACTGCCCACGGTCCATGCAACAAACAGCCAGATCTGCCCCATATCCAGCCGCTTGCGAGGGGTGTCGATTTCCAGCACACCATCGGGAAGCTGGATGTAAATACGCACCACGTGATGAAAATGCCGCCATTTGACAAAAAACGGGTAGCTAATGGCTTCATGCAGGGCATGCACAAGGTCATCATCCATAGGCCCCAGCACATGGGTGGACCCTACGCGGGTCAGTTTTTCCCCCGGCCGCCAGATTTCTATGAGCTGGAGCTGTTCACGGGCCTGCGCAATAAACCATTCCTTGTCCGCCGGGTTTTTAAGACGCTCCAGCGCATTGAGGGACAGAACAATTTCCGCCGTAACAGACCCGGTCAGGCGCCGCGACACCACCTTGAGAAAATTACCGTAATAAAGCTCAAGTGCGATTCCCTGCGTGATCAGCAGCGGGAACAGGACAATCAGCAGGGAACGCCCCAGCAGGGAACGCGGCAGTACACGTCTGACCGATTTTTCCACCTTGAGCGCGGACCATCCCCCACGCGGAAAAAGACGGAAGCCCCTGCGGCCTGTCATGTGCTCTAAAGCCCCGGCTTGAGCACATATCCCCGCCCGCGCACCGTATGCAGAAAGCGCGGCTCACGCGGGTCCGGCTCTATGCAACGGCGCAGGCGCGTCACCTGCACATCAACTGCGCGCTCGCCAATTTCGGTCATGTCCATGGCTTTGGCAATATCCTCCCGCGTGAAGGTTTCATTCGGCCTGCGGGCCAGAACGCACAGCAGGGCAGCTTCCCCCCCGGTCAGGTGGATATTGCCGTCCGGCCCGCTGAGCAGAAGCCGGACCGGATCGAACTCCTTGTCTCCCAGCCGGACAATCCGCAGGTTATCTGTTGGCGGTGGGGGCTGATGCCGCCGGAGATGGGCCTTGAGCCGCAACAAAAGCTCGCGCGGCTCAAAGGGTTTGCCCAGATAGTCGTCCGCCCCGGCTTCCAGCCCGGTAATGCGGTCCTCCGGTGCGCCACGCGCGGTCAGGAGCAGAATGGGCAGGTCCTGCCCGGCATCCCGCAGGGAGCGGGTTAATTCCAGCCCGTTCTCCCCCGGCATGGTCACGTCCAGCACCAGAGCATCGGGCTGGATACCTTCCAGCGTGTGCCGGGCCTCGGTCGCATTGGCGGCAACACTCACACGGAACCCATGCTCAAACAGGTAACGCTGCAACAGGCGGCGCAGGCGCGGGTCGTCATCCACCACCATTACGTGGGCGGCCACGTCTCCTTCAGCGGTTGTTATCTGCTCAGACATGTTCACGCCCTTCCCTTCGCCCTGCGCTCTCTTCGCTCAGCAGGGCACGACTATGCTCGGACAGCATACCATTGATAACACGGCGGAAACCCTCCACCGCAGCCCCCCCGGCCTCGCGGTAGGCAGCGACCAGCCTTTGCCGGATGACAGCAAACAGACGGGCCTCCGCGGCTTTACCGGTCGGGCTTAAAAACAGCAGCTTCTGCCGCCTGTCCTGCCGCCCTGCCCGGCTTTGCAGGTATGCCCGCGCATCCAGCTCGTGCAGTGTGCGGCCAAGGCTTTGCTTGGTCACACCCAGAATGTCCTGCAACCGGCTAACAGGGATACCCGGACTAAACGCCAGCACCTGCAACACACGGTAATGCGCGCGGCCCAGCCCATCCTCCTCCAGCACGGGGGCCACAGCCTCGGCCATGTCCCGCGCGGCCAAAAACATAAGGGTCTGAGCCAGTCTTAAACTTTCTTCACGCAAAAAGAGCAGGTCTGAGCCTGCGCGCTCATGGGGAGTGGGCATGACCATGCGTGTATTTACCCTGCGGCTGGTGCCGGGGTGCCTGCCTGTACGCCAAAGCGGGCCTTAAGGCGGCCTATGCGCAGCACATCGGCCAGACGCCTGTCTACAAACGCTTCGAATGCTGCTTCATCCTGCCCACGGCTCAGCCAGAACAGAAAGACCGAGGCATACAGCCCGCCCAGAGTCAGCCGTTTGCTTACATAGGTCAGGCCTGTCGCATCGTCCTGCGCAGCCTGCCATATGGCATTAACCGTGCGCAGCCATGCGCGGCGGAAAGCCTTTTGTCCCCCGCAGGATAAAAAGACACGCATCCCCCGCAGGGCAGCCGTGCGGCGCTGCTCATCGGGCGGCAGACGTAGCAGAATAGCCTGACGCACCCGCTGGCTCAGCCGGGGTTCCTGCGTGTCCTGCATGGCGTCCACCATGGCGCGGTCACACAGGTCGGACCAAGCTTCCACCATTTCCACCACCCCTGCGGGAAAAAGCAGGTCTGCATCGGCCCCTGCCACGGATCTGAGTGTGGCCATGCTCCACCCGCGCTCCCCGGCAACAGATGCCAGCTTGCGCAATGCGGCATCCCGGTCCGCATCCCGCTCCATGGGGGCGGGCATAATACCCGCAGCCAGCCCTGCCACGGCCAAAGACAGGGCCTGTTCCATTTTTCCCGGCAGCATGCTCATGCCTGTACCCCATACCGTGTGATTTCCGCCTCAAAACCAAAGCGGGCCATATCCGTCATACGCATGGGATAGAGGATTCCGTCCAGATGATCCATTTCATGCTGCATGACATTGGCGCAAAATCCCGAGGCTATGCCTTCCACCCGCGCACCGTGCTCGTCCCAGCCACTATAGCGCACACGGCGGTAACGCGGCACTTCCCCCCTGAAGCCGGGAATGGACAGGCATCCTTCAAGTCGCGGCATCATATCCGCCCCATCAGGTTCGATGACCGGGTTAATCAGGGCCTGTACCGGGCGTGGTGGGTCGTCCTCCCCTTCGCTGCGCGTTGGGGGTACCGAATACAGGAACAGCCGGAGCGGCACATGCACCTGTGGTGCCGCCAGACCCACGCCCCCACTATCGGTCAGGGTTTCCCGCATGTTCTGCAGCAGTTCCCTGATCCGGGGAGCACTGATATCCTCCACCTCAACCGCGCGTTGCAGCAGAACCGGGTGGCCCATACGGGCAATAGCAAGAACCGACATGCTTTTTGTTGTCCTGTTTTTTTGCACATCCACAATAAAACACACGGAAGTGCGGGTCTGATACGCAAGAACGAATTGTATCTTGTCTTAAGGCCGTGTTATAGAGACCGCCAACAGTGGAATCGGCAGCCCGGAAGGGTAACGCGGATCTCCTTCCATAATGGCTTCCCAAAAACCGGTTTGCCGGATTTTTTTGAACAGGGGTTAGTGACCAAGTGCACGTTCTAGTCCGTGACAACAATGTCGATCAGGCTCTTAAAGCGCTCAAGAAAAAAATGCAGCGCGAAGGCATCTTCCGTGAAATGAAACTGCGTCGGCACTTTGAAAAGCCGTCCGAACGCAAAGCGCGTGAAGCGGCAGAAGCCGTACGTCGCGCACGCAAAATGGAACGGAAGCGTCTGGAACGCGAAGGCTTCTAAGCCAGCCTCCTCCTGTTTTGCAGGCATTAAAGGTCGGTTGCCCCTACGGGCTCCGGCCTTTTTGTTTGCCCGGATGCACGCCAGAACCCGCTTGAACCTGCCCACAAAAAAGCCGCCTCACAATGCTGTGGGCGGCTTTTTTGTGGGCGTATACTCCAGCTTTAGCTGTTCTGGAGCTTGTCCAGTTCGCGCACAATGGCTTCGCCCATAACGGACGTACCAACGCGGGCCATGCCTTCGGCCATAATGTCCGCCGTACGCAAGCCGCTGGCCAGAACGTTGGAAACTGCCTGTTCGATCATATCCGCTTCGGTCTGGAGGTTGAGCGAATACCGCAGCAGCATGGCAAACGAGAGAATCTGGGCAATCGGGTTGGCAATACCCTGCCCTGCAATGTCGGGCGCGCTGCCATGGATGGGCTCATACAGAGCCGGGCGGCGACCATCGGCCTGTTCTGCCCCCAGCGTGGCAGATGGCAGCATGCCAAGGCTACCTGTCAGCATGGAGGCAAGGTCGGACAGAATATCGCCAAACAGGTTGCCGGTTACCAGCACATCAAACTGGCGCGGGTTGCGCACAAGCTGCATGGCGCAGTTGTCGGCCAGCATGTGCGACAGCGTCACATCGGGGAACTCGCGGGCGTGCACATCGGTCACGACCTCTTTCCACAGCAGGCCGCTTTCCATCACGTTGCATTTTTCCACCGAGCATACGCGGTTATCGCGCTTGCGGGCCAGATCGAACGCAACGCGGGCCACGCGCTGGATTTCCGACGTGGTGTAAACCTCGGTGTTAATGCCGCGCTTGGACCCATCGGGCAGGGTTTCGATCCCGCGCGGATCACCAAAGTAAATGCCGCCCACGGTTTCACGCACGATCATGATATCCAGACCACGCACAACTTCGGGCTTGAGCGTGCTGCTCTCTACCAGCGCATCAAACACCTTGGCGGGGCGCAGGTTGGCAAACAGCCCCAGTTCCTGCCGCAGCTTGAGAATGGCGACTTCCGGCCGCTTGTCAAAGCTGACATGCCCCCATTTGGGGTCCCCCACCGAGCCGAACAGAACAGCATCGGCGGCCCAGGCCTTCTCGATCACCTCATCACGGATCGGTACGCCGTATTCCGCCAGAGAGGCACCACCCACAAGGTCTTCGGTCAGTTCAAATGTCAGGCCGCGCTTTTTTTCCAGCCATGCCATAATCCGGCCGACTTCGCGCATAACTTCGGGGCCGATCCCATCTCCGGGCAGGACAAGAAGTTTAACGGGCTGCTTGGGGTCTGTCATCGCGGTGCTCCGTAGGGATCTGTTCAGTCAAAATGAATGGTGGGCAGCCAGGATTTATCCCGGTCCTGCCGTTTTTCGTATGTGGTAATCGTTGCTTCGTGCTTGAGAGTCTGGCCGATGTCATCCAGCCCTTCGAGCAGGAGATGCTTGCGGAAGGCATCAATCTCGAACGGGACTTCTTCGCCATTGGGGCGAATAACAACCTGACGCGGCAGGTCCACCGTCAGGCGGGCATTGCTGCCCATCTGTGCGTCCCCCATCAGCTCATCACACACTTCACGCGGGAGGCGGATGGGCAGAATGCCGTTCTTGAAGCAGTTGTTGAAGAAAATATCGGCAAAGGACGGCGCAATAACGCAGCGGATACCAAAATCCAGCAGCGCCCACGGCGCATGCTCGCGCGAGGAACCGCACCCCAGATTGTCATACGTAATCAGGATTTCGGCTTTACGCCAGGGCTGCTGATTGAGCACAAAATCCGGGTTTTCAGCACCATCGGGCAGGTAGCGCATGGCATCAAACGCGTGCTTGCCAAGGCCGGTACGCTGGGTGGTTTTCAAAAACCGCGCCGGTATAATCTTGTCCGTGTCAATATTAGCCTGCGGCAGAGCCGCTGCAATGGCGGACAGCGTAACGAACTTTTCCATTATGCCAGTTCCCTCACATCGGTCAGGCAGCCAGTGACCGCAGCAGCCGCAGCCATGGCCGGAGAAAGCAGATGCGTGCGCCCACCCGGCCCCTGCCGCCCTTCAAAATTACGATTGGAGGTGGATGCGCAACGCTGGCCGGGGGTCAGACGGTCGGGGTTCATGCCAAGGCACATGGAGCACCCGGCCTCACGCCATTCAAAACCGGCATCCAGAAAAATACGGTCCAGACCTTCTTCCTCAGCCTGCCGTTTGACGTTGCCCGAACCGGGAACAATCATGGCGCGCACGCCCGGAGCAACCTTGCGCCCGGCGGCAACCTGAGCGGCCATACGCAGGTCCTCGATCCGGCTGTTGGTGCATGAGCCAATAAAGACCACATCCACCGGCGTTCCGGCAATTTTCTGCCCGGCTTCAAGGCCCATATAATCCAGCATGCGCTGCAACTGGGCTTTTACGGCCTCGTCCTTTTCCTGTGCCGGGTCGGGCACGGTATCGGTAATGGCCAGAACTGTTTCGGGGCTTGTGCCCCATGTCAGGGTCGGGCCAATGTCCTCAGCGCGCAGGGTGACTTCGCGGTCAAAATGCGCGCCTTCGTCCGATGCAAGGGTTTTCCAGTAGGCAACGGCCTGCTCAAACCCCTCACCCTTGGGGGCAAACGGGCGGTTGCGCACGTACTCGAACGTGGTCTCATCCGGGGCAACAAGCCCTGCGCGGGCACCCGCCTCGATCGCCATGTTGCAGATGGTCATGCGGCCTGCCATGTCCAGCCCACGAATGGCGGACCCGGCAAATTCGATCACATGCCCCGTGCCACCGGCCGTGCCGATATGCCCGATAATGGCCAGCATGATGTCCTTGGCGGAAACACCCGCTCCGGGGGTTCCTTCCACGTTGACACGCATGTTTTTGGCAGGGCGTTGCAGAATGGTCTGCGTGGCCATGACATGCTCAACTTCGGACGTACCAATACCAAACGCCAGCGAGCCAAGTGCTCCATGCGTGGAGGTGTGCGAATCACCGCACACAATGGTCATGCCCGGCAGGGAAATCCCCTGTTCCGGCCCAACCACATGCACAATTCCCTGATTGGCGGACAGAAGCGGAAAATAGGGAACGCCAAATTCCTTGACGTTGCGTTCGAGCGTTTCAATCTGGTTGCGGCTGTCCGCTTCCTCGATCGGCAGGCTCCGGTCGGATGTGGGCACGTTGTGGTCCACAACAGCCACGGTTCTTTCCGGGTGGCGGAGCTTGCGCCCGGCCAGACGCAGGCCTTCGAACGCCTGCGGACTGGTCACCTCATGGACGAGGTGGCGGTCGATATAAAGAATGGAGGTGCCGTCCGGAAGGGTTTCCACGACATGATCGTCCCAGATCTTGTCGAACAACGTACGCGCAGCCATGCGCATCCTCCTTACCTTTATATCCGTGTGAACAGCCTTGAATGAACGCTGCACACACCCTGTTTTATCACAAAGACCCGACTGGCCACAGACCAGTCGGGTTCACACAAGCCATGTCTGGCGTCGTGCCCAAAAGCCTTGTGGCTTTTAGCCTGCTGCTGCCGGGGCAACAACGTCACGCGGGCGTTCTGCAATACGTGCAGACTTGCCGCTACGGCCGCGCAGGTAATACAGCTTTGCGCGACGCACCTTACCACGACGCACGACCTTGATTTCGGCCACAGTCGGAGCATACAGCGGGAACACACGTTCCACGCCTTCACCGTTGGAGATCTTGCGCACGGTGAAGTTGCTGTTCAGGCCCTTGTTGGAGCGGGCGATCACAACGCCTTCAAACGCCTGAAGACGAACGCGCTCGCCTTCCTTGACCTGCACGGAAACACGCACGGTGTCACCGGCATCAAATACGGGCACTGCGCGTGCAGCGGTCAGACGTTCAATTTCGGCAGCTTCGTACTGCTGGATAATGTTCATGTCGGTATCCTTCTCAAACCCCTAAGGTCTGCCTGTGCGGCCCCGCCCACAGCTGCAGTCCTGTTTTCATTCTTGCGAGCCAGCCAGGCAGACCACAGATCCGGCCTTCTTTCCCGCGTTGTCTCTTCAGCCTTAGCCTGCCGCCACTGCGCTATGGCAGCATGGTTACCCGAAAGCAGAACCTCGGGTACCTCATGCCCATCCCATACAGCCGGGCGGGTGTAATGTGGGTATTCGAGCAGCCCGTCGGAAAAACTTTCCTCCACACCGCTCTGCTCACTCCCCATGACACCGGGGAGCAGACGAACACACGCATCCAGCAGAACCAGAGCCGCAGTTTCCCCACCCGAGAGAACATAATCCCCGATGGAAACCTGCTCGACACCCCTCGCCTGCAAAAAGCGCTCGTCCACCCCTTCAAACCGGCCACACAGCAGCATAACGCCTGGACCCGCCGCGTAACGCCGCACATCCGCCTGTGTAAGCGGACGCCCCCGTGGCGTAAGATACACACACGGGATTGTGGCGTCAGCCTGCGTTGCGGCAAGTGCCGCATCGGCCACGTCCGGGCGGATAACCATGCCTGCGCCACCACCAAACGGCGTATCATCAACAGCACGATGGCGACCAAGACCATGCTCGCGCAGGTCTTCGGTACGGCAGGACCACACCCCGTTCTCCAGCGCACGCCCCGCAAGGGACTGCCCCAAAGGCCCCGGAAACATCTCCGGGAAGAGTGTTACAACGGTGGCCTGCCAGCTCATGCTGGCGCCCCCGCCTGCCGCTTGCCAACGCCGCGCCCTTCTTCCCCCGAAACTTCATCGGGACGAACAATGGTTATGGTACGCTCATCCAGCCTGACCTCTGGCACACAGGCCTTGGTAAAGGGAACAAGCGAGCCATCACCCAGTTCAAGGCTGGCACCAGCACCGTAATCGTGAACCATGAGGACGCGCCCCAGAGAAAGACCTTTTTCAAACGCTTCCATGCCGATCAGATCAGCATGATAGAATTCTTCTTCCTCTGGCTCCGGCAGGCAGGAGCGCGGCACATACAGGCGGGTATTCACCAGCGCCTGTGCCGCAGTCCGATCCGCCAGTGGCTTGCCATCTGCGTCTTTAAGCTCGGCAACGCTATCCGCACCGCACCAGCGCAAGGACCATTGACGCCCCTGCGCATCCTGCAGAACCGCATAATCTTCCAGCGTTGCGGCATCCGCCGCATAGGAATGCACGCGCACAAGGCCGCGCACTCCATGCGGTTTACCCACAACACCCACGAGGATCAGGTCAGACTGCATGGCTGGCTTGGCTTAGCTCAGGCTGCGGCTTCTGCTGCTTTGGCGGCAGCGGCTGCACGTTCCTGTGCCTTCTTCTTCGGAGCAGACTGCTTGGGCTGCTCGTTAAAGTTCGGCTTGGCGATCAGGCCAGCATTGCCAAGGAAGCGGGCAACACGATCGGTCGGCTGCGCACCCTGGGAAAGCCAGTGCGTGATGCGTTCGTTTACCAGACGCACGCGTTCAGCGTGGTCGGAAGGCAGCATCGGGTTGTAGGCACCCACTTTTTCAATAAAGCGGCCATCACGCGGGCTGCGGCTGTCTGCCACAACGATGTGGTAGTAAGGACGCTTCTTGGCACCTGCGCGGGCAAGACGAATTTTAACACTCATTCGGAATACTCCAGACCGAAAAACAAAACCCGGAAAACTTAAGCAGAAACAGGCCGCATCAGCGGAAGGGAGAACCGCCAGGACCACCCGGCGGGCCTCCACCCATTCCCTTAGGCATGAGCGCAGACATTCCCTGGCGCATGAGACCTTTCACGCCCAGTTTGTTAAAACGCTTCATCATGGTGGACATCATGTCGAACTGCTTGAGCAGCTTGTTGACGTCCTGAACTGTTGTTCCAGACCCTGCGGCAATACGTTTCTTGCGCGAGGCCTTGATAATCCCCGGCGCACGACGTTCGCCCCGGGTCATGGAACCGATAATGGCAAGGTGCTTTTTAAGGACGGACGTATCAAGGTCCTTGTCCCCCAGCGCTTCCTTGACCTTACCCATACCCGGCAACATCCCCAGAATACCGGAAATGGAACCAAGCTTATTGATCTGGCGGATCTGGGATGCGTAGTCATCCAGATCAAACTTGCCAGCCATCATGCGCTGGGCCAGACGCTCACCTTCCTCGTGGTCCAGCGTATCCGCTGCTTTTTCCACAAGACCGGCAATATCACCCAGACCCAGAATACGGCCCGCCACACGCTCGGGATGGAACTCATCCAGCGCGTCCAGCTTTTCGCCCGAGCCTGTCAGCTTGATGGGCGCGCCGGTAATGGCCTTCATGGACAGGGCCGCACCACCGCGCGCATCACCATCCATACGGGTCATGACAACACCGGTCACACCCACGGCCTCGTTAAACGCCTTGGCGGTATTGACCGCGTCCTGCCCGGTCATGGCGTCCACAACCAGCAGCGTTTCCGCCGGGTGTGTTACGTCCCTGATCTGGCGGACTTCCTCCATCAGCGCTTCGTCAATGGACAGACGACCCGCCGTATCGAGGATAACGACGTCATACCCTTCCTTGCGCCCGACATCGAGTGCGCGCTGGGCAATCTCAACTGGCGTCTGCCCCGCAATAATGGGCAGGGAGGTTACACCCGCCTGCTGGGCAAGCTGAGCCAACTGCAACTGGGCGGCTGGGCGTTGCGTATCGAGCGAGGCCAGCAGCACTTTTTTACGCTCACGCGTAGCAAGGCGCAGGGCCAGCTTGCCCGATGTGGTGGTTTTACCCGAACCCTGAAGCCCGACCATAAGCACCGGCACGGGTGGGGTGGCATTCAGGTTAAGGGGAGCAACACCTGCACCGCCGAGCGCGTCGATCAGCGCATCGTTAACAATTTTTGCAACGGCCTGACCGGGAGAAATGCTTTCCAGCACCTCCTGCCCAACCGCGCGTTCCTTAACCCTGTTAACAAAGTCTTTAACAACGGGCAGCGCAACGTCCGCATCCAGCATGGCCAGACGGACTTCGCGCATGGCCTCCATCACATCGGCTTCAGATAGCGCGCCACGTTTGGCGAGACCATCAAAAACCCCGGAAAGCTTGCCTGAAAGAGCTTCGAACAAGTGCAACACACCCCATAACGAGACGCGCCACTGCGCGAACACTCGCGGAGTGGCGGTCCTGATTTGTTGCAGGGCTTACGGTACGACCGGGCCCTGAGTCAAGGAACTTCTGGTTTTTACTTCTTCTGGCTGTCGGAAGAAATCTGCTGGGTGGGATGCTGCAGGGCATTCAGCTGGTTCAGCAGATCATGGATCCTGTGCTGCCGCTCACGCATCTGGGTCAGTTGCTCTGGTGTCAGCACGTCATGAATCCGGCTGGCGGTCTGGAGGTGCCGCGCCTCGCGCTCTGCGCGCAGGGCAGCCATTTTCTGCTGCAACTGAGCGATCTGGTTCTGATCCAGCGGGCCGGGCACGCTTAGCAGGTCCTCTATCTGCTCATGCAGTTTTTCAAACTCTTCCTGCGTGTCCTGCGCCTGATCCTGATCATGCGCTTCCTTGAGGATGGCTGTGATCTGGTTGCGCTGCTTGTGGGTCAGGTCCAGCCCGTCCAGCAGATTACCGCCCGGACCGCCAAAGGTGGAGCCAACGCCCATGCCGCCACCCCAGCCACCCGGCCCCGCCGCATGCGCCGATAGACCGGAGAGAGAAAGCCCCGCGGCCATTGCCGCAGCCAAGACACCGTTGCTGATCTTCATGACCTGAAATACTCCCCTGCAAAAACGGGCGCCACTGTTTGACAGTAACCACAAAAACACCAAAACACCCTGCACGCAAACACACCACACCCTGCCTTTGCGGCAGCATGGGCGAGCAGTGCTCAGGTCTGGTGCATTAACGCTTCAAACCGGGCGGCTGTTTCCAGTTCCATCTGCATCCGGGCAATGCGGTCCGTCACCTCCGTATCCTGCCCCCAGACCGCCATCTGCTGGCGCTCATCCACCGTAGCGCAGGCAACCAGTTCCTCCACCGACGCGCCACCAAGCAAGGCCAGCCCCAGCACCAGACTCCCCAGTGCCGGAACAGCCACCCCCAGCACGGCAAGCTGCCCGTCTGTCATGCCTTCCATAACCGTGCCGAGAACCTGCAAGGCCTGATCGGACTGGCAGATAGGCATAACCCCGAGCGTGGTCCGGAAGGTTGCGCCGTAGGTTTTATCCAGCCATGTCAGCCACGGGTCCCACAGGGCTGCCTGCTGTTGCGCCAGCTTGCCGCCAGCGCCGTCGCGGTAACAGATCAGGTCGCTGTTGGCATAAGCCAGAAGGCTTTGCACCACTCCCTCCCGCGCCTGCGGAATGCGCTCGAGCATGGAGCCTGCAATGCCGGTTAATGGCAGGTCATCGGGGGTAAAATAGCCCTCTGCGGTTTGCCCGGCAGCCTGCCATTCGGCCACCAGTGCCTCGGCCAGCGCGCGGGATGGCACACACAGGACCGTTTTGCCCGGCAAACGTACGCTGCGCCCGTCCAGATTGACAGCAAACCCCCCATCATGTGGGACAAGCTGGACCTGCTTCCAGAACCGCTTGCGCCCCGCCGGGGTACGCCCGGGCATACCCGCTCCGGTCGCGCTCACCGGAACAGCCCCAGACCATGCAGCATGTTCATGATCTTTTCCTCCTTACTGGCTTTTTTTGTCACCACGGTCGGGCTTGGGCCATCGGCTCCCTCACGCGCAGTCGCCAGAAGGGGCGCGCAGGAGGTTGCCTCGCCCCCCTCCCCGCCAATGGTAATGCCAACGCGCCCATCCTGCGCGGCAGCCATGCTCACCTGCGGGTTATTCCACGGCCCCGTGACCCGCAGGGAGGACGAAGCCGAAGCCCCACCCAGCAGCACCTGCGGTGCCAGTTCCATGTTGAGCTCATGCGTATCCAGAGTAACCGTTCCCTGCCCGCGCAGGTGCAAAAAGGCGCTTTCCAGCCCGACCTGATCAATATGGGCCACGCCGTTGGCAAACTGTGTATGCACGCCAAAACAGCGCACAGGCATCTGCCCCTTGACCGGCACCTGCGGCCCCAGCAAACGGCGTATCAGCCCTCCGCCCACGCTCCCGTCCACCACGGATGCGCCCAGATGCCCCGCAAGAGAACTGCTCCGCGCTGCCGCCGTATCGCCCTGAGCAGAGAGCGCACCCACAAGCTGGACCGTGCCCTGCATATCCGGTGCAACCTGCATCCACGCCTGTACAACCGCCAGAGGCAGGAACACCGAGCGGGCAGACGCCTCCACCTGTGGCTGCGGGCCAGACAGGTCATACACAAACCGGGCAACCTGCTGCTGGCCATTCCCCACAGCATGGATGGGGTCCAGCACCAGACGGGCGTTGGCAAGTACTCCATGTGTCTGCACCTGCGACCAGGCAACACCCTGCCAGCTTACGGCCTGCACCTGCATGTCCCCCGCCAGCGCAAGGTTGTGCATGACATCCGCAACCGTATGGTTTTTATACAGAAATTCCGTTTTATCGGTTTCAACATGCCCGATAACCGTCAGCCCGGTGGCATCCGGCCATTGCCCGCCAAACGCCAGATGGTCCAGCGTGCCCTGCACATCCAGCGCGGAGTGGGCGGCACTGAGCGCGCCCTTGACCTGCACGGACGACTGCCCCTGCGTAAGCGCCAGATCCACGGATGCGGGGGTTTGCTCCTGCATCTGCACAAGTTGCGCCAGAGTGCCCGCGGACCCGTTAAGACCCACAGACTGGCTGCCCAGTTGCCCTTCCACATGCAGGCTGAGCGGGTCCGTTGGGGTGGGAGCATCCACCACAGCACGGACAAGTGCTGCCTGTGGCAGCCAGCGCCCCAGATCCACACGCCCCGTGCGGATATGCAGGCTCTGGATCTGCGGGGCATCACCACTCCCTGCCACGCTCAGATCCACCGAGAGGTTTTGCCCGTCAGGCAGATTGGCATGAGGGAAAAAGGTATTCAGGTCCTGTAACTGCCCGACCGAGCCGCCCATATGCAGGTTATACACACGCTCGGCCTGTGGTGCGTTGATCACGCCATCCACATGCGCAAGGCCTATGGAATGCCCGCCATTGTTCAAACTCAGGCGGAGTTGCAGGGGCAGTTGCGCACCAAGGGGCCAGAAGGGGCCAGTCTGCCCGGTCAGGCTGAAGCTGGCGAGGTCCTTCTGACCCTGTATGTCCAGATCGGGGGCTGTGCCATCCAACCCACGCAACGTGGCCTTGCGCAGGCCAAACGTGCCCGAATAATGGGTAAGCGCGTCATCCCACACCACATCCGCCTGCACGATGTTCAGGTCCGATGCGCTGACATTCCAGTGCATCCGCACGGCAGGTGCAGGGCTTGCCGCCTGCTCCGTGGCGGCCGGTGGGGTCAGCAGCCAGTCCGCCCGGCCATCGCTCAGGCGGCGCAGGGTGATTTTGGGGGCAATAACACTCACGTCCCGGAACGCAATGCGGTGGGAAAACAGCGGTATGATAGAGAGCCGCGCCCGCACCTGCCTGACGGCCAGCACGTCCGGGCCCCCCTCCTCCACGCCGGAAAGGCGCACATTCTGCGCCTCCACCCAAGGGAAAGGCAGCACCCACACATGCAGCGTGCCAATGCTCAGGTGTCGCCCCGTGCCCTGCTCCACCGCATCACTCAGCCGGGTTTTCAGCCACGTGGCATCCTGCGTTGCGGAAAAAATTGTCCCGCCACCCGCGACCACAGCCACAACACCCGCAAGCAGGCCAATTTTCCACTTAAACCGCATTGTCACGTTTTCTCCCGCGCGAGGTCGGTTGCCGCTCAGCCGCCCTTGCGCGCAGGGGGCGGCGTTGTTCCGGGTGTAAAGCCAAGAGCGCGGAAGGTCTCGCGCATATGCGCGGGGAGTTCAGCACTTACAACAAGGCGGCCACCTGCGGGGTGGGGCATGTCCAGCTCCCGCGCATGGAGGTGCAACTGGTCCGTAAAGCCGGAGGGATGCGCTGTGGCCCCACCATATTTGGGGTCACCCAGAATGGGGGTGCCAAGGGATTCGCAATGCACGCGCAACTGGTGCGTGCGCCCCGTAAGGGGGGAAAGCCCAAGCCATGAGAACTTGCGGGCTGCCGAATCCAGCACTTCGTACACAGTACGGGCGGACTGGGCATCCTCATCCTTGCGGTCGGCGGCAACGGTAATGGCACCCGGCCCGACACCCAGACGGGCAAGCGGCTGGTCGATCTCGCCCGAAAGCGGGTCTGGCCTGCCCACAACAACAGCCCAGTATGTCTTTTTAACGTCCCGCCCACGGAAGGAGGCCGCAAGTTTGGCGGCCACGCCGGGGGTTCTGGCCAGCAGCAGCAGGCCCGATGTATCGCGGTCAATCCGGTGGACCAGCCTTGGGCGCGGGTCATCGGGGTTTTCACGCAGGCCATCGAGCATCATGTCCACATGGCGGGTAATGCCCGGACCACCCTGCACGGCCAGGCCGGAGGGTTTGTTCAGCACGATCAGGTGCTTGTCCTGATAAACGACCATACGCTGGATTTCGCGCACCAGCTTGTCGTCCAGCGGGCGCGGCACATCACGCGCGGGCTTGGCAGCCATGGGAATGGGCGGCACGCGCACGCTCTGCCCCGGCTCGAGCCGGGTGGAGGCCTCCACCCTTTTGCCCTCAACGCGAATCTGGCCGGTGCGGCACAGTTTTTGCAGCGCGCCCTGGGTCAGATGCGGGTAATGGCGACGGAAATAACGGTCGAGGCGGATACCGGCCTCGTCCTCGCTCACGGTAAGATTGACAACACTCATGCGCTGATATTCACGACTGGCGCCGTTCCCGCAAGCGGGACCATGTTTCCAGCCTGTGTTTGACCTCCCGTTCGTAGCCTCTACCCGTTGGATTATAAAAGGTCTGGCGGCGCATACCATCGGGGAAATAATTCTGCCCCGAAAAACCTTCCTCCGCGTCGTGGTCGTATTCATACCCCTTGCCGTAGCCAATATCCTGCATCAGCCGCGTGGGCGCGTTCAGGATATGCGCGGGCGGGATAAGGCTGCCCGTGGCCTTGGCGGCGCGGCGTGCAGCCCCATACGCCTTGTAGGCCGCGTTGGATTTGGGGGCTGTCGCCAGATGCACCACAAGCTGGGCCAGAGCCAGCTCACCCTCGGGCGAGCCAAGCCGCTCATATGTCTCCCACGCAGCCACGGCCAGAGGCAGGGCATTGGGGTCGGCCATGCCTACATCCTCGGTGGCAAAGCGGGTCAGGCGGCGGGCCAGATAACGCGGGTCCTCGCCCCCTTCGAGCATACGCGCAAACCAGTACAGCGCGGCATCGGGGTCCGAGCCACGGAGCGATTTGTGCAGGGCGGAAATAAGGTTGTAATGCTCCTCCCGGTCCCGGTCATACAGAATGGCTCTTTTGGCCAGCAACCGGGCCAGACCCTGCGCATCCAGCGGTTTTGTATTTTTCAGGCTCAGAACCTGCTCAACCATGTTCAGCAGGTAGCGCCCATCCCCATCGGCCATGGCGCGCAGGGTGGCGCGCCCGTCCTCCGTAAGCGGCAGGGGGTGGCCTGTCTCCTCCTCCGCGCGGGCCAGCAGGGCTTCCAGTGCCGGGTCATCCAGCCGGTTAAGCACCATAACCTGACAGCGCGAGAGCAGGGCCGAGTTCAGGGCGAAGGAAGGGTTCTCGGTCGTGGCCCCTACCAGCACCACGGTTCCGTCCTCCACCACGGGCAGAAAGCCATCCTGCTGCGCGCGGTTGAAGCGGTGGATCTCGTCCACAAACAAAAGTGTGCCCACGCCCCCTGCCGCCAGCTTGCGCGCGGCGTCGAACGCTTTTTTCAGGTCCGCCACCCCGGAAAACACGGCCGAAATCTGCATGAACCGCAACCCCGCAGCCTGTGCCAGCAGGCGGGCTATGGTGGTTTTGCCCACCCCCGGCCCACCCCACAGGATCAGGCTGGGCAGGGTGCCACGTTCAAGCATGAGCGTAAGCGTACCCTCCGGCCCCAGCAGGTGCCCCTGCCCTACCACATCGGCCAGACAGGCCGGGCGCAGGCGGTCCGCCAGCGGTTGGGTTGGAGCGGGCCTGCCCCCCGTGCGCGCCGGAGCGGCATCGGCACCCGGCGCGGGGGAGGCCCCGCCAAACAGGTCTTCCCCCGTCATGGTGCTGCGTGCCGTGTGGTCATGGCGTTCATACCTTCAGTCTCAAAATCTGTCCTGTTCGCCGTATATATCGCCATGCGCGGCCTGTTTTTCCAGTAGCTGCGCAAACCGGGCCGTGCTGGGCCGACCCCGTCGGGGACGATGTTATTCTTCCGGCTGGGCGGGCAGGTCGAACGTGCTGGCCGGAATATCCGCCCCCGGATGCACGTCAAACAGGGTCACGCGGGTCTCATGCCCCTGTGCATCCAGCACACTCCATGAGCGCAGGGCCAGCGGGGTTTCGTAAAACACCAGTGTCAGGCTGCCATCTCCGGGCGATGCCGTGCGCACCAGCTTGACCGCAAGCAGCCCGGCCTCGTGGCGGAAGGCGGTCAATGTAACCCCGTCAGACAGGCTGACATGCTGGGCCAGCAGAAGCCCAAGCGGGGTCCGGTCCATGGGTATGACCGTTGTCTGGTCCAGCTGGCTGTCGCGGAACACGACCTTGCCCTGATTGGCAACCAGCAGCAAAGGAGATGGCGGGTCGTAGGCCAGACGCATCTGGCCGGGGCGCTTCATCCATACCGTGCCGGTTGTGCGTTTGCCCTCCGCATCTATCTGCTGGATGCGGGCCTTGAAGGTGAGAGCATGGTTAAGCTCCTGCTCAATCCGGGCAACCCATACCTTGTCCGCAGCACTCAGGCGTGCGGGCTGCACGGTGCTGGCAGCTGCGGTATCAGCACCACCTTCGGCATCCTGCGCATGAGCAGCCCCCGCCAGCAGGAGCAGACCGGCACATAATGGCGCAACAGCACGAAAAACTCTTATCATGAACAGGGCATCTCACTTTGACTGCCAGCTATTACAGCCAGCCATTAGCGCCAGCAAAAAACGCAGATACTCTCAGACCACCAGCAACCCGAGCGCCAGAGCCAGCGCAATGGTCAGTCCAATTTTGCGGTTGGCATAAAACTGCGCAAGGCACAAAGCCGGTCTGGCCGGGTTAACCGCCACAGCCTGCCGCCAGAACAGCACACCGGGCAGCAGCAGCGCGGGCCAGAACAGCCAGCCAGAACCGGCCAACAGGCCAGCCCCCGCCAGCAGCACAAGGGTCAGCCCATAGCACACACCAATAAACGCCCGTGCCCGCCCGGCCATAAGGCGCGAGGTGGATTTAACGCCAATCCGCGCATCATCCTCCATGTCCTGAAAGCCATAGATCGTATCAAACCCAAGCTGCCAGACAATCGTGGCAGCATAAAGGGCGGCCTGTGCCCATGTCAGCTGTCCCGCAGCCGCCGCATACCCCATGGGTGCGCCAAAGCCGAACGTAAACCCCATGACAAGCTGCGGCCACCACGTGAACCGCTTGGCCAGAGGGTAAAGCCCCACCAGCACAAGGGAGGATACCCCCAGTATCCATGACAGGGGGTTAAGCTGCACCAGCACCCCAAGCCCCATAACCAGCAACAGCGCCAGAAAGGCCGTGGCCTGCCGCATACCCAGCGCGCCGGACGCCAGTGGCCGACCTGCCGTGCGCGTAACCTGCCGGTCAATATCGCGGTCCCACATGTCGTTTACAACACAGCCCGCCGCCCGCATGACCAGACTGCCAATGCCAAACAGCACAATCAGCCTGACCCGCTCCATAGGAGCCACGCCCTGAGGGAGCAGAATGCCCCATACGCCGGGCAGCCACAAAAGCCATGTTCCCACCGGCCGGTCCAGCCGGGCCAGCAGAGCATAAGCCTGTAGGGAGGGAGGGAGGCGGGCAATCCATCCCGTAACCCGGATGTCGGTATGGCTGGTGGAAGCAGACACGATTCTGATAAGGCCTCTGGTCAGGAACAACGGGCACCGTTTTGCGCCCTTCCCTATGCCACAAACTGGTGCGGACCATAACCTCCCCCCGCCATCTCCTTTGCAAAACAGGGTATTTCGTGCGTAAACCGGGCCTGTTCCACCCTCACCCGAGCAGATGCAGGATAAATGACCGGCATGAATGGCCTCTCCCGCCTCCCCCGCCTGTATATGGACCCCGCCCTTGTGCCCATGCCGCAGGAGGGTGCCCCCTGCCCGATCGCCCCCGAGCAGGCGCGCTACCTTGGCACTGTCCTGCGCAAAGCGCCCGGGGAGCAGGTGCGTGTGTTCCATGCAGGCATGGGGGAATGGCTGGCCAGCATAGCCGAAATCCGCAAGGACCGGGGTGGGCTAACCCTTGAGCGCCAGCTACGCGCCCCGCAGCCCTGCCCGCCCCTGCGCCTGGCCTTTGCCCTACTCAAGCGTGACGCCACCGATCTGGTCCTGCGCATGGGCACCGAACTGGGCGTGACGGAATTTCTGCCACTTGTCACCGAACGCACCAACACCCACCGCATTAACCCCGAGCGCCTGCACGCCATAGCCGTGGAAGCTGCCGAACAATGCGAAAGGCTGGACATACCGGCCATAGCGCAGGTGCAGACCCTGCCCGCCTTGCTGGGGAACTGGCCGCAGCAGGCAAGCCTGTTTGCCGCGATAGAACGGCTGGACGCGCGCGAGAATTCACCCCACTCCACCACGCGACTGGTGCAGGAGGGAGATGGACTCCTGATCGGGCCGGAAGGCGGCTTGAGCGATAGTGAGTGCCAGACCCTGCTCAAGCGCCCTTTTGTTGCCCCAATTTCCCTTGGTTCACTGGTGCTGCGGGCCGATACTGCGGTGGTGGCGGGGCTTGCGCTACTGGGCAATGGCTTGCGCTCTGCCCCTGTTTCATCACAATAAGGCAATTGCTCCTGTCTTGCCGTGCGACCGCAAGGCTGTTTTTGGGATACAGAAAACCTCATGTCCAACCCCGGTGCTTCCGACACAACGCCCATCCATTCCATTACGCAGTTGGCCGAACTGCTTGCGCAGGGCTGCAAACCGCGTGATGCGTGGCGCATAGGTACCGAGCATGAAAAATTCGGCTTTGTGCGCCCCGAAGCTACCGTGGGCGCAGACGCACCTCAGGCAGGCAAAGCAGCCTACGCAACACCCCCCTATGCCCCACAGGGCATAGAAACCCTGCTGCGGAACCTCCACAAATCCGAACCCGATGACTGGACCTCCGTGCTGGATGATGGGCGCATTATCGGGCTCAAAGGTCAGGGAGAAGCTGCGGGGGCTGCCATATCGCTCGAACCGGCCGGGCAGTTCGAACTTTCCGGCGCGCCCTTGCGCACCCTGCATGACACGGCGGAAGAACTGAGCAACCATTTTGATGCCGTGCGCCCGCTGGCACGCAAGCTGGGGCTGGGCTTTGCGCCGCTGGGCTTCCACCCCACCGCAACCCGTGCTGACCAGCCATGGATGCCCAAAACACGCTACGGCATCATGCGCGACTACATGCCCAAGGTCGGCACCATGGGGCTGGACATGATGCAGCGCACCTGCACCGTGCAGGTTAATCTGGACTTCGGCTCCGAGCAGGACATGGTGCGCAAGATGCAGGTTTCCATGGCGCTGCAACCCGTGGCCACGGCCCTGTTCGCCAACTCTCCCTTTGTGGAGGGCAAGCCCAACAACTTCCTTTCCAACCGCGCACGGGTCTGGACCGATACGGACAATGCCCGCTCGGGCATGCCTGCCTGCGTGTTTGAAAAAGACTTTAGCTTTGAACGCTATGTGGACTGGGCGCTGGACGTGCCCATGTACTTCATCATGCGTGAGGGCCGGATGCACAACGTGGCTGGCCGCTCCTTCCGTGCATGGCTGAATGGGGAGCGGCAGGATGGGCTGGAAGGCTTTACCCCCACGCTGGGTGATTTTGAAGACCACCTGACAACCGCCTTCCCCGATGTGCGGCTCAAACAGTTTCTGGAAATGCGCGGGGCCGATGCGGGCTCGCCCGAAATGATGATGGCCCTGCCCGCCCTGTGGACCGGCCTGCTGTATGATGACTCCGCACTCGAAGCCGCATGGGAACTGGTGCGCGCCCGCCCGTGGGAAGACTACGTGAAACTGCGTGAACTGGTACCCATGATGGGACTGGACACCCCATGGGGTGAAGGCACAGTGCGTGACCTTGCCGCCCATATGCTCTCCATTTCCATGGATGGCCTGCAAAACCGGGATATGGTGGACGAACAGAGCCAAACGAGCGAATGGGTGTATCTGGCCCCGCTCACGGCCCTTGCCGCGGGTGCCCCCACACAGGCCGAACACTGGCTGGAACGCTATTACGGCCCGTGGATGGGTGATGCCTCGCGCATTTTCCTTGAAAGCGAAATCTGATTACAAAACAGACAAGAGGCGTTGTTCCAGCCGGGCCGACTGGACCGACGCCCTAAGCTGCTCCCGCGCCACCATACGCGCCGCCTGCCCCATGCCTGTGCGCACACCCGCCTGAAGAACATGGGCCAGTGCCTGCGCCAGTGCCTGCGCATCCCCCGCTGGCACCACCAGCCCCCCTCCATCAAGCAGGGTTGCCTCCAGCCCGGCCTCGCTGGAGGCCACAACCGGCACGCCATACATCATGGCTTCAGCCGCCACACTGGGCAGGCCCTCCCGGTCCCCCCCAGTGGCCCGCACACTGGGCACAACCAGTGCTACCGCGTGTTCAAGCTGCTGGCGGAGCTGCCCGGCACTTAACCAGCCAGCAAAACAGACATGCTCAAGCCCTGCGGCATACTGCTCCATGGCCGCGCGCATTGGCCCATCGCCCGCCAGCACCACAGGGGGTGTTAATCCCTGCCCGGCCAGAATACGCAGGGCATCAAGCAGAACAGGCAGTCCTTTTTTTTCCACAAACCGTCCGGCAAAGACCAAGCGGTCAAACGGCCCTCGGACTGGCGGCACATCCTCTGTACCAATATGCAGCACCTCAAGCTTGCGGGCGGGCACACCGCGCTCCAGCAGCCTGTCCCGCACCCCGTCGGACACGCACACGAACATGGCGCTGTAATCCAGCAGACTTTGCCACCGGCGCTGAAAAATAGGGGGCGGAAAGCGGCTTGCGTAATGCCTGTCCTTAAAGGCATCGCCTCCGTGGAATGTCACAACCAGTGGCAGGCCCAGTTGCCGGGCAATGGGCAGGGCCAACGCGCCCCCTCGTCCAAACTGGGCATGGACTACCACGGGGGCCAGATCAGCCACGGCACGGCCAGCCCCCCACCCCAGTTGCCTAAACGCCAGCCGCCGCAGCCCCCCTGACACATGGCCTTCGCCAATAATGCGTAGGGTCGTGGCCATATCCGCCGGAGGGTTATCCCGGTGGCAGCCGACCCAATAAGGCTGCAACTGGCTGAAGGCCATGTACTGCCTGCGCATGAAGGCATGCTCGGAAGCGGGCAGAAGCCGGTCCCTGTAGACAAGGCATGTTTTCATGCAGCCTCCCCCTTAGCTGTCGCCACGCAATGGGGCATTATGCAGAGCGCCCGCCCAGCAGGCGGCTGGCACTGAGAAGTGCCGCAAACAAAGCCACACACCCAGCGGCCAGCAGGCATTCACGGTTGGCGGCATCTGCCCAGAGGGTAAAAAAGGCAGCAACCCCCATGGCCCCAACCGTCTGCCCGGCCTGACGGGCCACCTGCACCATGCCGCTGGCACCCCCGGCCCTGTGCAGGGGGGCGGCAACCATCATCGCCCGGTTGTTGGGGGGCTGAAAACACCCAAACCCCCACCCGGCAAGGGCCGTGCGCCAGGCAATATCCCACAATGCAGGGTGGGCAGGCAGTTGCCAGAGCAGGAAAAACCCCGAAGCCGTAAGCCCCAGCCCTATTGAAGACAGAACCCCGGCCGAAATACGGTCCGCCACCCGGCGGATAACCGGGGCCGAGAGCATAATACCAATAGGCCACGGAGTTATGAGCAGCCCGGTCTGGGCGGAACTAAGGCCCAGCGAGTCATGCAGGGTAAAGGGCATGGAAACGATATAAAAATTGGACGCGATAAAACCGCAGAACCCGGTGGTAAACGCCACGGCAAAATCGGGACGACGCAAAAGGTCAACCGGCAGGATCGGCTGGGCCAGCCCGACCTCGCGCCGCACCAGCCATACACCTGCCATAAGCCCGCTTAACAGCAGCAGCAAAGAACCAACCCAGCCCTGCGCATGGGCCAGACCATCGCCCCCCATAATGCAGGCTCCAAAAGCCACAACGCACAGCAGGCTACCGGTCATATCGGGCATACGGGCTGCACGTGGCGTATTAGGCAGGGCGTAAAACGCCATACCAAGGGCCGCAGCGCCCAAAGGCAGGTTGATCCAGAACAGCCACGGCCACGATGCAAAGGTAAGGATACCCGCAGCAGCCGTAGGCCCCAGCGCCACCCCAAGAGCCACCACCAGCCCGTTAAGGGCCATGCCGCGCCCGATTTCCGCCGAAGGGTAAATAAAGCGCACCAGAGCGATGTTCACGCTCATGATGCAGGCCCCTCCTATGCCCTGCAACACCCGCGCACCCGCCAGTACCGGCAGGCTGGTTGCCATGGCGCACAGGAGAGAGGCCACCATAAAGAGCAGAATACCCGCCCGGCACAACCGCGCAAACCCCACCCGGCTGCCAAGGGCTGCCAGCGGTAGCAGGGAAACCAGACTGGCCATCTGGTAGGCATTGACGATCCAGATGGAGGAGGAAGAAGATGCCCTGAGGTCTCGCGCAATATCTGGCAGGGCCACATTGGCAATGGCGTAGTCGAGCAGCGCCAGAAAAACCGAAAGAGAAACCGCCAGCATGGCCCAGTTTCTGGCCGAGCCATGCAAACCATCGGAGGGAGGTGGCTGGCGGGGCGTGGTCTGCTGGGGGGGCGTCATGCTGGTTCTGGCTCCTTACTGGGGGCAGCACACTGCCTGTGGCAGAGCTGTCAGCCCATGACAAAGCCGCAGCGGATACCCTTTCTGCGCGTAACCTGACCCGTTGGGGTCAGGTATTCGCGTATGGGTTTTTGGTACCACGCGTTTGCAGCCGAATGGGTACACCCGGCAGATCAAACGCTTCACGCAGGCCATTGACCAGATACCGCTTGTAATCATCAGGCATCTGCTCGGCTCGGGTGCCAAAAATAACAAAGGTTGGCGGGCGGGATTTAACCTGCGTCATGTAACGCAGCTTAAGCCGCCTGCCATCCACCAGCGGGGGCTGGTGGCGTTCAAGCATTTCCTCAAACCAGCGGTTGAGCGCACCTGTGGGAACACGGGCGTTCCATACGGTCCAGGCTTCACGCACGGCGGGGAGCAGCTTGTGCACCGCCGAGCCGGTCAGGGCGGAAAAGGTTACAACCGGCACGCCACGCATCTGGGCCAGAGAAATGCTCAGCCGATCCAGAATGGCCTTACGCGTGGCCGTACGGTCTTCCACCGCATCCCACTTGTTCAGTGCGAGCACACAGGCCCGTCCTTCCCGTTCGATCAGGCGGGCAATCTGAAGGTCCTGCTCATGCACGCCAAGGGTGGCATCCAGAACCAGCACCGCCACTTCCGCCATTTTCAGGGCTTCAATGGAGGCCGAGACAGACATTTTTTCCAAGGCCTCATCAATACGGGCCTTTTTACGCAGGCCTGCCGTATCGACAATCTCGAACGTATCATCCCCATCACGCAGAGTTACGGCAATGGAATCGCGCGTAAGGCCCGGTTCGGGACCGGTAATCATCCGCTCTTCACCCAGCAGGGTGTTCAGCAGCGTGGACTTGCCCGCATTAGGCCGCCCGACAATGGCAACCTTAAGCGGACCCTTGGGGCGAATGTCCTCTTCATCCTCTTCCGACAGGTCGGGTTCGGGGGCCCATTCGTCCTCTTCATCCCCCACCTTGTCAGCGGGCAGGCGTTCGGCAATTTCCCACATCAGATCGGTTACGCCTTCGCCATGCTCGGCGGACAGACCCAGCGGGTCACCCAGACCCAGCGCATAGGCTTCCAGCGCGGCCGCCGTCCCCTGCCGCCCTTCCGCCTTGTTGGCGATCAGCAGCACGGGCCGGTTCTGGCGGCGTATCCACTGGGCAAAATGCTCGTCGGTGGGGGTAATACCCGCGCGTGCATCTATGCAGAACAGAATAAGGTCCGCTTCCTGCACCGCACTCTCGGACGAGGCGCGCATGCGGCCAAACAGTGTGTCTGGTGCGGCTTCTTCCAGCCCGGCGGTATCAATCAGGCGGATGTGGCGGCCACGGACAAGGGCAACCCCCTCCTTGCGGTCACGGGTTACACCGGGAGTATCGGCCACCAGTGCCTGCCTGCGCCCCACAAGGCGGTTGAACAGGGTGGATTTGCCCACATTGGGGCGTCCGGCAATAACAACAACCGGCAGGTCCCCCGTCGGTATCGGCGGGAGGGGGCGCATGGACTTGCGACGTTCAACCATAGGAGATCAGGTTTCCGTCATTAGTTACGACAAGCATTTGATTGTCCACAACAATAGGAGGCACGAAGGAGATGGCCTCCATGGCATCGATAGAGATAATTGCGCCGGTGACCGGGTTAATACGGATCATGCCGTTTTCTGGCAGGGTGCTCAGGCACACAAGCTGACCGCCCGCCATGATGGGGCCAAACCATGTGACAATGTCCTTGCTTTCCTTGATCTTGCGGAAGCGGCGGAGCTGGGTAATCCAGCGCACATGCCCCGAAAGCCGGTCAATACAGGCGATCTGCTGGTCGAGGGAGACAACATACAGCCATTCCCCCACACACAGAATGCTGTTCTGGCTGGCAACGGAACGCTCCCACACACGGCGGCCGGTGCGGATGTCCACCGCAGCCAGTACCTGCGCCATGCTGATCGCATACACAACGCTGCCCACAATAACCGGCAGGCCACGCACGCAGTTCAGGTTGAGTGTGCTGGCCTGCGAGCCAACATTGCCGAGCATTTCGCTCCACACGACCTCACCACTTTCGGCACGGAAGGCAATCAGGTCGCCCCCGCCAAAGCCTGCCACCACAACGCCGTTGGCGTAGGCGGGAGCGGCCTGGCCAAACACCGTGGTTTCGGCCGCCGTGGCAGCATATGTCCAGATCTGGTGGCCGGTTGCGGCATCGAGCGCAAAAAACCGCTCATCAATTGTACCAAAATAGACCCGACCTTCGGCAATGGTCGGAGCGGAACGACCGGGTGTTCCTACATCGGTCCGCCATTTGACCTTGCCTGTTGCGGCATAAATGGCAACAGCCTGCGAAATGCCATCCACAATATAGAGTACGTCCCCGGCAACGCCGATGCCACCACCGGTATTGCTGGAACGCGACTGCTTGGGCCGTGGGTTAAAGGTCCACACATGCCGCATGGCAGGCCATGTAAAGGCACGGATAACGCCCTGTGCATCCATAACGAACAGCCGACCGTCATGGACAACCGGCGGGCAGGACAGCATACCCCGCCCCAGCGAGCCAAGAGCGGCCCACGCCATAAAGTCCGGCTCGGAAATACCCGCCCCCACGCTATGCTTCCAGCGGCGTTTAAGCCCGCCCCACGCGTAGTTGCTGCCCGTATGCTCGGGCACGCGGCCACTGATCGGCCATTCGGAAACCGTAACAGGTGCGGGCAGCGTAATGGCGGTGCGATCTTCCTTATCCACCATCAGCCCAGCACCCGATGACAGGATATCCGTACGGTGTCCGGCCAGCAGGGGTTTGTTATCGTCGTCATCACCACAGGCGGCCAGTGTGGGGGCAAGGGCGGCTCCGGCCAGCAGGCTCCTGCGGGTCAGGCCGGAGCGGGCTGCGCCGCCCATATATGTTTTGCTGCTCATGGTTTTATCCTGCTGACGGATCAAGGGCCTGCATCATGTCCTGTGCGCGGTTACGTACACCTGCTGGTGTTTCGGCCGAGTCCATAAGGGCAGACAGTTTTTTACGGGCATCATCCTTATGCCCTTCGCGCACGTCCAGAACTGCCAGCGCCTCCACGGCAAGGCCGTTCCATGCCTTGCCCGGCCCGGTCAGCAGGGAAAGGCGCGAGCGCAGGGTTGGAATATCCCCCGTATCAAGCTGATGCTGGCACCATAACAGGGTTGCAATGCTGCGCAGGGCCGGGTCGGCTGCGGGGTTGTCCTGCACCGCGTCCCATGCGGCCAGTGCTGCGGGGGCATCACCCCGGGCAGCCTGCACAGCGGCTTCCTGCATCCGGGCCAGTGTCGCCACACCCTGATCACCCGATGTTGCCAGCTTCTGCAGGGCTTCCAGACCGCTCTGCGCCTTGCCGACAAGGGCTATGGGGCCGCTGCCTACCTGATCGGGCAGGTGATCGGTCTGGCGCAAGGCAGCCAGATACGTGCCTGTCGCCGCCTGATCCAGTGCCTTGTACTGTGCAAGCTTCCACGACCACAGACCCGCACCAGCCACAACAACCACCGCTGCGGCTACAGCCACACCGGCATAACGCCGGGCAACCGCACGCATGCGTTCTGCCTTCAGCTCTTCGTCAACTTCCCGGTAAATATCCTCTGCCACGATCCGGCCCGTTCCTGTTCCTGCCAATACATGCCTGTCCGTATTATGGCATATCTGCCCCAGCCGGACGCATCACACAAGGCCAGCGTGTCTGTTGTGCGCCTGTTATACTGCCTTACGGCCCAACAGGCAGCACGGCAAAAGCCCAAAAGCGCTTAGTGCGCCGCTTTCTGCAGCTTAGCACCCCCCGCCTTGAGCGCGGTTGTCAGCTGGGTAAAATTGGCCCCGATGCGCTGCTGCACGGCGGTACTGCCATCATGAATATAGGCAATTTTATCCCGTGCTTCGTTGCTGATGGCGGTTTCTTCCTTCACCGCAACCCTGGAGACACAGGCGTTATAGGCGCGGGCGGTTTTTTCGTAAGCGCTGACCTTGTCCACGCTGACATTATATTTTTCCACACTGGACACATCAACCACGGGCGCCTGCGGTTCCGCACCACAGGTGGAGGGCACCCATGCCCGCTCTGCCGCATGGGCTGGAACACATGCAACCATAGCCACCAGCCCCCCGATGGAAGCCAGCAAAAAACCTTTCTGCAACATTGCCAAAATACCCTTATTGCCCGGACAGTGGACCTACACTGGCGGCCTGCTCCAATGGAGCAGGCCAGCCTGCGCTGTAAAGCTCCATCTTCTGGCATATGCCGCGCAAATGTCCATATCTGCTCTGCTTGGAAAAGAGACAAAGAGACAGTATAGCCTGATTGCATGCGCATTCTTTTCATTACGGCCACACGTCTGGGGGATGCGGTGCTTTCCACCGGCATTCTCAACACACTTATACAGCAGTGGCCCGATGCGCGCATAACCGTTGCCTGCGGGCCTGTTGCCGCCGGGCTGTTCAGCCACATGCCCGGACTCGAGCGGGTTCTGGTCATGCACAAACGCCGCTACGACCTGCACTGGCTGGATTTGTGGAAAACCTGCGCCCCCACCCGCTGGGACATGACCGTGGACCTGCGCGGCTCAATCATCAGTTTTGCCCTGCGCTCGGGGCGACGGTTTGTCATGCGTGGGGGGCGCAGGCCCGGCAGGCGGGTGGGGCATCTGGGGGCCCTGCTCGGCCTTTCCCCCGCTCCGCACCCTACTGTGTGGCTCAACAATGCGGACCAGCAGGCTGCCGCACAGGTTATACCGCCACACACGCCTGATGCGCCGGTTATTGCCCTTGGCCCCACGGCCAACTGGCACGGCAAAATCTGGCCAACAGAGCACTACCTGCCCCTATGGCAGCAGCTTGCTGCCACTTACCCCCAAGCCCGCCCTGCCATTTTTTATGGCCCCGGCCCGCAGGAGGCGGAACTGGCCCGCCCCGTGCTGCACGCCCTGCCCCACGCCATAGATGCCGGAGGACGGTTTGCCCTGACCGAAACCGCCGCCATGCTGGCCCGTTGTGCTTTGTATATTGGTAACGATTCCGGGTTAATGCATCTGGCCGCTGCGGCAGGCACGCCCACACTGGGGCTGTTCGGCCCGTCCCGCGCATCGGAATATGCCCCCACCGGCGCCATGACGCACTGGGTAGAGGCACCGGGGCCGGAAGGGCTGGCTCCCATTGCCGGGTTAAGTGTGGAGCGCGTCGCCCATGCGGCTCTGGCACTTTTGCGGCAAAGCCGGACGTGAACAGCCTGCCTATGGCCCCATTGCCCCGCCCGGTCTAGAGTTTGCACCTACGGCCTGCATCCTTGCACAAAAGGACACCACACCATGCCATTACCCGCCCCATCCCACATCACCCGGCTTGAGGGCCGTACTGTTCTCAAGCTTTCCGGCGCGGACCGTGTGCGGTTTTTGCAAGGGCTGGTCACGGCAGATATTGAAGCCCTGCAACCGGCCCAGGCCGCATGGGCCGCATGCCTGACCCCACAGGGCCGCTGGCAGGCAGATTTTTTTGCCATACCCGACCCGGATGATACCTGCCTGCTGCTGGACTGCGCCACCGAGCAGGCCGAAGCCCTACGCGCGCAGCTCATGCGCTTCCGGCTTCGTTCGGATGTGCAGATGGAACTGACGGCCCTCCCCGTTTACGCCGCATGGGGCAACAGGCCCGAGGCCACCTTGCTGGAAAACGCAATAAGCGTTGCAGACCCCAGACTGCCCGCCGCAGGCTGGCGGCTGATAGACCCACCCGCCACTACGGAGCAGACCGCCACCCAACTGGACTATGACCTGCACCGCCTGGCCCTTGGCCTGCCGGATGGCGTACAGGACTGCGAGCCGGGCCGCACACTGGCGGCCGAGGCCAACATGGACCTGCTTGGCGGCATTGCCTGGAAAAAGGGGTGCTACATGGGGCAGGAGGTCACAGCCCGCATGCATTACCGCACGCTGCTCAAACGCCGCCTTGTCCCCATTGCCGCCACTGTTCCCCTGCCCGCGCCGGGCACCCCCATCCTGCATAACGGGCAGGAGGTTGGCACCCTGCGCTCCTCGCGCGATCATATCGGGCTGGCGCTACTCAAGGTGGACATGGCCGACAAACCCCTGACCTGCCTTGACCATAACGTGGTTGCCCGCCCCCCCGCGTGGCTGCTACCAGCCCTTGGCACACCACCAGAACCCTCCGCCACCACACCGGACAAACCATGACCTACACCGCACCCGATGCCGCAGTGCTTGATGCCATGCTGGGCACAGTCAAATACGATGCCTCCGGCCTGATTGCCGCCATTGCCCAGCAGCATGACACGGGCGAAGTGCTGATGATTGCCTGGATGAATGCCGAAGCCCTGCGTGAAACACTGCTGAGCGGGCGCGTCTGCTACTACTCGCGCAGCCGCAAAAAACTGTGGCGTAAAGGCGAAACATCCGGCCAGGTCCAACACCTGCACGAAGCACGGCTGGACTGTGATGCGGACGCCGTTCTGCTGCTAGTCAACCAGATTGGCGTTGCCTGCCACACCGGGCGCAGAAGCTGCTTTTACCGCGCGTTCTCCCCCACCGGGCTGCTTGAACTGACCAAGCCTGAAATTGACCCCGCCGAGCTTTATAAAGCCCACGGCCACACCCACGCCTGAAGGGTAGCCCCTTACGGCTGCCCCCGCGCGGCCAGCAGGTCCAGCACGGCAGATGCCGCCGCATCTGCTGGCAGGCTCCCCCCCGGCCCCTCCAGCCCGTGCAGGACCGAGGCAAAGGCTGCCTTCTGGGCCTGAGCCACGGGGGGGGTTTCAAACAGTGTCTGCACCTCGCGCGCCAGCACGTCTGGCGCGCAGTTTTCCTGCAACAGTTCGGGGACAACGGCCCGACCTGCAAGCAGGTTGACCATAGCCACATAGGGCACCCGGATAAGCCTGCGCGCCATAAACGCCGTAAGGGGGTTAACCCGGTACGTTACCGCCATGGGCACACCAGCCAGTGCCAGTTCCAGCGTGGAGGTGCCTGATTTGGTCAAAGCCGCCCCGGCTGCGGCAAATGCGTCATGCTTGTCGTCCACATCCGTCACCACAATCGGGCGAACGGGCCAGTTATGCACGGCCTGCTCAACAGTAGCCGCCACTACGGGGGAAACCGGCACAACCGGCACCACATCGGGCATGCTCGTGCGGAGTAGCGCCAGCATCTGCCCGAATACGGGCAGCAGCCTTGGCACTTCCGAGCGGCGGCTACCGGGCATAAGCACCAGCACCCGTGCGTTATCCGCCAGTCCGTGCCTTGCCCTGAACCGGGAGGCATCGCCCTCCTGCGCACCGGACTGCAGAACGGGGTGCCCTACAAAGCGGGTTTTCAGGCCGTGCCTGCCAAAAAATTCTTCCTCAAACGGGAGCAGGCATAGCAGTTCGTCCCAAAGACCGGGGAACTTGTGTACCCTTTTCTGCCGCCATGCCCATACCTGCGGGGCCACATAATGCACACGCAGCATACCCATGCCCGCAATCCTCCGGAGCAGGCGCAGGGCAAAGCCGGGGCTGTCTATGGTAATCACCAGATCAGGTTTTTGGGCCGCAATATCCGCCACAGCCTGATTAAGCCTGCGCGAAAGCTGGCGCACGCGGGGCAGGATTTCCACCAGCCCCATAACCGCCAGATCCCGCATGGGAAAAAGGCTGGCAAGCCCTTCCTGCGCCATGCGCGTACCCCCTACCCCGGCAAAGCGGATATGCGGGTTACGCGCACGGAGTGCGTGCATCAGCCGGGCACCCAGCACATCCCCGCTCGCCTCTCCGGCAAGGATCCATACAAGGGGGGATGGAGGGGGTAATTCGAGCATCTTCACGCACCAAAAACACAACGTAGGCACACCACCATTCCGGCCAAACAGGGAATGTGCAAGCCATGATCCGCAAAGAAAAACCTTTCCGCACATAAAAAGTCCGGTTTATGGCTGGGAGCACCAAACCACCCACCCTAGTTTACAGGATATTTTCTGCCTCGTGCGTGTTCAGCAGTATGTGCGTGAATGGACGGAACAACCCGTCCGTAACGTTCTGGCCGGTATGGTCGGCACCTTTGCCCTTATCCCCGAAGTCATTGCTTTTTCCTACGTGGCGGGGGTTGCGCCGGAAGTGGGGCTTTTTGCCTCGTTCGTTATCAGCATTGCCATTGCCATAACGGGCGGCAGGCCGGGCATGATCTCGGGGGCGGCGGGATCGGTCGCGCTGGTTGCGGCGGATCTGGTGCACGAGCATGGGTTGCAGTACCTGCTGCTGGCAACCCTGCTGGCCGGGGGTATGCAGGTGCTGTTCGGGCTGTTGCGGCTGCAAAGCATGATGCGCTTTGTCTCGCGCGAGGTGGCGACGGGTTTTGTCAACGCGCTGGCCATTCTTATTTTTTCTGCCCAGATCCCGCAGATGCTGCATGTGACGTGGCACACCTACGCCCTGATCGCCCTTGGGCTGGCCATTGTTTACCTGCTGCCACGGCTGAGCACGGCTGTTCCCTCCCCCCTTATCTGCATTCTGGTACTGACCGGGATCAGCCTTGCCGTTCCCATGCCCATTCATGTTGTGGCCGACCTTGGGGCGCTACCTACTGGGCTGCCGCACCTGACATGGCCGCAGGTACCCCTGAGCTGGGGCACATTCCAGATTGTGCTGCCCTATGCCTTTGCCATGGCCATGGTCGGGCTTTTGGAATCGCTCATGACCGCGACGGTGGTGGATGAGTTGACCGACACCCATTCCAGCAAGCGCATGGAGTGCACGGGGCTGGGTATTTCCAATATTTTTGTGGGCCTGTCTGGCGGCATGGCCGGTTGCGGCATGATCGGCCAGACCGTGGGCAACCTGCGCTACGGTGGCCGGAGCCGCCTGTCCACCTTTACGGCGGGGGCTTTTCTGCTGCTGTTGCTTGTGGCCATGCACCGCTTTGTTGCTCAGGTGCCAGTAGCAGCACTTGTGGCTATCATGATCATGGTCTCCATCAGCACATTTTCGTGGTCATCCCTGCGCGAGATGGTGGCCCACCCCAGGCTGTCCTCCACCGTTATGCTGGCAACCGTTGTGGTGGTTGTGCTGACACATGACCTGGCCGCTGGTGTTGGCTGCGGCGTGTTGCTGAACGGTCTGTTCTTCTCGTTTCAGGTCATGAAGCTGGTGCAGGTCAGAACGGAGGATACGCCCGATGGCACAACCCGCACCTACCATGTGCGCGGCCAGCTCTTTTTTGCCTCAACCAGTGTGCTGACCGATGCCGTGGATTTTCAGGGAACCGCAAAAAACGTGGTGATTGATCTGGCCGACGCCCAGCTATGGGACATCAGTGCGGCAGACACGCTGGAAAAAACCGCCACCCGGCTGGAAGGGTGCGGCAAAACCGTCACCATTCTCCATGCCGATGCACGCGCGGCAAAACTGCTGGCAACACTGGGCCACCCCAACCTGCTGGCCTGAGTACACAAAAGCCAGCGCCACACAGCCCGGCACGGCCCAGAGCCGCCCCGCCCCCTAAACCGGGGTCGGGCGGCTTTTTTGTGACTTGGGAAGCAGGCGCGTCGCCAGCACGGCTGCCGCTATGGCCGCGTAGATAAATGGCTCAACCTGCCAGACCTTAAAGGCAATGCTATAGTGTACGCAGGCCAGCACCATGGCCACGTAAACCGTTCTGTGCAGCGGAGCCCACCGCTTGCCCAGCCGCATAATCGACTTGCGCGTGGAAGTAGCCGCCAGCACGCACAGGATAACAAAAGCCAGCAGGCCAAAGCTCAGGAACGGGCGGGTGGTAAAATCCGTCCAGATCAGGGCCGGGTTCAGCCCGCGCGCCCATGTCAAGTAGAGTGTTACGTGCATGGCCGCATAGGTAAAGGCCAGCAACCCCAGCGGCCTGCGGTAGAGGATGAGGTTAATTCTGGTAAAGCGCCGCAAGGGTGTCACCATAAGCGAAACCAGCAGGAAGCGGAACGCATAACGCCCAAAGTCATGCAGGCATTCGCGGTAAGGCCTTGGCCCCAGCCAGCCCAGCCACCCTTCCACCAGATCAAACACGGCGGGGAGCAGGAACAGGCCGTAAAGCAGAACCTGCCGTGCCAGTGGCGACAGGTTTTTGCGCCGCGCGCGACCGGCAACAGGTGGAGCCATGATCAGCCTTTATTCTTCCGGGGTGCCTGACAGCGCATTCAGGCCATGCGCCTTAACCTTGAAAGGAGTTTGTGCGTTATGTCCATAATACGCAAGAACATGCAGGAGTCTCTGATACCATGAGCACAGCAAAGACAATCGGCTTTATCGGGTTTGGCGCAATGGCCAGCCGCATGGCCACAAACCTGAAAAAAGCAGGATTTGCAGCCGTGGCCTACACGCCCTCCGGCAAGGGAGGGGACGAAAACACCGCCTTCCTGCCCAGCCCGGCAGATGTTGCCAGAACGGCTGATATTGTTCTTGTGTGCGTCCCGGATGATGAGGCCCTGAGCGCCAGCATGTACGGCCCACAGGGCGCGCTGGCGGGCATGCCAGAAGGCGGACTGTTACTGAACACAAGCTCCGTCTCCCCCGAAGCCGCACAGGCCTTGCTGGATGCGGGCCAGAAGCTGAAAGTCAGCGTTGTGGACTGTCCGGTTTCTGGCAGCACGCCTGAGGCGGACAGCGCCAGTCTGGTGGTGCTGGCTGGTGGGAGTGAGGATGACATGGCCCGCGCCAAACCGGTGTTTGACGCCATTGGCCGCCTGACCATTCATGCAGGCCCGGCAGGCAGTGGCGCACGGCTCAAGCTGGTTATTAACGGAATTATGGGGGCCGGGCTGGCCGCCGTGGCCGAAGGCATTGCCTATGGTCTGGCCGCGGGCCTCGACCGCACCATGCTGTTTGATGCGCTGGATAACATGGCCGTGATCTCCCCCCACCACAAACGCAAGATCAAAATGGCCAAGGAAGGGGATTTTTCGCCCCAGTTCCCTACCCGGCTCATGCAAAAAGACATGCGCCTGCTGCTTGATGCCTGTGCCCGTCTGGCCGTGCCCGTGCCCACCATGGCCGCAGTCACGCAGGAATTCTCCCTGACCCGCCGCGCCGCAGCAGATGCGGACTATTCCGCCCTGATCGGGGTACTGGAAAACATTGTGGCCAACGACCCGTAAGGGTTTAGCCCCTCCAAGCCGTTCAGCCGCGCTCAAACGCACGCAGGGCCTTAACACCCTGCCACATGAGTGCGGCGCGATCCCCCAGCCCACGGGGCTGCCCGGCCTGCCGGGCAGCCCCTGCAAGGTCGCGCTCAGCCAGTACGGCAGGCAGAGCCGCAAGGCGCAAAGGCGCGGGCAGATGGGGCCAGTCCAGCGCCGCCAGCCATGCCTGCCCCTGTAGCCTGAGCGCCTCCTGCCGGGCAGGCCATATAAACCGCCCTGATTGCTGGAGTACCGGCCAGTGCCGCAGCATGGCCCCTGCCCCATAAGCCATGCCACAGGCCTCCAGCCTGAGCAGGATGGCGGGGTCTTCCACCCCCAGCAATTCGCCCATAGCGCGTTGCAGCGCGCCGGGGCCATCACGCATCATGCCCTCCCATGCCGGTTGATCGCGCGCGCCGGTCAGTTCCATCTCGCAAGAGTGAACAAGGCGGAGCAGTGTGGCCAGCCGGGCCTGCCCGCATGCCATCATCCCCAGCAGAAAGGGGGCCAGAATGTGCTCGGGAGGACGGGCCTTTTCCAGCACTTCGCGCCACCATTGCAGGCGGATCAGCCCGGCCATGGGCCCGGCCACCGCAGCCGAGCGGGCCGGGGCCAGCACGCGAATCAGCTCATTATGGAACGCCAGCAGCACAAGCCCGCCCGACTGTGCGGATGCGGGCAGAAAACGCACACAGAGCAGCCTGTCCGCATCCCCCGCCGCAAGCCCCGCCAATGCCTGCATATCAGTATGTGATGGAGGGGTGTTCATGGCTGCATCCTACTTCTCTTACCCGGTAGCATGTTGCAAATTCATGCTGTTTCATGCGTAATGCACATATAGCTTTCCTTACGGACTGCCGCGCCACCCCACCCCCACCAGCAGGGCAAGTTTCCGTGAGCAAGGGACAAAGAGACGTCGGACCTTCATCCGCTGACTCTGTGCCACATGGCGCACCCATAGCTCTGGACAGGCGCGTTTTGGATACGCCCTGCTTGATACGACGGAGTTATGTCATGGCTTTTGAACTGCCAACCCTCCCCTACGCCCCCAACGCCCTTGCCGCACGTGGCATGTGCCAGGAAACGCTTGAGTTCCACCACGGCAAGCACCATCTGGCCTACGTAACCACCCTGAACACGCTGCTCGAAGGCAAGCCCGACCTTGCTGGCAAGTCTTTGGAAGACATCATTCTGGCCGCACACGGCAAGGCTGACCTGACCGGCCTGTTCAACAATGCTGGCCAGCATTGGAACCACTCGTTCTTCTGGAACAGCCTGTCCACCTCCGGCGGTGCCATGCCCGAAAAGCTGGGGGCCAAAATTACCGCAGACTTTGGCAGCGTCGACACCTTCAAGGAAGAATTCCGCAAGGCCGCCATTTCCCAGTTCGGGTCTGGCTGGGCATGGCTGGTGCTGGGCAAGGATGGCAAGCTGGCCATTACAAAAACCCCCAATGGCACCAACCCGCTGGCCGAAGGTCAGGGCACGGCGCTGCTGACGGCGGATGTGTGGGAACACTCCTACTATCTGGACTTCCGCAACCGTCGCCCGGACTACATCACCAACTTCCTGGACAAGCTGGCAAACTATGAATTTGCCGAAGCCCAGCTGAACGCGGCCTGAGTGCAAAACCACCGGCCTCAAGCCGGTCTGGTGTAAAAAAGGCGGAGCTCCCACGGGGCTCCGCCTTTTTTCATATCGGCCATTCCATAGGGTGTGCGACATATGCACACATCCCCCTTGATTGTGCTGTTGGGCCTTCCAATCTTAAAGGTGTCAACACGACAGACCCTGCCTTCCATTGCCGCAAAGCGGGATGGGGCAAGGCCTTCAGTCGCCTACGATAAAGGGACAAGAGGGATATTATGGATATTGCAAAATTTACCGAACGCTCACGCGGTTTTCTGCAGGCAGCACAGACCATTGCCCTGCGCGATTTTAACCAGCAGCTTACGCCCGAGCACCTGCTCAAAGCCATGCTTGATGATGAGGAAGGCGCTGCGTCGGCCCTGATCCGTGCAGCCGGTGGCAACCCCGATGCGGTCCGTGCTGCCAACGAGCAGGCACTGGCCAAGCTGCCCAAGGTACAGGGTGGGGGCGCTGGCCAGCCAGCGGCTACCCCGGATCTGGTGCGCGCACTGGATTCCGCCGAACAGATCGCCCAGAAGGCAGGCGACAGCTTTGTAGCGCAGGACCGCCTGCTGGTAGCCCTTGCCGCAACCAGCAGCGCGGCGGGTGAGGCACTCAAAACCAACGGCGCCACCCCCGATGCGCTGGAAAAAGCCATAGCCACCATCCGCAAGGGACGCACAGTGACCAGCGAAAACGCTGAAGCCAATTTTGACGCGCTGAAGAAATATGCGCGGGACGTGACCGAAGTTGCCCAGCAGGGCAAGCTGGACCCGGTTATTGGCCGGGATGAGGAAATCCGCCGCGCCATTCAGGTTCTGGCCCGCCGCAGCAAGAACAACCCTGTGCTGATTGGCGAACCCGGCGTGGGTAAGACCGCCATTGTGGAAGGTCTGGCCCAACGCATTGTTAATGGCGATGTGCCCGAAGCGCTTAAAAACAAAAAACTCCTCTCGCTCGACATGGGCGCGCTGGTGGCCGGTGCCAAATATCGCGGTGAGTTTGAAGAACGCCTGAAAGCCGTGCTCAAGGAAATTGAGTCCGCTGAAGGGCAGGTCATCCTGTTCATTGATGAAATGCACACGCTGGTCGGCGCAGGCCGGACCGACGGCGCCATGGATGCGTCCAACCTGATCAAGCCTGAACTGGCACGTGGCACACTGCACTGCATTGGCGCCACCACGCTGGATGAATACCGTAAGTATATTGAAAAAGACGCAGCACTCGCCCGCCGCTTCCAGCCCGTTTACGTGGGCGAGCCTTCCGTGGCCGATACCATTTCCATCCTGCGCGGGATCAAGGAAAAATACGAGCTGCACCATGGTGTGCGCATTACCGATGGCGCACTGGTCGCCGCGGCAACCCTGTCCAACCGCTACATCACGGACCGCTTTCTGCCCGACAAGGCCATCGACCTGATAGACGAGGCCGCAAGCCGGTTGCGTATGCAGATCGACAGCAAACCCGAAGAACTGGATGAACTGGACCGCCGCATTATCCAGCTCAAGATCGAGCGGGAAGCGCTGCGCAAGGAAGACGACACCGCAAGCAAGGACCGTCTGGTATCCGTTGAGACCGAACTGGCTGATCTGGAAGAAAAATCCAACACGCTCAGCGCCACATGGCATGCGGAAAAAGACCGCGTGCATGCGGTGCAGAAATTGCAGGAACAGCTTGATCAGGCCCGCTCCGATGTGGAAGTGGCCCAGCGCAAGGGCGACCTGCAACGTGCTTCCGAACTGATGTATGGCGTTATTCCCAACCTGCAAAGCCAGATTGCCAGCGCCCAGCAGACGGAGGAACAGGAAGCAAAAAGTGCGAACCTTGTCTCCGAAGCGGTGACGGATCAGGGCATTGCCTCGGTTGTCTCGCGCTGGACGGGTGTGCCCGTGGACCGGATGCTGGAAGGCGAACGGGCCAAACTGCTGCGGATGGAAGACGAACTGCGCAAATCCGTTGTGGGGCAGGAACCCGCCCTGCGTGCGGTCGCCAACGCCGTGCGCCGTGCCCGCGCCGGTTTGCAGGACCCCAACCGCCCGATCGGTTCGTTCCTGTTCCTCGGCCCGACGGGTGTTGGCAAAACGGAGCTGACCAAGGCGCTCGCCCGCTTCCTGTTTGATGATGACAAGGCCCTGCTGCGGATTGACATGAGCGAGTTCATGGAAAAGCACGCCGTAGCCCGCCTGATTGGCGCCCCTCCGGGTTATGTGGGGTATGAGGAAGGTGGCGTACTGACCGAAGCCGTGCGCCGCCGCCCTTATCAGGTCATCCTGTTTGACGAGGTGGAAAAGGCGCATGAGGATGTGTTCAACATTCTGCTGCAAGTGCTCGATGATGGCCGCCTGACCGATGGTCAGGGCCGCACGGTGGACTTCCGCAATACGCTGATCATCCTGACCAGCAACCTCGGCTCCGAATATCTGGCCAACCAGCCGGATGGGGATACCCCAGCCATGGTGCAGGCGCAGGTCATGAAGGTGGTGCGTGAGCACTTCCGCCCCGAGTTCCTGAACCGTCTGGATGAGGTTATCCTCTTCTCGCGCCTCCAGCGGGTGGATATGACCAAGATTGTGGATATTCAGATCAGCCGCCTGCAAAAGCTGCTCGAAGACCGCAAGATCAGCCTGCATCTGGATAATCTGGCCGAAACCTGGCTGGCGAATGAAGGATACGACCCGGTTTATGGTGCGCGCCCCCTTAAAAGGGTTATCCAGCGCAGCCTGCAAAACCCGCTGGCCGGGCAACTGCTTGAAGGTGCGATCCATGATGGCGAGACCGTAAATATTTCTGCCAACGGGGATGGCCTGCTGATAAACGGTCAGGCCGCTACAGAGCCTGAACCTGCCTACTGACCCGGATACCCCGGCCTGTTAGCAGCACATAAAAAAACGGGAGGGCGCGTGCCTTCCCGTTTTTTGTTGAACAAGAGAGGAACATAACCATGTCCGAGCCTGAATGGCTCATCTGGGCCAGAGAGGTTCAGGCCATTGCCCAAACCGGACTGACCTTTGCCAAAGACCCGTTTGACCGCGAACGCTATGAAATGCTGCGTACGCTGGCCGCCAAGGTTATGGCCCGCGGCAGTGGTGCCCCCATCCGGCAGATAGAAAACCTGTTTACCCAGCAGACCGGCTACGCCACCCCCAAGCTGGAAGTACGCACCGGGGTATTTGACGCCCAGAACCGCCTGCTCATGGTGCGTGAAGTGCTGGACCAGAACCGCTGGACCGTGCCGGGCGGCTGGGCGGATGTAAACCTGAGTGCCTCGGAATCCGCCGCCAAGGAAGTGTGGGAAGAAACCGGATACACGGTGCGCATGACCCGCCTTGCCATGGTGCTGGACCGGGCAAAGCAGGGGCATGAACCACCTGAGGCTTTTTCCATCACCAAACTGTTTTTTCTGGGAGAACTCACCGGCGGGGCTCCCACCACCAGCATTGAAACCAGCGAGGTCCGGTTTTTTGCGCGCAACGAAATCCCGCACGACCTCTCAACCGGGCGTATCTCACGCCAGCAGATCGACCGGCTGTTTGCACACCACGCCGATCTGAGCCTGCCAACCGAATTTGACTGATTAGAGGTGCCTGCCCGGCCGCATCAGACTGACTGATCCACCGGGTAGGGCAATCCCCAGCGACACACTATGCAATCTGGGGCGTAATATGCTGGAACTGCCGCTCAAAACGCGCACGGTCTTCTGCCAGCAGGCGCACGGTAATATCCGCCTCTTCCTCCCGGTCGTCACGACCTATGACCTCGCCATGCTGGTACAGCCATGCCAGCGCAGCACCGTCGGCCAGTGGCAGGGCGTAGCGCACCATTTCCATCCCCGATGTAATGCGCTGGTCAATACGGGCCAGAAGCCGGTCCAGCCCATCACCCGTAATGGCGGAAATGGCAACGCTTTCATCCCCCTGCGGGGCTGCTGCGTGTTCGCCCAGCAGGTCTACCTTGTTCAGCACTTCAATCACACGGCTTGGCCAGTCCTGCTCAAGCATGTTGTCCTTGGCCATGCTTTGCAAAACACCCAGCACGTCTTTTTTCTGGGTCGCGCTATCGGGGTGCGCAATGTCACGCACATGCAGGATAATGTCGGCTTCGGCCACTTCTTCCAGCGTGGCGCGGAAGGCGGCAATCAGCTCCGTTGGCAGGTCGCTGATAAAACCGACCGTATCCGATAGAATAACCTGCCGCCCCGATGGCAGCTCTATGGCGCGCATGGTCGGATCCAGCGTTGCAAACAACTGGTCCTGCGCATAAACGGTGGCCCCGGTCAGGGCGTTGAACAGGGTGGATTTACCCGCATTGGTGTAGCCCACAAGAGCCACAACGGGGAACGGCACACGTTTGCGGGCCTGCCTGTGCAGCCCGCGTGTGCGGCGCACCTGCTCCAGATCCTTTTTAAGGCGCACAATGCGCTCGCCAATCATGCGGCGATCAGCTTCGATCTGGGTTTCACCCGGACCACCCAGAAAGCCAAAGCCACCGCGCTGGCGCTCAAGGTGGGTCCACAACCGCACAAGGCGGGAGCGCTGATATTCCAGATGCGCCAGTTCGACCTGTAATGTCCCTTCCCGCGTGGCGGCACGGGCACCAAAAATATCCAGAATAAGGCCGGTCCGGTCGATGACCTTGCAGCCGAACTCGGTTTCCAGATTACGCTGCTGAGCGGGGGTCAGTTTGGTATCCACCACCAGCACGTCAATATTGTCGGCCTTGACGGCTATTCTGAGGGAATCGATCTGCCCCTTGCCCAGCAATGTGGCCGAGCGGCGCATACGCAGCAGAAGAACAGCTTTACGGACAATAACCAGACCAATGGAGGCCGTCAGGCCAACGGCTTCTTCCAGCCGGGCCTCCGCGGCCCTGACGTCCTGCCCGTGGGCTGAGCGCTCCCACGGCAGAATAACGGCAGCACGCGTTGCAACCGTTTGTTTTTTCTCAGTAAAACTCGTCGCCAAGAGATGGTTCCTTGTCCGCCTTTGCGCCCGCTCCGGTGGAGTCTGCAATATCTACGGGAATGCTGGGCATAACAGTGCTGATGGCATGTTTGTAAATAAGCTGGGTTTGCTCATCCCGCCGGAGAAGCACCACCTGATCATCAAACCACGTAATAAAACCCTGAAGTTTGACACCATTGACCAGAAATACGGTCACAGCCGCCCGGGAACGGCGAATCTGGCCTAAAAATGCATCCTGCACATGATGTGCACTCTCTTTTTCCACTGTGTGCGACCCTATTCCATTTTCTTTTTCTTGGGAGCCAGATCCAACGCCTGCCCTGACTCGCAACAACTCACTGATCAGCCAGTGTTCCGTTCGTCCGATGTTACACCAAGCTGCTTGAGTTTACGATGCAAAGCGCTCCGCTCCATGCCCACAAACAGCGCTGTGCGGCTTATGTTCCCTCCAAATCGTAATAATTGTGCCTGAAGGTACTGGGTTTCAAACAGGTCCCGCGCCTCGCGCAGTGGCAGGCTCATGACATCGGTCGCGGCATCAAACTTTAACAGCCCCGGTGCGTTCTCCCCTATTGTGGAAGGCAGCATGTCCGCACGGATCAGGTCCTGGCTGCTGCCGGGCTGCATGATCAGTACCCGTTCCATCAGGTTGCGCAGTTCACGCACATTGCCCGGCCAGTCATACGCCTGCAGCACGGCCACCGCATCAGGCGACAGATCGCGCGAGGGCAGGCCCGCCATTTCCGCCGCACGGTGCAGGAACAGTGTTGCCAGACCGGGAATATCGTCCCGCCGCTCCTTGAGGGCTGGCATCCGCAAGGGCACAACCGCCAGACGGTAATACAGGTCCTCGCGGAAGCGCCCGCCTATGATTTCGGCCTGAAGGTCGCGGTTGGTGGTCGCCAATACACGCACATCCACCTTAACGCGGGAGCCCCCACCCAGCCGTTCAAAGGTCTGGTCCTGCAGGGCGCGGACAATCTTGCCCTGCGTTTCCAGCGGCATGTCCGCCACCTCATCCAGCAGCAGGGTGCCACCATGGGCGCGCTCAAGCACGCCTGTGCGGCGGCCAACACCATCCACCCCACCTTCCAGCCCGAACAGTTCCTCCTCAAACCGGCCCGGAGCCAGCGTGGCGCAGTTGAGTGCTACAAAAGGCCCATCCGTCCGACGGGAGCGGGCATGGATCATGCGGGCAGCCACCTCCTTGCCCGAGCCCGGGCCGCCGCTGATCAGCACGCGTGAGCCGGTGGGAGCCACCTTTTCTATCTGGTTGCGGATAGCCACAATCTGGGCACTATTACCGTACAGGTCTGCATCCTGCCCGGCGCGCAGGCGCAGTTCCTCATTCTCACGCGCAAGGCGCGATGCCTCAAGCGCGCGGCGGACAATGACCAGAAGCCGGTCGGCCTGAAACGGTTTTTCTATAAAATCGTAGGCACCGTGCTGCAAAGCCGCCACGGCGGTTTCGATCGTGCCATGGCCCGAAATCATGACCACGGGCACGGAGGCTTCCTCCGCCTTCATGGTTTGCAGGATTTCCAGCCCGTCCATATCCGAGCCCTGCAACCACACGTCCAGAATGACCAGAGACGGCCTGCGAACCCGAAAAGCCGCCAGCGCTGCCTCGGAACTGGAGGCAACGCGGGCCTCATACCCTTCATCACACAGAATGCCTTCAATCAGCATCCGGATGTCGGGTTCGTCATCAACGATCAGGATTTCATGCGCCATGGTCGTCTTTCACCGGCAAAACCAGAGTAGCCACAGTTCCCTTCTCTCCTGCCCTGTCTTCCAGACGGACCGTTCCACCATGATCTTCCATGATTTTTTTCACAATAGCCAATCCCAGCCCCGTTCCCTTGGCTTTGTGGGTGACGTAAGGCTCGGCCAGACGGTTCCTGTCATCCTCGGGAAGTCCCACCCCATTGTCGGCCACGACAATAGCAATGGTTTCCTCTTCCTGCGCAATACGCACCCATACCTCTCCCTTGGGAGCCACCTCCTGCCCGGATGCGTCAGCCTGCCGGGGAAGCATGGCAATGGCGTCCGCCGAATTTTGCAGCAGATTGATCAAAGCCTGACTGATAAGCCGCCGGTCACACCGAACCCATGGTCCGTGCTGTGGCAGATCAAGGTGGTACGAAATCTCATGGTGGGCGTTACGTTGCAGGATGAGCACCTCCTGCGCAATACGGGAAAGGTTCTCATCCTTCATAACGGGCTGCGGCATACGGGCAAAAGCCGAAAATTCGTCCACCATGCGTCCGATATCCCCCACCTGACGCACAATTGTATCCGCGCATTGGGCGAACGTATCGGGGTCGGAGGTGATTTCCTTCAAAAAACGGCGTTTGAGCCGTTCGGCCGCAAGCTGGATGGGGGTAAGCGGATTCTTGATCTCATGCGCGATGCGGCGGGCCACATCCGCCCAGGCCGCCTTGCGCTGGGCCTGTTGCAGGGCCGTAATGTCATCAAATGTCATGACATACCCTTCGGTAACAGTGCCGCGCAGTTCCGCCCCCACGCGCACAAGCAGGGTGCGCTGGCTGGTAGCGTGGCCAATCTGGATTTCACGCGTGAACACGGTCTCGGGCGAGAGGGTGATCTCCTCAAGCAATCCGGCAAATTCCGGCACACGGGTTGCCAGACGCTCGCCCGTGGCATCCGCCAGATTGGTCTGGAGCAGCACGCTGGCGGCACGGTTGGGCAGTTCGATCCGCTGTTCCACATCCAGCCCGATCACCCCTGCGGACACGCCCGACAGAACGGCCTCGGTAAAACGCCTGCGTTCATTGATCTGCCCATACGCCAGCATCAGCTCCGAACGCTGGCTGTCCAGTTCCTCCGTCATGCGGTTAAAGGCGCGGGACAGGCTTGCCACTTCATCATCCCGGTCGGTTTCGGGCACATGGACACGCAGGTCACCTTCACTCACCCTGCGGGCAGCCATGCTCAGCAGGCCAAGCGGACGGGCAATCTGGTTGGCCAGCGCAAAACCGATCAGGGCGGCAACAGCCAGCACCAGCAGCGCCACCAGAACAAAGATCATGACAAAGGTAAGCTGGATCTTGGCCTTGTTGCGGTTAAGGTGTTTGTAGTCCGCCACCACCTTTTCCGTCCGGTGCATATGATCCAGAATGGACGGGTCAACCAGCCGGGTAATCACCAGCATGAGTGTAGGTGTTTGTGACAGTTCCACAACCGCACGCACCGTGCGCTCATCCGGGGAATCCAGAATGGCCACATCGTTGGAACGCGCCATAAGCGTGGCCGCGGGCGGGGGCAGGTCCTGCAGGTAGCCTGTCCGGCTCATCAACCCGCCAGCCGCCACAACACGGTTGGTAATGGGGTCATACACCAGAGCTTCGGTCAGCCCGCGTATGGTCGCCTGACTGTCGAGCATCTGGGACAGGGCATCATGGTCCTGCAACAGTTCCATGCCGCTGGCGGCCAGTTCGTTCTGCGCGCTCATGATGTAATTGGACATCGAAAACGCATCTGTGCGGATATTGGCGTTATGCTCCTGCAAATATCCGCGCGATGCCTGCAAGGCTTCGTTCAGTGCCGTGTTGACCCTATCGGAAAACCAGATCTGTATGCCGTAATGGAAAAACAGGGTGGCAAACACACCCACCACCACCGTAGGGGCAACGGCCACAATGCCAAACAGGGTGACAAGGCGCACATGCAGGCGTGTGCCCGCCAGCCCCTTGCGATATTCCACCAGAATAGGCCAGCCACGCACGCCCATGGCCAGCAGCAGAAGCAGCAGTACCAGCCCGTTCACTACCAGCACCAGCGGCTCGACCACGGCGTAATGCCCAAAGGACATACCACCCGAAAGCACAACAAAGGTTGCAAACACAAGGCACAGCGCCAGAGCCACAAGTGTTACGGCAACGCTCCTGCGCTCAAGCGCACGCAGCAGCCATTGCAGGCCCGCGCGCGAAAACAGGTGGGAAAAGGAGAGGCGTGGTGTGTTTGTCATCCCTGTGGCTAGACTACGCCACGCACAACGGGAATCTCAAGGTCACGTATTTTCTTACGCAAGGTATTCCTGTTCAACCCCAACATGGCGGCGGCCTTGATCTGGTTGCCCCGTGTTTCCGTCAACGTCATCTGGATCAGTGGACGTTCCACCTCTGCAATAATACGGGCATGCAGATCATGCAACGGCATACCTTCCCGCCCCGCCTCCAGATAACGGGCGATATGGCGCGAGACTGAATCGACCAGAGGTTCAGCCACCTGCCGACAATCTGGCACAAAATCACTCCCCTGAGGATCGGCCAGTTCTGCATCCACCAGATCGGCTGTAATGGTCTCCTGCGAATACAGGGCCATAATGCGGCGGATCAGGTTTTCCAGTTCCCGCACATTGCCCGGCCAGCGCCATGCCTGCAGGCGGGTCATGGCTTCCTCATCCAGCGTCCGGTAGCCTCCTCCTGCTTCGCGGCACTGGGCCAGAAAATGGCGGGCAAGGAGGGGGATGTCCTCCCGTCGTTCCCGCAGGGGGGGCAGGCGCAGGGGCACCACGTTCAGGCGGTAGTACAGATCCTCACGGAAAGTGCCAGCCTGTATGGCCTGCCGTAAATCCCTGTGGGTTGCGGCCACAATCCGCACATCGGCATGCAGGGGAGTGGAGCCGCCTACGGTAGTAAACTCCCCTTCCTGTAACACGCGCAGAAGGCGGGTCTGGGCTTCCTGTGGCATATCCCCGATCTCATCAAGAAACAGCGTGCCACCCGATGCCTGCTCAAACCGGCCGGGCATGCGCCCCAGATTGCCGCCACGCTCGTAGCCGAACAGTTCGCTCTCGATCTGCTCACGCGGGATGGCGGCCATATTGACAGCAATAAACGGACCACTACGGCGGCGGCCATATTCATGCAGGGCACGGGCCACCAGTTCCTTGCCGGTGCCGCTCTCCCCCGAGATCATCACGGTCAGGTCCGAGGTCGTCAGTCTGGCAATGCTGCGGTAGATGCCCTGCATGACCACGGATTGCCCGATCAGTGGCAGCCGTTCCTCCGGTGTCTGGGGGGATGCGGGTTTTTCCGCCTCCTGTACCGGAGTGGTCAGCGCACGCGCCACAACCGCAAGCAGTTCCTTCAGGTCAAACGGCTTGGCCAGATATTCAAACGCGCCGCGCTGCGTGGCCTTTACGGCGGTTGTCAGCGTGGATTGGGCGCTCATGACAATAACCCGCAGGTCCGGCCGGATCTGGCGGATGCGCGTTACCAGTTCCAGCCCGTTGCCATCGGGCATGGCCACATCGGTAATGACCAGATCGCCCTCCCCTTCCTGCACCCACTGCCACAGGGTGGAGGCATAGGGCGTGACCTGAACCTGATAACCCGCGCGACCAAGTGCCTGCCCCAGCACGGTACGGATGGACCGATCATCATCAGCAACTAGAATGGTGGGCAGTGGCGTCATGCGTTTGGAACCAGAGGAATAACAACAGGGACAGGCTTATCAGGCGCAGGCAACCCCAAGGTCAAGACAGTCCGCCCCTTTCTTCCGCCAGCGGAAGGAAAAGACTGATTTCCGTTTTGCCCGGTCGGCTTTCAACTTCCATCACTCCACCGTGGTCATCCATCACCTTGCCCACCAGCGCCAGCCCCAGCCCGCTGCCGTTGACCTTGGTGGAAACAAAGGGTTCAAACAGATGCGGCCTGACTGTTTCCGAAATACCGGGCCCTGTGTCCCTTATGGTCACCACCAGCGGCAGGTGCCGCCATTGGGTGGTACCCGGAGCGGTCACGCGAATACCCGGTCGATAACTGGTCATCAGGGTAATATCCCCCTTTTTGCCGGTCTCATGCAGCGCTTCCGCCGCGTTCTTGACCAGATTGAGCAGCACCTGCACCAGCCTGTCCCTGTCCCCCCAGACATGGGGGAGCGAGGGGTCATACTGCTCTATAATCCGCAGGTCCTTGGCAAAACCGTTGCTGGCCAGCAGCTTTACGTGTTCGAGCAGGCGGTGGATGTTCAGGGCGCGGTAGTCCATCTGCGCCTCGCCAAACATGCCCATGCGCTCAACCAGTGCATCTATGCGGTCCACCTCATCACAGATCAGGGTAGCCAGATCACGGTCTGCATCTTCCACGGCCTGCTCCAGCAACTGGGCCGCCCCCTTGATGCCTGAAAGCGGGTTGCGCACCTCATGCGCCAGCATGGCCGCCATGCCCGACACACTCCGCGCCGCCGAACGATAGACCTGCTGCTGGTCCAGCACCCGTGCGGTGGATGGCAGGTGGAATGTGAGCAGCAGATGCCCCGGATGGTCCAGCACCTCGGCCCCCTGCACGCTCACCCCCTCGTGGTGAAACCGTGGAGAACTGAACAGGAGATCATGCTCGGTCACACTTCCCCCACGCTGGCGCAGATGGGCAAGCAGCAGATAAATCGGGTGGTCGGGTGGGGCAATTTCGGCCATGCCGCCAGCCCTGATCTGCTGGCGGGACATACCAAAAAACTCCTCTGCCGCCATATTGAGCGCCAGAACAGCATTCCCTGCCCCGACCTCAAGCAACGGAACAGGCAGGCTGTCCAGTAGAAGCGCCGCGTCAGGCTCTGCCCTGTCTGGCGCTTGTGTGCTCACGCCGCGTAAGCCTGTTCGTGCTGACGTGCGGCTTCCTGACGGGAGGCACGCGGCTCCCGCTGCGCACCGGCGGCAATCTGCTGGTCATAAAACTCGGCAATCCGGGCTATGGCCTCATCGGGCGTTTCCACCTTGTTGAAGACGGCACGGAATGCAGCCGAAGCAGGCAGCCCGGCAGAATACCAGGACACATGCTTGCGGGCCAGCCGCAGGCCGGGGCGTGGACCAAAATGCTCCAGCATCATGTTATAATGCTCCAGCACAATGGCTTTTTCCTGTTCCAGTGCGGGGTCTGGCATCTCCTCCCCCGTACGCAGGGCATGGGCAACCTGCGCCAGAAACCACGGCCGCCCATAGCAGCCGCGCCCGATCATCACCCCATCAGCGCCGGACTGGGCCAGTGCGTTGCGGGCATCGGCTGTGGTCAGGATGTCGCCGTTCACAATAACGGGCAGGTCCACCGCGTTTTTAACATTGCGCACAAACGCCCAGTCCGCCGTGCCGTTATAAAACTGCTGGCGGGTGCGCCCGTGCACCGTAATCATGCGAATACCCGCGTCCTGCGCAATACGGGCCAGCACGGGGGCGTTAAGATGCTCATGGTCCCAGCCCATGCGCATTTTGAGCGTGACAGGCACAGACACGGCCTTGACCACCGTTTGCAGCATGCGCTGTGCCGCGGCCTCGTCCCGCATCAGGGCGGAGCCTGCCATCTGCCCCACGGCGACCTTTTTAACCGGGCAGCCAAAATTAATGTCGATCAGGTCCGCCCCACGGTCCACGGCAATACGGGCCGCTTCGGCCATGGCCTGCGGGTCACACCCGGCCAGCTGCACGGCATTGGGGCCACCGGCATCGGCCACTTCGGCCATGCGCAGGGTGGTATCGTTCTCACGCACCATTGCCCATGAGGCAATCATTTCGGAAACAACAAGGCCAGCCCCAAGCCTGCGGACCAGCCGCCGGAATGGCAGGTCGGTCACGCCGGACATGGGCGCCAGAATTACCGGCGTATCAAGAACAACACCGCCCAGATCAATCGGACGCAGCAGAGGTTGCGTTTGCACAGTCATTTCCATTTGCCTACGAATTAGGCAGAAATACCGGTCCACGCGCCCCTGTGCAATGTTTTTTCGCCGTCAGCGACGCGGCGCGGTTTTACGGCACCAGAACGCTGACGGTAGCCGCACAGGCAATGCCTTCTTCCCGCCCGGTAAAGCCCAGCCGTTCAGACGTTGTGGCCTTGACCGAAATACGCTCCACATCCACTTCCAGCAGCGCGGCAAGGCGCTCCCGCATGGCCTGCGCATGGGGGCCAATTTTTGGGCGTTCGCAAATCAGGGTCAGGTCGGCATTGACCAGCATGCCCCCCCGCGCGCGAATACGCTGACCGGCATGGATAAGAAAGCGCGCGCTATCCGCATCCTTCCACTCGTTCTGGCTGGGGGGAAAATGCCTGCCGATGTCACCTTCGGCCAGTGCGCCATAAATGGCGTCACACAGCGCATGGATACCCACATCGGCATCGGAATGACCGGCCAGACCATGCGTGTGGGGAATGGTAATCCCGCACATGATCAGCGGACGCCCTTCCTCAAAGGCATGCACATCATACCCAAGGCCCACACGCGGCAGCAATGTGGGGCCAATCAGCCTTTCAAGACGCACCAGATCAGCCTCGTATGTCAGTTTGATATTATCTTCATCGCCCGGCACAAGCGCCACGCTAAAGCCGGACTCCTCAAGCAGCTTGGCATCATCCGTGGCATTGAGCGAGGCCGCTGCGCGGTGCAGGTCCAAAAACAGGCCAAAGCGGAAACCCTGAGGCGTTTGCGCACGGAACAGATGCTCGCGCGAGACGGTACCATCAATCACGCCGTCTTTTTCACGCTTGAGGGTATCGGCCACGGGCACAGCGGGAATAGCACCGGGATGCTCCGCCAGAGCCGCCACAACATTGGCCACCAGTTGCCCGGTAACATAAGGGCGGGCACCATCATGCACCAGAACCAGATCGGGCTTTTGCTCCGGTGGCAGGGCGTCCAGCGCCTCCAGCCCGGCGCGCACACTGGCCTGCCGGGTTTGACCACCCTGCACGGGCGGCAGAACAGCCAGCCCCTGCAATGCGTCATTCAGGGAGGAAGGGTCCCCCACTGGCTGAATAGAGGAGACATGCGGCAGAAGAGCCTCTGCGGCGTGTCGGATAACGGGCTGGCCAGCAAGCAGCACGTACTGCTTGGGCGTGGCGCACCCCGTGGTGGCGGCATAGCGGCTGCCTGTACCGGCAGCCAGTAGAATGGCAGCTACTCGCATGTCCGAAGCAATGAGGCCACACCCCTGCCCCGTCAAGCCTGAAAATGGGAAAGAGAGGCATCCCCCTCAACACGGTTCCTACCGTGCAGCGGGCAGCACTCTGCACACTGGCTCACACCGCCAGCGCCCCTGCATGAAGCGCAGGTTACGGCAGCCCCCCACACGCGGGGTTGCCGCCCTGATGGCCGCAAGGGCAGGCGCTCAGACCCGAGGCTGCGCAAACCCACCCTACCACCAGACCGGTCTACCCCTTAAAGGGCGGCATCCCCAGTCTCACGCGTGCGGATGCGGATGACACGGGTGAGATCGCTGACAAAAATCTTGCCATCCCCGATCTTGCCCGTATGCGCTGCATCCAGAATCGCTTCCAGAACCTGATCAAGCAGGGCATCGCTTACAGCGACTTCCACCTTGATCTTGGGCAGGAAGCTGATCCGGTATTCAGCTCCACGGTAAATTTCCGTCTGCCCTTTCTGGCGACCAAACCCCTTGACTTCCGAGACAGTAATCCCCTGAACACCCAGCGGCGCAAGCGCTTCGCGGACATCATCGAGTTTAAAGGGCTTTATAATGGCGGTAATCAGCTTCATACTGCCTGCAACTCCCTGCTGCAAAACATTTCCATGACGTTACGATGTTGGCACAGTTAAACACCAATTGCCAAGAGCTTTGATGCACCTCAAGGCAAGACGGCTGGTTTTGTCGCAAAGGAGGGCGCATAAAGAGGGCATGATCCGCAACAGCCTGCGCGGCTTTTGGGGCGTGCCGCCTGCCAGATGTGTGAATGTTAAGGAAAAAACCGCATGAGCCCAATCTCCCCCGACGCCACGGCAGAACACGCCAGCACCCACCACCCGCATGTGGCGGACGTGGATGTGTGCATTATCGGCGCGGGGCCAGTTGGTGCCGCTCTGGCGTGCCGTCTGGCGCGTGGCGGCATGCGGGTGGCTGTGGTGGACAAGGCGGCCCTGCCTCCCATGGAACACCCGGATCTGGACGGGCGCGCCTACGCCATTGCCGCAGGTCCCAAGGAGTTTCTGGAAAGTGCCGGGGTGTGGGACCTGCTCCCCGCCGCCTCCTGCCCGATTGAGGAAATTCTGGTCACAGATGGCAGGCCCGGTGAACCCGCGTCCTCCCTTTTTCTCGAATTCACGCGAGAAGATGCCTCCCAGCCCTTTGGCTGGATGGTGGAAGCCCGCGCCCTGCGCGTGGCACTGAACAAGTGCCTGAGCACCACACCGGGCGTGACCGTTCTGGCCCCCGCGGAAGCAAAAATTACCCGCACGGCACAAAATGCGCATGTGCAGCTTCACGATGGCCGCAGCTTTAACGCCCGCCTGATTGTGGCCGCCGATGGCCGCCGAAGCCGCCTGCGCTCAGAAGCCGGTATTCCCCTGACCCGCCTGCCCTATGGGCAGACCGCCATTGTGTGCGCCATTGCCCATGAGTTCCCGCACGACAACAGCGCGCTGGAACACTTCCTGCCCGCTGGCCCGTTTGCGCAACTCCCCATGACGGGCACGGACGAACACCCCTACATGTCCGCCATTGTGTGGAGCGACAAGGACGGCATAGCCGAACGCTTTGCCGCTCTGCCCGACGAGGCCTTTGCCCGGCAGGTGGAACGCCGCATGGGCAATACCCGCCTTGGCCGTGTAACACCCGTGGGCCGCCGCTGGACTTACCCGCTCTCCGCCCAGTATGCCGCACGTTATACAGATACACGGCTCATGCTGGTGGGGGATGCCGCACACGGGATTCACCCCATCGCAGGTCAGGGGCTTAACCTTGGTTACCGGGATGTCATTCACCTGAGCCCGCTGCTGCTGGACATCCATGCACAGGGCAAGGACCCCGGCGCCCCCGCGGTGCTTGCACGTTATCAGGCCTTGTGCCGCCCGGCCAATATGCTCATGCTGGCGGCAACAGATGCGCTGGACAGGCTGTTCAGTAACAACAACCCGGTCCTCCGTCTGGCGCGTGATCTGGGTATTGCGGGCGTGCATCGCTTTCCTGCCCTGCGGAAAGCTTTTGTAAAGCACGCCATGGGTTTGTAGTTACGGAGTAGCCGGGATGCAGGACGGTAGCGTTACCTCAGTCAGTTCCAGTCATTTTGAAGAAAGCAGCATGATGTGCGCGCCACAGCTGACCGTGCTGTGGCGGCAGATGACGCAGGAAGCATGCAGTTGCTATGACCCACTGGTACGCGGCCTGCTGGCAACCGGCGTACGGAGCCATTCCAGCTTTGCCTCGGCTCTGGCGGCCCTGATTGGCCGCAAACTGGGGGACCGGTCCGTTGCCGCCGATGCACTTTCCGAACTGGTGAAGGAAGGCTTTGACGAGGAGCCTGATCTTGTATGCGCGGCGGCCGCCGACCTGCTGGCCATTCGGGAGCGGGACCCGGCCTGCCCGGATTTTGTAACCCCGTTCCTGTTCTTCAAAGGCTATCACGCGGTGCAGACCTACCGGGTGGCGCGCTGGCTCTGGCTGTCGGAACGGCGGCATCTGGCCCTGCACCTGCAAAGCCGGGCATCGGAACTGTTCGGGGTGGACATTCACCCAGCCGCACAGCTTGGACGCCGCATTCTGTTTGACCACGGCACCGGCATTGTGGTGGGGGAGACATCCATTATTGAAGACGATGTTTCCATTCTGCAAAATGTGACCCTTGGTGGCACGGGCAAACATTGCGGAGACCGCCACCCCAAGGTGCGCCGGGGTGTGCTGATTGGCGCAGGCGCCAAAGTCCTTGGCAATATTGAAATTGGCGAAGGCGCCAAGATTGGGGCAGGCTCCATTGTGCTTGAGCCCGTACCCCCCTTTACCACCGTGGTAGGTAACCCCGCCCGCAAGGTGGGTGTGCGCCACAAGGGCATGCCTGCCCTGGACATGGACCAGACACTCCCCCCCATTGATTACATTATCTGACACCCAGAGCATGGGGGCACGTGCTGCGCGGCTCCTGCCCCCATATACCTTAACCAGCCTACTGCTGGCACGATGCTTTACCCAGCCCCGTGGCACAGTGCGACACCGGACAATTCGGCGCAGAGCGGGCACAAAAAAGGGCGGAGCCTGATCTCCCACCCTGACAGGATTTTACAGATAAAACTGGCGCGCCCTATTGGATTCGAACCAATGACCCACAGCTTAGAAGGCTGTTGCTCTATCCGACTGAGCTAAGGGCGCGAAAAGCCTCCCATCCCGCATACAGGGGATGGAGGCTGAAATTCAGTGCGTCCAGTTCTGTATCCGGTTATAGCCGAAATTATCGGCATAAACCTTGGGACGACGGTGCCGCTGCGCTGGCTGCTCAACCTCATAAGCAATCTGCTCATGCTGGGCGTATGCCTCGGCGGCCTCGCGGCTGTCAAACAGAAGACGGAGCTGGGACCGGGTATCCGCGCTGCCGGTCCACCCCATAAGGGCATCCTGCCTGCGTGGAGCGCTCTGACCGTATTCAAACACCCATTTGCGGGTGCCTGCCAGACCGGACTGACCTGCTGGCTTGGACTGCTGATAAATACGCGCTGGCATTACGTGCCTCCCGCTTTATTTATGGTCGGGGCGCCCGGACTCGAACCGGGGGCCTCGTGTACCCAAAACACGCGCGCTACCAGGCTGCGCCACGCCCCGAACAAGCGGGAAACTAGGCGTCTAATTATAAACTGGCAACCCTGTGGCGCTAAAAAAATTACTCCGCACACTCTTTTTTGTTACTGACCAGTGGCGGCACGAACAGCGGAGCCGTATCCCACGGAAAAAGAACCCACGTATCCTGCGGAACTTCCGTAATAAACAGATCGGTCAAGGGCTTACCGGCAGGTTTGGCATACAGGCAGGCAAAATAGGCTTTGGGCAGACATTCGCGCACAAAGCGTGCGGTCACGCCGGAATCGACCAGATCATCAATGATCAGGAACCCTTCCCCATCCCCCGCGGCCTCTGGTGCCTTGATAATCTGGGGCTGACCCATTTCTTCTTCGTCATAGGTCACGACGGAGATGGTCTCGATCAACCGGCACCCCAGTTCCCGGGCGGCAATGGCTGCGGGAATTAACCCGCCACGGGTAACCGCCACAATACCTTTAAAGGGCATTCTGGGCATAAGAGCCGCCGCCAGCGCCCGTGCATCCCTATGCAGTTGCTCCCATGTTACCGTGGCATATTGCACAGCCATAAACACCATCCTTTAACAATCACGCCGCAGGCCGGGTTACCCCCTGCCTTTATGCGCCCTCTTTAGCAGGAAGAAGCACCAGTTCCTACAGAGTGTTGCGCACCCGCAATCACCCCTTTGTCAGGCCCGGTCAAAACCAGATGAGGCATAGCGACAGGGCGCGGCTATAGACTGCAGGGCGGATCAGTCCTCATCCTCTCCACCGGGGGTATCACCGATCCGTTCCAGATATTCGGGCTCTCCGTAATCGCCTATGTCTTCATCCACATCCATGCGCACGACCACGGCCCCGGCAACATGCAGGATACCGGCCCGGATTTTGTCCACGCGCCTGCGTGCATCTTCCACGTTCGGGCACACAATGGGCACTCCCGCCCGCAATACCCCGCCCTGCCATACAAATGGCTGAAACACGATCCGCTCCGCTACCGCCATGTTAGCCTTCCACACGCAATATGTTCTTTGTTTGTTCTATCACATATGCAGCCGCTGGCAAAGGCGATAATACACACAGCCAATAAGCATACCGTTACCGTTGTACGGTGCCTCCTGCCGCCATATGGGGGAGCGGCATGCCATATTGCTCCCCATACCGTGCGGCAAACACATCGCGCTCCAGCCGTTCGCAATAATCCAGAGAGCGGATCAGTGCTTTCTCGGCCTGTGCCGTGCGGCCATAACTCCGTTTGTCATGCCGCCAGAGCATAAGCACATTCACGGATCATGCATCGTCACTATGCCAGGTTACGCGCTGGCGTATGCTGGGGGCAAGGCATCAAATGCCTGCCAGTCATTGCCGTCATACCTGCGCCAGACCTCGTGGCGCAGGGTGCGTTCGTACTGGGGGCTGGCGCGCAGGTCATGGCTCCACGGGCTCCGTCTGCCACGCGGGGAACGGGTCTGGCAGGTTTGCAAACATGCTTCCGTCAAAAAGAGTTTGCCCGGCATCTGGCACAAGGCAGGCGTTCAATGCGGCGCGAATGGCGGCCTCGTCCATATCGGCCGTGCCGATAAACACCATTTCCTGCCTGCGGTCGCCATAAACCCGGTCCCACCGGGAAACCAGCATATCCTGCCATTCCGTATCTTCCGGCCAATGTTCGGGAGGAATGGCAACCCACCAGTGCCCGGCGGCCTGTGTTTGCACCAGAGCACCAGCCAGCCCCAGTTCGCCCACCCACATGGGTCTGGTCGCCAGCCAGAAATACCCCTTGCCGCGCACAACACCCGGCCAGGCATGATCTATAAAAGCCTTGAACTTTTCGGGAATAAACGGGCGACGTGCCCTAAAAACAAAACTACGGATACCGTATTCATCCGTTTCGGGAACATGGTCTGTAAACCCGTAAAGCTCTTTATACCATAATGGGTTTTTGTGAGCCTTCTCGTAATCAAATCGGTACGTATTCAAAATCCTGTCCAACGGCACCACGGAATTGTCTGTCTCCACAATATCGGCATCCGGGTTCAGGCTCATAATAATCTGGCGGGCGGCTACGCGCTGTTCGGGCGTGGCGCTGGAAACCTTGTTGAGCACAACAACATCTGCAAATTCAATCTGCTCCACCAGCAGGGAAACCAGAGCGCGTTCATCATCCTCCCCCGCGATTTCTCCCCGATCCTTGAGAAAATCGGTTGAGCCGTAATCGTTCAGAAGGTTAACCGCATCCACAACGGTTACCATGGTATCCAGCCGGGCTATGTCCGCCAGACTGGCACCGGCTGCGTCGCGGAACTCAAACGTGGCGGCAATAGGCAGAGGTTCCGCAATTCCGGTTGATTCCACCAGAAGATAATCAAACCGCCCATCTTCGGCCAGCCTGCGTACTTCCTGCAACAGGTCATCACGCAAGGTGCAGCAGATGCAACCGTTACTCATTTCCACCAGTTTTTCATCCGTGCGGGAGAGGTTGCTCCCACCGCGCACCAGATCGGCGTCTATGTTCACATCGCTCATGTCATTCACAATGACCGCAACCTTGCGGCCTGTGCGGTTATTCAGAATGTAATTGAGCAAGGTTGTTTTTCCGGCACCAAGAAAACCGGACAAAACAGTAACGGGCAGTCTGGCGGGCATGGGAGAACCTTATTGTTGCGGCATACTCCCTCCGGTGTATACGTTATAATATAACATAACAATTACGACTTGAAATTAAAACGCCAGCCCGCAGGCAAAGCAGCCTCGGGGCAGGCCTGCACCCGCCCTGCCCCGCCCATACCCGTCTTATGGCGCGCTGAGATGCGTATAAAGAATGGAACAGCCTATGCCGATCAGCGCACACCCGCCCAGAATTTCTGCGTAACGACCAATCCACACGCTGGCATGTCGGCCAATAATCACCCCCATTGTGGCCACAACGGTTGTAATGCCGCCTATAATCAGGCAGGCGGACAGAATATTCACCTGCATGACACCAAGGCTAACCCCCACAGCCGTTGCATCGATGCTGGTAGCCAGTGCGGTTGTGACCAGACCAAGCACCCCACGCCGCGGCGATGCCTGATCCACAACCTGTTCTGACTGGGTCTGCTCTTCGCCCCGCACGGCAAGGCGGATCATGTTGCCACCAATGACCAGCAGCAGGCCAAAGGCAATCCAGTGGTCAACCGCTGCAATCCATGTGCTGAGTGCTAACCCCAGAACCCAGCCGATGACTGGTGTTATGGCTTCAAAAAAACCAAAGACCGCGCCTATGCGCACGGCGTCATTCAAACGGGCAGTCTGCTGGCTTGCCCCTTTGCCAACAGCCGCGGCAAAGGCATCCACCGACAGGCTGAGCCCCAGAACACCCAGCGTGAAAAAACCAGTCATGAGAAGTCCACGGGCCGCAGGAAACACAAACAGCAGACAGAAATCCCCCGGCCACAACTGGGACTTCCTCCGCCGTTGGTCTTGCCTGGCGTTTTTTGCAAAACGCTGCCTCCACCATGGCCCTAAAGCCAAGTATGTTGATGAAGGCCCCTCAAAACTGAGGGTAACTACTCCCCAAGGACTGCGCGATGCCTACCAAGTGCCGGGCAGGATTGCAACCCTGTGTTTATCCGCTTTTCATCCACAGGCTTACCCACGCAAGCATCCTCAGAATCTGTGGATAATATATTAAAGCCCGTGCCGGTCGAGGAGGAGGGACCGCGCCTCCGGATTGCCCCCCCCTTTACTCTGTAAACAGTCCGCCACTACGCCACACAACGCGACCAACAACCTGGACCGGAGAGCTGCCATCCCGGATTATTTGCTGTGCTTCCTGAGCGTTGATCTCATCGGTGGGATAACGCGGGTTATCACTCATGACCAACAGGTTGCCATTTGCACGCAAAGAAAGCCTTTTTACCAGAAGCTGGTCCCCAACTCTCAAGGCATAGACACCACCTGTAAAAATGTCTTTATCCATTAAATCAAACACAACGCTGTCACCAGAAAATATCACTGGCTCCATACTGTCACCACGCACGGTAAAACTTACCAGCCTGCGTGATCTGGTTTTAAGATGTTCTGGCAAAAGAGAGGTGCTTATCTGGAAGGATACGCTTTCTTCGGCATAGACTGACGAAATACCATGTCCGACTGATAACTCTATGTCATAACCGGGAATATGCATGAGTTCTGAGAGAGGTTTTTGCCTGCATGCCACTTCGTTACGGCATGCATTGGGCTGATCGCCGAACAGCAGCCATTGCAGGTCCACATCGCATGCCTGTGCGATCTGCTCTGCGATCCCGATTTTCCACTCTCTTCCGTTCATGTAACCGCTAAGAGTGGTCGTACCAACATTTGCCGCCACGGCGACATGCGCCAGCCCCCCGGCATTCTTTACAGCCTGCTTCAGGCGCAAAAAACGTGAAAGATCTTCCCGCTTATGCTCCGCCTCTGGAAAATAACCGATTTCGGTGTTTTTCATGCTCATTTTTGTGAGGTTTCTAACGCTTTCCAGCGTTTATCCACAAGATATCCACTGAAACTGCGTGGGCACAAACCGAAAACGATTGACGTAATTCGGTGTGTCGCTATCTTCACGTTAGTTCCTCCGTTCATAACAGGCGCGGTTGGACGAAAAAAAGAGGCCGGGGGGCAACCGGCCTCAAAACTCAGGGAGTCCACTTATGGCACAAAAGCCATCAGGGATGCACGTAGAGGAATTAACGCCAAACTTCGTAAGTGATTTAAATCTCTCGCTACACTCCCCCGTTACACAGGGAAGAAGCCCAGTTCCGTGAGCACCAGAATTCAGTCGCTCCGGGCATTCTGATCTCATAAAAAAGGAATTGCCTCCATTCAGGGTAAAGCCCTTTGCGAGGTTTGGAATCGGGACCAGTTCCATACGGACGGAGCATCTGCTGTGTCCGCGTGTTGATAGCCCGGATGCATAGCATGGCATGCAGTTGCCGCTCCCGTGGGCATAGCCCCTTACCCGGCGTTAGAGTATTTTCACCCCTTTTTCCCACACGCCTGAACATCTGCGCAGACTCCATCCATACGCATAATCTTTATCTGTTCTGCAATAATGAATGAAATTATGGTGTATAATCGCCCGACATCCCTACAGAGTTCTCAAACCGTAATTGAAAAACTCCAGCATCTTCTCTATTTTGCATAGAGTCTTAGAATAAAAGAGATTATTTTGCTCCATTCCCTTGCATCTCGGATCATCTTTGTCGGTTTCATCGTCAGCGTTAATCTGATCTGTCTTTCCGTGCTGCTGCTCTCCGCCTCCAACAGCATGATCTCAAGCTTCGAATGGAATGCCCACAGACAGAAAATTACCGAAGTTGTCACCGAAACCCTGTCTGATCTACGAGAGGCCCAGGCTGAAGAACGTGGCTACCTGCTCACCACGGACCCTTCCTTCGCCAAGGATTTTGACGACCGTGTGGCCTCCGCCCTCGCCAAGGTCAACACGCTTGAACAACTGGTGCAGGATAATCCCATCCAGCATGAACGGGCACAAAGCCTGCAAGTTGCCACCAATGAGCGGCTGGATACCCTGATCAAACAGATCGCTCTTGCCCGTCAGGGCCGGTTTGATGAAGCCCGGTCACGGGTTATCGTCGGGCAGGGGCGTGTCAACATGGCCATTATTGCTCAAAAAGCCGATGAAATCCGGCAGACAGAACAGGAACTGCTGATTGCGCGGGAAGCCACGGCAAGAGCGCACGCAACATGGAACAGAAATCTGGTCGTTGGTGGATGCCTGATTATTGTCCTGCTGGTAAACGGTCTTCTGTATTTTGTGCTCAATGGCATGCGCCGTTCCGTCAGCCAGATTACGCGCGCCATGTCCGACTTCGGGAATGGCAACCGCACCGTACGTGTGGACGCCCGGATGGGTTGCACGGAGTTTGATATTCTGGCCCATGGCTACAACACCATGGCCGAACGGCTGGATGCCGCCATGCAGGCGCAGGAAGCCAGCGACTATAAACTGCTTCAGGCCAATGCCGAACTCAAACGCAACAACGAAGCCATGGAACTGCTGGGGGAAATGGCCCATCGCCTTCAGGCCGCCCGCACCAGCAGCGAACTTTCTGCCATTATCTGCGCTTTTGTGCCCCGCGTACTGCCCGGCATCCCCGGCGCGCTCTACACATATAACCACACCACCAACCAGCTTGAACGCATTGCGCACTGGGGCAGCCATACGCCTGTGGGGCGTGATGGCCTGCACCCTTCGTCGTGCTGGGCGTTGCGACTGGGGCAGAGTCACTCCGTCAACTCTCCCGGTGGGGACGTAATCTGCCAGCATGTTGATAGCGATATCTGCATCTACCATTGCGAACCCCTGTTCGCGAGTGGTGAAGTTGTAGGGCTTTTGTATCTGCAAAGCCATGTGGCGGAAGAAAACCGCTTCCGCCTTGTTGCACTGGTGGAAAACATTGCCTCTGCTCTGGTTAACCAGAACCTGCAGAAAGACCTGCTTGAACAGACAATCCATGATCCGCTGACCGGGCTGTACAACCGCCGCTACATGGAAGAAGCCCTGAATGCAGAAATTGCCACAGCCAGCCGGAACAATACTGCGCTAAGCCTGATTATGGCCGATATTGATCATTTCAAACGTATCAACGATGAGTTCGGGCACGATGCGGGGGACATGGTCCTGCGCACCTTTGCTAATGAAATCCAGAACTCCTTCAGAAGCAACGACATTGTATGCCGGTTTGGTGGAGAGGAGTTCCTGATCATCACAACCTATCACCCGCTGAACTCGCTCATCCAGCGGGTGGAAGAGCTGCGGTTGAGCCTGTCGCGGCTGGAGTTGTATTATAATGGTCAGGCTCTGGGCAAAATCACCATGTCGTTCGGTGTGACCACGTGGGACAAATCCTTACCAACGGAAACGACCGCCATTATCCGCAAGGCTGACGCGGCTCTTTATCAGGCCAAAAAAGACGGGCGGGATCGTATTGTTGTCGGCTGACATCTGCCACATGCGCGACAATACCGGAGCGCAGACCCTGCCACCCTCTTGATCTCCCGCTCGATCCAACCCATTTCTAGGCCGGAGCAGAATACCGTCTGACACGTCCGGCTACCGCAATGGAGCATCGGCCACCATGTCAGGCGGCATACAATGCGCAGGACAATAACGGGCAACACAGGAAAAAGTTCATGGACCTTCTGCATATTCTCAAGCACCGTCATACAACCAAGGCATATGACAAAGACCGCAAAATACCCGCTCCCGTTGTAGCGCAACTGCTGGAAGCCCTGCGTTACAGCCCCTCCTCCGTCAACTCCCAGCCGTGGCACTTTTTTGTGGCCGACACGGACGAAGGCAAAGCCCGTATTGCCAAATCCACCAGCGGTACCTTTGCCTTTAACGCCTCTCGTGTCACGGATGCCTCACACGTCATTGTACTGAGCGCACGCAACACGCTACCGCCAGAGTACCTGCAAACCCTTGCGGATCAGGAGCAGGCCGATGGCCGCTATGTCGATGCGGATGCCCGTGCACTGACACATAAGGGCCGCTCAGGGTTTGTCGGGCTGCATGAACAGGCAGGAGACCTGCCCGCATGGACACAAAAACAGACCTATATTGCACAGGGTTTCCTGCTTTTGTCTGCCGCCCTCCTTGGCGTGGATGCCACTCCCATGGAAGGTTTTGATGCCGCTATTCTGAGCAAGGAACTGGAACTGGAAGAAAAAGGCCTGTCACCAGCCGTTCTTGTAGCCCTGGGCTACCATTCGGATGCTGACTTCAATGCCAAGCTCCCCAAATCCCGCCTGCCTGAAAAAACCATCTTCTCCCATATCTGACAGCACTCCCCTCCTGCGCCTGAACCATCTTGATCAGGAGGGGTATTTTCCTACAAATGAGGCAAATCATGACCCGCCGCTGGTGCTGATCGGGTCATCATTGATTTTCATTTTTCTAATGATCTGCGCCAGTTCATGCGCATAGGCTGCTTTGACATTGGTAACAGCCTTGCCCACCCGCTCCTTGGGGTGCTTCTGACATTCGTCCCTTATGGCTTTGGATAAGCCTTTTGTCACCTCATCTGGCGGACGGGACTCACTCATTTTATCGCCTGAATAGTCTTCATGCTCGGAATTGAGGTAATCGATACAAATCCCGTTGGCGTTATTGGTCGTCTTCTGCATCAACGCCCTATAGTCTCCGTCCTCCTCATTATCCTGCGCGATGGCAGGAACCGAGCACAGGGCGAACACACCGCCAAGAACAAGACTGATAAGCTGTTTACGCATGGTCCGTGCCTTCCATATTCCTGCCCCATAGGCGCATGGTCGCCAAGAATACCATACCCCACCGTGACCTGCCTAACCGGAGGGGCCTGCTGGGGCACAGAGCATGTATGCACCAGACAAAACCAGCGCAGGACCACACAATGCATACCATGAGAGCCCTCCCGCTCAGGCTGGCATAAGCATTCCCGTTTGTGGCAGCGCATCAAACATACGCGCAAGGATTACCGTGACGGGCATACCCTTCCCTCGCTGACACGTCGTACACAACATCCTGCCATGTCAGAAAACCCATGCACCCACACTGCTTCCATGTCATCACGGATGTGTCTGACCGGGTTTGTATCCATCAGCACTCTGGGCTGCCCGCGCATGCGCTTAAACTCCCCAGCCACCGCCACCCAGCACTTTTAACCTTTTAATAATCCCTTCCGGCCATCCTGTACGGTGTTGACGTATAGCAGGATCCTCCCATGACAACTCTCAACACGGCCCAAGCAGCCAATATGGGCTTCTCCCACACAACTGGGTCCTACAATGCGGCACTCAACACGCACACGACCGCCCCCTCACCTAGCGCAGACAGCACCAGTGCCACCACTGCGGATCAGTCGAGCATAGAAAAGTCTGTGCAAATCACACTATCTCAGGCCGGGATTGAGTTTTTAGCACATTCATCTTCTGCGACCAGCGCGTATCTGGCCTCTGCGCAGGAAGCGCTGAGCAGGCTGGATCAACTTGCCAAATCAAGCCATGCTTCCGCTAAAGAGCAGGCAGAAGAACAGGTCAATAGTCTCAAAGCGCAGATACACCTGCTTATGCAGTTCAAGGCATTCATGTCGCCCAGAGCACTGGCACAGGCTCTGGCACAGCTTGCGCGGCAACTGGCGGCTGCTGTTGCTCAATATACGCAAAATGGCGGCAGCAATGCCGCCATAGGCAACGCCTTGCTGGCAGCACCACAGGGCACAGCGCAAGAGCCGTCCAATACACAGGACACCTCCGAGCAAAATGACCCCACCACACAGACACAACAGAGCGATGCGGATGCGCCCCAGAGCAGCACCACACCGGACAGCACACAGGCTGCAACCTCATCTACTCACGTAACAGCCACAAGAAGCAGCGAAGATCAGGATTTTGCACAAACAGTACGAGGGGTGGCCGCAGAGATTAAAGCACTTCTTCCAGCCAGCAGACACCACCAGAAGAAAACGGATGCCCCAGCCGATACCGACCTTCAGGCCACACGGAATGCTCTTGAAGCTGTGGATCAGATGATCCCACTCCTGAGCGGGCAGTAACCACAGCACAGACTGACACACAAAACAGAGGGGGGGGGGGGAATGGAAAAACAGCCTCTCTGGACTTTTCCCGAAAAAAGCAGTTAAGAAAAACTCATGAGATGGTTTGCAACAAGCATGATCTGCCGCATCCTCGGGCATAAATGGGGAGCATGGCAGCGCCAGCGGTCATGGGACGGTAGCGGAGAGTTCCAGCACCGCAAATGCATGCGGCGCGGCTGTCTGGCTACAGAGCAACAGCGAACAGACTGAGCGCTCCTTTCGGGCGGTTAGTAACCTATCTTCCAGAACTTATCCGGTTTAGAGTAAATGCTGACGTCAAACACGCAGTAGAATTATGCATGATATACTTCCCGATCTTAAAAACCATTATATGCAAATATTGAATGGATTTATTTTCTCAGTATATAATTAAATTTATATCAATAAATAATTTTTATTACATGTTATCCATTATTTATTCAATGGAACTTTATGATTTTAACAATAAATGTCACATCTAAAAATTTCAGATTGTCGTAACAATACAGTCTGATCGTCCCATCAAACAACCAGACTGCATTATCAAAAATTTAAGCTATACCTAATGCCATTTTCGCAAATATTACTTTTTCGGGAGAATCTGCGAATACATATCCTTTTTCAAGGAGTTTTCTCGTGTAATATTTATTATAAATAAACGCCCAAACAAAAGATGCAATAAACACACCAAATCCTACTGTGCATGCACCTATAATACATTGAACAACAAAAAATCCAATAAATGTTATAAAATCCATCCTAAACAAACATGGAAATGCGCCAAAAAAGAAAGTCGTCCACGAGAATCCGTAAAACCCATCTTTCTCTATACCGGTATCTTTGTGCCGAAGTTTAATCCGTGTGGCCATTGCAAGTTCTCGAACTACATTAATGATATTTAATGCCATACATACAGGACGCAGGCAGGACAATCTCCAATCAAATTAATAATGCATCCGCAAAATAAAACAACTTGTGAAACCCAACCTGCGCAGACCCGCAAGATCATGGCTATTACGGATTTACGGTTTCAGTCTGCACTGGCCGGGCGAAGCGTCCGGCGTAACGCGCGGACGTGGTTAGAACATGCGCGACCGTTCCCGGACGGAGATCGAGCAGAAATTGCTGGCCATAAAAATTACCCCCTATCTGGCGGTCAGGACGGCGGCGGGTGCCAGTCTGCGTGGCGAAGCTGCTTGGAGGTTCGCCCGGGATAATCAAAATCTCATCAGTCTGACGGACGTTCAGCAGAGGCATCTTCTACAGCCCAATCTCCCGAGCTATGAGGCGATCGTTCGTTGAGACATCCATGCCTCCCTGACACAAACGAGTTCGACGCCCCCGTCGCGTTCGCCTACAATCCAGAAAGAGGTTGGCCGGGCGTCCGTGCTGCTATCAACAGCGGCGACAAACGCAAGGCCGTCGGGATCATTGAGGAGCCGGTGCGCTCGAAAGGAAAGGTCATGAACGGTCTGGTCAAGAGACGGCACGACGAGGCCATGCTTCTGCTGGAAGGACGATATTGATGATCCGCGCTATCCTGAGCCTGATTTGCGCCATCTGCATCGGCGGCACCGCACACGCGGATGCCAGGCCGGAGTCTTTGGAGGAACTGACCTACAATCTCAATACGAGGTTCAACGACGAGCTTGATGGAAAGGCGTTTCTCAATGGGCGGTTGATCGTGCGCGTCGAACGTGTTTCGACCTGTGTGTCGGCAGTCTGGACCCGAAGCGGCGACGTCGGATCGCCGCTGCGGCGTGACCTGCTGGAATGGGACAAAATGTTTAATGGCGACCCTCGGATTGAGGCTCAGTCTTACTATTTGACGTTCGTCTATACTGACCATCGGAGCGATGATGTTGTATCGATGCCTCTTACAGCACGTCCAGATCGTTTTGAAGATACGGCGGGTGTCTACCTCCCATCGTGCCAATCGAAACAGCACCATCGCAGGTGACGATCTTTGCGTCGGGCGATCCCGCCGACAACATCACGCTCGGCGGGTCTGCCAGAACACAACCCATTCAGTTGGGATCATCTGAATGGGTGGAGATGCTTGCAAAAAACAATGAAACAGAGCCTTTCTGCTGAACCAGAGTTCAGTGGAAATTCTCTAGACGTGACATCGCGACGCAGGATGCCCCGCTCCAGAAACAGATTCAGATTGCGCTGGATCGAACCCTGTGAGGGGACGTGCCCATGCTCCATGATCCTGCCCAGTGTTTTCCATATCTCCGCTACCGTCGCGCGTGGTCCGGCATTCCAGAATACCATGAAACAGGATGCGTCGCAGATCGGTCATCTTGATGCCGACCTCATCGCTCCGTTCCTCCAGGCTGCGCACCACGCTCCGGCTGGTACCCATGCCGCCGGGACGGATTGGACGGTCACGGTTTAGTTCTGGACCATGGGTTATCTATTAGGCGGCGTTGCGCTCATGATCCAGAGGGCTTTTCCATTGAAGTGCAGAATACATCCTCTGCGGATTATAGAAATCATTGATGTAGGATATGATAGCCTACTCGACGTCCTGACGCGTCATCCATGCCTGCCGCCACAGGTGTTCCGCTTTTAAGGTCTTGAAGAAACTCTCCGTCACCGCATTATCCGAGCAGTTTCCCTTTCTGCTCATGGATACGAGAAAGCCATGAGCAGAAAGGAGCTTAAGCGCTGGTGCTGAAAAATCCTGCCCAGAAGGTTGGGTTTAATACTGTGCTTGTGCGAACTGTTCGTGCTGTCTTCTGCGGGTAAAGACCGGGCGTCGTCGCCAAGCCCTGAAACCCCGGTCGCTGACGCCAAACAGGCGGCAGACCCGTTCGCCTGAGAGTGGCCCATGATACCGAGCGATAAAGGCAAACATCACGACCTTTGGCTAGCGAAGAACTGCGTCGCCTTTTTTAGGAGCTCCCTCTCCTCCCGCAGCAGAAGATTCTCACGGCGTAATCTCTCATTCTCACGCAATAGCGCCGTATGATCTGTTGTGTCAGCAACTACAGTATCAAGCTTCAACGCATCGCGGATCCATTTCTTCAATGTCGAAGACCCAATACCCAGACCTTGGGCAATACGCTCACGCGACAGACCGCTGCTCAGAGCCAGACGCACCGCCTCGCGTCGGAATTCTGTTTTGTAAACATGTCCCATTCCAATTCTCCTTCAGACCATCTTCGGTCTTAAAGGTCGGGAACTAAACCGTGACACGTTCAACCTGCGATTGTCGAGATAGCATGCCAGCAGGTCACTGTTGCCCGCCACAAAAATACCTTTCCCCATTTATGCGCCGACTCATCCTGACGCACACCTCTTAAAATAAGAATGATTCTTAATTATAGAAACCCGAAACCTTGGCAAAAGACCCTTGTGCATAGGCGCCAGAAGCCGCGTTGCTTTGGGTTTCCGCTTTGGATGTGCGGCATCATTTTTCGTTACGGCTTATAATTTTTCCTGAAAACGTAATATCCGATGAGGACTTACTCTTCATACGAACGCATGTGCGCACGGTGGCAGACAGACTCATCACGGTTTGCACAAAATCCGTGCCATTTAATCCTGAGCCTGAATATCACCAACTTATCGGTTATGCAGGTAAATATCGGCAACCGCCCCTGTATGTCATTGGCACTGGGCAGCAGCACTCCCGGTCCGAACATATGCGCATGAAATCATGAAACTTCCGCAGGCTCACGCTCCATCAGCGTCTGCGCAATCTCGCTAAGAGTTGCCCGCCTCGCTGCCTGCGAGAAGAGGGGCGCGCCAATCATGAGTTCGTCGGGACGATGCTGTTTTATGAAAGAGGAAATGCGTTCCGCCACGAGATCAGCCGTTCCCGTGAACGTATAGCGCAATGTGCGGTCAATGAGAGCTTGCTCCTGTTCGTTCCATGAAACGGATTGGGGTGCTGGAAATTGCGTTGGACGTCCTCGGCGCAATGCAACAAAATGTTGCTCCAGTGAGGTCCGGGCATGCTGCGCCTCATCGGGTGTTTCCCCGATAACCGCATTGACGGCCAGCATGGCGTAAGGCTTCTGAAGACGTTCTGAAGGTTCAAAACGCTGGCGGTAAAGTGCCAGAGCCTCTTCCATCAGGTCCGGTGCGAAGTGACTGGCGAAGGCAAATGGTAAGCCCATGATCGCAGCCAGATGGGCAGAAAACAGGGATGACCCCAGCAACCAGACAGGCACATCCAGCCCGGCTCCCGGCACTGCAAAGACCGCCTGCCCCGGTTGAGGCTTCTCGAAATAATGCAGAAGTTCGGCAACATCTTGCGGGAAGCGATCGGTGGAGCCGGGATCACGCCTCAACGCCCGCATGGTCGCCTGATCTGAGCCCGGTGCCCGCCCCAGTCCGAGGTCGATCCGTCCGGGGTAAAGAGACTCCAGTGTCCCGAACGCTTCGGCGACAGCGAGCGGTGCATGATTGGGCAACATGATCCCCCCCGCGCCGACCCGGATTGTTTTTGTCGCCCCGGCAACATAGCCAATAGCCACAGCAGTCGCGGCCGAAGCAATACCCGGCATCGCATGATGCTCAGCCAGCCAGAAACGACGAAACCCTAAACTTTCTGCATGCACAGCAAGGTCAGCGCTACGATGTAGCGCCTCTGCGGCCGAACTGCCTTCGTTGATGAACGCAAGATCGAGAATTGAAAGCGGAATCATGGGAACTACCCTATATATTACCTCTCCCTTCACATGGGACTGCGGACATCATATGCCAAGCCACTGGCCGAATGTCCTGTTCTTACAGGCCCCTTGAGGAAGAAGCTCTCTGAACGCCTCACCATCGCTGGTCTAGAGCGGACAGAGGTCCGCCAATAAGACAGGAAACGCCCTGCCCACACCCATGTAAATCCCGTAGAGCGGACAGTATTGGCACCGGTATTATCCAAAGCCAGAAAAAAGCCCTGAAGATCAAGGCTTTTGAGAACTTATGAGACTGTCTGAGAATGAGGGTTGGCGGAAGGGGTGGGATTCGAACCCACGGTACGCTCTCACGCACGCCGGTTTTCAAGACCGGTGCCTTAAACCGCTCGGCCACCCTTCCTTACCTGTTCAGGTGCAGCCTTATAAACAGGATGCAACGGTTCTGTCCAGCGGGACAAAGCGGGGGAGTTCTCTGCGCAGCGCTTGCCCTTCCTGCCCTGGAACTGTACAAGCCCCAAACAGAATAGCCATTCCTCTCAGGAACCAAGTATGAAACAGCAGGCAAACCTGATCCGCGCCGGTCAGGTGATTGAGCATGATGGCCGTCGCTGGACGGTCTTAAAACAGCAGATTATTACCCCGGGTAAGGGGGGGGCGTTCATTCAGGTTGAAATGCGCGACCTCAAGACCGGCAACAAAACCAACGAACGCTGGCGTACGGCTGATACGGTCGAACGGCTGATGACCGAAGACCGTGAATATCTGTATTCCTATACAGATGGCGAACTGCTGGTTCTGATGGACCCCGAAACCTTTGAACAGCTTTCTGTCCCCACCGATCTGCTGGGCGATCAGGCTCCCTTCATTCAGGACAACATGACCATCAACCTGCATCTGGTTGAAGGGGACCCGGTTGGCATTGACCTGCCCCCGCATGTTACGCTGGAAGTGGTTGAAGCTGATCCGGTTGTAAAAGGCCAGACCGCCAGTTCCTCCTACAAGCCCGCCATGCTGTCCAATGGTGTAAAAACCATGGTCCCGCCGTTTATCGAAGCAGGCGAACGCATTGTGGTCCGCACGGAAGACGGGTCTTACGTCGAACGCGCCAAGGACTGATTTTTTCAGCTTTTTTCTCTCCAGAGCAGGACTTAATTACAGTGGCCATGCGTCTCTCCCCCGTCATGATGGTGATGCAAACCGCAGCCCAGAAGGCGGCCAAGCGTCTCCTGCGCGATTTTAACGAAGTCGAGCAGCTTCAGGTAAGCATCAAGGGGCCGGGTGACTTTGTTTCCCAGGCGGACCTCCGTGCAGAACAGACCCTGCGCGAAGAACTGGAACGGGCCCGTCCGGGCTACGCCTTTCTTATGGAAGAATCCGGGGAATCGGGTAGCGATAACTGGACATGGCGCTGGATTGTTGACCCGCTCGACGGTACCTCCAACTTCCTGCACGGCATTCCGCACTGGGCCATTTCCATTGGTCTCCAGCGCCGCCTGCCCGATGGCAAGGTGGAACTGGCCGCGGCCCTGATCTACAACCCCGCAGCGGGTGAAATGTTCTGGGCCGAAAAGGGGAGTGGCGCATTCCTGAACGAGCGGCGCATTCGTGTGTCCGCCCGGCGGGAAATGCCCGAATCCCTGTTTGCCACAGGTATTCCCTTTGCCAAGGTACCTGCCCGCCAGCGCCTGCCTTTTGCGCGCGTACTGGGCAACCTTATGCCCCGCGTGGCTGGCGTGCGCCGCTTTGGCGCGGCTTCGCTGGACCTCGCATGGGTCGCGGCAGGCCGTTACGAAGGGTATTGGGAATTCGGCATCAAGCCATGGGATTGTGCCGCAGGTATTCTGATCGTACGTGAAGCGGGTGGTCAGGTTACAGCCCCCGATGGCACGGAACTCGATGACCTGCCCGATGATATCATGATTGTCGCAGGCAATGGCAACATGCACGGCAAACTGCTCGACATTGTTGCCGACAGCCTGAAAAACCCGGAATAACACTCCGCCGACCAGCCTCCGGACCACGCCTGAGCTGGGGAGAGTAGCACTGCATGACTACGCATTTACCTCCCCACACACCCTCGGCGGGTCCAGAGTCCGGTTTGGCATCCCCCCACACCCCAACAGAATGCCCACTCTGCCGCGCACAGGGAGCTGCTTTTGCATTCAGCAAGAATGGCTACGACCTGTTCCGCTGCCCCGACTGTGATTTTCTGTTCGTTCACCCCTATCCCGATGTCGCCACACTCCGTGCGTTTTACGAAACGACGTATCGCGGTGCATCGGCCGATTTTTACCCCAAAGCCTTCAGCCGCCGCTGGCGCGCAGGGTGGCGGAGCCTCCAGTTCCTGCCCTATGTCTGGCGCAAGGATGTTCTGGATTTTGGGTGTGGCGGCGGCTTTATGGCCGAAGCATTCAGCCGGCTGGGTGCGCGCGCTGCGGGGCTGGACATCAGCCAGAACAGCATTGCCTACGCCAAGCGCCACTTCCCTCAGACCTCATTCTACTGCGAAGAGTCAACCACCTTCCGCCAGCGTGGCCTGACGTTTGACTTTATATTCAGCTCCGAGGTGCTGGAACATGTGGCCGGGCCAAACGAGTTTATGCAGACACTGGCCGCAATTACCCGCCCCAATGGCTTTGTCTATATTTCGGCCCCAGATATAGGGCACCCTGCCGTGCCACAGGACCTTCCCTCCTGGACGGATATTTGCCCGCCCGAACATTTGCAGTTTTTCAACCACCGCAATCTCTGCCTGATTTTTGAACGCTATGGCTTTACCCTGCACAAAACCATGAAAAACCTCACGCCAGCCCACTCGGTCATTTTCCGGCGCAAGAGCGCCTGACCCACACCCTGACGGCTCGGCTCTGGCATTTGCCGCAAGAATACTCATGTAAAGTAAACCATGCAGCCATCCTTCCCCTCAGCCCACGAAGCCCCGGCCCTTGTTCCCCATCAGGGGCGGTTTTCGCTCCTGACAGAAGATGGCGAACTGCTCAGCCTGAGTGCCGCCGAGGTACGCGAGCGACTGCACGCCATGCCGTGCCCACTGGTGGTGCATGCCCCGGCACTGGCCCGCAAGCTGGACCTCCCGCCCACAGGCCAGCCCTCCCCCTGGCTGGACCTGCTGGAACTTTTTACATTCGTGTATCCCGCCCGCCCTGTGGCCCCCACTCCCCGTGGCCTTGCTCTGGCCCTTGGGCTGGACGAGCAGAATATTGACCGGGCAGAGGCAGACCTGCTGCCCAACCTTTTGTCCATCCTGCTGGGTGAGCTGGCACGGCAGGCCAGAAGCGGGCAGATTGAACTTCTGGCGGCCTTTACGGTCCGGCTGGGGCAGGCTGGCTGGATATGGACCGGCACTGTGGCGGAAACCATAGACCTGCACAGCCGGCTTACCAACAACGGCAGGCTGGCGGAAGAAGCCACCCAGCCCGCAGATGCCCTGCGCGTATGGCGGCACCTGCCAAAATGGGAGGAAAGCGCGCAACGCCCTCCCCCCGCCTCCCACCCCATCAGCCCGGCGGAAGCGCGGGAGCGGCTGGTCAACATTCTGGGGAGCGATGCTGAGGTCCGGTCCGGGCAGGCGGATTTTGCCAGTGTCTCAACCGAGGCATTTGCCCCACGCACCATGCGCGGCGACCCCGCCATTGTGCTGGCCGAAGCCGGAACAGGCACCGGCAAAACACTGGGCTACATAGCCCCGGCCAGCCTGTGGGCGGAGCGGAACGACGGTGCCGTGTGGCTCAGCACCTATACGCGCCACCTGCAACGCCAGATCGAGCAGGAAACAAAACGCCTCTACCCCGACCCCACAACACACCGCCAGAAGGTGGTGCTGCGCAAAGGGCGTGAAAACTACCTGTGCCTGCTGAACATGGAGGAAGCCGTCAACTCCGCTGCCTCCCGCCCCGCGGGCATTACCATTGCCCTGTGCATGCTCGCACGCTGGGCCCTGGCCACAGCAGACGGAGACCTGTTTGGCGGGGACCTGCCCGGCTGGTTTGGAGACCTGTTCGGCCACGGCAACCTTGCCGGTGTCGCCGACCGTAGGGGGGAATGCATCCACGGAGCCTGCGCGCATTATCAGCGCTGCTTTGTTGAACACTCCATACGCCGTGCGCACGATGCCGCACTGGTCATTGCCAACCATGCACTGGTCATGACACAGGCCGCCTACGCTCAGGCAGGCATGAGTGATGATGACGAGGCAGGCGAGCAGAGCAACATTCCCACACGCTATGTGTTTGATGAAGGCCACCATCTGGCCGATGCGGCAGACAGTGCTTTTTCCGCCGAGCTTTCGGGGCTGGAAACAGCCGAACTGCGGCGCTGGCTTCTGGGGGCGGAAGGCCGACGCTCACGCGCAAGGGGGCTCAAGCGCAGGCTGGATGATCTGGTTGTCGGCCACCCCAAGCTTGAAAACCCGCTGGATGCCGCCCTGCTGGCGGCCACGGCCCTGCCAGCACCGGGCTGGTCCACACGTCTGGCACCAGAGGTGGCAAACACGCCCCCGCCTCCGGAGCCCATGGAACTGAATACCCTGTTCCCGCCCGAACCTCCGGCAGACCAGCCGATTATGGAAAACCCGACAGAAGCTTTTTTACGCCTGTTGCGCCAGCAGGCCATGGCCCGTGCGGCCGAGGGGGGCAAACAGTCCATCCACACAGCCATGGAATGCGACCTGCACCCGCTTGTGCCCGACATGGCCGAGGCAGGCCAGCAACTGGCCCGCGCGCTCAGCCGGATTGTAGAGCCCCTGCGCACCCTGAGCGAACGCCTGCAAGCCCGGCTGGAAGAAGATGCAGACACGCTGGACACCACAACCCGTGGCCGCATAGAGGCCATGACCCGCGCCCTGCGCCGCCGCGCCATATCCCGGCTGGATGCATGGATTACCATGCTGACCGCACTGGACCAGCCACCAGAGCCGGGCAGCACGCCTGCGCATATCCACTTCATTCGCCTTGAACGGCGCGACAGGCAGCGCATGAACGAACAGGACGTGGGACTTTACCGCCACTGGCTGGACCCGACCATTCCCTTTGCGGGCATTATGGCCATGCCCGCGCAAGGCATGCTCATGACCTCCGCCACCCTACGTGACCAGCAAGGCGGTGGAACAGAGAGTGACGAGGCTGAAACCGCGTGGGAAGCTGCCGAAGCCCGCACCGGGGCCAATCATTTCCCCTCCCCTGCCCTGCGGGCCAGTCTGGCCAGTCCGTTTGATTATGCCCGCCAGACCCGTGCCTTTATTGTAACGGACGTGGACAATAGCAGCCTTGTGGACCTGTCTGCGGCGTTTCGTACCCTTTTCCAGTCCTCTGGCGGTGGCGGGCTTGGCCTGTTTACCGCTATCTCCCGCCTGCGCGGTGTGTATGACCGCATAGCCCCCACGCTGGAGGAAGAAGGCCTGCCCATTTACGCCCAGCATGTGGATGCCATGGACAACAACACGCTGGTTGATATTTTCCGGACCGAGGAACATGCCTGCCTGCTCGGCACGGATGCCATGCGGGATGGGGTGGACGTTCCGGGCAATGCCCTGCGTCTGGTTGTGTTTGAGCGCGTGCCTTGGCCCCGGCCAGATATTCTGCACCGTGAGCGGCGGATTCATCTGTCTGGTGGAGACCCAAAAGGGTTTGATGACCGCATAGCCCGGCTCAGGCTGCGGCAGGCCTTCGGGCGGCTGATTCGCCGACAGTCAGACCGCGGGGTGTTTGTCCTGCTGGACCGGCGCACACCCACAAGGCTTTTAAGCGCCTTCCCCAACGGGGTTGCCGTCGAGCGGTGTGGCCTTGCGCAGACGGCACGCCAGATCACCGCTTTTCTGGCGGAGCAGACCGGACAAAACTGACCAGCCCGCCCCAGACCGCCCTATTAGAGCGGTTTAAGGTTGGTGGCCGCCTGCTTGCCGCGTTCCTCCACCATGTCGTAGGACAGTTTCTGTCCATCATTCAACGCGCGCAGACCGGCTGCCTGTACAGCGGTAATATGCACAAACACGTCTTTTCCTCCATCATCGGGGGCAATAAAACCAAACCCTTTGGTGGCGTTGAACCATTTAACGGTACCTGTCGACATGAGCGAAGTCATCCTTATTTCGGCCAGTTACTCCTCCTGCACACGACGCGCCGCGAGGAGAGATGACATTCTCCCCCACGACCGGGGGCGCTTGTCAATCACAATTCAGTCCGCGCCCCAATTCCTTCCACCCGGACACCTTACGGATTGAGCGTACTTTTGAGGAAGGCAAGGCTACGTTCCTGTGCCTGTACAAAGGCCTGCGCATTGTAAGATGCGCGTTCCTCACAGCCAAAACCGTGTTCCGCATCGTCATAAACATAAAGTTCAACGTCGGGCTGAGCGGCCCGGATGGCGGCTATATCGGTATGAGGGATGCTCGTATCCCGCTCACCAAAATGTAATTGCACGGGGCAGCGTGGAGTCTCCACCCTGTGGGCGGCAATGCCCCCACCGTACCAGCTTACGGCTGCGGCAAAATCCTCCGTGCCTGTTGCGGCATCCCACGCCAGAGTACCACCCCAGCAATACCCGATCACCCCGACCTTGCGGGCCTTTAGCGCACGGGCTGCGGCCTGTACGTCCAGCAGGGTTTTGGCGGTGGGAATCCGCGCACGCAGGGCAAGGCCCTTCTGCACGCCATCTGTTGTGTATTCCAGCTCCACGCCACGTTCTGCGCGGTCAAACAAAGCGGGGGCAATCACGTGAAAACCCGCCTGGGCAAACCGCTCGCATACCGTGCGGATATGGTGGTTTACGCCAAAAATTTCCTGCAACACCACCAGAGCATAGGGGTGCGTGCCGCGTTCGGTCTCCCACGCGCTAAACTGGTGGCCATCGGCGGCTTCCAATGTGCGTATCTGTCCCATGTTCAATCTCCCTGTCTGGATTGACGTTAAAACAAAAAGAAACTTTCCCCCATTCCTTGACACCCCCATGAGGCGTACCTACTTTCTGCCTTGGCACTCCTGATAGGGGAGTGCTAACGCGACGCGGCGTTCTGTTACGCGCGGTTCAAACGGGTGGCGCTGCTTTCTGACAAAGGGCGTCATCACAGCAAATGAATGTGGAGTGATCCATAATGACGAAGTTTCGTCCCTTACACGACCGGGTAGTTGTACGGCGCCTTGAAGGCGAACAGAAGACCGCCGGTGGCATCATCATCCCCGACACGGCCAAAGAAAAGCCTATGGAAGGCGAAGTGGTTGCTGTTGGCGCGGGTGCGCGCAACGAGCAGGGTCAGATTGTGGCGCTTGATGTCAAGGCCGGTGACCGCGTTCTGTTCGGCAAGTGGTCCGGCACGGAAGTGAAGATCGACGGCGAAGAGCTGCTGATCATGAAGGAAAGCGACATTCTGGGCATTGTTGCAGCCTGATCCGCACTGATCCGACCGTAAACTTACAAAAGATCTTCACAGGAGAAATTCAATGGCTGCCAAAGACGTAAAGTTTGGTGCAGACGCACGCCAGCGCATGCTGCGCGGTGTGGACATTCTGGCTGATGCCGTAAAGGTAACGCTGGGCCCCAAAGGCCGTAACGTTGTTCTGGACAAGAGCTTCGGCGCACCCCGCATCACCAAGGACGGCGTTTCCGTCGCCAAGGAAATCGAACTGGCTGACAAGTTCGAAAACATGGGCGCACAGATGCTGCGCGAAGTGGCATCCAAGACCAACGACGTTGCGGGTGACGGCACGACCACTGCAACCGTTCTGGCTCAGGCCATTGTGCGCGAAGGCCTGAAGGCCGTTGCCGCTGGCATGAACCCGATGGACCTCAAGCGCGGTGTGGACAAAGCCGTTGCCGTGGTTGTTGAAGAGCTGAAGAAGAACGCCAAAAAGGTTACCACCCCGGCGGAAACTGCTCAGGTCGGCACCATCTCTGCCAACGGTGAATCCGAAATCGGCAAGATGATCTCCGAAGCCATGCAGAAAGTTGGCTCCGAAGGCGTTATCACCGTTGAAGAAGCCAAGCACTTCCAGACCGAACTGGACGTGGTTGAAGGCATGCAGTTCGACCGTGGCTACATCTCTCCGTACTTCGTGACGAACCCGGAAAAGATGACGGCCGATCTGGAAAACCCCTACATCCTGATCCATGAAAAGAAGCTCTCTTCTCTTCAGCCGATCCTGCCGCTGCTGGAATCCGTTGTTCAGTCCGGCCGTCCGCTGCTGATCATTGCGGAAGATGTTGATGGCGAAGCGCTGGCAACCCTGGTTGTCAACAAGCTGCGCGGTGGCCTCAAGATTGCTGCTGTCAAGGCTCCTGGCTTCGGTGACCGCCGCAAGGCTATGCTGGAAGACATCGCCATCCTGACCGGTGGTCAGGTTATCAGCGAAGACCTCGGCATCAAGCTCGAAACGGTTACGCTGAACATGCTTGGCACCGCCAAGAAGGTTCACATCGACAAAGAAAACACGACCATTGTTGACGGTGCTGGCAACGGCGACGACATCAAGGGCCGCGTCAAGCAGATCCGTGCGCAGATCGAGGAAACCTCCTCTGACTACGACCGTGAAAAGCTGCAGGAACGTCTGGCCAAACTGGCTGGCGGTGTTGCCGTGATCCGCGTTGGCGGCTCCACGGAAATCGAAGTGAAGGAACGCAAGGACCGCGTGGACGACGCCCTGCACGCAACCCGCGCAGCAGTTGAAGAAGGCATTGTTCCCGGTGGTGGTACGGCTCTGGCCCGTGCAACCAAGGCTCTGGCCCACCTGCACTACCACAATGACGACCAGCGCGTTGGTGGCAACATCATCCTCAGCGCCCTGCAGGCTCCCCTGCGCCAGATCGCCCTGAACGCGGGTGAAGACGGTGCCGTGGTTGCCAACAAGGTACTCGAAAGCGAAGACTACAACTTCGGGTTCGACGCACAGGCTGGCGAATACAAGAACCTGGTTGAAGCCGGTATTATTGACCCGGCCAAGGTTGTCCGTACCGCTCTGCAGGATGCAGCATCCGTTGCTGGCCTGCTGATCACCACGGAAGCCATGGTTGCAGAACGCCCCGAAAAGAAGGCAGCCCCTGCTGGCGGTCCTGACATGGGCGGCATGGGTGGCATGGACTTCTAAGTTACCCAAACCGGTTTTTAAGGGTTTTGGAGGTACTGGCCCGTCCAGTGCCTCCGTTATCCCCCGGAACAGGTATAAGGGCGTGCAGGCCATTATGGTTTGCACGCCCTTTTTTATTTGAGCTGGACACCGTAGCGGCCTCTTTTTTTGTGGCTTTTTCCAGCCATAAATCAGATTGTGAAACAATTCGGTATCAAACTGGATTGCCACCCCGGTCATTCCGGAATAGATACAATAAGATTAGGCCCATCGCTCCTTACACGAATCTGGCGAGCGTCAATGGCTGCGTATTTTAAGGAGAACGCATCATCATGTCAGCGCGACCCTTCCAAGCTGTCAATCCGGCGAGAGGTCCAGTTATTCGCAAGACCATGGCTGTTCTGTCGGCCTGTCTTGTAGCAGCCCTCGGCTGCTCCCAGGCTTATGCCGCAGATGCGGCCCCCCCCCCCATAGACACGGGGGATACGGCATGGATGCTCACCAGCACCGCACTGGTGCTTATGATGACCATCCCCGGTCTTGCCCTGTTTTATGCCGGCATGGTGCGTAAGAAAAACGTGCTGGCAACGCTCATGCAGTCCTTTGCCCTGTGTTGCATCATGTCCATCGTATGGATGGTCGCGGGGTATTCCCTCGCCTTTACAACCGGGTCGCCGTGGATTGGTGGCTTCTCCCGCGTGCTGCTCAACGGTATTGGCGCGCATATCCATAATGGTGCGGATGTTGGCTTTACACTGGGTGCGGATAGCCCCAACGCCACCACCATGACCATTCCTGAGAGCATCTTCATGATGTTCCAGATGACCTTTGCCATCATCACCCCCGCGCTGATCTGCGGCGCTTACGCGGAACGCATGAAGTTCAGCGCCATGTGCGTGTTCTCCATCCTGTGGTCTCTGGTCGTGTATGCCCCCATTGCACACTGGGTCTGGAGCCCGATCGGCTGGCTGGCTGGCCTTGGTACGGCTGACTTTGCAGGTGGTACGGTTGTCCATATCAACGCCGGTGTTGCCGGTCTGGTCTGCGCTCTGGTGCTCGGCCGCCGCAAAGGTTACGGGCAGGACGATCTTTCTCCCTTCAACCTGACCTATGCCGTCATTGGTGCTGCCCTGCTGTGGGTTGGCTGGTTCGGCTTTAACGCAGGCTCCGCTGTTGGTGCCAACGGCCGTGCAGGCATGGCCATGGCTGCAACGCAGATTGCCGCCGCTGGTGCTGGCGTATCGTGGATGCTGGCGGAATGGCTGCGTTCGGGCAAACCGACTGTTCTGGGCGTAATCTCCGGCGCTGTTGGCGGTCTGGTCGCCATTACCCCCGCAGCAGGCTTTGTGCTGCCGGGTAGCGCTCTGGTTATTGGTCTGATCACCGGCGTTGTCTGCTACTGGGGCGCCACATCCCTCAAACACATGATGGGGTATGACGACAGCCTGGATGCCTTTGGCGTGCATGGTGTGGGCGGCATTGTTGGCGCGCTGCTGACCGGTGTGCTGGCCTATGGTCCGCTTTCCGCGAACGATGCCAACCCTACGGGTGTTACTGGCTCCCTGCACCAGCTTATTGTGCAGGGCGAAGCAGTGCTGGTGACCATTGTCTGGTGCGCCTTTGCCTCCTTCATCATCCTCAAGGCGATTGATCTGGTCATGGGTCTGCGCGTAACCGCGGATCAGGAACTGGAAGGGCTGGATATGTCCCTGCATGGTGAGCGGATTAACAACTGATCCGTTAACCCCTCCGCCTTTTGGGCAAAAAGCCTCCATGCTCTGGCATGGGGGCTTTTTTTATGGGTGGGGGCACACACCGGCAGGCAAACCATGCTATGCCCCGCCTATGGCCATTCCGATCCTTCCCGCACTTTCCCTGCCTGAATCCGAGCTGGAGGTCAGTTATATTCTGGCATCCGGCCCCGGCGGGCAGAACGTGAACAAGGTCGCAACGGCTGCGCAATTACGCTTTGATGCCGCACGCTCCCCTTCCCTCCCCGAGCGGGTCCGTGTGCGGCTATTGGAACTGGCTGGGACCCGCGCGACACGGGAAGGCGTTATTGTCATAACCGCCCGGCGCTTCAGAACACAGATACGCAACCGTGAGGATGCCATAGAACGGCTGGTAGCCCTGATCCGCGAGGCCGCCCACCGCCCTGCCTTCAGGGTTGCCACGCGCCCGGGCCGGGCCGCACGCCAGCGCAGGCTGGACGGTAAAGCCCACCGCGCCAGCATAAAGCGCACCCGCTCAGCCCGGTGTGAGGACTAGACGCACACTCTGGGTGGGCAAGCCCGCCGAACACGAACTACCTGCATCAGCATCAGCATCAGCATCAGCATCAGCATCAGCATCAGCATCAGCATCAGCATCAGCATCAGCATATTCTGATATTAATTTTCTGCTGCGTGTAAAAAGCCTCAGGCTTGTATTTCTTGCGCATGATTTTTCATGATATTGGTAGAATGCTGGCAGCATGGGGCTGCCGCTCTATTATCCTCCTTGCATGAGGTCTATTATGACTGTTGTAGCCCGCACCGGACTGGCCGCTTTGCTGCTTGGCTGTGCCACAGCCCTTTCCCTCCCCAGCGCCCACGCCATGACGGTGAAGGAGTGCCACGAGAAGTTCAAGGAGGCCAAAACCGCCAACACGCTCAAGGGCCAGTCCTTCACGGAATTCAAGGCCAGTTCGTGCGATATTGCCACCACTCCGGCAAATGCCGCCCCCAAAGCCCCGGCACCGGCTACCACACCGGCAACACCTGCCAGTGCTGAAGCGCCCAAACCTGCCAAAAGCGTAGCCGCCACGGAAGCCGCCCCCACCAACGCAACCCTGCCTACCGCAGTTGCGCCACAATACGCCAAACTCAGCGCTGGCAAGGCCCGTATGCAGACCTGCCTTGACCAGTACAACGCCAATAAGGCCAGCAACGCCAATGGCGGGCTGAAGTGGATTGAAAAAGGCGGCGGCTATTACAGCGTCTGCAACAAACGCCTCAAGGGCGAATAACGCCCCCAAACTCCGTTCAGTGTTGGGGAGGGAAGCCTCTCCAACACTGACGGTGGCCTATAACAGGCTGCCCTATCAACACCTCTGATGATCGACGCCCGACCGGGCTCTAGCGGGTACGCCCTGTTGCGGGCATAACGTAGAGCATATGCGTGCGGTATGAAATCCATACCCTATGGGCGGCAAACCAGTCCGCACCCAGTAGCATATCTACCGTGTCCTGCACGGGAGCGACTGTGAGCACGGGGGATTTTTCCTGCTCCTGTCCAATCTGCATCATGCCAAATTTATGCCAGTGGTAGGTTTGCTGGTGGCCATCCACGCCGGTTGTCAGCCCGCCGGGGTCGGTGGCCAGCATGGGCTGGCTCACGCCCATACGCTCCGCCGCCTGAGTTGAGACAATGCACGAGCGCGCCCCACTATCCACCAGCGCCTGCAGGGCATGGCCATCCAGTTCCACACGCGCAATAACCCGCTCTCCTGCATTCTGCAACGGAACCGCACGGTAGATGTAGCGCCACCCCTCCGGCCCGGAACAGCCGGGCACGCTTGCGGACCAGAAGGAGAGCGTGCCCTGTGCGACATCAAACTCCACATCATAGCGTGAGAGCAGGTCCCCCCCCACCAGCCCTTCCACCGCTGGTTCCGTGCGTGGCACAGCAGGCAGCGCATCCACGGGAATGGAGACAGGGCCAAACTCCAGCCCTCCCATTTTAAAGGACCGCACCACCGCATTGGGCACAATACGCCCCACACCACCCGTGCCATGCACCATCGTGTGCATGGAGCGGTCCAGTTGCGTATCAAACAGGGCTGCAGCTTCGGGCGAGAGCAGGCTCCCTTCCGAGCCTGTATCCACAATCATGCGTACGGCGTGGCCGTTCAGGCTGACCGGACTATTCAAAAAACCCAGATCATTGCGCAAGGCCACACGCGCCATCAGCTTATGGCAGGACTGGGCACTGGCGGCATGGGCCCCCGCCCCCATGCCCACAACAACAGCCGCAGCGGTGGCACAGTGCCGCCACCCCCGCAGGTTCTTCTGCCTGCCGTGCCGATGTGTCATGCCAGTTCCTGTGCAAAACGGTCCGTGGCGTTGAGCAGCGCGGTAAGAATACCGGGTTCAAACAGGGCGTGGCCTGCGGCATCGACAAGCTGAAAATCCGCCTCGGGCCATGCCCTGTGCAGGTCCCATGCCGTGCGCACCGGGGTTGCCATATCGTAGCGCCCCTGCACGATCACGGTGGGAATATGGCGGATACGCGCCACATTGGCGATAAGCTGACCTTCCTCAAGCCAGCCGCCGTGAACAAAGTAATGGTTTTCTATGCGTGAGAAGGCCAGTGCGTAATCGGCCTCATCATGCTGGTGTTCCATTTCCGGGCAGGGGAGCAGGGTCAGGGTTCGCCCTTCCCACAGGCTCCACGCCCGCGCGGCGGCCAGCCGCTCTTCCACATTATCCGAAATCAGGCGCTTGCGATAGGCACCCATCATGTCTCCCCGCTCTTCGGGGGGGATGGGGGCTACAAAATCCTCCCATTTATCGGGGAACAGCCAGGATGCCCCTTCCTGATAATACCAGAGCAGTTCGGCCTTACGCAGGGTAAAAATGCCGCGCAGCATAAGAGCGGTCACGCGCTCGGGGTGGGTCTGGGCGTAGGCCAGAGCCAGCGTAGACCCCCATGATCCGCCAAAAACAGCCCATTTTTCCAGCCCGAACAGGGTCCGCAGGCGTTCAATATCGGCCACCAGATGCCATGTTGTATTGGCCTCAAGCGAGGCATGCGGGCGCGAGCGCCCACACCCGCGCTGGTCAAACAGCACAATGCGGTAGCGGGCTGGGTCAAACATCTGGCGTTGCGCAGCCGAACACCCACCACCGGGCCCACCATGCAGGAACACAACCGGAATACCATCGGGGTTACCACACTGCTCCCAGTAAACCTGATGCCCCTCCCCCGTATCCAGATACCCCTGCGCGTAGGGTTCTATTTCCGGCCACGGGGTGCGGTGTGCTGTGGTGATCATAACCCTCAACCTTCTTTTTTATGGGCGTTATGCTCCATTTGCGCACGTGGATGCGCACGCGTCCAGACATCCAGCAGCCGTGCCTCATCCGCCAGTGTGTAACGTTGTGTTGTGGACAGGCTGGCATGGCCCAGCAGTTCCTGAATAACGCGCAGGTCCGCCCCCCCCTCCATTAAATGGGTGGCAAAGGAATGGCGCAGGGCATGGGGGGTTACGTGCTCGGGCAGCCCGTTGCTGACCCGCCATTCCCGCATGGCCTTCTGGGCAATCGCGGGTTGCAGGCGCCCCCCACGAACCCCGACAAATAACGGGCTGTCCGGCGCGGGGGCTGGGTGGCGCTTGCGCCATGCTTCCAGCGCCCTGCACACGGCAGGGAGCACGGGCACCAGCCGCTCCTTGCCCCCTTTGCCGTGAATACGCAGGACGCCACTGCCTTCCATGGTGTGCAGGTCAGCAATATTCAGGTTCAGTGCTTCAGAAATCCGTAGCCCACAGCCATATAGCAGCAGGAACAGGGCGGCGTTCCGCTGCTCCTCCATGGGGGTGAGGGCCATACTGGCAATATCATCCGGGGCGGCCAGTGCATCTTCGCGCGCCAGAGGGCGGGGCAGTGTTTTTTTGGTACGGGGCAGGCGTAACAGCGAGACCGCCGGATTCTCCACCCCTTCCCTACGTGCCAGATATTTAAAAAATGACCGCAGGGCAGAAACCCGGCGCGCTCGGGTGCGGGCAGCCTGGTCTGGCGTGCTCCGACGCGCATGGGGGCGGCTGGCCTGCTCCTGCGCCTGTGCCATCTCATGCGCAAGCCATGCCCGGAGGTCGCGCAGGGTTATGCTGGCCAGCCCGCTCATGGCCGGTGGCCTACCCAGATGTGTGGTCATAAAAGCCAGAAAACGGGCCAGATCCCCCCGATAGGCATCTATGGTCAAAAGGGAGGCCCGTTTTTCCACCGCCATCCATGCCAGAAATTTTTGCACTGCGTCTTCGGCCGTCATGCCCATGTGCCTCCTGCCTTCTGCTCCCTTCTATCCTACGTTCGGGCAAAAATCCCAACAGACAACCCCTGTTCTTTGCGCTGCTGCGCGCTTAAACATAAGGGCATGGCAGTGGCTCCTCCCCCTTCTTCTACGCATGCCTCCGGCGCGGACCAGCCCGCAACGGGTGGGCTGCGCGTGCCCGTCCTGCTGCCCATGCCGTTTACTGGCCCATTTGACTACAAAGCCCCTGCCAGCATGGCGCTCAAGCCGGGCGATATTGTGAGCGTACCCTTGGGCAACCGCCGCCAGACCGGCGTGGTCTGGGACACACACACCACCCTGCCACCAGACCTTGCCCACCCCACGCCCACCAAAACAGTGGCTGATAACCGCCTACGCGCCGTGGCCGAACGGCTGGAGCTTCCCCCACTTAATGCCGAACTCCGCCGGTTTGTGGACTGGGTGGCCGCCTATACGCTCTCCCCCCCCGGCATGGTGCTGGCCATGACCCTGCGCCTGCACATGAAAGGAGCCACGCCTGCCCCCGCCATGGGCTGGATCGCTCCCCCCACCCCGCCGGAAGCACTGCGCATAACTCCCGCACGGCAGAAGGTGCTGGCCCTTATGGCGGATGGCAGCTCCCGCACCACAACCGATATTGCCAGTGCGGCAGAGGTCAGTGCTGGCGTGGTCAAAGGGCTGGCAGATGCAGGAGCACTCCGCCCGGTCCTGCTTGAACCTGCCAGCCCCTTTGCCCAGCCCGACCCGCTGCACCACCCGCCTGTGCTGGAAGGAGCGCAAAAAGAAGCCGCTACAGCCCTGCGCCACAGCGTGCAGGACAAAAAATTTTCCGTAACCCTGCTCGAAGGGGTAACAGGCTCGGGCAAGACCGAAATCTACCTCGAAGCCATAGCCGCCTGTCTGGAACAGGGGCAGCAGGCCCTTGTGCTCCTGCCTGAAATTGCTCTGTCCGCCCAGTGGATGGACCGGTTTACCCGCCGCTTTGGCGTACGCCCCGCTGTCTGGCACTCCGAAATCGGGCAGAAGGCCCGCCGCCAGACCTGGCTGGGAGCGGCCGATGGGTCCGCCACGGTGGTTGTGGGCGCGCGCTCGGCGCTGTTCCTGCCTTTTTGCAACCTCGGCCTGATTATTGTGGATGAAGAGCACGAATCTCTGTTCAAGCAGGAAGAAGGCGTGATCTACAACGCGCGGGACATGGCGGTGGTGCGTGCAAGGCTGGCGGGGTTTGCGGCTGTGGTGGTGTCCGCCACCCCCAGCCTGGAAACTCTGGCCAATGCACAGGCCGGGCGCTACCAGCGCCTTGTGCTGCCCACCCGCCACGGCGGCGCATCCCTGCCGCAAACCCACCTGCTGGACATGCGGGAGGCCCCGCCTGAACGCGGGCTGTTCCTCTCCCCCAGACTGGTGGAAGACATCGCCGCCACATTAGGGCGGGAGGAGCAGGCCATGCTGTTCCTTAACCGCCGGGGGTACGCCCCCCTTACGCTGTGCCGCACCTGTGGCCACCGCATGGAATGCCCGCACTGCACCGCATGGCTGGTGGAACACCGAAACCGGCAGGTGCTGAGCTGCCACTACTGCGACCATACGGAGCCCATGCCCCCCGTATGCCCGAACTGCAAAACCGAACACAGCCTGACCGCCATTGGCCCGGGGATTGAGCGCATAACCGAGGAGGCCCGCCAGAGCTTCCCCGATGCGCGTATTCTTGTCATGTCGAGCGATACGCTTGGGGGGCCTGCCGCCACCGCAGAAGCGGTTGCCAGAATTGCCCGCCGTGAAGTGGACCTGATTATTGGCACCCAGATTGTGGCCAAGGGCTGGCACTTCCCCCATCTGACACTGGTTGGCATTGTGGATGCCGATCTGGGGCTTGGGGGGGCGGACCTGCGGGCCGGGGAGCGCACGATCCAGCTTCTGCATCAGGTTGCAGGCCGCGCGGGCCGCGCCAGCGCACCGGGGCGCGTGGTGCTGCAAAGCTACACGCCCGAACACCCGGTTATGCAGGCCCTGCTTTCGGGCGATTTTGACCAGTTCATGGAGCAGGAGGCCGAACAGCGCCGCCCCGGCTTCTGGCCGCCTTATGGGCGGCTGGCGGCGTTGATCATCAGCGCAGATACGCCTCAGGCGGCGGATGATGCCGCAGCCCGCTTTGGCCGCACCGCCCCCTATGGGGAGGGGATTCAGGTCCTGGGGCCATCTCCGGCCCCGCTGGCCATCCTGCGCGGACGGCACCGCCGCCGGCTGCTGCTCCGCACATGGCGCAGCATTGCGGTGCAACCTATTCTGCACCGCTGGCTGGGGCTGGTTCCACTGGACAGGCACGTACGCGTTGAGGTGGATATAGACCCCGTCTCGTTCCTGTAACGGTAACCAGCCCCGGCTGGGGTTTAGTCGTTGGCGGGTTTGGCTGTGCTGGTCAGCACGGTGGAAATGGTTTCCCGCATGACCATAACGCGCACGTTGGGTGCGATTTCCACTTCCACTTCGTTCGACTCTTCTCTGGTGCGCTGCACAACACCGATCACACCACCGGCTGTTACAATCCGGTCGCCACGGCGCAGGGCCTTAAGCTCGGATTTAAGCTGCTTCTGGCGCTGCTGCTGGGGGCGGATGAGCAGAAAGTACATGATGGCAAAAACAGCCACGAACGGCAAAAAGGACAGAATGCCCGAAGCACCGCCAGAGCCTCCGGCTGTCTGGGCGTAAGCAGCGGGGATAAGAAAATTGGACATAAGGTACAGACCTTCAACAATGGCTGGTTGCGAAAACAGAAGAAGTGACCATAATTTTCAATCCTCCCGCGTCAAGCTCCCATGCTGACGAAAGACCGCCAGAAAGACCATTAATAAGGAATAAAAGCCGATGAACCAGACCCTGCTGCCAGCATTGGACCGTATTGCCGCGGCTCTGGAGCGCCTTTCCCCTCCCCCCGCGACGCTGGAAGGGGTGGATACGGCGGATGCTTTTGTCTGGCTGCCAGAACGCGGGCGGCTGCTGCCCATCCCCCATGTGGCCCATGTCAGCGTGGACCTGTTGCAGGGCATAGACCTGCAACGGCGCATTCTGCTGGAAAACACGCGCCATTTTGCCCACGGCCTGCCCGCCAACAACGCCATGCTGTGGGGGGCACGCGGTATGGGCAAGTCCTCGCTGGTCAAGGGGGCGCATGCGCTGGTCAACCAGGTGGACGGCAAACCCTGCACGCCGGGCAAGGGGCTGGTAGCACTCATAGAAATCCAGCGTGAGGACCTGACAAGCCTGCCCCTGCTGCTCAGCCTGCTGCGTGAGAACCACCGCCGCTTCATTCTGTTCTGCGATGACCTGTCGTTTGAAAAAGAAGACCGGGATTACAAGGCCCTCAAATCCGTGCTGGATGGCGGTATTGCCGGGCGGCCGGAGAATGTTCTGTTCTACGCCACATCCAACCGCCGCCACCTGATGCCGCGTGACATGATAGAAAACGAGCGCTCAACCGCCATCAACCCCTCCGAAGCCACGGAAGAAAAAGTCTCCCTCTCCGACCGGTTTGGCCTGTGGCTTGGCTTCCATGCCTGCGAACAGGATACCTATACCGATATGGTCCAGACCTATGCTCAGGCGCGCAACCTGCCCATTTCCACCGATGTGCTGCTGGCCCGCGCCAATGAATGGGCCATTACCCGTGGCAGCCGCTCGGGCCGTGTGGCATACCAGTTCATAGAGGCCCTGACAGCCGAGCTGGCGGCGCATTAATTTGCGCAACCGGACCCAATGGTCTTGCATCCCACATGGGTATGAGTTGAGATAGCGTTCGCAAATGGCGGCATCGGCCCGATGCCGTGGGGGTTCCCCTGATTCGAGGCGACATGAACCAGACAGTACCGCCCAATTCTGATGATACGTCCTTTGGGGCCGAAACACGCCCGAACACAACGGACATACGCAGGGTACGCTCCAACCCGGACTACTGGTACCCGGTTGCATGGTCGCGCGAACTCAAACCCGGAAAAACCATAGGCACACGTTATGCTGGCCAGCCCATAGCATTAGTGCGCCCGGTGGACGGCCCCATTTTTGCGCTGGAAGACCGCTGCGCCCACCGGCAGGTGCCGCTCAGCAAAGGGGTTGTTGCGGGCAGTTCGGTCAAATGCTGCTACCACGGCTGGGCCTATGGCCGCTCCGGCCGGTGCATTGACGTACCTTATCTGGGCAAGGGCAAGCTGCCCAACGGGGTACGTACCTACCCCTGCCGCGAACAGAACGGCATGATCTTTGTTTTTCCCGGCGACCCGGAAAAAGCCGATAGCGTGCCCTTGGCCCCGCAGTTGGCAAGGGCGGATAGCCCCGCCTACAAAACCCGCTATTTTGGCCGCACCGTTGGCTGCCACTACAGCTTCATGCATGAAAACCTGATGGATATGAACCACCAGTTCATGCACTCCAAACAGATGGGCCAGATGAAGCCCCGCTTTTTGGGCCAGAAGCGCGAGCCCGGTCTGGTGGAAGCCCGCTACAGCTTTGCGCGCACAGGGGGCAAACAGCCCTTTGGCGAAGCCCTGATTTTTGGCGAGCGGCGTGACGTGTCGGAAAAATTCCAGCACCGCGATGTCATGACCATCCGCACGGAATACCCCTACCAGACCCTGCGCATCCAGACCGGGGATGAAGACCCGGTAATGGACCTGTGGATTGTGTACACCCCCCAGAGTGCTGATGAACTGACCAACCGGACCTTTGGCCTGCTCTCGGTCAAACGCCCCAAAATCCCCGGTATTCTGGATATGGCATGGCCGTTGCTTGTTGCGTTTACCGAGCGGATTTTTGCCGAAGACCGCGAGATTGTAGAACTGGAGCAGAACGCATGGCGCGAACTGGGCGGGGACCACAATGTGGAAGTCTTCCCCGTAATTAACGCGCTCCGGGCTTTGCTGGTTGAATGTGGCATTCCCCCTGCCAGCGAGTCTCATGCCTGATACCGGACCACTGTTACTGGATGCGGGTCCATGCCGCCTGCGCCCACTCCACCCTGATGATGCAACAACCCTGCACCACCTGGTCAATGACTGGGAGGTGGTGCGCATGCTCAGCCGCCTGCCCTTCCCCTACCCCCGGGATCTGGCGGATAGCTGGATCGCCTCCACCTGCCAGATGCAGGCCAGTGGCGAAGGCCATCATTTTGCCATAACCGCACCCGATGGGGCTTTTATGGGCTGCATTGGGGTGCGCATTCACACCATGCCGCAGGTGGGGCGTGTGGGTATTCTGGGCTACTGGGTTGGCCGCCCCTACTGGGGGCAGGGCATTGCCACCCATGCCGCCACCCGCATGACGCGTTGGGCACTGGCCCATCTGGATATTACCGCCCTGCGCGCAACGGCAGCACAGGATAACCCTGCCTCCATCCGCGTTCTTGAACACGCAGGCTTCCGCCATTGTGGCACTGACCGGCAGATGTTTACCGCCCGTGGCACGGAACTGCCTGTTGCCATGATGGAAGCCAACCGGACTGATCTGGACATGAGCACAGCCCCCACCACCACACAGCGCAAGCTGGTGCTGGTTTCCGCCGCCGCGTTAATAGATGCACAGGGCCGTATTCTGCTCGCCCGCAGGCCGGAGGGCAAAAGCATGGCCGGTCTATGGGAGTTCCCCGGCGGCAAGGTGGAAGCGGGAGAAACACCAGAGGCCGCCCTTGTGCGCGAACTGCATGAGGAACTGGGGCTGGATATGTCGCGCGCATGCCTGGCACCCTTTACATTTGCTTCCCACGCCTACCCCGGCTTTGACCTGCTGATGCCGCTGTATCTCTGCCGCCGCTGGCATGGCACCCCCACCGCGCGTGAGGGGCAGAAACTGGCGTGGGTTGCCCCGGCTGATCTGCGCAGCTACGCCATGCCTGAGGCCGATCTGCCGTTTATTCCCCTGCTGCAAGCCCTGCTCTAGCCAAAACCACAGCTCTGATTTGTGGAATGCAGCGGGAAAACGCTAAAATACATTCTTGACGAATGATAAGGAGCGGGACTAACCAGAAGGTAGAATGTTTCTGCAAGAAACCTTCCCTCGTGATTTGTTAGGCCGGCTTGCGGCGAGGTAAAAGAAACGCGCTAAAGAGGCTTTGACGGCGCGCATAACCCGACGTCATGGTTTCCACGGTCAATTTGAGAGATGCACCCCCGCGGATGGACGCACGCCCTGCGCCTGCCCCACGGTATGGATCAGACACGAAAGAACCGGATACAAGTCCCATGAGTGATAACCAGACATCCCCTTCCAAGGCGTGGCGTCCTGCCACACGCCAGCTCCATGCCGGTCTGGAACGCACCGAATATGGTGAAACCAGCGAAGCCCTCTTCCTGACATCAGGCTTTGTGTACGATAGCGCCGAACAGGCTGCCAAAACCTTTACAGGTGAGGTAGAGCACTACCAGTACAGCCGTTTTGGCAACCCCACCACCGCAGCCCTTGAGCGCCGTCTGGCGGATCTGGAAGGAGCCGAGGCATGCATAACCACGGCAACGGGCATGGGGGCTGTGTCCTCCGCCCTGCTCTCCCACGTTACGGCGGGTGGGCGTGTTGTGGCCTCCCGCGCGCTGTTTGGCTCCTGCCACTGGATTGTAAACCACCTGCTGCCCCGCTACGGCGTGGAAACCGTGTTTGTGGATGGTGGCAATCTGGCGGAATGGGACGAAGCCCTGTCTGTCCCCACGGATGCGGTGCTGCTGGAAAGCCCTTCCAACCCCATGCTCGATATTCTCGACATTGCGGCCATTTCCGAGCGTGCCCACAAAGCGGGTGCAATTGTGGTTGTGGACAATGTGTTTGCCTCCCCCATCTTCCAGAAACCGCTCGAACTGGGCGCGGATGTGGTGGTTTACTCCTGTACCAAGCACATTGATGGTCAGGGCCGTGTGCTGGGTGGTGCCGTGCTGGGCCGCAAGGACTGGATAACCGAAACCCTCCAGCCCTTTACGCGCAACACCGGCAATGCGCTCTCCCCCTTTAACGCATGGGTCATGCTCAAGGGGCTGGAAACCCTGTCCCTGCGTGTGGAAGCCATGGCCCGCAATGCAGCCGCGGTGGCGGATTATCTGGCATCGGCACCGGGGATCAAACTGGTGCGCTACCCCGGCCGCAAGGACCACCCGCAGTACGAACTGACCCAGCGCCAGATGAGCGGCAACGGCACACTTGTCGCCTTTGCAGTGGAAGGCGGACAAAAGGAAGCCTTTGCGTTCATGAACGCTCTGCAACTGATCGCCATTTCCAACAATCTGGGGGATTCCCGCTCGCTGGTGACCCACCCGGCCACCACCACGCACTCCAAGATCAGCCCCGAAGAACGCGCAGCCCTTGGCATTACGGATGGCGCCATCCGCTTTTCCGTCGGCCTTGAAGACAGCGCGGACCTGATAGACGATCTGGCGCGCGGCGTTGCCGCACTCAAGGCGCTGTAAGCACCTCACACGCCTGCCCGGCCATGGCCTGCCCCCCTCCACCTTAGGGCAAGAGCCATGGCCAAAGGGGTGCCAGAAGGGCATGGCCTGCACTCCCTTACTGGATGCAGCTTTGCACAACCCCCATGTTCATGATACTGGCACGCTCTCGCACCCAATGCGGACCTAGCACACGGAACGGCTGATCTGGGCCGGACCCTTTTCCATTTTGCAGGAGCTGGAGACCCATGGCCGACTGGGCCGTCGCCCCCCTTCCACAATCCCCGGAAGAAGCTCTGAACGAACTGTTCTCCCCCCTCCCAGTGTACGAAGCCGTTACCGATGGCATTCGTGTGCTGGTGCAGGTCTTCTGGCTGTCTGACCAGTCCGAGCCGGAAGAGCACAGTTACTGCTGGGTGTACCGTATCCGCATTGGCAACGACAGCAACAGGCCGGTGCAACTGCTTGAACGGACTTGGCATATTACCGACACATCCGGCCGCACGGAACATGTGCATGGGCAGGGTGTTGTAGGGGAGCAGCCCGTTATCCAGCCCGGCACGCTTTACGAATATACATCTGGCGCGTCTCTTTCCACGCCCGGGGGGTTCATGCGCGGGTCCTACCTGCTGCAAGCCACCACGGACCGCACCCGGTTTGACGTGACCATTCCCGCCTTCAGCCTGGATAGCCCTTTCCAGAACCACCAGCTCCAATAACCAAAGCAGGAGACCGGCATGAGCGTGCCTGAGCACAACACAGACCGCCCCACCCAACAGGAAGCCGAACAGGCCGTACGCACCCTGCTGCGCTGGGCAGGTGATGACCCAACGCGTGAAGGTCTGCTGGACACACCCGCCCGTGTCGCCCGTGCCTATACCGACTTTTTCTCAGGCTATGCCATTGACCCGGCCAACCTGCTCCGTCGGACTTTTTCCGAAGTCGATGGGTATGACGAGATTGTCCTGCTCCGCGACATCCGCTTTGAAAGCCACTGCGAGCACCATCTGGCCCCCATTATTGGCCGGGCCCATGTTGCCTACCTGCCGCGCCAGCGGGTTGTCGGCATTTCCAAACTGGCCCGCGTGGTGGACGCCTATGCCCGTCGCCTCCAGATTCAGGAACGCATGACCGCCCAGATCGCCAACACCATCAATGACGTGCTTGAGCCCCATGGTGTAGCCGTGATTATTGAATCCGCGCATGAGTGCATGACCACACGCGGCGTGCACAAACCCGGCGTGTCCATGGTCACCAGCACCATGCTGGGCGTGTTCCGGAATAATTCCGATACCCGGCGTGAACTGATGGCCATCCTCAACCGCCCCGCCGTCAACGGCTACTAAACTGCCAGCACCCCCGGCAATCCATACGGAACCGGGGGTCTGCGCGGGCCAGACCAGCGCACTCCCACAACAAGGTCAGGTCATGCGCTACGTGGCTTAAATGCTGATGTTTGCGCCAAGCACCTTCAGAAACTGGGCCAGCCATGCCGGGTGGGCAGGCCATGCGGGAGCACTGACCAGCTCGCCATCCGTTACGGCGTCTGTTACGGCAATATCGGCATAAATACCGCCAGCCAGTTCCACTTCCGGCCTGCATGCCGGGTAGGCTGAAACCTTGCGCCCCTTGATAACCCCGGCCGCTGCCAGCAACTGTGCGCCGTGGCAGATCACCGCCAGAGGCCGGTCCGCAAAGGCGCGCACAATCTCAAGCACCCTTGGGTTAAGCCGCAGATACTCAGGCGCTCTGCCACCGGGAACGATAAGGCCCAGATAATCATCCGTGTCGATCGCATCAAAATCCGCGGTCAGCGTAAAGGCATGACCGGGTTTTTCGCTGTAGGTCTGTGCCCCTTCAAAGTCATGGATGGCGGTCAGAACCTTGTCCCCCGCCTTTTTGCCCGGGCAGACCACATCCACCGTATAACCCAGCATGGAAAGAGCCTGATACGGGACCATGATCTCATAGTCCTCCACGTAGTCACCTGCCAGCATCAGCAGTTTTACATCATCAGTCATGGTGCGAGGTTTCCTTCAGCCCTTCGCGCAGGCGGGGCATCAGTTCCACAAAGTTACACGGACGGTGGCGGCTATCGAGCTGGAACACCAGAATATCGTCCCATCCATCCTTGACCGCCCCCGTGGAGCCGGGGAGCGCAAACAGATAGGTGCCGCCTGCAACACCTGCCACAGCGCGTGACTGAATGGTGGATGTGCCGATTTTCTGGTAGGACAGCATGCGGAACAGTTCGCCAAACCCTTCAATCCGCTTTTCCAAAACGCGCTCGAACGCCTCTGGCGTTACGTCCCGTCCGGTAACACCGGTGCCGCCATTGGTGATGACCACATCCACCAGCGGGTCGGCAATCCATGCGCCCAACTGCGCTGCAATCAGGTCCGTATCATCCGAAACAATGGTGCGTGCTGCTACGATGTGCCCTGCGGCCTCGATCCGCGCCACAAGGGCTGCGCCGGAGGTATCCGTCTCCAGTGTGCGCGAATCCGAAACAGTCATAACAGCAATACGCACAGGCAAGAACGGTCGGTTCGTATCTATCTTGGACATGGCTGACTGTTATATCTCCGCAACTATGATGCAAAAACGCATCAGGGGAATGAATAATAGCCGTCTGAGGCAGAAAATAAGCCCTCAAGGGCAACCTTTTGCCTGCATCGGCCCTAAAAAACATTTAGGAACTGGAGTTGTTACACCCCGATAAACCATGATTGATCTTTTCGCTCACGCGCAAGGCCAATCCAAAGACAAAAAAATTGGGATCATGACCAAACGTATTTTTTTTCCTTTTCGCACCTTCTGGCTGTTTGCCTTCCTTTTGCTCTCTGTGGCTTCGGCCCTTCCCGCGCGGGCGCAACTCCTGCCCGGTGGCAACAGTTCTATTGGTCTTTTACCCAGTCTGGAAGTTGATAACGAAGCCAATCTGGTTGAAGACCCCGGCCCCCTGTTTTCTGCTCCTTATGGCAAGGACCATTTTTTTGGCAACTGGGGTGGTGCGCAACCCTGGCTGCTCAGCCACGGCATCCATATTCTGGCCGATGTGCATGAGGAACTGGCAGGCAACTTCCGGGGGGGGCGCAGGCAGGGCGTGACCAATGCGGGTCAGGTCGGCGTTGAACTGGATGTGGACTGGGGCAAGCTGACCAATACGGACCTGTTCAGGAACCTGTGGACCCATATGATGGTCGTTAACGGCCATGGGCGGAGCCTGAGCAACGATTATATCGGGGACTCCATCGGTGGTGTGCAGCAGATTTATGGCGCACGTGGTAACGTGGTGGCCCACCTTGTTTACCTGTATGCGGAGCATTCGTTTTTCCAAAACCGTGTGGATATCAGCGCTGGCTGGATCCCGCCGGGCAGCTTTTTTGCCGCTTCCCCCCTGTTCTGCATGTATATGAACGTGGCCATGTGCGGTAACCCCGCCCCCACCAAATACACAGAAGGCTCGCGTGACTGGCCATCGGGCAATCTTGGTTTTGTGGTGCGCGTGATGCCCACAAGCAATACCTACATCATGGGTGCGCTGTTTGCTGTTTCCCCCCATGCGTTTAACGGCGGCATTTCCGGCTGGGCATGGGCGCAGGATGGTCTGGGCAAGTTCTCATCCCCCGTGGAAGTGGGCTGGCTGCCCAAATTTGGCAAAGACCACCTGAACGGGCACTATAAGGCCGGTTTTGGCTATGACAATTCCAGCTACCCCGACCTGGTGGATGACATCCATGGCAATGCGTGGATTGAAACCGGAATGCCCAAACGCTACCGCGCAGGCCGTGCCAGCGCATGGGTCATGGCCGACCAGATGCTGGTCCGCAATGGAGAGGGTCCGACCAACGGCCTGATTGCTCTGGCAGGCTGGATGTGGTCCGACGGGCACACCACCGCCATGTCCCACCATATCTGGGCTGGCATGGTGGAAACCGGGGCCAGATGGGGCCGCCCGATGGATAGTGTGGGGATCATGTACCAGTGGGAGCTGATGAGCCGCGCCTCCACCTTGCAGCAGGAAGCCGCCAGCATGGCCGGTGTCCCCTTCCCTTCCAACCAGTGGGGCAGGGTATGGGGCATTCAGTCGCACGAAAATATTTACGAAGTGTTCTATAACGCCCATGTAGCGCCCGGCATTTCGTTACAGCCGGACTTCCAGTACATCAACCGCCCCGGTGGCAGCACCGTGTTCCACGATGCGGCCGTTATGGGGCTTCAGTTCAACGCGGTTCTGTAATCAGTTCGGAACGACAAACCGCTCCATCGGGCGCAGGCTCAGCATCCTGCCCTGCAAGGGGGTAAACTGCTCCGCGTGGCAGGTCAGCAATATGACCTGCACACGTGTTGCGGCATCGGACAACACATCAAACAGGGTTTCCAGCCGCTGGGAGTCTGAAAAACTCAGCGCGTCATCCAGCACCAGAATGGCTGGGGCCCCGCGTTTATGCAGCAGTTCCGCAAACCCGAGCCTGACCAGCACGGCTATCTGTTCCCTTGTGCCGTCCGACAGGTCCTTTACCTCCTCCGCGCGCTGGCGGGTCAGACCGGTCAGGGCGAACTGCGTATCCACCTCCAGTGTTGCCCCACGGAACAGGGCAGAAAAAGCGGGCTGCATGGCCTGCACCAGCGGGGCCAGATACCGCTCGGTCTGTGTGGTTTCGGCCTGAAGCAGCGTAGCCTCCAGCAATGCAAGGGCTGCGCGCTCGCGCTCCCACGCCTCCAGTTCCCCCTGCGCCTGTGCGGCGTGGCGTTCCGCACTGGCAAGCTGCTCATCCAGCCCATCCCCTTCTGCCTGACGGATCCGTGTCTCGCGCTCCATCTGGTCCATGGACAGACGTGTAATCTGTTCGTGCAGGTGCTCCATAGCCTGTTCACGGCGGAGAATACCCTGCTCCACTACGCTCAGCGGTTCCTCCTGCTGGCGTATATGGGCAATCCGGGCCAGTTCGGCCTGTGCGCGCTGCCTGTCCTGCTCGCTGCTTGTGGCGCGGGTCAGCAGAGCCGGGTCGGGTTCGCGCTCAACCCATACGTCCAGTTCAAGCCGGTCGCGCTGGAGCGCCTGCTGCTGCTGTGCAAACTGGGCAAGAGCCTGCTCCAGCCGGGTATGGGCCGTGCGGTGCAGGGTAAGCACTTCCTGCTCCTGCTGGCGGGCGGCTTCCACCGCCATAAGTGCATCCTGCTCCTGCGCGCGGGCCTGCTCTACATCCGGCGGTGTGCCTTCATCTTCGGGCCAATCCGCCTGAGCGGCCTGCTCCTTGGCAAAAAGCGCCTCCCGCTCGTTCAGCTTCTGCCGCAATGCGTCCAGAGCAGCGGCAATATCGCTGGGCTGGGGCACACATAAAAGCGCCATACACTCGGCACTGGCCTGCTCCACGTCCCGCTCGGCCTGCCTGCGGGCCTCGTGCTGGCTTTCAGCCTGCTCCACATTGTGGCATCCGACCTCTTGCAACAGACCATCCAGCGCACTTTGGGCCGTGGCAAGGGCTGCATGCAGCGCGTCACTCTGCTGTGTTGAGGGGGTTATGATAAAGCGGCCCACGCCGTCCACCACCAGTTCGCTCACATCGGTCAGGGACTGGGGGCCAACCGGGCAGGGATTACCATTCAGCCATACCGTGCCTGCTGCATCCGGGAGCAGGGTTGCCTCAAACCGTGTGGCCTGCGCCTGCATGCTGGCCTGTGCCTGATGCACCGCCTGCATGGCCTTGGCCAGACGGCGCATAAAGGCCGCATCCACAGGCATGATGCGCAAGGCCGCCTGTGCTTTTTCCAACCTTGCACAGGCGGCGTTCGCCCGCTCGAACGCAGCACGCTCCTGCGCTATGGCCTGCTGGTTATGCGCCAGCGCAGCCTTGTGCATGACGCGCGACACCATGGTGTGCGCCTGCTGGTGCCGACTTAAGGCGGCTTTATGGCTGGCCTGTGCATGAGCCAGTTTCTGGTCTGCCTCCCCCGCAGCAAGGCTGAGCTGGGTGTGCCCACTTTGGGCATCGGCCAGAACCTGCTCCAGCCGGGCAATATCTGTCCGGCGGGTCTGGCGGCGTTCCTGCTCGGCCTGAATATACTGCACACTCTGCTCGGCCGCACTCAGTTGCGCCTGTGCTGCCTGCTCCTGCGCCACAAGCCCGCGCAACTGGTCGCGTGTCTGCCGCAGGGCCACGAGTTTTGCCTCATCCTGCCTGCGCCGTTCGGGGTTGTTGCACTGGGCCAGCGTGCGCCGGATCTGCTCCAGCGCGCTGATATCCTCCTGCAAAGCCTCCTTGCGGGCCAGAAGGGTGGCGACCTGAGCACGGGCCTGCTCGCCCTCCTCCTGTATCTGCCGCATACGCTGGCTGGTTTTGCCTGTTGCGGTCTGGTACTGGGCCAGCCGTTTACTGACCAGAGCCAGCATGGCGCTGGCCTCGGCCGTGCCGGTTACGCCCTGGATGTTCTGTTGCAGACAGGCCTGAAGGCTGGCCCGCCCGGCCCCTTGCAGCGCAGGCTGGGCAAAGCTTTCACCCTGCTCCACCAGCAGGGCGTTCCACAGCCCTGCCGCTTCGGACTTGCTGACCTTTTCCAGTTCGAACAGGGCTTGCAGGCGTTCCTCCGCCTCCTCCCCATCAAACCGTTCAGCGCCCAGATCCAGCCGGGCGAGACTGCTGCTGCCAAACTTTTTTTCCAGCCAGCAGGACTGACCTTTCCATGTAAAGGCCACGCCAATATGGGGTGAACCCCCACCATAAGGCAGCAGGTCCTTGAACGGCTGGGCCTTGGAGGTGTGCCGCAGGGTCAGCGCGGTCCGCAGTGCCTTGAGCACGGTGGATTTACCGGCCTCATTGGGGGCGGCCAGAATATTCAGCCCAGCGCCCAGCCCTTCGACCCGAACGGGGGAGGCAAAACGGCGCACGGCTTCAATCTGGATGTCTGTCAGGATCATGGCGTTGCCCTCCGCACTTCCCCCCAGAGCAGGAAGAGCCTTTGCAGCGCCTCCTGCGCAACACTGGCCTCAGCCCCACCGGCATTCACCTGTTCCAGCAGGGCAGCGGCAGTCGCACGCACCGGCCCGGATGTGCCAAGCATATCCAGATCATCCGCCCCGGCGGCAAGGCTGGGGGCACCACTCAGCCGCAGGCAGGCCAGCGCACTCCGCAGGCGGTGGTCGATCAGACTTTCATAAAGTGCCAGATCGTCCACCCCCAGCATGCCGCCAACCTCCAGCCATGCCAGAATGGTATGGGGCTGCTCGGGAGCTATGGCGCGCACGCGGCTTTCCAGCGCATGGATGTCCGCGCTGCTGGTCAGCACCACGTTTTCAAACTTGCACCACGTAAAGCGGCCTGTTCTGTGCGTGCTCAGCCGTGGCGGAGCTGTGGGGCCATCAAACGCCACCACAACGCATTCTCCCCCGCCATTACCCCCGGTGCCAAACCGGTCCACCTCCGGCGTGCCAGCGTACACCGTGCGGTCATTGATCCTGTTAAAACCGTGCCAGTCCCCCAGTGCCAGATAGGCGAGCCCCGCCCGGGCGGCCCGGTCAATGGCTATGGGGTTGTTCTGGGCTTCTTCCTCATTCCCGAACCCCACGACCGAGCCGTGGGCAACGCCTATGCGCAAAGCCCCTTCGGGGGTGGGGGCATCATCCATGTAAGCCGTCAGGTCCGACAGGGTGTGCCGCCGCTGCAAAACGGCAGGCAGCAGCCAGGCATTATGCGCGCCATCAAGCTCAACCGGTGCGGAGGCAAGGTGGAGCTTAACATTGGCAGGCACTGCGTTTTCACGTTGCAGGCGGGTCCATACGCCCTGAGGGGTATGGGCATCGTGGTTACCGGGAATAAGGTGCCAGCTTATATCCGCAAACTGGCGCATGCGCTCCATGGGCTGGCGCAATGTATGCCCCGAGGGGGTTTCGTGTTCATACACATCGCCCGCGACCAGCACATGGGCTGCCCCCTGCGCCCGTGCGAGCATGCCTATACGCTCGATCACATTCAGCCGCTCGGCCTGCAGCGCGCCCAAGGCATCATCATCCACAAAGCTGAAGGTCCGGCCTATCTGCCAGTCGGAGGTATGAACAATTTTCATACACACTGTTGTGCCCGCACCACCAGTAACTCGGCAAGATGGAATATGGCATGACGGCCAGCACAGACCCGCGGCCGGAAACCGCGCTATGCGCCTGCCCCAGAATTGATTAGGCCCATTATAGTTTGTAGGCTTATGCTTCAGGTCTGCTGCGCGTTGAGCGCAATGCCAGACTATGGGCAGAACTTCCCTTAAACATTATATTTTATTTTAATATGCACCCGACAAGATGGATTCGGGAGCAGTTCTTCCTCAGTGGCCACAACAAAAGCAGACCCAGATGACCGCTGAGAAAACAGCTTTCCTACACAGACCGGGATGGAAGGGCTGGTTCCTCCAGCTCCCGCCCTCCGTGTTTTCTCCGGGCTGGTTCCTGTTCTGCCTGCGTACGTGGCTGTCTGCCGTACTGGCACTGAGCACGGCGTTCTGGCTCCAGCTCTCCTCCCCCGGTACGGCGGCGGTTACGGTCATGATCCTGGCCCAGCCCCTGCGTGGGCAGGTTCTCTCCAAGGCCCTGTACCGTCTGGCGGGCACTATTATTGGTGCGTTTGTCGCCCTTTTCCTGACCGCCTGCTTTAATCAGGAACGCGGGGTTTTTCTGGGAGGCGTGGCGCTGTGGCTGACACTCTGCACCATTGTGGGCACGCTGGAGCGCGACTTCCGGGCTTATGCGGCCATGCTCTCGGGCTATACGGTTGCCATTGTGGGGATCAGCTGCATTGACAACCCGGCAGCTATTTTTGACGTCACGCTCAACCGCGTGTCCTGCATTGTGGTGGGCATTGCCTCCACCGCCGCGATCAATGACATTTTTGGCTCCCCCACCGCGTTTGAAAAACTGGCCGCCAACCTGCGCCGCACGTCGGACATGGTGCGCCGTATTGCCAAGGATGCACTGGCTGGCCACAGCATTCCCGACAGCATGACCTGTGCGGGTCTTGCAGGGGAAATTATTGCCCTGACATCGCAGATCTCCTTCGCCAAGACCGAACTGCCCGATGCGCGACTGCGGCTTGCGGGCGCACGCTCGGCCATGGTGGCCCTGCTGGAAATGCTCTCGTGCAGTCAGGCCATCGCCCTTGTGCTGCGCACGGGCGAGGTTTCGGCCACAGTGCTCGGGCATATCCGCGATTCCTTTGGTGATGGCACGCCAGTCGACTCCCCCGCACAGGCTGTGCGTGATCTGGAAGACCTTGCGCGTGAGGCGCATAAAAATGAACTCAGCCTTGGCCCGACGCTGGATGAAGCCTGGCTGATCGAACGCTCCATGGCCCTGCTGTCCGACACGCGCTGGGCGGTGGATGGCATAGATGCGTTTGAACATGGCCAGCGGGCGCGCACACAGGCCCCCGAACTCAAGATTGAACAGCATGATGACGTAATTGCCGCACTGCTCAACGGCCTGCGCACGCTTATCGGCTTTTCCGTAGCGGCCGGGCTGTGCATCATTTCCGATATTCCGGCCACGTATTCAGCACTGTCGCAGGTGGCCATTATCCTGACCCTTGCCGCCACAACCTACAATGTGCGCGGCTTTGGCATGGGGGCACTGCTGGGCACGCCACTGGCCATTATTGTGGCCGCGGTGCTGAACTTTGGCGTACTCCCCCACGGGGCGGACATGCCTTTTCTGGCCATGGCCATTATTCCCGTTATTTTTGGCGGCTGCCTGCTACTCATGCACCCCAGAACAGCCACGGTCGGCTTTAACGCCGGGGTGTTCTTTTTTGTTATTCTGGGGGTCGCTGACCAGCAGAATTACGAGCCATCAGCCTTTATTGACCGCAATGTGCTGTACCTGTTCGCCGCGATCCTGATCTTTATTTCACTCGTGCTGCTGCTGCCGCCCTCCGCATCCCGCAGGCGGTTCAGGGTAGGCATTACCATCGGGCACGATCTGCTGCTCCAGTTTGAAGGGCATGGTGAGCAGGCAGGTTCCGCACTGATCAGCCGCCACTACGACCGGCTGTGCCGTATTCTGGAATGGAACCGCTACCTGCCTGCCAACAAGGCACGCCAGCGTGTTTTTGCCCGCCTTGCCAGCCTGGATACCCTGAACCTTGAACTGGCCCGCGCACGCCGCCACCTGCAACGCGCCGCCACCATTCCCGCTATCCGGCTGGATGCGGAATCCGCCTACCGCGCCACCATTATCTACAATGTGGATGCGGCTCTGGTGCGTATGCGGCACAAAGCCCGCATTCTGCTCGACCACGCCATAGCGCTGCCCCACGGGCAGATGGCCACGGCCCTTGCCGCCGTATCCGCCATGGTGGGTGCAATCCGGCTGCTTGAGCACAACCGCTCCGCCCTGCACCTGTATGACCTGCTGCCCGTGCCGGACCAGCAGTGGAAGGCCCGCTAACATGCAGCTTCAACCTGTTCTGGATATTGGCGGCCTGCTGGTGTCGTCCTTTGTGGTGCATGCGGGGCTGGCCATTGCCACCCTGCTGGCGCTCAACCCGCTTTTGGCCAAGGTGCGCGCCCGCCGTGTGGTGTGGAACCTGCCCCTGGCCGAATTTGGCATTCTGATCTGCCTTCTCGGCCTTTACACCATCCTTCTGTGAAAGGGCTTTTCCACCGTGTTTGAACGCGCGCGCCGCCTCCTGCAATTTGTGACGACCGGCATTATTCTGGCCATTGCTGCCGTGGTCTGCTTTGTCCTGTGGGATTACTACACCGCCGCCCCGTGGACCCGTAACGGACAGGTACGCGTACAGGTGGCCGATATTGCGCCGCGTGTTTCGGGGCAGATCATAGACATAAAGGTGCGCGACAACCAGTTTGTCCATGCAGGCGATGTTCTGTACGATATTGACCCTTTCGACTTCAAGGTGGCTGTGGCCTCCGCCACCGCTCTGGTTAATGAGCGGCAGGCGGATATGGTGCTCAAAAACGCGCAGGAAAACCGGCGCAACAACCTGACCGACGCCGCTGCCTCCCGCGAGGAAAAACAGGTGTTCCAGGCCACGGCGGAAGTTGCCAGAGCGCAGTATGCCTCTGCCATGGCGGCTCTTTCGCAGGCCAATATCAACCTTGACCGAACCCATGTGCGCAGCACCGTAACCGGCTACGTCAACAACCTGATCATGCGAGTGGGGGACTATGCCACCGCGGCCAAGGCGAACGTTCAGGTCATTGATGCCTCCTCCTACTGGGTGGACGGATATTTTGAGGAAACCAAAATCCGCTCCATCCATATCGGTGACCGCGCCCGACTGGACCTTATGGGCTACCGCCAGCCCATGTGGGGGCATATCACCAGCATTACGCGCGGGATTGCCACCCCCAATGCAACGCCTTCCACACAGGGCCTGCCATCGGTTGACCCGGTCTATACATGGGTGCGGCTGGCGCAGCGTATTCCCGTTCGGGTACAGATCGACAGCATTCCCCCCGGCACCCAGCTTGCCGCGGGCATGACCACCACAGTCACCATTGTTGGCAGCAAGGGCAAACGCGCCCATGATTCGCTGGCCGAAGCACTGGACAGGCTGCATGACGCCCTTATGGGCGGCACAGGCGGGAACGGCGCCCGGCATTAGGATAGAGTATGGACGCCCGCCCCCCATGCTGGCACAAATGCAGGCATGCACCATTCCCTTGCCCTGCCCCGCCGTACTGCCGTGTTCTGCGCCCTTGCCCTGTGCCTGAGCGCGGGTGCACAGGCGCGGACCATACCCGGCCAGCGCGTACAGGTCAGTGCTCCCTGCCTGAGCAGCCTGCATGTTGTGACCGACAACACCCTGTCTGACAGAGTGGACATTCCGGGGGCATGGCCCACAGGCCTGCAGAGTTCCACCGCAGCGGATGGCACCATAACACTGACACAGGCGGGCTGTGCGAGCGGGCAGAACCTTGAACTGCACACACCATCAGCCATGCCGCTGGCCATAGACAGCCCGCAGGCAACCCGTATTGTTATTGATGACCGCAAAGGCTCCATGTCCATCCAGTCCGGCTCGGGAGGGATTGAGCTGGGCCGGACCGGGTCGATTGATCTGGCATCGGACGCCTCGGGGCCTATCCGTATTGACTCACTGGCAGGCTCGGCGCGCCTGCGCTCCACCACCTCCGCCCCCATTACCATCCGCCAGATCAATGCTCCGGCTCTGGCCGTCTATCTTGCCGGTACAGCCAGCCTGAGTGCGCCTGCGGGAACACTCAAGGCGCTGGACATCAACAACGCTGGCAAGGGCAATGCCAGTTTTGGCGGCACAACAGGTGTTGCAGCCCTGCATGTGCAGGGGAGTGGCAACATCAGTGTCCACAAAGCCACCGGCACCGTGGCAACGGAGCGCGATGGCAAAGGGCGGATTGACATCAACTTACCCGATGCCTCCCCCGCGCAGCAGAACTAGTACAGCCGGGTAGTAGACACACACCTGACTACCCCGCACAGCCAGAGGAGCCCTGCCGGTGTCTTTCAGTCGGCTGTTCATCATGCGCCCCGTTGGCACAACCCTTATGGCGGTTGCCTTTATGGTGGCGGGTCTTTTTGCCTACCGCGCCATGCCGGTGGCGGACCTGCCCAATATTTCCGTGCCGGTCATTTACGTTATCGCCACGCAGCCCGGCAGTTCACCCCAGCAACTCGCCAGTGCGGTCACCACCCCGCTGGAACGCAGGCTTGGCCAGATTGCAGGCGTCAGCAGCATGCGCTCGGACACAACGGATTCCAGCGCGTTCATCCTGCTGTTCTTTGACAATAACCGAGACATCAATGGTGCCGCGCGGGACGTGGAGGCCGCCCTGCGCGCGGCAAGGGCGGACATGCCTCATACGCTGCTCGACCAGCCCCAGTATTACAAGGCCAATCCATCGGACAGCCCGATCATGATTGCGGCCCTTACATCGACCACACGCAATGCCACCGCCCTGCGGGATCTGGGGGAAACACATCTCAAACCCATGCTGGCCGGGGTCAAGGGGGTTGGCTGGGTGGATGTTGTAGGCTCGGACAAGCCCGCCATCCGTGTGGAGGTCAACCCCCAACTCCTCTACCAGTACGGGATCGGGTTTGAGGATGTGCGCTCGGCCCTTGCCTCGGCCAACGCCAATACGCCCAAAGGGTTCATAGAAACCGGGGGCCAGCGGCTGACACTCCAGACCAATGATCAGGCCCACAGCCCCGAGCAGTACCGTGATCTCGTGATCGGTTACCGCAATAACCGGCCCGTGCGGCTGAGCAGCGTGGCGACCGTGCGCTCCGGCCCGCAGAATGAGCGCACGGCCGGGTGGTACAACAGGCAGCCCGCCGTGCTGGCCATTATCCGCGCACAGCCGGGCACCAATGTTATTGAAGTCACCGATGCCATTCGCGCGCGCGCGGCCCTCCTGCGCAATGCCCTGCCTGCGGATGTTGCCTTTACGCTGGTCTCGGACCGTTCCATTTCCATCCGTGGAGCCCTTGAGGACACGCAGGAAACCCTGCTCGGTTCCGTCCTGCTCGTGGTGCTGGTGGTGCTGGCGTTTTTGCGGAGCTGGCGCTCCACCTTTATTCCCGCCGTTACGGTGCCGGTCTCGCTCGCGGGGTCTCTGGCCTTCATGCACCTGCTGGGCTTCTCGCTTGATACGCTCTCCCTCATGGCGCTGACCATCGCCACCGGTTTTGTGGTGGATGACGCCATTGTGGTGGTGGAAAATATTGCCCGCCACATGGAAGAAGGCATGGAGCGCATGCAGGCCACCATGCTCGGTGCGCAGGAAATTGGTTTTACCATTCTGTCCATCACCATTTCCCTGATCGCGGTGTTTCTGCCCCTGCTGCTGATGGGAGGCATTGCGGGCAAGATTTTTTTTGAATTCGCCATGACCCTGACCATCGCCGTCTCGGTCTCGTTCTTTCTGGCGGTCTCGCTCACGCCCATGATGTGCGCACGGTTTCTGGACGTGCATCCGGGCCCGCAGGCTCCCGTGCGGGCATCCTCCAACCCGTTCGTGCGGGTGGCCCATATGCTGGCCGATGCCACGGACCTCGCCATGGCAGGGATGATACGGCTCTACCGTTCCACGCTGGATGTGGCCCTGCGCCATCCGTGGCTGACGCTGCTCTCGCTCCCGCTCAGCTTTGTGGCAACCATCGGGCTGGTCTTCATCATCCCCAAAACCGTTCTGCCCGCAGAAGATATAGCCTTTTTACAAGGGTATCTGAGCGTGGACCAGACGTCCTCCTTTTCTGCCATGTCCGCCAAGACCCGCAAGGTGCTTGATGCCATGCAGGCCGCTCCGGGGGTGGAAGGTGTACTCGGCTTTACGGGCGAAGATGCCGCGAACGAAGCGGAGGTCTATGCCCAGCTCAGGCCCAAAAACCAGCGTACGCAAACGCCGGAAGCCATTGCCAGCACCATACAGCAGAGCGTGCGCGCCATACCGGGGCTTACGGCCAGTATCTCCAACGCGGGCGATATTAACGGCGGTGGCCAGCGTGTGCATGAAGGCGCTTACAGTTTTGTCTTCCGCAGTGAAAACGAAGCCGATATTGACCAGTGGGTGCCCCGCATAACCGAAGCCCTGCGCAACAGTGCGGTCTTAAGCGGAGTCAGCAGCCATACGGTTGGGCATGGCATGGCGCTGCATGTACGGATCAACCGGGACAATGCCGCCCGCTACCAGATTACTCCCCAGCTTATTGGCAATGCCCTTTACGATGCATATGGCCAGCGCACGGCATCCAGCATTTCCACCCCGCTCACCACTTATTACGTGATCATGGAGGTGCAAAAGCAGTTCCGTGACAACCCGGAAATGCTGAAAACCCTGTGGGTATCCGCCGCAGGTGGCACGGCCTCGGGGGCTGTGGCCTCCAACACCATACGGGTCCGCAAACCAGCCGACACCCCTGCCGCACGCAGCGACAGCCTTTCCGAGCAGTCCTTCCGCAACGCCATCGCCAACCGGCTGGCGGGGGGCGGGGCCGGAGCTTCCAGCGGTTCCGCCGTTTCCGCGACATCCGAGACCATGGTACCCCTGCCCACGGTTGCCCGCATAGCCAGCGCCCCCACTCCACTACAGGTCAGCCACGAAAACGGTTTTGTCTCTGGCGCGCTCTCCTTCGACCTTGCAGCCGGTCACTCGCTGAGCGAGGCCGAGGCCGAAATCCGCCAGACCATGCGTAACCTGCATGCCCCCGAAAGCCTGAAAGGTGATTTTTCGGGCGAGGCAGGAGATCTGCACAAGGACCTGGTGAACGAAGCTCTGGTGTTTGTCGCAGCCATCGCCACCATGTACATCACACTGGGTATTCTGTACGAAAGCTACATCCAGCCGCTGACCATTCTTTCCACCCTGCCCTCGGCCGCCTTTGGGGCCGTACTCATGCTCTGGCTCTGCGGGCAGCCGTTCTCGCTGATCAGCATGATTGCGGTCATCATGCTGGTCGGCATTGTGAAAAAGAACGCCATCTTGATGATCGACTTTGCCCTGCATGCCGAGCGGACCCAGAACCTCCCCCCGCATGAGGCCATAAGAACAGCCTGCCTGACCCGCTTCCGCCCCATTCTCATGACCACCATGGCCGCAGCCTTTGCCGCTATCCCCATGATTGCAGGACACGGCTACGGGGCGGAATTGCGCCTGCCCCTCGGGGTTGCCATTCTGGGGGGGCTGGCCACCAGCCAGTTGCTCACCCTGTATTCCACTCCTGTTGTGTATCTGCTCATGCACCGGCTGGCGGCTTTTGCACACAAAGCTGCTGCGTGGCTCCGGTTCAGACTGGCAGGGTGGGCAGGCACACGCCCCAAGACTGCGCCATAACACGGCGGACTTGCATGGCATTTCTGCTCAAAAGCTTTTAAAACACCGTTCGCACAATCGTTTTACCAAGGAAATTCCCGTTATGTCCGATGCAATGCCTGACCGCCTTTCCGTCAACCCCAACAGCGCGTTCTATAACGAAGCCCTGCTTGAACGCGGCGTTGGCGTGCGGTTCAAAGGCGTGGAAAAAACCAATGTTGAAGAATACTGCGTCAGCGAAGGCTGGGTGCGGATCGCTGTTGGCAAAACAGTAGACCGTCATGGAAACCCCCTGACCATGAAGCTGAATGGCCCGGTTGAGGTCTGGCTTAAGGACTGACCTGCCTTCAGCACATGACACACCGACAATTAAATACTTTATTTAATTGTCGGTGTTTGGAATAGTGTCACACACTATTCCAGAGCAGACCAGAAGGAACACCATGTCATGACCCAGACAGCCCCGCACACGGGAGCCGATATCAGGCACACTATTGTTATTGTTGGCGGTGGGTCCGCTGGCATTGCGGTTGCAGCCCGCCTGCTACGCGCACGTCCTACACTGGATGTCGCCATTATTGACCCTGCCACAACCCACGCCTACCAGCCCGGCTGGACACTGGTTGGCGCCGGAGTCATGAAGCTGCGTGACACACTGGAACAGGAAGGTGGTCTTATTCCCAAAGGCTGCACCTGGCTGCGGGCAGCCGTGAGCACCTTTGAGCCCGAGAGCAACACCCTGACCCTGACGGACGGACGCACTGTCGCCTATGACCGCATGATTGTCTGCCCGGGCTTACAGCTTGACTGGGACAAGATTGAAGGCCTGAGCGAAACACTGGGCCGTAATGGCGTATGCTCCAACTATTCCAAAGATACGGTGGAATATACATGGACCTGCATCCAGTCCATGGCCGGGGGTACAGCCCTGTTTACCCAGCCACCCATGCCGATCAAATGCGCGGGGGCTCCGCAAAAAATTGCCTATCTTGCCGCCGATCACTGGCGCAAGCAGGGAACACTGAACCGTACCAATGTAGATTTCTGCCTTGCGGGCGATGTCCTGTTCGGCGTGCCCTATTTCCGCCCTGCCCTGCAGCAGGCCGTGGATTATTACGGCATCAACCTCCATTACAAACAGAATCTGATTGCCGTAAACGGCCCCGAACGCAAGGCGACCTTTGCAGTCACCGGCCCTGATGGCACAGTCACTAAAATTGTGCGGGAGTTTGACATGCTCCACGTAACCCCGCCCCAGAGTGCTCCTGACTTCGTTAAAAAAAGTCCGCTGGCCGATGCCGCTGGCTGGCTGGATGTCAACGCGACAACGCTCCAGCACGCCCAATATCCTTTCATCTTTGGTATTGGCGATGTCACGAACACCTCCAACGCCAAAACCATGGCCGCCGCACGCGCGCAAGCCCCTGTGGTCGTCAGCAATGTTCTGGCGTCTCTGGATAGTCGCCCACTGAGCGAGCAATATGACGGGTACGGCGCATGCCCGCTGACCGTGGCTTACGGCAAGATCGTGCTGGCTGAATTCCTGTACGGTGGCAAGCCTGCTCCGAGCTTCCCCTACGACCAGCGTAAGCCCAGCCGGTTTGCATGGTTCCTCAAAACCACCGTATTCCCCCATGTTTACTGGGACATGATGCTCAAGGGCCGCGACATTGAAATGCCGCACCACCCGGAATGGTCCAGGGACTGATCCTCATCTCTCCCCCTGCCCCACCGGGTTCAGCCCGTGCGGCAGGGAGTGTGAATAAGCCCATAAAAAAACCTCCCCAGTTACGGGGAGGTTTTTTTATGCTCAGGGACAACTGCCGTATGTGGCCGAAGTGTCTCTGGCTCAATCCTCATCAATAGCGCGTTTGGGGAGCAGGGCTGGCACAAACACCAAAGTCCCCAGAAGCGTACAGGCCAGAGAGAGCAGCAGCAGGCGGCCCATGCTGGCCGTGCCGGGGTGGTGCGAAAGGGCAAGCGAGCCAAAGGCCGTGCCCGTGGTCAGGGCGGAAAACAGCACGGCCCGTGCGGTGGGGGATGCCAGCGGGAACTGAACCCCATCGCGCCAGTTCATGACAAAATAGATGTTGAAGGATACGCCCACACCAAGCAGCAGCGGCAGCGCAATAATATTGGCGAAGTTGAGTGTTTCTGGCAGCAGCACGACCAGAATAACCGTCATCAGCGCAGACAGCAGCAGCGGGGCCAGCACAAGCGCCATATCCTTGATCCGGCGCAGGGCGATCATGAGGATAATGGCAATCATGACCACGGCAGCCCCGGCAGCCTGTTCAAACGCACGCACAATGGAGCGCGCACTTTCCACAATATCCACCGCCGTACCGGCCATGTCAGGCTCAACCTTCTGCAAGGACCCGACAAACTTGCGCAATGCGCCTGAACTGCTCATCACCCCTTTGGGGTGGACTTCCACAAGGGCGCGGCCATCGGGGAGCAGATAGTCGTTGGCAATGCTTGGAGGCACGTCATGCAAGGTAACAGGCCCGGCCTGCAACATGCTCCGCAACTGGTCCAGCTCTGGCGGCAGAAACCGTACCAGAGCGGTGTTGGCGGCCTCAAGTGTCGCATCGGGAGCCGTGGCCAGACGGGCCAGAGCAGCCTGAATCCTACGCAGCGGGTCGTTGGCGGGCAGCTTGTCCTGCACTTCGGCCAGAGCTTTGGCGGTGCTGGCCGCTGCTGCACGCAGGGCGGCTGCATCTGGCGCAGGTTTGGGGTTTGGCACAATCAGCGTTGGCAGCAGCAGGGAGGCGGCATCCTGAATAAGGGCAAGTTTTTCAGGCTGCTGCGTCGGCACGTACGAACCAAGCCACATGACATCATGCACATCGGGCAGTTCGCCCAGACGATCGGCCTGTTTTTCGGCATCGGCCAGAGACGTCACCAGCAGTTCCGCGCTGTAGGGGGATGTCTGCGGGTTGTCGATCAGCAGGCTGAGGGCGCGCATCCCTTCAGAATTGGGGTTTTTGGTATGCAGCGGGTCGCCATCAAACTGCAGGGCCGGTACCAGCGCCAGCCCGATAACGGCCACCATGCCAAAAAAAGCCAGCAGCCATTTGCGATGCTGACGGATTCTGACATCCACCGGCTTCATCCACACATACCCCATGCTGGGGCAGTTGAGCGGCGGATGGCAGATGCACAGTAGCGCAGGCAGCAAGGTGGTAGTGCAGACAAAGGCCACCAGCATGCCAATACCCGCAATAAGCCCAAGCTGGGCCACACCCAGAAAAGCCGTAGGCGTAAACGCCAGAAAGCCTGCGGACGTGGCCAGGGAGGCAACCAGAATCTGGTGCCCCGTTTCCTCCCCCGTCATGCGCAGGGCTTCGTACATGCCCTCCTTGCCCGTGGCCGTTGGCATCTGTGCACGGAAACGGACAGAAAACTGGATGGCAAAATCCACCGCAATCCCCACGAACAGAATGGCGAATGCGACCGAGATCAGGTTAAGCGTACCAACCGCCACGGCGGCAAAGCCCGTGGTCAGCAGCAGCCCGACCACCAGCGTGACCACAATAGGCAGCACCACACGCCATGAGCGCACGGCAAGCGTAAGCCACAGCGTCACCAGTAGCAAAGACCCCACAAGCCCGGCCACCATGCCTTCGGCCACGGTTGCGAACTCTTCATCATCCAACTGGACCTGCCCGGTCAGGTGGACCTTGGCGTGACCGCTGCGTACGAATTCAAGGTCCTTGATCGCGGCGCGCATGGCGTCCGTGGCCTCGCCCCCGGGCTGGAAGGAGCCATAATCCAGGATGGGCTGGGTCATGACAAACTGGTAGCGCCCGGCAAGGTCAGACAACTGCCCCCCAAGCAGACGCTGCCATGAAAGAGGGGACGCCTGACCATCCGCCGCTTTTTCCAGCGTATTGGCAAAGCCGGTCAGCGGTGCCTGAAAACCTGCCAGATTGGCCTGCCCGGTCTTGACCCCTTCTGCAATCAGGGAGAGCGCGCCAAAAAGCCCACGAGCGGAAGGGTCCTGCGCAAGAGCGGACAGGAAGGGCTGCGCGGCAATCGTGTCGTTCAGGATACCCGCCAGAGGTTTGGGCTCCAGAAACATCAGCCCGTTACGCTCAAGGTACGGGTTGGCATCCGGCCGGTTGGCAAAGGCGAAGTGTTTGTGGTCCGCTGCCAGCTTTTCGGCCAGTTCACGTGCGGTTTCCTGCCCTTCTTCTGGCAGGTCGGCTTCCACCACCGCGACCAGCAGGTTTTCCTTTTGCGGGAACAGGCGGGCCATTTCATCCGAGCGCTGCTTCCACTGCAAACGGGGGGAGAGCATTTTGCTCGTATCCGTGGTCACGCCAAGCTGGGTCATGCCCGCATAAACGCCAGCGCCTGACAGCACACAGAAGAGTGCCACGACCAGCCACGCATGGCGCGCACAAAGGGTGATAAAACGACCTATGGGTGCAAAGAGCATGATAAACGACAGGATCCTAGAAAAGTCATGGCGTCAGGCACAAAACCGCCTTGGTTTGCCCAACCGTTTCGCACGATGCAAGTGACTATCTGCGCAAGCCACTCTTCTTTTACCGCCCGGAATGCGGAAAATGGGATTTTTCCGGACCATTCCGGTGGTCCGACCATGTGTGCTCCAGCCATTGCCACAGCACCAGTGCAGGCACGCCCCAGGCAATTTCGCGCAGGCGTTTGATCAGCGAGAGCGCAATGGCAACGGGCGGGGCAATACCAAACAGCCCGCCGACCACCATATAGCCCCCTTCCGACACACCCAGTGCTCCGGGCACGGCAAACCCTGCGGATTTGGCGGCCTCCCCCACACCTTCGATAACAAAACCGGTCGCCAAAGAGCAGTCATGGCCCATAAAATGCAGGATCAGGCAGACTTCCACCGCCCCCAGTGCCCATGCGGCAAACTGGAGGATCAGGCTGCTCACCGCATTGTTGCGGGTCTTGTACAGCCCCAGCACTTCCTGATGAATCCCGCGAATACCCTCAACCCCGCCCCAGCCCAGATGAGCGGCAATCCGCTCAAGCAGTTTTTCCACCAGAGCAACGGCGCCAAGCCACTGGCTGGCAAATACGGCTATGCCAATAACGGCGAGGACAAGGGCACTTTCAAGCAGCCTGTCGGTCACAGCCGAACGCTGGACCAGAACAAGCAGCAAAAGCAGCCCCGTCACCGTAAACAGAACCTGACTGAGCAGTTCAATCGTAAGGTCACAGATTGTCGCCGCTGCCGCGCGGCGCAAACCCAGCCCCCGCCGGGATAGCAGACGGCTGGCCACCACCTCCCCGCCCACCTGAGCCACGGGGAGCAGGTTGTTCACCCCCTCACGCACACAGCGGAGCATGAAAAAATCACGCAGGGGCAGATGGGGCGGCAGGTCACGGCGCGCAATCATACGCCATGCCTGAGCAGAGAGCGACACCTGAACGGCATGAAAAACAATGGCGGCAAGGATTCCCCAGCCGCCAGTCATGACAAGCGCAAAAATGGCCTGCGCGCCAAAGCGCGAGAGCATCCATAACGTCAGCCCCAGCCCCAGAATACCGGCCACAAGAGTGATGCGCTTCATGCAGTCTCCTCATTTTCATGCCCGATCTGGCGCGTCCTCGGGCATGCCGCTCCTTTTATCCCTCCCTGATCTGGCGCAGGAGGGCAAGAGATTCCACACAGGCGGCGGCGGCTTCACGCCCTTTATTATGCACATCATCCCCAGAGCGCACAGTTGCCTGTTCTTCCGTGTAGGTTGTGAGAATACCAAACGCCACCGGCACTTCGGTTGCAAGGCTGGCCTGCACGATGCCCAGAGTGGCCCCAAGGCTGATAAATTCAAAATGCGCGGTATCACCCTTGACCACGCAGCCAAGGCAGACCACCCCTTCATACCGCCCGGTCTTGGCCAGAGCCTGCGCCAGCAGCGGCATTTCAAACGCGCCGGGGGCTGCAAACACATCGCCTTCAGCCACGGCAATGCCGTGCTCGCCCAGCCATGCAATGGCGCCATCGCGCAGGCCACCTGTCACCGTCTCATTAAACCGGCTGACAACCAGCGCCAGACGGGGTGCGGGGGAAAGGGCCTTGAGGTCAGGCAGAGTAACGGGGGAACGTGTACCCATAAGTCGTATTATCCTTTTGAATCACTGCGTCTTGAATCTTGAATACAGACTGCTCAGGCAGGAACCTTGTGCATTGCGGAGGACGGTGCATCGCAGCTCAGGTGGTGGCCCATGCGCTTGCGTTTGGCATGCAGGTAGGCACGGTTGAACATGTTGGCCGGAATTTCCAGCCCCAGTCTTTTACGCACCACAAAGCCCCGGCTTTCCAGTGCCCGAACTTTCTCGGGGTTGTTGGTCAGCAGGTCGAGCTGGCCCACACCAAGGCTGCGCAGTATGCCCGCCGCCGCCTGCCAGTCGCGCGCATCGGTTGCAAAGCCGAGCCTGTGGTTGGCTTCGACCGTATCCAACCCGGCATCTTGCAATTCGTAGGCACGTATCTTGTTCACAAGACCAATGCCGCGCCCTTCATGCCCACGCACGTAAACAAGCACGCCGCATTCAGCCTGCCCGATGGCCTGCAATGCCGCCTGAAGCTGGGACCCGCAATCGCACCGCAGGGAGCCGAGCGCATCGCCCGTAACACATTCGGAATGCAGGCGCACCAGCGGTACCGGGCCGTTGGGGCGGACATCCCCCTTGACCAGCGCGACATGCTCCACGCCTTTTTCATCCCGGAAGGCGTGAATAACCAGCTCATTCCCACCATACACGCTAGGCAGGGCGGCCTTGGCCAGATCGGGAATGCTCTCTTCCACCACGGGGTCGGCGGCCTGCGCGGGTTGTGGCTCCAGCGGCGCCAGACCATGCGCGCCAATCCATGCCACCAGTTCGGCAATGGAAATAATGGGCATGTCATGCTGCCGGGCAAACACATCCAGCTGAGGACGGCGGGCCATTGTGCCGTCCTCGTTCAGGATTTCGCAGATCACGGCGGCGGGTTTGAGCCCGGCAAGACGCAGCAGGTCAATCGAGCCTTCGGTATGGCCAATACGCGCCAGCACACCACCGGGTTCGGCCCGCAGGGGGAAGATATGCCCCGGGGAGGCAATATCCGCCGGTGTGGCCTCATCTGCCGTGGCGACCAGCACGGTCTGGGCACGATCGGCGGCGGAAATGCCGGTGCTGACCCCCTCACGCGCCTCGATCGACACGGTAAACGCCGTGCCATACTGCGCGGTGTTGTCGCTCTGCCGCACCATCATGGGCAGTTCAAGCTGCTCTACGCGCTCGGCGGTCAGGGGCAGGCAGACCAGCCCACGGGCATGGGTGATCATGAAGTTCATGGCCTGCGGGGTCATGAATTGTGCCGCCATAACAAGGTCGCCCTCGTTTTCGCGGTCCTCATCATCCACCATCACAACCATGCGGCCCGCCCGCACGGCATCCAGCGCACGCAGCAGACACTCGGAGGGCTGGAGCGGTGCGGTCTGCCCCTGTGTCATTTTGCCTGACATTGTGCCTCCACATATTTTGCAATGATATCCACTTCCACATTCACGGCATCCCCCACCCTGAGCGTACCCAGTGTGGTGTGGTCCCATGTGTGCGGAATGATCATGAGGGCGATGCGGAACTTACCGTCCTGCACCGGCCCCACTTCGTTCAGGGTCAGGCTGATCCCGTCCAGCGCGACCGAGCCTTTTTCCACCATGTAGCGGCGCAGCTCGGCGGGAATATCAAATTCCACGCGCCGGGCATCGCCCGAAGGTGTTGCCCCCACAAACCTACCCAGCCCATCCACATGCCCCTGCACAATATGGCCGGACAGGCGGGTGGACGGCGTTACCGCACGCTCCAGATTAACCCGCGACCCGGCTGCAAGGGAGCCCAGCATGGTGCGGTCCAGTGTTTCACTGCTGACAAAAAAGCGTACGGGCATATTCTGCGCCGGAGCCACGGCTGTCAGGCAGACACCATTGACGGCAATGCTCTCGCCCTCGGCCACGTCGGTCAGGCCGGTCTGCACTTCCAGCATAAGGGAGCGCGCACCCTGCTCGACGGCAAGGACCTGACCAAGAGATTCTATAATACCGGAAAACATGCCTGCTCCTGCGTGCATCGCGCCCATTGCGGAAAAAGGGAAAGGGGGGAAATGTCGTGTCGGGTTGAAACAGAAAAGTGGTCGCACCCCTGCGCGTCCTGCCGGATATGCAGCCAGTCATCCCACAATCCCTGCGCGCTGATGGCCCGCAACAGGGTGGGACCAGCCTCGACCATCACCCACAGGGCGGACGTGCTGGCCAGCACTGCGGGCAGATCGGCGCAGTCGGGGCAGAACAGAACATCAAAGCGCGCCTGTGCCTGCTCCTGCCAGTGTGCGGGCACTTTATTGGGCGCACCACACACCACCAGCACCCGCCGCCTGTTGGCGTGGTCTGGCACATGCCGCACGGTAAAGGCGGGCAGGTCGGCCTGTATTGTGCCTGTGCCTGTGACAATACCATCGGTTACGCGCCGCAGGATGTGGGCAAACTCGAGCGATTGCCGGGTTGTAAACGTTGTGCTGCCAACCGGGGGCACCATGTTGCCCTGTGCATTAACCGCCTGTTTGACCGTAATCCATGGCCGCCCATGCGCCATGCGCCATGCAAACGGGGCCAGCAGAGCCTTGCAGCGCGCCAGACAGGCACCACCGTTGGCAGCATGGGCCAGCCACCGCACATCCAGCCCTCTGGCCTGCAAATACGCAGCGCCACCACCGGGCACATGGGGGTTGGGGTCCGCGCAGCCAATCCACACCGTCTGCACGGGCGTGGATAAAAGCGCCTCTGTGCATGGCGGGGTGCGACCAGTGTGATTGCACGGCTCCAGTGTAACCACAGCGGTATGTATCCGCTCCACCACACCCAGTGCGTGCGCCTGCTCCACAGCAAGACGCTCGGCATGCAATGCGCCTGCCTTGTGGTGGGCGGCAATAACCAGCACTTCCCCCCGCGCATCCAGCAGCACACACCCCACAGCGGGGTTTGGCGCGGTCTGCCCGGCAAAACGCCATGCTTCGGACACAGCCATATCAAAGGCCGCACCAACATGCTCTGGCATTGTGTGGGGAAAAGGTTGAGAAATGCTGTTCACCCTGATGTCTCTTTTAGTCCATACCTGTTCATGACAGACGGACTCAGGGCGTCAAAAAGGGTTTCACGCTTTATGCACGCAAGCCGGACTCCGGCTTAACGGACAAAAAACGAGTCTCTCTTTCCCGTTCTCTTTCATCCGGACTGTGACCGTCGGCTCCGGAGTTACACCGGATCTGCTGACCCTGCCGAAGCAGGCGCTCGCGGGCTTGGGGTAGCGCACCACCCCTTTACCGCCGGTAGGGAATTACACCCTGCCCTGAGAACGTCACACCCGCACAAAACGGGTGCTCTGTTAATATGATGGCCCCAACCCCCGTGTGTTGCAAGGATAAAACTTTTCACATCTACTTATGCTCGCTCCGAAGCCACCCAGAAAGCCATTCCCCCTTGCCTAACATTCCGACACTGTTATGAGAGAGGAGAGGCGGCCTTGACCTGAGGCACGGATCAGTCGGGCAGCTTTTTGCACCCCGAGGAGCAGACAGGGTATTCCCGCGCGCCCCTGTCGTTCCTGCTTTGCGGGTGCATATGCATCATATGTTGGAGTTCTCCCAAACCCCATGGACCAGCCATGACCCAGCCAGACCCGGCCCCCCGGACCACGCTCCCGCCCGCAGCCATGACCGGTCTTGCCGGGTGGGTTGAAGCGCGCCTGCCCGTTATTTCTGCCTTCCGGGCCGAATATATTGACTTCCGCCTGCCCCGTAACCTGAACGGGTTGTGGAATTTTGGGGCCATCCTGACCGTTGTTCTGCTGCTTATGCTGGCGACCGGCATTTTTCTGGCCATGAACTACACCCCAACCAGTGCAGGGGCGTTTTTGTCGGTTGAGGCGATAGACCGCCAGCTTGCTGGCGGGTGGCTGCTCCGGGCCATGCATATGACCGGGGCCAACCTGTTTCTGGCCGCGCTCTATGTGCATCTTTTCCGTGGGTTGTATTATGGCTCCTACAAGGCTCCGCGGGAGTTGCTGTGGCTGAGCGGGCTTGTGCTGCTGGTTATGGTCATGGCCACCGCCTTTGCCGGTTACATGCTGCCATGGGGCCAGATGTCCTACTGGGGTGCGGACGTGATTACCAAGGCCGTGGGTGCCGTACCGGGCATTGGTCCCAGCCTTGAACATATTATGACCGGGGGCGACCATCTGGGCGATGTTTTCGTGCACCGCTTTTTTGTGCTGCATTTCCTGCTTGCTTTTCTGGTCGTTGGGGTTGTGGGGCTGCATGTGACCATTGTGCACGTCAATGGTTCCAACAACCCGCTGGGCATTGAACCGCGTACCCCGCGCGACACCGTACCGTTTTACCCCTACTATATCAGCAAGGATCTGGTAGGGCTGATCATATTCGCCATGGTGTTTGCAGCCCTTATGTTCTTCTGGCCCAACCTGCTGATCGAGGCGGACAATTACACCCCCGCCGACCCCATGCAGACACCGGCCGATATTGAGCCGGAATGGTATTTTCTGCCGTTTTATGGCCTGCTCCAGTCCGTGCCTTCCAAATTTGGTGGCCTGCTGGCTTCCGCCGCATCGCTGCTGATCCTGTTTGCCCTGCCCTGGCTGGACCACTCCCCCGTGCGCTCCATGCGCTTCCGCCCGCTCTGCCGTATTGGCCTGTTCGGGCTGGTCGCCGCATTTATTCTGCTGGCCGTTGCTGGCAAGCACCATGCACAGGGCGGATGGCTGATTGTGGCGCGTCTGGCGGGCCTTTATTACTTCAGCTACTTTGTGGTGCTGCTCCCCCTTGCCTCACGCAAGGAAAAAACGCGCCCCCTCCCCACCTCCATAGCCGCTGCGGAAGGAGATCAGTGATGCAGGGTTCTTTTTCCCGACCTGCCGCTGGCCTGCTGCTGGCACTTGGCCTGTCTGGTGTCGCACTGGCTCACGAACCGGACAAAACACCGCCGCATCAGGCATGGAGCTTTGAAGGGCCACTGGGCCAGTATGACCAGCCCAGCCTGCAACGCGGCTTTCTGGTGTTCCAGCGCGTCTGCTCCACATGCCACGGCATGCGCAATCTGACCTATAACGATCTGGCAGGCATTGGCCTGACCCGCCAGCAGATTGAAGAAACCGCAAAAGCCAAACCGCAGCCCGGCACACCGGACGCGATGGGCCAGCCCACCACGCGCCCCGGCTTGCCCGATGACCACCTGAACTCCCCCTTCCCCAGCGATGCGGCGGCCGCGGCCATGATGGGCGGCGTAGCCCCGCCCGATCAGTCCCGCCTTGCCATGACCCATCCGGGCGGGCCGGACTGGCTGTACGCGTTCCTGACCGGCTACCGCATGCCCCCGCCAGCCGATGCCCCCATGGTACCCGGCAAGTTTTATAATGATTGGGTCGCAGGCCACATGATTGGCATGCCGCCTCCGCTCATGAACGGCATGATCCAGTACCCCGACGGCACCCCTGCCACGGTGGAACAGCAGGCCCGCGACATGACCACTTTTCTGGTCTGGGCGTCCGATCCGCATCGCAATGACCGCCACAGCATTGGCAAGGCCGTTATGATCTATCTGGCCGCGCTGCTTGCACTGGCCATTGCATGGAAGCGCAAAATCTGGAAACGCCTGAAAACGCAGTGAAGAGCAGAAAGCACGCAAGCACCATGACACGCGAGACTGACACGACCCCAGCTCCCGAACAGGCCCCCGGCCGCCGTGACTTTCTGGGCATGGTCACCACGGCTGGCACGGTTACAGGCCTTGCGGCCTGCGCCATTCCGTTTGTGGAAAGCCTGCAACCGCAGGACAGCGCCGCCGCACACCTGCCTGTTGATGTGGATATTGCCCATCTGGCCCCCGGCCAGCAGATGGTCGCCGTATGGCAGGGCAAGCCCATCTTTATTATCCGCCGCACACCGGAAGAACTGGCAAGCCTGCAGAATGCGGAATTGAGCGCCCTGCTCAAGGATGCCAGTTCCACCGCCAACCAGCAGCCCGGCTATGCCCGTAACTGGCACCGTTCCATTGTGCCAGAATATGGGGTTTATGTGGGCATCTGCACACATCTGGGCTGTGTACCTACCTACACTCCTCCGCAGGGTTCGGGGCCGGAGGCATCTGGCGGGTATGGTTGTCCCTGCCATGGCTCCAAGTTTGATCTGGCGGGGCGGGTGCAAAAAGGCGCACCTGCTCCTTACAACCTGCCCGTGCCACCTTATGTCATGCCCTCGGCCACCGTCATCCGGCTGGGGGAAAACCCCAAGGGGGAAAGTTTCGACTTTTCCACCATAGAACAGATCTGACCCCCTCCCCCGCCAGCCTTTGTCTGGCGGGGTTTTTACCGGGTTATACACCCGGCAAACCTCACACCCATGGTGTGAGATGCTTTTGCCCAAAAGCAACTTATCAGCCATAGCAGCCTGCGCCATGCTCGGCCCGTTCAAAGCCGGTCTGCTCCAGCCCGGCCCAACCCACAGGGAGTTGCTGATATGTCGGGGATTGTTGTTGTTTATCACTCAGGTTATGGCCACACCCGCAGAGTGGCAGAATACCTTGCGCGCGGCGCCAAAGCCGAACTGATTGCCATTGATGACAATGGGGACCTGCCCGAAAGCGCATGGGACAAGCTGGCCGAAGCCAAAACCATTGTCTTTGGCGCACCGACCTATATGGGCAATGCAAGCTGGCAGTTTAAGAAATTCGCCGATGCCACATCCAAAATCTGGTTCATGCGCGGCTGGCAGAACAAGCTGTTCGCAGGCTTTACCAACAGCGCAAGCCCGGCGGGCGACAAGGGACTGACACTGGCATGGCTGCAAACCCTTGCAGGCCAGCATGGCGGCATATGGATCAGCCTCGGCATGCTGCCTTCCAATACAAAAGCAGCCCAAAACACGGACCTGAACGCTCTGGGCGGTTCCACCGGCCTGCTGGTACAAAGCCCGTCTGACGCCAGTGTGGACGAAATTCCGCAAGGCGGGTTGGACACGGCAACAGCATTTGGCACGCGTATTGCCGAAATTACAGAACAATTTGCATGAAAAACCTTATTATACGACATGAAATTGCGTATGTCTCGCTTATTATTGAAAAATATTGATAAAAATCACATGGTCAGCGGTTATCACGAAAGTGTGATAACCGCTGGTCGTTTTTGCCGTTTCATTGTGAAATCGGAATGTTAATTATCAGGACAGTCAACCACCTTTGCAGCACATATAAATACAATATAAAGTGCGGGAAAATGAGTAATGAATCTGTCCGGAAAAAAATCAGGCCTTGCCGTTGCCCTGAGCGTTGCTTCGGTTCTGGTAGCGGTTCCCCTTAAATCAGCAAAGGCGCAGGTTCACCCTTTTTCAGCTTTTTCAAGCGGCGGTTCCGACCTGTCACACTGGCTGTCGGACGTGACCCTCATTGGTCAGATTGAAGGCGGCATCATGGCCAACCCGGCCCGCCCCAACCCCGGCTACAACTTTGGCGACTTTCTGGCCGACCATGCCAATCAGGTCCAGCTGAATCAGGCGGAGTTCACGCTCTCCAAAGCCATTGACGCCAGCAAAAACACCTATCAGGTCGGTTTTACGCTTGAAGGTCTCTATGGCTCGGACGCCCGCTACTACCATCTGGTTGGCGTATCCGATCAGGAATGGAAGGCCCGCTACCAGCTTATTCCCGCACAGGCCCATATGGACGTACATCTGCCGTGGCTGACCTCTGGCGGGCTGGATATGCAGGCCGGTATTCTACAGGCCCCCATGGGTGTGGAAGGGCTGGACCCCGCCTCCCGCGCATTCTACACGCTGGCCTATACGTCTGAATATTCCGTTCCGTTCCAGCATGTGGGCGCCATGTTCAACTGGCATGTTACGCCCATTCTGGACGTCACTTTCGGGATTGATACGGGGAACCAGACAAGCTTTGGCGCATCGGACAACAACAGCCGCCCCGCCGGATATTTTGGCTTCAACCTGAACAATCTGCTCGGCGGCAAGCTCCGCATTGTGGAACTCAGCCGCGTAGGGCCTGAAAACTCCTGGATGAGCGTTGGTCATTACGAGGCAGACCACGCACAGCGCTTCTGGAACGATATTAACGCGACCTATCAGGTTAACGACAAGCTGAGCCTGACTGCGGAATTCAACTACCTGCATGACGAAGGCATACGCGGCGCTCGCCCCGACGGTCAGTTCCGCGGTGCGGATGCCGAGAGCTTTGTCAGCTTCCTCAGCTACAAGATCAACAAGGACTTCACCTTCAACTATCGCGGTGAAATCTACCGTGACAACAATAACTCGATGGTTGCGACCTTTACCACCAACAATTCTTACATGAATGCCATCGCAGGACGCCCCTACAGCACAATGACCGGCCCGGGCGGGCATGGTACTACCTATGGCGATCTCTCGCTCAACGTTGCTTACCGCCCCGATCTGGGCAACCACATCCGTATCTTCCAGCTTCGTCCTGAAATCCGGTTTGACCGTGCGCTCAACACCACCTCACCCTTTAATGGTGGCCGCAACGACGGCATGTTCACCTTTGGTGGCGACGCGGTTATCGGCTTTTAAGCAATCCATCGCAGGCATGCCCGCTCTCCATGGGAGAAGCGGGCATGCCTGCCTGATTTTACCCTGCCGCTCCACCTGAAGCAGTCGTGATGACCATAAGCCCGGCCCATAGGCTGCGCATCTGGCATCTGCCTTGATAACTTACCCAATATTAAAGAATTAAAAAATAATCGCTCCTTTACACCCAAAAACTTTATAGTATTTGAGGTAAAGGCTCTTTAGTCTTAGCCCTGTCACACCTATGAGAGATGGAAGCCTGCGTTATTCTAATCTGTACCGGATTAACGTAACGTCGATCAAGGAAGACAAGGCTGAGAAGGTATGTTAGACGAAAAACGTAATCGCTGACGGCATCACCATGGCCTGTCCGCATGTGTGCTAAATTGGGAATTGTTGAGATAGGCAATTGGTTTGTTTGAAAAAAGCAGGGAAACTCGTCAGAAAGTAGCTGTCGTCAGCGGTGCGTCCGGTGGCATCGGGCGCGCTTTGTGCCATCAGTTGCGCCAGCGTGGATACCGGGTCATTGGCCTGTCACGCCAGCAGGCTCCAGCAGCAGAGACATCTTATGTTGACTGCATGCTGGCATGCAACCTGTCCGATTCACAGTCCATTCATGAAACTGCCCGTACAATCGGGCAGGCCTGCACCAGCATTGACCTCTTTATATTCTGTGCAGGGGTTATTTCTCCGCAGCCGGTCGCAACACTGGAACATGCCCCGGTTATTGAGCAAATCCAGACCAATCTGCTCGGTGTCATGCTGCTGACCAACGCCATTCTGCCGACAATGGCAAAAGACTCCCATATTATTTACGCCAACTCCATGGCAGGCATTTTCCCTCTGGCGGGAAGCAGCGTCTATACTGCCTCCAAGTTCGGCCTGCGCGGCTTTGCCCTGGCGCTGGAGCAGGAACTCAAACCACGCCATATTCGGGTATCTTCCGTATTCCCGGGCAGCGTGAATACGCCCATGCTGGCAACAGAAATGGAGCATGGCGGATCGGTCCTGAACTTCATGTCCGCTCCGCAGGAGCCGGAAGCGATAGCCACATGGATTCTGTCCTCCCATGTACGGAACCATGTTGAAAACTTCCCATCCAGCTTTGACCGCCTGTTTTGCAGTCTTTTCCTGTGGTCACCTGCTTTCCTGCGTCTCTGCCTGCCACTGATGACGGCATGGGCCAAATCCCGCCGCGCACATTACAGGAAAAGTGACCGGAACACTTAATAAGCACAGCCTGTCTCCGCCTTTGGCATGATACTTCTCCCTCGGATACAGGTCAGACAGGCCACAGGAATTATGGTATCCGTGTGCCCCCTCATGACCCGATGCGGCAGAGTCAGCAAGATATACGCGCTCTCTCCCCTGATCCCCCCGCTACAGCCATATAACTTCTGACATTGCTGCCGTAGTAACGGCAACAACATGATAGGGCGTAACATTACCGACCGTAAGCCGCTTCGTGCGTCTGCCTGAGGAAAGACCGGGCGAGACACTCCTGAGCAGAGGAACATGACGAGTTGCTCCGTCTTCTTCCAAAACGCTCAATCCAGAAATGCCTGCATCATGGTAAAGGCAGGTTCATCAGGCCATAATCCAGCCGAATGTCTGTATCGCACGAAAATACCTGCTGGGGAGCGTTTGACGAACCGGCTATGTGAGACATTCCCGCTCAATGTCATGAGACGTCATCGTCCGATGGTCTGCCTCGCATAGACCATGATCGCCCAGAACCTGAATAACCCGGCATGTCTGTACAGTGCCACAGGTGCATTGCGCTATCATGCGCTCAAGTTCCTTGTGCAGGGCGTTCAGCCGGACAAGGCGGTGTTCCACCTCCGCAAGCTGGCGCTTTGCCAGGGCGTCAATGGCCTCACAACTCTGGTCAGGGTCATCCGACAGGGCCAGCAGTTCCCGGATATCGTCCAGCGGAAACCCCAGTTCGCGCGCATGGCGGATAAAATTCAGGCGTTCACGGCTGGTGTTATCGTATATCCTCTGCCCGCCTTCATTCCGTTCCGGCTTGGGGAGCAGTCCAATCTGCTCGTAATATCGGATGGTTGGCACTTTCACACCAGTCAGCCCAGACAGCTTTCCGATACTCAACATGCAGAATCCTCTTGAACCTCTAGTTACTAGAGGATGTAATTATCTTATTCTCTCTCATTGGGACAGGAGAATAGAATGCCGGATACACATGAATGGCTCGTAACAGGGATGGACTGCCCGTCCTGCGCTGCAAAAATAAAAGGAGCCGTAGGCCAGTTACCCGGCATTGAAACCGTTGAAATATCTGTCATGTCCCGAAAACTCCGGGTCACGGCAACAGCGCACGCCACGCTCCCGGCGGATATTGAAAGCCGGGTAAAAAGCCTTGGCTACGGCATTGAAGCCATTGCACAGGCAGGCGGCGTACCTAACCCGCACACAGAGGCTGACGAGCACGCGACACAAGCCGATGCCCCTTGGTACCGGACAGGAAAAGGGCATCTGGTTCTGCTCACCGCAGCCCTGCTCTCTGTTGCATGGGGGCTGGCCCTTCTGCTGCCAGCTTCCGGGAACTGGCCATTTATTGTGGCGTGCCTTGCGGGCCTTATCCCCATCGCCTTACGGGCTTTTGCCGCCATCCGTGCAGGGCAGCCTTTTTCCATTGAAGCGCTGATGACCATTGCCGCAACAGGCGCGCTGTTTATTGGTGCAGCACAGGAAGCGGCTCTGGTTGTCTTCCTGTTTGCGGTGGGCGAACTGCTTGAAGGTGTTGCCGTAAGCCATGCGCGCGATGGCATTCGGGCATTAAGCACTCTGGTGCCCAAAACGGCGCTGCGCGAAAAAAACGATATGATGGAAGAAGTCGCAGCAGCAGAACTTGTGCCCGGCGATGTTGTTATTGTGCGGCCGGGGGACCGTATTCCTGCGGATGGTAAAATCATTTCCGGCACGGGCGGTGTTGATGAAAGCCCCGTAACAGGTGAGAGCATGCCCGTCACACGCGGACCGGGGGACCCGGTATTTGCGGGGGCGATTAATAACGAAACAGCCCTGCGGGTACAGGTAACACGCGCCGCGGCAGATAATACCATTGCCCGGATTATCCGGCTGGTTGAGCAGGCTGAAGACTCACGCGCGCCCACACAGCGGTTTATTGACCGCTTCAGCCGTTGGTACATGCCCGCTATTGTAGTTCTGTCCGCACTGGTTGTGGCTATTCCGCCCCTGCTTTTTGGGCAGGCGTGGTCGGTCTGGGTCTATCGTGGCCTGTCCCTGCTGCTTATCGGGTGCCCGTGCGCTCTGGTTATCTCGGTCCCTGCCGCCATTGCATCGGCTCTATACGCTGGGGCGCGGCATGGCCTGCTTATGAAGGGTGGTGCCGTTATTGAAGCCACGGCGGCAATCAAAACGGTCGCATTGGATAAAACAGGCACCCTGACCATGGGGCAGCCCGAGGTAACGGATATTCTCTGCCTCGATGGATCCCCTGCTGCCGAAGCCCTTGTTCTTGCCGCGGCAGTAGAAAAAGCCTCGAACCATCCACTGGCTCAGGCCATTGTACGCAAGGCGGAGGGCATGGTTCTGCCACCTGTGCAAGATAGCCGCGCCATTCCGGGCAAGGGTGTGTCTGCTGTGTTTGACGGGCAGATCGTAACTGTCGCCAGCCCCCGGCATGCAATGCAGGACGGCGCGTTGTCCAGCACAGCCGCGGCACAGGCTACTGTTCTGGAAAGTGAAGGCAAAACGGTTGTTGTCCTGTACACCAGCACGGCTCTGGCACTGATCGGATTGCGGGACGAACCAAGGCAGGATGCACAGGAAACAATACGGCAACTCCGCAGCCTTGGGGTCACACCCATTATCCTGACGGGGGATAACCAGCGCACGGCCGAAGCCATTGCGGGCCTGCTGCGCACGGAATACAAGGCCGAGCTTTTACCAGAGCAGAAACAGCAGACCATCCGTGAACTGACAGCGCGTGGCCCGGTCATGATGGTAGGGGACGGCATTAACGATGCACCCGCCCTTAAACAGGCAACCGTTGGTGTTGCCATAGGATCAGGAACAGATGTTGCGCTGGAAACTGCGGACGCCGCCATACTGCGCAACCGTATTACAGACATTCCTGCCCTTATTCGCCTTGCTCGTTCCACCATGGGCAACATCCGGCAGAATGTGTCCATCGCACTCGGCCTGAAAGGGATTTTTCTGGTAACAACCATTATTGGCATGACCGGCCTGTGGCTGGCCATTATGGCCGATACCGGTGCCACTGTTCTTGTCACCCTGAACGCCCTGCGGCTTTTGCGCACAAACCCCGCAGGGCTTGCACAAAAGGCTTAAGGCAGCCCAGCCCCTACCCTTTGGTGCTCTGGCAGCAAAAGACAGGGGCTGACAGGGGCAGGGAACAAAGTCAGCCAGACCTTGTTCTCTGCCTGCACATGCAGCCAAGCTCCCCACCATGCGACCTTACGACCAGACAGCACATCAACGGGTGTATCTCAGGCAACGGCCACATGGTTATGGTTTAAAAAACTTCTGAAAATTCCTTATGAATTCCAGAAACAAAAGGTCCTAGTTTTTATTAAGCTGCTGAAGCGTATCCGCTGGTGTTTGCAGGCCTGAATACTGCATCACACCAAATGTCATCGTGTCATCGGGTGTGGGGAGATCTTTCTGCCGCCAGCCTCCACCCAGAGCACGGATCAGCCCGACTGTGCTTTGCAAGGCGCGGGTCTGAACCTGCACCCGGTCAATCCGTGCATCCAGCGTATTGACCTGAGCAATCAACGCATCAAGATAATTATCAGCACCACCTTTATACAAAGTCATGGTCAGGGTCTGGGTTTTTTCCGCCGTTCCTACTGCCTGTCCCAGACGCTCTGTTTCTGCCCGCAGACGGTTGGTCATGGAAAACCCGTTCTCTACATCCGCAAAGGCGGAGAGCACGGTCATGCGGTAATGATCCAGCGTTTCACGGTAGATGGACCAGGAATGCTGCAACTGGGCACGGCGCAACCCGCCCTCAAACAGAGGCATGGAAACAGACGCCCCGTAAGACCACATACTGTTCGCCAGATTGGCCAGATTGAAGCCATTGGAATCAAACCCGCCATTGGCGCTAAAAAACACATGCGGATAAAACGCCGCACGGGCAATACCAATCGCCCGGTTTGCCTGCGCCATACGCCTTTCCGACGCGGCAATATCGGGCCTGCGTTCCAGCAGGTCAGACGGCAGACCCGCAGGAATACTGGGTTCTGCATTACTCAGATCATCCACCGGCTGGATATGAAAGGTGGATGGCTGCTCATTCACCAGCACGGCAATACCGTGTTCCAGCACGTCCCGCTGGGCCTGCACATCCAGCAGGCGGGCCTGTGTCATGTAAAGCTGGTTCTGCGCGCGGGCGACATCAATGCCGGTGGCATTCTGGTTATCCAGCCGGGTCTGGGTAACGTGTAGCGCCTGCTGATAATAGGCAATGGACTGGGTATAAATGGCGCGCTGGGCATCCAGTCCCCGCAGGGCAAAATAATCCGTTGCCAGTTCCGCCTGCAAACTGAGCCGTGCGGCGGCATAGTCTGCCGCCTGTTCCTGAGCATAGTATTTCTGCACCCTTACCCGGTTACGAATACCAGACCAGATATCCGGCTCCCAGCTTGCAAGACCGGAATAGAATTCATCCGTCGCAGTAATCGGGCCTTTGTAGCGGAACAGCCTGTCTGCCGAGCTTTTGTTGTCACTTGAGCCAAACGCCAGGCCAAAATGCGGCAAAAGGTCGGAGCGCGCTTCCATGACAATAGCGCGGGATTGCGAAAAACGCTCCGCAGCAGCCTGAAGGTCAGCATTGTTGGCCAGTGCCTCCTGCTCAAGCCCGTTGAGTACGGTATCATCAAACAGGGTCCACCAGTCCGGTTTCAGCGCCACGGTGCTGGGGGCCGCATCCTTAAAAGGCCCCTGCCCGTGCCAGGAGGCGGGCACAACATAATGTGGCGGCGCATAACGGGGGGCCAGATCGCACGCACTCAGCGCACTCAGGGAGAGCAGAAGGCCCGCCCGCGCCATCAGAGCACGCACAGGCAGGAGACGAAAATATGCAGAGATCTGTTTCATTCGTCATCATCCCCCTTTGTTTCCGCCGTTGCGTTGGGTGTGCTGAGGTAGCCCTGCGCCGGTTCAACGGGTCTGACCTTGCCCCCCTCCATCAGATCGGCGGGCGGGTTGTTGATAATCCGGTCATCGGGGGCAAGACCTGCGCTGACTTCCGTATAGGCATCCGACATGCGACCTACGGTTATGTTCTGGTAATGCGTAATCTGCTGCGCATTGACCGTGGCAACCTGCATACCGTGTTCCTGAAACACCAGTGCGCCGGTAGGAATGGTATAAACCCCCTTGCGTGCCGGAGCGGTCAGGGTGACGGAAGCAAAACTGCCCGGCCACAGTTTCTGCCCTGCATTGTCGATTGAAAACTCCGTAATGACCGTACGGGTATTGGGGTCAAAACCTTTAGCAATCGTCAGGAACTTTGCTTCGAACACGGTATTGGGGAACTGTGGAACGGAAACCTTCGCCACCAGTCCGGGCTGGAGGATGGAGGAAAATGTTTCCGGCACGGATACAAACAGGCGCATGGCATGGGTGTCCGCCACAGTAAACAGCTCGCTGGCTGTGCCGTTTGCGTTCATGCTGCCGCTCCCGGCCCCCACATAATCCCCCACATTGATGTTACGCGCGATGACCACGCCATCAAACGGTGCTTCAATGCTCTTGAAGTGGATCATGGCCTGATACTGGGCCACCTTGTGTTCGGCGGCTTCCAGCTCTGCCTTGGCAGACTGCTCATTGGCGTTCTGCACGGAAACAGACTGGCCAGATACCGCCTGTGACTGGCCCATGGCCCGCCAGCGTGTGGCGGTTATGGCGGCAAGGCCGTATTTGGTCTGCGCCACCTTCAGGTCCGCCTGCGCCTGTGCGTATTCCGCATCCAGCCGGGGCGTATTGATTTCGGCCAGCAGATCACCCTTTTTGACGACTGCGCCGTAATCCCGGTACCACATTTTCACATAGCCAGAGACCTGCGCATATATGGGCGCTTCGTACCATGCGCTGATTGTACCCGGTAAAGACAGGGTCACAGTTGGTGGTGCGGGCGTGGGCTTGACCAGCGCAACATCAGGCACCCGGTCGTAGGCTGCATCCTGCTGGATGCGCACGGTATTATGGGCGCGCTGGACCAGCAGATACGCAATATCCGCCATCATGACTGCCGCGAAGAAAATAATGACAATTCTGCCTTTGCTAGCAACAAACATCAGACAGTCTCCTGCTGGTTAGCGGCATCCGTGCTGGATGGCCGGGCCGGACGATGGTGGAAAATTGCATAAACACAGGGGACAAAAAGCAGGGTGGAAACCGTAGCCACAACCAGCCCGCCAATAACCGCCTTGCCCAATGGCGCATTCTGGGAATTACTGATGGCCATTGGCACCATGCCGATAATCATGGCCGAAGCTGTCATAATAACCGGGCGGATACGGCCAATACCGGCTTCAATCGCTGCGGTCGCGGCGCTGCTGTGCATGGCAAAGCGTTCCTTGGCGAAGGACACGACCAGAATGGAATTGGCCGTGGCTGTTCCCATGCACATGATCGCACCTGTGAGCGCAGGCACGGAAAGGCGCGTATGGGTCAGGAACAGGCTCCACGCAATGCCCGCCAGAGCCCCCGGCAATGCCGAGATGATAATGAAAGGATCAATCCAGGACTGGAAGTTGATCACAATCAGCATGTAAATCAGCAGGACCGAGACAACGAGACCGGCAATAAGCTCCACATAAGCGCCATGCATGGTGGTGGCCTGCCCGCGGATATCCACCGCCACACCACGTGGCAGATCGCTTTGTGTTGCGGCGATTTCCTGCTTGACCTGGCTCAGGACAGACCCGAGGTCCGTAAACTCGGTGGAAACGTAAATATCAATATCAGGCATGGAGTTATAATGAGACACCTGCCCCGGCGTGCCGATGGCCGTGATGGTGCTGATGCTACCCAGCAACTGCATATCCTTGCCTTCCGGGTCGTCATCCCCCTTGTCAACCGGAATGGTCAGCAGGTTGTTGTAATGTGTAAGCTGGTCCTGAGAGACATAGACATTAAGCGGGAAGGTAATGCCGGTTTTGGGGTCAAGCCAGTATTGTGGGTCGACTGTCTGACTGCCCGAGAGAGTCATGAGTTCGTTACTGGCAATATCCCCTTCGGTCATGCCTGTGGCCTGACCAAATGTGCGATTCCCCTGCACAAACAGCGTTGGCGTGGCCATGGTCTGCTGGATTGTCGTATCCACCGCGCCGGGTATGTGCCGCAGGCGGTTCACCAGCAGGCGGGCATAGCGGTAGTTATCCCGGATATTCGGGCCTGATACCTGAATATCAACCGGGGCGGGGGAGCCAAAGTTAAGGATTTTTTCCGTCAGGTCCGCAGGCTGGAATGTAAAGACCGTGCCGGGAAAACTGGCCGAAAGCTCACGCCGCAGCAGAGCGCGCTCATCCCATACGGGGGAAAGCTCGTTCTTGAGCGTGATGCTCAGATCGCAATCCTGCGTGCCAATTGTGGGTGTTGGAATAAACGCCTGATTATGCGGACCTTCCGGCAGACCGCAGTTGTTGATCACCCCTTCCACCTGACCGGGCAGAAGCTGCTCGATACGGTCATCCACCAGACTGGCTATGCGCCCTGTGGTTTCAATCCGGGTACCAAGGGGCACGCGCATGTGCATCTGCAATGCACCGGATTTAACCTCGGGGAAGAAGTCCTGCCCCACCACCGCAAACAGGGCGAGGGAGAGAACAGACACCCCCAAAAACACAGCCACAAACCTGTGACGCCGGGTTACCACACGTTCCAGCACCCGCCCGTAACGGAGTTTGAAGGCATGGAAAGCATGCTCAAACCTGTTCTGGAACCGGCCAAAAACACCTTTGGGCAGGGCTTCATGCTCATCCCCGTGCAAACCGGGATGCACCTGCCCTGCCAGCAGATATTTGGCCATTGTCGGCACCAGTGTGCGCGACAGGATGAACGATGCCAGCATGGCAAAAACAATGGCTTCGGCCATGGGCATGAACAGCCACCCAGCAACACCACTCAGGCGGAACAGCGGGGTCCACACAATGCAGATGCACAAGGTGGCAACCAGCGTGGGAATAACGATCTGGTTGGCAGCATCGATAATCGCTGTTTCCAGATCCTTGCCCATTTCCAGATGGGTATCGATATTCTCGATCATGACGGTCGCATCGTCCACCAGAATACCCACAGCCAGAGCAAGGCCACCCAGTGTCATCACGTTAATGGTCTGGCCAGCCCATAGCAGGCAGATAATGGCGGCCAGAATGCACAGGGGAATGGACGTGGCGATAATAATGGTGGAGCGCCACGAGCCAAGGAACAGCAGCACAACCAGGCCAGTCAGCACTGCGGCTGTCAGCATTTCGCGCACGACGTCACGGATGGCGTCCTTCACAAAAACCGATGCATCACTCAGGACCGAAATATGCACATCCGGCGGCACAAGCTGCTGGATACGCGGCAACAGCTCCTTGGTTCTGGAAACGACATCCAGCGTTGAAGCATCACCACTTTTCATGACAATGACCTCAACACCCTGTTTGCCTTTTACAAGCACAAGGTTGGTCTGCGGATGGCCACCACGGTACACGTTGGCAACGTCATGCACATAAATGACCGAATTGCCCACGCGCTTGACGGGAATATCCCCCAGTTCCTGCATGGAGCGCGGGGTGGCGTTGGTCTGAACCATCCAGTCCGTGCGGTCTATTTTCTGATCCCCGGCGGGTAGAACAATGTTCTGCTTACGCAGGGCGTTCTGTACGTCCATGGCGGAAAGATGGTGCGCCTGAAGCTGTGTCTGGTTGAGCGCAACCATAATAAAGCTGTCCATCCCCCCGTACGCCTGCGGCAGAACCGAGCCCGGCACGGTAACAAGAATGGGACGGATGCGCGTCATTGCGATCTTGAACAGGTCTGAGGGGGTCTGCTTGTCTGATGTGACCTGCAAGGCCAGAACCGGCACTGAGGACGCATCCAGCCGCATGACCATGGGGGCGGGAATATTGTCTGGCAGCTGTTTGATAACAGTCTGGGAAATAGCCGTAACTTCGGCTTCCGCCTCACCAATATCCGTTCCGGGCTGGAAGTAGATATTGACGATACTGCGACCGTAATACGAACTGCTCTCCATGTGTTCTATGCCCTCCACGGTGGAGGTCACGGCCAGTTCGTAATTATAGGTTATGCGTCCGGCAAACTCCTCTGGCAGCATGCCGCCATATGTCCACACAACAGACACGACAGGCAGCTTGATGTTGGGAAACACGTCGGTTGGCGCACGCAGTACGGACATGACGCCAAATGCGAGAATGAGCAGAGAAAGGACCACAAAAGTATAAGGCCGTTTCAATGCGGTTATGACGAGAGCATTCATGCGTTCCCAGTTCTCGATGGATTGTGGTTGGGATTGGCCTGAAGCTAGGTGTTTAGTCCCGTGTTTTGATGGGTTGGATTGATGATGAATTTTTCTGGCTCTGAAGTCCATATTTTGCAGACATATTCGTAAGGTGTGAG
>NZ_JACHIE010000004.1 GCF_014207635.1 Acetobacter lovaniensis
AGCGTCTCTTTAACAGATGCGCCGCCACTCATCATATCCTGAATCATGGTTACCCATAGATTCAGAACTCAACATAAAATGCAACTGTAGTGCTAACAATGAGAGCCATAATTATCTCCTAGTAGTACTGTTCAAAGTCAAGAACGTAAGCATCGTCATCTCTGAATTCGAAGGTAATACACCAAGGACCGTTTACATGAACTGCATAACGGGTTGATATATATTTCAGGGCATGAAAATCGAACCCAGATAGGTTCATGTCATCCGCGCTTGTAGACGCATCAAGAACATCCAGCCGACGCAGGATCCGACTATGAAACCGGGTATCGATCTTCGACCTCCCTATTTCCCGTAGAGCCTTGAGCGGTTTGTTTACGAAGGTCTTGATCCGTTTTGGCATCATTCATTTGTGGTGAAGCCTCTGGGCAAGGCAGCTACATGTTTCTTACACCTCACAAATAGAGAATTTCTATAAGATAAATTTAGAAATTATTTATACGGAAATATCCAATTCAGCGCTTAACGACTGAAAAATATTGCTAAACTTAGGCTTATTATTCACAGAAAGTCCAGATATGTGCTATACAATTACTGCGGCTCTGTTCGCGGAATCTTAAATTAGAAATTATGCATTGAAGGTTTGCTTATGAAAAATGTTACCGTGGCTGGATGCTTGACGGCTATTCTGGCCCTGTCTGCCTGTGCTTCAAGCGGGAATGAATCCATCAAGAACGAAACTGGGACGACTATCGACCAGAAAATTCAGGACGGCGTCACAACCAAAGATCAGGTTCGTGCTCAATTTGGTGATCCGATGGATACCAGCTTCACTGATAGTGGGCATGAAGTTTGGAAATACGCTTTCACCAAATCCAAGGAGGACGGCACAAACTTTATCCCTTACTACGGCATATTCTCATCTGGTTCCCACGGATCTGAGAAGCAGCTTTCCATAATTTTCAATGGGAATACGGTCTGGCACCATTCCTTGTCGAATTCCGCAGTGACATCGCACGGAGGCATCAGCGGTTAATCGCAGGAATAAAAAATCTAGCCTGACGACATCAGGCTGGATCCCACTTTCAAAAATATAAGACTATCCGGCATACGAGGTTGATAGCTCGGAAAGTTTCGGTCTGTTCGACTGAGTGATTGATACTCCATTGGGCATGCTCGTAATCCGGCCGGCCGGACTGCTCTACAGGGTCGGCAGATTTTACAATTGATACGTCATATGCCCCTCTGGACGGCACCCAGCGGGTGGGGCTAATCCATACGGAGCATATGGTTGTAGAACGACTGGGCAACCTTGGGTGGTTTTAGTGACCGACTGGAGCCGGTGTGGAGTGTGTGACTTTTACAAAGGCGCGTTAAAGGTGATTGCTGTCGGAACGGCAAGATAAGCGCGGATAATCCTCTTTAGGTCGGTGCCGGGCTGTCTACTTCAGTCCACCGCCTCGGTCGTGAAAAGCTGACGGAACGAACGATTGAGATGGTCCTTCAACTCACGCCGGACACCGAGACTGTCGCAGTAACACTCCGTGCCGCAGGCCTGCGCTTTTCCCGCAAAGGCTGAGGCCGTCAGGCAGGTGATCGGTGCGTCAGTAAAGCGATCACTCTTCATCAGAATCTCATCATTCCATACGCTGAGAAAATTCTCATTCAAAATCTACTCTTTTTATGGGGGGATTACCCTACCCATGCTCCTGAATGTTTTGTCATAGCAATGCGAAGAGTGAATAACGATTTTCCGGCAACCAATACCGTTCAACGTCACGCCCGCCGAGACCGAATAACATTTTTACGTTGCTATAGACCAAATCCTCTTGGCCGCGTAGTTTGTGAAACCCGGTCCCCACTCATTCTGGGACTGTTTACATCGCGTAATTCAGCATAAACTGTTCAGGGTTCAAGACATTGTCGCCACGCCTTCTGCTTTCTTCCCTGAGCCTTGTTGCCCTTCCGGCTCTGTACCTCGCGCCATGCAGTCGGGCGGCCTCCGCTGAGTCCGCGCCTTTCGCGTTCCAGCGCACCTCTCTCGATGCAACAGGTGAACACCCTGAAATCTGCCTGCATTTCAATCAGAACCTGAACGCACGGGAAACAGCAACGCTGGCCCATTCGGTCCATCTCTCACCAGAAAGCGCCTTCACGCCGCGTGTTGAGAATGACACATTCTGCCTTGGCAAGCTTGCCTTCGGGCAAAGTTACACAATGAAGGTCGACCCGGATTTTACTTCAGCCGATGGCGAGTATCTCGCCGCCCCCCTCACGCTCAGCGCCCGTTTTGGGCGTCGTGATGCGCGCGTTGGGCTGACAGGAGATGGCTTTATCCTACCCGGACGCACGACCGGGCACACGCCTGCCCTCGCTATTGAAACTGTTAACGTCTCCACGGTTCGTCTCCACGTCTTTCGGGTCGCTGCATATCAGCAATTTCCCGGCACAGATCATATCGACAACACACTTCCTGATCTGAACCAGACCAGTTTTGACTTTTATACGTTCCAGAACCTGCTGGACACGACCATGCGTGAAATCTGGCATGGCACCATGGCTATCGATCATGCTCCAGACCAATCTGTGACAACTGGCTTCCCGCTGGCAGAAACAATTGGCGCAGGACAGAACGGACTTTATCTGGTGACGGTTGAAGACGCCGCTACGCCGCCCGAAAAAAGCCCCGTGGAAACCGCACTGAAACGTGGGAACACCAACTCCGATCTTCTGCAAAGCAGGCCTATTGCTGCCCACTGGGTTAATCTGAGCGACCTTGGCCTGACCATGCTGCGGGGTGAAGACGGGCTGACAGTCAGTGCCCGTTCCCTGATGAGCGGGCAGCCTACTCCTGATGTCACGCTGACACTGCGCGCCCGTGATGGCGGCACTCTGGCAACAGTCACAACGGATGCGAGTGGCCTCGGGCATTTTGATGCCCCCCTGCTCCGTGGTACCATGGCAGACCGCTCCTCGGTCCTGCTGGCCAGCAAGGGAGAGGATTTCGGCTTTCTGCATCTTGACCGGCAATGGTTCGATTTTTCAGAACAGCATCTTGAAGGAGCAGTCAGCCCTTTTCAGGGAAACAGTCGCGCACTCGTGCAGCCTGACCGCGGGATCTATCGTCCCGGTGAGAGCGTGCATCTCCTCACTCTTCTACGTGACCGGGTAGGACAGGCTATTCCAGACGCGCACCCGGTTCTTGTTCTGTACCGTCCCGATATGATGGAAGAACGGCGCATTCCGCTTACAGGTGCGGCAGAGGGCGGCTACGCTACCACCCTGCCCCTGAGCGCCAGCGCTCCCACGGGCCTGTGGCGTGCCGATATTCTGCTCGATCCTTCCCTGCCTGCCATCGGTTCGGCCCGTTTCAGCGTTCAGGATTTCGTACCACCCAGTATCGAAGCCAGCTTCAAGCCACCTTCCTCCGCAATCGCCGAACAGACCGTTGTGATTGATGCCTCGGTACGTTTTCTCTACGGCGCGCCCGGTGCAAACCTTAAAAGTGACAGTTCCTACAAACTTGTTCCCGCGACCGATCCAATCCCTGACCACACAGGCTGGGCTTTCGGGTTTGAGAACGAAGAGCCACCATCAGACAGCGGCGACATCAGCGCGGATCCAACCGATCAAGAAGGCCATACGCAACTGACCTTCACCCCGGATATTCCTCAGGACCTTACCCGGCCGCTCGCCCTTGATGTGCGTGCCGGTTTTCTTGACCCCATGGGGCGGCGCGTGGGAGAGCACTTTACAATTCCCGTCCGCCGCACCGCACCGCTGATCGGCCTCCATGTCGCGACCGATGCCTCCGCCAGCATGGGCAGTGCTGTTATCCCCATCGATCTTGCAGGTTTCGCACCTGACAACAGTCCGGTTGCCATCGGCAAAATTCACTGGACCCTGTCACGCGTCAACCATATCTATAACTGGTCCCACACGTCCGACAACGGCTGGACCTTCAGCAGCCACACCGTGGACGTGCCCATGCGCTCGGGCGATCTTGTAACAGATGCCAAAGGCACAGCACGGATTACCCCAACACTGGACTGGGGTGAATATCGCCTGAGTGCCGTCCCGAGCGAAAGTGGCGGCGTAACAGGCAGTTCACTCCGCTTTCAGGTCGGCTGGGGTGGTAGCGGTGATGCCAGCACACCGGACCATCTGCCGCTCAGCGTGCGCGATACCCATATCATGTCAGGCGGTAGTACGGTCATCCACATTGGTGGCGGTTTTGCCGGGCAGGCCCAGATAACGCTTGCAACAGACCGTGTGCTGAACACACGCTTTGTGGATGTTCCGAAAGAAGGGCTGGACGTGCCCGTAACCGCCACACCGGACTGGCATTCCGGCGCCTATGCACTGGTCACACTCTATCGCCCCCTCAACAGCCCCTCCGGCCTGCGCCCGCATGACCCCGTGCGGGCGGTTGGTGTCACATGGATTGGTGTCAATCAGGACACACATCGGCTGAACGTAGCGCTGGATGTGCCCGGCACGGTCACGCCGCGCCGTCGCGTCACCATTCCCGTGACAGTGCAGGCCAGTCAGGGTCTCCCGGTAGGGCAGGTGCAGGTCGCGGTGTCCGCGGTCGATCAGGGTATTCTCAACCTCACGCATTTCACGCCGCTCAACCTGTTTGATGCCCTTTACGGTCGCCCCCGTCTTGGACTGGACATGCTGGACAACTACGGGTCCCTTCTGCTCAGTGATGCGAAAAATGGCCAGATCCGCTCTGGGGGGGATGCAGCGTCAAACGGCAGCGGCGCGGACGGCCCGCCCGTGCGGACAACGGAAAGCGTCGCACTGTTCGATGGTCCGGTCGCACTCGACAGCACCGGGCACGGCACGCTCTCGTTCGATGTGCCGGATTTTGACGGCCAGCTTCACCTGATGGCCTCAGCCTGGAGCAAAGATGCCGTTGGCAACGCACAGGCAGACATCACTACACGAGACCCGGTTTTTCCCGACCTGGGATTGCCACGATTCCTCGCCCCAGGGGATACGGCACAGGCACAGGTCTCCATCATCAATGTTGATGCGCCATCAGCTCCTTACGAGATCCAGATCACCACGGATGGGCCGCTCCGTGTTCTTGGCTCCGGCACACTCAGCGCCCCTGTCAAACCCGGTGAGCGCGCTGACCTGCGTGTTGCGCTGGCTGCCACCCCCACCCTGCCGGACCGTACCGCCATTGCGCATGTCCATCTTACATTACGTCGATCCGGCTCATCAAAAGCGCTGCTGACGCGAAGCTGGCCCATCGGCATCCGGCTGGCGCATGTTCCGCTGACCGTCAGCCGGACTGCACCGCTCCCACCCGGTGGCCACAAGACATGGGACCGCACGGAACTGGCGGGCTTCAACCCGGCAGACGCGCGGATAACCCTCAACATCTCCGCATCGGACGGTCTTGATACGGTCGGGTTGCAAGAATCCCTGCAATCCAGCGTCTGGGGGGATTCTGATACACTGGCGGCTCAGGCTCGTGCGCTGCTGCAACAAGGCAACCCGGCCTCCTCCGAGACTCACGACCACAGCGACACTCCGGGTAAATCCATCCAGTCAGCCATCAATACGCTTTTTGATCGCCAGAACCCGTCAGGTGAGATTGGCCAGTGGGACCGCTCAGATGGCCTCAGCCTCCCTGATGATCTGGACTATCTTGCCGATTTCCTGATCCGGGCAAAAGCCGCTGGCTACACCGTGCCGGAGGACCGGCTCGGCCTGCTGCTCGACCATATTGAAAGCGAGCAGCTCCAGTCTCAAGGCGTCGATGATGATGATAGTGAAAGGCAGGCAGAACAGCTGAATACTCGCGCTTACGCGGCGTACGTGCTGGCCCGTGCTGGTCGCCTCCACCCTGATGCAATCCATACGCTCGCGGCCTCGCTCGTCGCGCGGCAGGATGGTACCCGTGTCAGCTATGTCTGGGCTGACACGGCTGGCTCCAATGCACAGGCCAATCCTCTGGCCCTTGGGCATCTCGCTGTCGCACTCGCAATGGATGATGCACCGAAGGACAACAGCGCGACATCGCCAGAAGCACTGCTGGACGCAGCCATCGCGGCACTCGGGCCGCCCCGCATCGGAAAGCCGGATCTGTGGGATTACAGATACTGGACCTACGTGCGCGATCTGGCCGGGCTTGCTGCCCTGACCGCCGAAGCGCATGACGACCGGCGCACCCACCTGCTCATCGAGCGGTTTGGCAAGCTGATTCTATCGCCTGATACGCTGACAACCGCAACCAGAACGGCCCTGCTCGAAGCCGCCAGCGCTCTGAACAAGGATACTGAGGGACGGAGTGTGCGTGTGCAGGGGCGCCCTAACGCCACACCGCTGCGCCTGCCGCTTGCCTATCCGTTTGAGTCCGCTGCACTCGGAAAAGGTCTTCAGGTTGAAAATACCGGCAGGAAGATGCTGTTCAGCACCCTGACCGTGCAGGGTGAGCCAGCCGGGAATGTCAAACCTCTCACCAACGGACTGACACTGGCCATGCAGGGCTTTACCCTGACTGGCCAGCCATTTGACCTGACACACATGCAACAGAATGACCGGTTTATCGTCAGTCTCAAAGGCACGGCCCTCCATCCCGGTCATTATCTGGTGGGCATCACCAGCCTGCTTCCTGCCGGATGGGAAATCGAGAGCATTGTGTCTCCTGGGGATGCCGCACCTGACGACCATGACAGGGACAACGACGACCATGACGGGGACAACACTGAAAACGACAGCACAAAGCCCCCTTACGCTTTTCTGGGCACACTCAGTAGCACCGAACATGCGGCCGCGCTGGATGATCGGTTCAACGCTTCGGTAAGCTTCACAACGCAGTCTCCAGACCTTGCAGCGCGGAGTTTCCATGTCGCCTACATCGTCCGCGCCATTACGCCGGGCCACTTCACTCTGCCTGAAGCGATGGTCAGCGCACGGAGTCTTCCGAGCCTGATGGCGCGCACGGCATCAGGGACTGTCGAGATCACCGCACATTGAGGGCTTCCCGCCGCCTCGTCAGAAACTGTACACTCGGCCTGCTGCTCACCAGCCTCATTCCGGCTGGTCTGCTGGTGGCCGACCATTTTAATCCGCCAGACCTGCATCGGGCCGGGCAAGCCGCCCTTCTTGTTCAAGCCCGCGACCATACACTGCTTGACGGCCATACAAGCCGCGATGGCTTCTGGCGTATGCCGGTTGAAAGCCAGGATGTTGACCCGACCTACATAAAACTTCTGATGGTAACGGAAGACCACCGTTTTGAAAGCCACCCGGGCGTTGACCCGCAAGCCCTTGCGCGTGCCATCTGGCAACTGGCCCGGCGTGGTCATATTGTCTCGGGTGGTTCCACGCTGGCCATGCAGACAAGCCGCCTCCTTACTCCGCACCGTCATACATGGGGCGGCAAGCTGCGCGATATCCTGCGCGCCCTTCAGCTTGAATGGCGTTTCGGGCGTCGGGGTGTATTGAACCTTTACCTCACGCTGGCTCCTGAAGGCACGAATATCGAAGGCATCCGTGCGGCATCCCTGCTCTATTTCGGACATGAGCCCAGCCATCTGACACCCACCGAGGCCGCGTTTCTTGTGACTTTACCCCGGCGGCCCGCCGCACTCCGCCCGGACCGCCACCCTGACGCCCTGCTGAACGCTGCACACCGCACACTACAACGCGCCACTTCATTACAGCCTGTTGCATGGCCAACACCAGACACACGCGGCGTACCGCATGACGCCCCTGAACTCGCTGGTCATTTTCTTAGCGCAGGGCGCAACGGCGTGGTGGTGACAACGCTTGATGCAAGGCTCCAGCGCAACGCACGGCAGGTGCTTGCCAGCCACCCTGCCCCGCTGCGTGGAACCTTTGCTGCACTGATTGTCGACCATGAACGGCAGATCGTTGCATGGGTCGGAGGAGCCGAGCATAAGGCTCCGGGCAATGCAATAGATGCTGTTTTGGCGCCCCGCTCCCCCGGCTCCGCACTCAAGCCGTTTGTCTATGGCATGGCGTTCGAAAAAGGCTGGATGACACCCCACACACGTGTGCGCGATAGCCGACTTGCCATTAGCGGCTATGCCCCCAGGGATTTTGACCATGCTTTCCGGGGTGAAACCACCGTGAGTGAAGCCCTTCAGCTTTCACTCAATGTGCCTGCCATTCAGGCGCTGGAGCGGGTTGGCCCCTCCCGGTTCATGGACCGCCTCTCCGCCTGCGGTGTGCGGTTGCGACTGCCAGAAAACCCGGATGGCACACAAAGCGCACCGAGCCTTGCGATCGTTCTCGGGGGAGCAGGCATCTCACTCCATGACCTGACAATGCTGTATGCGGCACTCGACCATAATGGTCACGTCGCCCCCCTACGCCGTGAACCAACAGACCTGAAATCGGCAGGCCCTGCATCCGAGACAGTCCTGCTGTCCAGCAGAGCAAATGCCGATATTCGTACAATCCTGCGCGGCACCGCTCCACCAGCTGGCGTCCCATCATGGGAGGGAATTGCCTTCAAGACAGGCACATCCTACGGCAATCGTGACGGATGGGCGATGGCCTCCACCCCACAGGCAACAGTCGGTGTCTGGGCCGGACGCCCGGATGGCACTGCCTCTCCCGGGCTGACAGGACGGGATACGGCAGGACCAGTGCTGGCAGTTCTTCTCTCTCTGCTTTCTTCACCCCTGCATACATCAGCCCCGCCAGCCAGTGCTCAACTTCATCGTGCTGTTGCAGTCCTGTCACCTGCTCTGCGTACCCTGCAACAACAGCAGGCACCGCAGATCATCTTTCCGCGCAATCATTCCGAAATTGAAAGCCGCTCTTCCGGGGGCACGATGCTTCCCGTCGGGTTGGAAGGCTCTGGTGGCCATCCGCCCTATCATTGGTATATCAATGGCATTCCGCTGGAGGTGCCGCCCGGTGCGCAACCGTCCTGGACGCCCGATGCACCCGGCTTTGCTCACATCACTCTTGCGGACGCGCAAAACGCCCATGCGACTATTGATATTCGTGTGCGGTAAAATGAAATCCTCTTGCACTTTCAATTCATTTTATAACCAGTTTTCCATTTTTCAGCCAATCCGCCTGATGTGGGCTAACATCGCTCACTACAATGTCGCAGGTTTCAGAGCGGTCTGATTTGCGGACGCGAATAACGAAAACTATTGCCGACCGTCCGCCTGCGGGAAACTCGAACGGCCCAGCGTATGACCGAGATGTAGGCGAACGCAGCCTGTCTGCTCTCTTATCATTGAGCAGACAGGCCGCTTAGGGAGCAAATGGAATGTCGGCTTTCGATTGATGAAATTCGCAAGCAGACGTCGCTATTTATCTTAAGATGCGGTGCATGCTTTCAGAGCATCCATGGTTCTCTTCCGGTCTTGCAATGGTAAAGGCAAAATTGGACGGGGAGGCTGGGCGGACGACAATTCCAGAAGATTGATGGCAGCATAAGCAACACGCAGGCTTCCAAATTTCCGAAAAAGTGTCCACATCGGCTCCAGCATCTGCTGATACTGGTTTACGGTACAGGCATCGCCCTCCTGTGCGGCTGTCACCATCGCTTTGGCCAGCTTTGGCAGGAAACCGCCCAGAACGCTAAACCAGCCATCACTTCCGGCAAGCAGGGCTTCCGCCGCAATCCAGTCTCCACTGTAGCCTATAGCGAGTTTTCCAATCGGGCTGGATCGTAGTGCGGCCAGTTCCTGCGCGATCGTGCCTTCTGCCGGAGCGGGCATTTTGACAGCAGCGATGTTGGGAACGTCCGCCAGCCGTTCAAGCAGTTCACGACTGAAACTGAAATGGGTTGTACTGGGATTGTTGTAGATGCAGAGCGGCAGAGACGTAACCTCGGCTACAGCCTTGTAATGCTGATAGGCTTCTTCCTGCGTCAGTGGCGTGTAGGATACAGGCGCCATCAGCAGACCGTCGGCACCTTCGGCCGCGGCATCGCGTGCAAGGCTCTGGGCATCGTCGGTGCGCAGCGTGCCGATCCCCACGATCAGCGGCGTTTTCCCTCCGACCGTTTTGACGGCTGCGCGAATGGCGCGGCACCGCTCGGTGCGACTCAGATAAGCATAGGTTCCGGTGCTGCCTAACAGGCCAATGGAGTCCACACCGTTGCTGGATAGATGTGATGTCAGGCGCATGACACCCTCCATATCCACCACACCATGTTCGTTGGCGGGCGTAATGGGGAAAGCGGACAGACCGTGAAAGATCGACATTGTTAGACCTTGTTACCGGATGGAACATTGACGCCCATTGACTTCAGGTAGCGCTTGACGTTGCGGGCTGCCTGCCGGATGCGTTGTTCGTTTTCCACCAGAGCAATCCGGACGCCTTGACCATTTGCACCATATCTGACGCCTGCGGCAACGGCTATTTTGGCGTGAGTCAGAAGCTGTTTTGAGAATTCCAGACTAACGGGATGGGCCAGTGTAAGTGGAAGGGAAACTCAGGCGAACATGGAGGCATTGGGGGCAGTGACCCTGCCCCGAACGTGCCCTCAGTTTTGAGTTAGGGCCTGATGGCGTTGTGGTCAGCCCACCATGCGTCGATGACTGAACGGACGTGACAGAGATTGCGGAACAGATGCTCATTGAAGCATTCGTCATGGAATCTGCCGTTGAAACTCTCGACGAACCCGTTCTGGTATAGCTTACCCGGCGCGATGTAATGCCACAGCACCGGGCATTACTCCTGCCAGATCAGCGAACCATTATACCAAATGATGGTCTCCTCCGTATCGACTTACTATCCGCATGGAAGCCTGATTGGCTCAGCCATTACGTGACTCATAAAAATGTAAGCCATGTTTTACCCACTTCACGAAACAATCCGGCGAACAGTGTTCGCTCGGCATGTCCTTCGGCGCATAAATCAACCCATTACGCACTGATAACACGATGGATCGTTGACTTGCTGACCTTGAACAAAAGAGCGACTGCCCGCAGAGACATCCCTTCATCAAGCAGGCGCCGCACATGTATTTTCTGAAGTTTTGACAGAGAACAGGGACGTCCCAGTTTTCTCCCGGCAGCTCTTACCGCGTCCAGCCCAGCACGTGTCCTTTCCCTGATCAGTTCACGTTCAAATTCCGCTATAGCCATCAGGATCGTCAAAAACATTCTTCCATTGGCCGTCCCGGTTTCCGCTCCGACGTTGAGAATGCGCACACGGATACCTTGCGCATCCAGCTCACGCAGAAGGGCCAATACGTCCATCGTATCACGCCCCAATCTATCAAGACGGGCGACAACAAGACTATCTCCCTGCCCCAGACGCCCCAGTAAGGTGGACAACTCAAGCCGAGCACGCGCGGGCACGGCTCCTGACACGACCTCAGTAATAATCGTTTCTATACCCTCACGCTGTAACGCAAGAATCTGAGGCTCATTAACCTGATCCTCCGTTGAGACCCTCGCATATCCATACCGCGCCACGCCCATTACCCCTCAGCATCCCATCTGACATCTGATCGACGCAGAATGTCACTCTCTAGAACACCTCCTTATCGCGCCAAAACGCAATTGCAAACATATTTGGTTCCATATTGCCTTATTTATGTATATCTACGAACAATTTTTCGGTGTCAGATGCCCAAGTTCATTTGACAACCAACATGGGAACTGCAATTTTAGCGCAACATGGAAGTGCAGACGCAAACACGTCCCGCAACCGACAAGGATGACCGAAATGTCCATTCTGCTGGCTTCACAATGCAGAGCCGCGCGCGCCATGCTTGGACTCTCCCAAAAGGAGCTTGCTCAAAAAGCCGAGGTTGGCTCCAGAACACTGGCTGATTTTGAAACGGGAACACGATCGCCACACCCTCGTACCCTGAAGGCGATCCGCGAGACTCTCTGCTCGCTCGGGATTGTTTTTCTGGATGCTGAAGGTGGCCTTGGTCCTGGTCTGCGCCTGGATTGCGAAAAGTCATTCACAACCATTTTCCCACCAGGCATGGAACTGGCAACACTATTCACCCCAGAAGAGTAAATACCATCTACGCGACCGAACCGTAGTTATGACAGTAACAAAATCAGGCAGCCTCTTGTAAAGAGGAATACCTCGCTCTGTATTCCGCCAAAGAAGGCCGGAAATCAAAACCCTCTTACGACTGGCATGTGTATAAAAAACACCATCTGATCAAAAACATGTTCGCAACACTGAAAGACTGGCGGCGTATTGTCACCAGATATGACCGCCGCGCTCATACATGCATGTCCATAATCCACATCGCGGCAGACTTTTATTCTATCTCAAAGAATGAATTCTGAGCTTAAACCCCCGCAATAATGAACGACAGCCCTATAAGCGCGTTAACTCCTTAAAGGGTCTGATTATGCCGTCAGGGGCAACGCTGACGGCACCATTCATCCACCACCATCACAGCAAGAATTCTCTGACCCTTTTTCTGCCGTGGACGAAACGTGACCTCGTTTCCATAAAATTGCACATTTCTGGCTGGCAGCCTGATCGTGACAAAGGAAAATAGGCTGCACAAAAACTTTCAGGGCGTCCGGAAACACTAGTTTTTGCGACACTTCGAAGCCTAGCCGTGAATGGTTATCAGAAGGTTAATGGAAAGAAAATATTTTCAGCCTGAAAAAAAATTAAGTTCCTCTTTATGATGTTTCTTTTCCTTCTTCTTTTCATGCGGAAACAAAGTGAAACTCTAAGCTCTCTCAATAGAGCGATACACAGTTGCCCTACTAACGTTATAACGCCTGGCAATATCAGACACTCTTTCCCCATATTTAATAGAATTTCGGATATCTTTACAGGCTTGAGGAGACAATGCCCGTTTACGACCAACTTGAATTCCACGGTTTCTAGCTGCCTGTAGACCTGATTTTACACGTTCCACTATCGTTTCACGTTCCAATTCCGCCACGGCACCCAGAATGGTCATCAAAAAACCACCCAAGGCACCACCAGTATCTATGCCATCACTTATAGAGCGGATTGTCACACTTTTTGATTTAAGAATTTCTGCCAATTCTAAAAGATTTCGTACCGATCTCCCTAGTCTATCAAGCTTCCAAACTATAATTACGTCTCCAGATTGAACTTTTTCAAGCATTGCGTTCAAACCTGGACGATTTTTTTCTTTCCCAGATACCCTATCTTCAAAAATATTCGATAAATTTACTCCAGAATTTATCAATGCTTCAATTTGAGAAGATGTTGTCTGAACAAAAACCCCTTCCTCATCCTTTCTCGAGGTGGAAACACGCGCATATCCATAAAGCATCTCGTGACAACCTTTTACGACAATACACAAACGATTTTCTGCCGTTGGCCGAAGTGTTTCGAAACCTAGAGGTTAGGTTCGAAAATGTCACTCTCGATCAACAACAACTCGTCGTCTCTGGTCGCTCTTGAAGCACTTAATGCTACGCAGACGGAATTGAGCAAAACAGAAAACACAGTTTCTACCGGTAAAAAAGTTGATAACGCTGCCGACAGCCCGGCTATTTACTCTATTGCCGCACAAATGAACGGCAATTTACAGGGTATGACTGCCGTATCTGATTCTCTTTCTCTTGGTGCTCAGGTCGTTGCCACCGCCAATACTGCTGGCAATAAAATTGTATCTTCTCTGCAAACTTTGCAGAATACCGTCACCACAGCAGGCCAGACCGGAACTGACGCCAGCGCCATGGCTACCCAGATTCTGAGCACACTTGATAGCATTAACTCGTATGCGCGCAACGCCACGTTCTCTGGTGTCAATCTGCTGACCAGCGGGAGCGATGCTGTGAATGCTTACAATGGCACGACCTTGCAGACTCTTGCGAATGTGCAGGGACAGACACAGACTTTCAAAACAATGTCTGGCTCCAACACAACGCTCGTGGATGCTCTGGGCCTTACAAGCAACTCTGCTGCCGGTAGTAGCGCGGCAGATTCCACGCAGAGCATTTTTTCGTCTCTTAATAAAAACAATGTTGCTGAACTGCAGACAGGTAATCTGACGCCTAGTGGGATTTCGTTAGGTGACGGCACCACCGCTGGTTCAACTGTTACGATTAGCGGGAAAACTTTTGAATTTGTACAAAGTGGTGCAAGTGTTTCCACTTCGTCAAATATTGCAGTTAGCCTTGATAGCGGTTTTTCGACCAAAAATGCTCTGTCAGCTTTGGTCAGTTCCATGAATGGCGCTGGCGTCAACGCTTCTCTCAACAGCGACAATTCCATTGCCGTCTATACAGGAGGAACTGACCCAGCAACCGATGTTACTGGCACCCTTCTCAGTTCTACAATTGCTACATCTCAGACGCATACTCTTACAGGCTCAACATTTGCTGTGGGCGATGGAGCTGACGGGTCAGCTAAAGGTGATCAATTCACAATCGGTAGCACCACCTATGAACTTGTAACCAGCACTGCTCATCTGACCAACGGCAAAACAACAGGCGGACATATCGGAATTACCGTTGGTTCCACTACTCCGACTGCTAGCGATGTTGCTACGGCTCTTGCCAATGCAGGTATCACGGGTCTAACCGCCAGCGGCTCTACGTTAACCTACACAGTTCCCGGTGCGACCGCTGGCACCTTCTCTGTTACTCAGGGCAATGCTGCTTCATCTGATGCTGCGGACACTCCCGGAACTTCTGTAGCGATTAAAGCAATTACAGCCACGAACGGCTCCGCTGCCGACCAGATAGCTGTTGGGATTAAAGGGGGGGTAACAACCGCAGTTTCTGCCATTCAGTCTGCCATCACCAACATGAGTTCCGTCATGCAGAACCTTGGCAACTACAGCAACACGCTGTCTGGCCTGAGCACCTATACGTCCTCCCTCACAGATGCTGTGACAAACGGTGTGAGTGCACTGACCGATGCCGACATGGCCGCCGAAAGCGCAAAACTGACTTCCCTGCAAACCAAGCAGTCTTTGGCCATCAAGTCCCTGACGATTGCGAATGGTCAGTCTCAGAACATTCTGTCTCTCTTCCAGTAATCTAAAGGGTTATGGGCCTTGCATCAGCAAGGTCCATAATTTTTTGCAAAGCGTTGAATATGTCACTTAATTTAAACACTCTCCGCCGTGGTGATGTCGTACTGGCCAATCTAAAGGGTGCTCTTGGAACAGAGCGGAATGGAAAAGATATTGTCTGCCTCATAGTACAGAATGATGTGGGAAACAAATTTTCTCCCATGACAATCATTGTCCCATTGACCGATCATAACCAGAATAAAAACCTACCAATACAAGTACCTGTCACATCAAAAGAGCGAGGGAACAATGGTCATGACTCAGTAATTGAGTGTGGACAGATTAGAACTATCGACAAAAACCGTATATCTGTCGTGATCTCCAGATTGCCAGAACACGTTATGGAAAAAGTAGATCAGGCAATTAAAGTAAGCCTTGCCCTTAGTTAATTTTAGCATGTGTCGCCAGTTAAGACGGACAATGATTGCAACTCACTGAACGTTAGCATCGTATCCGTCTATTTCCCCATAAAATGGGGGACACCCTGCATAGCTCACCAGACAGTACACTCCTTATCTGCCACATTCAGGACTGAACGGACGACAGAGCGTAGAAAACCCATCGCATTTTAAACAAGATCAATGAAAGACCAGAAAACCTCAAGCCTGCACACCAAACATCTTCCCGATGCCAGCAGTTACAATCATTGCCACAATGCCCCAGAACAGAATCCGCATTGCCGGACGCCAAGGAGAAGCACCACCAGCGCGTGCCCCGACAATCCCGAGCACAGCAAGGCTTATCAGGGATACGGCTGATACAGTCCACGAGACCACGTTTGCTGGAGACATCAACGCAGCCAGCACAGGCAGTATGGCGCCGGATGAGAACGCACCTGCGGATGCAAAAGCAGCCTGCACCGGACGCGCGGCTGTTGCTTCAAAAATGCCAAGTTCATCCCGCGCGTGAGATCCCAGTGCATCGTGCTTCATCAACTGGAGGGCAACCTCGTGCGCCAGAGCATCATCCAACCCGCGCTGGCGGTATATGCTGGCCAGTTCATTGACTTCGGCATCCCAACTGTTACTAAGCTCTTTTTTCTCACGGTTCAGGTCTGCTTTTTCTGAATCTGCCTGTGAACTGACGGATACATATTCTCCAGCCGCCATAGACATGGCTCCGGCCACAAGGCTGGAAATTCCAGCCAGCAGAATGCTTGCCTGTGTTGCATGAGCGCTGGCAACGCCAATAATCAGGCTGGATGTTGACAGGATCCCGTCATTAGCCCCCAGAACCGTGGCACGTAACCACCCTAGTCGGGATGTTACGTGGTTTTCCTTGGTGTATGCCGGTATATTACTTTCTGTATGCATCGGAATGATCCTCTGTCACAAGCATTCTTTGAAAAACATTATCTTTGAGAATAAAGTCATGAAAACATGCGGCCAGCACATGACCTGTAGCCAGCACGATAATCAGTCAATCATTTCATTGTTACAACCCGTGTAACCAGTTCATGGTTGATGCGGAAAATTTACCAAAAGGTGGCCTGATCTGACAGGGCAGGAAACTCATGGATTACCCATTACCCCGCCGCCACAAATAACCAAGCTGGATTTCCAGCAAGACCCGTCCATACAGGCCATATGCCACACTCCCCGCCAGCATGGCATCAAACGGCACGAATACGCTCCCCCACCCCAGACGCCACAACAGCCGAGCGGGGAACAGAACGCCCCAAACTATTCCTGCTGTCAGAGGCATGACTACTATTTGATGGTGCAGCGGATTCTGAAACAACCTCCCTACCGTCGCGGTTGCAAACAACACCATGATAATGACTGCACACCCCAATGAAAAATTGTTGGTTTATCATAGCGCGTTGCAGAAATACTGGATTTGTCTTTCATCCCGTTAATCCTATCATGCAAATATGACACGAACCTGAACAAAGTGCCGTCAACACGGTTAAGTGCGCGGAACCAAAAAAACAGAACTGCGCAAGTCAGAACAATACTAACGTCAGGGATCTGGCCCTCGATCAGCCCTGACTGCTCGTCGATGGAATCAGTATCCTGAATCATCAAATGCACATTTACCAGTCATCCTTCCATGGTACGACAGGGCAATGAGACAGTCAGTTAATCTCTTTGAGTTCTTTCATCCGCATGGGCGAAATAAACGGTAATGTTCTCCTGTTGTGCAATCTGCTCACCAGCAATGATTACCATCATGATACCGGCTATCACCATGGCTGCATGACCAATATAGTGGAACAGGCGGTCATGCAGATAAGGCAGAAGGTACTTCATGCCCATGGAAGACAGGATTGCGGCCATTGCCACGACAAGCCCCGCAACAGTTGCATGGGCACTGAGCAGGCCCAATGCAGCGTAAAGAATGATTTTGAGCAGATGTAGCAGGATTTCGTTGGCTGCGCGGGTTGCTATAATTTCCTCCTTCCGCAGACCCAGCCGGTAATAGAACCCGTTAAAAACCAGACCAACGGCTCCCGTAAAACCGGATATGAAGCCAGCCGCAGCCCCCGGCATATGCAGTTTTGCAACAGGAACTGTCGCAACAGCGCGGCTGGGCATGGGTTTACGAAAAAGAAGCGGTAGGTTCCCCATAAGGAACAGGCCCAGAAGGAGGGAAAGATAAGCCGGGTTCATACAGCTCAGAGCCCAGACGCCTAGTCCTGCAAACGGTAATGCCGTGGGGGCAAAATGGCGGACAATGTCCCACCGGATTGCATGCCTGAAGGTAAGAATGCGCGCTGCGGAACTGGCGGCTGTGCCGATCGACAGGGTTGCAGGCACTTGGTTACCCGGCAATACCAACCCCAGTAGGGGCATCAGAATAAGTCCTGCCCCACCGCCGGATACAGCGCTCAGGCCAAATGCTGCGATTGATGCAACCAGAATAAGGAGCCAGAGGAGCATTCGTTATCAGACCCCGGATGTTGGTTCCTGCATATTGGGAGCACTGCATGCAATTGCGTCTCAAAATGTAGGTTGGGCACCACATCTGGCTCAGGCTTCTGGCGGTGTCAGCTTACAATCCCCCAATCTTCCGCCAAAGTGCGGTTGGAATAAGGAAGTCATATAATAACATCCACGATAAATTATGATTTCTTAATGAGTTTTTATAGGTAGTGAGATCATGCAGCGTAAACCGGGTTTATGATCGCACAAGGTAATTGTACCTGCATGCAGTTGTATGATCGCCTTGACCATACTGAGCCCAAGTCCATTGCCATCATGCGTGCGGCTTGTATCCAGCCGGACAAAACGATCAAAAACCCGAAGCATGGCCTCGTCCGGAATACCGGGTCCGTTATCGGTTATTTCTATGTGGATATTGTTGCCCATTACCTTAATGGCCACGGTAATGGTGGTCTGGCTGGGGGTGTGCCGTATGGCATTTTCAATCAGGTTGGAGAAAGCCTGCCGCAAAAGCACCGGATGCCCAATAATGACAGGGCAGGCTGGCATAGGTGGGGCGAGCAAGTGCTGTCCATGATCCTCTATGACGGAACGATAGGGTTCCAGCACGGATTCCAGCAGTTGAGCAGGGTCGAGTAGTTCCATTTCCTTGTTCCATGCGCCTGCTTCAAGCTGGGCGAGTTTGAGCAGGGAGGAAAATATTTTCAGTGCTGCATCCAGTTCCACAATCGCAAGCTCGACCTGCTCCTGCATGTTTTCGGCTGGTAAACGGGCCAGACTGGCACGTTCAAGGTTCTGGCGCATGCGGGCCAGTGGGCGGCGCATGTCGTGTGCAATGTCATTGGAAACCTGTTTTAAGCTGGCAATCAGGAATTCATTCTGATCAAGCATGGCATTGAGGCTTTCAGAGAGATGGTCAAGCTCATCATTCGTGCCACGCAGAGGAATACGGCGCGACATGTCCCCCTGCATAATGCTGCGCGCCGTTCTGTTTATGGTTTCGATCCACTTCAGGATCAGGTTGCTCAGGAAAAGACCGCCAGCCATTCCCATCAACCCGAAACCGGCAACTCCCCATAGGAGTGTAGTCCACAAGGCATGCTGTAAATGCGTCAGAGAGGAGGCATCCATGCCGACAAAGTAATAACCGCCATCATCCAGAAGGTAGCCTATGCCGTAAACAATGTTCTGATTTTCTTCCTTTGGCAGACGGTGGGACCAGGTTAGCCAGCGTTCTCCTGCTATGGGTTTCAGGTGCAGCATATTACCCGTAACAACTCCCTGACCAGGGCCTTGGAGAAGATAATGAAAGCCGGGTTCATGTTCGATCAGCCCCTGCACAACAGGCAGGAGGTGGCGCACATCTGCCGTGCCTGCATCAGCAAATGTCTCGTAGCCCTCGTTTTCTACCGCCTGAAGGATTTGCTGGCGCAGGGTGGACTGGCTGTAAAGGCCGGATGTTACGGTCATGACCGTGCCACCCAGTATAAAAAGACTGGTAAACAGCGTGACAATACGAAACGATGTTGTGGCCATGATACGCCGTGCCGCGGCACTCTGGCGTTTGAGTGATCTGTTCCCGAATATCATGGAGTATAATGACGCATTGTCGTAATCTCGCAAGGTATGAAGGTGAGGGTGTGTTCCATATCCAGTAATTGATAAATTAAAAAATTCCCAATCATGCCCGGTTTTGTATCATAGGTAGTGCCATATAGAACTGATCCTGATACCGTGAGACAGAAGAGAATGCGCTTTCAGCAAGATGCAAAACTGGTGATTGGTCTACAGTCATGACATCGGTCACACGTCCCCGCCTGCTGTTGGTTGAAGACGACCCTGTTACGACGGATTACCTGCAACAGGGGCTGGAAAAATGCGAGGTTGATGTCGTCTCCGTGACAAACGGAAATGACGGATCGCATTATGTATTCTCCCTGCCATGGGATGTCATTATTCTGGACCGGATGTTGCCGGGTCTGGATGGGCTGAGTATTCTTATGCGTATGCGCGCTCAGGGCATTATGACACCCGTGCTGTTCTTGACCACCATGGACGATGTGCCAAGCCGCGTAGCCGGTTTACGGCATGGTGCGGATGACTACATGGTTAAACCTTTTGCCTTGCCTGAACTCGTTGCGCGTGTGCAGGTTCTGCTCCGCCGAGCATCCTCTTTCCCGAATACGGCAATCCTGAATGTAGATGATGTAGAGCTGAATTTGCTGACACTGGTCGTGACCCGTAACGGAGAAAAAATTCTTCTGCAACCACAGGAGTTCAAGCTCCTTGAATATTTTATGCGTAATGTCGGCACAGTTCTTTCCCGTCAGATGTTGCTGAAAGATGTCTGACATATGGATTTTCCGGTTCGTACAAATATTGTTGAAACACATGTTTGTCGCCTGCGGGAAAAACTGGGGCAGGATGCTCCCCCTCTGCTTCATACCGTCAGAGGGAGTGGTTATGTTATGAGCGCGAACGTGGGTGATATTGTTTGATATAGGCTGAAATGCCCGTCCATCTTTCAATGAGGTTCATGATCTTGGAGCAGGAAGAGCGAGTTCTGAAACAGCCCCAATACATTCGAGGTCACGAATTGTACCATGATAATGGTTGTATAAATCCAGTGAAAAAGGATTTTGATTTTATCACAATGTATTGGAGAAAGACTGGATTTTTCGTTCATTCAGAAGAACGTATCCATTCAAACATGATGCAAAACTGAACAGACTGCCATCAACCTGCCTGTATTCGAAAGCAGAAAAACTGACAAACAAGGCCCTGAATGATGCTGACATAGCGTGGATTGAAATGAATACCCTTCAAAAAATATAATAAAATCAAAAAAATATTCTCTTTATCAGTTCCATGTATATTTTCATGAGCGAAATGGCACCCGTGCGCTGCAATTTGTATAAAAGGCGTTTGACTGTAAAATACATGCGACAATGATGCTGCATCACGCTTACTTCTTCAAACAGGTCAGGCAGGTACAAGTTCTGGTTCGATGAGATGCTTCAGGGGCGGTGTATGCCAGAGACCACGATCTATATCCGTAATTTCTCGGTCAATTTCAGCAATGACCTGTCGTGAAAAAGGACCAAGGTGCAGGTAAAGTGCGCTTATCATAATAACGTACGGCAAGGCTTTAGGATTATGCAAGGCGCAGTCCAGCAACATGCGCCAGAATGACCCGGCAGTGCCTGGTCCTGCTTGATGGATACGGGTGATAAGACGGACAAAGCTGCGCAGATCTCCTTTTATCATCCTGTGGGCGCGTTCACGCCTTAACATCCGGCCAAGCCTGCGCACGCGACCAAAATAGGCCGAAGGAGCATAGATTGTTGCCAGAACAGTCCTGTAGTCGTTTAATATATCCTGACGTGGACGATTTGTTTTAAAATTCAGACCTGCCGTGCATTGATCTCCAGACTGTGTTTGTTCGTCGCCAGAAAAAAGACGCCCTTCGGCCAATAGACGCCGTGTTAACTGGGTTGTGGGCAAGGCATACAGCAGGCCGACCATACAGACCGGGATTGATGTTTCTTCAATGCAATCAATCATACCGTGGGCAACACTGCCTTTTTCACTATCAAACCCGACAATGAACCCCGCATTAACGAAAATCCCGGCCCCGTGGATTGTTTCAATGCTTTGTTGCAGGCTGCGCCGTGTGTTCTGCTTTTTCTGCATCAGGACAAGTAAATCCGTATCCGGACTTTCTATCCCAACAAAAATGGCAAAGAAGTTGGTGTCAGACAGGCTGCGCAACAGTTCAGGATCATCAGCAAGATTGATAGATGCTTCAGTTGAAAATTCAAAGGGGAAGTTTTTCTTTTTTTGCCAGTGTTTGAGATCTGGCAAGAATGTCTTTAACGCTTTTTTGTTACCAATAAGGTTATCATCAACAAAATCCACATATCCACGATAGCCAAGCACGTACAAGGCATCAAGTTCAGCTATGACCTGCGCGTTGGTTTTGGTACGGGGAACCCGGCCATACAGTTCGATAATATCGCAGAACTCGCAGTTGAACGGGCATCCCCGCGAAAACTGAACACCAACATGCAGGTACTGGTTGAGTTTCAGCAGGTCAAAACGGGGGAGAGGGCTTTTTGTAACATCTGTTTTGCCCATTGGGGCTTTGAATGTGCCACGTCTTTCACCACGTTGCCAGGCGGTGATAAAGTCGGCCATGATCTCCTCAGCTTCGCCCAGAACCTGAAAGTTGGCAGTGCCGTAGAGAAAAGGACTGGATGTGACATCCGGACCACCGACCACCACTGGTTTACCATGAGCGCGACACATCTCGATTAGAAAGAGAGTATCGTTGCGTTGGGGCAGCATGCCGCCAGTCATCACGATATCCGCCCAGTCAAGATCCGTATCAGCCAGGTCTTCGGTATTACGGTTAACCAGCCTTACTTCCCAGTTTTTAGGAAGTAAGGCTGCAACGGTAATGAGACCGAGTGGCGCCGCCGGGTAGCGCGCGCCGGTCAGAGCACAGGTTTCCTTATAATTCCAGAATGACCCTGCGTTGAAAAGTGGAAAGATCATCAGAATCTTGCACAGACTAGTCATGCTGCAAACCGCCATTGTTGCAAGGTTGTCTGATCGTCAGTGCAGGTAAAATGCCGTTTATTTTGTAACCCAGTGATTTCACAAAAGACACCGATCCTCTGCAACAAGAACATGAAGGGATTCCCTTTGGGGTAAGTGTTGAAGTGGCGATCTGGGTGAGAAGACATGCCCGGCATGATTGATTTTATTCCAGCTCCTGTATGAGGGTCGCACGCAAACAACTGCTTATTATTTTGTGAATTATTGTATTTAATATAAGCAGTTATTGTGAAAAACTCACACACTGATCTGTTATTATTTATAATAGAATATACGACACTATTTATCAACACACAATATGTTTGCACAAAGATTGGGAATTATTAATTTAGATCACGGAAGTGAAAAAATCTCTTTTGCAATGTAGATATGTAGTGGTGTTACTGGTCCTCTGCGTGTTTGCGGGGAAAGGTCAGGAGCAGAATGATCCTGTCCTGAGCAGGCATGACTATTGGCGGCCTGTCTTAATCACCCTGTTCTTCATTCTGGATTTCCAGATCCGGAAAGCGGATGGAAACACCAAAACCACGTGTTGTTCCGGCAAGGGGAGAGCAGAGCGAAAGTGTAGCGTCCATTTGTTTGGCAATATTACTGGCAATAGCCAGCCCCAGCCCACTACCATGCACTGCGTGAGCACCCCGTACAAACGGGTTTGTCAATCTGGCCAGAGTTTCCGGAGGTAAAGCAACACAATCATTTGTAATGTCTATACAACCATCGGGCAAAACCGTTACAATAACAGGTGTTGCCGCATGACGGTGCAGCAGGGCATTTTCCAGAAGATTACGGATCAGAATACCCGTGGCATCCATGTCTCTATAGACAAATATTTTTGATATTTCATTTGTTTTTAAAATAATATGCACATCACCATACACGTTGCAGGAAAGGTCATCGACCAGAACGTGTATGACAGCCAAAAGATCAAAACGGTCTCGGCGGAATGCAATACCGGAGGATGCACGTGATAATTGCAGCAGTTTTTCTACAGTCCGGGCCAGTCTGCGGGTCCGGCTGGCTATGAGTTCCACGCGCTCTTCCAGTTCCGAGCCAGCGGGGAGCATACGGCCAAGCATTTGCACCTGCGCCATAAGTGCGCCCAGCGGGTTACGGAGTTCATGTGCTGCACTGGCGGCAAACGCACGTTCAGTCGATAAGGCGGTTTCCAGTCGTTCCATAAGCGTGTTGACGGAACGCTGGATGGGAAGCAGCTCATCTGGCAGGTTCAGGGAGAGAATGGGGCGGAGGTTCCCGCTCCCACGGGCGCGCATTTCATCGTGCAGACGGTCCATGGGGCGCAGGGCCCGGTGCACAATCAGACGCACTAGCAGCCAGATGACCGGCATAAAAAGCAGCATCGGGACGATGGAAATCATGATTGCCCGGCGGACGGCCTCCTGCCGGTGGAACGTAGGCTCCCCCACAAGAACATGGTAATGATCAGCCGAGGGGGCTGCGACATAAACACGAAACTGCGCCACGTTGACAAACCCGACCTTGCCATCCTGCACAAAAGGAGTAGTGGGGGCATTCTGGGAGCGCAGTACAACATGCCCTGCATCATCCAGCACCTGATAGGCCAGTGTCCGGGGGCCAACTTCTGGTAACCATGCGACGGAAACAGAGGTCTGGTTGCGCACCCGGTCCGCTACAATCGTCTGCAGGCGTTCAGAGACTTCCTGCAAGGAATTATCCAGTCTTTCCGTCACCTCATAACGGGTAAACCCACCCACGGCCGTGCTCAGCAGCAGCATGCCCAGCATGACCACCATCAATATGCCGCTGACAATGCGTGTCGAAAGCTTCCAGCTTTTCATACGTTGTGCTTCTTGTCATTCAGGCAGTACCCACGGCCACGTATGGTTCGTATGACCGTATTCCCTACTTTTCTGCGCAAACGGCTGATAAAAACCTCCACGGTGTTACTGTCCACCTCATGATCGAGGGCATAGAGTGCGGTATCAATCTGCTGGCGCGAATAAATCCTGCCCGGATTGCGCGACAGCAGTTCCATGATAGCCCACTCACGGGCTGTCAGGTCCAGTCTCTGGTTATTGCGCGAGACAGATTGGTTTTCGCGGTCAATGGTCAGTTCACCAAGGTGGTGGATCACCTGCTTACGGGGTGCGACATATCTGCGCGCGACAGCCGCAATCCGCGCGACCAGTTCGTTCAGATCATATGGTTTGACGATGTAATCATCCGCCCCATCAGACAGGCCGGTAATCCGGTCACTAATCTGGTCTTCTGCCGTGGTAATCAGGATGGCAACATTGCGCGATGTCTGGCGGATTTCACGCAGTAATTCGCGTCCATGGCCATCTGGCAATCCCATATCCAGCAAGATGAAGTCATACTCTACCGCAGCAAGGGCCGCCCGGGCGTCCTCCAGTGTCATGAACCAGTCCACGGCATGCCCTTCCAGACCAATCCGTTCCTGTACCGCCGCCCCCAGATCCTGTTCATCTTCAACGATAAGGATACGCATTAACTCTGCTCCTTTTCCCGCACGGTCCGGGCATATAGCAAAGGGAGCACCAGAAGCGTCAGCAGAGTGGAGGATACAAGCCCACCGATGACAACACTGGCCAATGGCCGTTCCACTTCTGCTCCGGCACTCTGGGAAAACGCCATGGGGAAAAATCCGAGGCTTGCCACAAGAGCCGTAGCCATGACCGGCCGGAAGCGCGACTGGGCAGCCCTGAAAGCAGCCTGAGCAACCTGCATGCCTCTGGCGCGCAAAGCTGATATTTCACTGACCAGCACAACGCCATTAAGAATAGCAACGCCAAACAGGGCAATGAACCCGATACCAGCGGAAATACTGAACGGCATTCCCCTGAGTGTAAGGGCAATAACGCCGCCGGTTGCAGCCACCGGCAGGTTGATAAACACGAGCAGGGCCGGAAGCAGGGCACCAAACGCGAGAACCAGCAACGCAAAAATCAGCCCCAGAGCAATGGGCAGAACAAGCTCCAGCCGACGTGTGGCGGATTGCAGGTTCTGGAACTGCCCCTGCCATTCCATTGTATAACCTGCGGGGAGTTTGACCTCCTGCCTGACGCGGGCCTGTGCCTGCGCCACGTAGGAAGCAAGGTCCCTGCCCCTGACATTGGCCTGTATGACCATGCGCCTGCGCACCCTGTCCCGGCTGATACGTGGCGGGCCGTCCACCTCATGCACATGCGCAACCTGTGACAGCATGACACGCCCCAGACCATCAGCCCGCCTGATCTGCAGTGCGCTGATGGCAGCAATGGACGCGACCTGACGGGCATCAAACCGGACCTGAGTGCTGATCATGGCATTACCAACAGTCACGGGGCGTCCTATGTGGCCACCTACAGCTTCTACCGTATCCAGAATATCCTGCATGGCAACATTGCGGCTGGCCGCCTGAATGCGGTCCACGTTAATGACAATCAGCGGCACGGTGCCATCACCCGCAGGGGCCACGTCTGCTGCTCCCTGCACGCCAGACATGGCCGCAGCCACCTGATCGCCTAATCTGGCAAGGGTTTGCAGGTTGTCACCATAAATGGACACGGCAATCTGGGTTCTGACACCCGACAGAAGGTCGTCCATACGCATCTGGACAGGCTGGCTCCAGGAGTAAAGCGCATCGGGGAGTTCCCGCCGCAGGGTTTCATCCATTGCGGCAACCAGCCCGGCCTGAGTGTGCGCTGTTTTCCAGGTTGATGGGTCATTGAGAAAAATAAAACTGTCTGTTTCGTTCACGCCCATCGGGTCGGTTGGAATGGCGGAGGTGCCGGTATTGCTGACCACGGCTTTGACCTCAGGAAAACGGCGGAGGATCTGCTCCTGCAGAGAAACGGATGCAAGCACCGTGTTTAAGGATGCCGAGGGCAGGCGCGTTGTTGTTACTGTTAGAGCCCCCTCATCCAGTTGGGGAATAAACTCTCCGCCCAGCCGTATTGCCAATCCGGCGGAGAGCACCAGAATGGCCAGAGTGCCACCAAACAGAATGCCGGGGTGGCCTTTCCCCCATTCGACCATGGTGGCGTAGGGGGCGCGCAGGGTGGTTATCAGATACGTCTCGCCTTTAGGGCGCACGCGCCCCAGCAGCAAAACGGAAAGAACGGGAACACAGGTGAAGCAGTACAGCAGGGAAGCCAGAAGCGCCATAATGACAGTCTGCGCCATAGGGCGAAACATATGTCCTTCTATGCCCTGCAACGTCAGCACCGGCAGATACACCATGATGATGACAAGTATGGCAAACCCTACCGGGCGTATGACCTGCTGCACGGATGAGATAACCAGAGCCGTGAAGTCCACATCAGGTTCCTCTTCCCGCCGTGCGAGAATATGCTCGACAACAACAAGTGAGCCATCAACAATCATGCCAAAATCAATGGCACCAAGGCTCAGCAGATTGGCTGAAATGCCAAAATACCGCATGCCAGCCATGGTTGTGACAAGAGCTACCGGAATAACGGATGCAATAACCAGAGCTGCCCACCAGTTGCCGATCACAACAACCAGCACGCCCAGCACCAGCACGGCCCCCATAAGCAGGTTGTCACGCACTGTGGCAATGGTTGTGTCGGTCAGTGTGGCACGGGTATAATAAGGGTCAAGCGTAACGCCTTCCGGCAGGGACTGCCGGATGCGGGGCAGGGCGTCCTTTATGGCCGCCAGCGTTGCATTCGAGCTTGCCCCGCTTTCCATCATCACCACACCAATGACGATTTCACCCTGTCCGTCGCGGGTGACTGCACCAAGGCGGGTGCGCATTCCCATGCCCACATGTCCAAGGTCCCTCAGGCGCAGGATGGAACCATCACTGTTGCTCCGGACCGGGATGTTTCCAAAATCATTCAGGCTGCGCACCAGCCCACGACCGACAACAATCTGCTGCTCGGCATGGTGTGTAATCCACCCACCACCAGATGCGGCGTTGTTGCCATCCACAGCGCGGTAGACGTCTCCAGCAGAAAGATTGCTGGCAATCAGCCGTGCCTGATCCAGTGTGACTTCATATGTTTCCTCTCCACCCCCGTTCACGTTTACATCCACCACACCGGGCACCAGACGCATCTGGGGCACTACTACCCAGTTCATCAGACGGTTCAGTTCTGTAAGTGAATGCCCCGCTCCCTTGATCTGGAACTGCATGATCTCACCCATGCCGGTGGCAAGTGGCCCCATGCTGAGTGTAATACCGGGAACGGATATGGTCGCACGGGCCTGCTGGATCCGTTCATTGACACGTGTGCGATCAAGGTTGATGTCCGTATCATCAGCGAACTGTGCGTAAACAACCGAAACCCCACTGCGGGAAACAGAGCGTAGATCCGTCATGCCGGGAATGCCGGTCATGCTTGTTTCCACAGGGAATGTAATCAGTTTTTCCACTTCTTCGGTCGCAAGGCCGGGGGCGACAACGGACACAAGGACCTGCTTGGGAGAAATATCGGGCACGGCCTCCACCGGCAGCCCCATGACCACCATAACCCCGGCAGCCATGAACAGGCCCAGCCCCCCCATGACCAGCAGACGGCTGCGCAGCAGCGCTTGCAGGTATTGACCTACCATCAGTCCGCGTCCATTCCGGCCAGCTCCACAACGGAGCGCAACGCAAAGCTGCCGTGGGCTACAACGTGTTCCCCTTCCTTCAGTCCTGCGTGGATAACGGCCTGCTCACCATTGTCCATGACAACATCCACCACAACCGGATGGTAATGTGTGTTGTCTTTCTGGACAAACACAATGGACTGGCCTGCAATTTTCTGTATGGCTTCGGAGGGCACGACCAGACCCCGAATACCGTCTTTTTCGGAAAGTGTTCCATTGAGCACCATACCGGGCACCAGTGCGCCAGTCGGGTTGGGTACAACGCTGATCAGCCTGACCAGCCCCGTAAGGGCACTGGCCATTGCGCCCACCGTATTAATGCGTGAGACAACCGGTCCTGCTGTTGTCTCCGTGCTCTGCCGGGCACCGGGCTGAATGTGCGCTGCCTGCTCCGGCGTCACATCGGAGACGATCCATACGCTGGAAAGATCCGCCAGTGTCATGACATCCTGTGCGGGAGAAAGGTCTGCCGCAACGCTCACATCCAGTGTCTGCACCACGCCATCCACAGGGGCAATCAGGGTAGACGTTTCGTCCCGGCCTTTACGTCCGCCCTGTTCCGAAACCGAGTTGAACTCCTCCTTGAAGCGATGGCCCAGCGTATCGGCATCGGCCTGACGGGTCCGCACATTGGCATTGGCCTGCGCCAGCGCATCCTGTCTGCGGTGTAACTCGGCAATGGATACGGCCTGCCCCGCCAGCAGTTGCGCACGCTGTACAGCCTGTGCTGCATCATGCTGCGCTGCAATGGCAGCATTCAGGGCTGCCTGTGTCTGTGCGTCCTGCAACTGGGCAACGTGCAGGGAATGGTCCTGATAACGCAGTAATGGCTGTCCGGAGCGCACATGTGTTCCGGGCTGGACCAGCACTGCGAGTACCTTACCACTGCCAGCAGGGTGAATGTGCACAAGCCGCGTGGTGTCGGGCATGACCTGACAGACGACCGGTATGGTCGGAAAAACCGTGCCAGATGCAACGGTAAAAACCGTAATTCCTTCATGGCTGACCGCAGCGGCATCAAGGGAGATATCGGCCGGTAACGCCTGTTCTGCGGCATAGGCGGAAAACTGCGGGAAGGCGCTTGCAAAGCAAAGGAACAGGAGTTTTTTCATGGCACGACGCCCATGGCAAGCAGCATGCGGATGGTTGCAACACGCCATTCTATATCTGCCCGCGCACTGGCCATCTGGGCGTTGCAGGCTTCCTGCCGGGCTTGCAGGGCCGTATTCAAGGCGACCTCACCAACCCGCCATGCCCGCTCCTGCGCCACGGCGCGTTTTTCCAGACTGTCTGCGGCTGTGCGCATGGTCTGCCGGGCGGTTGTTGCCGCCATAAGGCGCTCGCGGACCCGCGTAATTTCCAGATGCACCATACGGCGCGCCTGTATTTCCTCACTATTGGCCGTGGCCAGCCGGTTGCTGGCTTCGGACATGATGGGGGTATTACGCACTTCACTCGGCAACGGAACGCTGAAGTTAATGCCTACACGGTCATCCCATGGGCTGCCGTATTGTTTTTCATGGATGGCATCAATGCCAATTTCGGGATTAGGCATAAAAGACCGGCGCGCCAGCTTCATGTTTGCTTCCGCTGCCTCAACATTATGGCGCACGACTTTTATGCGCGGGTCGTTCTCTTCCATATCATGAGGGTCCACAAAACGTGCATGTGCCAGCCCATCACCACTACTAAAGTCCACGTCACTGGCACGCCCCAGCAGGACTTCCTGCTCGGCAAGGGCATTATTCATGGCCTCTTGCGCCAGGGTCTGTTCGTTGCGGGCATTTTCCAGTCCTGCCTGTGCCATCTGGCTGTCAGAAAGAGCCAGTTCGCCTGCATGCACTGCGTGCGTCACATTCTGGTTGATCCGGCTTGTGGCACTGTACAGCGCGTTTGCTACATTCAGGCGCGCCTGCGCGATCTGCAATGCGGCGGCAGCTTCCAGCACTTTGATCGAAAGCACCATATGCTCGACATTAAGCTGCTCATTAATGGATTCAGATTCCGCACCAGCGACCTCGCGGGTGGCACTCCCCTGCCCCGGTAGCCAGAGCGGTACGGACAGACCACCCTGATAGGTTGTATATCCCTCATTACTGCCTATCGCATGATCATCCATATACTCGCCCGAAAGCGTTGGCCCACCCGCAAACCAGGAGCCAGCCGCACTGGCACGCGCTTTGGCGGAATGATGCCCCACCTGAAGTGCCTTACGCACGGGGTCAATGCTCCAGGCCATGCTGACCGCATCATGAAAGGACAGCATTTTCTGGGATGTCTGGGCCTGTAGGGAAGACATGCCTGCAATCCAGAAAGCCACACCCACAAAAAGGAAGGACCACGTTGGATGACTCATGGCACAATCACTGAGGAATAATGGGCTTGTGATGTGTGATGCGCGCCGCCAGATCGGTCCATAAATTCGTGGTTACGAGGTTTATGTCTGCCTTGACTGAAGCCGGAGATTGTGTGCGGGAGAAAGAGGAGAGTGACATCCGCTCCCCAATGACAAAGCGTCCCTGAGCATAGAGCATGGCAGAGATTGTACCCTGCTGCCCTTGCCCCAAAGGCCGCATGACGGTGATCCGCAGATGTGGCGGCGGGACTGCTATAACCGCAAAGGCCTGCAATTGCAGTGCGTCGGATGGACAGGCCAAACCACCCAATACCGCATCACGCAATACGGAAAAGGGGTATCCACCATAAGTGCCATCAATATGAAGGCGAATGCCCTGCCCGGCAGTTTTGCAAATATCATCTGCAGCATCGTCCGCATGGGCGGGCCGGAGACTCACACAAACCAGACACAGGATCATGACCCCATAACGGGCGAACTGGTTTGCGGTATTTGCCTGTCCTCGTTTTACACTCACGTTCATAATCACCCTGTTGAAAGTCATAACCTTCATAACAGGGGAAAATGACGTGAACCTGAACGACATGAAAAAAGTAGAAAATCAGAACAGGAGGGATATTAAAGGCAGACTGTCTGCCCAGAGTTTTGTAGAAGATGAAGACTTCCTAAAAACCCTTGACTCTATTTTTTAATCCTGATTTTTCGAAATAGTCTTTTTGAAATAACTATAAAATTGAGAATTAATCCAACCAAAAGACGCTTTGTTTTTGAACCATATATCATGCACACCATCAGTTACAGCCAAGGCGCCATATCCATCGCTTGTAAAAAAGCTTAAATCCTTCCCTTCTATCCACATACATTGATCTATCTTGGGATCGACATATTCAGAATCATCATGAATGAAAATATTATAAATTCTATCAATATACTCCCGGTTTATATGTTGATCCAGTTGTACTTTTTCATTCATATAACCCCAGTATTTATTTGCGATACCAGCATTGTTGCATACAAACATTTCCTCAGCAAAACACGTCGACAAAGGAGATACGACTGAAACTGCAAGAAATAACAAGGTTATTTTAAGAAAAATCATGCGGTCCATAACGGCCTCTCTATGCCTCTTCTTTATTTCTGTAAGGAATCCTGTAAAGTCCATTCCATAAAAAATTCATGTTCATAATCAAAATTGTCAGAACAATACTCAGTCCAAACAGAGGCAACGTGATGCGTATACCGGGCACATGATAAGTAAGCTGCACAATTCCTGTTGAACCATCATCGGGTAGATCTACCGCCAGCAGGAAGCCTGCAACCGTGGAAACAGGCACAGACACACCATTAAAGACCGCCTCATAACCCGGCCAGGAAGTCCGGGCGAAAATAAGCCTGTTCACACCTTTACTGCGAGATGTAATAGCCAGTGTTTCAAGCGCAGCACTGGCAGTCGAGCTTTCCACAACGGATACACCATTCACCGGCCACGATAATGTTCCCGGCAATTTTTCATTCGGCAGAGTGTGAGAAAAGGTACGGGTATACGGGTTAGTTGCAGCCAGCTCCTGCCAGTCAGACGGTTTTTCGCGCATAAAGACGTCAACCTGCGGCCCATTTGTAGCGATGACATTTTTGACACGCATCAGATCAAAAAAGGACATTCCGGTAGAGGACTCCAGTTCCAGACCAGCTATTCCGGACTCTATCGGCGTAAATCCCTGAACCATTCGGAAAAATCTTTTTTGCAAAGCATACTGTTTGATTGGCGAATACCCATTAACGCTCGGTCGCCCGGAAACAAGCCCCATATTGCCGAACCAGATGTATTTTATATAGTCACTCCCTTTTACAATCCAAGTATCATTATACACATCATAAATAAGGCACATGTTATAATCGGTATCAGTTGTATTTAAATTAATGTTTTGGGATATTTCAGGGTATAAAATTGCTTTTGGAAATAGATTATTATATCCCCCACCGGACACGCGAGAGACAACCGCAAGCACAAGAGTCATGGCAATCAGTTTAGCCAAACTCAAATCTTTTTGTGCAAATTTCAAACCAAAATATACGCACAGAGCGACGGCAAGAGCAATACCAATAATTTTATGCGGATATTGCAGAATTGACATTATCCCTGTTACTATCAGAACCAATATAAAACTGTATACTTTCACTTTAGATAATTCTTTACCCCTGTAATGGCTCCACAGATAGAGTGTGGCCAGAGTCAGGAAAATTTGGAAAAATACTGCAAATCTAATAGGAAGCTTCATTACATTGATGCCCCCTGCCCCCTGTGTCAGAACCAAAAATACAATAACATAAATGAAAATACATATATTTTTTTGTGGAATACGTCGTACCGACTGCCAGTTGGTAAATATCAATGCTGGCAAAACAAACCACGCCACATAGTATATGGATGCTTTAATATTCATCTCTGTCGGATACAGAATATGTGAGGGATGAATAGGGTTGAAGACCGCCAGCAAATCGCCCAGACTTGGAATCATGGACGTCACGGTTGTCATATCGGATTTGGTTCTGTCTGAAATCAGCACCATAGCCAATGTCGGCACAACAGCCATTAAAGCCGCCATTCCTCCCAGACAAAGGGAAAGAAAAGGTAAACAGGAAGGCAGGTTTCTGTTTTGGTATATTTCCATGCCTGAATAGATCAGACCACATAAACCAAAAGCGACGATCGTTTGCGGGAAGCCGCTTGTAATGGTGAGATATGTCGCAACAACAGCAGCCAAGAAATCCCACTTTGAATCTTTGGCCCGAAAAACAAATGCTACAGCCCATACCATGAACGCTATGGAAGAAAATTCAGGAAACCAGCTTTCTGCAAACCAGTAAAAAATAAAATTGTTCAGAACAACGGTAATAGCAGCAAGATATGAATATTTATTAGAAATACCCAGAGTTCTGCTTAGAAAAAATATGCCAGAAGAGAGCATGCCGTAATGGATAACTGCCAGAAACCCAGCCCCACCCGATAAGGACTGAATAATGGGCAGAAAAGAATACAGAACCAATTCTACCGGATTAAATATACCATATTGAAACTCACCAACAATGTTCCCACCGAACCAGCTATGCGTGGTCATAAATGGAATTTGATGGTAGTTCAGAAGCATGCTGCCGATAGAGTAAAATGTAGGCATATATTGGGTCTGCATATCATCCCGATAATATGCGTTCCCATCAATCAGCAAAGGTATGCCAGAAAGAATTATTCCGACAAGGAAACTCAACACCAGATTGGTATAGATTTTATTATTACCAGACATTTTGTTTCCTCAAAAAATCCGTAGGTTCTGCCTGTTACGCATTTGAAAAATCTTCCCAGAGTGTGAGGCACTTGGTGCAAACCATTTCTGGCATAATATTCAAATCTGATAATTTACCCTGCATGCTCAGGACAAGATTGTCCCATACATCAGGTTCTTGAACATGGTGCAACTCGGGCGAGACTGCGCAGATTTTTAAACCTGCGTCTCGTAAGGCTTTCATCACGTCGGCATGTAACGGATTTCCCGTAAAGCTGTCTGCCCAGACCCAGTCCACGTGGCGCTCTACGACTTTGAGGTCACTGACAAGGTTCAGAGCTGTCCGGTAATCTTCAAATTCTGATACACGCAGGGCAAAGTTGGGCACTCCCGCGCGCGCATATTTGCGAATAAACGGAAAGCTCTCATCAAGAATAAAAAAATCCTGAACCCCATACTGCTCAAGCAGGGGCAGAAGGCGTTCTTCCATGCCTTCTTCCTTGACATTGGCAATCAGGAAGCGATGCTTGTACTGTTCCAACCATTCCTCAAGCCGGGGTGCATCGGTCATAAACGGATCATGCGTCACCAGAATATCGTTCCCGTGGTTCCGTAGATCAATTTCCACCCCGAACCGTACTGGTGTCGCTTCGATCTGCGTCAGCGCATTACGACGGTGATCAGGGTATTCCGCAGCTCAAAAATATAGGCAAACGTCCGGCGGATCAGCTTGATGCGTGTTTTCCAGCTTCCGCCCCCCTTGGCTTCGCCATGAAGCCTCTGGGAAAAATCGACCGGGATGGTGACAATCTCATAACCATTCCGGCGCGCCTGATAGAGCAGGTAGAGATCGAGCGAGAAGTCTTTGGGGGCATCGTGCCGGATATAACGCTCATAAAATGTACGGGAAAAGAGTTTGGGCTGGGCATTCACATCATCCAGCCTTACCTTCAGTGCCGCAGAAGCCACGCATTGCATGCCGAATGTAAAAAGAGCCTCAAGCAGGCGGCGGTTACGCCGTTTGCCTTTAATAATCCGCTGCGCCGGAGGCAGGGATTGGTACAGGTCAAACGCCGTTAGCACGTCTTTGGGGTCGGTCTGCATATCCGCATGGGTCCATGCCAGAACATCCCCCTGTGCAGCGGCAAGCCCCTGTGTGATCCCATAACCATAGCCCTGATTGACCGGCACCCGCACAACGCGGAAGCGCGGATCTGCGTGTGTGGCCATTTCCTGCTCAAAAACGGCCGGAGAGGTATCACCAGACCCGTTATCGACCAGAATGACTTCCACATCCTGCCGCGACCCAAGGGTTTCGCGCAGTCGGCGGAAAATCAGGGGAATATTGCCTGCTTCATTATAGCAGGGGATCACTATGGAAAGGAGGCTCATCGTGCCTTTTCTTCCGTCAGAAAATCAACCCAGTATTGGATCGTGTTTTCGTAAAGTTCGTAATCAGCCGGGGTGCCCCAGCACAGATACCGATCAATTTCGATGACGCGCACGTTCAGCCCTTGTTCAATCAGGTAACGGAACACCTGATCCACATAGAACTCGCCATTAATCCGGTCGTTTGCGGCAATCATGGCATCGGCTGCGGAAACAAAGTCACACCCCCGGCGGAACCAGAAAGTGCCAACTACGGCATGATCTTCCTGCGGTGTGTCGCTGATGGGTGTTTTGATGGACACACCAAGTGCTTTATCGCCTTCTGTCCGCACCCAGCCGTAGGCATGGGGATTGGCGCAGACTGCCTCGTTCTGCCGGAAGGTGAAAATAAGTGCATCAGCCTGTTCTGCCGCCTGTTCAAAAGCTGAGGGCAGCAGGTCCATGCCGTTATCACAGGCTGCAATCATTAAGGGCTGGTCCGTATTAATACGTTCACGGGCCAGCAGGCAGGTGGAAGCCTGCCCTTCTGTCAGGCGGTCCACGGGAATAAAATCCGCGTTGGGGTAGTAGCTGCGGATTGTCTCCGTAACTCCATCACGAATATGGAAGTCGCGGACCACAAATGTCAGGTTTGTCCCTGCTGCCTGCGGGTTGATTGGCAGGTCTGCTACGGCGGCAACCACCATGGGTACTTTTGTGCCTGTACGCCGCAGTGTTGTGGGGATGACCGGCTTGTGCAGGCTGTAGCCCTGCTGGGCAAAACGGCTGCCCGCTCCTGCCATGGGAATAAGAATGTTCATTTGGCAAGTCTCGCAGCAATTTTGGTCCAGTAGTGGTATTCATCCACATCCTGTGGCGTGCCCCACTGGCAAAAATGGTTGACATTGGCCGGGGCGTAGACGGGCAATCCATCTGCGACCAGATGATTGAAAATCATGCTCGCATAGTATTCACCGTTCAGGGAATCTTCGCGTGCCATCAACTGATGACCATATTTTTTCAAGGTCGCGCCGGAGTTGAAATAATAGACCCCTGGCGAATGACGGGCCTGTGTCTTGTCTTTTTCGAAGCTGTATTTTTCCCGAATTTCCAGCATCCGGTCTTCGCCATCTACGCGGCAACAGGCATACAGGTTTTTTTCGGGCATCAGGTGTGGGTGGAAACCCGTATAGCACGGTACTGCCCCGGCAGCCCCCACCGCCTCCATTGCACCGCGAAAAGCGGCGTAATTCCAGTGCATGTAGTAATCGCAGTAACTCACTAACGCGGGCCGGTTATCGGGAATGGCATCTTCGGCTTTGAGCAGGGCATCAACCGGCCCAAGCTTGGCGCCTTCGATAACCACAATGCGCCCCTTGGGGCGCAGAGCGGTCAGAATGCTCCGCATCGGGGTGGTTTCAATATGCTCACGCCGACAGATGAACAGCGGATCTTCCGCACCGGGGAACATGCGCAGCACCCATTCGATCAGACGCCGACCATCAAGCGTGATCAGGGGTTTGGGGTCTGTATAACCCGCGCGCACAAAGCGCGACCCCAATCCTGACATGGGGATGATCAGTTGCCATTCATTCATGATTTTGCGACCTTCTGGCGGTACTTCTCTGCTTCCATGTTCAGAAGGAAATCGGCTTCTTCCACAGGAAGGAAATTCGGTGCCAGACCCAGTGCCTGCATGGTCTGGCGCAGGTAATTATAAGCCTGCTGTGTCTCTTCCCCCGCCTTGGAAAGACGCAGGGTTTCGTGCCCCAGATACACAGCCTGATCGGGGAAAAGCAGGTGCTCGGCATCCGCTGCACAGAAGGGGGCCTCTTCCACAACAGGGGGAGGCAGATGGAAATGGGAACGAACGCTCTCATTCACCTCTTCATGTAGTTGCCAGGCTTCCTCCGGCGTATGCGCCGCCACAACCAGCCCATGGTTTTGCAGGAGCAGCACCGCCGTCCCGTTGGCAAGGGCCTGCAGGGCTATGATCCTGTCCATGACCGACTGCGTAACCGGCAGCCCCGGAGACGCATAGGGCACCCACACAGCATGAGGCAGAATGGCCGCAGTTAGCGCAGCGCCGTCCTTGGCGCAGGCGAGCAGATTGGTGATGACGGAATGGCTGTGCAGAACGCAGGGCCCCAGAAGTGCATGAAAGCCTGCCTCGATGGAAGGGCGTACATTTGCAGCATCAGACTCAGATAAAATGGCGGAACGGACAAGGCCCGTATACTCCGACTCAGTCCCGCAGGCTGACAAGCCTTTCCGTATTCCGGCATAATCAACTGCGACAAAGCCGTTATCGGGGGTTACATGCGCCAGTTCGCTCCCGGACGCCTTGACCCACATGCAGTGGGCATCATTTTTGAACGAGGTATTCCCGCCCCCACCCTGCACAAACGCCTTGTTGCGACCAAGCTGGCGAGAGATATGCGCCAGCTTGTGCAGGCCGTCAGAATTCGGGGAAACGGGTTCCGTCATGGAAGATAATGTAGGCGACGATAATTTGTTGCACGCCTTCCCATCCACCTTTCCAGGCTGGTGCGTAGATCCCGAAGTCCTGGATGTCAGAGACATACTTTTCTCCAATTTGTTCAATCGCCTCAAATGGAAGGAAGTCCATGAACTCGATTATCTGCCAGTTTTCACATTCGTAATAATGCTTAACGTTCTGCTGGTATAGAGCGGAAATTCCATCCAGCAGAGGGTCAAGATAAAACCTGTTGGAAAGCATAATCCGCAGACCCACCGCCGGATTGTAGTCCAGATCGCCCAAACGATCACCAATGGGTTCTATCGGGAAAAAAGTAAAAACAATATCCGCCGCATGGGCCTGTACTTTAACATAGCGCTCCGCATCAGTCCGCCGTGCCTCAACCGATGCAATAATCTGCTCCTTACTGTAGCCACGCTTCAGCATGTCGCGCTGGATCTTCCAGTGCAGTTGCAACATTTCATCCGGTGACATGAAAATCTTGAGGTCCAGCATGGTCCGGGTGGGTTTAAGCAGAAAGGTATGCAGCCCTTCCATAACCATGAGTGGCTTGGGCGTGATGGCAATAGCCTCTGTAAACTCGCCGGTCGTGTGGTCGTAATGCCGCCGGAAGATGGTCATATTCTGCCGCAGGGCAGCAAGGTAGTGCAACTCCTGATGCAACTCGTTCCCTTTGGGGTTGAGATGCGTATATTCCTTCCATTTGGCATGCCCGCGTTGCCACTTGTGCATATCATCGCCGCACAGAGCCGTCATATGGCTGGGGGTAAAGAGTTCCAGAAGGTTTTCTGTAAGGGTGGACTTGCCACTCCCTGAATCCCCGGCAATCCCGATCAGAAATGAATGGGAACTGAACTTGTTATACTGGAGCGCCTTGATGCCACGCCAGTAAATCCACAGGCAGTTGGCTATCAGCAGCGTCTGCATCAACGTAAACGCCCCATCAGACAGCATGGGTGCATTAAAGCCGGCAGAAGCAAAAAGGGTGTAAAGATTCGGCCCCTGCGCAAATTGCGGCAATACGGATTGAAAAACCTCGCGATAATCCGAAGTCGGGCTTAACCCGAAATACAGCAGGTATGAGAATTGCAGGGCCACAAACAGCAGGCACTGGACCAGAGAAGCCCGCGAGAAAAAATAAACCAGAAAAGGTACAACCCAGTAATACCAGCCGGGCATGGGATTAATGAAAAGCAGCATAACCCCGAAAGCAAAGCCCAGAAACATGATGAAAATATCACGGTTCTGTATCTTTATCCGCAAGGCATAGAACACGAGGAGTATGTAAGCCGCCGGAATGGCGTAAAATTCGGGGCTATTCCGTGCCAGACGGAAAGCAACCTGCCCGATTTTCTTCTGTTCAAGGTTCTCAAACACCATATGCCGGAAAGCATGGTCGAACAGGAACGGCATATTAACCAGAACAAAGGTCAACACAACCAGGCCAACATAGCTCAACAGGGCCTGTGTGCGCTCCCGGTGCCGCCAGATATACAGCAGGAAGAACGGTAAGGTCATGACCAGATGCGTTTTGGCCGCCAGACCAAGGCCGAGAACAATGGCCGAACCCGTCAGACGCTCCCGGAACAGCAGATAGAGCGAAACGCTCAGGAGCGAGATCGGCACCACATCCAGTTGTCCATGAATGTAGCTGATATAAAACAGGACCGGGGAACACCACAGCAGCAGGATAACCCGTCGGCTACGACCGTGAAACCAGCGGATAAACACCGCAAGCATGGTCAGATCCGCGACGAATAACGGGATATGATACAGAAGAAACTTGAGCGGCAGAGGCCACATGGCCGCACCGAAAGGGGCCATCAAAAGGCGGGGGGCCACCATGAAGTAAAGCATGAAAGCCGGGTAGGGAAAGGCCGCGGCATCTCCTTCATGCCACGAGATTACGTACGGGCTTTGAAAGGGATTGGTTGCAAAGTTTTCAAAAAATGGGAAGAACAGGGAACTGAAATAGCTTGACCCCAGAAACATCCCCGACAGCAGTTTCAGTACCGCCATGCTCCAGAATAATGGGCTACGGATTATGTCACTCAACCGCAGGCGGTCTTGTGCGTTTAGCCAGAAGTTCTTCCACATCCCATCAAAACCTATTTAGACCCAAAAACCCAGAATTTTGTTCCAATAAAATTAGTTACCGTTGTAAATCCTATTCCAACAATACTTGCAATACGTGCATCTATTCGAAAAATACCTACCAGAAAACTCAAAACGCATATGTTGGCAATTAAAGAAAAAAGATAAACACACCCATATCTACTCAACATGCCCCAGCTGATGGTTGAGGCATGCTGATAGGTCCACATCTTGTTAAGTGGAAACCCGACCATTACCCCAGCCAGAAAACCACAGGATGCGGCTATCAGGTACTGCACGCCCACAGAGTCGAGAAGCTCCAAAAATACCAAATAATTTACAATGGTTGCTATACCACCAACAATTATAAACCGAAAAAAATGAATATATATATCCCTATACCGCTGCATAGACTAAAATTCCTGCGTAAGAGATACCTGATATGCTCTTATGTTTATAGTCTGCGCCCCAATTATGTCCTTCTCAAGACTATCCCCAATCATGATAACATCCTCACCCCGGCGGATTCCAAGCTTCTGCATTCCAGCCAGAAACATACGGGCATCTGGTTTTTCCGCACCGACTTCTTCCGAGGTGATCAGATGGGCAATACGCTTCGCCAAACCGAGCTTCTCGATCTTGCGGATCTGCACATGAGCAGTCATGTCACTCACAATACAGACCGGTAGTCCCAATGTCTCACACCGCACAAGAAAAGCATCCGCCGCAGGTGCGAGCACCATATTGGCTATAAAACTGTCCCAATAAAGAGCATCTGCCACATAAGCCCTAACAAAGGGTTGCTGTACTCCAAGCGTTTCAAAAATATTCTGGAAAGCAAAAAGCCGGGACCGGCATGCCCCCTGCGGCACCAGACGCTGTGTAACGGCATTCCGTGCGTTTCTGTAGAATCGGGCGAATTCCGAATAGTCCATATCCGAAAAAAATTCTTTATGAACATCTTTTAAGGCGCGATCATGGTTATCCTCATACACATATAGTGTATCATCCAGATCAATAAGAACTCCTTGTACATCAGATAGTGATATATTTATATATTTAGAAACAGACATGCCAAAACCTTCATTCTACACCACATGAAGATCATCTGCCCAATCTTCAAAACTCATACTGATGTACTTTATACCTGAATCAAGCACTCACACTTCAGCTCAACTCCATATCGAGACGCAGAACTTTCCTCAATATGAAGCCCCCCGAACTTTCAGGAAACGCTTATCTATCTGAACTTAATCACGAATGCATGTGATTTCTGCGCAGCATGAAACCCAGCCTCAGCCCAGGTTGTCAGAGCCTTTTATGCTGTGTGCATCAGGATTTACCGTACAACAATGTGGGCGTACAAAAGCAATCCCCGTGCTACGGCGCGGATGTGGAGGCAAATTGCGGCGGCCTCTGGATGTCAGCCCATGTCACGACAACACGGTTCGACACCGGGAACAAACAGAACTCCCCTTCACGGCTTACCACCCATAACAGAACTGGCAGAGGGGACGGGAAAACGGAGTTTGGCCAATCGGGCTTCTTCCATAGGCAAAGGCGCATCGGTGGCGGAGATCACACCATTCTGGTGCAGCAGAAACGCAACCAGAGCGGCCGTATCCTGCGGCGGCAGGGTGCCCGGAGCCATCAGGGGCATGGCGCGGGATATATATCCGGCCAGCTGATCAATCGGGGTATTGGCCCAGCGTGCGGTAAAATACGTACCCAGGTCCGGCACGTCATGCCCACCCTCAAGGTCCGCACCATGGCACATGGCACAGGCTCCAGCATAAATCTGCGCACCATGGGCCACCTGCTCAGCCGAAAACGAGACTGCATGTCCACTGCCGCTCTGGCTACCAGCTTGAGCCGTAGAATGCGGACCGGCCCATGCCTGACCTATATGGAGGCAGGCCACCAGCACAGAGACCACAAAAGTAACACGCAGAGTGAAGGAAAGGGTCATGATAGCACTCTTATCCGTCACGGAGCTGAAAGCGGGTAAAAAGATCGCCAATAATGGCAATGGCCTTTTCTGCTTCGGCGCGGTCCGGATGTTCAAAACTGTTGCCCACGCCATCCATCTCGCCCAGTCCGTACATGTCATAGCCCTGAATCATCACGCCATCGGATTTGGAAATCATGGCTGCCCCCTTGTACTCCAGCGCGTAAGGGGCCTCGGGCTGTGGTGGAAGCCAGCTTGTCTGCCCGCGGACGGGAATAAGGGATTTATCGTTCCACCAGTCCCGCGCGGCATAACCGGGGCAATTGATCACCACACGCTCAGGCAGGTCCGCCAGATCGGAAGGCGTATGGAACTCGCGGATCACAATCCGCCCGCCTGCCTGATGGAACTCTTCGAGCAGAAGGTGGCCATAGGCGCCAAAATTATAGATCATGAGCGGCGTGCGCCGGGCATAGGCCACGGGGAACGGGTTATCGGCCCCGGCCAGCAGTTCGGGTGCGGGAATAATATCGCTTATCCGGCTGGCATATTCAGCGAATTCCGCACTGCTCTGCGGCATGCCTGTGGTGGCAAAGGTGCCTTTGGCCGCATCTGCTGGAACAGGCACATGGTCTGCCGCATCCGGTGCAGTATCGGACAGGGTATAGTTATCCCGGAAATCAATTGGATTGCCCGGCATGCCCAGATAGTCGCGATAGGTCTGCCAGGAGTAGCGGGCCATTTTTTCCCACGTTCTGGCAAATTCGGGGCCAGCCTGCTGGGTCAGGGCTATGCGCGAATCTGGCGTCCAGCTCCCATTCGCCCGCACCGAACGGGTATGGGGGAGCAGGTCGCGGGTATAGATGGTGACATCAAGCCCCGCGCGCTGCGCGGTCAGGGCCGAAGTCAGGCCAATAATGCCACAGCCTACAACCGCCACCTTGCGTTCGAGCGTAGCCGCGGCGTGCCCAACCGCCATGTAAGCCGCCCCCCATGAAAGCGACCAGCCGCTCCCGCCATGGCCGTAATTATGCACCACTGTTTTGCCCGCCACATGCTCCACATCCATGCGTGGACCAGCGGGACGGAACGGACGCAGGCAGACCTTTATATCCATGATCTGGTCCGCGTGAGCGCGAACAGGCACAATACGCGGGATGGTGCCGTGCAGGGCCGTACGCCCAAGAGCAGCCGATGCGTCTGGGGTTGCGGCCCGGACCCGGCGAGTGCTCCCCATTATTCCGGCTGCCAGAGAGGCCGCAAACAGGTCTCTGCGTTTCAAGCTGCGTATTCCTAATTATGTGGTCAACTGGCGAATAGAAGACCTAGCATAAGGGAGTTTGCCGTGCATGCGCTACCCCTGTGCGCAAAACGGTCACGCATGGGCCTGCAAAATGACTGTTAATCTGGCTGGGCACACTTTGCATCCCGCAAAGCATTCCTTCTGGCGGGCTGGCCGCATCTGTTGTGCTGCCTCTGGCGCAGATGGGCGGACAGATGCAAGGGAGAAGCTCGAAAACCTCTCCCTTGCAAGGTCAGGCATGACTGATCAGTTTTTATAGTCAGGCTGTTCCCGGTCGAGCTTGCGACGTAGGGCCTTCCAGATCATCTGCCCCTGATCAGGGTCGGTATCAAACTGGTTTTTGGCGCGGAGCATTTTTTCTTCCGACGGAATGTGCAGCGGCACCCCGGTGGACTGGGCCGCAATCTGGATCTTGCAGGCCTGTTCCATGTAATACATGCGGTAAAATGCCTGCGCCACAGTGCTGCCCACTGTCAGAAGGCCGTGGTTTTGCAAAATAATGGCATTGCGTGTGCCAAGGTCACGCACCAGACGCTCACGTTCGCTCAGATTGTCATCCGCTGCAATGCCTTCGTAAGCATGGAAGGCAACCGCGCCGTAGAACTCGATATTGATCTGGTTAAGCGGGAGAATCCCTTTATCCTGTGCAGCAATCACCATACCGGCAAGGGTATGCGTATGCATGACACAGGCAGCATCCGCCCGGTTGGCATGGATAGCGGAATGAATAACAAACCCGGCAGGATTGATGTTCCAGCTTGTTTTTTGCTGTGGAACACCATCTGCGTCCACAATAACCAGACTGCTGGCCGTAATTTCCTCAAACAGAAGCCCATACGGGTTAACCAGATAACGGTGTCCCTCACCGGGCAGACGGACGGAAAGGTGCGTATACACCATATCCGTCATATCAAAATGCGCGATAAGCCGATATGCGGCTGCCAGGTCCTCGCGCAGTTCCTGTTCTGTCTGCTGTACTGTCATTGTTATGGTGTCCTTAAATTCACAAAATTGGTTTCAGGCTGAGGCAACGCGCTTGAAATGTCCAAACGTTGCTGTTTTGCGTGCCCCTGCGGGGAGCTTGAGATCCCCTTTTTCAACCTTGCGCACCAGATACTGGTATGTCTGCAAGGCCTGCGCCCACATGTGCTCGCCAATGGTGATGGTTTCGTAGGAAGCCGCATCATCCTTGGCAAAAGCCGGTAACGGGCGGATCTGGGTATGGTAGTCACAGGCGTAAAAGAGCGGGAAGGAATAGCGTTCCTCGGCAACCTTGCGTACCCTGTGTGCTGTTGCCACAAACTCGCCCGCGGTCATGACCTCAAGCATGTCACCAATATTGACCACAAAGGCTCCGGGGATGGGCGGCGCGTCAATCCAGTCTCCGTGCCCGTTCATCACTTCCAGCCCCGGCTTGTCTGCCAGAAGGATGGTAAAACATTCGTAATCCGTATGGGCGCCAATGCCAGAAGCATCCTGCGCCTGTGCGTCATACGGGTAATGGATCATACGCAGTTTGGAGGGCGGAAAATTGGCTACGGAATCAAAGTAGTTTTCCTCCAGCCCCAGAGCGAGCGCAAAACCGCTGAAGAGCTTGCGGCCCAGATCAAAAACCGCACGATAGTAAGCCTCCGCCGCAGCCCGAAAACCGGGAAGCTCAGGCCAGTTATTGGGGCCCAGCAGCGGGGTTCCGGCCTGTACAAGCGGATGATTGGCTGGAACTTCGTAGCCAATATCAAACGCTTCCTTGTGATCCGGACGGCCTGCGGAATACACTTCCTCCCCTTCTGGCACGAACCCTTTGTGCGTGGCAGAAGTGCCGATGTAGTATTCCATCTTTTTTTCAAAAGGCTGGGCAAAAAAATCACGCGCAGCCTTGCGCACACCCTCGATCAGGTCATCGGGCACATTATGCCCGGAGATAAAGAGAAACCCGACATTGCGCGCAGCATCACCCAGCTTGTCCGCTACGGCCTGACGTTGCGCAATATCAGGGCTGTACAGACCACTGATATCAATAACGGGAATACGGGTGAAAGTTTCAGTTGTGGTGGAAACGGACATCAACCCAGTTCCTTTTTACTGCCCTGTCTCTGACATGGCATGTTGAAAATGCTGGCGCTCTGTCTGGCCAGTCCAGATGTTAAGAGACCACAGGTCCGCAACCGGCATGTTGGTAAACGGCAAGGTGTGCAGGTACCCGTCTGGTCCACACTCTGGCGTCATGGTGGTTGTCGTGTATCCGCGCGCAAGCTGGCTCTGCCAGATCTGTTGCCAGATGCTCTGGTGGAACCGCAGGGCGGACGCATATTCCGGCGCACCGGGATGAGGTGCCTGTGGCCCCTGATCATACCCCACACGGGCCTGAATATGATGCACACGCTCGACAAAAGCGGACAGGTCATCTGCCGGGTCATCCAGCAGGCGTTCACAACAGACAACCCAGTGACTTATGTCGGCCGTAAACAGCATGTCGGGCACCTGCGCAAGCACATCCAGTGTTACCCACGGTGTCGCCAGAATACGCGAGCGGTGCGTTTCAAAACAGCAGAGTATATTGGCCGAGCGGCAGATTTCCTGTGCCTGTGCAACAAACTCTGCCTGCTGGCTTGCAGGCCAGCGGTCGTTGCCCCCCAGAATGGTGATAAACCGGGGGGTCATGGGCAATGCCCGGTCCACAGCACAACGCAGGTCATCCAGATGGTTTTGGACGGAGGCGCTCTGGTTGGGAATAACGCCGCCACCTGTCATGGCAATGGCGATATACGGTGCTCCTTCTTCTCGCAAAATAGTGCTGCATTCCTGCGCGGCAGCATGGGTGGGAGGAATACGCGCCTCCAACCCGACAAACCCGGCGGCGCGTGCTTCCGCCAGTGAGATATCCCACCGACGACCGTCTCCCCACAACGTTCGGAAAAGTTCAAATTTCATCATCGCTTTCCCGGTTCCCATTCAGGACTCAGAAGTTATAGTGCAGATCGCAGCCAACCCAGCGGGGTGTCTGGATGTACTGGGAGCGGTTCCCGTCACTTCCGGTAAAGGAGTAGGTGGAACCATGGTTGTCCTGCAGGTTGTCCACATAAACAGCAGCCGTCCATTTGCCGGTTTTGGGCCCGACTTCCATCCGCAGACCAAGTGAGCTGATCTTGCTGGTCTGGGCGTTACTGTCGCCCAATGCGGCCCACATGTTGTCTTTCCATGTGTAGCTGGCCTGCAATGTGGTGCGGTAACGGTTAAAGTCGATGTTGTAGCGTGCAACAGCACTCCATGAGAACCGTGGCGCAAACGGAAGCTGGGAATTATGCGCGATCTTTGGGTCCAGTGTCAGACCGGGTAGCGAGTCAACCGGGCTTTTGATCTGTGCATCCAGGTAAGCAAAGGAACCACGCAGATCAAGATTGGGAATAACGTTATGCAAAGTGGTGGAAACTTCGCCACCCCGTGTGCGTGCACGCGGGATCGTGCCCAGCGTCAGCGAGTTGCTGGAGATGTTTGAATTCGCATATGGGTGGAACGTGCCAAAGAAGAGTGTCTGACGGTTGTGATATTCATAGTCAAACAAAGAACCTTCGAGAACAAGCTTGTTATGCAGAAGGGAGGATTTGATCCCGATTTCATAAGCAATCAGATTTTCCGGACGGACGTAATCCAGTGCCGCAGGAGCCAGCACAGGGGCCGCAAAATAGCTGCCAGCCTTATAACCGTTGGAAATGGTGCCATAAGCGTAAGTACCCGGCACAATCTGGTAACGCAGACCAACACGCCCGGTAAAACGCTCGTAATCGTGCTGCTGGTTCAGGTGATTGATCGGGCCGTCAAGCGTTGCATTGTAGGGTGCGGCAAGACGCGGGCTTCCGTTCCCGACAGCCGAATACACCGAACCGCCATTAAAGCCACGCTCATCATAAGAAAAACGACCAGACGCGATAAAATCCAGCTTTTTCGTGATGTTGGTGACCGTGTTGACATAAACCCCGGTAGACAGATTCTGCTGCGAAAAATGGTTGGTCAGGTTGACCATGCTGTCAGGGTCATCCATGCGATAGCTGGTGTAACTGCCGTCAATCTTGTCATAAGATTCGAACACACCAACGGTCAGATGGAAAATTTTGGCCAGATTCATGCGCAGGTGCATGTCATGCGACTGGGCAATGGCCGTGTCGTTCCAGCGATAATCGGCATATTTGGTACCAATGCCGCCAACCACGCCTGTACCATCGGAGCGCACTCCACCAGCAACGGTGCCCAGACCATCGTAGTTGTCCAGATCGTTCCGGCGGTAAAAATCAATCCCGGTTGTGGAGGCGAATGTACCAAAATCAAAAATTTTGGTAAAGTTAAGCGAAACACCGCCACCGTTTTCGTTGCGTTGCGGCGGAGTATCGCCAACATTGACAGCATGCGGATCGGGGTTTGCCCCCACACCACCATTGGCAACCGTATCCACATCCTGCGGAGACGTGGATTTCCCCTTATCGCGCGTATAGTGGATGTTCAGCAGGAAGGATGATGTGTCATCCACTGTAAACTTGGTCAGGTTACGCATCGCCAGCAAATCCTGCGATCCATAGCGCGCACCTGTTACGACATCTTTCTGCCAGCCATCGCCTTTAACATAGTTGAAGGCCAGACGGTTGGAAATCTTGCTTGTAATGGGAGTGTTAATGGCAAAACGGCCACGGCTTGTATTGTAGCTTCCATACCCCCACTCCGCATAACCACCAAACTTGTCAGATGGTTTTACGGACTGCACGTTAATGCTACCACCTGTGGTGCTGCGCCCCATGTCAAAACCCTGCGGGCCTTTTTCCGTTGCAACACTTTCCACATCCAGCATCTGGCCAGTGTAGAACACGGGGAACGGAGCCAAAACGCCATCAAGATAAATACCAATCCCCCCCATATTTGTGCCAACATAGTCATCCAGCCCAACGCCACGAATGGAAAAAATGGGAGCGGAACCAGAAACAGCGTTGGTAGCCGTCACACCGGGAGTAAAGGATGCGATATCCTTGGGGCTTTCAAGATGGAGCGAACGAAGCTCCTGACCGCTGATCACGTTGACCGTAGTTGGCTCGGACAGATAGCGATGTGCGTGGGTCTGCGTAACGTCAACCTGCTCTGCCCCCCCTTGCCGGGGGGCAGAGCTTTTGCGGCGCGGCGCAATGCCCGTACGCTTATGGCCTGCGGCACTGTGGCTTGCATCGACAGACGGCGGGCTTGCAGCAGCGGGCGCCGCTGTTGCCAGTGGTGAGGTGGATGCCAAAAGCAGACAGGGCAGAGCTGGCAGACTAACATACACTGGAACCGAGGCCAGAAGGCGGAAGGACCGACGTAAAAAATAGGATTTCATGCCCGTATTCCTGATTTCATTCCAGTTGGAACCGGCTCTGGGCTTATAAGGCAACCGGTCTTTTCATTTTTATTTGATAACGAAATATTCAACTCATTCGTTTGAAAATGACTAAATCATACTTTTGCTTGTTGGTATGCGGCCCTGTAGCGTTTCAATAACGGAGCATCTGGTTAAGAAAATTCTGGGCCCGCTCCGATTGGGGTGCGGTAAAAAAAGTTTCCGGAGGCGTAATTTCCACAATTTTTCCCTGATCCATAAAAACAATACGGTCAGCAATCCGGCGGCTAAAAGCCATTTCGTGGGTCACGCAAACGGTTGTAATGCCCTGTTCTGCCAGTTCATCCATAATGCCAACCACACCCACAATGGCCTCGGGGTCCAGCGCGGCTGTTGGTTCATCAAACAGCATGACTTCTGGCTGCATGCACAGGGCACGGGCAATGGCTACACGCTGCTGCTGCCCGCCAGACAACTGAATGGGGTATTTATCCGCCTGATCGGGAATCCCCACCTGTTCCAGATAACGGCGGGCAAGGGCTGTGGCTTCCATACGGGTCATGCGCCTGACCCGCATGGGGGCAAGAATGCAGTTTTCCAGTACGCTCAGATGCGGGAACAGATTATAGTTCTGGAACACCATGCCCACCATGCAGCGGAGCTGTATGGGGTCGGTCTTTGCGTTGATCAGCTTGCCATCAATAATGAGCGTACCGCTGTCATGCGGTTCAATCTGGTTGAGCGTACGGATGAGAGTTGATTTTCCCGACCCGGATGGCCCCAGAACCACAATTTTTTCACCACGGCTTATGTCAAAATCCACACGGTCCAGAGCAACGAATTTGCCGAACAGTTTGCTCATGCCCCGCACGGAGATCATGGAATTGGTTGTGATTTCATGCTGCATTGGAAACAACCTTTTTGCGGTCAGACCAGGAAAAACGTCGTTCCACCCGTTTCTGAAGGAAAAGGAAAAAGAACACCATGACAAGGTAGTAAATCAGTGCAGCGGCATAATACTCGGTAAAGGCGAATGTCCGCGCTACCTGTATCTGGGTCACAGCCAGCAACTCCTGCAACGAAATCACGGACGCCAGCGACGTGATTTTTAGCAGATTGATAAATTCGTTAATGGTTGGCGGCAGGGCAATGCGAAAAGCCTGTGGAAAAATAACGCGCCAGTAAATATCGCGCCTGCTCAGGCCCAGAGCGCTTGCACCAAGTTCCTGCCCCAGATCAACCGCGCTCAGGGCAGCACGGTTGATTTCGACCTGATAGGCCGATTCATTAATCGACAAGGCCAGAATGGTCGCCAGAAAAGGCGTAAACCACTGTTCCCGAAAAATAGGGAAAAACTGCGGCACCGCATTCCAGATAAACAGAAGCTGGAGCAATGTAGGCGCGGCCCGGAACAGGGACACATAACCTTCCAGCGTCACTTTCAGCAGTGATTTTTGCGGGCTGTTCAAAACAATGGCGATCGGCACAGAAATGATGATGGCAATACCGTGCGAAATCAGCGCCGCACTCAGTGTAATGAACGCACCATGCAGAAATGCCATGGACGTAAGGGCGGAAAAAAATGCGCCCCAGTCAAACATCCCGCCAGTCCCTGCCTCCGCTGCGCCACCTTTTGTGGACTGATCGGTCACAGACCATTTGGTGCGGAATGTTTGCAACGTACCATCACCGTCCAGCGCCGATATGGCGTTCTGCAGCAGCGTCCGGTCCTCCGGATTCTGGCGGATATAAATGGCAAAATGGCGGTAATCGGGAATATCGGGGGTAATCAGCACATGCAGCTTATCCCTCAGTTGGCGCATGCGGTAGAAAAGTTCGACATCCTGACTGACAAAGGCAAAAACACGCCCGATCAGCACCTGCTGCACCACCTGTTCTTCAGTCGGATATTGCTGGATAATCATGGGGGGCTTGCCCGCAGCAATCAGGGCATCGTTCACAACCCCCAGCCGGGTTACGTAGCTGGTGCCGGATTCCACCGCGACATCCTTGCCCGAAAGCTCATCCATACTGCTCAGGGTGGGGGTAGCCTTGCGCCCGACAACAACCAGCGCCGTATCCTGATACGAAACGGCATCAAAACTTTTTTCCCGCGCGGGAGTGCGGATAATACCGCTCATGACCAGACCGCAGCGTTGGGCGGAAAGACTGGGAAACAGCCCCGTAAAGTCCATGGTGATCACAGACAGGCGCGCATGCCAGCGCGTGGCCAGTGCCTGTGCCACGTCTATGTCAAACCCTTCCGGGTGTGTCACATCCTGCCCTTTTACAAAGGTCATGGGGGGCAGTGTGGGGTTGGTGCAGATGGTTAATGTACCATCCTGCACGAACGAAGGGATCTGTTCAGCCCGGGCAGAAGCAGGCAGCACCGCTGCGGTGAACGCAACAGCAAGGGCCGCAACCGGACGAAGCCTGCGGGGAAGCCGCAGATGGGAGAAAAAGCTGGTCATTAATAGGAAGCTTCCAGAAGGGTACGGAACGTCTCGACCATCAGGCTGGTTTCGGGAGACGTACGTGCCAGAAAATGACAGCAGGTAATCAGCCGCAGATCGTTAAAAACAATCCGGCGCAGCAACCCCTGTGCAACAAGAGGGGCGGCAAAAACTTCCGGCAGAAAGCCCATGTAACTGCCAGAAAGAATGAGGAGCGCGCGTGCATCCACCTTATCGGCCTTGGCGCGATAGGTAAACAGCGGGCGTATCTCCTCCCACCTGTCGGATGTGGCGGCATCCGCCACGCTGAGCATGCTGTGGCTGGTCAGCACATCAAGCGTGATGTCTTCTTCAGGCATATGGAAAAGGGGGTGGCGGGAACCACAGAACAGAAAAGACGCCTCCGCCACAAGCGGGCGGCAGCCCAAAGGGGCCTGCCCCTGTGCATAAAGGGCAATGCCAGCCGTGGCCTGCCCGGTCATGACCGCCACTTCCACCTCCTTGGTGGAAGCGGAATGCAGATTCATGAACACACTGGGGTGGCTTTGCGTAAAGGTATGAATGGCTTTGACCAGCGGTGTCTCGCCATGGGTCTGTATGTTATCTGGAACATACAGGTTGAAGGTGCCGCTGAGCACGCCACTGGCCTGATTGATCTGCTGGCGGAAGTGCTCCAGACCAACAAAGAGTTTGCGGGTGGCCTCCAGCACCTCACGCCCTTCGTCCGTAAGGGCAAAACCACTACGGCCACGCAGACAGATGGTCAGGCCCAGACGGGTTTCCAGCGCGGAAATATCCAGACTGATGGACGATTTGCTTTTACCCAGCGTAATTTCGGCCGCACTGAAGCCCCCCTGTTCCGCCACAGTGTGAAAGACGCGCAGCAGCCGCAGATCAATTTCGGAAACATGTCCCTGAAAACCACGTGGCCTTTTTCTGGGGCGGGGTGTTTTATGGCTGCTTCCCGTCATGGTTTGAATGCTCCTGTCAGATGGGGCGTCAAGAAGAGGGCGGAAGGTGCTGCCAAAAGCTCCTGTTCTATGCTGGCAAACCGTTATCGTTCTTTATCCAGAATAATTATGACGTGGAAAATATATGATGGGAAGAGAGAACCGACGCAATGTATAAACATGCATGCGCCAGAATGCAGGAGAATGACGGTTTTCCGCGTTGTTTGTCTATGTTTGCGAAAAAACCAAAGTAAACTCATATCTGTTCATATTGGGCCCGAAACGAGGCTCGGATAGCCTGCGAGGGAAAACAGATACCTTGGGGATTGACAAGACATGGCTGCAAACAGGTGGTTTATTGATAGCGAAACCGGTGTGCTGACAGATGTTCTTTTATGCCCGCCAGATTATTATGAATGGATTCCGAGCAACGACATCGCCATTCAGACCATGGCTGGCGGTGGCAGTATCGACCGGAACGTCCTGAGCAGCCAGTTCAACGAACTGGTCTCCACCCTCAAGGGGGCGGATGTTTCCTGCCATTTTCTCACGCCCCACAAGGGCATGCCTTACGAGGTTTATACCCGCGACAGCTCGCAGACCACGCCATTTGGCACGGTGGTCACCAACCTTTCCCGCCCCGAACGGGTGGGGGAAGAAAAGGAAATCCGCACCTTTTATGCACCCGACGAAATCTGGCGCACCTGCACCGCAGGCCGGATTGAAGGGGGGGATATTCATATCATCCGCCCCGGTCTTCTGGCCGTAGGGGTCAGTGGTGGGCGCACGGATATAAAAGGGGCCGCCGAGTTCATCAACTGGTTTGAAGAGGCAGGCTGGACCTGCCGCATGATCCATTTTCCCGAACATTTCCTGCATCTGGACGTTATTTTCTGCATGGTTGCAGAAAATCTGGCGATTGCGGCAGTCGATGTGCTGGACGAGGCTGATCTGGAATGGTTCCGTGCACAGGGTATCCGTATTCTGCCCGTAACCTACCGCGAAGCCATGCGCGACATGGGATGCAATGTACTGGCTCTGGGGCGTGACCGGGTTGTAAGCCCGCGCCATTCCACCCGCATCAATGCCATGCTGCGGGCCGAAGGGCTGAGTGTGCTTGACCCGGAACTGAACCAGTTCTCCCGTGGGGGAGGCAGCATTCATTGCATGACCATGCCCTTGCGCCGTCAGTCTTTGCAGACCGCGTAAGGCAGCAGCTAAAGGAGCAGGGGCAGATGCCAGCACGGATTGTTATCAGCGCAGATGGCAAGAAGGCGTATGAAAGCTGGCATCAGGTCTTTGCTGCCGTCGCGCCTGATCTGGATGTCTGCTCATGGTATGACCCTGCGTGGGAAGTCGGGGGGGATGATTACGCACTCGTCTGGACCCCCGAGCCGGAGCATATGGAACGCCTTGCAGGCATGAAGGGGATTATCTGCACCGGGGCGGGTGTTGACCACCTTCTGGCGCACGAGCACTTCCCCCGCACTGTGCCACTTGTACGCATGGGTGGGGAGCAAACCGCACGGCTGATGGCTGATTATGTGCTGTGGGCGGTTATCACTCTGCTGCGGGATGCCCGGACATGGGCGTTGCAGCAGCAGCAGGGCATATGGCGCAACAATGTATGCTGCCGCACATCCAGCACGACCAGAGTAGGCGTTATGGGGCTGGGCCACCTTGGAGCCTATGTGGCACAGGTGCTGGCGCAGGTCGGCTTTTGCGTATCGGGCTGGAAGCGTACCCCTGCCGAACTGGATGGCATAACGGTCTGGAGTGGCACGGACACGTTACCCGATTTTCTGGCCGGGCTGGATGTTCTGGTCAACCTTCTGCCCGCAACCCCAGCAACTGATGGGCTGATCAACCACACCCTGCTCAGCCAGTTACCCAGAGGGGCCGGGTTTATCAATGTCGGGCGCGGCCGCCACGTGGTGCAAAGCGATTTGCTCCGCGCTCTGGATGATGGAACACTCTGTGGCGCAGTGCTGGATGTGGTGACACCAGAACCCCTGCCACCAGAAGATCCCCTGTGGCACCATCCACGCCTGACCATAACCCCCCATGTTGCCTCTGAGGCCGCACGGGAGGTGCAGGCCCGTTACGTAGCCGACGTGGTGCGCTGTCTGGAACGAGGGGAAAAGCCCGCGTTACTGTGTGACACAGCACGTGGTTACTAAAAACCGAATAGCTTGAAACAGGGAATGGACAGGATATGAGCCAGCACGCCAACCTGACAGTAAACGGACAGGCCCTGTGGCAGGACCTTGTCACAACCGCAGCCTTTGGCGGCACAGAAAAAGGTGGCGTCTGCCGCCTTGCCCTGACGGATGAAGACAGGCAGGTTCGCGCCTGGTTTGAGCAGACATGCACGGCACTTGGCTGCACGGTTACTTATGACTCCATGGGCAACCAGTTTGCACGCCGCCCCGGCACGCAGGATGGCCTCCCCCCTATTATGATGGGCAGCCATCTGGACACACAGGTCACAGGTGGTCGCTTTGATGGCATTCTGGGAGTGCTGGGAGGTATTGCCGTTTTGCGCGCCCTGCATGATGCAGGAGTTACAACCAGGCATGCGCTGGAAGTTGTAAACTGGACCAACGAGGAAGGCGCCCGCTTTACCCCACCCATGCTGGCATCGGGTGTTTTTGGGGGAGCCTTTACCGAGGAATTCGCAGGTTCGCGCGCCGATGGGGCCGGTATAACCTTGCGGCAGGAACTCGAACGCGGTGGCTTTGTTGGCACCGAACCCTGTGGCCAGCATCCTGCCGCTGCATATTTTGAACTGCACATTGAGCAAGGCCCCGTTCTGGAGGCCGAAGACCGCACCATAGGTGTGGTCACAGGTGTGCAGGGCATGCGCTGGTACGAGGTTGTTGTCCGTGGCCGCTCCGCCCATGCGGGCACAACGCCCATGCCCATGCGCAAGGACGCACTCCTGGCTGCCGCACGCATGATTGAACAGGTCAATGCCGTGGCTCTGGCCCATGCGCCTGAAGGGTTGAGCACCATTGGCATTATTACGGCGCTCCCGGCCAGCAGCAACGTTGTACCGCGGGAGGTCCGCTTTACAGTAGACCTGCGTAACCCGTCAGAATCTGTCCTGCAGACTATGGAAGAAGATTTTCTACAGCGTATGCAAGCCTGCGCGCTGGAAAATGATGTGCAGGTCACGGTTACACCAACTTGGAACTCCCCGGCCGTTCATTTTGACCCACGCTGCATTGCCAGCGTGAAGGAAAGCACGGAAGAACTTGGCTACAGCATGCGTAATATTGTTTCCGGCGCCGGGCATGATGCCGTTTATGTCTCCCGTGTTGTGCCAACAGCCATGATCTTTGTGCCATGCCTGCATGGCATCAGCCATAACGAGGCAGAAAGCGCCACACCGGAAGATGTCACGGCGGGCAGCAATGTTCTGTTGAACGCTGTTCTGAAAGCTGATTATCTTTTTTAAAGAAATATTTCCTTACTACAACTTTTCAAAGTCTCTTCTGACTACCCAGACCCGGAAACTACGCTTTATAAAAAAGAGGAGGGAGAAGTAGCTCTTCTCCCTCCTCTTTTTCTAGTGATGTTGCAGCACAATCAGCTTGTCACTTAATCAGTGATGCAACCTGTTCCATAGCTTTACAAAAAACCTGCACATCACTGGCCGAGCCCACGGTAATTCTGGAACAGGTTGGCCAAATATCCCAGCTTCGTCCGATAATCACATTGTTCTGGGCGAATGTTTTCACAATTGGTCCGGGTGCTGTGCGCCAATCCGCCATAAGCATATTGGCGTCACTTGGAACAGTCCGGACGCCATAATGGCTCAGACACTCCTGCATGACTTGACGATTTTGGCGTGTTTCAGAACGCCGCTTTGCAATTTCAGACTGATCTTTCAGACTATCCGTGCCAATAGAAACAGCGGGAACAGAGAGCATGGTGGTCTGGTAAATCCCATCATACCGCATCATTCGGTCATGCAGATGAGGGTGAGCAATACTCAACCCCAAACGAAGACCGGCCATACCGAACAGTTTGGAAAAAGTGCGTAAAACAACAAGATTACGGCACGACCCAAGCAGAGAAACCGCAGAGGCCGCATTACTGAAATGCAGATAGGCTTCATCCACCACCAGTACAGCTTTTTCAGGAATATTACGGGCAAGCCATGCAATATCCGCTAACGGTGTCACGGTGCCTGTAGGATTATTAGGGCTACATATATAATACATGCCTGCATGCGGATCAGCCTTGAGCATGGCCCGCACATCTGTCTTGTAGCCATTGTCTGGCCGTAGGGGGACTCTGGTCAGGGGAATCTGTAGCCATTCCGCGACACCCCATACCGTCTCATATGTAGGGTTGCTGGTTACAAGGCCCTGTGTAGGCGAACAGAAAGAAATCACAGTCCGGCACAGCGGGTCGCTCGACCCCGGCCAGGGCGTTACCAGTTCTGGTCCTATATGGTCGTACGTTGCCACGGCCTCAACAAGCGCCTGACGCTCCTTACCGGTCAGATAACGGTTGCCGTTCAGCAGCGCTTTTTGCCCGGCAGGCAAGGCCGAAGGAAAAGGACCCGTCCAGAATTCATTCCCGTTGAGCAGAATGGCCCCCGCAGGGTAAACCCCGCCTAGAGGCAAGGTATCCGCCCGGCTCCTGTGCCAGGGCATACCTGCCATAACAGCCCCTGCACCCAGAACAAGACCAATGCGACCGATCTGCCTGCGGGAAAAACCACGCTCCTGAAACTCCTGCTGTATGTGCGGTGGCAGAGGGGCAACCATGGCATGTCTCCTGTCAGGGAAAGAAAGGAATCTTGGCGAAAAATTCTTTGGCTCAAACACTGCTCGTGCAGAGTAGCATGGTGACCAAAATAGAATGATCAGAACTGTACGAAAAAGAGGTGAAAAGAAAAGTTCACTTTTGTTGTAACGGAAACCGGCCAATATGTTCCAATAACGTATCTAAAAATATGCTATGAATACAAGCCTGAATAATTGAGAGGGTGTTCAATTCATCGCCAGCCACTTTATTCCTCTCCAGAACAGAGCGTCCAAAACCCAGACTGCAACACACAATACAGGGGGTATTAACCCATTGGAGTAGCGATAAGCGCATCCTCCAGCAGCCGGGCTACGCAGAAGCTACGTTACCATGCCAGAACGGCAACGCGCTGCCCCACAGGTAACGCCTCAGGAGCAGAGGAAACTTAACAGATGCCCTGCCCTATTTTGACCAGCAATCACTCTGTTCTGTCCTGACCACATTCAGTTGGTAAACTATAAAGCCCTGCTCCAGATAACCATTCAGTAACCAGAGCATCCCTGCACAAATATCCAGCATTCTTCTCAAACACTGACCCCCCTTCCCACACATGCACGGCATATCCTCTGGCAATTACGAACGCCGTTAATTGCTGGCCAGATTTTTATCTGACTTTGAAGGAGGCAAAACATGATTGAAAAGAAGGCTAAGGAAAATAGCCGTAAGAGCACCAACGGTAATCCCGCTCCCGAACACAATCCGCACCCATGATGGGAGGCTATCTGTAATATGCGGTTGAGCCGTAACAAGCATGCTCAATGCAACGCTGGCCCCCGCAATAATGATGTTACTATGATCATCAAAATCAACCTGACTTAAGATCTGAACACCGATCATTGCGACTGTTGCAAACATGGCAAGGGCAGCGCCCCCCAGTACCGGAGCCGGAATACTGGCGACAAGAGCCGCTGATACCGGAAAACTGCTGAGAATGATCATAATCACAGAGGCGGACACAATAACCCAACGGCTCCGCACGCCAGTCATACGCACCAGCCCAACATTCTCTGCATAACATGTATAAGGGAATGAGTTGAAAATACTGCCCAGAACAGTCGCCAAACCATCTGCCTGAATAGCAGAGGCAATATCATCAGCATGAATATCACGCTTTACAATTGAGCCAATGGCATAAACACCGGCAGATGTTTCGATCATGGCGATGATCATAACAACTGTCATCGACAGAATTGGAGCGATATGAAAAACAGGAAGCCCAAAATAAAATGGCTGAGTATAAGCCACCCAAGGCAGGGCATTATAATCATGCACTTTCATGTCACCCAGCATCATGGCAATGCCCGAACATAGAAGCAAACCCAACAGCACTGCTATGGTGGAAAAAAACCCGCGTAACACTCTTTGTAAGATGACAATCAGAAAAAAAGTACCCAACGCATAATAAATATTCCTGATATTAACAGAGCTCTGCATAATGCTCGGGCTCTGGCCACCAACAATATCATTTGCGGCTATGGGAAGCAGGGCAAGCCCGACGATAAGAATGGTTGATCCCATGACCACTGGCGGGAAAAACCTTACAATTTTGGAAAAATATTTTCCCGCTACAAACGCGAACAGACCCGCTATGAGAATTGCACCGTAAATCTCTCGCAATCCTTCTATTCCGCCACCTGCGGCTACACCAATGGTGACCATCGGCACCATGGCTGTAAAGGTAACACCCTGTAACAGCGGTAAACGGACACCAATTTTTCCAATACCAACTGATTGTATTAAAGACGCAATACCACATGTAAAAAGGTCAGCATTGATCAGGTGCAGCAGGTCATTTCTGGACAGGTTAAGTGCATTGGCCAGAATGATAGGCACAATAACCGCAGCGGCATAAAACGTGCAGACATGCTGAACACCATAGATAATCAGCTTGTTTAAGGGCAGCACTTCATCAACTGGATTATCCTGTGCTGATTTAGCCTTTGTTATACAACCTGACACACCTGCATTTGTTTCGCAGCACTTCATCCCAGTTCCTTCCGGCCATGTACGACTGAACTATGAGATTCAGGAAATCTTTTGATTATTGATCATGTTCTCTACTCACGATCAAAATGGAAAACATGAACTGACCTATTCAGCCTTAGCTCTGGTGCCCATACGTTGCCTGTAGCCTTTCCTGCAGATATTCGTAGCCACTCACAGGTGGGTAGTGCGCGCTTTCACCTTGCTGGCTGACAATTGGTTCAACCTGTGCATCCGCATCCGGGTCCAGAAAAAAGGCAATGGAATATCGCTCCCCTTCTGGGCGCAAAACACGATGGGGGGTGGAGACATACACATCGTTACTCCAGCGCATCAGGCAATCCCCAATGTTGCAGATAAACGTGCCGGGAATAAGTGGCGCATCCATCCAGTCACTCCCACGCGGGCGCACCTGCAGGCCGGACACACCATTAACGGCCAGAATGGTCACATTGCCATAATCCGTATGCGCCCCTGCCCCCGGAGCCTGGTCGGCACGTTTTGATAGAGAAGGCGGGTAACGCAGCAGACGCAGCGTTGCCATGGGGTTTTTGAACTTATCAACAAAAAAGTTCTCATCCACACCAAGGTCACGCGCAAAACCACGGTGCAAGGCCGCACCTATATCCAGACATGTTGTAAAATACGCCATCATCAGGTCCCGCCACCCCGGAAAATCGGGCCATACGTCTGCATCATCCACATTATGGGGGCTGATATTGAAGGCTTCCTTGTTATCGGGCAGGGATGTCGTATCAAGCCGCTCGACGCCCAGGCCAACATAACCCCGATTTTTGCCAAGCCTGCTCATGGCGACCTTTTCCTTGGCACTGGCAGGCTGGTTGAAGAAAATGCGTGAAGCTTCAAAAAGCCTGCTCATCATTTCAGGCGCAACACCGTGGCCGGTAATGTAAAAAAAACCGGCTTCACGGCATGCCCTGCCAAGAGCTGCAGCCACTACCTTACGCTCCGCACTGCTGCCATGCCGGAGTGCTGCAATATCAATAACAGGAATAGGGGGTACCATCGGACGTATCCTTTCAAACGCAGGACGTAAAGACAGATGCTGGTCGTCAGGCCGGCGGGTGGCGTCTCCCATAGTATGGGATGTCTGGCCATGAATACCGCGCTGCCGGATACTGCGTGGGCTCTGGCCATTCATCAGCCGGACCTCACGCGAGAGATGAAATGCCGATCCGTACCCGGTAATATCGGCAATACTGGCAAGCGACATGTCTGTATGCCGTATAAGACGCAAAGCCGCTTGGGCCCTTACGTTACGTAAATACCGTATAGGGGTCGTGCCCTGATGACGGCGGAACAGGTCGATCAGGTAAGGCGAGGTAACACCAGCCACGCTAGCCAGTGTCTCAAGAGATGGCTTTTCAGCATAATGCTGGTCGATATAGGATTTTGCCGCAATCAGGGAGGGCGGCATATGCCCGATAACGTCCTGCCCCGCCTCTATACGCCATGCCGCAAACAGGGCCTCGCCCAAAGCATTGCGCAATGTATCCAGCGTGGGCGAGCTATGCAGACCGCAGTTAATGCCCTCACGAAACAACGTGAGAATGCGCTGGGATGCGCGAACCCTGTCCCCCAGAAAATCACTTCTGGCAGGTAGGGCAGACTTGAGCAGCGGTGTTTCGCACCACATCACACGGCTGCCCGGAGCGTAGGTGGAGCGACGGCCTGTTCTGTTGATAAAAATACCGCATTCACCAGCATGCAGCTCGCGCCGGTTCCTATCAATAACCGTGCTCATGGCACCTGTTTCCAACAGGATCAGAGCAGCATAGGCACCACTGGTGACCCTGAACTCCCCTCCATCGGGGTAAGCCGTTTGACCAAACGAGAAATTGGCGCCACGCCTGATAAATGCGGTTTCCTGAATCTCTGACAGATCGAGCCTCCTCACATAGCGCACGACCTGAATTATAGTTATGATTCCGGAATGATAAATAGCTCAAATGGCTAAAAACATGTCCAGAATTAAGATATGGCGACCAAAGAAGACACTCACACCCAAAAGATCGGGCCTGTAACAAGCACGCTGGAATCTGGAAGATGCGGGCGGCCTGAAACACCGCCCGACTGGCCCTGCTTTACAAAGCGCTGATCACTTTAAGCCCTGCCAAAACGGCGTTGGGAATGACGGAAGTCTCTCCCGGACGCATCATGTATTCAAACTCAGGGGTCACTACCAGACCCGGCACGATGGGAATACCATAATACGCCTCCAGAATAGCAGAGTGAGTTTGAGGCGCATTTACATAAGCCCCCATGGACATGCCTGCCCACTGGCGTAATTGCTGCCCGTACGTTGTCCGGGGACTGAGTTGATAATAGGAATACATGACCCCGAACCGGTCAAACGGGCGTCCAGGAATAATCCCCAGCAAAGAGGCTCCAAAGTAGAACTCGTTGGAAAATGTAGAATTGCTTGGTGTATTATGAATAAATCCAGCCAGTACATAGCCACCCGCCATCTGGTGCTGACCATGACTGCGATAAACCATCTGATCCGTCTCGATATAAAACGTATCTCTGGGTTTTTCCTTATGCTTTTGCACCGACCCGGCAAACGCAGGTGGAACAATCCCGATCATATCAGCATAAGGGGAGGTATCATGCCCATATCCGATTTTGTAATGACCGGGCAGTTTACGCTCGCCAAAAAAGGGTTCCCAGGTCAGTTCCACAGGGGTCTGAATACCGGTATACGGCTCGCTCCCCCAGGCCCAGCCTGTATTATCAACCGCTTTTGGACCGATACGATACACGCCTGTTCTTAAGATCAGATCCCGCGTGGGGCGTATGCGGAATGTCCCACCCCACGATGTTTTGGGGTACACACTCCAACCCGCAGGTTCACGAATAGCCATAGGCGCGGAACACATGGTCATAAACGTGCAAAGCAACACTGATGTGGAATAGGTATGCGTGAGCGCAATACGCCCAAGGTTGATATTGATCCTCTTGTCCAGGAACGATTTTTCCACATAAAGATCGGCCAGACGTGCTGCGGCGGGGCCATGAATACTCCAGACCTCGGTCAGCAGAACATTGCGCTCACCCACATGATCCCACCCGACCTGCCGACCTTCGCGGTTCATAACAATTCCATGCAGGAACCAGCCATCCAGCGGCTTCCATTTCGTCAGCTTGCCCAGATCAAACAGCATGGCAATACGAACTTCGTGCGTATAGTCCATTCCTTTTGAAAGACCACCGCTCATATTCCCCATGCCCTCCCCCTTATAGGTCAGCTCAAAGCTGAAACCATGGTTGGCCAGACGATCCCGCAGCGGTTTCAGAGAGGGCATGAGGTTCCCGAAAGCCTGCTCGGAAACATAATAACCAGCACTAACGTCTCCCCGCCGCAAGGCATCTTCATTATGATTTAATAATGAGGAAATGCTTTCCGTCTGAAACAAAGGTTCCAGACGATCTTCCGCAATAGGCCGTTTACGTTTAACTGGCGGAGATGCAGCGCCATTCACCCCACTGGCCGCCACTCCCACAGATAAGGGTGGGGTTTTAACCTCTTGCGCCTTCACCTTGCAGGGAAGAGCCATCACCAGCAGAACAAGCCCAAAAGCTGCATGAGCTTTTGGCAGGAAACAGAAGATATTACACCGCAAAGCATAAACTTTGCAGCTATCATCCCAAAATGTGGGCATGGCTTTATCCAAAGCTGTAAGCCTCCCTTCCAATCCATACTGGAATAGAGGCACAACATTCCTGAATTTGAAGAATAAGGGCGCGTTTACGGCTTGCGTACGGCAGACAAGCCCACGGTCACTTTACTCTGCTGTTTCAGGTCCGGAAGAGCATGGGACATCATTTTATCAGACATTTTTTCTTTTTCTTATGACTGCTTTTTTACAAAATAAACCGGATTTTAAAAATTTTCAATTCACATTTTTGTCGCTTATTTGTAATAACAACCAGATATCATTCAGTCATTCATTTTTCATGACCAAAGATATAATCCCCGTCACGCACTGACATATCTCAAATTAATTCCTCCTAATTCGTGTAATATTTTCTGCACATTCCATTCTTATGAGAGATGAAACCCATCCAGCAGCAGCCGTAACTGCCTCGTCTCTTGCACCATGCCTTCGCTCGCCGTGGAAGTCCGTTCTGCCATGGCAGCGTTCTGTCGTGTACCTTCATCAATAGTTGCTACAGCGCCATTAACACTTTGCAATGCCGCAGCCTGCTCCCGTGCCGCGTCCTCTATTGCTTTGAGACGAGAACGAATTTCAAAAATACCAGAAATAATGAACTTCATATCCTCTCTCGCCTCTTTCATAATGGAAGCCCCCTGACTTACCTGCACCTGAGAAGCACTGGCCAACCCACGAACATCTCTGGAGGCCACCCCCGCGCGGTTCGCCAGTTCACGAATCTGCTGTGCAAGCACTTTAAACCCATTCCCTGCACCTGCTGCGCGAGCAGCTTCAACAGCCGTGTTGAGTGCAAGAATATTAGTCTGAATGGCAACCGCATCCATAATATCCGTAATTTTGTTAATAGCTTCAGTCGAACGTTCAATTTCCGCCATGGACTCATTCGCCCGATCAATCATGCCACCAAAGTGCTGGATGCTCTCCAGACAGTTTGCGACAAAATTATTGGCTTCAGACACACGGCTCGCCGTGGAACTGACCGTAGCAGTAATCTGCTCGACAGCAGCAGCGGTTTTCTCTACCGATGCCGACTGCCGTTCGGTACGCTGCGCCAGTTCGCCTGATGCAGCGCTGATTTCCTGTGTAACAACATCTATATTGTAAGCCGTATCACTTGCTACCTTCAAAGTAGTACGAAGAGCATGCAGGGCTGCATTCAAATTATCCCGTAATGGCAGATAAGGCTCCGGCACATTACTCTTCATATCCCGGGTCAGATTCTGCTCTGCAATCTCCTGAAGAACAGAACCAAAACTTTCAGCGACAAACACCTGTTCCTTGGATATGGCTTCATCCCGCAATGTTGCTCTCGATTTTTCAGCTTCAGCCAGATAAACTGAAATGGTCAGATCCATTTCAAAAAGTACTGCCTTACATAAACTGCTTATCTGGTGGGAAAGTTTTTTGGGAACCATCTTTTTTTTGTCAAACAGACCACCTCCAGGCAAAGCGCTGGCAACAATGGCATGAATAAGATGATCAAGGACAAGAGCATACCCACCAATGTACCATCTGGGTTCAAGTCCAATTCTTGCATGAATACTGCCAATCTGCCCCACATTCTGAGCATATTCCAGCCCGAAACTGGCCGATGAGATGTTTTTCCAGTGTTCCTGTTGCGCTGCCTTGGCCTGTTCAATATGTGTCTCGGACGAAAAAAACGTACTGGTTTGCGGAGTACGACGTACCTGCGTATAAAACCCGTCCAATGCCTGCGGAAGTTCCCTATCAATAATGGTTTTTATAGAACGAATAGCCTCACAGTCAGCTTCTGTCAGTCCCATGAACTGCCGACGGCACTCCAGATCGGAAAGGTTTTGTCCATCACTGACATGTGTGGTTGGAGTAATGATGGTCATGTTGTTTCCCCTATCCAGAAAAGGGTGGCTATTAAATCTCTACAGGAAGATAAAACTTGAAAAATATTTCACACTATTTTTCGATAGTGTTTATCCTCTCCTGACGGATGCTCCATAATCCAGGTATTAAGGGCTGCGGGAGGCATAGGTCTGCCAAACAGATATCCCTGCATGACATCACACCCCATTGAGCGCAGCATTTCTTCCTGAGAGCCCTCTTCCACACCTTCGGTCACAATTCTCACACCAAGTCTTTTACCAATGGTAATTGCCGCCTCTGTTACGATGAGAGAACTGATATTTTCTTCAAAATCCATAACAAAACTACGGTCAATCTTGAGTTCCGTCAGCGGCAGGGTGCTCAGACGTGACAGGGAGGAAAACCCCGTACCAAAATCATCCAACGAAAGCCCAACGCCAATCCCGCGTAGTGCAGACAATGTCGCCAGCGCTTCCGAACTCTGGCGCATCATTACACTTTCTGTAATTTCAATTGTCAGACGCTCCGGGGCCAGATGATAGGTGTCCAGTACATCCACAATCTGTTGCAATAGTTCGGAACTGGCAAAATGCCCGGCTGAAATGTTGACACTAACAACAGGCACCATAATCCCCTGCCGGTCCCATTGAGCAAGCTGCTGACACGCCTGAGTAATAGACCACCGACCGATCGCCTCAATCTGCCCGGTTTCCTCCGCTATTGGAATGAATCGGGAAGGAGGCACCGCGCCCAGAACCGGATGCTGCCAACGCGCCAGCGCCTCAACACCATGTAATCTACCGGTTATAACGCAGATCTGCGGTTGGTAAAATAATGATAACTCCGAATTCTGGATGGCTTTACGCAAAGCTGAACCCACGATAAGCCTAGACTGTACTTCACTGTCAGAAGCATTATCCAGAATACGGAAACTGCCGCGTGCCGTTTTTTTGGCCTCCAACATTGCCACTTCCGCGCGGTTGAGCACCTGCTCCACATCCCTGCTTTCATCCGGATACAGGCTTATCCCCGTGCTGACAGATACAATCAGTTCATGCCCGTTTATAATAATCGGTTCCTGCATGATCTCGATTAATGTTTCTGCAAAATTTCTGGCGGTATTCCTGTCTCCCCCGGGGATGATGATAACAAAGTCATCTCCCCCCAAACGTCCGGTTACAAAATTGCTCCGGCATTGCGCGGCCAGACGTTGCGCTACAATCTGAAGTAACAGATCCCCCTGATCGTAGCCCAGAAGGTTGTTAATATCCTGAAACAGATCAATATCCAGAACAAGCAGCGCAAATGGCCAACCGGCTGGCTGTGCCATCATGTTTTTAAGAATAATGGTTACTGCATTGCGGTTGAGCAAACCTGTTAGCGAGTCATACCGGTCCAGGCGATGCAACTTCTGTCTCGTTTTTCCGCGCTCAATAATCGCGGCACATGACGGAACACACCCCGAAACAATTTTTTGCGGCCAGTTGGTAATTTTGTCCTTATTCCGTGAGTAGAGCGCAAAAATACCAATTGGAGAGCCCCCGCCGTCACACACAGCTGAAGCCCAGCAATCCAGCAACCCGACTTCCTGCTCCACGGTACTGGCGTTTTGCCAGACAACCGTTCTGGCTTCCTCCGGGTGCGTGCGCAGGGCGATCATATCCGCCTCGGACAATGTCATGCGTGTTAACATTCTACCCTTACGCCGTGGCAGACTTTCACCAGACAATATCTCAAGACCACGCTCCGGCGTGATCTGCAACAGCACAGCCACGCTGTTGAGCACCAGCTTTTCGGCCTCGGCACAAAGCATGTCGGCAATATCCTGCTCTGTCGCTTTTCCTACCAGTTCCGTAAAAACCTTGTTCTGTATGTTTATAAGCTTTTTACGATGGCTCTCTTCCGTAACTCCCTTTACAATCGCCATATAATAACGCTTATGCGTAGGCGCGAAAGTAATGGCTGAAACAGACATCTCGGCCACCGCATAATCACCGGCACTGCGTGTAAAGGTAATCTCGCGCGACGTACCGACAATACGGTCAAGACCTGTTGCACGATTATGGGCAATATAGTCATCATGTCTGGCGCGATGTTCGAGTGGCACCAGACATTTAACATTCTGCCCCATGACCTCCGCAGCTTCATACCCCCATAGACGCTCGGCTGCGGTATTAAAAAAAATGATGTTATTTTCATCATTGATGATAATAACACCGTCAGCCGCCTGCTTGAGTATTTCGTAATACATATTTCCACAATGTTCGACGGGCAGGATATCTGATTTTGTTTCGATCATGAAAAATATCCACCATTAACACTTGCAGGAACGCACTCAACACCGGCTCCGTTATACTTCCTTTATTTGGAAAAATTATTATCCCTTACAACAGAATTGGATTCTGTCATGGATAAATACTCCCCAGACAATTCTATAATCTTAAAATAAGACGCAAAAATGATGCCATAGTGTGTTTTATCTTAACATTGCTTTCCATGATTGTTCATTCAATACACTCATCAATCCTTCAATGATCACATTTGGAGGAAAGAGGCCGTATCAACACCTGAATATCCCGTGGTTTCGCAAAATAAGGATGGGACGTGACCAGAATACTTGCTCCGGCCCGCACATAATCTGCCGCATTATCGGGCCCTACCGCTCCCGCAGCCGCCAACAATGGCACGGGCTGGTTTGGGGCCAAACCATTGAGGAAGGTCCTGAGCTTTTTAACATCCTGCAACGAGAATTTTTCCAGTTGCAGAATATCTGCTCCAGTTTCCAGAAAAACCATAGCTTCCTCGACCGAGGTCACCTCCACAACAATCTTGCGTTCTGGCAAACTCTGCTTGAGGTGCTTCACGGCTTCGCGTCCATCTTCGGGCAGAAAAGCACGATGCTCGGGAAATACCAGAACAGTTTCTGACAAACCCGCACGGTGTACAACCGCGCCACCCGCCATAATGGAACGTATAGCAAGTCCGCGCATACCTGGCGGGGCTTTACGGGTGCAGGCTACAACCACATCGGGCCTTACCGCCCGTGCTGCCTGCACAATATCATGGGTATCACTTGCAAGCCCTCCAGCCCATTCCATAAGTGTCTGGGCCTGCTTCCAGGCCAGAAACAAAGCATCTGCTGATCCTTCTACCTGCAAAATCTGTTCCCCCGCAGGCATCCATTGCCCTGAGGGGGCACTAAAACAGACATGTCCCCCAACGTGGCGGAAGAGTGCGGCAGCCACCTCGCTACAGGCAACAACCTGTGGCATCCGTGCGGTAAAGCTGATCCGTGCCCCTTGCCCGCCAAAGCCCAGAGCGCGGGTTGTCAGGTCTCCGCACGGAGCATCCTCTGCCAATATTGCATCCAGCAGACTTGTTGGCACATGGAACATTGGTCACCCAAACTTGAAGAGTACGCCAAACCCACCACGCGGATAATTCCACTCGATCTCGCCCGTGTTCTGGCACACAACACGGCATGTCCCGCACTCCATGCAGCCATCCGCTACAATTTCCACCTGTCCGTGTTCATTCTGACTGTAACAGCCAGCTGGACAGACATGCACCATGGCTTTCAGTTCTTCCGATGGTGTTTCATGCGGGACGACATGAATATGTGGCTTCCCTGTATCAACCACATAGCGGTTCTGAAACAGTCTGTTTTCAACATCGTCGCTCATCGCCATGCCCTCGCCAGTTTAACAGCATCACCCAAAAGCCCAAGGCCACGCACACGCCAGGCCGATTTTACAATCTCGTTTTCCTTGGTCTTCTTGTCCCGCCCATCAACACGGAACCATGTCTGAGCGGCTCCGTTCATCAGGCGGGGATACGTATCCATGATCGTGCTCCCCTGCTTTTCCAGCATTCTGGGAACATCCTTGTATTTTTTCATGTCTTTCATGACAAACGAGTCATCAAGCCTCTGCCGGTAGGCTCCAAGGGCCTTTTTGGTACAGGCCTGCCCGCGTTTGTTAAGCATAATAATGGTTTCTGCCGCAAACCGCCCTGTTGTCATGGCAAGGTTTGAACCTTCCCTATGCACGGCGTTTACAAAATGCCCGGCATCACCCACGCAAATCCAGCCATCTCCCACCAGGTCCGGAATAGCCCTGTATCCACCTTCTGGAATCAGATGTGCGGCATATTCCTTCATTTCCGAGCCTTCCAGCAACCCCCGGATGGAAGGATGCGCCTTGAACCGATCCAGAAGCTGGTATGGTGAATCCTTGCCAATGCGGCTCAACTCACTCACCAGACACCCGATCCCAATGGAAATGGACTCCCTGTTGGTGTACAAAAACGCGGTGCCGATCATGCCATCGGTAATCGTGCCCATGGCCTCAATAACGACACCTTCATCTCCTGTAATATTGAAACGGCTTTCAATCGTCTCCTGGGGTAGAAAATGCATTTCCTTGACCGCCAGCGCCACGTCTTCTGGACGCAGTTCCGAGCGCAACCCTGATCTTTGCCCGACCAGACCATTCACACCTTCGGCCAGCACGACCACATTGGCGTAAAAACCCTCGCCCTCACGGTCAGTCTGTACGCCTATCACCTGCCCGCCCGGATCACGCAGCAGACTTGTGGCAGTCGTTTCGTACAGGACCGTAGCCCCCGCATCTCGCACCTGACGATTGAACCACTTATCAAACTGGGCGCGGATGATGGTATAACGATTTGGCAGATCCTCATTATAATCATCGCTTCTATGATGCATGCCCGTATGGCCACGATCATCCATCATCCATATCCGCTGCTCAACGATATGCCGTTCCAATGGCGCTTCCTCGCGGAAGTCGGGAATCATCTGTTCCAGCGCGTCCGAGTATAGAATGGCACCTTGCACGTTTTTGGAACCAGAATATTCCCCACGCTCAATCTGGAGCACATTCAGCCCTGCATTCGCCATGGTATATGCGGCGGAATTTCCCGCAGGGCCTGCTCCGACCACAATGGCGTCAAATACAACTTTACTCATGGCTGTCTTATCTCCCTCAACCAGCTAAGCGGTTGACAAGCAGACGCTGGCGAAAAGCCTCGGTCAGCAATGGCAAAAGAGTAACCGCATCCGCGACAACTCCAAGATGGGCAAAATCAAAAATCGGGGCATTAGGGTCCGTATTGATCGCGACAATCATGTCCGCGCCTTCCACACCAACCCGATGCTGAATGGCCCCCGAAATTCCAGCGGCAATGTACAGCTTGGGCCGGATGGTCTTGCCGGTCTGCCCGATCTGACGGTCAGCCCCGATCCAGCCTTTTTGCACAAGAGGACGTGAGCCACCCCAGTCCCCCCCCAGAACTGCCGCGAGCTTGCGCACAAGTTGAATGTTCTCTTCCGAGCGCAGGCCCATCCCCCCCGCGACCACAATATCCGCAAAGGCTAGCCCGGACGCTTCCGAAGCATCATCGGGCAGAAAACTCAGCACCTTGGTAACAATGCTGTCTTCCTGCAGGTCTGGCGTATAGGGCACAACCCGGCCCTCGCGCCCTTCTACGGGTTTGGGCATGGCCATGACACGAGGGCGGATGGTTGCCATTTGTGGTCGATAATTCAGCGTATGAATGGTGCAAAGGAGGGAGCCGCCAAATGTTGGCCGTGTGGCTGCCAATGAGCGTTCATCATCAATTGCCAGTTCCGTACAATCCGCCGTCAAGCCGGTTTTGAGTGTGGTGGCCACAGACCCGGCCAGATCGCGCCCCAGAACGGTCGCACCCAGCAACATGATCTCGGGCTGGTACTTCAGCACCAGTTCGGTCATGACTTTTGTGTAAGGCTGGTTACGGTACTGCGCGAGAACGGGATGGTCGACCAGATAAACAAGGTCCGCCCCATAGGCAAAGCAGCTTCCGGTCGCGTCATTCAGCCCATGCTCACCACTACCAAGCAGCACACCCGCCAGTTCCACACCAAGCTGGTCAGCCAGTTTCCGGCCCTCACCCAGCAGTTCGAGAGAAACAGGGTGAATACGCCCGAGCTCAAATTCGATAAAAACCCAGACATGCTTGTAAGACCGGAAATGTTCCGGCAGTTCTTTTTTCATGCCAGCGCGCGAGCCTGAAGCGCCAGCGACCGGGGTTTGTGAAGTATTCATGGTCGCCCTTTTCCTTTCACGGCGTCAGCGCCGCTCAATACCCGCCAGCTGCGCTGATCAGGTCTTCCTCCAGTGCTGGCTGCCGCGCAAAAATGGCGTCAATCAACGCCGCGGCTGTGGCACTGCCACCACCTGTTGCGGGAATCATGTCTGCTTTTTCGGATCGGGCCGCAGGCGCAAATACCCGCTTGACCACTGTGGGTGAACCACGCAGACCACATAGGGACAGATCCGTAATACCAACGGCTGCCGCGTTCCACTGGGTGATCTTTGCCTGTGCGGCGCGTAGCACGTCAGACTGGGTACCCCGGCGGATATGGTTGCTCCCTTCAAGCATGGTAATCATGGCTGGCAGACGGGAGGTCAGCACCTGCACACCATGATCCGCCCGGCGACGCACCGTAATGCTGCCTTTTTCCGGATCAATCTCATCAATGGCAGACACGTAGGTTAATTGAGAAAGCCCCAGACGCTGGGCTATACCCGGGCCGACCTGAGCTGTATCACCATCAATGGTCTGCTTGCCACAAAACACGATCTGGGGCATGCCCTCTTCTTCAGCGGCTTTTTCAATCAGCCTGGCCAAAGCATAGCTTGTCGCCAGTGTATCGGACCCTGCAAAAAAACGGTCTGTCAGCAGCAGGCCACGGTCTGCGCCATAACCGAGTGCTTTACGCAAACTTTCGGACGCCATGGGCGGCCCCATGGTCAGCACTGTCACCGTGCCCCCAAAACGGTCACGCAAACGTAGCGCTTCTTCCAGCCCGAACAGGTCATAGGGGTTTATAATTGTCGGCACACCTTGCCGCATGATGGTGTTTGTAACCGGGTGCACACGAATTTGTGCGCTATCCGGAACCTGTTTAATGCAGACAAAGATACGCATCGCCCTACTTCCTTTTATCTGTCCTTCCCCGTGATCCCCGCAAGCCGCATGCCATTCCGATGCCATGCGCCAGAAAAACCACCTTTTTGATCCAAGATACCAACAGAGGAAATATTCACCTTCCTCCATGTCGGAAAAACGACAAATAAGGTCTTATTTTTTCACACTTCCAGATTATGTCTTACTGCCTTCCGTCAGTTCCGCCACAACAGTCAGATCTTCCAGCCCCACCATGATCTGACGGGACGGACGTATGGCATCGCGATGTACCTTGAACGAACGTTCGGCTATGGGCGTGGATACGACAAAGTCCTGATAGGCACGCGACAAAAGCGTACGGCACCGTTCGCGTACCATTGCTTCATCCAGTTCCGTGTCCAGTCCCTGTTCATCCAGATAGGAGCGCATGCGCCGCAGAATATGCAGCCGTGCCACATTCAGCACGGTAGGGTCATAGGGAACACCAAGCTGCTCGAAAAATTCCTCGGCGGCTGAAAGACGACGGAGTTCTTGTAAAACCTGCATTGTTCACTTTTCCTTCTAACATCGACGCTTCAGGCCGCACGGCATTGTAAGCCTGAGAACAAAAGTGCGATTTCATCCAAAGTGATGGCTCTTTTGCGTTGTTCGGCCAGATGGCGCACGGCCTGTAGCAATTGTGTGGCGGCACCATCGCACGCTTGCAGGCCTAAACAGGCCAGTGCATGCTTGATGGCCGCCCGCCCGGAGTGCTTGCCAAAAACAATCTCGCGTTCACGGCCTAGCTGTACGGGGTCCAGAGCTTCGTAGGTATTCACATCACGCAGCAGGCCCGACACATGAATACCGGATTCATGGCGAAATACCGATGAGCCCACTACGGCCTTGCCTTCGGGAATACAACGGCCAGACGCCTGTGCCACAAGCTGCGCCAGAGCCGTCAGGCGCAGCAGGTCCACACGCGTCTCACACCCAAGAAAACGGGGGGCAGCCAATACCAACTCTTCCAGTGGGGCATTCCCTGCCCTTTCCCCCAGACCCAGAACAGTCACACTTGCAACATCTGCCCCCGCCCTGAGAGCCGCAAGCGTATTGGCCGTCGCCAGACCGTAATCATCATGACCATGAAATTCTATTTCCAGCTCCGTCTGCTCACGAAGCCGGGTTATGGCTGCAAAGGCTGCAAAGGGGTCCAGAACACCCAATGTATCAGCGTAACGGAAACGCATGGCACCTGCCTGCCCGAGCATTCCAACAAAATCAGCCAGAAAGCCCGGTTCAGCCCGGCTGGCGTCCTCCCCCCCCACCGACACCATGAGCCCCATATCCACTGCCCGCGCAACAATATCGCGCGTCATATCCAGCACATGCGCAGGTGTTGTGCGGTACTTTGCCGCAATCTGCATTGGAGACGTAGAAGCCGAAAGATGTACACTGCCGAGCCCCGTCGCCCGCGCCAGAGCAAGATCCCCTGACACCATCCGGCACCAGGGAATAACCCGCGCGCGGGTAACGGAACGCCCGATCTGTTCCAGAATTGCCTGTTCTTCAGGCCCCATGGCAGGGGTGCCAGCCTCAATCTCATCCACCCCTGCCTCATCCAGCAGACAGGCTATTGCCAATTTCTCAGCCGGAGTAAACGCAACACCCGGCGCCTGTTCGCCATCACGCAGGGTGCTGTCATTCAGTTTCAGGCGGCATGAAGACCGTTTGAGCGGCTTGGCTGTCATGTCTCGCGCCCTTTATCTCATTAAGAAAAATCAGGCATAGCTGGGCGTAAATGCACTTCGTGTTGCTGACGCGCCATCCCAGAATGGGGACATGCCACGCAAGGTCTCGACAATGCCGGGCATGACCTCCAGCACATGCTCGACATCCTCCGGCGTATTCTCCCGGGACAGGGAGAAGCGGATTGCACCATGCGCGGCCGTATAAGGCACTTTCATTGCCCGCAGAACATGCGAAGGCTCCAAGGACCCGGACGTACAGGCAGACCCCGAAGACGCCGCGATACCTGCCTTGTTGAGCAGTAGTAGAATACCTTCGCCCTCTATGTATTCAAACGCGATATTGCTTGTATTGGGCAAGCGGCGTTCGGGATCACCCGTAACCATTGCGTGCGATATCCGCTGGAGCAGGCCACTTTCCAACCTGTCGCGCAGGGCACGCACTCGCGTATTTTCCTCATCCAGATGCGTGCGAGCCAGTTCGGCGGCAACACCCAGTCCGATAATGGAGGGTGCATTTTCCGTTCCCGCGCGCCGTCCCCGTTCCTGATGACCACCCCGGATCATGGGGCGCAGCCGCACACCACGGCGCACATACAGTGCGCCAATGCCTTTGGGTGCATGAAATTTGTGACCAGAAAGCGAAAGCATGTCGATTTCGGACGTTTTCAGATCCATGGGCACCTTACCCACAGCCTGCACCGCATCCGTATGGAACAACGCCCCTGCCTCGTGCGCAAGTTCAGCCAGTGTTTCCACATCGAACAGATTGCCGGTTTCGTTATTGGCCCACATGATGGAAGCAATGGCTGTGCGTGGCCCCAGCGCTTTGCGGTAAGCATCCATATCCAGCCGCCCGCGAGAATCCACGCCAATATAATGAACTTTTACACCCCGTGCTTTTTCAAGCCATGCGCAAAGTGCCAAAATGGCGGGGTGTTCCACGGCGGATGTCACAATTTCGTTGCGACCAGCCTGAGTTTCCAGCGCGGAAAGGAGAGCCATATTATCCGCCTCCGTTCCACAGCCTGTATAAACAATCTCATGATCAAATTCCGTACCCAGCAATGCCTGAAGCTGACGCCGCGCGTGTCTGATGGCCGTTCCAACATCGGCACCAAATGCATGAATTGATGAGGCATTGCCAAACTGCTCGGTAAAATAAGGCAGCATGGCGTCCACCACACGCGGGTCAACCCGCGTAGTCGCATTATTGTCGAGATAGACCGGCTTCATCTGCTTTCCCCCACTCGTGGCCGGTGACCCTCCGGCGCATTTTTTGTCATCACCTCATGGAACACATGGCAAACATCAATGACCGGCTGGCACCGGAATAACCCGAACCGGCTCACCCAGCCGCTCGGCCAGACGCTGCTGAATGCCCTGCACCGTAACGGATGCAAGCTGGCAGTTCACACAGGCACCACTAAGCCGGACCATCACCTTGTTGCCGTCCACATCCACCAGTTCACAATCCCCGCCATCGCCTTGGAGAACCGGACGCAATTCGGTCAGCACCTCCTCCACCGCACGGATACGCTGCACTGTGGTCAATCTGGCGGGAGCTGTCGGTGTGCTCAGTTCAACAAGGGGAGAAGTCTTGCGCGCCGCGCGCCGCGTAGGGGGCAGCGCCCCTGCCACAAAGGCATCCCGCGCATCCAGCACACCCTCGCTCACCATTGCCGCGTTAATACGCTCCAGAGCCTCCTCAACCGTCTCTGCACAGGTGGAGCAACTTGCCGTTGCCTTGGTGTACTGGGCGACCTGCTCCATGCTGGTCAGATTATTGTTGCGTACCGCACGCTCAAGCATGCCTTCATCAACACCAAAGCATTTGCACAGCAGAGCGCCTTCTTCATGGTCATCCTCCCATGTTTCGCCCCGATAATTGGCAACGGCGGCACGCAGGGCCTCATACCCCATGACCGAACAGTGCATTTTTTCCGGCGGCAGACCACCCAGAAAATCGGCAATGTCCTGGTTCGTAATCTTCAGAGCCTCATCAACCGTTTTGCCGACGATAATTTCCGTCAGGGCTGAGGAGGACGCAATGGCGGACCCGCACCCGAATGTCTGGAACCGTGCACTGGTAATACGGTCCGTGTCGGGATCAACCTGAATCATCAGTTTTAGCGCATCCCCGCAGGCAATGGCTCCGACCTCACCCACACCATTGGCGTCCTCTATGACCCCAACATTCTTTGGGTTGAAAAAATATTCTTTAACCTTATCGGAATATTCCCACATGACCCCTTACTCCCGTTCCCCCCGCCAACAGGGATTTTAATTAAAAGACTTCCCACAGGAGCATTTGGATGCCGCGTTCGGGTTATCGAATGAAAATCCGGATTGCTCGAGGGAGACCACAAAATCAACCGTTGTGCCCTCAAGGTGCGGACTGCTCTCGCGATCTACAAAAACCTTCACGTCATCACAAAGAACAACAATGTCGTCTTTCTCTGGCGCAGAGACCAGACCCATCATATATTTAAAGCCCGAGCACCCACCGGCTTCAACCATGATACGGATGCCTTCCGCCGGGTTACTTGAACCGGCAATGGCTGAGCGCACGGCATCGCGCGCTGCATTGGTCAACTGGATCATTTTCCCCTCCGCCTCAATTCTTTTCCTCAAAAGAAATGTCGCAAGGATCGTGCCAGAACCGCCTGCCTGCATGGCAAAAAATAATATGTGCTGTGCGACCATGAGAACAGCCCGTGCATACGACAAACACAGACTACGGGAATATATATCAGAATGAAAAAGACGTTTATTTTTATGGAAGTAAACAACGCTGTTCCGTTTGTAACGTGAGTACACGCGTTATGAGCGGAATGCGACACAAAGCGCCATCAGGGGAAACACCGGATGATTATATGAGAGCGACGAACCAGCCTGAACAACTCAATCGGTCCCTTTTCGGATGCGCGCCATGCGGCTTTCACCGCTTTCATCCCCGAAACAGTCCTCAAAATCATCGCATTCCGCACAGACCGGAACACTACACAGCCGAAACCCTTCATCACGGCAGATCATACGAAAAAGAAATTTTTTCCATTTCATGTCTCCCGTGTTGCGGCTGGCCAATGGTTCAAAATGCCGTTCCATAAGCCAGGACAATTCCCGCCGTGAGCGTAGCCCCAGATCCTGCCATAAATGGTTGGGCGCCATGGCGCGCCTCGCCACCATATCGGCCAACAGCAGCTCGCGCTCCTCCCCCGTGGTGGCTCTGCGCAAAAGATCGCGCAGGCAGCTTTCATCTTCATCCAGTATGGGCTCGACCTGACTTTCAAAAGATTCAAAAAGCGCATGAACGGATGGAAACACCTGTCCTACCAGCTGGCTCAGGCGCACCCCGCCAACTCCCAGCGTTTCCGATGGCAGACAGTTACGCTCTCTGGCATCCGCCAGACCAACAGCCAATATGGAAGCCAGAACATGCGCATCAAATCCTTCGCACATGTCCCCATGAACAGCCGCCATCAACCAGGCATGAATATCTGCTGCTCCCATAACCAGTTCCTCCGGGCTTATCAGGCTGCTATGTGAGTCTGGCAATTCGTGGGGCATACTCTGGCGCAGGCACCACACCCCACACACGCACCAGCATCCTCCATGGCCATGACGCGACGATCAATATCGTCTTCATCTTCCTCGTCATCAACAATTTCGCCCTCGTCATTTACACCACGCAGGGTCATGACACCGCGACCACACACCTTGTAGCAGCGGCCACAGCCAATACACACCGCAGGGTCTATGGCGTCCAGATAGGAAGGACTCCAACTACGGCCGTCCCGGGTTGTTGCACTCATATTCAAACCCCTTTTTCTTCCAGCGCACGTAATGCCGTGCGGCGCGCCTCCAACATGGCGTAGGCATCGTGCGCACGGGCAGCCACCTCGGGAATATTGGTCCAGCCGACAGGCAGGTCTTCTGACAGATCATGCAGATCCATTTTCGCCTTGACTGCCCGTGACGAAAGTTTTTTTATTTCCGCACGAAGTTCTTCAATATCATCCATTATAATACCCTCTTCTCACGCTTTGGCGACTTCGGGATATTCCCTGATAATATCAAGAGCCATCTGCACGGCTTTCGTACCCTCCCGCGCAAGGACGCCAAGATTCTCAAAACCGAAGCGATGCACATCACGCAGTGTTTTTGAAAAAATGACCAGCCTGCCAGTCGTCAGGATCACACGGCCAAAACCTTCATGGCTCATTTTCATCATGGGAGAGGCCATCAGACCACACTCCTGTTCCACAGCAAGACCAACGGCCTGATAAAAGTGCTCCACACGAGAGACAACATCCGGATCAGGATCGCTGATGATAGGCATGGCGCGTTTTTCTTCCCGGCTGACAACATAATCACGCAGCAGCCATTCATCCGGCTTGTTTTCCCATGCGCCAAAGGAATCTTCTGCACGGATACGTCCGATTAACGCCTTCAAAAAGGGACTTTTCATTGGGTCTTCTTCCTGCACCAACGTTGCAGGTGACACTTGGTGAGACATATCAATCATCCTCGTCCAGAAAATCCATTGACCGTTTAACGCCCATGGCCTTGCGCAACCACGGTGGAGGATTGCCCACCATCATGGCCTGTACCCGCTCAATGACCGAAGAAATGCTTTCGGGGTTCAAAAGCTTGACCGGGTGAATATGCGCCCGCACGACCTTGGCTGCTGCCGGACCACCGATTGCGAGCACAAACAGCAGGTTACACCCGGCCAGCGCTTCCACCTTGGGGCCAATGCGGTCATCCCCTTCGGTCTGGTGCGCTCCACTTTCGTCCGAAACATCATCAAACGCCACGGCTTCCACAAAGCGTGCGTTGTGTGGCGTAACATCCCATATTGCAAAGCGCTGGGCCGAACCGAAATGCGCATTCAGGGACTTCATGTCCCGCGTGGCAATGGCAATCCGCAGGCGTGGAGCGTCCTGCGGCAGATCGTCCTGCGGGCCGTTCTGTGCTGTTTCAATGAGTTGCAAATGTACCGCTGGCATGACGCCCCTCCTCAGTAATAATGACTGGTGCTGGAATGGCACTTTCAAAATCTTCCGGCCCGCACGCATGGCTCTCATCAAGGAACTGATTGGCCACCCGGAAGATCAGTGAACGCGTGCCGCGATAACCCACTGTTTCCTCATGCGAGACACCAAGCCGGTCAAAGATTGGAAAGCCAACGCGCATAAGCGGAACTCCAAGCCGGGCCGCTGCCTGTCGGCCGTGGCTATGCGTCACCAGAAGATCCGCACCCGCCTGCGCGGCACCATCTTCCAGATCCACAAGATCACCCACAACAACAGTCTCAACAGGGATGTGCTGAAGGCTGCGATTCCCCCCCGTGGACGCAATGGCTGTGACGATCGATGCGCCCATGCCTGAAAAAAACTGCGCAAGGCTGAACAGAAGGTCCGGATCAGCAGCAATAGCCACCCTCTTGCCGCCAAAATGAAAATGCCCATCCAGCATGGCGTCAACCAGTTGCGCGCGCTGCCTGCGCAACCGACCCGGCACGGGCCTGAGCGAAAGACGCGCCAGCAAAGAAACCAGACGGTCTGATGGCTCCAGACCCGTGAGTGTTGGAAACACCGTTGCAGGCACACCGGTTACGGCTGTCAGAGTATCTGCTGGCGCACGCATATGCTCGCCAATAGCAATGGTATGTACCGCGCGCGCCATATTCGCAATTTCCGACAACGATGTGCCACCAAGGGAGGTCGGCACCCAGCTTTCGGCGATATGACCATCAAGCGAATAGGAAATATCGGGCAGAATAACCGGATAAAATCCAAAACTTTCAATAATTTCACGCAGGGCTTCAATATCAGCCGGAGTCTGGTGCACACCGGGCAAGACATTGATCTGCTGAAATGCACGGATGGAAGGAGACCACGGTTCGACCAGACTGTTAATGATCGCGGTGGTCGCGCTTGCCCAGCCTTCCTCCAGCGCGCCAGCATAATCGGGGGTGGAGGCCAGAACCACCTTTGTCTCCGCCAGTTCAGGATTCCGCTCCATAATCAGGCGTAGATCACCCTCACTATCCTCCCCGCGCGTTTCCACCAACGCCGTGGTGGCAACCCCGATAAAACCAGGCTTCATCCGCCGGACCAGCGTTAGAAGAGCCTCCTCCAGATTGGAAGCTCCCCCCAGAACCGTGGCCACCTCATCCATGGCTGTTGTCTGAAGGGGAATGGCTTCCTTGAAGTGCCTTACCGACAGAACCAACGCAAAAGAGGTACATCCCTGCGCGCCATGGAACAGAGGGATGCCCTTTTCAATACCCAGGTAAGCAAGGGCGGCCCCCAGAGGAGCTGATGATTTGAGCGGGTTGAGAGAAGCCGCCTTACGGCGCTGGATAATGGTCGCCATTGTTTTCTCCCTTATCCGATGGGTACGAGGGCGGGTACACCCTCATCATCAAATCCTGTCTCGCCGTCTTCCTGCTCCCATGGAGCCAGTCGCCTGACATCCTTCCAGACCGGGTTGGACAGCGATGCATCCAGTTGGCGCACAAGAGTGACCATGCCATCGTACCCGGCAAAGGCATGGTGGCGTTCCTGATTAATATCCAGCCATGGAGTGCGCGCTTTAAGCGCAACAAATTGCGTTCTTCCGCCCGAAAGAAGAATATCCGCATCCCCCCTGCGCAGTTGGGCATACATCTCACGCGGGGGAATGGAGTTCACCATATGCGCGTCTCCACCCATAAGGTCTTTTATTTTCTGTTTGTCATTATCGGTAGATTTACGAACAGAAGTGCTGACAATCACCATCCCCATTTCCTGCAGGGCAGAGACGATTGACCAGGATTTAACCCCACCCGTATAAAGTAGGACCCGCTTGCCTGCCAGCCGAGAGCGATAAGCATCCAGCCTGCTCCAGGCTCTTTTTTCTTCCGCTTCAATCAGGTTCTCGGCACGCACAATCAGTCCGGCATCTGCCCCCTGTGCAACCAGCAGCCGAGCCAGAGTGCGCAAAGCCTCCGATGTATCGCTAATTCCATAAAAAGAGCCTTCAAAATAGGGAATTCCCCATCGCTCTTCCATTTTGCGGGCGACATTGATCAAAGCCGTGGAGCAGACCATCATGTTTACCCGTGCACGATGCGCGGTGGCGACCTCACGGTAACGGGCATCCCCCGTAATACAGGCATTTAACCGAATACCCAGTTGCTCCAGAAGGGGTTTGACCTGCCACAACTCCCCTGAAAGATTATAGTCTCCTAAAATATTGATGTCCGTTGGCGTCGTAACCTCGGGCTCCATGGTCCCGATCACATGGTCAAGCAAAGCCTCACCAGCCAGTTTATTCCCAAGATTTTTAGAACCAACAAAACCCGGTGCGTTAACAGGAATACAGGGAATACCAAACTTCTCTGTCGCGTGGCGGCACACGGCGTTAATATCGTCACCAATCAGGGCCGTCACACAGGTTGAATAGACAAAAATGGCGGGAGGAGCATAACGCTCCACAACCTCACGCATGGCGCGATAAAGCCGCTTTTCGCCATTGCCCATAATAATATCGGTTTCTGTAATATCAGTTGTCGCACCAATACGGTACAACGTCGGGCCAGACGACGCTGCATGGCGGTTATCCCAGCCATTCCCCTCACAGGCCAATGGGCCATGCACCAGATGCACAACATCCGTTATAGGCTGGAGTGCAATTTTGGCACCGTCAAACGCACATCCCCCGGCCGCAGCTCCGGGCTGAAGCGGCTTGGAGCATCCCTTTTTACGCGCCTTCTCACCTTTGGCGACGTTCGTGTTGCAACCTGGCTCATCAAAGAGCGCGGTTATCTTCGCGTTCAGGGACTCCGCCATGCCCATTCTCCTATGAGAGCTGCCCCATTCAGACTGAACGGGGCAGGATAAAAGACATTTTTAACGCGTCAGGTCGAATGAGTAGTCCGTAACACCCGGTTCGATCGTATCCTGATCCAGACAATCAAAGATTTTATCAAGGATTGTTACCAGAACACGCAAACCACCCTGATAACCCCATACCGGGAAACGGTGATGATGATGACGATCAAAAATCGGGAACATCAGCCGGATCAGAGGTGTTTTTGTATCGCGCTCCAGATACTTGCCATAGGAGTTACCAATCAGCAGATCGACCTCCTCCGTAGCCAGAAGCGAACGCATATGCCAAAGGTCACGCCCGCCCCAGGCTTTGCATCCTGCACCAAATGGCGAACTGTCAAACAGTTCCTGCATCTGGGCTTCCCATGCCTTGGAACCGTTTGTTGCAAGGCAGTGCTTGGGCTCACCACCCGTTTCGAGCACAAAGCGGGCCATGCCATAAACAAAATCCGGATCACCGTAGATGGCGTAGGTCTTTCCATGCAGCCAGGCCTGACTATCGGCCATGGCATCCACCAGACGCCCACGTTCAAGCTCCAGAGCTTCGGGCACAGGTTTGCCGGTCAGTTCGGAAATGCTGCCCAGCAGGTCATCTGTACCGCCAACACCTATGGGATAATGCAGGGATTTTGTTTTCTGGCCAAAGCTTGCGGCATAATCAAGCGTCTTGGGAGTGCAATATTCCTGCAAGGACAGTGTGGCCGAAGCATTGACCGCATTTTTGGTCGCTTCAATCGGGGTGCCGCCATCATACATGCGGAATTCACCATCCGAGGGCGTGTCAAACTGGTCAGACACATCTGAAAGGATCGTGTAATCCACGCCCATCAGATCCAGAACCCGTTTGAGTTCACGGTTATTACCAACAGCAAACCCATCAAAACCCGGAATAATGTTCAAAGAGCCGTTGGGGGTGGCTGTCTTGCCTTTCCAGAAATGCTCAAGAATTCCTTTGAGCATGTTGTCATAGCCGGTCACATGGCTACCAACAAAAGCCGGTGTATGAGCAAAAGGAACGTCAAAATCTGCCGGGACCGACTCTTTTTCCTTGGCTGTGGCAATAAAGGCATTCAGGTCATCGCCGATCACTTCTGCCATGCATGTTGTGGAGACAGCAATCATCTTGGGCGAATAAAGCTTGTAAGTATTCGCCAGCCCATCAACCATATTGTTCAGGCCACCAAACACAGCCGCGTCTTCCGTCATGGACGAGGAGACAGCCGAGGATGGTTCCTTGAAATGCCGGGACAGATGCGAGCGATAATATGCCACGCAGCCTTGCGAGCCATGCACAAAGCTCATGGTGCGCTCGAAACCCGAGGCCACAAACACAGCACCAAGCGGCTGGCATGCCTTGGCAGGATTGACGCTCAATGACTCACGGGCAAAGTTCTTTTCCCGGTAATCCCAGCTTTTTGTCCAGTCAGCAATCTGTGTAACCTGCTCGACCGGAGGCATGTTCTCGAACTCGGCCTTGCGAGCGAGCATTTCCTTATATTCAGGTTCCCGAAACAGTGGCGCATGGTCGAGAATTTTATCAACGGACTGTGGCATTGTCCTTGCTCCTCTTCAGGTCGCGGGTGCGCCAGACGGCACCACACGCCTGTTCAGTTCATTTTGAAGAAGCAGCGTCAGGCTGCTTCTTTTTTCCAGGGTGCCTTAAACAGGCCCCAGACCGGGTTGTTGATGGCCAGGTCCATGTCACGCGCGAAAATCGCAAAGCCGTCGTAACCATGATAAGGGCCGGAATAATCCCACGAGTGCATCTGGCGGAACGGAATACCCATTTTCTGCACAGGGTATTTTTCCTTAATTCCAGACCCGACAAGGTCAGGACGCATGCCTTCAATAAAACGCTCGAGCTCGTAGCCAGTCACGTCATCATAGATCAGCGTGCCTTCACGCACGTAGTGACCGGTGCGTTGGTAGTCATCGCTATGTGCAAATTCGTACCCTGTGCCGGTAATCACCATACCCAGATCATCATAGGCATTCACCACATGGCGCGGTCGCAGACCACCCACGTAGAGCATGACTGTCTTGCCTTCGAGCCGCGGCTTGTATTTGGCCAGAATTGCATCAACCAGAGGCTGGTACTTGGCAATCACACGCTCTGCGTTCGCCTGAATGGTCTCGTCAAACAGAGCCGCAATCTTGCGCAGGGAGGCTGCGATCTGCGACGGACCAAAGAAGTTATATTCCACCCAGGGAATGTTGTACTTCTCTTCCATATAACGACAGATGTAGTTCATGGACCGATAGCAGTGGATAAGATTGAGCTTGGCCTTGGGGGCGCGCTCCATCTCGGCCAATGTGGCATCACCCGACCAGTTGCCGACTACCCTCAGCCCGATTTCTTCAAGCAGAATGCGGGAAGACCAGGCATCGCCGCCAATGTTGTAATCTCCGATAACGTTGACATCGTAAGGAGTTGTTTCAAATTTATCTTCCGCACCCTCCTGGTTGAACACCCAGTCACGAATGGCGTCATTCGCAATGTGATGGCCAAGAGACTGCGAAACACCGCGAAAACCTTCACACCTTACAGGCACGATTGTTTTGCCGGTTTCTTTCTTTTTCTTGCGCGAAACCGCTTCAATGTCATCACCAATCAGACCGATCGGACACTCGGACTGAATGGAGATCCCTTTTGCCAGCGGGAAAAGTTCATCAATTTCATCAATGATCTTTTCGAGCTTCTTGTCACCACCAAAAACAATGTCACGTTCCTGAAAATCAGATGTGAACTGCATTGTTACAAATGAATCCACGCCGGTATTGCCAATGTAGTAATTCCGACGCTGCGACCAGGAATACTGACCACACCCGACAGGCCCATGGCTGATATGCACCATGTCCTTGACCGGCCCCCAGACCACGCCTTTCGAACCGGCATAAGCACAGCCGCGAATGGTCATGACACCGGGAATAGACTTGATGTTGGATTTGACGTCACATTCGCTTAGCGCACCATCCGCCTTTTCTTCGGCATCAGGGGTTGTAGAAACGCTCAGATGCTTCTGGCGACGCTTGCGGGATTTGTCCGGATACGCTTCCAGAACCTCTGCTATCAGGCGTTCAGGCAGCGTGGGGTCGTTGATGGTCCCTTCATCGAGGCTCATCGTCTTTCTCCTGGGTTTCGAGAGCGAAAAGCCTGACGGGTACGGAACAAACCCGACCCGCCCGGCTCAGGATCACGCTATTGCAGCGGCCGTTTTTTCAGCTTCCTTGGCGGCCAGTTCGGCCAGCTGCTGTTCCTCGGTCTTCATGATACCGAATTCGAGCAGCATTTCTTCCAGCTCTTCCATGGTAATCGGGGTAGGAATGGTCCCCTGACCCGAGTTTTCATGGATTTTGCGGGCCAGTTCACGATATTCCGCAGCCTGCTGGCTTTCCGGCGCGTATTCAATAACCGTCTTGCGGCGCAGTTCGGCATGCTGCACAATGTTGGCGCGCGGCACAAAATGAATAAGCTTGGAGTTCAGGCGCTTGGCCAGAGCATCAGCCAGATCATATTCACGGTCGGTCTGGCGTTCGTTGCAGATCAGCCCGCCCAGACGCACACCACCAGAATGGGCGTATTTCAAAATGCCCTTGGCAATGTTGTTGGCTGCATACAGCGCCATCATTTCGCCGGACATGACGATATAGATTTCCTGCGCCTTGTTTTCACGGATTGGCATGGCAAACCCGCCGCACACCACGTCTCCCAGCACGTCGTAGGAGACATAGTCTACATCATCATAAGCGCCGTTTTCTTCCAGAAAGTTGATGGAGGTAATAACCCCACGCCCTGCGCAACCTACGCCGGGCTCCGGACCACCGGATTCAACACATTTGATCCCGTTATAACCAACTTTGAGAACATCTTCGAGTTCGAGATCCTCTACCGAACCCGCTTCAGCAGCAAGGCTGAGAACCGTATCCTGCGCCTTGGCGTTCAGAATCAGACGCGTAGAGTCAGCCTTGGGATCACATCCAACGATCAGGATCTTCTGCCCCATCTCTACGAGAGCGGCGAGCGTATTCTGGGAAGTGGTCGATTTTCCGATCCCTCCCTTGCCATAAAAGGCGATCTGACGAAGCTTACCCATGATTTCGGTCCTGTATTGATGGAACTGCCTGTTTCGGACAACGCGTCCGACACACCCTGTTATCCCGCAAATACTGTGCCAAACTCTCCGTCGCACAGGCCCAAAACCATGAAATATGTAAACAGGGAGGATTTATCCGGACGAATCCGTTTCAAAATATCTCTATGAAAAAATTATATTTTTATAATGACACCCCAAAAACCAGTACCCCCTCCATCAACCTGCCCTTATGCAAGATTGTGGACATAATCTGCCCCGACAAGAGGAAGATCGAGCCGGGTAATCTGCATTTCGTCCAGAAAACGCCTTTCATTCCGTGTCAGTTCAACATCTGGCAGAATCGCGTAATGTGGCCCGCTCGAACGCTTCATGATCTGACGTGCATATGAACGCAGCATCTGGTCATCAAACCTGCATCCCAGAAACAAAAATCCGACCTGTGTACGGCGCTTTTGCACAATGTCAGGAATCGGCGTCTGAATGTCGAGTTCTGTCAGCACTTCGACATAATCTGAATCAGCGACCAGATAATGATGTGCCGGGGAAACGGAACCATGCGGTTTGTAAAGTACTGTTTTCCAGTCCGTTGCATTCTGCATGGTCACGGCATCGCCCTGTGCATCGTAGGCACAATACCAGGTAAAGTCCCGCACACCTGTCCGTGGAGTGCCCTGCACTTCTCCCCAGCGGTTACCGGCGACACAACCAAGAGCAACCCGCATGATCCCATCATACCATGTATCGACAATCATGGAGGGGGCACTCGCCGCCAGACTGAAATGTAGGGGAGAAGGGGCAATGGGAAGGGAAAATGCGCGGTCCATCAGGGCATCGAGTGTCTGGCGGTAGCGTTTGCTTTCAATATACTGTGCCGCAGCCCACGGATTACCCCTGGCACGCTTTGGCAACGCCACATGCCGTGCAAAAAAATCAGCCAGTTCCTTTGTATTGGACGGAACAGGGCTGTCCGTTTCCTTACTCTGTCCCGCAGCCTGTGCAGACTGTTTTTGTAGATCGAGAGCAACCGCCGTCATGCCGGGGCCAAGATAGGGTACCAGATGTCCTGCACTGATCCGTGCAAAAAGATGATCCCAGCTGATCATAAACCCCCCTCCTCGCCAATACGACGCGCATTGACCGTTACCGGCAATTTTGTTTCGTGTTCCATGGAAGGAAGTTCAAGCACCCAGCCGTTTTTAAGCCGGACCCACCCACCCCACAACGTTTCTTTTTCCTGGGCGACCACCGGCTGCTCCAGATCTTTTTTGGGTACATAAACCGACAAACCCCGGTCATTCCGGCGCAACATCACCTTCATGGCATTTTCCTATTCTCAGTTTCCGCATGAAGTTCGCGAGCGCGCATGCCAACAATGGTGCCGCGTTCTACAAACTCGACCGCGTAAATATAGTAACGCTGCAAGAACACACCGATATCCCGCACGTACCCGACATCACCTTTGTGAACGAGCATTTCTCCAATTTCACGACCAGCAAAAGTTCCGTCATTCTTGACATATCGTGTTGCCCGGACTTTAGCGCCGGGCATGAAAACAGGCTTGCCGCGTGTTTCTACTTCTTCCTCACGTCCCAATCCCATGATCTTCCCCTTCTGGATGACCTGTCTGCTTTTCCTCGGCGAGACGACGCGCAACCAGATCACGAATGATTTTTTCCTCATCATTTTCCAGCGCTGCAAGCATCGGGTATGGCAATCTTTCAATTGACGTAAACCGGACCCGAATATCGGGATCATGTGCGAGCTGGTGCAACAACCCCTCCTGCGCACGCGTAGCAACAATCTGACGCACGGTTGGTTCAGGGTCGGATGCAAGGGCTGGCAGATATTTCAGGTCAATGCCCCGCGCCACCCAACGGCGTACGTCAGGCTCAGGATCATGCACCGCACCAACAAGGCAACTCGCTGACAGACGTCTTACGACAATAAGACGTACAAACCAGTCCTCATCAGCCAGCATTTTCATCAGGGCTTTACCGCCAAGGCGGCTTGCCACCGCAATGCGCACCCGCCTGTCCGGATCGTTTGCCAATGCTTCAATCCGCGCTACAGGCAGGCGCAGAGCAACACCTGCCCGGACTTCGGCATCGGGATCGTTAATCAGTGCTGGCAGACGGAATACGGATGCAAACCGCACTGCCAATGTCCGCACTTCAAAATAGGGATGATCAAGATAATCATTAGCCCCTGAGGGATTTTCACGGAAAAATCTCTCTATCCGGCGTGCGCGTGCATCACGCACACAGACACGCCCGCGACGGCACCGGCCATCACGGTGCAACTGTTCATGGCGGCAACCCTGACATTGCAGTTTATGGCCGAGCCAGTCATGCGGTTCGGCTGTCTCCCAGGCGGAAATATCCCTGAGCTGATCGTCTCCGCTGGCATGATCTGGCACGGCCGCTGGAGTCCTCAGGCTGGAATGCAGGTCTTTGGAACAGGGCAGACCGCAGCACATTGCGGTGTATCAAACTGCCCCTCGCATTCAGTGCATTTTTTGGCGTTGATCACATACAGATCATTCTTGAGAGAAATTGCCGCATTGGGGCATTCAAATTCGCAAGCGCCACATACAGTGCATTGAGACGTAACAATTTTATAAGCCATGACTTCAACCTTTCATAAAAACTACTGTTAGATCAAGCGCTCTGGCGCTGTTCCTGTTGCCCGTTCAGCTGTTCGTACCAATGACCTATCCCCTCTTCAATCCATTCAAGGGCATAGACATCCGTTGCAACAATTCCTGCCGCCGCCAGAGATTCCTTGGGGCAGTCACCAATTTTTCCGCAAAGCACAGCGCTTACTCCCTCCAGAGCGGCTATGACCCCGTCCAGAGTTGCATCCTCTCCCCAACCGCCCTCACAGTACTGTTCGGTTTTGCGGTGCCCGACAAACTTGATTCCCTGACTGGAGACTTCATAAATCTGGAATTCCGTAGCATGACCAAAATGCTGGTTAATGCGCCCACCACCTTTTGTCGCTATTGCGACCAGCGCGACCGGAGCCTGTTGAACTTCCACCAGAGATTCACTTGCTGCACGTTTGGCCGCTTCATGTTCTCCGCGCATTTCCGCAACAAGGGCACGATAATTCCCCCGACGGGATGGATCATAGGCAACAGCCTCTTCCAGCTGATCCAGCGTAAACTCCTGACCACGGTCCTCGCCCAGCAGCCCTACGGCATCAGCCCGGCACTGCCTGCAATGCCGCATAAGCTTTGCGCCATCCTCCAACTGATCCTGCAAAGCCTTGAGTTCAGCAGGCGTGGGGCCGCGCTGACCGGTCAATCCATAATGGGTGCCATGCGCCGGGTCGGAAATAAGTGGCATGATATTGTGCAAGAATGCGCCTTTTTCCTTAACAACCCTGTTGACCTCCATCAGATGCGTATCATTCACTCCCGGGATCATGACTGAGTTGATCTTGGTGAGAATACCACGCGCGGTCAGCATCTCCAGACCGAGCATCTGCCGTTCATGCAGGATTTTTGAGGCGTCCAGCCCTGTCCAGCGTCGATTTTTATAAAAAATCCAGGGGTAAATCTGCACACCGATCTCAGGATTAACCATGTTGATGGTAATTGTGACATGATCAATGTTCATGTCCGCAATTTCGTCCACATGATCAGGCAGAGCCAGACCATTGGTGGAAAGACACAGTTTAATATCTGGAATATCCGCCGCGATCAGCCCAAATGTGTCGCGTGTTTTTTTCCAGTCATAACAGGCGTCTCCTGGTCCTGCGATCCCAAGCACAGAAAGCTGCGGAACCTCATTGGCGACGGTAATCACCTTGCGCTGCGCTTGCTCTGGTGTCAGTTTTTCCGAGACAACACCGGGCCGACTTTCGTTTGCGCAGTCATATTTTCGGTTACAGTAGTTACACTGAATGTTACATGCAGGAGCCACAGCCACATGCATCCGCGCAAAATAATGATGCGCTTCCTCCGAGTAGCATGGATGATCCTTGATTTTTGCCCATACTTCGTCAGGCATGGAATCCGGTTTGTCTGAGCTCCCGCACTGAGACGACGAGCACCCGCCCGAGAGCGCTGCACGCATGGTTTCTGCATCACTACCTGCAAAATTCTGCAGGCCGATCAACTGCCCGGCCATCTGCCCTTCTCCCCTTTGTTGCTTAGCAGAAAAGCCGCAAAATTCGTGCCAAACTGCACAGTGGCTTTAAATAAAGGGGGGATGAATTTACCGGGGATAATCCCTGCAAGGCATGCTGCGCACAACCATGACAGCGCCACATAAAAACGGATTAGTTTAAAAAAACAAATCCTGACGTTCTGATTCAGAACTTTTTGATCGAGATTCCATTTTTACGCAGAGCATATCCAACCTGCCGTGGAGTCAGACCAAGGATACGTGCCGCTTTGGCCTGAACCCACCCCGCTTTTTCCATGGCATCTTCAAGCATTTCCTTCTCCGAACGTCCGGGCGCTGTCGTATCGACCGAAGCGGATGGCGCAGACTCTTCGCGCATGGGAAGCAGAAGGGATTGCTTGGCAGAAGAGGATAGAACACTCTCCGCCCCACCAACCTGCCACAACACAGAAGAGAGACAGCCATCGCTATGACAGGCAAAATCATCCTCGCCAATAACGCTCCCGCGTGACAGGGTCGCCGTACGCCGGATACAGTTTTCCAGCTCACGCACATTCCCCGGGAAATAACAGCCACTTAAAACGGCAAGCCCATTGGAATCAATCTGCAATTCAGTACCATTTTCCTGATTGAAACGATCCAGAAACTCCTTTGCCAGCAAAGGGATATCTGTTGGACGTTCCCGCAGGGAAGGTAGAAAAACAGGGATGACGCTGAGCCTGTAATAAAGATCGGCACGGAATTTGCCTTTGGTTACCGCGTCTTCCAGGTCCCGGTTGGTCGCTGCGACAATACGCACATTCACCTTTAAGGTGCGTGTGCCCCCGACCCTTTCAAATTCACCTTCTTGCAGAACACGCAAAAGCTTTGCCTGAAAAGATGCTGAAATCTCACCAATTTCATCAAGAAACAATGTACCGCTGTCGGCCAGCTCAAAACGGCCTTTTCTAGCCGCAACTGCTCCGGTAAATGCTCCTTTCTCATGCCCGAACAACTCAGATTCAAGAACCGTTTCGGGCAGGGCTGCGCAATTGAGCTTGACGAATGGCGCCTTGGAACGCGGTGAAAACTGATGCAACGCACGGGCAAAGACCTCTTTGCCGGTTCCAGACTCCCCCCGTAGAAGCACCGTGGCGTTACTGCGCGCAACAATGCGGATTTTTTCCACAATCGCTGTAATGGCAGGGCTTTCCCCCACAATACGGACATCTGCCGTGTCGGCATGCACTGCGGCCCCCAGCTTGGCCACCTCGGTCCGGCGATCCAGATCGCCCATAAGCCTTTCGCGGTCACGCTCAACCAGCCTGTGCAGACGCACGGTCTGCCCGATCAGGTGCCCAACCATGGCCAGCAGACGTGTATTCAGTGCGACAACCGGAGAGTCTGAAGAAAAAGCCTTACAATCCACGACCAGAATACCAATAATGCTATCCCGTCCGGGAATGGGCACACCAATCAGGCCCACCTGCCGGGGATTGACGGCCCACGCAGGTTTTGCCCGAAAACCGATAGTCTGGTCATTGGCAATGTCCGGTATAATCAGGGGGGCTTTGTGCGTAACGATATGACCGAGAACCCGCTCCGGCATGGACATGAAATAATCACGGGAAATAACAGGATCTCCGTGTGAGCCTACAATCCGCTCCACCCGGTCTCCTTCACCAAGCAGCACACACACGCACGCGTTCATATCAAGAAAATTCTCAAGCGTTGCAAACACCTGAACAAGCATAACGCCCAGTTCAATGGGGGAGCACAGTATCCGGGAAATTTCATATAACCCGGACAAAGCAACTTCAGCGCTTGTCTCCGTTATGCCAGTGGCACCAGACATAATGCCCTGACTTTCTTTTCGTAGCGTCATGTCATTTTTCCCGCAACCGCATGATCACCCAACTGACCCTGTGGGCCTCCGACATCGCCCCCTACAGCACACCATGAAACGATTCCGAAACGAATAGACTTATCAATATACTTTTTTCTGATCCAATAGTTGAAAAAATATCCCTTGATCTCATAAATTTTTATAATGATTTTCAAGTCTTTTTGAATGGTTATGGCAGAATACAACCGTGTATCGCCTAAGCGCCTCTTCCACGTAATAAATTTTTCCGCTTTCTTATAAAAGATGGCGCAATATTCAAAATATCCCGATATTTTGCGACCGTCCTGCGCGCAATAACAATCCCTCGTTCACGAAGCTGGCGTACAAGATCATCATCCGAAAAAACCGCTTTTGGTCCTTCATCCGCCACCAGACGGCGGATAATCTCTCTCACGGCTTCAGCACTATGTGCCTGCTGTGTGTTCCCGGCCAGAACGGATGAGAAGAAAAACCTCAGGGCAAAAAGCCCCTGTGGCGTTGCAACAGCTTTACCCATAACCGCCCGGCTGACAGTGCTTTCATGCACGCCAACGCCCTCCGCCACATCCTTGAGCGTAAGGGGCACAAGCCCCGATGCACCATGAACCAGAAAAGCTTCCTGCCGCCGGAAAATCTCCCGCGCCACGCGCAGAAGCGTATTGCAACGCAATTCCATGCCACGGACAAGCCAGTGCGCCTGCGTGCGCCACTGCTCCAGAAAGCCGGAAACTTGACGATCCTGCGGCCGTATGCCCTGCCCGCGCAGGCTCACCCGTGTCTGCAGGTCATGAGCCAGCATAACTCGTGGCAACGTCTGGGCATTCAGTTCCACCACCCAATCGCCATGCCCATCAGCACTCACAACGAGATCGGACACCCGCACGGGTACCATATCGGCCCCGGCATCAAACCCCGGCTTGGGATTAAGCCGCTTAAGCTCAGCCACCATGCTGTCCAGCGTAACCTGATCCACATTGCACTGCCGCGCAAGACGCAGCATCTCACCACGGGCCAGCATATCCATATGGTCCAGCAACTTTTCCATCGCATGATCCAGACTACCACGTTCCTGAAGCTGTACAGCCAGGCATTCACGCAAGGAGCGGGCAAAAATGCCTACGGGCTCAAACCGCATCATATTCTGGCGTACCCGCTCTATGTCCTCCGCCGATTGCCCCGTGCGCTGCACAAGTACATCCAGACTGTCCGTAAGGCGACCTGCGGCATCCAGAGCTTCGATCAGATAAGCACCAATCAGCATATCCTGCTGGCTGGCTGTGGACAGACGGAGTTGCTCATACAATTGATCCGTCAGGGAAAGTGGAACATCAGGCAAGCGGGCCGTACCGTCATCATCTCTTTGCCCGCTCTGGACAAACATATCCGCCCGCCCGCGTTCAAACCGTGCGGGAGAAGAAATGGCAGGGTCAACGGAAGGAAGCTCAAGAAACGGATTGGAGGCTGCCTGTTCCTCCAGATAAGCCTGCAGGTCCGCATTGGTAAGGTGAAGCAAATGGAGCGCCTGACGCATCTGCCCGTTCATGAACAGACCCTGGCCTTGCCGCATTTCCTGACCTTGCAACATCAGCCTGCATCCTGCCCGGTCATTTGTATCCGGCAGAGAAGATATCTTCCCATGGACATCAGCTGTCCTCCCCGTTGTTTCATGAAACGTTGCTAGGAAAAACGTTTCATGAAAACCACGCAAAAACCGTGCCAGATTTTACGGTATTGTAAAAAACTCCTCCTTACAGGGTACAGTGCCACCAGTGGTATCTGATCAGGCGACACCCACCATAACGTCAGAGGCCTTGATAACGGCATAAACAGCCTCACCATCCTTCAGCCCGAGTTCTGCCACGGCTTCGTTGGTAATGGCGGCCATGACAATGACACCACCGGCAATTTCGATACTAACGTGAGACGTGGTCGCACCTTTTTCAATTTTACTGACTGTACCTTTGATCTGGTTGCGTGCGCTGATTTTCATGATTTTTTCTCCAAAAATTTTTATCGGATATCTATTCCCATTTGGATATAGATATAGTATTCAAGGGACTTTCCGCTCCCTTTTCGTATCATGCCATTTCCTGATCGCAATGACATACAAAAATTTCCTGTGCACAAACGGAATATTTTTGGCACGTTTTTTGCTGTTGTCACGGATACAGGCTGTTCTTGGAATGATGTCATGAACTCACCTCGTTATTATAACGACACGAATGGTATGAACCTGACATTCCCACCGCCCCGCCTTCTGCTGGCCTGCTGTGTGATTCTGGGGCTTTTCCTGCCCATCATGGCTCGGGCGGAACAGGCCCGCATTGCCATTGCCGCGAACTTTATTGGCCCGTCCAAAGAACTGATCGCGGATTTCATGCACAAAACGGGCGATGTGATTATTCCCAGTTTTGGCTCAAGCGGCCAGTTCATGATCCAGATTGAACAGGGTGCCGACTACGATGTCTTTTTGTCGGCCGATGAAGCCAAACCCGCAAAACTGCTCAGGGATGGGTTTGGCGTTGATAAAAGCCAGTTCACCTACGCCATTGGCAAGCTGGCGCTCTGGAGCAATACCCCCGCCTACCCGGCAAACGAAAACACATTACGCGCCGCCCGTTACAGCCATCTGGCCCTTTGCAAGCCCGACATTGCCCCTTACGGCGCTGCGGCCGTAGCCACACTCGCGCAGTTGCATCTGGAGCAGTCCCTCCAGTCCCGTATTGTCATGGGTATGGACATTGCCCAAGCGTACCAGTTCGTCCAGAGCGGCAATGCGGAGTTGGGGTTTATCGCACTCTCGCAACTGCACAACCAGCCTTCGGGCACAGTCTGGGTTGTTCCGTCCACACTTTATCCCCCCATCCGCCAGAACGCGCTTTTACTCAGGCAGGGGGAGCAGAACCCTGCGGCACGCGCTTTTCTGGCCTATCTGCGAAGCAAACCCGCACAGGCCATTATCGCCAGCTATGGGTATGACGTACCATGATGGGAACAAACACCCTGTTTGACCCCAACAGTATTTTTACAGCATTGCGCCTGAGTGTTACGCTTGCCTGTGTTACAACGGTCATGGCACTCGGTATTGGTGTGCCTCTGGCATGGTGGCTGGCTAACCGGCGCAACTGGTGGCGCGATGTGTGTTCCAGCATCATCACACTTCCTCTGGTACTGCCCCCAACGGTTCTGGGCTTTTATCTGCTCCTTGCTCTTGGACCATCAGGACTTGGCGCGCTGGCTGCCCACATAACCGGCAGATCAACCTTTGCGTTCAGTTTTGCCGGTTTAACTGTGGGCTCAGTTATTGCCGCCCTGCCCTACATTGTACAATCCACACAAGCCGCTTTTGAAACCACTGGCCGCAAACCGCTTGAAATCGCCTACACGCTGCGCACTCCACCATTCCGTGCATTCCTGAGTGTTGCGCTGCCTTTGGCCGCTCCGGGTATTATCGCCGGGGCTGTTATTGCCTTTGCCCATACAATAGGCGAATTCGGTCTGGTATTGATGATTGGGGGGGATATACCCGGCCAGACGCGCCTTTTATCCATCATGCTCTTCGATAATGTGGAAACCGGAGACTGGGCCTCTGCCCATGCCATAGCGGGAGGCATGGTGGCATTTGCCTTCGTGACCATTCTGATCCTGCGCCTGACACAAAAACGCCTGACTGCACGCCCCTCATGATACCCCCTTCTCTCCTGCAATCAGGGCTGTCGGTCCATTTTAACGGTCCTATCAACCAGCTTGCCATAAATATCCGCTTCGATATTGCCACGCCTGGCATAACAGGAATTAAAGGCCCGTCGGGGTGCGGAAAAACCAGCCTGCTGCGCGCCATTGCGGGCCTGCATCATTTTCCACAAGGCTACTGCCGTCTGGCTGAGGAAATCTGGCAGGACGACACTGTTTTTCTGCCCCCATGGAAACGCCCGATCGGCTACGTGCCTCAGGATGGCGGGTTATTTTCCCATCTGAGCGTGAAAAAAAACCTGCTCTTTGGGATGCGTCTTATCCCCGAAAAAGAGCCATTTTTTACGGAGATTGTTGACGCCCTTCACCTCCAGCCCTTGCTTGACCGCAATACGCATGCCCTCTCTGGGGGAGAGCGCCAGCGCGTGGCCATAGGTCGCGCCTTGCTGACACAACCCAGACTACTGCTCATGGATGAACCTCTGTCTGCTCTGGATCTGGATATAAAAACTGATATTCTTTTTTACATAAAAGATTTTTTAGAAAAATGTAAAATACATACACTCTACGTCTCGCATGATGCGGAGGAACTGCGCATGATTACCACCCATATTCTTGACTGGCGATCAATCCAGAATACGGTCCTGAAGAAATGAGACCGTCTGATAGGCATCAAAAGCATCCTGCAAACAGGAAATGAGACCTTTTCCACCCAACCATACAGGACCGCACAGAAGTGCAGCCCTATGCGCATGGTCTATTTGCCCGTTTGTGGAGGTTCCACCAGAGACAAACGATCTTTATTGGTTCGGGCTATTCTTTCAACCAACCAGTCTATGAATTTGCGGGAAGCCTCCGCCGGATCATCTCCGTAATGGCATTGTTCATGCCATTGCTCCACCTCCGAGCCTTCCAGCCCCTGCGCGACCAGCCAATGCGTTATAAGACTATGCCGCAATGAATGTCGGCTTGCACTCTGCCCACCCCGCGTGGACATCCAGTGGTAAGCCAGTACACCCAGATCACTCATCAGTTCCCTGACGTAACTGCAAGAATGGGTTTTTACGCGGTAATCGGCATACCATTTTGTAAAATATTCGGGAGACATGGGAGGAGAAATACCATATCCCTGACCATAACGGCAGCCCAGATGGTAGATGGCCTCGATCATGTCATCATCCTCCAGACCTTCCACGATAACCAGTTCATGAAAATCAACGCCCATATCCAACACGGACTTGACCATGCTGAATGTCTGGAGAGGCGCTGTACGGATATTCCGCAAAAGCCCCTGATCAACCTTGATAATATCAAATGGCAGGGAGGAAAGGCGGAGCAGGTTACTATACCCTGACCCCAGATCATCAATGGCAATCTTGACCCCTATCGCCTTGAATTTCTGGATGGCTATATCCTGCAATGTCGGATCGATCATCTGTGTTTCCAGCAGTTCGACCGTTAACTGCTCGGGTCGGATATTATAACGCTGCAAGGCGCTCTCGACCCACAAGGGACCATCTTCATTCAAAAGATAAGTGGGCGGCATATTCACGGCGAGGTTGATGATCTGTCCAGCATTCTGCCACTGCTGCAACAGGCTCAGAGACTCCTCAAGCCCCATGTGGAACAGCCTGTCGAGTTCATTCTGCCCGAGCAGAGACAAAAAACTCCCCGGCTCGATAATGATTCCGTTTGTATCCTGAATGCGAACAAGTGCTTCAACTTCCAGCAATTTTCCCGTACGCAGGTTCACAATCGGCTGAACGTACATACGCAGCCCATCGCTGAACAGCCTGTCCCTCAGATGGCAGGACTGTTCTTCCGTCACGGCGGAACCACGGGGAAAACAGCACCGCATCCACATCTGTTCCCAGCGATGTTGCAGACTGCGGGCAAACTGCTGCATCCGCTGTGTTTCAAACTGGTTTGGACATGCCCCAAACAGAGTCAGCACAACCGCCACCTGCTCCTCTTCCACAGAAACAGGGATGCTGATGGACGAAGAGATGCCCAGAGCCTGCATCATATCACGCCATGGCGCCGCATTGGGGTTTGTGAAATAAGAGGCGCAGCTCTGCTTCTGTCGTGTCCGCCATGCCAGGCCGGTAACAGTATTACCAAATACCGACTGTGCATTCACAACAGGCTGGCTGATTCTCTCCTTGAGTTTTTGAGTCAGTCGTGCGCCAGCACTGCCCCCACTATGCTCCACAACCAGTTCACCAGCCGGGTTCATCCGGAATAGCAGGACAGCCTGAATACCCGGCAGGTTGCCCAAAACCTCCACACCCTGCGCGCTCACATCCGGCCAGATACACCCTGCGGCGGGCAAACGGTCTGCAAGAAGAGCAAAATATTTTTCCTCAACCTTTTGCCCGGCTTCAAGCTGCGCGCCTTTATCATCTTGCAAGCGCATTTCGGTGGTCAGGAGAATATGGTACCTGTCATATGCGCGTAACAGGGCTTTATCCAGACCATCAATCAGCAAACGTCTGTAAATACTGTAAGCTTCCCCCAACAGGGCAGGAGGAATGCCACAGAGCAGGTGAATGGCGCCCAGCTCTGCCGCCTGTTGCAGAATATCCTGTCGTTGCGTTTCTGCTCCCAGCAAAAAATCCAGATGTGCGGCCTGTTTCTGCTTCAGATGCTCAAGCTGCTCTGGTGTCAGGGCAGACAGAATGAAGCGCGCCTCGCTCATTGTTGCCAGACTGTCGTAAAAACATTCGATAAAACTCTGCCGTATCCGGACCAGAAATGTTTTGGCGCGTGTCAGCAATTCCGCAGATTCTGGCCCATATGGGTTAAAAGCCGCCTGTTCCACGACTTCCTCAGCCGGTAACTGCCGGGTGCTGTCGGCCATGCACCACCAGTTCTGACGGCTGGGCTTGTTCTGTTTGGACAAATACAAGGCCGCATCGGCGCGACGTAAAAGCGTGTCGGGGTCTGCACCATCAACCGGATACAGGGCCAGCCCCAGAGTCATGCCGACCATGACAAACGCATTCTGTGCAATGGCAAATGGTGTTTCTACAGCCTTGTGCAGATTATCCAGAATTTTCGTAGCCTGGGTTACCCGTAACAGCGGGTCCAGATTGTCCAGCACAATGACAAATTCGTCGCCGCCCAGACGGGCAACATAATCCGTATGCCTAACATGCTCCTGCAAACGACGCCCAAGGGCCTGCAAAAGGCGATCCCCCGCCTCATGCCCATAATCGTCATTCACCTGTTTGAAATCATCCAGATCCAGTATGCCTACTGCAAACGAACTACCCTGCCGGACCGCACGGGCCATGACCTGTGGCATGTATTCTTCCAGCGCCAGCCGGTTGGGCAGACCTGTTAACGGGTCATGCCGTGTGCGCCTTGCTTCCTCATTCTGGAGTTTTTCCAGTCTTTTCTGGCCATCCAGTTTATCCAGCGCATGACCCAGCAGGTCCGATACCTTCTGGCACAGGCCAATGCACTGTTCATCGAACATATCTGTTCTGGCCGACACGAACGAAATAACGGCCCAGCGCTCTCCTCCCCGCCAGATCGGGACCGCCAGCACCGCACGCCACTGATTGCGATACAGAAAATCGTACCACGGAGTGTTTTTCTGCTCTTCCAGTTCATCGTTACTGCAAACCAGAGTCTGGCTGTCCCATGCCTCCACAGCGACAGGAAACCGGGGCAAGCTCTCATGGAAGCCAAACTTCAGGTTGGCGATTCCTTGCGCACCAGCTCCCATGCAGGAGAGGATATGCAACGTGTCGGACTCATCCTTCCGACCAATCCAGACCGCATGGAAAAGCGCATCAGATACCAGATCAGCACATATTTTATCGCACATCTCGCTTTCGGAGGAAGCCTGCAACACGGCGTCGGCCGCGTTGAGAAGCGCACGATACAGTCTCTGCACTAAATCCAGATTTGTTGCATTCTCCATAAAGCAGCCTAGAACCTTCCTGAAAACGCATGCATTGCGCAAAAGCAAAAGTACACAATACCAAAATATGTTTACAATTCGTAACCATCATAAAAAATAAACAAACACATAAAGAAATAATGTTATTATTCACATACTATGTATTTAATAATTAAATACATTATCATACAAAAAACCGTACTCTCCTGTGCAAACAGGCAGACTCCCACGTGTTTTTAAATACCAAAGATCACTCCACACTCACATCTATGCCAGAGCGGCACGCCCCGGCACCCTGCTCCTCAAACCTGCCCAGACCCCACGCACTTCAGCCTCTACAGACAACCACAAGATCAGGCATCTGGTTCCTTTTCTTTCGGCATTTCCATAACTTTGATGCAACTGGCGAAAATTTTCCCGTTCAAAAAACTGTCACGCACAAACCGACGGGACACATCTGCGGGTTTGTGCTGGCCATCGGACCTGTTTTTATTATCGTCCAGCACAACAGCGCCTGTTTTGGGATCAAAATACCCGAAATCGCATAAATGCGGATTTCTGATATCCGCCATAATATCGAACAGATGGCATTTATACTCCCCAATCCAGATTTCCGTTCCCTTGCGGTTGGAAATATCGGGGTAATTGAACGTCAGTCCACGTGCATGGAAAAAGTCAAAAATACCTCCCATAAGACACTGGGTTGCCTTGACCTCACGCGGGTTGAACTCAAAACCATAATAAAAATGCTTCTGATAACGGATTTCGTCTGTGGGCAGGTACTTCTGGTTAAACAGACCCATAAATTTCTGCAGGCCGTTAGGGTTCGCCCTTACCTTGACAGGATCCTCATGAAAGAGGGCTGTTCCACGGTAATTGAAGAACACGGGAACGATAATATGTTTTGGGTTTTCCCACATGGGAAATCTCCTAAAGACCTGACCACACAATACATAATTCCAGTTTGTTACGATTCTGTCAGCTCTGGCAAGCTGCCTGCACTCGTAACCCCCAAACCAAAATCATCAACACCCAATATCGCCGAGAGAGGCCGCAACATGCAAGCAACCTTACGACCGCACAACCGGCTTTGATAGCTTTACCTTAACACCTGACCGGACAAGGTATGACACCACACGCCTCCAATTACCTTCTTATACTATTTTCGTATAGAGCATTCCTCCTCGTACCCAAACGCATTCTACCCTGGCCGCCTCCATAACTGGACGGTAACGGGGCAGACTTTATGGACCTCCGTCGCACCCTCCGGGTCGGGCATTTTTGCTGCACGGCTTATCCGCCACCCTTATAGGCACTCTGGTGGCGTAGATTTGGCGACCACCACCCCCAGCGCAGCGGCTGCGGATATGATACCAGAACAGGATACAAAAACCTGAAACAGCTCTGTGCGGCAAAACAGGCAAAGCCAGACCGGAGCTGTATGTGTTTAAAAGCGCACGGTTACACTTCCATGCGCACCACTACTTTCGGCCGGGCCACCGTACTGCCCCACATAAGACACTCCGATATCAATTCTGTCTGTCAGTCTGACACTCCCCCCCACATCCATGACCACCGCGTCCGGGCTGAGAGATATACCCGCAACCTCCATGCCATATGCGCCAGCCCCAATGGCAAACACCTCATGCGTTGTGGCTGTCAGTATACCAAAGGCATGCCGGTAGCCCAACAGGGCATGCGGGGTAACCCATACCCCATGTGTCTGGAAAGACGCTGAAGCCCGCACCCCGAATGTTGCAAACGTAACCCCACTGGCCATTGCCCGCCCACGCAGTGCCGCAACACCCCCCTGCTCCCGAAAGGAACTGGTATGCTGGTTTACGTATGCCACGTTGCCGAACGGTACCAGAACTGCCCGGCCCATATGGAACCGATAGCCCAGTTCACCCGTACCCTGTGCGGTGCCACCATCATAATGGCTCGACAGGGAATTACCAAAACCCGCAAACGTCACCTGACGTGAAAGGGAAAGCAGGTTCCATGCGTAGTCCGCCTCCACATGCAGACGCCACCCGCCCCAGCGAGCCCCCACATACCCCCCCAGCGTTATGTTGTTGCTCCGGCCGGACGCGCTGCGCCCTCCGCCGTCCACCATGGAACGGCCATAACTGACCAGCCCCCCGATCCGCCACCGGGCCTCCTCCCCCAGAGGCGTATCCGCCCCCACGATCAATCCAGAGGTAGAGTGGCGCAGGCTGGCCGCATTGCCATCACCGCTATTGTTGCCAAAACCACCATAGGCCTGGCTCCACAACGCGGCGCGATCTGCCACACACCCCTCATCCGTACCGCGCACGAGCCGCACGCCCATCCCCCGTGCGCTTTGCCCTGCTGGCCCGTTATCGCACCAGGCTCCGGCCAGCCGGTCAGAAACAGCCTGCCGCACATACATGGAATCCTGCAGGAGAAGTGTGCGCATGGACGCATGGATTTCGCCCGACAAGGCATCCAGAGCCCCATCCACCACACGGGTGCCACCAAGCTGCACCACTGCACGCACAACGGAGCTGTCCACAGCCATCCCCTGCAACCCGTTCCCTGCGGCCCGCTGGTTCCGTGTCTGCGCCACGGCGGCAAAAGGTACGGCATTACGCAACAACTGCAGGTTTACCGTATTTGCCGTATAAAGCAGGGAAGGCGACAAAAATGGATAGGCGCCCGCCTGTTCAAAACTCACCCCCTCATACTGCCCGCTCACCCCCTGAGCGGCGGATAACAGGGTATATTGCTCCCCGTAATGCAGGTTTTGCTCGACTCCCAGCAGACGCACGGTACCGCCGGACAGGCTCGCACTCCCCGTAACCTGCACCAGCCCCTGCGTAGTGGACAGGCTATTAACCAACAGGGAAGAGCCCTGATTCATGCTCAGATTCCCCACCACATGCAACGCTCCCCCCGTACTGCCCATACCGGGAGACAGACCCCCACCAGAAGCCACCGTTGTTGTACCAACGCTGCCCACCCCGGCCAGAATCGCCCCGTCATACACATTCACCGGACTGACCACCCCACCATCAACCTCCAGCACCCCGGACTGCACATCCGTCCCCCCGGTATAGGTATTGGCCCCGGATAAAATCAGTGTTCCCTCCCCGAGCTTGGCCAGCCCGCCATTGCCCGTGAGCATGCCGGACAACACCGCCGTTCTGCCATTCGTATCAAAGGTAGACTGCACACCACCGGTCAGTTGCATGGTCATGTCCGTGTTCAGGCCGGAATTGATCAGCCTGATGCCCCCACCAGCCAAAATCAGATGCGATTGTCCCCCGCCCCCCTCCTGATCCACCAGCGCACTGAGCGTTTGACCATTGGCAGTCCTGTCCCCCAACACCAGCATGCCACCGGACTGCAGAATAAGGCTGCCATCTCCATCTACCCTGTCACCACCAAAATAGACCTGCCCGCCCACGACCAGCGTACCGCCATTGCTGACCTGTGTGGTGCCCGTGCCTCCGACTATCCCCGTGCCACCATTGACGTAATAATCACTGCTTGCCTGCAAAAGAGAATTGGCACCATCAACCGTTACAGTGCCCACACCATCACCATACAGACCAGCAGCGACTGTGCCCGCCAGAACCTGCCCGCCACTGGTGATGTTAAGAGTGCCGTAGGTTTTATTTGTCGTGCCGAAGAACGGACTGCCATAATTGCCATTATCGCCCGTTCCCACCACCAGAATGCTCTCTGGCGATGTCACAATCCGGGAACCCGCACCAGAAACATTGACAAGACCATTCCCCCCGCTCCAGCCAACCTGCATCACCGCGTGGTTGAGAAGCAGGCCCCCTCCCCCCTGAATGGACAGGGAGCTGGTACCCGAAGTTTTAAAGCCAACATAAACCTGTGCGGTGGACTCGACCGTAGCCCCTGCCCCCACAATCTCCAGCGTAGCGCCCCCATCCACGCAGAGCGGGGAAGGGGCTATCGTGTCCGAACAGTTCCCGACCGGAACAAAAAAGTTTTCCTGACCACTCACCCTATATGTTGTCTGGCTCCCGGTCAGATACAGAGTATTCTCTGCGTGGGCAGCTTTCTGGAACGCCACGCTCAGCACGACCAGAAGACCCGGAACCAGACCTGTCACAACGAACAGACGAACCTTGGGACAAGAAAACAGTACAAATACAGTGCTATTTTTCCTTATGGAAACACCTGCACGATCAAATTTCATGCGCCTGTATTCCTTATCAGGTTAATACCGCTATTCAGGAATTTGTCTCAACAATAAAAACAAACAAAAATATATTAATCGTTAAAAAAACGGTTATTTACATTCATTTTGTAAATTCTATATTTTTTTAATTTCTCACAAATACTTATGTTTAAAATTTATTGACTGCATGTTTTTGTTTTTATTATTTTAACTTGATATATTCTTCACTCTAATGTCAGATGACCACGTTCCAGCCATTCCAATCTCTGGCAGCCCTTTCCCCTACCGGGAAACGCAGCCATGCAACAGAAAACCTTTCCACCCGCGTATCTCTGACGGCATCAGAAAACGGAAACACCAAAAAGGACTCTTCCCCTGTTACATCATCTGGATAGTCTGCTTCAGCATTACGGGTACGGTATCGTCACCCTGCTTGTCCTGATGGAGAGCATGGGTCTGCCTGTTCCGGCCGAAACCTGCATTATCACCGCATCGCTGTACTGCCTCAAAACCCACCATCTGGCCATTCAGGGTGTTGCTCTGGCGGCCATTGCCGGGGCGATCATCGGAGATAATCTCGGCTATCTGATCGGACGGCATTTTGGGCTTCCGCTCCTGCAAAAACATGGAAGCAGGGTTGGCCTGACCCCCGAGCGGCTTGTGCTTGGCCAGTATCTGTTTCGCCACCACGGTAGCGCCATTGTTTTTCTGGGGCGGTTTGTTTCTGTCCTGCGCGTTTTTGTCGCCCTGCTGGCCGGAGCATGTAACATGCACTGGAAGCGCTTCATGCTTTTTAATGCGCTGGGCGGCACATGCTGGGCAGGCGGGTACGCAATGGGCACCTACCTGCTGGGACGTAAAATATCGGAAGTTTCTGGTCCGACCGGCATAGCCATAGGGGTGTTGACCGTGATTGGCCTGCTTGGCTCGGGTCTTTTTTTACGCAAGAACGAAACACGTCTGACACAACTGGCCCTTGCGGAAGAAAAGCGCATCGCATCCCCGGCGTAAAGCATGGCCGCCGCAGTACAAAAGGTCGGCCCAGCCCTACCGTAATGGTCTGCACCTGATGCTGTTGCGAAACGGTTCCGTTTCGTTTATTTAGGAATCAACCATAACCCCATCATCACGACAGCAAGGATTGACCGGTATGGGAGGAAGACATCATGAACCAGACCGTCGGCCCGGCACCTTGCTGCCGCCTGAATGGTAACCAATCCCGTGCCGTACACGCGCTCACTGCATAATCCGGAGCATTCTGGCCACCACACTCCGGGTTCTCCACATGCGCGTATGGCGGCGGCACGCACGGCTCTGGAGCGCATTGGCTGCGATCTGAAAAAACCTGCAAAAAATGTTGTGTTCCGGCAAGGTGAAAATGCCGATTTTATCTATTTCCTACAATCCGGAGCAATCCGACTGGATTACCAGCTTGAGAATGGCCGTAGTCTGGTGCTCGATTTTTTGTGGCCTGGCAGGTTTTTCGGCATTATGGAAGACGCAGTTTACGCATGGTCGGCCATTACACTGGTGGATGTGCACCTCAAGTGCCTGCGCCGGAGTGCTGTACAAACCCTTGCCCGGAATTATCCGGATATAACGGACTTACTGCTCAAACAGAAAACAGCCGCCCTCATGGCGGCCAAAAACCATATCGTTCTTATGTCCCACCCAACGGCAACAAGCAAACTGATCGGTTTTTTACTCGCTTACAGCAAACAGCCGGAATACTTCAATCAAACGACACAGGTGTTAACACTGATTATGAGCCGCAAGGATATTGCCGATTATCTGGGCATGACATTTGAGACAGCCAGCAGAATTTTCAAATATCTGGAAACCAGGAATTACATCAAAAAAATCAATCACCGGCAGATACAACTCAACATGCACATGCTGCGGAAGCCATAACGCGCACGGATCAGGGCAGAAGTAACCGCTGGGATGCCTGCCAGGTCTTGTCAAACGGCTGGGAGCGGTGCGTAATCTTGACCATCAGGGTCGCACCAAGCCAGAGCTGGTATAAAGCTCCCGCCAGCGCCTGAGCTTCCATACCGCGCTGCACCGAGCCCTCCGCCTGCCCTTCTGCAATAGTGCGGGCAATGCGGTCTATGGCTTTGGCTGTACCGGTATCCAGAATTCTGCGCATACGCTCGGACAGGTCAGATACTTCGGCCGCCAGTTTAACAATCAGGCATTTATCGCCTGTTTTTCCGTCCACATGCGTTTCCTGCCAGAAGCGGAAATACGCAAATAACTGGTCCGCCGCGTTGCCGACATCGGGTGAGAACAGAGTGTCCATTTTCTGCAGATAATCATCCATGTAAATCCGCAAAAGTTCTTCACCAAAAGCTTCCTTCGAATCAAAATAATGGTAAAATGATCCTTTAGGAATACTTGCAGCCTCCAGTATCTGGGAAATGCCTACAGCAGAAAAACCACGTTCCCCAACAATAGATCGCGCGGCTTCTACAATACGCCTTTTGGCTGCATTATGCTTTTCTACAACATTCATGCGTATTCAATAGAGTATCCACAGAGCCCAGTCAATACAACTAGACCGATTGGTCTACAAAATTCCGTTTTTACTCTGCCGTATTCTTTAGCGCCATCCATGCAACAGGCAGCCCCTCTCTCTTCAGGTTCCACATGCCCGTCGCATTGCTGCTCATACGCTTAACTTGCTGTGCAAAGAGCACAGAATCTGTTCCAATTACAGCATGGCCATTGCACAGACATCCACGACATCCCCGATCAGGAAGGTTTTGACCGTCGTTCTGTTCAACCTGCTTGTCTATATTGTTATAGGCATGCCCAACGCAGTCCTGACAATTTTTGTGCATACAACACTGGGCTACAGCACAACGCTGGCCGGCCTGACCTTTGCTCTGCAATATCTGGCCACCTTTGCCGCCCGCTCCTCCGCCGGGCGTCTGGTAGACAGAATAGGCCCAAAACCCGTGGTTATTGGCGGATTGCTGAGCTGTGTCTGTTCCGGCCTGCTCTTGGGGTGGGCTGGCCTGCTGCACAACACTCCGCCTGCCTCCCTTGGTATTGTGCTGATCAGCCGCCTTTTTCTGGGCTGGGCAGAAAGCTGGACAGCAACAGGTGTCATCATATGGAACATCCACCGCGTGGGCGCTGAAAACACGGCACTGGCCATATCGTGGAACGGAATCTGCTCTTACGGGGGCATTGCTCTGGGGGCTCCGGTTGGTGCCGTACTTGCTCTTCTGCCTGCCCCGTATGGGGGACTTGTCTCGGTTGGCGCCCTTTCTGCCGCATTGCCGCTGGTCGGGCTTGCCCTTATTGGCTTTTACCACGGAGCCCAGCCCCACCCCTCCACTGAAACACCCATTGCCTTCAGCAAGGCGTTACATCTGGTTCTGTGGCATGGTGCGGCCCTTGCCGCAGGCTCCATTGGGTTTGCGGCCATCTCGTCTTTTCTGGCCCTATATTATGCGGCCCATCAATGGAACGGAGCCGCTACGGCACTTGCTGTTTTTGGCACGGTGTTTGTGTGCATCCGGTTTTTCTTTGCAGCACAGATCAAACGGCGCGGGGGTGTGCTTGTCTCCATTGTTTCCCTACTGGTCGAGGCCATAGGGCTTGTTGTCATTGGTGTTTTTCCGTCCCATACCTGTGCGCTGCTGGGGGCGGCTTTAACGGGAGCAGGTTTTTCACTCCTGTTCCCCGCACTGGGAGTTCTCGCGGTTAACAAGGCTGGCCCTCATAACCGCGGTGCTGCGTTAAGCGCTTATTCCATCTTTCTGGACCTGGCCATTGCGTGCTCAGGCTTTACACTGGGGCCGATTATTGAACTTGCTGGCTATCCTGCCATGTTCCTCGCCAGTGCCACCTGCTGCCTGATCGGAGCCGTCATCAGCCACCTGTTAGCACGCGCACCAGACCACGCCTGAAGGCTTACACCCAGACATAAAAAAAGCCGCCCCGAGAGGCGGCTTCAGACAGCATTTCTGCTAATCTGGTCTTAAACTGCCTTGAGATTGACAGCAGACTTTTTGCCGTTACGGCCAGCTTCGATTTCGTAAGAAATCTGCTGCCCTTCGCTAAGCGAAGCCATACCTGCACGTTCGAGAGCAGTAATGTGAACGAACACGTCCTGCGCACCATCCTCAGGCTGGATAAAACCGAAACCCTTGGTCGAATTAAACCATTTTACGGTGCCTGTTGTCATAACTAGGCTCCTTTTTAACGTCGTGGTCGCGCACAGAACACGTGCGCAATCGTAACTTCTAACAGGACAATGCTGGCACAACGCGCACCAACCCGCCTCATAAGAGCATCCACTTTTTTCTTCTCTCATATCCCTCAGAAAAAGGCAAGTTATAATTTTCATAATGCTCAATTTTTATTTTATGAGATAAATCAAACCCCTCACATTATTGAATTTTTTATGGGATATTCATTTAAAAACTATTCCGATTTATTTTTCACATATCCCGTTTTATAATTTTTTAAATATCAATTGACTTCGCTTCCACGCTGGATGGAAGCCGCTGTTCACGTTATGGAACGCTCTGCTCCACACACAATGCCAAGGCCTGTCTGCATGCCCCACTCTCCCCCACAACAAAACCAGACAACAGGTTCTGATGGCGTTGTCTGGAAAGATTTTCCTCAGGCTGCCCTTCTTAATCTCGTGACAACTGAAATCGTGCGCAACTTCCCGCGTCCCTTGCAGGATGATCACCGGCGCGTACATGCACCTACCCTGTTTGCCGCCTTGGGGAGTGTCTGTGGGTTTGCCACCCAGACCAGCCTGCTTGCGCTCATAAAATCAGGATTACGGCCAGAGCAGGATATAATGGCCCACACACTGGCAGGGGGACTGACCTTCCTGTTTGGCGAGCCGCTCAACCAGTTTCTGATGCAGGGCGACGCCAGTGTACACAACCCCGGCCTCTGGCCCTGCCTGAGCGGCCCTGCGCTACAGAACGGATGCTCCGCACAGGACTTGCCGGACCTGAACACCCAGTTCGCAAGCGTTGCCAGCCGACTTGGCACAGCGGAAGAAGGTATGCTTGATGTTGACGCCCATTTCCGCCCTCTGATTGCCACGGACACCCTGCGTGAAGCCATGTGGGCTTACATGGAACCTATTTTCCAGCAGGACTACCCCGATCAACCCGGAGCATATGGCCCGCTCCCCAAGCCGCTCTGGGGCTCCGCGATGACCGTTGCCACAGGAATGCTGTTCAATACCATGTTCAGGGTCATGGACGTTCGCATCGCCATGACGATTATCCTGCAATCGGCCATTTTTGGTTCAAAAATTATCGAAACCTGAACCATTACCCCAAAAATCCAGCCCATCCGGTCAACGCACGAGTTGACCGGCCCTGCCCGCCTTACGGGCTTTGCGGCGGGCAAGGAGTTCCTTCACGGCCATCCGCTCATAACGAATTTTCTGACGCACCCAATTCAGGACACCAGAGGACATCAGCACAATAATACCCACAAATGTCCACACATCCAGCGATTGGTGAAAGACAAGATAACTCAGGGCCACGCCCCACACCATCTGGCTATACTGCGGCAGCGCGACACGGTTGGCTGGGGCTCTGGCTGTCGCCATCATCATCATCAACTGCCCCAAGGCCGCGAGGAACCCATAGCCGAACAGGTAAACCCACGCCGTCAGGGTTGCAGGCCATTGGGCATGCAACCCCATAAGCAGCCCATTACCAACCAGAGGACCAATCAGACTTGAACCGAACAGGGACAGACGCGTACGCTCCTGATCCGCAAGACGATAGGCAATAACACTCCCCGCATTGGCAAAAGCTGCGACCAGCGCGCACAGATGCCCCCAGTGCAACTCCCTGAACCCGGGACGCAGGACAATAAGAACCCCGGCAAACCCCAGCACAACCGCCAGCCAGGCCCAGAATGTCACTTTTTCCTTAAGCAGCAGCACCGATAGAATTGTCACAAACAACGGCATAAGAAACATAAGCGAAAAAGCTTCCGGCATGGGAAGCAGCATAAAAGCTTCCACACTTGCTGCCGTAGCTACGAACACACACCCTGCACGCAGTAGCCACATACCCCATTTTTGCGGCCTGACGATATCCAGATAGGACTCACCGGACCTGCGGATAAAGGGAAGAATAAGGAAACCAAAAAGCCCGCCAGAAAAAGCCACTTCAAATGGATCAAGCTGGCCAGCCAGCAATTTGGAAAACGCATCACTTATCGAAAAAGACGCATATGCGCCAAACGCCAGAGCCATGCCGGAAAAAAGAGTCTTGGTGTCCATCGAAGCCGCTATATCTGTGAGGAATATCCTGTATTCAGGACAGTATTTAGCAGTAATAACGGCCAGCCGACACAAAGTAAAATGGTAATTTTTGCGCTGTATTGCTGGTATCAGGTTTTTCAATCAATCCTACAGCATGCAGGTGGCATACTCAGACAGACTGCAAATCTCCCCTCTCTGACCATAAAAAATACAGAACTCTCAGGGCAGAGGAGCATCTGGTGCTTCTTCCGCAAGATCCTTTGCCAAGAACCACCATTTTTCACGCGTTTTTTTATTCTGTTTTGCATGATACATGGCTTTGTCAGCCCGTTTGAGCAAATACTCGGCATCCAGACCATCCTGTGGGTACAAAGCCACGCCCAGAGTCATGCCCACTGTTGCTGTCTCATCCGCCGTAACGGGGAAAGGCTTTTCAACCGAAGCATGGAGTGTAGTCAACACAACTTCCACCTGCTCAACGGCCTGCGCTGTTGTCAGCCCTTCAAACACCACAACAAACTCATCCCCTCCCAACCGGGCAACGTAATCTGTCTGGCGTAGCCGGGCTTGCAGGCTTTGCCCTAGCTGTTGCAAAAGCCTGTCCCCCGCTTCGTGCCCATATGTATCATTCACCAGTTTAAAACCATCCAGATCAATCAGACCCACGGCAACGCTGGTCGCCTGCCGCTGTGCACGGGCAAGTGCTTGCGGCAGATATTCCGTAAGCGCCAGACGGTTGGGCAGACCGGTCAGCACATCATGCCGGGCACGGGCGGCCTCCTGCTCCTGCAAACCTTCAATCCGTCGATTAACGTCAAGCTTGTCCAATGCATGCCCCAAAAGGCTGGTAACCCGTTTGCACAACGCGATGCTCGACTCATCAAATACCTGCATCTGAGGAGAGGCAAAGGTCATAATCGCCCATATCTGCCCATCACGCCGGATAGGAGCAGACAAGACCGCACGCCAGTTATTGGTGCGTATAAACTCAAAACAGGGGCTGTCAGCCTGTTCGGCCAACTCATCGTTACTGTAAACAACGTCTTTTTCCCGCCATGCCCGCGTGACTACAAGAGGCGGAGACAAAGAACAATATCCATCCAGACACGTGTTGATCTGCTCTATACCTTCTGTACCCTCCCCGGCATGGGCCAAAACCTCCAGTTGCCCCAACTCGCTTACACGACCAATCCACACCGCATGGAACAACGTATCCCGCACCAGATCCTGGCAGGCACGGCTACACATCTCGTTTTCATTCGTCGCCAGCAGCACGGCATCGGCAGTATTCACCAGCGCATGGTACAGACGCCTTGCCACCTCCCTGCTGGTGACGTCTTCCAACGTCCAGACAGAAATGTCATTTTGCAGATCAGACAATTTCACGCCTGAAAAATCGACAATCAGCATCTGACCATCAGAACGGGCAAGGCGTACCCCGGTTACCCGTACCGTACGATTTTGTGCAATCTGCTCATAACCCTCGGTTATACGATCGAACTCGCTTCTCTCCGCATAGATAATTTCGGTTGGTTTACCAACAAGAGCATCAGGCTCCAAGCCAAGCATATAAGTGGCATATGAGTTGTTCATCTGAACAACTCTGTTTTTTACAAGTAAAATTCCAACAAGAGAATTATCCAGCAAGGCGGCTCTTAACTGCTGGCTGTAAATTCTGTCCAGCCCCATGGAAATATTAATACAGACTTCCTTGAGCAAAATCTGAAGCTGGTCATCAAAAATATCCACTTTTTCATGATAAACGCTAAAAACAGCCCAGACTTTTCCATCCCTGTAAATCGGCAATGCGGTATTGGAGCGTAGCCCCAGCCTGAGCGCACGCTCTTTCCATGGTGCGAGAGTAGCATTCTTTGAAAAAGACACATTGAAAAGAGGCAGACCCGTACGCCAGACTTGCCCAATAGTGCCCTGCCCTTCCGGCAGGTCCGCGCGCGCAGAGATCGCAATATTATCCAGATATGCCCGCGCACCACTCATAGCTAGCATCTGAAACCACTGCGCCTCATCCGGCCGGGCGATCAGGGCAATTTTAAAATGGGTATAGCGTATGGCCATGTCGCAGATTTCCTGCAAAAGACCTGCTTCATCATTTGCCTGACTGGCACATTGGCTGGCCTGCGCCATAAACGTGTTGAAAGCGGTCAGCCTGCGCAAATGCGCCATCTGCTCATGATCACGCCGACGGATTAAAAACTCACTGAAAAGCAGCAGCAGGACAAGCAGCAGAACCTCCGCACTCCAGCGCGCGGGGGCCTGCTGGGTGTAGGTGTGCCACACGCGCGAGGAAGACACCGGTGTTTGCACCACAAACGGATAACCCGGCACAGGAGCCAGCACGACCATTTCCTGCCTGGCAGATAAGGGAGGGTGGACCTGCCCCTGCATATGCAACAACTGCGTCAGGGATTGCCCGCTTCGGGTGTCAATAACCGTAAAATCCCGGTTCCGATAATCTGGCGGCAGCTCCTGCTCATCCAGAAATCTGCTGATCCGGTAAGGAGACCCTAAAAAATACCCTGCACTCCCACTGTCTTTCTCACGCACCCGCATGGACAGCACAACAGTCCCCAGAGTTTCCGAATAATGCACAGGCCCCAAAAAATGATAGGGCATTTTGGGAACGGGGGAAAAATCCCGCAAAGGTTCATCCCGAGTTTTTTTCTGGTCCGATGTGGACCATTGTATGCTCTCACCATCAGCCCCCAACACGTTGAACGTCGAATACGCCGGGCGTGAAAGCAGATAATGCCGGAGCGACATCTCAACCTGAGGAGAAAGCGGGGGATCAAGCCTGTTCTCCGAGCCACGCAGCGCTGCCAGAGCCATATCCAGTTCGGTAAAGCGGGTATCCAGCCGCTCCATAATCAGATTGGCATAAACCTGACTATCCCGACGCGCAGCCTCGTTAATCTTGGCAACGACGTGCTGATACTCGTCAAACTCGACGGCTGTAGCGCAGATTGCCACAACCAGAACCGGAAGACCGTAACCCATCACCGCACTTGCCGGCTTTTTTATGGCGTTAAAAGCCTGATAAACAACAGCAAAGAAGGATGAAAATGGACTCACGCGCATAACCGTATGCTGGATTTTATAACAGGTTCAAAACCAATATATACGATGACCTCTCGGACATTCTATATTTTTTAAGTAATGAATACAAATATTTTAAAGATTTTTTACAAGAGCCAACGCACCCGCCAAATTTGCAAAAAGTCAAACCAAATATAGATTAAACTTCCCGGCTACCCGCATGTGTTGCATTGAGCCTCCGCAAAATCCAGATATGTTCAAACCCCGGCTCTTTTCCTTTTATACCTCCGGGCACAGTCTGGCGATCAATGCTCGCAATATTATAAACCTGCCCATAATACTGTTCCACATCATACGCCATAATGGCGTAGGGCGGGCCGGACAAACGTGACTGATCATATTCAACACAAATCAAAAACTGTTCTGCTGAACAGGAAATCTCCATCACATGGTGCGTATAGCGTATGCGCATCTCTTCCGGCAAAGCCACCAGAGCCGCCCGGTCATAAACTGCATCAACCGGACCAAGCAGGGCGTGTGTCAGCACAAAAAAATCTGCTACGAAAATTTTTATATGAGGCCCTTCAAACACCTCAATGTCTGGAGACAGAGAGAACACAACGGGCTCAATACCCAACTCAGCAAAAAGCTGCTCAACCGCCAAACGGCTCAGTTCCACACCAACAACATTGTACCCTTCTGCCATGAGCCAGTGGATATCAAGCGTTTTTCCACACAATGGCACAAAAACCCTGCTCCTTGGAGCCAGACCAAGGATGGAAAAATACTCCACAAGAGCATGATGTGGGCATGGGGTATGAAACCCGATCTCGTTTTGACGCCATTTTGCAAGCCAGAACTCTGCGTTCATGAACAACCATGCCTCCGCCAGAACAAATCATCACTCACCGTGTATGTGGTGCCAGCAGAATGACGACTGCCCCTAGCAAACACAGACCCGCACCAAGAAAATCCCACCGATCTGGTTGCATACCTTCTGCAAACCACATCCACAGAACCGCAACCAGAATATAGATACCCCCATACGCAGCATAGGCGCGACCCGCTACGGATGTATCGATCAACGTCAAAAGATACGCGAACAAAAGCAGGCAACAACAACCCGGCACAAGCCAGACAGGCGTTTTTCCCAGACGCAGCCACATCCAGAATGCAAAACACCCTCCAATTTCGGCTATTGCGGCAGCCAGAAAAATCAAGCCCGTCTTCATGCCTTACTTGTCACAAACACACATCTGATCCCTCACGCACCACACAATAAACCCGAGAGACGGATCGTTGTGCATATCACGCCTGGAGGTAGAAACCTGAGATTAAAATTCGGCCATTTAAAACCGAATCAAACAATACCGTCCCCCATGATTTTGTGGCGAAAAACCACTCTCCCCGTCAAAAACAGACTTGGGGAATTTCCCGTTAACACACTGTAAAATTATATTTTTTTACCAAATGTTAACAAATATGTGTCCCCCCTACCCTTATAACGCCAATGTGATAATGATGATACGAAAATCACGATAAACTTGAGGGAAAGGTTTTTTACTACAGCGCAATCTCAAAAAATCCTGAAACATTTTTTAACACACGTAATAAAAATAGAAACATCATCCATGTCATCACAAGGGAATATATGTGGCATGCGTTTGTATATTTTGAACGTTATTTTTGAAACCAACTTAAAAACACTGATATTGTATTCTGTTTATCTTATTTTTCCTTGCATGTTAATCCAGTTGTTGAAAAATGAACTTTCATTCTCTCTTGCCTACAGAAAAATTTATTTGACTTACCCCTTTCCCGTATATTCAAACTTCAAAAGATGCTCCATAACAAATCATGCCTTCCCCGTGCCTGCTCTTTTATCTGGCATGAGTGTCATGGGGTCGACATCCCTCTGGTTTAGCCTTCTGCCTAAAGATTGAGTCCATGCCAGACCCTACAAACCCGTTCACATTCTTGAACCATGTCGATAAATTTTACGCAGCCATACTTGAGCAGGCGACTGATGGTGTCGTCATCATTGATGACCAGAACAGAATTGTTTTTTTCAATGCCGCGGCAGAGCATCTGTGGGGGTGTCCAGCCTCCGCGGTTTTAGGGAACCATGTTGATCAGCTGGTTCCAATGGAACACCGCAAGCACCATGATGACTACATCGAGCGTCATCGCCTGACGGGTCTTCACCGCGTTGTCAACACATCGCGCGAGGTTACGTTTGTACGAAGCAACGGAGATTATGTTGCTGCGGAACTCTCACTGTCCACGGCCCTGATCGGAGCAGACAACAAACGCTATTATATGGCTTTTATCAAAGGGGTAACCGAAGAGGTCCACCGTCGCACGCTACTGGAACTGCAAAGTCAGGTTTTTGCGGCTCTGGCAGACTACACAACCATCCAGGATGTTGCGGATATGCTGTGTGGCAAGGTGGAGCAGCTTGTTCCCAACAGCATAGCCACACTCCTGCATATTACCACACAGGGTGGGCTTTCCATCCTTTCCGGGAAAAGTCTGCCCAGCAGCAAGATCAACAAGCTGGACAATCTGATTCTGACCGCTTCTGATATTCAGGACCTGCGCACAAACCCGCACCACGCCTGCGCCCTGATCTGGACCCCAAAACAGGGGCAGAACCAGCACAGCGACCTGCATGACTGCTGGGCATCCGCCATATGCAACGCCGCGGGTGAACTGATCGGTATTTTTGCGCTTTTTTCGCGCAACAAGGAAAAAATTACTGACTGGCCACAGAAAATTGTCACAGGTTGCATACCATCCTGCGCATCTATTATTGGCCATGAAAAAACACTCGATAGAATCAATAATTTCAACAATATTGATCCTCTTACCGGGCTTTTGAACAGAACAGCCCTGGCCACCCGCCTGAGGCAGATGCTAGCGCAGCCCGAACAGGCTCCCTTTGCTATTCTGATGCTTGACGTTGATCTTTTGCAAGATGTCAACAACGTCATGGGGTACAATAGCGGTGACATCCTGCTCCAGACCATTGCCCGCCGCATTGCCGCCTTCTGTCGGGGTCACAATCTGGTTGCCCGGTTGGGTGGAGATGATTTTGTCGTTGTCATGCCAGATACGGATCGCAACAAGGCCTGCAAACTGGCCCATGAACTGAATTGCATATCCCGCGAACCCATAGAGGTGAAAGGCCGCGATCTGGTTGCCTCCCTGAGCATAGGAATCAGCCTTTACCCTGATGATGGCACGGAAATAGAGGAAATACTCGGCGCGTCGGAAACTGCCATGCGACAGACCAAAAAACAGGCACGGGGTGGGTTCCGGTTTTTTGGCAAAGGAGGCAACAGCAATGTGCGCGAACGCCTTATCATTGGCTCCGCTCTGCGCGATGCGTTGCAAAAGACACAGCTCCATCTGGTCTATCAGCCCCAGATCTGTGCTTTGACGGGCACCCTGTGCGGGGTTGAGGCACTCAGCCGCTGGCAACACCCCACACTTGGTTTTATTCCACCCTCCACCTTTATCCCCATCGCCGAGGAAACCGGGCAGATCGAAGCCATAGGTCTGTGGTCACTGGATAAATCCTGCCAGCAGGTCATAGAATGGGAGCTGAATGATGTTTATGTTCCCGTTGTCAGTGTGAATATGTCAGCCGTTCATTTTTGCAGCATGGACCTGCCAGACCAGATCCTGTCCGTATTGCAGAAGTACAATCTGGCCCCGCAGCGCCTGACCATAGAAATTACCGAAAGTGTGGCCATGCGGCAGGACCCCGAAACAGCCGCCAACCTGACAGCCATCCGCGACATTGGCGTTGGCCTGTCCATGGATGATTTTGGCACGGGTTTTTCGTCCCTGTCACGGCTTGCCCAGCTTCCCCTGACAGAAATCAAGATCGACCGCAGTTTTATTGAAAATTTTGAAAACGACATCAGTTCCCTTGTTGTTGCCGAAGCGGCAATCAACATTGGCAAACGTCTTGGTATCAAGGTTGTCACCGAAGGTGTCGAGCACGAAGCGCAGGAGACCAAGTTGCAGCAACTGGGCTGTGATATCCTGCAAGGCTATTTTTACAGCAGGCCTCTACCCGCCAATGACATGTCACTCTGGCTGGACGCATTCCCCACCAGACGGGCAGCCTCCCCTCTGTCCTGAGCCAGCCTGTCCTATGCTCCCATCTCGCTCTACCGGAGCAAAACCGGCCATTCCAGCGCGTCCTCATGCACCCTGATGGTATGACACTTGCCAGACACCAAACGTTCAGACACTTTGCCAACCATGATCAGTCCTTTGGCCACTTCCATACCCCAAAACGCACAGCCGGTATTATGTGAAGCCGAACTGGTGGCTGTTCTGGTCAGCATCAGCAACAATACGCCGCACATTCTGACACTGGAGCATGGCCACTCCTTTCCGTCCGGCCCACTTATGGTGGAGCATCGCTCCTTGCAAAAAGGGATGCGCAACTGGGTGGAACACCAGACCGGCCTCAAGCTTGGTCATACAGAACAGCTTTATACCTTCGCCGACCCATTGCATGGGCACGGCCACCAGAGGGTACAGATTTCCTATATGGCGTTCATCCGCCAGAACTGCGACCACAGTCTGGCCGAACGTTCCATTTACGACTACTTCCCGTGGGAAGACCGGCGGGATGCAACGTCCTGCCCATTGCTGCACACCATTGCCACGCGCCTCAAACAGTGGGCGGCAGATAACATGCAGCTCTGGCAAAGATGTACCACTGTTTTTGGCCTTGAGAACCACGTCTGGAACGATGAACTCAGCCTCCAGCGTTATGAACTGCTGTGGGAGGCCGGGCTTGTGCCCGAATCCTCGTGGCAGAATGGCGCGCACCTGCCGGGCCTGAGCATGCACCGCGACTACCGGCGTATTCTGGCTACAGCGCTCTCACGTATGCGGGCAAAAATCCGCTACACCCCGGCAGTGTTCGACCTACTGCCCCGGCAGTTTACCCTGTTACAGCTTCAGCAGGCCATGGAGGCTCTGGCAGGGCGCGCCATGCACAAACAGAACTTCCGACGGCTTGTGCAGCAGCAGAAACTGGTCAGCCGCACTGAGGAATACGATTCTCCCCCGCAGGGCCGACCAGCACAACTGTATCAATTCGCACCCGAAACAGCCGAACACTGCTATCTGGCGGGGGCCAAACTTCCTTTACCTGCCATCTCCTGAAAAAGTGTTTGGTTCGACCCTTGCAATTTCTGAATGCTATATATACTCAATAAGAGCATATATAGCACGGGAAACGGAACACAACCATGTCTGCCTCTCTCATGCCCAGCAGGGATGAATTATACCACCCTGTTGCCCACATTATGCTGCGGGACCAATGGGAAGCCAATTACGCGGCGGATATCGAAGCCATCCTGCGCCTGAAGCAGGAAAAAAACGCCGTCATTCTGGCCCATAATTACCAAACGCCGGAAATCTTCCATTGCGTGGCAGATATCCGGGGCGACAGTCTGGCTCTGGCCCGTGCGGCACAAACGGTGGATGCCTCCACCATGGTGATGGCGGGCGTGCATTTTATGGCCGAAACAGCAAAACTGCTGAACCCGGAAAAAACTGTTCTGATCCCGGATGCCACGGCAGGATGCTCTCTGGCCGAAGGCATTACCGCAGACAACGTAAGAACGCTCAAAAAGCGCTACCCCGGTGTGCCCGTTGTAACCTACGTCAACAGCACAGCCGATGTAAAAGCGGAAAGCGATGTCTGCTGCACATCGGGCAATGCACGCCGCATTGTGGAAAGTCTGGGTGTTCCCCGCGTGATTATGATCCCCGATGAGTTTCTGGCCCGTAACATCGAAGCCGAAACCGGCATAGAAATGCTGACATGGCCAGCCCACTGCGAGGTGCATGAACGCTTTACCCCGCAGGAAATCCGCCAGTACCGCCGCCTGCACCCAGGTGTAAGCGTCATTGCGCACCCCGAATGCCCACCCGACGTGGTTGCAGAGGCCGACCATGCAGGGTCCACTGCACAGATGATCAGCTTTATTGACCAGACAAAACCGCAAAAAGTCCTGCTGGTTACAGAATGTTCCATGAGCGACAACCTTGCGGCACTCTACCCGCAAACGCAGTTTGTGCGTCCGTGCAACCTATGCCCACACATGAAGCGGATTACCCTGTCCAATATCCGTCAGGCGCTGGAAACCATGCAGACGGAAGTAACCATCCCTGAACACCTGCAACACCCCGCTCGTATGGCGGTTGAGCGGATGCTGGCAATTTAAGCCCCCAGACCGGAGCCTGACATGACCACAAACCTGCATCTTCCCACCCTTTTATGGGAGCCCATTGTGCGCACCGCACTCATGGAAGATCTGGGAATTGGGGGAGATGTCACCACGCAGGCGCTGGCCCAGCCGGGGCAGCAGTTGCATGCCATCTTCCGCAGCCGCCAGAATGGTGTTCTGTGCGGGCTGGAAGGAGCCCGGCAGGCTTTTGCCATACTGGACCCGAGCGTGCGCTTCAGCCAGATGAAGCAAGATGGCAGCCAGATTGCACAAGGTGACGTTCTGGCCACCGTGGAAGGTAACGCGACTACCCTGCTGGCTGGGGAGCGCACGGCATTGAACCTGCTGTCGCACCTGAGCGGTATCGCCACGCATACGCACCATATTGTACAGGCGGTGGCAGGCACCAAAGCCCGCGTGGCCTGCACCCGCAAAACCCTGCCGGGTTTAAGAAGCCTGCAAAAATACGCGGTGCGGGCCGGGGGCGGGAGCAGCCACAGGCTCCGGCTGGACGATGCCATTCTGATCAAGGACAACCATATTGCCCTATGCGGTGGCAACATACAAAAAGCCCTGCTTTCTGCCCGTACCTACGCAGGACACCTGATGAAGGTGGAACTGGAAGTCGATACCCTTGAACAGCTTGAGGAAGCCCTGTCCGGCCCGGGGGCGGACGTTTATCTGCTGGATAACATGTCCGTACCCCAGCTTGAACAGGCCGTACGCATGATTAACGGGCGCGCACTGGCCGAAGCCTCTGGCGGTATCACGCTCAAGACGGCCCGCGCTATTGCCCAGACCGGAGTGGATGTGCTCTCGCTCGGCTGGCTGACCCACAGTGTGCAGGCACTCGATATTGGTCTGGATATTGTGCAGAGCTAGGCACCAGCTCCCGCCCTTCCGGCGTCCATAAAACCCGTAAAACCACGTTTTGCAGGCAGGAACACACCACAGGAACCCAGAGAGCGGGCTTTCCGCTTGAGATACGAGTGCCATCCTCCTAATATGCGGTACGTAGAAGCACTGGTATTTTGCCAGCCCGCCATGCAATGCTCAAAGGTGCCTGTTAATGGAGTGGTCCGAAGAAATAATCGCCCAGCTTAAGGACCTCTGGGCGGAAGGTCTTTCAACGGCGGAAATCGGCAGGCGTCTTTCCATTACCAAAAACGCAGTGGTCGGCAAGGCGCACAGGCTTGGCCTGCCGCCGCGCCCCTCCCCCATCCGGCGGAACGGCAGCAAACCCAAGGCGGCGGCCGACAAAGCCGAGCAGCCCACGCTTACCCCTCCCGCATCGGAAGCGCCTGCCAGCCGCATTACTGCTCCGGCTCCATCCGCGGCACCTGCTCCGGTTGCAGCAACCGCGCCAGCACCGGTTGCAGGGCCATCCCCGGTCCTTGCTGCAGCGACCGAAGCGAGCATGGTGGATGATAAAACTGCCAGAAAAGAAAAAGCCGCACCTGCCGCGCGCCCCAGTACCAAACCCAAAACACTGCTGCGCAGCATTTCGGACCCCGAACCGCAAAAGCGTCGCGGCCCATCCTGCTGTTGGCCTATTGGCGACCCCGGCACACCGGGCTTTCATTTTTGTGGCGCAACGCCCATTCCGGGCAAACCCTATTGCGAGGAACACGCCCAGATCGCCTATGTGCGTCTGCGTGACCGCCGCGACAGTATGGCCTGATCAGCCACACCCAACCATCATGCCTGATGGCGGCGCAAACGCCACCATCAGGCTAACAGGCAGATAATCAGCCTTCAATCGCCTTAACCGGCTCAGCCTCGCTATCAGCCGTTTTGGTTGTGACACTGCCTTCGGCCAGCATTTCCAGTTGACCGGTAATCTGGCCGCCGTCTTCCACTTTCAGGCGATGGCAGGCAGCCTTACCCAGCAGGCGGCCACTGCCACGTACGGTCAGGCTACCACGTGCGGTCAGGGAACCATCCACCGTACCGGCGATTTCCGCATTTTCCACTTCCACACCACCACGGAACAGGCCACCTGGCATAACAACCAGTTCCTTGGCCGTGATCATGCTGGATTCAACCGTTCCTTCAACCACCAGACGCTCTGCATCCTGTACTGTACCCTGTACGCTAATGCCACGCCCGACGACCAGAGTACGCTGCTCCGGCCCTTCCTTTTTAGGCTGGATCTGCGTAGGCAGGCCACGGGCGACAGCCACTCCGGGCATAGGCGGAATGCCAGCACCTGCGGGAAGAGAAGAACCGGACGGAAAAGGTGCACGACCCATAGGTGAAGTTTCCTTTGAATTATCAGAATGCGATACGGGAGCCTCAGGCGCGGAACTCCCCTGAGCGGCCGCATTGGACGGAAGAACAGTGCCAGATACCTCTGCCGGACGCGCAGAGCCCTGCTGCACGGTAGAGGGTGCCTGTGTGTTTGGCTGACTATCTTCAGGCTTACGTCTTTTGAACAAGAAAATCCCCCGCCTTTCTGGCCACCTGCGTTCAGGCAGCAGTCCACGTTAACAAGCGGCTCCAAAACCAGCCCGGCTTCCTTCAGAACATTTTCATGCCCGGAGCCGTCGGTAAGCAGCGCATGTTGCTTAAGCCTTACTGTTGCCCTTTTTGTGGCAGCGCGCTAGCCAAACAACCACACAGATCATTTTTTCAGGAAAAAATTTTATCGCCATGACCGGTCAGGACACACAATACGACATTCTCGGTATTGGAAATGCCATTACCGATATTCTCGCCCGCACGGATGCAGCCTTCCTGCAAAGTCAGGGGCTCACCCCTGGCAGCATGACACTGATCGACGTAAACCGGGCCAACGCACTGGAGGCCTCTCTGGCTCCCGAACAGATCATGGGTGGTGGTTCCGCTGCCAATACCTGCGTTGTTGCGGCACAGTTTGGCGCGCGCGTTGCCTACCTTGGCAAGGTCTCGCGCGATGATGCGGGGCTCAAGTTCACGCAGGACCTGCGCGATAACGGAGTGCAGTTCCCATCCGCTCCGCTGAATACGCAGGTGTTTGACAACCTGCCCACAGCGCGGTGCGTGGTCATGATCACACCCGATGGGCAGCGCACCATGGCAACCTATCTGGGTGCCTGCACCTGCTTTACCCCCGAAGACGTGCTGCCGGACATGATTGCCGCATCCAGCATTATCTATCTGGAAGGTTATCTGTTCGATCCTCCGCATGCGCAGGAGGCATTCCGCCGTGCCGCGGCTCTGGCCCACAAGAATGGCCGTCAGGTTGCTCTTTCCCTCTCCGACCCGTTCTGCGTTGGCCGCCACCGGGCTGCATTCCTTGATCTGGTCAAGAACCACGTCGATATCCTGTTCGCCAATGAAGACGAAATCTGTGCCTTGTACGAAACAGAAAACTTTGACACAGCCGCCCGCCGCACCGCGCAGGACACAACCTTTGCGGCCCTGACGCGCTCAGGCCTTGGCAGCGTTATTGTGCATGATGGCCAGATGACACCCGTAGCCCCGGTTCCAACACAGGTTGTGGATACAACAGGGGCGGGTGATGCCTATGCCGCAGGCTTTCTGGCAGGGCTGACATCCGGCCGCAGTCTGCCCGAATGTGGGCGTCTTGCCTCTGTTGCCGCGTCAGAAATCATCTCGCACTACGGTGCGCGCCCGCTTTCCAACCTGTGGGAAGAAATGGGCTTTTAAAACAGGTACCCAGTCCGGCGGGCGCGCGTCACTCCCTCAGGAGGCCGCGTTTTCGCCGGGCACGCTGATCACCCGCCCACCCTTGACCTGCAACGCTACCCGCCCTTCACACAAAGCCTGCGCGACATCCCCGAATACTCTGCCCCGCCAGCCCGACAGTAATGTGGGGGCCTGTGCCGGGTCCAGCGCCAAAGCCTCCAGTTCATCCATGGAGGCAACCAGACGTGGCGCCACATCGTGCTCCTCGCAACAGGCGGTCAGCAGCACCTTGAGCAAAGCCACCAGAGATGCAGGTGCTTTTGCGTTATCCTTTCCCTTGCCCCGTGCGGGACGTGGCAGTTCCGACTCCGGCAAGGCCTGCGCCTGCCTGACCGCTTCCAGCAGCGCCATGCCCGTACGGCCTTCGGCCAGCCCACGGGATACCCCGCGCACGCGGGCAAGCGCATCTATCGTCCCCGGTGTTGTTGCCGCGATTTCCAGCAGGCTTTCGTCCTTCAGCAAACGCTGACGGGGCACATTCACGCGCTGGGCCTCACGCTCGCGCAGGGCGGCAACCGCACGCAGCACACCCAGCATACGGCGGTTGCCTGTGCGCGCCTTAAGCCGTTCCCACTGCTTTTCCGGATCAGGGCGGAATGTTGCCGGGTCTTCCAGCTCTGCCATTTCGGCAGCAACCCAGCTTATCCGCTTGTCCTGCTCAAGCTTACGCACCAGTTTTTCATAAACCAGTCGCAGCCATGTCACATCACCTGCTGCATAATTCAGCTGGGCTTCAGAGAGCGGGCGCGCTGACCAGTCCGTAAAGCGGTGGCTTTTATCAATCATGTGGCCGGTCAGGGAGCCAACCAGACTGTCATACCCGACCTGATCCCCAAAGCCCGCCACCATGGCAGCAACCTGCGTATCAAACACAGGTGTCGGCAGGGCATCGAACTCATGCAGGAAAATTTCCAGATCCTGCCGCGCGGCATGAAACACTTTCAGCACCGAGGCATTGGCCATCAGTTCTGCCAGAGGGGTCAGGTCAATCCCTTCCGCCTGCGCATCAATCAGCACAACAGCCTGTGCGCTGCCCACCTGCACCAGACACAGTTCCGGCCAGTACGTGCGCTCACGCATGAACTCCGTATCAACCGTTACAAAACGTTCGGCATGAAACGGTTTAAGAGCTTCCGCCAGGTCCTGGGTAGAGGACACAAGCTGGGGCTGGGGAAAGACGGGAGTGGGTAATTTAGCCATGTTTCCTCCATACACCAGCCAACCAGAAAGAGACAGCCAGAACCCATATGCCCCATACGAAACTTGACGAACGCGCCGACAAGCCGGACACCCAAGAAAACCATAGCTGCATGGAGAAAACGATGAACACGGCAGATGATGGACGCCACGCACTTACCCAGCTTGGCCGCCAGATTGCTCCCCCCAACAGCCCGGAAGAGGCCGTGCTGGAGCGTGTGCCAGCCCCCAACCCGGACAAACGCTATATGGTGCGCTTTACCGCGCCGGAATTTACGTCCCTATGCCCTATTACCGGCCAGCCGGATTTTGCCCATATTGTGCTAGATTATGTGCCGGACCAGTGGATTGTGGAGAGCAAGTCCCTCAAGCTGTTCCTGACCAGTTTTCGCAATCACGGCGCGTTTCACGAAGCCTGCTCCGTGCAGATCGCAAGCACTCTGGTTGACCTGCTCAACCCGATCTGGCTGCGTATTGGTGCCTACTGGTACCCACGCGGTGGTATTCCCATTGATGTTTTCTGGCAGACAGGGGACGCTCCCGCAGGTGTGTGGATTCCCGCACAGGATGTCCCGTCCTACAGAGGACGCGGCTGAATCCGGACACAAAAAAAGCCACCCGAACGGTGGCTTTTTTTAAATCTGGCTTAACAGAAACCCTAGCTGCCGCTGCCTGCTTCAATTTCTGCCCGTACTGCCTGAATCTGATCCTGCAGCACAACAAGACGGGACATATCGGTCTTGTCGGCCTTGTCCCATGCTTCAGACAGGGCTTCCAGCTGTGCTGTGGCCATATCAATGGAAATATCGCTGACCGGCACAGCCTTGTCGGCCAGCACTGTGCATCGTGCGGGGGTAATGTCGGCAAAACCTCCCCCCACAAAATAGCGATCGGTCACCTTGTCCCCTTCGTAAAGGGCAACAACGCCACCACGCAGAAGAAGCATCATGGGCGAATGTTCCGGCATGGCGGCAATATCACCCTCCATGCCCGGAAGAACGGCCATATCTACCTCACGCGACACCAGAACCTTTTCAGGGCTGATTATCTCAATCTGGATTGGCATGACTGGTGCTCCCTCCAGAAGCCGGCTGTTAGGCCGACTCCCTCAGTTTTTCTGCCTTGGCAACAGCTTCTTCGATCGTCCCGACCATGTAGAAGGCCGCTTCTGGCAGATCGTCATATTCACCAGCACAGATCGCCTTGAAGGAACGAACCGTATCGGTCACGGATACCAGCTTGCCAGGAGCGCCGGTAAACACTTCCGCCACATGGAACGGCTGGGACAGGAAGCGCTGGATACGGCGTGCACGCGCCACAATCAGCTTATCGTCTTCAGACAGTTCATCCATACCCAGAATAGCAATGATATCCTGCAAGGATTTATAGGTCTGGAGAATACGCTGCACTTCGCCAGCCACAGCGTAATGTTCTTCACCCACAATCTGCGGGTCCAGAGCACGGGACGTGGAGTCCAGCGGATCCACAGCCGGGTAAATCCCCATTTCCGCGATGGAACGGTTCAGAACGGTTGTGGCGTCCAAGTGGGCAAAGGTTGCAGCCGGAGCCGGGTCGGTCAAGTCATCGGCAGGGACATACACGGCCTGAACGGACGTGATGGAGCCTTTTTTGGTGGACGTAATACGTTCCTGCAGGGCACCCATTTCCGTTGCCAGTGTCGGCTGGTAGCCCACGGCAGAAGGAATACGGCCCAGCAGAGCGGACACTTCCGAACCAGCCTGCGTAAAGCGGAAGATGTTGTCCACGAAGAACAGCACGTCCTGGTTTTCTTCATCACGGAAATATTCCGCCATGGTCAGACCAGTCAGCGCCACGCGGGCACGGGCACCCGGCGGTTCGTTCATCTGACCAAACACCAGCGCCACTTTGGAGCCTTCGGTAGAACCGTTTTCACCCAGCTTGATCACGCCTGCGTCCTGCATTTCGTAATACAGGTCGTTCCCTTCACGGGTACGTTCACCAACACCGGCAAATACGGACACACCACCGTGCGCCTTGGCGATGTTGTTGATCAGTTCCTGAATAATAACGGTCTTGCCAACACCGGCACCACCGAACAGGCCGATCTTGCCACCCTTGAGGTAGGGGCAGAGCAGGTCAACAACCTTGATGCCGGTCATCAGGATTTCAGATGCAGCAGCCTGCTCGTCAAAAGCAGGGGCATCGCGGTGGATGGGGGCGCGGCGTGCGGTCTGGACGGGACCCTGTTCGTCAATCGGTTCACCGATTACGTTGAGGATACGGCCAAGGGTTTCAGGACCGACGGGCACGGAAATCTGTGCACCGGTGTCGACCACTTCCGTACCACGGACCAGACCATCGGTCGTGTCCATGGCGATGCAGCGCACTTCGTGTTCGCCAATTTCCTGGGCCACTTCGAGCACCAGAACCTGATCGCCCAGCTTGACATGCAGCGCGTTCAGAATTTTGGGCAGTTCACCTTCGAACTGCACGTCAACAACCGGCCCTTTAATGGTGGTAATGCGGCCAACAGCATTGGTCTTCGTGGCCGCAGGGGCCTGGGTCTGGGTTGTGGTATCCGACATGGGTCAGCTCCTGCGGGGCATACGATCGGGCTCAGACAGCCTGTGCGCCCGAAATGATTTCGATCAGCTCGTTAGTAATATTGGTCTGGCGGGTCCGGTTATAGACCTGCGTCAGACTATCGATAGTGCGGCCTGCATTGCGCGTGGCGTTATCCATGGCCGTCATACGGGCACCGTTTTCGCCCGCAACCGTTTCCAGCAGCGACGCATAAATCTGAACCTGCAGATTGCGCGGCAGCAGCATGGCCAGCAGCGTTGCCTCATCAGGTTCAAACTCATACTGGGCCACATCGTTGGAGGCTTCCAGCTTACCGCCTGCCTCTTCCACGACCATGGGAACCAGTTGCTGGCATGTCGGCACCTGTGTCATCGCATTGCGAAACTTGTTGAACACAAGTGTGCAGACATCAATCTCGCCTGCTTCAAGCAGGGCATTGATCTTGTCACCCAGATCACTGGCGACGGAAAAGGGAATTTCCTTCGCACTTGTCCCGATCACATGATCAACGATCAGATCTGCGTAGTCGCGCATGAAAAAGTTCAGCGCGCGACGACCAACCGGAAGCAGACGCACCGTCTTGCCTTCGGACTGAAGGCGACGGATGGTCTGCACCGTAAGGCGATGCACGTTGGCGTTAAAGCCACCGCACAGGCCACGGTCACTGGTCATGGGCACAAGGAGATGAACCTTGTCCTGCCCGGTACCGGCCAGAAGAAGAGGCGCTCCGTCCTCCCCCTTGGTTGCACCGGCCAGCTCACCCAGCATACGGCGCATGGCTGCCGCATAAGGACGAGCAGCTTCTGCGCTGGCTTGCGCCCGCCGCAGTTTGGCCGCTGCCACCATCTTCATGGCGCTCGTGATCTTCCGTGTCGATTTGATACTTCCGATCCGGGCGCGTAGTTCCTTAAGGGAAGCCATGAGTGCTTCTGCTCCCTCAGCCGGCGAAGTTGCGGTTGAAGGCGGTCAGATATTCGGTCAGCCGCGCTTCCAGGTCCTTGGAAATGGCCTGTTCCTTGCTCAGCGTATCCAGAATGTCCTTGCCCGCGCTCCGCACATCGCTCAGCACTGCGCGTTCCCAGGCCACAACCTTGCTGGCTGCAATGCCATCCAGGAAGCCACGGGTCCCGGCAAACAGCAGAACAACCTGTTCTTCAACCGAAAGCGGCGAAGCCTGCGGCTGCTTCAGCAGTTCCACCAGACGGGCACCACGGGCAAGCATCTTCTGCGTTGCCGGGTCCAGATCGGATGCGAACTGGGAGAAGGCTGCCATTTCACGGTACTGGGCGAGTTCAAGCTTGATCTTGCCTGCAACCTGCTTCATGGCCTTGATCTGCGCTGCGGACCCAACGCGGGAGACGGAACCACCCACGTTAACGGCAGGGCGGATACCCTTGTAGAACAGATCGGTCTCAAGGAAGATCTGGCCATCCGTAATGGAGATCACGTTGGTCGGGATGTAAGCTGCAACGTCACCGGCCTGCGTTTCAATAACGGGCAGAGCCGTCAGAGACCCCCCGCCATTGGCGTCGGACATCTTGGCAGCCCGTTCCAGCAGACGGGAATGCAGGTAGAACACGTCACCCGGATAAGCTTCACGGCCCGGCGGACGACGCAGCAGCAGGGACATCTGGCGATAGGCCACAGCCTGCTTGGTCAGATCGTCATAGCAGATCAGGGCATGCATGCCGTTATCGCGGAAGTATTCACCCATGGCGCACGCGGCGTAGGGGGCAAGATACTGCAGCGGAGCCGGGTCGGATGCGGTCGCGGCCACGACGATGGAGTACTTCATCGCGCCTTTTTCTTCCAGCAGACGCACAAGCTGTGCGACCGTGGAGCGCTTCTGACCAACAGCAACGTAGATGCAGTAGAGGGACTTCTTGTCGTCGCCCTGCTCATTCACGCCCTTCTGGGCCAGAATGGTGTCGGTCAGGATGGTGGTTTTACCAGTCTGACGGTCACCAATCACCAGTTCACGCTGGCCACGACCAATCGGCACCAGAGCGTCAATCGCCTTGATCCCGGTCTGCATGGGTTCGCTCACGGACTGGCGCGGCATAATGCCGGGGGCCTTGACTTCCGCACGACGCAGTTCAACGTCAACCAGCGGGCCCTTGTCGTCGATCGGGTTACCCAGACCGTCCACAACGCGGCCCAGCAGGCCCTTACCAACCGGCACACTGACAACCATACCCGAACGGGTGACACTGTCCCCTTCACGGATGTTGGTGTCGTCACCGAAAATAACGATACCGACGTTGTCGCTTTCCAGGTTCAGGGCCATGCCCTTCTGCCCAGCGGACGGAAAGTCCACCAGTTCACCCGACATGACATTCTGCAGGCCAAATACGCGGGCAATACCATCCCCAACGGACAGGACTGTGCCGGTTTCGACCACATCAGATTCCTTGTCGAACGAGGCAATCTGCTGCTTGAGGATATCCGAAATCTCTGCGGGACGGATTTCCATCACGCGGCTCCCTTCATGGCGTAATGCAAACGAAACAGGCGGGTTTTGAGGCTGGCATCATACAGCTTTGCCCCGACGCGGACGACAAGACCGCCGAGCAGGGCGCTGTCAACACGCTCGCGAATATTGATGCGGGAATAACCGGCTTCGGCCAGACGAACCTGAAGCTGGGCCCGCTGTTCGGCCGTAAGCGGCACAGCACTGCTGACCTCGGCCACGACCTCGCCACGGCGGGCCACGGCCAGCGCATCCAGCGATGCAAGAATGCGCCGCAGGACCGGCAGACGGCGGTTATCAGCCACGACGCCCACAAAATTACGAAGAATCTGACCGAATCCCTGAGCCTCAAGCACGGCCAGAACGGCCTTGCGAGACACCAGAATATCCAGGCGCCTGTCTTCCAGAACAGTGCGCAGGGGCGCACTCTCATCAATCAGGCGCGCAAGTGCGCCACCTTCATCAAGCACGGTGTCCAGCTGCTGCTGTTCGGCAGCCAGATCATAAAGCGCAATCGCGTAACGGCCTTCAAGACCGTTGGCCGCAAAAGCTACTGCTTGTGCTGTCGTTACGCCCGAGGCCACCACTCTTTGGTTCTTTCCTTCTGTGCGCGCCGGCATTCCACACTGACAACGATGCAACCCGGACCATCAGGCGATGTATCCAAGTTTTGCTGCACCTGTTGGCGCGGCCTCTAGCATGACCACAACAGGCACGCAACTGGCTGAACAACCCTATTTTATTCAACCCGCTTTTAGCGGCATATTCTGGCTAACCAGAATGCCCCGCAAAAAGCTCTCAGACACTTGCCCAAGACACTACAGGGCAGCAAAAAACTGCTCCGGGAACGACCTGTGCACGCCGTGCAAAATCCACTACGCTCACGCAACGGTGAGACTGAACGGATTTGATTTTCAGGGGAAAAGCTTTGGAGCGGACAGAGGGAATCGAACCCTCCTCGGTAGCTTGGAAGGCTACAGCATTACCACTATGCTATGCCCGCACTCCGAAGGTGAAGGTTTTATAATCCATCCCCCCTCCGCACCGCAAGCCCCCAGTGTTTTTTTTACGCCAGCGCCCGCCCGCACGACAATAATCTGCAACAGGCACTTGACTTTAGGGCCGCAACATATTTTGTTCCGCCTCCTGTGATGCCCGCAAGATTGTGGCTGGTCAGACGAACGGGTTTCCGTTATAGGTCTTTTCCAGCCGTGGCGGACACGCTGCAGGGGTGTAGCTCAATTGGCTAGAGTGCCGGTCTCCAAAACCGGAGGTTGTGGGTTCGAGACCCTCCACCCCTGCCAGATTTTCTCGTGGTGTACGGAAGGTTCCGCTTTTCACCTGTAAAATGCGGCTTTATCGTACAATCTGAGTGGTGTTGATTTAAGGCTGCCCCCTTGGCAACAGAGCGGGGCGGAACAAGGAGAGTGTGCTTCGTGTCGTTCAGTCCCGGTAAGTTCCTGCATGATGTGCGTACCGAGGCGGAACGGGTCACATGGCCCACCCGCCGCGCAACATTTGTCACCACCGGCGCCGTATTGGCCATGGCAGGTATGGCATCCATCTTCTTCTTCGTCGTTGACCAGTTGATCGGTCTCGGTGTGCGTCAACTTTTCGGGCTGGGAGGCTGAGGAAACGGCATGGCCAAGCGTTGGTATGTGGTCCACGTCTATTCGGGCTTCGAAAAGAAAATCGCGCAGCACATCCGCGAAGATGCGGCCCAGAAGGGGCTGAGCGACCATATTGACGAGATTCTCGTCCCGTCCGAGGAAGTGATTGAAGTCCGCCGTGGCCAGAAGGTGAACGCGGAACGCAAGTTCTTCCCCGGTTACGTACTGGTCAAGATGGAAATGACCGACGAGTCATGGCATCTGGTCAAGGACACCCCCAAGGTTACGGGTTTTCTGGGCACCAAAAACCGCCCTACGCCCATTTCCGCGGCGGAAGCCGAACGGATTATCCGCCAGACAGAGGAAGGCGTGCAGCATCCTCGCTCCGCCGTTACCTTTGAAGTGGGCGAGCAGATTCGTGTGGCCGATGGCCCCTTCACCTCCTTCAATGGTGTTATTGAAGAAGTGGATGAGGAAAAAGGCCGCCTGAAAGTCAGCGTTTCGATCTTTGGCCGGTCCACTCCGGTGGATCTGGAGTTCAATCAGGTCGAAAAGCTGTAATTTTTCAGCCCATAGACACAATTTTATATTAAGGGCGGCCTCCGGGCCGCCTTTTTTATTGCTGATATGCACCGTCCATCTGCCTTGCAAACACAACAAACCCGTTCAGGCGTTTGGAACACTCGGGCGCGTTCCGGGTTGTATCCTTGTCTGTTAGCCTGACGTGGTTTTCGTTTTGCCAAGGAGTTACCATGCCTTTAACCCCGGCTCTTAGAGGAACAGCCCTTCTCAACAATGCCCTGCTGAACAAGGGCACGGCCTTTACTGAAGCAGAGCGGCGGGAATACGGACTGGAAGGACTCCTGCCCACACAGGTGGAAACACTGGACCGGCAGGTAGAGCGAATCCACAGGCACCTCGAAGCCAAACCCAGCAATCTGGAACGCTACATCTATCTGAGCGGCCTGCGCGACCAGAACCAGACCCTGTTCTACCGGGTGCTCATGTCCAACCCCGCGCAGTTTGTGCCCATTGTGTATGCACCTACTCTGGCGGCTGTCTGCCAGCAGTTCAGCCACATCTACCGCCGCCCGCGTGGCATGTACATCAGTCTGGACATGCGTGGCCGAATCCGTGACGTGCTGCGCAACTGGCCTACGGAGAACGTACGCTTCCTGTGCGTCACCACAGGAGGCCGTATTCTGGGGCTGGGCGATATTGGCGTGAATGGCATGGGCATTCCCATTGGCAAGCTCGACCTTTACACGGCCTGCGGTGCGGTTCCTCCGGAAGTGCTCCTGCCCGTGCAGCTTGATATTGGCACAACCAACAGCGCCCTACGGGCAGACCCGCTCTACCTTGGCCTGCGCAGGGAACCCCCTCCGCTGGAAGAGCTGGACGGGTTTGTGGAAGAATTTGTAAGCGCGGTTAACGACGTCTTCCCTGATTGCTGCCTGCATTTTGAGGACTGGAAGGGCACGGATGCCCTGCATTATCTGGACAAATACCGCAACACGGCCCTGTGCTATAATGATGACATTCAGGGCACTGCGGCCGTTACGCTGGCGGGCCTGATTACCGCGCTCAAAATCAAGAATGAAACACTGGCGCAGCAGCGCTTTTTATTCCTCGGGGCAGGCTCCTCCGGGCTGGGTACCGCGGATATGCTGATTTCCGCCCTGAAGCAGGAGGGCATAAGCGCGCAGGAGGCCATTGAGCGCATAACGCTCATGGATGTGAATGGCCTGCTTGAAACCTCCCGCACGGACCTGAGCCCACAGCAGAAACGCTACGCCAAAGCCATGCCCCCCTCGCGTGATCTGCTGGCCACAATCAAAGCCTTCAAGCCCACCGTGCTCATTGGTGTTTCAACCTGTGGGGGGGCCTTTACGCAGGAGGTTGTGGAAACCATGAGCGCGCTGAACGAACGCCCCATTATTTTTCCGCTCTCCCTGCCCCAGAAAAACGCGGAATGCACGGCCGAGCAGGCTTATGAATGGTCACAGGGACAGGCACTTTTTGCCGCCGGTCTGCAGTTCCCCGAAGTGGAAATGAACGGGCGGACTTTCTACCCCGGTCAGGCCAACAATTTTTACATCTTCCCGGCTCTGGGGCTGGCTGTGTACGCCACATGCCCCAAACACATTACGGATGACATGGTCATTGAAACCGCCCGCGCACTGGCGGATCAGGTAGACCCGGCATCACGCGAGCGGGGCCGCCTGTTTCCACCCCAGAGTGATATTCTGGACGTTTCAATTACGTCTGCTGCGCGTATTGCCGAATTTATTTTTGATCAGGGTGCCGCAACGGTAGAACGCCCCAAAGATATTCGGGCCTGGATTGAAAGCCTGACGTACAGCCCACGCTACGCGGACTGATTTTTTACAGACCACAAAAAAAAACGGAGCGATGTTTCTGCTCCGTTTTTTTTTTTTCGATTCGACTGGGCGTATGCACTCAGGCGTCCATTGGAGGAGCCGGATCAAACCCGAAAACCCGGCCATAAAATGCCAGCTCCATGGTCCATGCCTGACGGATGGTCGCCTCCTGACGGAAGCCATGCCCCTCGCCGGGGAATTCATACAACGTGCAGGGAGCACCCGCCGCACGCAGCGCCGCCGCCATGGCATGAGCCTGAGAGGGGGGAACAACCTTGTCCTCCGCCCCCTGCAACAGCAGCACCGGCGCCCTTATCCGGCTGGCGACAGAAAGGGGTGAGCGCGCCACATAAACAGACTCCGCTTCCGGCCACGAGCCAACCAGAGCATCAAGGTAGCGCGCTTCAAACTTGTGCGTTTCCTGTGCCAATGCGCGCAGGTCGGTAACGCCATACAGGCTGACACCCGCAGCAAACAGGTCGGAGGCGGCCAGCGCGAGCAGCACGGTCATTCCCCCCGCACTGGAACCGCGAATGGCGATTCGCTTGGGGTCAACGCGGCCAGTGGCCACCATATGGCGGCAGGCGGCAATGCAGTCCGCCACATCCACAATACCCCACTGGCCCTGCAGCCGTTCCCGCCATGACCGCCCAAAGCCTGTAGAACCACCGTAATTAACATCCAGCACGGCAAAACCGCGGGATGTCCACCACTGCACCTTAAAGGAAAAACCATCCTGCGCCCGAGCGGTTGGGCCACCATGCACCAGCACGATCATCGGGGGTTTTTCATCCTGTGGCACACAGGCACGGCTATTGGCGGGAGGGTAGAAAAAAGCGTGCCCCTGCTGGCCATCGACCCCATCCACCGCAAAACGCACCGATTCGGGGCGGGACATATCCGCCGCCTGCAAATCCAGAGTGGCAGAACGACGGAGTACCTGCAGCCCCCCCTGTTCGGCAGAACCCACCACCACAGCGGGCAGGGCATCCACAGGTGCCTGCACCCATGCAAACCGCCCATCCGCCAATGCAACAGGGCATTGGTCGGGCTGCCCTGCGAAGCTGTGTGTGTGGCCCTCAGCCGTGCGTACAAAACACTGGCCCTCTCCATCACGCACGCTCAGGACCACACACCCGCCATCGGCCAAAGGCTGGTAGCTGCTTTGGCCAAATACCCATGCGGGCTGGCCAATCTCCCCTTCCGGCATGGCATACGCCACCAGATGCGGGGCGGGCTGATGCACAACCTCCCATACCCGCCAGAGTTCGGAACGGTCAGAAATCACAAGCAGGCGGCCATCTGCCGTCCAGCGCGGCTCCACCAGCGACTCGCCGCCTGCCCCTCCGGCCAGAACCTGCACACCTTCAAGTGCCGCAATGGTGCCATCTGCCCCGCGCACCACACGCCCCAAGCACAGGCGCGTGGAATCCCACGGCATGTTCGGATGGTCCCACTCAATCCATGCCAGCAACGTACCATCAGGCGAGAGGGTGGGGGACATGTAAAAATCCGCACCATGTTGCAGCACCAGCCCATCCGGGCCAGCCTCCCCACCAAGGACGACCATTGTGCTCTGGGGCTCACCGGCCCCGCGGTGGTCCTCCCGCACGGCAACAACCGAGGGGCTGGCGGGGTCAAACCGCAGGTCGGCAAAGCGCACGCCCTCTGCCCCGGCCAGAAGGGTGGGGGATCCACTTCCCTGCCCCAGCAGCCAGACCTGCGCCGTGCGCCGGTCCACATAGACAATACCGTGGGGGGAGACGGCATAAGCGCCTCCTCCATATTCATGCACACGGGTCCCGACATCGGCCTGCGCGGGCAGTACCTCGGCCACGCCATCGGGTTCTGCCCAGCGCATCAGAACTGTCCGTCCCCCCTCTGCCGGGCGGCGCTCCAACCAGAACACGGCCTGCCCTGCACTGCGTACCTCTGAAAAGGTCAGGCTTTTACCAGCCACCAGAGTAGCCGTTACGGGGGAGGGCCAACTACCGCAGCGCATGGGCTGGGACACTTGAGCATGAGTGCTGTTCTGTTCCATCATCTTCCCAGTTTATCATGCAAAATGCCCTGAACGGAAAGGCATGTGCCGCTTTGCATTCCATGCTAGGCAGGGCATACGGACCTGCTGTTTTTTCCTGTGGGCTTGACATGACGGGAGCGACTCTGCTCCTCCCCACTCCTGACGATGTTCTCTCTGAATTGGATTGTCTGTCCTGTTACACGCTCTGGAATCCATCTTTTCGCTTGATTACCTGACAACCCTGTTCACCCGGTACGGTTATGGGGTGGTTGGAGTGGTTGTTATGCTGGAAAGCATGGGCCTGCCCCTTCCTGCGGAAAGTCTGCTGATTACCGGGGCCATTTTTTGTGCGACCACCCACAAGCTCCAGATCGAAGGCATTATTGTTGCCGGGGTGACAGGGGCGATCATGGGGGACAATCTGGGCTACCTGCTTGGCCACTATCTGGGCCTTGGGCTTTTGCGCAAGCACGGCCCACGCTTTGGCTTAACCCCTGAGCGCCTGCTGCTGGGGCGTTATGTTTTTCTCAAGCATGGCGGGCCGGTTATCTTTTTTGGTCGCTTTGTGGCCATCCTGCGGATGTTTGTTGCCATACTGGCCGGAGCGAACCGTATGCCCTGGCATACGTTTCTGTTCTATAACGCACTTGGTGGCGTGTTCTGGGCTGGAGGATACACAACATGCGCCTACCTGCTGGGAAGCGAGATTGCCAAGCTCTCCGGCTGGCTGGCCGTAGGCTTTGGGGCCGCGACTCTGGTGGTTATTGGCGTGCTGTTCGTGTTCATCAAGCACAATGAAAAACGTCTGACGGAGGAAGCCATGAAAGCAGCAGAACAGGATGAGCAGCTCAAAGCCCCCCTGCCATGATGGGCCGCAGTCCCTGGCGGGTGAACAGCACACAGCCGGACCTCCACCGGCGCGTAGCCCTTATAACCGGCGCAAACAGCGGTCTGGGGTTTGAGGCCGCACTCGGCCTTGCCCACCGTGGCGCAAAACTTCTTCTACCGGTCCGCAACCCCGAAAAAGGGCAGAATGCCCTGAACCGCCTGCGCGCGGACTGTCCCCGGGCGGATGTGACCCTGCTCCCGCTTAATCTGGCCTCCCTCCGCTCCGTGGCGGAATGTGCGCGAGCGGTTGCCGAGTTGACAGACCGGATTGATATCCAGATCAACAATGCTGGGATCATGGCCCCGACGCGACGTATGGAAACCGAGGATGGATTCGAACTCCAGTTCGGCGTGAACCATCTGGGCCATTTTGCCCTGAGCGCACATCTGCGCCCCCTGCTTGAAGCGGCAAAGGGTGGAGGCGTGCTTGTAACCGTAGCCAGCCTTGCTGCGGGTAAAAACACCATCCACTTCAACGACCTGCAATGCCGCCACAGGTATAGCCCGTTCGGGGCGTACCAGCAGAGCAAGCTGGCCAACCTGCTTTTCGCGCAGGAACTTGCCCGCAGAGCGGGGGAACGAGGCTGGAACGTCCACTCCCGCGCGGCGCATCCGGGGTGGGCGGCTACCTCCATTGTGGCTAACGGGCAGGCATCGACGCTACCCAAGCCACTAGGGCTGATCGAACAGACCCTTGGTACGGCTATCCTGCGCGTTATGGGCCAGTCCGCCGCCAAAGGAGCCGAACCCCTGCTGTATGCTGCCCTCGCCCCTCAGGCGCGGGATGGAGATTACTATGGCCCGCAGGGCGCAGGTGAACGCCGTGGCCCGCCCGGCCCGGCCATTGTGCCCCCCACAGCCCGCAAGACCAGCCTGGCCACCCGCCTGTGGGATGTTTCGGAACGGCTGACCAACACGGCCTGGTAAAAACCGGGCCGCTTACCCGTGCGTGGAGCGGCGCGCACGGCTCTGCTGGCGCAGAACGCGCTCGATCCAGTCATTCAGTTTACGGGTGGTATCCTCCGCCTCTTCCCGGTCCGGGTAGATGGTGGGGAAGCGCAGCGCCAGCCAGCGCCACGCCACCAGCCGCTTATGCCGTTTTTCGGCCCGTTCCAGTTCCTCGCGCCCGGCGCGTTCGGCAGCAGGCAACGGGCCTGTGCCCGGTGGCAGCACACGGCGGCCAGCGGCATGGTCCGCCGCCCAGCCAACCAGACGCCTGATCCCGTTATCGCGGTCATCCACCGGGCACATGGCGTAGGACCAGCGGGTGGTCAGGTCCAGCCCTTCCACCCCTTCCAGCGCCGAGGCAATGGCAAAGGCCTGCTCCATATCCGACAGGCGATAATTGGGATCATCCTTGCGCAGAACCGCCCTGTGAATGCGTGAGAGCACGCCATACAGGCTTTGCGAGCCTATTTCGGACGCAACAGCTTTTACAATGTCCGCATCGGGCTGCACATAGGGGCGCAGGTCATCAGGCAATTCGGCATCGGCATCCAACTGGCGGCGCACAAAGCTCGGGCTGCCTGCACCAGCCAGCACGGCCACAACGCCTGTCTCGTGCTTGCCAAAACGGCCCGCACGCCCGCCAATCTGCTTGACCTCCTGCACAGTCAGGTCGCGTGTCTGCCGACCATCGTATTTTTTGAGCGCGGCAAACACCACCCGTTTGATGGACAGGTTAAGCCCCATGCCAATGGCATCCGTTGCCACCAGAATATCAGCCTGACCGTTGTTAAAGCGCTGCGCCTCCGCCCGGCGTACTTCCGGGCTGAGTGCGCCATACACCACAGCCACACGCTTGCCATGCTGCATAAGGGCCGCACGCAGGTCCAGCACCTCCCTGCGGGAAAACGCAATCAGCGCATCCCCCGCCCCAAGGTCGGCCAGACGCACAGGCTGGCTGGCGGCCTTGAGCGGGCTTTTACGCTCGAGCGAGATTTCATCCAGCGGGTCACCACATAGTTCGGCAATCCGGCGGACCATGGGAATACAGTCCGGCGCACCCAGCACATACAGGTGCCGCGCTGGTGCCCCCATAATGGCGGCTGTCCATGCGGCACCACGGTCCGTATCAAACAGCATCTGGGCTTCATCAATAACGGCCACATCAACCGGGCTGTAAAAGGGGCACATCTCCACCGTTGCAGCCAGATGTCGGCTTCCGGGGACTTCAATCCGCTCCTCCCCGGTGGACAGGGAGGCCTCAACCCCACGCGCGGCCAGAGCTTCGCGGAACTCATGCGCCAGCAGACGCAGGGGAGCGAGCGCCAGTCCGCTCTCCGCCTGTGCCAGCGCATTAAGGGCTGTGTAGGACTTGCCGCTGTTGGTTGGCCCCGTGACCAGCGTAATCTGGCGGTTGAGGGCACGCGCGGTGCGGAAATGGGCCGCGTATTTGTCCAACGCCGCCACACGGGCGATCACGGCATTGGCGACCTTGCGCCCCATATCCGGCGCATGTTTGCCCTTGCCCGGACCTGTTGCGGGGCCACGTTCCTCCTTGCGCCACTCGGACAGGTTGCCCCGCAGGGCCACAAGTGCTGCGGGGTCGAACTCCCACCGCTCCCGCCCACCGGGTTCCTGCACCTTACGTGCAACGGGGAGCCGATTCTCGGCAATCCAGCGCAGGGCCTCGCGGTGGGAGCAATGGAGGAGTCGCGGCACCTCATTGAACGGCACAAGGCTGCTTTCCCATGCCCTAAGATGCTCTTCCTCCTGTGCGCGTTTGCTCTGGGCGGTTTCTTCTATCCGGCTGGCAGCCCGCTGGCGCTGAGCCTCTTCCTTGCGGGCGGTCTCCAGAAAGGGGTCGCCTTCGGGCAGATCAAAGGCAATAGCCACGGCCATAAGCAAAAGGTCGGTCTGGGCGGGGGATGGCACGCGCCCGATATCCACCAGATCCGCCTGAATGGCGGCAAACGCCGCATGGGGCGATGCCCCATACCCACGCAGGCGCGCCAGACTGACCGGTGCCAGAGCGTGCTCAAGCGCCTGATCATCCACTGCCGGGTCGGTAATCCCGCCGACAGCCTCTTCTATTTCTTCCCGCGTAATCCAGATTCGGCCACTGCGGCGCGTACGGTCCAGCAGGCGGGAAATCCATTTTTTACGCCGTACCTGGCACAGCGCAGCCCGATAGACCTCAACCGGAACTTCGCGCGCTCCGGGTTCAAGTGCCCGCGCAATGCGGCGCAGAACCTCTGTTTCTTCCTTGGGTTCGGGCTGGAGGCCCGTATGGGCCACGGCATGGGCAAGCGCTTCACGCGCGGGGGAGGCGGGGCTATCTGACGTCATGCCCTACTCTTGCGTCATCCCGGGCGGCGGAACAATGGGCCTTGCCCAATACTTCATGGAAAAATCCAACATTGTCCCCGCCAATGGAGGGCGCAGCACACTCTACGCTTGATATGGCAGCCACCTTGTGCCCATTGTGCCCGCCACTGGCGGTTTGTGGCTTCCAAGCGAGGCTGTTCCTGCCCTGCTGTGTGAAGCAGGAACACGTCTCGTGACGAATTTGCACTGGCGTCCCACGCGCCTGCCCCTTAAAAACGCCGCCAAAGCACCAGGGTTGCCTTTTGCCTGTTGAAGCACTGCCCCCTTTGGGCAAAAGCGCGCCATCTATCTGATCTGCTATAAGCGGAGTACAAAGCGGTCCATGTCTGAAACCATTCTTGATAACGACGTTCTCCCCCGGATGTCTGCCTCTGAAGTGCCGAGCAGCCTGCTGCCGGTAGAAGGGCAGGACGGTATGTGGCACCTTGCTCCCCCCACCAAGGAGTATGGTCACCTCTACCCGGCCAAGGTGCTGACCGTGCACCACTGGACCGACCGCCTGTTCACCTTCACCACCACGCGTGACCCTGGCCTGCGGTTTGAGAACGGCCAGTTCGCCATGATCGGGATTGAAGTGGACGGCAAGCCCCTGCTGCGTGCCTACTCCATTGCCTCCCCCAATTATGCGGACGAAATGGAGTTCCTCTCCATTGCCGTGCCTGATGGCCCGCTGACCTCGCGCCTGCGCCACGTCAAGGTAGGCGACACGGTTCTGATCGGGCGCAAGCCCACCGGCACCCTGCTGCTGGACAACCTGCGCCCCGGGCGGAACCTGTACTTCCTGTCCACCGGCACGGGTCTGGCTCCCTTCATGAGCCTGATCAAGGACCCGGAATGCTATGAGCGTTACGACCACGTGATCCTGAGCCACACGGTCCGTATTTCGGGTGAGCTGGCCTATGCCAACCATATCCGCCACGAACTGCCCCAGCACGAGTTCCTTGGCGAGGACATCAGCGGCAAGCTGCTTTACTACCCCGCCGTCACGCGTGAGGACTTTGCCGTAACCGACCGCATTACCAAGCTGATCGAAACTGGCAAGATCTTTACGGATCTGAACATCCCCGCTCTGGACCCCGAGCATGACCGCGTGATGATCTGCGGTTCGCCCGAAATGCTGGCCGATACGGAAGCCCTGCTTCAGGCCCGCGGGTTTGATGAAGGCAACATGTCCACCCCCGGTGCTTACGTGGTGGAAAAAGCATTTGCCGAACGGTAAAGGTAGTCCCACCTTACTGTAAAAGACCCCTCAGCCCAGCACCAAAGGAACCCTGCCCCATGACGTATGACTTTGATCTTCTGGTCATAGGAGCAGGCTCCGGCGGTGTTCGGTGCGCCCGCATTGCCGCTGGCCACGGTGCGCGTGTTGGTGTGGTGGAAAGCCGCCACTGGGGGGGCACATGCGTCAATCTTGGCTGTGTGCCCAAAAAGCTGATGGTCATGGCCAGCGATTATGCCAACATGGTGGAAGACAGCCACGGCTTTGGCTGGTCCACCGCACCGGGCACCCATAGCTGGCCAACCCTGATTGCCGCCAAGGACCGCGAAATTACGCGCCTGAACGGTATTTATGTCTCCATGCTGGAAAAAGCGGGCATTACGCTCTTTACCGGCCATGCCGAGTTTGTGGATGGGCATACCCTGCGTATCACCCCCTCCCCTCTGGCCCCCACGGAACAGCCCCGGACCATTACCGCCGAGCGGATTGTAATTGCCACCGGCTCCACCCCCACCAAGCTGGATATTCCCGGAGCCGAACTGGCCATTACCTCGGACGAGGCCTTTGCCCTGCCGCAGCGCCCCGAACGGGTAATCATGATCGGGAGCGGGTATATCGGCATTGAATTTGCCGGTATCTTTGCAGGACTTGGCTCGCAGGTAGACCTTGTTTACCGCCGCGACCTGCCCCTGCGCGGCTTTGATGAAGACATGCGCACCGCACTGGCAGACGCCATAGATGCCCGTGGCATTACCCAGCACCGCCATGCCAACCCCACCAGCATAACCCGGAACGGGGCCGAGCTGGTCCTGACACTGGATAACGGGCAGACGCTGCGCGCGGACTGCATCTTCATGGCCACAGGCCGCCGCCCCAAAATTGATGCGCTGGGACTGGGCAGGACATCCATCACCACCGCCGGTAACGGCCGCATTCAGGTTGATGGCAACAGCGAGACGGCACACCCCGGCATTTACGCCATCGGGGACGTGACCGACCGGATCAACCTCACCCCCGTTGCCATTGCGGAAGGGCATAATCTGGCCGATCGCCTGTTTGGGCAGGCCCCCCCGCGCCAGTGGTGCTATGCGACCACTCCCAAGGCGGTCTTTTTCTCCCCCCCCCTTGCCACGGTTGGCCTGACGGAGGAGGAAGCCACGCAAAACGGGGCGGTGGATATTTACCTGACCCGCTTTAACCCCATGCGCTACACGCTGGCAGGCCGCGTGCGCAAAACGGTCATGAAACTGGTTGTGGACCAGCAGAGCCAGAAGGTGGTTGGCGTGCATATTCTGGGCGACGAAGCACCAGAAATGCTACAGGCCGTAGCCATTGCCGTAACAGCCGGGCTGACCAAGGCCGACTTTGACCGCACCATTGGTATTCACCCCACCTCAGCCGAGGAGCTGGTGACCATGCGCACCCGCACACGCACCACCCCCAAAGCTGACAAGTAAGGACACCCCCATGGCCGCATCCGCACAGAACACTCCGCACAAGGCGCATGATCTGGCGCTCAAAAACGGTTCCGTGGTACTGCCTGATGGCACGGTAGAAACAACGGTATATGTGCGCAATGGCCAGATTAGCGCCATTGGTGGCACGGCGGATGCCGCGCGGGTTATTGATTGTAGCGGCCTGACTATTCTCCCCGGCGTGATCGACACTCAGGTTCATTTCCGTGAACCCGGAGCCGTGGAAAACGAAGACCTTGAAACCGGCAGCCGGTCCGCCGTGCTTGGCGGGGTCACCGGCGTTTTTGAAATGCCGAACACCAAACCCACCACCTCCACACCCGAAGCCGTGGCCGACAAACTGGCCCGCGCCAAAGACCGGATGTGGTGCGAACACGCATTTTATGTTGGTGCGACATCCGACAATGCCGACCAGTGCGGGGAGCTGGAAAAACTGCCCGGCACTGCGGGGATCAAGGTGTTCATGGGCTCTTCCACAGGCAACCTGCTGGTCTCTGATGATGCCATGCTTGAACGCGTCCTGCGCTCCGGCCAGCGCCGGGTGGCCATTCATGCCGAAGATGAAGCCCGGCTGATCGAACGCATGGGAGAACGTGTGGAAGGGGACCCCTCCTCCCACCCCGTCTGGCGGGATGATGAAACGGCATTACGCGCAACTGCCCGTGTGCTGCATCTGGCCCGCAAAACCGGGCGGCGCGTGCATATCCTGCACATTACCACCCCTGCGGAACTGGAACTGATTGCCCAGCACCGCGACATCGCCACCTGCGAGCTAACGCCCCAGCACCTGACACTGGCAGCCGAAGATGCTTACCCACGTCTGGGCACGTTTGCCCAGATGAACCCCCCCATCCGCTCCGCTGCGCACCGCGACGGATTGTGGCACTGGGTCACGCAGGGTATGCCTGATGTTATTGGCTCCGACCATGCGCCCCATAGTCTGGCCAACAAGAGCAAGCCCTACCCGGCCTCTCCCTCTGGCATGCCGGGTGTGCAGACATTGCTCCCCCTTATGCTCAACCATGTGGCCCACCACCGCCTGACCCTGCGTCGGCTGGTGGACCTGACATCCGCCGGTCCCCAGCGCCTGTTTGGTCTGGTGCGCAAAGGCCGGATTGCCGTAGGGTATGATGCGGATTTTACCATTGTGGACCTGAAGGCGCGCTGGACCATAGAGCAGGACTGGCTGGCCTCGCGCTGTGGCTGGTCCCCATTCACGGGCGAGACCCTGACCGGCAAACCTGTGGGCACCGTTATTCGCGGGCAGCAGGTGATGTGGGAAGGAACACTGGCGGACAAAGCGACAGGCAAGCCTTTCCGCTTTGACGCAACAGACAAATAGATCAATCAGAACTACTCTCTGCCAAACAGAGCCAATATAGATCAGCCAGACATTCAAACCAGATAAGCGGTCAAAAGACCGCTTATCTTCAAATCCGCTCCTATCTTCCCCCATGCTCGGGGAACATTACGCCAACCCGGTTACTGGGCAAGGCGCAAAGCCGAAATCTGCCCTGCAACACTGGCAAAAGCCGCCTGCATGTTCGCAGCACTTGGTGATTCGAAATAATGATTACTATCCGTCACACACGCTTTCATTGTGTTGATTGCGGCATTATCCACCGATGATCCCTGATGGGTATAAAGAATAACATAAATATCTATACCCACAGCTTTCATATTAGAGCAGACCTGAATAACAAGATTATCCAGTATGGGCCGAACAGTGTTCTGGAACCCATAATAATATCCACTGACAGTTGCCAGCTTATTATCCAGCAACCGTCCAAATGCCGTTTCGTCACTATTCCACCATCCGCCAGAGACATTAGAATTAAAATCCGGCCATCCAAAAAAACAGGGGCACATTTGATTGGTGCCATCAGTCATCAGCACAAGAATCTTCTTCGTGCTGGACTGTCCATAATCATATGGCATGTCTGGTAAGGAACTGGACCACAGCCCTTTCCACTTGGGACTTATGGTAAACCAGCCTGTCTGCAATGCATTCTGGATCAATGTTCCGCCACGCATCAACGTTGGCATAAGGCTGATTTCTTTTTCAACCGTCGCCTTCGACGCCGTCTCAGGCAATAACGCAAGCGGAGGACATCCTAAATTTGGACCAACCTCACTCGCCGAAACAGTCGGAGGATCAGATGCCGACAAAGTAATTGGCGCAGTTTCCGTAATCCCCGGACCGCCATTAATACTCCAGTCATTATCCCCGTAGAAACACCCCCACCCGTAAGCGCACTGATATGGTGCTTGCCCATAAGTGCTCGGCCAGAAAAAAGGCTGGAACAGATAATTGGATGTGGGCGGATTTTCACTCATATCTGCCTTTCCATTACTTGTATAACGTGCAAATACACACCCACCCCATCCATTTTTACCATATTTCAGAGTAGAAATATTAGCTGAGCTATCCAGCCAGTTTGCATGTGACTTTCCAATATTGACTTCACCACCAAACGGCACAACAGAAACCCATGTTGTTGTCGTTGTTGTACTATCCCCATAGACTGTTTCAACCAGATTGGTTGCACCAGCTTTAAGAGCTGCAATACCATCATCGCCCAGTGAGTTTGTATTATCCAGCACAAGAGCAACCTCAAGCCCACCCCCTGCGGCAACGACCTGAGCCTGTGCTGTTACTGGAATCTGATTCCAGCCAAAAATTCTGACAAACACCATTGGGACATTTGCCGTGGCCGAGATGTTCAACGTAGACGCATTGACAAGCGTAAGTTGTGGACCAGGGGTCTGCGATCCTACAGGACCGAGCCCATTAGCAACACGATTGACTGCAAAATTCTGCCAGAAAACCAGAGTAGCATCGGCGTCACGGGTAGAAGATTTGACTTCCCTCCCAGCCGTAAGTGCAGCCGCATCAATGGCGGTCTGTAATCTTACGCGTGTCAGATAGGTGCGGGAAAAATCAATACCCATGGCAACAGATGCAATCATGGCGAACATGGCTAGACCAACAATCAGCCCCACAGCTCCTTTACGATCCATCATGTGCATTCTCTCGCTGTTGCCGTTGTATCAAGCCTGCCAATGCCAATATTGGTGCCGAAAAAACGGGCTGGCAGAACAGACTGGCTGCTAAGCACTGGACTGTCCTGACTGGTGATCAGCTTCGAAGCAAACTGCCATAATCCAGGCCGGGCAAACGCCTCCACCACGACAAATGTCTGAATGGCATTCATGGAGACACCAGATATCGCATATTGTGAAAGACTTGCTGAAGTAATCCCACTATTAAAAACAGTGGAGCCAATTCGCTTCTGCCAGTAAATAGAGAGATTGTTATTCTGGTCCGGACCTATTGCGGTAATGATAACGGCTCCGTTTGTCGGGCCGGTAATGTCCAGAGGAGCGGCGATCTGCTGCGCATCGGCAAAAAAAACATTCAGGTCATACGGGTCTGAAATATGCTGGCACTGGGCAATAATCTGCCCGACCTGCGTTGTCACCGAGTGCAGGCGCATCCAGTTCCTGAATTCAAGAATGAGATCTGTTGCACCCAACAGCAGCAAAAGAACAACCGGAGCAACGAGCGCAAGTTCCAGCGCAGCGGAGCCCTTGCAATTAGCAGCTAATCGTGCCTGAAAACGGTTCATTCTTGACCAACGATGAGACTGTATGAATCATACTACTAGAATTCATAATCCACCTTCCAAAAAAAGTAAGATAGGGTTGGGTGTAAACAAATGTATAAATCATTGTATCACCCCCTGCACCACCAAATCCACTTCCACTGGGAAGCACAGCCGTTGCATTATTTGCAGCCGATGTTATTTGCAGATTTTCTGGTTTTAAAAGCATGGGTGCGCGCAGCATCACAAGAAAAACAATAGCCTGAGCGCGGCATGTCGGAGAAGCTTTCACATTCGGCACAATTGACTGCCCGGTTGATGCAAAACGCATCGCTTCGTCCACGCCATTCCGCAGCGCGGCCTCCGTTTCCAGCTGCCAGCCAACCTCTATCGTTCCTACCACAACCATTATCAGAAACAGAGCCACCAGCGCAAACTCGACTGCGGCGGCACCACGACGATCATTGCGCAACATAGGGACGCGTCCTGAATTTGGAAAAGGATGCCATGACAATGTTCGCCTGCGCTCTGGACATATCCTGCATCAGCGTATTCCGGGCGTTATCCCTGTACCCGGCCAGATATTGTGCCAGAGCAAAGTTGGCACGCACCCTGCTTGACGTCGTATCTGGCGCAGCAGCAATAGGTTCCAGAATTTCCAGCGCCTGAGCATACTGCCCACTTAACACATAGGACAAACCCAGATTACTCTGGGCAGAAACTTTCATGGGATCAAGCCCCATGGCTGTCCGATAGGCCGCCTGCGCAGGCACATATTGGCCCTGCAGGTCATAGGAAACACCCAGATCAACCCATGCCTGCACATCACGCGGATAACGTTTGACCATGTCCTGCAACAGAACCATGGCCGCTGGTGGATCAATCTTCAATTTAATTTTGGCTAGACCTTTGGTCGCCTCCAAAGAGTGGGGCTGGTGCTGGAGAGCTTTCTCAAAAAAAATAGCCGCTGCCTGATTACGCCCCATACTGGCATTGACCTTGCCCATTTCGGTCAAGGCCTTAGGGTCATCTGGATGTTCATTCAGATAATGCTTCAGCACCTCCAGAGCCGCCTGAGGAGCCCCGTCTCGCAACTCCGCATCCGCCTTGACAACTTCATCAGTCATCGCCGACTGCGTTCCACAACCTGCAAGCAACGGAAACAGCAGCAGAAGGGCATTCATGTATCTGATATAGTACATAACTATTGTACTCTTTTCTTCCCGTAGTTATTTATAAAACGTTTTCACAACCTGCAGGAAGGCTGGTCCTCCAGCAATAATAAACACAACTGGTAGAAAAAATACGATCATAGGTAACGTCAGCAACACCGGCAACTGAGCGGCACGGGCTTCATACTCAATCATACGATTTTTGCGAATTTCGACAGAAAGAGCACGCAACGCAAGAGTTACTGATGATCCAACCTGAATGGTCTGACTTAAGGAGTTGGCAATACGGCGCATATCCAGCAATCCCGTACGACTTGCCATTAAATGAAAAACTTCCCGACGATCAGTAATCATATTCATCTCCTGAGCCGTCAATTGAAACTCAAAAGCCGTACTAGGATTGACACTCTTCATTTCTACCGCAACACGATTAATGGCCGCTTCAATAGCCAGGCCCGCATCTGCACAAATTACCAGCATATCCAGAGCGTCGGGAAGTCCTTTTTCTACCGCTTTAAGATAACTCTTTCTCCACTGCCGAATAAGAATATCTGGCAACAATAACCCCAAAATGCCTCCAGCAATAGGAGCGACAATATGCAACATTGGCGCGGAAAAAAAATCATAGGAAAAAAACCAGGCGACAAAACCGCCTACCGGCAAAAGAACCAGCTTACAGCCAACAAAAACTTCCAGATAGTGACCGCCTATATAAGAACTTGCACGCAGGCTTTCTGTAAATGCCTGAATGCTCTTCTGATCTATAAGCCCGCTTTTTAAAACAACTTGACCTATTTTCTGAAATACTATTGAAAACTGTCCCCCTTTTTGCTCTTCAACAAAATTAGGATCAAGTTCACTCACACTGACAAGAATAGCCCGCAAACGCTTGGCGCGTCTGTCATCACTCCGTGTTTTGGCCACCAGAACAAATACGGAAGCACAAAACACCCCGAGCAGACAGAAGAAAATAATAATATTTAAATAATGCATCATTACAGATCAAGAACCCGACTAATAATTATTCTCATGACTGCCACACCCAGAATAAACAGGCACAAGGCATACGCCAATAGATAATGACCAGACTGCGTTAAAAAGAGCTGGTTAATATAGTCCGGGCTAACAATCTCCAACATCAAGCCAATACAAAAAGGGAGTGCTGCCAACACATAGGAACTCATTTTGGCTTCGCTAGAAAGTGCGAGCCCCCGCTTGTAAATGGCAATCTGCTGCTTGATGGTATCTGCCAAAGAGGACAGCACATCAGCCAATGCTCCCCCTGTAGATGACTGAATACTGATCACCGTTGCCAGAAAACGATATTCCTGAACATCAACCCGATCCGCTACTGTCTGCAAAACCTCACCCAGACTGCGCCCCATAGCAACCTCGCTCGCAATCACCTTAAACTCCCTGCACGTCGGCTCGTCACTTTCCTCGCTGACCACAATCATGCAGCGTGAAAGAGGTACACCAACCCGCAACGAGCGGACCATCATACCGATCGCATCGGGGAATTGTGTATATAATTTTTTTTGTATCTATTCCGCAAAAAATTACAAATAAATCTGATGGTAGCAACCCATATGAAAAAATTAATGAAAATACTCCACAACCCTATAATGCTAAAAAGATAGTAAAGCGTTATGGTTGGCAATATGGATGACAGCAGGTATATCTTCAGCAACCCAACGTCACTATGCGCATAATGCTGTGGATTATACTTTGAGGCCCATATCAAAAACTTCTTAATAAACCCGGATTCAACAATATATACAGCCCATTCCAACGGTGTACGCTGGCGTGGTTGGATATTATGCAAAAGATAAAAGCTGATTTCTTTATAGATACGTTTATTACGACGATCTTTAGCTAAACTCGATTGATAAAGAATATACGCGAGGACATTAATACCTACAAAAAATAAAAACCCAGAAACCAGAAGGAGACTGGTCATAAGGACACACTTTCAAATGCGGCATTCCAAACACCATCCATCTGATTATAAATGAGTTTTTCATAAAAACTGGGACGAATGCGTGACACTTCATAGCTTGTCAGCAGCTTGCCTTCCGCATCCTCACCATCAAACTGCATCCTGAAAATATCGTTCAGAACAACAACATCCCCTTCAACACCGGATACGTCTGTAACCTGAGTAATCCGGCGACTACCATCCCTGTGGCGTCCAACCTGAATAATCATATCAACCGCACCAACAATCTGGCTGCGGATAGCAGAAATAGGCAAACCGAAATTGCCCATCTGCACCATACTTTCAATACGTGTCACGCCATCACGCGTTGTATTCGCGTGGACCGTGGACATGCTGCCATCATGGCCGGTATTCATAGCCTGAAGCATATCAAACGCTTCCGGACCACGGACCTCCCCGATAATGATACGATCAGGACGCATACGCAGAGCATTCCGCACAAGATCACGCTGCGTTACTTCTCCCTTACCTTCCAACGACATGGGACGCGTTTCCATACGCACGACATGCGGCTGCTGAAGCTGAAGTTCCGCAGCATCTTCAACGGTAATCACACGTTCGCCAAAATCGATAAAATGCGAAAGCGCATTCAGCAGCGTGGTCTTACCAGACCCTGTGCCACCGGAAATCACAACATTCAGACGAATACGTGCAGCAATTTCAAGGATTTTGGCAACGGCAGGAGTACAACTGCCATTACTAACCAACTGTTGAAAACTGATTTTATGACGCGAGAATTTACGAATGGACAGATAGGGGCCATCCAGCGCCAACGGCGGAAAAACAATATTGACACGCGATCCGTCTTTAAGACGCGCATCGACCATTGGACTTGACTCATCAACACGCCGCCCCACGTCTGACGCAATACGCTGACAAACAGACGCCAGATGCCGAGCATCCCGGAAGCGGATATTAGACGGGAGCGTTTTCCCGCTCCGTTCAACAAAAATGCTATTGGGCCCGTTAACCATAATATCAGCAATGCTATCGTCATCAAGCAGTGGCTGAATAGGGCCCAAACCCTTCATGTCATGAACAAGTTCTGTCGCAATGCGGCGCTGCTCTCGCAGGTTGAGCTGAATCCGCTGCTCCGTGGCAACCTGATCAACCACCTGCTCGACCTGCTCAAGCAACTCCTCCGCCGATAGAGATAAAACTATTGTTGGATCAAGTCGATTTAAGCATAACGGACGCAAGATGAGTGATTGATTGGACAGAGTTGGGCTCTCCGCCTCTACGGCAGGTGCTTTATCTTGCGGAGCAGTCGTTCCGGCATCAGGCACACTGAACTCGTCCTGCACAGTCTGCATGCGGCGCAGGCGATCAACAATTTCATTTTGCTTGCTAGAACTCATTTCTTAAACCGTGCTCCCAAAGTTTTTATTTTTTCTTTGAGTTGTGCGAACAATCCTCCCTTGGAAAGTGAGGGGCTCAACGTAACGGCAAGCGCACTATGTGCCAGTTGTTCAATAACCTGACGGTACGCCTTGTTTTTCGTAACGACCAGCTTGCCATCGATTTCTGCATTCCCACAATCCGCCGGAAGATAGGGCATCACTATATCAGGTGCTGTTCCAAGGCTCTGTGTAATTTCATCCAACGACAGGGAGCCAGGCCGCCCCATATTGTTCACAACAATAAACGGCTTGCTGACAGGTGAAACGCGAGGAAGGCTGGCCATGACTCTCAATGCATCACGCACGGAGACAATGCTAGGATCCATGATCAATATATACTGCTGTGCCTGCCCTAGAACACGCATATACACGTCATCATCCGACCACTTCACTTCTGTCAGGACAAAACGAAACCGGGGCCGCACAAGCTCCATCAACCGGGTAACAGCATTACTCCCGATTTTGGGCAATGTGTTCAAATCCCCCATGCTCGACAGGACCTGCAAACGCTCCCCAACCGCCTGCATACTGCGCTCAAGCAGCAGCTCATCCATACGGTCTGGAGTTTCCAGCGCAGAGCGAAAACCACCATTGGTGGTAATATCCAATAAGGTTGCCATTTTGCCTGCACGCAGGTCAAAATCAATCAGCAACGAATACCTGCGGGCTTCTTCTGCCAGAAAATAAGCCAGATTCGTGGTGAGAGTCGTAGCCCCCACACCATCACGCACCCCGATGCAGGCGATTAGACTGGCCCCTTCCATCAGGCGATGCGTGTCACGCCCATGGAGAATGATCGGACCCAAAATACGCAAAATCAGGTTACGACTGAACGGACGATACAGATACTCTACCGCCCCGAACACGTGCGTGACACTACGGTAGAAATCCGCATCGGTTCGGTCACCCAACACCATAACGGTCACGTCGGGTGGCAATAACTCCGTAACTGTACGCAGAATGCCTAATGCGTCACTTTCTCCACCAACATCAATAATCAGATAAGATGGGAATTCATGTTTACCCAGATAGGAAATCGCAAACGCCCCCGACCCGCGCAAAACCTGCACTGTACCGGACCGAAGCTCTTTAAGGCATTCTGTTAACTGCGCTTCTGTATCTGCATCCTGCACAAAAGCGAGAACACTCCCCAGCTTTACGTTATCGACATCACCGGGCTGTTCTTGAAGCTGTTCTGGGGTAAGTGCCACCGGCTATTGCCCCCCAGCGCCACTGCTGCTGGCGGCTGCTCCGCCTCCGGAAGCCCCCTGATCCTCACCGTTCATATTCAACTCAGCCAGACCACTTCGGCCAAGACTTTTGACACGATCCTCCCGCCAGCGTTCGACTGCGGCCACGGCGGTCTGCCCATCAGACGGCGGCAGAGGACGCCCCCTTTGCAAATCTTTCTTGTTATCAGCCTGCGCGGCTGTATTGGCATCATAAATCCCCAGACTCCGCCAGTGATAAGACTGGTTTAGCGGTTCCATAACCGAACAATCCGTCAAACTCATCAGAAAAATAACAGCAAGGCCTGAAACGATTTTATATGACATAAGGTGCTACTCCACCATAAAACCGGCATCGCCAGTTTCCAGACGCTGCCAAGGACGTCTACGGGATACATCGGTGCCACTTTGACGCATCATGAAAATACGTTCCATGTCATTCGGCGGAGTCCACCCTTCATCTGGCGTATGCAATTCTTTTTCGCTGTTCACCGGCTTGACCAGATACGGCGTGGCAATAATGACCAGTTCACTCTCATCTTTCTGGAAGCTTGAGGATTTGAACAGTGCTCCCAGCACAGGAATATCACCCAGCCATGGCAGACCTTGACCTGTAATTTTCGTACTATCCGACATAAGACCGGCAAGCACAAAACTTTGCCCACTTGCCATTTCTACAGTAGTATCCGCCCGCCTGACAGTAATGGCCGGAATCTGAACAGAAGAGTTCCCAGCCGATAATGTGACTGCCCCATTGGAGGAGAGCGCACTCACCTCCGGCCTTACGTGTAAACTGATACGACCATCCCCCAAAACTGTGGGAACAAACGCCAAAGAAATACCGTATTGTTTAAAGCTGACATTGGTCGTGTTATTGTAACTCGAAACCGGAACAGGATACTCCCCACCGACCACAAAATTGGCTGGCTGCCCACTGATTGTGGTCAAGTTTGGCTCGGCAAGACTGTGGATCAAACCATCTCTGGCGAGCATATCCACGACAGTTTCCAGTGTGACCGACTGGCTACCAGCTTTGAAACGAGAGAGAAACCCAATGCTGCTTTTTGTTGTTGCCAAGGTTTCCAACGGGCTTGAGGTCGCAAGCCCGATTACCGCCGATGTCCCCAATGCATTGACATTTTGCCACTCCACCCCAAGTTCACGCACCAGTGAACGATCCATCTCGACAATACGGATCTTGAGGTTCACCTGAATGGAACCGTGCATTTTCGAGTAGTCAGACACAAACCCGTCTTTACCAACCAGCCCGCGCGCACGGTCGCTAAAGCGCCAGGCTTTTTCAGGGTTGTCAGAATTCCCATCAATATTCAGCCCGTCCGGCGTGGCTGTCGCCCGTAGCATCGGCACAATTTGACCAGATGAGCGGTCCAAGGTGCTGGCTGGATAGGTCGAGGGTTCGACACGTACAGCATAATGGTCAATAGCCTGTCCATTCGCATCTGCGGCAACAATGCTCGTGCGCCCCGCGGCCAGCCCGAACACAAACACGCTGTGTGGACTTGCTGGCCGTATTTCCGCCACTTTAGGGTCTGCCGAGAACACATTTTCTGCTGACCCGGACAGTTCAACCAGCTTGCCATTCCCGACTTCAATCGTCAGAACAGAAAGAGAGGGTGACTGACTGACATGGCGCCTTGCTACAACTGGCTTATGATGCCTTCTGGAATGCGTTCTGTATTTTCGTGCTGATGCCTCCATTGGAGAACACACGCCAAACAATACGATGCCACTAAGCACAATCCGTATAGTTCTTTTAAAAGCGGACATCTTGAGCGCCTGAAATTCCATTATAGACATGCACGACTTTTACGCCGTCCTTCAACTGCTGACTATCAGACGCTGAGACCGAGTATTCCCAGACCGGGGGGGTAGCAAGATCGTCATGCGAGCCACCAAGTGATTGCACTGTCAGCACTATTTGGCCAAGCTGCTGGGCTGTTCCCAGAATGCCTGACTGCTCGGGCGTAACTTCCAGCGTTACGGTTCGCACGTCCACACCGGCCTGCTCGGCAATATTTTTACCCCCACGAGGGGATAAGGAACCACCCACGGCAACAATCCGAATACCGGAAAGTACAATTTTGGATACAAGATGCGAAACATTCCCTCCCGCACCGTCTCCAACCCGCTCGGTCATGACTACATCGACACGATCGCCAGGCTCGATAAGACCCGACACACCAGAAGCCGGACCCACAGCAACGCTCAGTGCGCGCATCCCAGGTTTGAGAACCGCTGCCAGAAAGCCATGGTCCCCGACTCGAAGAAATGATTGCTCAACAATCCCACTGCCCGCGGGCAGATCCACCCGAAGCAGCGCCCCTTCAAGGGCCTGCCGGTTCGCTGGTGTATCCTCCAGACTACCGGGAAGGACATAATTGTCAGGGATAGAAGACGCAACTAAATCCGACTCCCGGAGAAAATCACCCGCATGCATGGCGTTCCGGACCGTAAGCAGTTTTTTTGTATGCACAACAACTTCCTGTTGCACAACTTTCTGCGGTGCTGGTGCGGGAGACATCATAACCTTCCCGAGCGCAAAAAGACCAATCAACCCGATCACACCAATGAACAACATCGCAATACGCGTGACCATTCTTTACCGCCTACCACTCACCCCGCAGGGTCGTCATAATAAAGCCAACCGCAATCGCCACGGCATATGGCAGGGGCGCACCCCGCCTGATCCGCCATGCCTCAACGCGAAGAACGCGAATTTTCGTTGTTCTCTTTGATATGATGGGCAATCGCTTCCGACCAAAGAGATACAGCACGGCCAGAACACCACCAGCCAGACCAATATTCAAAAGAAAAATAAGCTGCTCATACGGCATAAAAAACAGTGACGTTGCGGCAATCAGCTTAACATCCCCCCCTCCCATGACTCCGACACTCCACAAGAAAAAAAGCAGGAGATAAATCAGACCACCACAGGCAAGGGAAACCCAATGAATTGCCGCACCATTCAAAATCGCAAGCACAAGAAGACCCAGACTAACCCAGTCGGGAATCTCCCGCACTCGTATATCAACCCACATTGCATAGCAAAGCAGGGCATAAGCGGGCATGATAATAAACCATGAGACCACTATAAGCCCCGCACCTCACCAAGCACGGAGTTGCTCGTGCCTCCAAGCCTAAACGGCGCTAATAAGCAAAGAAGCACAAGCGGCCCTTTTACAATTACGAGGAAATGCTGCCCGCCACCGAGCTGAACATCCCGTTCAGTTTGCTGCCAAGCGTAGTGGCACCTGCAATAAGCGCCACGGCGACCAGAGAAGCGATCAAACCATATTCAATTGCCGTGACACCACGCTTATCTTTAATGGCAAAAAAACGAGCAACAATAGCTGCATATTCATTTACGCGCAACATACACATTCTCCTTACACTAATAAAACCAACAAGGAATCCGCCTTGCGATCGGATAACACGCCTGTAGACTATACTAAAGCATTTCTATGCGCGCAAGAATTGCTTTAAATCAAAAAATCCAAAAAACTTTTACATGCGATGCACTCCGGGTTGTAATCTTTATCGAACTCTCTTAAATTACCAGCACACTGCACCATATTCCGTAGAGCTCACACCTAAATGCTTACAAAAAATAGTTTAAAAAAAATAATGGATTATGTTTATTGTGAATTGAAATTCATGAACTTTTTCAATAAAGATCGGTGCGATGCTTATTTAAGAATTTATATTTTCGTTTTTTTTGCTATTATTTCTATTGCATGCTTTATGGGCGGAAAAGCGTTTCTAGCCAATTTTAAATTGGGTGGAGATTTTATTCTATTCTGGGCAGCATCTTCACAAATACTGCACGGACATTTTTTGGATATCTACAATACAGCAGCCCATGAGGCTGCCATGCAAAGTGGGCAGTTTTTAAACCATCCTTATAAATTACCCTTCCTTTACCCCCCTCCCATGCTTTTATTTATTTGGCCACTTGCTTTTTTTACATATACAATATCCTACATTCTTTGGGCATTAAGCGCCCCGATCATAACAGCTAAAACGCTGAATCTTTTATGCAAAAACTGGTCCATTGCAGCATTTGCTTTTTTTTCCCCTCAATTTATCGTCTCCCTTTTAACCGGGCAAAATGGCCTGCTGATTACTCTCATTCTAACGATAGGTATCTTCTATCTCATTAAGAAGCCTTTTCTGTCGGGGCTCATTCTGGGACTACTCGTCATTAAACCCCATGTTGTTTTTCTGGTGCCTCTTTGTTTGATTTTTTCGAGAAAATGGCGGGTTGTCGCAGGTATAGCCACATCCGCTTCATTCCTGATCATTCTCTCCTACTGCGTATTCGGCCTTGAAACCTGGAAGCGTTTTTTCGAGTATTCTCATGTTATGCAAAACAGCATCCTGCACGATGTTTATTTGTGTCAGATTTTTATCACAGTTTTTGGATTTCTAAGCGTACATGGCCTCCCATTTATTGAGGCTTTCTGGATACAGATCACATTTTCGCTCATTGTCGTTGCCTATGTTTTATATAACACTGTGAAAAGTAAAAATATTTATAACAATGTTATTCTATCCTTGGCAGCATCTCCTTTATGCACACCCTATCTCTTGCATTATGATCTGACTTATATGCTGATACCCGCTATATGGATTATCAACACTGCGCTCCGGACAGGATTCTTCTCATGGGAAAAACCCTTCCTGATTGTTCTATATTTTTCACCTATTTTTACACTTGCCTTGACTTGGTGTTATCATTTTCCTGTTGAGCCTATAGTTGCTACTATTTTCCTCTGCCTTGTCTTACGTCGCCACCATTATCTTGAAAAACACCCACAATATGCCTGATAAAAACAATGATAACCACAAAATGAAACACTTTGTATTTCAGGAGTACATGGAGAAACTTATCATCATAGTCCCATATATTTATTTCATTTATCACAACTCTGAGTCAATATTTATTATTATGAACCCGATATCGATATTATACTTATTCGAAATGATCCTTGAGCTTTTTTTCACTTTATTAAGATTCCCCGGGAAAATGAGCCATAACACAACAGATTGGATATTAGCCATTCTGGGAACATATGCAGCCCAGATTGTCTCTACTCATGCCAGCAACACCCACCTCGCTTCTATTACCTTCTGCTTTATTCTGTCTTTTATAGGAATTCTTGTCAGTTTTTCTGCCAAAATCTGCCTGGGAAGAAGCTTTGCGATTGTTGCCGCCGTACGCGTTGTAAAAACTTATGGCCCATACCGTATCATCCGGCATCCAATGTATGCTGGCTATATGTTAACCAGCTTTGGTTTCCTGCTCTACAATTTTAGTCTTTGGAATATTTGTACTATTTTTAGCGCATGGTTTGTACAAATTCTGCGTATCCAGGCGGAAGAAAAAATTCTTTCCACAGACCCACAATGGTCTCTTTGGTCCAAACATGTCCGCTGTAAGCTTTTACCTTTTATTTACTAACACCAGAACCTGTTACACACATGACTCGATCATTATGCTATTCATATAAAAATTTTCGGTAATATGGTGTTAAAGTATCATAATAAAATTTATTTATTTTATTAATATTGCACTATGCATGTTATTTTATTCTTTATATTGTTTAATATTTATACTTAATTGAAAAATACTTGACTTTATGAAATATTTTTCTCCATATTATCATGATTAAGAAATATGCCAATTTGACCTTTTGAATCCTTCAGATACCTTGTATTTACTACCGATCTTTCCGATCAAGAATATTCGCATTCAGAAACAAGATGTTAGGTAAATACAGGAAACATCATGGCACAAGATGAAAAAATTATCGTTATCGGTGCTGGACCTGCCGGATTAACTCTTGCCTATGAACTCCTGAAAGCTGGTCGGAAAAATGTTACTGTTTACGAATGCGACAAACAGGTTGGCGGCATATCAAAAACCATAAAACATCATGGCAATCGCATAGACATTGGTGGGCACCGTTTTTTCTCCAAGTCCGATTGGGTTATGTCCTGGTGGGAAAGCTTTCTGCCTATTGCGGCACCGAACGAACAAAACGTTACCTTACACTATCAAGGTAAAGAGCGGGAACACCTTGTCAGACCTCACCCTCAGTCCCAGAGCCAGTCTCCTGAGTCTGACGACGTTATGCTGGTCCGCTCGCGCCTGTCACGTATCTATTATAATAAAACGTTTTTTGACTACCCGCTCAAACTCACACCAACAAACCTGGCCAAGCTTGGGTGGCGTAAAACTATTGTCTTCGGCCTGAGCTATCTCTGGACCCGGTTACATAAAATTACACCTGAACTGACACTGGAAGATTTTTTCATAAATCGGTTTGGTCGCAAACTGTACCAACAGTTTTTTAAAGATTATACAGAAAAAGTCTGGGGCGTTCCGTGCTCCAGCATCAGTGCAGACTGGGGGGCGCAGCGGGTTAAAAGCCTGTCTATTTCCAGTGCAATTCTGCATGCCTGTAAAAAAGCTCTTGGTCTGCAAAAAGACACGAGTGTTCAGACGTCCCTTATAGAGCAATTCATCTACCCAAAATACGGTCCGGGCCAGATGTGGGAAACGGTTGCGCGTCATATTACGGATATGGGGGGGACAATCCTCCTCAATCATCATGTCAATGAGATTACTTTTGAGAATAATCGCGCTGTATCCATCACTGTTACAGATCAGAATGGTGGGCAGGAGCAACAGAAGTGCGATGTTCTGGTGTCGACCATGCCGATTAAAGAGCTTGTCGCTGCCAGCGGAAATTACTTTTCCTCTACGGTAAAGCAGATTGCACAAGACCTGCAATACAGGGACTTTATTACAGTTGGCCTGCTCTATAAGTCTTCAGACATAACACGCCAGTTGGAAGACAACTGGATTTATATTCAGGAGCCCGGCGTCAATGTCGGACGGGTACAGATCTTTAATAACTGGAGTCCCTATCTGGTTGCCGACCCGGAAACCACATGGCTTGGACTTGAATTTTTCTGTTCCGAGGGAAATGAACTCTGGACACTGAGCGAGCTGGATATGATCAAGCTCGCCTGTTTTGAAATGCAGAAAATCGGTCTTGTTTCAACGCTGAACACATTGGACAGTGTTGTGGTGCATGTGCCTAAAGCGTATCCTGGTTACTTTGGCGAGTCCTACAAGAGATTTTCCACACTCCGCAATGCCTTGGATACTGTGGAAAATCTCTATCTTATCGGGCGGAATGGTATGCACTGTTACAATAATCAGGACCATTCCATGCTAACCGCCAAGGAGGCAACTGACCAGATCCTCTCTGGTCAGCAGGATAAGAGCAAAATCTGGGAAATTAATATTGATGATGAGTACCACGAAGAAAAATCAAACTAAGATACTTTTTAAAGCAGGTTAATGCCCTAACACCACCACCAGCTCGCAGCGCCTTATGGAAAGCTGGAATGCTTGAACGGATAACGGTCAACCATCATGCGCAGCGGGGCAAATTCCTTGTTGGAAAATGTTTCCGTACGTACCCATGACCCATCGGGCGATTCCACAAAAACCGTGGCGTTCCAATCGGCTGCACTAATCCCGGTCCACAATGTAAGGGTCAGAACATCCTTGCCCTGAGCATCCTTGAGCAACAGATGCGAATCCCCCGAGGACGGTGGGGTACGGCTCAACGGCCCCCAACCGGACTTATGCCCGGAAAGCCATTTATTCAGATCCGCCACTTCATCCTTATCCAGCGGACGCTGGTGGTGCATTGGCCCCACATCAATAACGCCACTGACTACCTGCGGAAACGAAACAGGCTTGAAGTTAGGAAGGGCAAAGGTCCAGATTGCAACCGATGTACTAACCGTCAAAACCAGAAAACCAATAATAAATGCTGTTTCTTTCCGCATGATATATCTTTCTTAACCTCTGACTGCGGCGATCACGCGCGCTACGTCTTGGTTTGTCAGTTCCGGGTGAATGGGCAGGGCCAGAATACGCTGCGCCAGGTCTTCGGAAACAGGAAGGGCCGTACCATCATGGTGGTCACGATAGGCAGGCTGTTTATGCAATGGCAAAGGGTAATAAATGGCCGAAGGCACCCCATTATCCGTCAAGCGGGCCTGCAGAGCGCTCCGCTCGGCCGTATCTGCCAGCAATATGGCGTAAATGGCCCATGCACTGCGACTATCGGCCACACGTACCGGCACCTGCACACATCCGGCAAGCCCTGCATCATACTGTTGGGCAATAGCATCACGCCGGTCCAGCTCATCTTTAAAGCTCTCCAGCTTGGCTAGCAGAACTGCCGCCTGCAACGTATCAAGCCGACCATTCATGCCCGTGCGCAGGACCTCGTACCGGCTTGCTCCTTCGCCATGGGTACGTAGGGAACGGTACAGGGCAGCCCGCTCGGGGTCATCCGTCAGAATGGCTCCACCATCTCCATACCCCCCCAGTGGTTTGGACGGGAAAAAGGACAGGGTGGTTGCCGTGGCCTCGCACCCCAGCGGTTTGCCCGCCAGTTCCGCCCCAAAGGACTGGGCGCAATCCGCCATAAGGAACAGCTCTTCCGCCGCGGCAATGGCCCGAAGTTCCGGCCATGGAGCAGGCTGGCCAAACAGGTCCACGCCCACAATGGCGCGCGGCCGCAGCTTGCCCGCCGCCCGCACGGCCTGAATCCGGCTTTGCAGATGCGCAGGATCAATCTGGAATGTTCTGGGGTCCACATCCACAAAAACGGGCGTTGCCCCCAGCAGCAGAGGCACCTCCGCCGTGGCGGTATAGGTAAAGGCGGGCAGAAAGACCGCATCTCCCCGGCCAATGCCTTCGGCCATCATGACAATCTGGAGCGCATCCGTGCCGGACGACACACCCACGCACTCCCGCGCACCCGCCCATGCTGCCAGACGGCCTTCCAGCTCGGCAACTTCCGGTCCCATGACAAAACGGCAATGGGCCAGCACAGCGTCCAGACGCTGGCGCAGCACTGGTCCCAGCCGTTTCTGCTGGGCAACGAGGTCAAGAAACGCAATGGGCCTATTGTCTGAACTGCTCATGGTGCCATCTGCTCCGTGCCGTCGGCCTTTATCTGCCTGTCTTGTACAGCACCCGAGGGATTTGCACCAGCCGGAGCCAGCGCCCGCACATCTCCGTTAGGATTATGGTCGAACTCGGGCACCAGCATGCGCAGAGCCTGCAAGGTCGCGGGGACATCACCGCACCGGGCATAGCCGGTAATCTGGTCCACGGCTGCGCGTACCTCATCCATCTCCACGACACGCGGTGTTGCCATGAGCAAGCCGGGAGCATCGGTCGGCACCAAGGTCTCACGCCCATGGAACAGTTCCTCGTACAGTTTTTCCCCTGCACGCAGACCGGTGAAATGAATGGCGATGTCCTCATCCGGTTTCAGGCCCGCCAGACAGATCATCTGCCGGGCCAGATCCACAATTTTAACAGGCTCCCCCATATCCAGCACAAAAATACCGCCCTGACGGAGCAGGCTCTCCATCTCCGTCCCGGTTGCACAGGACATGCCCCGCACACATGCCTGCAGAACAAGCCCCACAGCTTCAGGCACGGTCATGAAGTAACGCCGCATTTCGGGGTGGGTTACGGTTAGCGGGCCGCCCCGCTCCAACTGACGCTGGAAAAGGGGAACCACAGAGCCGGTAGACCCCAGCACATTGCCAAACCGCACCGTAATGCAGCGCATGGCCTCCGGCCGCCCCGAAGAGCGGGCCTGCACATCCAGCGCCTGACAGTACATTTCCGCCGCGCGCTTGGTAGCGCCCATCAGATTAAAAGGGTTAACCGCCTTGTCGGTGGAAATAACGATCATGGCAGCCGCCCCATGCCGGGCGGCGGCATCGGCCACGACGCGTGTGCCGTGCAGGTTGGTCAGAACACCTTCTTCCGGATTGGCCTCCACAATCGGAACATGCTTGAGCGCTGCCGCATGAAACACCAGATCAGGCTTGTACTGGGCCATAATGGCGTTAATCCGCTCCTCGTCCCGCACATCGGCCACAACCACCTTGCGCGTAATGTCCGGCGCACACTCCGCCAGTTCCACATCAATCTGCCACAGTGCGAACTCACCATGATCCAGCAGAACAAGGCAGGCAGGAGCATGACGGGCAATCTGGCGCGCCAGTTCGGAGCCAATGGTCCCCCCGACCCCCGTGACCAGAACCGAACGCTGGTTGATCAGGCGGTCCAGCCCAGCCTGATCCAACGGAACCTGCGGGCGGTTCAGCAGGTCCTGAGGCTGCATCGGCTGCAAACGCACCTGCTCCGCCGGGGTCATGCCCAGCATGGCTGGCGGTCTCAGCACGGCCAGACCGTATTCTGCCGCCATATCCAGTATCTGGCTTAACGCACGACCCCTGCAGTCGGGGTCCAGCACCACCAGAGCTTCTGGCAGGTGCCCCACCTTGTTCATCTGCTCCAGAACATGGGCAAGCTCATCCAGCTGCCCCAGAATTGGCACGTTACGAATCCGGTGGCCCGTTTGTGACCGGTCCAGCCCCACCAGCCCAGCAATGCGGACATTCATGTGCCTGCCGCGTTCCGCCACCTGAATAAACAGATCCGCCGCCGTATCCGAGCCAACCAGCAGAACGCTCTGCCCGTCGGTCCGTAGCCCGCCTGCCCTGTGCGCCAGACGATGGAACACCCGTATCCCGCCGAGCAGAACCAGCAGCACCAGCGCGTAAATAAAGGGGAATGCAACACTGGGCAGAGGCAGCCCCGCCCACACTCCCCCGACGGAAAGCAGCAGGGCGCTGCTGAATGATGCTCCAGCAAGCCCCAGCAGGTCCGGCATACCTGAAAAACGCCAGTACTGCTGCGGCAGCCTGAAAGGAAGCCCCCCCACTACCAGTGAGGTACCCCCCGCAAGGGCAAACCACAATGGATGCAGTTGCACCCCATAAGGAGCCGCCAGCCAGCAGGCGAACAGTGCCGCCAACGCTGCCAGCGCACCATCGAGCAGGATATTCAGGACAATCCTGTTCAGCGGCCAAAATCTTGCATAATGATGCTGGAGCTGAGAACGTTGCGATACCATGATCGTGCGCTTATAGCCCAGCGCCCGACATCCTAGAAGCAGCCTAACCGGACAACCCTCTCTTTCATGTCTTTTTTTCCCACCGTTCTGGCTTTTTCATGCCTGCCCTGCGCTACCCTGCTGTGTGCGATCCTTGTGCGGTGCATGATCAGGCTGGCGGTCATGGACCACCCCGACCATCGTAGCGCCCATGTTACCCCCACACCCAAAGGGGGAGGAATCGGGGTTATGGTGGCATTCGGACTGTTTTTTCCTGTTCTGCAGGGGGTAACAGGCCAGCCCGTTTTCTCTTTTCCATGCCTCATGGCCGCAGGGGCTCTGCTGCTTCTGTGCGGTGTCTCGTGGCTGGATGACCTGTACCAGTGGCACCCCGGCCTTAAGTTTGCGGCACAGACGATAGCCGCCTGCCTGGTTGTCGCGGGCGGTGTGCGTCTGGCCGGGCCAACGCCGCTGGCGGGTGCGGCCCTGTCTGTTCTGTGGCTGGTTTTTATCAGCAACGCCGTCAACTTCATGGACGGGTTAAACGGGCTTATTGCGGGGTGTCTGGCCTGCGCCGCCCTGTGCGTGGGCCTTGCTGCCCCGTTTTTTGGCGTGCCGGAACTGCAATGGCCTGCCTTGCTGCTGAGCACCTGCCTTGCGGGCTTTCTGCCCTTTAACTTCCCCCATGCCCGGATTTTTCTGGGCGATGTCGGCAGTCAGGGCTGTGGCCTGCTGGCGGGAATAGCCAGCCTGTATATTGCCAGCCATACCACCCTGCCGCGCGGGGGAATACTTGGCCCTGCCGTGCTGTTCCCACTGGTTTATGATGTGCTGTTCACGCTTATCCGCCGCCTGTGGATGCGGCAGACACTTGTGCAGGCGCACCGGGGGCACCTTTACCAGATTATCTACCGTAGCGCCGTAGCGGTGCCCGTTGTCTCCCTGCTGGAATGGGGGCTAACCCTGTGGGGTGGTGGCGTAGCTTGCCTTGTAGCCCCCACAACAGGGCTCTTGAGCGGCATGGCTGGCGCAGCCCTGCTTGTTTTGCCCCAACTGGCATGGACCCTTTGGGGTGTACTGCGCGCACGCCAGCACGCCATTGGCCCGTGGTAGGACCAGCCCCCCCGGCAGGCAGTTATTTGAGCGTTAACGTCAGCCCCTGAGCGGAACCGGCAAGCCGCGCCCCCTGCGAGATGGTCTCGATCTTGATCCGGACACCATTCCTGTTTTCCAGCACAGCCCCGCCCAGACCCTGACCCAGCGTGGCCTCGCCATGGGCGGCAACATAGGTGCCGCTAAAATCCTTCAGGCGGTGCAGGTTATAAACCGTGCCTGTTCCTTCGATCTTGGAAAAACCGACAGCGGCAATAGTTCCGCCGGTAATGGAAAAGGCATGCGTTTTGCCGCCATAGGTCAGCTTACCCTCACCCCACGTATAGCCCAGCCCAATATCGGCCGATTTGGCGGTCAGGGTAATTTTGGCAGTGGGTGCGCCCATGGCATCAGCGGCGTATGCGGCAGGCACGCCCGCAACAGAGACAGCCAGAGCAGCAGCGGCGACAAAAGAAGAAAAACGCATGGAACAGCTCCCTTTACAGGCGTGTCCAGAAGACTGTTAGCAACCTGAGGTTGAAAACATCCGACACAAGTCAGGAATAACAACGCCCCCCATGCAAAAAGGTTGCCGGTTACAGCCCCGCACCCTTTCCGGAAGGGTACGAGGCCCGCAACACGACAACCTTTATCCGTGCGTATATAAGCGCGAAGGCTGGCTGATCAGGCAGCCGCAACACGGCGCAGGCGGCGCACTGTTGCCACTTTTTCTTCCTGCTGGGTATTCTGGGCCACATCCTGCACGGTCGTGCCCATGATGGAACGAATTTCCTTCAGGTAGGAAGCGCCCTTAGGGGTACGCTGCACCAGCACGGAGCGGCGGTCCAGCGGGTCCACCTTGCGACGTGCCAGATCCAGTTCGGTCAAACGGTCGAGTGCCCGGGTAATGGCCGGCTTGGACACGTTCAGGCTTGCCGCCAGACCGCGTACCGTATGCCCGCTCTCATCCAGATAGCAGGTCAGGAACACGGCGAGCTGACGGGCGGACAGATCCGGCCCTTCTCCGCGCACCAGTGCAACAATGGTATCCCGCAGGGTCTTGACCAGATCCTCTGCCTTTTCTGCGGCCTGCGCCATGACGTTCAACTTCCTTTTGTGCCGGGGGCCAGAGCCTTGGCCCGCCCGGCGGTGTTTTTCCGGCCCAGATGCAAACCGGAATGAATCTGATGCGCTTTATATAGACACCGAAACGATTTTTTAAAGCGCTGTCACAAAAAATATTACGCCAGAATGGTCTGTGAAGACCCTAACTCTTTTCCATCCGATTCGTTCCACAAAGAGAACGGATAACACGAAAAAGTGCACGAATCCCCGGAGTATCCCCACCTTCTGGCCGTCCGGGCCTGCTGGAATCATTCCATGCATAACTGTCGATATGCACCCAGCACTGGTCTGGTTGTACAAAATGTTCCAAAAACAGGGCCGCCGTAACCGCTCCTGCCATGGGACGCGAAGCAATATTGTTCAGGTCCGCCACCGCGCTTTTAAGCCAGCCTGCATAGCCCGGCCAGAGCGGCAGACGCCACAGGGGATCTGCCTCGTATTCCGCTGCTTCCGCGAACAGCATGGCCGTGGCGTCGTTATTGCAGAAGAGGGCAGGCAGGTCCGGCCCCAGCGCCACGCGGGCAGCGCCTGTAAGGGTTGCCACATCCACCAGCAGGTCTGGCGCGCTCTCACCAGCCTCGTACAGCAGATCACTCAGCACCAGCCGCCCTTCGGCATCGGTATTGCCAATTTCCACCGTCAGGCCCGAGCGGCTCCGAATAACGTCCAGCGGGCGCATGGCATGGCCGGACACGCTGTTTTCCACACATCCCAGCCGCAGTTCCAGCCGCACGGGCAGATCCTGCGCCATAACCAGATAAGCCAGCGCCAGCACGGTAGCCGCCCCGCCCATGTCCTTTTTCATGCGCAGCATGCCGCTGGAGGGTTTGATGTCATACCCCCCGCTATCAAAGCACACACCCTTGCCAACAAGGGAGACCAGCGGTGCATCTTTGCCAGCATGTGTACCGTGCCAGCGGGCCACGACCACTCTGGGCCCGCGCTGCGAACCATTACCCACATGTGCCAGCAGCGGATAAGCCTCGTCCAGCGCAGTGCCCTTGAGCACCTCTACCTCAGCCCCAAGCGGGCGGAGCGCCGTCTTGGCCTCCCGTGCGAGTTCGGATGGCCCCAGCAGGTTGGCAGGGGTATTGATCAGATCACGCGCAAAACAGATGGCGCGCGCCATCTGCGCCGCCAGCCCCTTGCGCTCGGCCGCCGTCACCACAAGCCGGGGCTGCTCGCCCGGTTCTTCGGTTTTCAGGCTGTAGCGATATGCGCCCAGACAAAAGCCCAGAATAACATCATCCCGCACCACATCATCTGGCGCCTGCACGGTCCAGTCCCCTACGGGCAGGTCCTGTGCCAGCTTGCCAAATATAAACGGGTCGCGCGGTGTGGTCTTTTTTTCAGGCAGGCCAAACAGCGCCTGCACCTTGCCCTCGGGGCCGGGCACCAGCACAAGCTGGCCTGCCCGCGCGACAAAGCCGCAGCTCTGGGCAAAGCTGACTGCCGCCTCCCCTGCCAATGCCACCCATGTCTCTCGCTCACAGGCCCGCACGGCATAAACGGTGCACAGAGTCTTGTGCCTGCGCGCAACGCTCAGGCAGTCCAGATCACGAATAGGCATGGCATTCCTCCTTCTGCCTGCACCCTGCGCCTCCCTTTTCCATCATGCAACGGGGGAGGCGGCACGCATTGCCGACTTGCTTTTCAGGCGCGGGCAGCGGACCATGCACGGCATGAAGGTTCCCCCCCGCCAGATGGCTCCTGCCCTGCACGCGGCCCAGTGCGCAGATCAGGCTCCGGTCCGTGCCATTCTGGGCCCGACCAACACCGGCAAAACACATCTGGCGCTAGAGCGGATGCTGGCACACGCGTCCGGTGTCATTGGTTTTCCCCTCAGGCTGTTAGCGCGCGAGAACTATGACCGCATGGTGCGGCTTAAAGGGGTTCGCTCGGTTGCGCTGATGACGGGGGAGGAAAAAATCATTCCTCCGCAGGCCCGCTGGTTCTCCTGCACGGTTGAAGCCATGCCCATGCATCGCCCGGTGGACTTTGTGGCGGTGGACGAAATCCAGCTTTGCGCCGACCCCGAGCGTGGCCATATTTTTACCGACCGCCTGCTCAACGCCCGCGGCCGATGCGAAACCCTGTTCCTTGGGGCGGACACCATTGCCCCGCTCATGCGCAGCCTGATCCGCGACATCAGCATTGAAACCCGCCCGCGCCTGTCCAGCCTGAGCCATACGGGCCACACTCGCCTGTCGCGCCTGCCGCCCCGCACGGCCATTGTCGCTTTTTCCATGGCCGAGGTGTACGCCATTGCCGAGCTGATCCGGCGCAAAAGGGGTGGGTGTGCGGTGGTCATGGGCCAGCTCTCCCCCCGCACCCGCAATGCGCAGGTCGCACTGTACCAGAACCGCGAGGTGGATTATCTGGTCGCCACCGATGCCATTGGCATGGGGCTGAACATGACGATCGACCATGTTGCCTTTGCGGGCCTGTCCAAATTTGACGGGCAGCGCCACCGCATGCTGGCACCGGCGGAAATCGCCCAGATTGCCGGGCGTGCAGGCCGTGGCACGCGCGATGGCACATTTGGCACCACCGGGGAGTGCCCCCCTCTGCCAGAGGCCATGGCCGAGGCGGTGGAAACCCACAAGTTTGAGCCACTTCCCTTTTTGTGGTGGCGCAGCAGCAAGCTCGATTTTGCCTCCCCACAGGCGCTGTATGCCAGCCTGTGCCAGAAGACCCCACACCCCAACCTGCGCCCTGCCGAACCCGCGGCCGACATGCAGACACTCAGCGCACTCATGCAGACCCCTGCCGTGCGCACACTGGCCACAACCACCGCACACACCCGCCTGCTGTGGGAAATCTGCCAGATACCGGATTTTCGCAAACTGGGTCTGGACAGCCATATCCGCCTGTGTGGCCAGCTCTTCAGTATTCTGGCCAAGGATGGGCAGTTGCCTTCCAGCTGGCTCAAAGGACGGCTCGCCAGTCTGGAGCATACAGGTGGCGAGATAGAGGACCTGATGCACCGCCTGATGGGTATTCGCACATGGTCCTATGTTGCAGCCCACCCCGACTGGGTGGAAAACGCCCAGCACTGGCAGTGCCACACCCGCATGCTCGAAGACACACTCTCCGATGTCCTGCACGAGCGACTGGCCAGCCGGTTTGTGGACAAACGCGCCGCCAGTCTGGCCCGCAGGCTGGAAGAGACCGATGGCGCCCCCCTGCTGTGCGCCATTAACAAGGCCGGGGAAGTGCGCGTGGAAGGGCATGACGTAGGGCATATGCGCGGCTTTGCCTTTATGCCCGACCCCGAAGCCGCGCGCTCTGATCAGGCCCTTATTCTCAAAGCCGCACGGCGCGCAGCCCGGAGCGAGATCCCCCGGCTTGTTGCCCGCTTTCTGCAAGCCCCTGAGAGCGAGATCACGCTGGACAACCAGACAGGCCACATCCTGTGGCGTGAGGAGCCGATCGCCCATTTACGCAAAGGCCCTTCGGTCCTGCACCCGGTGATCCATATTGATGATGCGGAGTTTCTGGAATCCACCCATAAAGCCAGAATACGCGAGCGGCTGACACAATTTATGGCCTCGGTCCTTGCCCACACCCTTGGCCCGCTCTTCCGTGCGGAGCAGGCTGTGGCAGACCACCCCCTGCTCCGCGGCATCGTGCATGCTGTTACCGAAAATGGCGGCGTTGCCACCCTGCCCGTGCCGCCTGTTCTTCCCCCGGCGGAAGCGCTGCTGCTCCGGCGGCAGGCCATTCGGCTCCATGGCACGCTGGCTTTCTGCTCGCCATTGCTCAAGCCCCATGCCATGGCGCTCCGCAGCCTGCTGCTGCGTATCCACACGGGTCAGTCCATAACGCAGCCTTTGCCCGGTGGTGCGGTTTCCGTGCATCTGAGCGCACCACTAGCGCCCTCTGCACAGGCACTACTGGCCAGCCTTGGCTGGCTGCTCAGCCACAACACGCTTGTTCGACTCGATATTGCCGCCAGCCTCATGCAGGATATGCAGGTTTTGTGCGCCCGCACCCCCAAACCTTTACCGCTCTCTCTGGCATCCCGCCTGGGGATCAGCAAAAAAGACCTGCCCCATGTGCTCAAAGGGTTAGGAATCCGCCTGCAACCCCCCGCCCCCTTACCGCCGCGTTATGCGGGGCCACCGGCACCTTTTATGGTTTTACCAGCACGCCACGCAGAAAAAAGAAAACAGCACTCCAGCCGTCCAAAACACGGCGCACATCTACAAACTGCCCAAAATAACAGTCCTTTTGCCATTCTGCGCACATTACGGAGCCAAATGTAGGAGCAGCCCTGCGGGTATTGAAGTGCCCCCTTTCATCCATGCGGGTTGCCAGAGTGCAAAAAGCCCATCATATCTGCGCCATCCTTGGTGGCACGACCGGCAGGTTGGCCATCTGACCCCACGCGGCGAGCCCCACTCGACCGCCAGATAATTTCGGAGATGGCAATGACCTACGTGGTCACTGAAAACTGCATCCGCTGCAAATTCATGGACTGTGTGGAAGTCTGCCCCGTTGACTGCTTCTACGCCGGTGAAAATTTTCTGGTTATCAACCCGGACGAATGCATTGACTGCGGCGTGTGCGAACCTGAATGCCCAGCCGAAGCCATTTTCCCCGACAGCGACGACCGGTCAGCAGCGTGGGCGGAAATCAACACAAAATATGCCAGCCAGTGGCCCAACATTACACGCAAGGGCACCCCACCGGCCGATGCGCAGGAATGGAAAGACAAGCCCAACAAGGCTGACCTTCTTTCCCCCGAACCGCACAAGGACTGAAACCCCACCTGACTTAAGGGGTTTTACCAATAAAAAAGGCACCGGTTTTTCCGGTGCCTTTTTTATTGGGCGCAGTACAGCCTCCATAAAGGGCAGCAGGCGATGCAATACGCTGCCCCCCAGCATTACCCGGCAACAGGCCCAATAAAAAACCCCGGAGCCTGAGCCCCGGGGTTTTTTATTGCTGACCGCCGCCCTGACCCAAGCCAGAGCAGCGAAGCGACATGATATCAGCGAGACATCATGTTCATGGACGTGTTCGCCATGACAAAGACCGTGCCGACAATAAGGATGGACACGAAAGCAACGGTGAAAACAAACGCAATGTTGTTCCAACGTGCTTCAGAACCACCACCCATGTGCAGGAAGTAGTGCAGGTGCACCAGAACCTGAACAAGTGCCAGAACAGAAAGCACCGCCAGCGTGCCGGTTGGCGCAAGGCTGTGGCTCATGACCACACCAAACGACAGAACCGTCAGGATAACAGCAAGAACAAAGCCGATAAGGTACGAAGATACGCTACCGTGGCTCTCGCCCGAGGAGGATGTGTTCGGATTGCTCATCAGATCATGCTCGCCAGATAGACATAGGTGAAAACACAGATCCAGACGATATCCAGAAAGTGCCAGAACAGGCTCAGGCAGGTGAGCTTGTTCATCATGCGTTCCGGAATTTCAGTTGTCCCCATCAGCTGAACCATCAGGGTAACAATCCAGATCAGACCACACGTCACGTGCAGACCGTGGGTGGAAACCAGCGTAAAGAACGCAGACAGGAATGCACTGCGATCGGGGCCAGCACCATCCGCGATCAGATGCGCGAATTCACGCACTTCCAGACCAACGAACCCAAGACCCAGCAGGAATGTGACGCCAAGCCACATGATAACCGAGTTGATCTGGGTCTTATGGGCGGCGATCATGCCAAACCCATAAGTAATGGAGGAGAGAAGCAGGAGGGCTGTTTCCAGCCCAAGCCCACCAAACTCGAACAGTTCGTGCGGGGTTGGCCCACCGTTGAACTGGTTACGCAGGACTGCAAACGTGGCAAACAGGGAGCCAAAGATAATGCAGTCCGTCATCAGATAGACCCAGAACCCGAACACCACCGTACTTTCGTGGTGATGTTCGTCGTGGCCTGCGGTCGGAACAGTTGTGTTCTGTGCCATTATTCTGCTGCCTGTGCCATCAGTTTACGGGTGTGCTCGTTCTCGATCCGGGCAACCTCTTCGGCAGGGATATAGTAGTCAATATCCTTGTTAGCGCTGCGTGCAATGATCGTTGCGATCACGCCCACAAGGCCAATGGCTGCCAGCCACCAGATGTACCACACGGCGGCGAAACCGAAGATCAGGGCAAAAGCACCAGCCGAAATACCAGCTGCCGTGTTTTTCGGCATATGGATTGCTTCGTACTGAGCACCAGCCTGACGGGTATCAATGCCGTTTTCCTTGTCGTGCATATAAGCGTCAAGCGAGCTGACATGCGGGACAATGGCGTAGTTATACACCGGCGGAGGAGAAGAGGTGGACCATTCCAGCGTACGGCCGTTCCAGGGATCGCCCGTGAAGTCACGGTTTTCAGGCTTGTTGCAGTCGCGGATGGAGACAAAAATCTGCATCAGCTGGCAAACAACACCGAACAGGATGAGCACTGCACCAACTTCAGCGATCAGCATCCAGGGATGCCAGGCCGGGTTGTCATAGTGGTTCATACGGCGGGTCATGCCTTCGAAGCCGAGGACATACAGCGGCATAAAGGCAAAGAAGAAGCCAACGAGCCAGAACCAGAAGGCGCGGATGCCCCAGGCTTCGTTCATTTTGAAGCCAAGAACCTTCGGAGCCCAGAAGTTCATGCCGCAGACGTAACCGAAATACACACCACCAATAATCACGTTATGGAAGTGAGCAATCAGGAACAGACTGTTGTGCAGCACAAAGTCGGAACCGGGGATGGCCATCATAACACCGGTCATACCACCGATGGTGAACACCACCATGAAGCCAACAGCCCAATACATGCAGGCATGGTACTGGATGCGCCCCTTATACATGGTGAACAGCCAGTTGAAGAGCTTAACACCGGTCGGGATGGAGATGATCATGGTTGCGATGCCGAAGAAGGCATTCACGTCCGGACCAGCGCCCATGGTGAAGAAGTGATGCACCCACACAAGGAAGGACAGCACCATGATGGAGCAGGTTGCATAGACCATGGTCTTGTAACCGAAGAGCGGCTTGCCGGAGAAGGCAGGCACAACTTCGGAGAACACACCAAAGGCAGGCAGAACAAGAATGTAAACTTCCGGATGGCCCCAAGCCCAGATCAGGTTCAGGTACAGCATCTGGTTGCCGCCACCATCATTGGTGAAGAAGTGCATACCGAAGTAACGGTCCAGACCCAGCAGGGCGACAGCAACCGTCAGCACGGGGAAGGTTGCCATGATCAGGATGGAAGAGCAGAAAGCCGTCCACGTGAACACGGGCATCTTCAGCCAGGTCATGCCTGGAGCGCGCATCTTAACAATGGTGACAAAGAAGTTCACACCGGTCAGCAGCGTGCCAACACCAGAGATCTGGATTGCCCAGATATAGTAGTCAACACCCACGCCAGGGCTGAACTGCATTTCGGACAGCGGGGGATAAGCCAGCCAGCCGCACTGCGAGAACTCACCAATGAACAGGGACACGTTCACCAGCATGAACGCAACAGCCGTCATCCAGAAGCTCAGGTTGTTCAGGAACGGGTAAGCCACGTCACGTGCGCCAATCTGCAGCGGCACAATGAAGTTGAACAGACCGGTCATGAACGCCATGGCCAGGAAGAAGATCATGATCGTCCCGTGAGCGGAGAAGATCTGGTCATAGTGATGCGGGGGCAGATAACCGGGGTTACCCGCATAGGCCAGCGCAAGCTGGGTACGCATCATGATGGCGTCCGCAAAACCGCGGGCCAGAGCAACCAGCGCCAGTACAATGTACATGACAGCCAGACGCTTGTGATCGACAGTAGTAAACCACTCTTTCCAGAGGTAGCCCCACTTGCCGTAATAGGTAATCAGTCCCAGTACCGCGACACCGACAATGAGAACGCCGATGAACGTACCTACTAGGATCGGCACATCCAACGGGATGGCCGAAAGCGATAGTCTCCCTAGCATAGATCCTATTCCTTCATATTCATGTCGGACATCGCGGACTGCTGCACCTGAATCATTTTGCCAGTGCTTTTGTCCATGACCATGCCGTTGTTGTATTTGGCAACGATCGTGTTGAACATGCCGGGTTCAACATGCGCGAAATATTCGACGGGGTTCGCTTCGCTCGGTGCAGCCAGTTTAGGATAGGTCTGGCTATCCAGCTGTTCGGAAGAACCACGCACTTTTTCAACCCAGGCATTGAACTCATCATTGCTCATTGCCAGGGCATGGAAGCGCATGTCCGAGAAACCACGCCCACTGTAGTTGGCGGATTCACCCATGTAATCGCCCGGCTCGCTTGCCAGCAGATGAAGCTGGGTCTGCATGCCTGCCATTGCATAAATCATGGAACCAAGACGCGGAATGAAGAACGAGTTCATCACGGAATCAGAAGTGATGTCGAAATCAACAGGCGTGTTGACCGGCATAGCCATCTGATTAACCACGGCAATTCCCTGTTCAGGGTAAATGAACAGCCATTTCCAATCCTGTGCCACAACCTGAACGTGCAGCGGCTTGGTATTGGCTTCTGCCTCAAGCGGCTTGTAGGGGTCCAGAGAATGACAGGTCTGGTAGGTGATCACTGCCAGAAACAGAATAATCAGGGACGGAACGCCCCAGATCACCACTTCAATCTTGTTGGAATGGCTCCATTTCGGCAGATATTCGGCACTCGTGTTGGACTGGCGGTACTGCCAGGCAAACCAGAGTGTCAGAATAATGGTCGGAACCACTACGATCAGCATTGCGATCACAGAGGTGGTAATAAGAGATTTAACCCCCTCTCCCACCGGGCCTTTCGGGTCCAGAACGTCTAGTTCGCACCCGGCAAGCAGCAACGCTGACGATAGGCCGCCCAATCGCGCCATTCTCGCCAGTAACTTGTTTTTCATCGCACGCCTCTTGGTTCTGACATCAACTTAGCCTCACAAAGACTTTTGTCCTGCTGCCACAGAAGCCTGATAACAGCAAGAAAAACCGCGTCCCGGCATGAAGAGCCCTTTCTGTTCCGCACCAGCCGCACATTCTGATTATCCAAGATGAATACCCCGAATATGTTGCTTACGGCGCAGCCCCCATGCTCAACGGAAACGCATCGTGCCTACTTTATTCCTTACGCGGGGATTCTCAAACGTCGGAAAAGTTCCATCTGCCTTTCGTCACAATCAGTTAGCCGCTGTGAGCATGGCTTCTGCCTACTTTTGAGGCGACTGCATGGTCCAAATGGCACATCACGTAGTGTTTCAAAATAATTCAAAAAATTCAATAATGGCAAAATTTAGTCTGAGATTTCATGTTGTTAGAGAGCACACAAAATCTCACATCCCTGTTACAACTTAAAGAATTGAAATCAGGACCATTTTTGCACCCATTCTTGATTTTCATGCCATCATTCGAACCAAGCATAACTGCCCATACAAAAAAACCCGGCCATGACTGGCCGGGCTTTCCTTACTGGCAGGAGCGAAAACGCTGCCTTGGCACGTCAGTCGCTGGAATTGCGGACACCCATGAACTGCAACAGGAACTGGAAAAGGTTGATGAAGTTCAGGTACAGGCTCAGCGCGTCATAAACGCTGCGCTTGGCGGTCATTTCCGGGCCTTCATACGCGGCAAACTGCGGGTAGGTCACCCGAATCCGCTGGGCGTCAAAAGCGCTGAACGCCGTGAAGATAAGCACGCCCGCAATGCTGTAGAGGTAATATACAGTCGGGCTTTTGAGGAAGAGGTTGACCAGACCGGCGATCATCAGACCGAACAGCCCCATCATCAGGAACGATCCGAACTGCATCAGGTTCGCTTTGGTGACATACCCCCAGAGGGAAGTCGCACCGAACATGCAGGCCGTTACCAGAAACACACGGACAATGGAGGTCCCGGTATAGATCACGAACACACTGGCCAGACTGGCGCCCATGGCGGCACAGAACGCCCAGAACAGCGCCTGCGCCCCCTGAAGAGACAGACGGTTGATCCCGAACGACATGACCAGCACAAATGCCAGCGGAGACAGCATGGCCAGATCACCCAGCAGAGTGGGGCGCGGCAATGGACCCGCGGCAGTCTGGAAGACCTGAAAAAACAGGCTGCTCGGGCCGGTATTGGCAATGACGTATGCCACAATCCCGGTCAGCAGAAGGCCAGATGCCATCCAGTTATAAACACGCAGCATGTAGCTGCGCAGTCCAGCGTCCAGACTGGCCTGATCGTTCCAGCCTGACGCTGATGCGGGGGAACGGTAGTCGCGACTAAACGACATGGTTTTCTACACTCCTTAAACCCAGACAAGCTGGCTTTGCTTTATACTTGTGGCTGCCCTGCCTTTCCGTCAAGGGTATGGCACATCATATAGTCATCGGGCCTGTCGACGATCTGTCCGGTTCGTGGCCCGCCCCTTCCCGCTGCCAGTCGCAAGGCCCGAATATGCACCTTATTGCCGGTCTTTCGCTCCCAATGGAGATGCGTCTTTTCCTCCACGGTTTTCAAAACTTTTTTCCATCCCGGGACTGGAAGCCCCTACCACTGCTCTATCTGCCCCTTGTGGCCTTTGGACGCATGCCGCCGCAGGTCTGGGAGGAGTTGGACCAGACCCTGTACACACTCCACCTGCCTGCCCCGGTAACACTCCGGCATACGGGTTTTGATGTGAGTCTGAAACAGAACCGAATCATGCTGGAAGCCACGGTAGAAGCCTCTGTTATAGATCACCTTTCCGTGAAAATCAGAAACCAGGCGCGGCTGGCTGGCGTCCCCTCAACGCGCTCTCTCATCCCCTCGGGCATCGCTCTGGCAGACATAACCGATGTGGACCCCGATGTGTGCAGTTTATGGCTTGCAACCCACCGCCATCTCTTTGCCCAAATAGAAGAAGTTTACGAATTCACCGTGTTCAAGACTGGGAAAAACCGTGAAAACCCCTTTTGGGAAGTGATGGCGGAATACCAGTTTGCAGAGGAGTTCTCATCCCCCGCCAGTTTGTTATAACATGGTTTTTCCAGAGTTCCGTTCCTGCCCCGGCATAGACCGGAACCGATCTTTCGTGCCCCTGATCTCTACAAAGAACGAATACGTGGGGATGCAGCTATTCTCTCGGCGTGATTGACATACAGCGCCCGCCTTGGCTGATGTGTGAGAAACCGGATTTCCGGCTCTATTTTTCCTCATCTTGATACACAGTCGAGGACATGAACGCATGACCCGCCCCGCCTCCGCCAAGAGACGTTCGCTGCTAGGAATTCTCGCGGCTGGAACAATCTGTGCCGCTGCTCTACCTTACGCAGCAGCTCCTGCCCGTGCCGACAGTCAGAGTGACACGGGACAAGCCATCATCCATACCGATGAGCACCCCGAAAACTGGTTGTCCTATGGACGCACCTATTCTGAACAGCGCTACAGCCCGCTGGATCAGATCAACCGCTCCAATGTCGGGAACCTGAAGCTGGCCTGGTACTTCAACCTGGACAGCAACCGCGGTCAGGAAGGCACGCCTCTGATTGTGGACGGCATTATGTATGCCACGACCAACTGGTCCAAAATGAAGGCCCTTGATGCGGCAACCGGCAAGCTGCTGTGGGAATATGACCCCAAGGTGCCCGGCAACATTGCTGACAAGGGCTGCTGTGACACGGTTAACCGTGGCGCGGGCTACTGGAACGGCAAGGTCTATTTTGGCACGTTTGATGGCCGCCTGATTGCGCTGGACGCCAAAACCGGCAAAAAAGTGTGGGAAATCAACACCATTCCTGCCGATGCCTCTCTGGGCAAACAGCGCTCCTATACGGTTGACGGCGCTGTGCGTATTGCCAAGGGCCTTGTGCTCATCGGCAACGGTGGCGCGGAATTTGGTGCGCGTGGCTTTGTCTCCGCTTTTGATGCGGAAACCGGCAAGCTGAAATGGCGCTTCTACACGGTTCCGAACAACAAGAACGAACCCGACCACGCTGCGTCGGATAACGTTCTGATGACCAAAGCCTACCGGACATGGGGCCCCAACGGGGCATGGGTCCGTCAGGGCGGTGGTGGTACCGTATGGGACTCCATTGTGTATGACCCCGTGTCCGATCTGGTCTATCTGGCTGTCGGCAACGGCTCCCCCTGGAACTACAAATACCGCTCCGAAGGGGTCGGCAGCAACCTGTTCCTGGGCAGCATTGTGGCGGTCAAGCCCGAAACGGGCGAATATGTCTGGCACTTCCAGGCTACACCCATGGACCAGTGGGATTACACCTCTGTCCAGCAGGTCATGACCCTTGATGTGCCGATCAATGGTGAAATGCGCCACGTTGTGATGCAGGCTCCCAAGAACGGCTTCTTCTACATGCTGGACGCCAAGACGGGTGAATTCCTGGCTGGCAAGAACTACGTGTACGAAAACTGGGCCAGTGGTCTGGACCCGCTGACCGGTCGCCCGATCTTCAAGCCCGAAGGCCTGTGGACCCTGAATGGCAACTTCTGGTACGGTATTCCCGGCCCGCTAGGTGCCCATAACTTCATGGCCATGGCGTACAGCCCCAAGACCCACCTGATCTACCTGCCTGCACACCAGATTCCGTTTGGTTACCAGAATCAGGCAGGTGGCTTCAAACCCCACCCGGATTCCTGGAACCTTGGTCTGGACATGACCAAGACCGGCCTGCCGGACTCGCCTGAAGCCCGCTCCGCTTACCTGAAAGACCTCAAGGGCGAACTGCTCGCATGGGATCCTGTGAAAATGGAAACCGTGTGGAAGATCGACCACAAGGGCCCATGGAACGGTGGTGTTCTGGCAACGGGCGGCGACCTGCTGTTCCAGGGCCTGGCCAACGGTGAGTTCCACGCCTACGACGCAACCAACGGCGCCGACCTTTACAAGTTTGACGCGCAGAGCGGCATTATTGCTCCGCCTGTGACCTACAGCGTAAACGGCAAGCAGTATGTTGCGGTTGAAGTGGGCTGGGGCGGCATCTACCCGATCTCCATGGGCGCCATGGGCCGTACGTCGGGCTGGACCGTCAACCACTCTTACGTGGCCGTATTCTCGCTCGATGGCAAAGCCCAGCTGCCTGCCATGAACGAACTGGGCTTCCTGCCCGTCAAACCCCCTGCGGAATATGACACCAAGGAAGCTGCCAAGGGCTACTTCCAGTATCAGACCTACTGCCAGACCTGCCACGGCGACAACGGCGAAGGTTCGGGCGTGCTCCCAGACCTGCGCTGGTCCGGTGCCATCCGCCACGACGATGCGTTCTACAACGTTGTAGGCCGTGGTGCGCTGACCGCTTACGGCATGGACCGTTTTGACACGAGCATGAAGCCTGAAGAAATTGAATCCATTCGTCAGTACCTCATCAAGAGGGCGAACGACAGCTATCAGCGCGAAGTGGATGCCCGTAAGAACGCTCAGGGAGTTCCTCAGACCCCTGTCGTGGGCATTACGCCCCAATAAAGCGGCAGTCATGACGTCATTCGGTACACAAGCGATACAGTGGTAAAAATGATGATGAACAGACTCAAAGCCGCTCTTGGAGCGGTCACTGTCGGGCTTCTGGCAGGAACCTCCCTGGCACACGCGCAGGGAGCGGATGAAGACCTGATCAAAAAGGGCGAATATGTCGCCCGTCTTGGTGACTGTGTGGCTTGCCACACAGCACTGAATGGTCAGAAATTTGCAGGTGGGCTGGCGATCAAAACCCCCGTCGGCATGATCTATTCGACCAACATCACGCCAGACCCCACCTACGGGATTGGCACCTACACGTTGAAGGACTTTGATGAAGCCGTGCGCCATGGCATCCGCAAGGATGGCAGCACGCTTTATCCGGCCATGCCGTACCCGGCCTTCTCCCGCATGACGCAGGACGATGTGAAGTCGCTCTACGCCTACTTCATGCACGGTGTGGAACCTGTTGCCCAGAAGAACCGTGAGGTCGGCATCAGCTGGCCCCTGTCCATGCGCTGGCCGCTGGCCATCTGGCGCTCCATGTTTGCGCCCGCGCCCAAGGACTTTACACCTGCTCCGGGTACGGATGCGGACATCGCCCGCGGCGAGTATCTGGTAACAGGTGCAGGGCATTGCGGCATGTGCCATACGCCACGTGGCTTCGCCATGCAGGAAAAGGCTCTGGATGCCTCCGGTGGCCCGGACTTCCTGGGTGGTGGCGCTCCGATCGACAACTGGATTGCGCCCACACTGCGCAACGACCCGGTTGTAGGTCTGGGTCGCTGGTCTGAAGAGGACATCTTCCAGTTCCTCAAATCCGGTCGTACCGACCACGCTGCAGTCTTTGGCGGCATGGCCGACGTGGTTGGCTGGAGCACCCAGTACTTCACGGATTCCGACCTGCACGCCATTGCGAAATACCTGAAAGCCCTGCCACCGGTTCCGCCGTCGCGGGGGGATTACACGTACGATCCGTCCACAGCGCAGGCACTGGATTCTGGCAACACAGCCAACAACCCGGGCGCACGGGTTTATGTTGAGCAGTGCGCTGCCTGCCATCGTAACGATGGTGGTGGTGTCGCCCGGATGTTCCCGCCTCTGGCTGGCAACCCGGTTGTTGTTGGGGATGACCCGACCTCCGTTGCGCATATTGTTATGGCTGGTGGTGTTCTGCCGCCCACCAACTGGGCACCTTCCGCCGTTGCCATGCCGGACTACAAGAGCGTTCTGTCCGACCAGCAGATGGCTGATGTGGTCAACTTTGTCCGTTCTGCCTGGGGCAACAAGGCTCCGGCTAACGTGACGGCTGCTGACGTTCAGAAACTCCGTCTGGACCATGCTCCGATCCCGACCACCGGCTGGGCTGACCCCACGTCCGCCACGGCAACCTGGGGCCTGTTCATGCCGCAGCCTTACGGCTCTGGCTGGACCTTTGCTCCGCAGACCCATACCGGGGTGGACACAGAACAGTAAGGTCTGACCGACCTTACATCTGCCCCTCACCAGATGGGCTTGATTACAAAAAACACCGCAGTGGTAACGCTGCGGTGTTTTTTTATGACTTGAAGCCAACATTACCAAACTGCCCTTAAGCCACCTGCCACGACATGCGGCAGAACGGCTTGGCTCTTTGCTCTCATACCCTTGCAGGTCTGTCGTCAGATATACAGAGTAAAACGCAGGGTTGGCACTGGCACTGGCACTGGCACTGGCACTGGCACTGGCACTGGCACTGGCACTGGCACTGGCACTGGCACTGGCACTGGCACTGGCACTGGCATATCTCGTGGTTCTGTCCAGCACTTAATGCAAACAACCACGATGAAACAGACTGCCTTGCTGCTCCTTACAGCATCACATGCATCCAGCAGGACTACACGCACCCCTGTTTGCCAGACATCCAAACGGACGGGCTAAAGCCAACACAAACACTCTGGAGCAAAGGGCAAGAGAATGGGGGAGGTTCACGACCACCCTGCCTGAGATATATGCTGCATTCTAAAGCATGTATCTGGATAAGGCTGCGCGCCACCCACCAAGCGGGGGACGCGCCAATTCCATAAAGATTTGAAATGTAAAAAACACAGGACTGATCATCTTATATGAGGATTATTACCCCAACGCGAAGGATCCAGACCGCTTCCTTCGCACAATTATTCTTATGGCGTCCCATATCAGAAAAACCGTAGATACTCTACGCATAGATTACATGGAAAATTATTTCTAAAACTATTATATTATCAAAGGATTTTTCCATCCACTTCAAGAGAATTACACGCCTGAAGTGGACCGGAAAAAACTCCAAGCGTTCTTTTAACCAACTTTATCCTGCTTGAAATGCGGCGGGAAAACCAGAGGGTCCTGATGCAGAACATGTTTACCAATCACGCGACGGGCCAATACTTCCGGGTCATGGGAAGACAGGGTTCTGACATCCCGCCAGTACTGGTCAAAATCTGCTTCCCGTGCGGTTGAACGCCCCCCCAGCAACTCAAAAACACGTGGTGTGATATGCAAAGCTGTGCGTGCAGCAAAAGTACGGAGCGAGAGTGTTTCAAGCGCAATAGCGCCATAATCTTTTTCCGTCAGGGAAGAGCGCCGGTCCCATTGTTCCTGCACAAAAGCAATGGTTCTCTCAAAATACACCTGAGCCGCCTGAACCTGCACCCAGTATTCAGCAAATTCAGCCTGAATGAACGGGTCATCCGCCGAAATACTGACACCCCCAAAGCTGCCCTGCCTGCGCCCTTGCAGCACCCACTTGCGCGCATGCTCCAAAGCACCCAGCGTGCGGCCGATGAACACAGCCGTATAAAAAATGGCACCAAAGCTGGCCCACAAGGGCAAGGGGCCGGTCTGGGCCGGGCTGTGGCCCCAATGCAGGACGTCTTCTGGCAAAATCCGCACATTATGGAAGGTAATGGTACCTGAATCCGTGCCGCGCAAACCAATGGGGTCCCAGTCATTATGGAACTCCAGCCCCTCACGCGCTGTGGGAATTACAGCGTAAATGTAGTGATCTCGGTCGGGGTGAATGGCCAGCACTGTTGTAATTTCTGCCAGTGGCGCACCCGTGTTCCACTTTTTGGTCCCGGTAATTGTAAATCCGCCATCCGCATGGTGCTCTGCCACAAACTCCTTGTTCACATACTGTGTGACATTGCCCCAGAAAAAGCGGTTATTCGCAGCATGACGCACCACATCATCATTCGCGCCAGTGTAGTCCGTTAGCAGCGGCACAAGGGAGTTATAGTAATTAAACCCAAGCAGCGCTGCTGTTGAACCATCCACCTTGGCAATTTCCAGCACACTTTGTGCAGCATCGCGGAGCGAACCTCCACCGCCCCCAAGATTTTTGGGGTAGAGCAGGCTGACAAGCCCGCTTTCGCGCAGGCGGCGGATCTGCTCCACAGGCCTTGCGCCATCCAGATCACGCTGAATAGCACCTTCGGCAAATTCATACGCAAGTTTTTGCGCGGCATCCACCCAGTCCTGTGGGTAAGGGGCCACTGCCTGCGGGCGCGTGGCACGCACAAGATCATTACGAGGAGCAGGAAAGCTCTTGTTTTTTTCGATGAAAGTCATGAGATCAATCTTTCTTTGAGTCGTTCTTGGCGTGAACTGCCAGCCAGATCCAGAAGATGGATGATGCTGCATAAAAAGCCGGTCCAATAAGAATAGCCTGTGCCAGACCTGCATGATCGGAAATCAGACCTAGAAGCCATGGGGCAAAAAGCCCTGACGCTCCACCAGCAACCATCGCACCAAACGAACCGGAAATAGTGCGCAAAGCCGGAGGCACGGTTTCAACCAGCAGCGTGGTCAGGCTACCTGCCGTGGCACCAAAGGAGGCAATGGCCAGCAGGGAAAAAACCTCGCAGACGCGTAGGGAAGATGCCGTAAAACCAATGGTGAACAAAACCGAGGCCAATAGCGCGCTTACGGCAAGGGACGCGGCAATGCCCCCCGTGCGCCCGGCCAGATAACGCCCCGTCAACCAGCCACCCACCGGCCCCGCCGGAAGGGTGAGCATAAGGGCTGAGAACGCAAAGCCCGTGGCATGCAGGTTATCCAGGCCATGCACCCGGTGCAAAAACGCAGGAAGCCACATCTGCGCTGTAATTGTGCCGGAAAAAAACAGGCTTAGAGCGATCAGATGTGTGGTGTAGGGAACAATACGAAAAACAGAAAACTGTTGTTCCCAGCTTACCCTGTTCTCTACCGTGGATACGTGGCCATCCGACTGGCCCGGAACCGGTTCAGGCACAAACAATAACAGAAAGCCCAGAACAAGACCCGGCAGACCAGTGAGAAAAAATGCCTGATGCCAGTTGGAGTGGGCTGCAATCCATCCCCCAACACCAAAAGCCAGCGCAGACCCGAGCTTGTTACGCAACATGAAAAGAGAAAAAACGAAGTTCCGCTGTTTCCTGTTATAAAGATCAGCCAGCCAGCCCGGCACAATACCCTGATAGGCAGCCATGCCAAAACTGGTGAGAGTGCGCCACAAAACCAGTGTTGCCAGACCAGTAGAAAGCGCACTACCCGCCGATGCCAGACTCCACAGCACAATGGACCCGACCAGCACGGAACGGCGACTGAACCGTGCTGCCAGCACCGCAAAAAGTGGTGCGCCCAGAATACCCGCCAGTGTGGAGGCTGAAGATACACTCCCAAACGCAGCATCCGAAAGATGGAGATCCGCCTTGATTGGTGTCAGCAATCCGGAAAGAACCATATTATCCATGGCGCAAACCGTACCCGTTGCCAGCAGCAGCACCAGTGCTGGATGGCGTGACAATGCCGTGCCGGTTACAGCTGGCTGATTTGTCACGTGCGGGGTAACTGAAGAGAGTGTGGTTGCAGTGGAAGACATGGCTGTATCCTCATACCGGTTGAGGGTGCGTCTGTTCGAAAACCGCAGCATTTTGGGGGGCTCGCTGCGCAAGGGCTGTGGCATCTGCCAGAATTGAGCGGTCAATCCAGCTTTCCAGATCAAAGTCTTTTTTGATCAGCCCCTGGCGCAGCAAAAAGGTTTTTTGCGCATCCAGCGTCGAGACATAATCATCATTCAGGTCCAGCCTGATACCCTGCGCGATGTTCTCATACACTGCGGCAAGGTTTTCTGGTGCCTGCCCCAGATCGGTTGCCAGAGCCCGCAGGGCATCCAGCGGCTGGGTTGCCGCACGCTCTGCCGTGCGCACAAGCGTTGCCACAATGCGCACCAGCAGGTCTCGCTGCTCTTCAATCAGCGCCGTACTGACCACCAGACCACGCAGCACGGAAGGATGCACGCGCGAGATAAGGTCCGGGGCAAGCCGGGTATCGTACACCACATTCAGGCGTGGGTAGAGGCCACCATCGGGGGGGATGGGTGCGGCTACCGCATCCACAATACCGTCTTCCAATGCCGCCAGAGCTGACTGAAAACCCGCGAGCAGAAAACTCTTCCGCTCCCCGCGTGGGGGAAAAATGCGCGGAATACGCACCAGTTCAACATCATCAAGACCCAGCCCGACAGTGGCCAGAGTGGTCTGATAAATCTTGAGCTGTTGTGCGATCATCAGGTCAAACGGGCTATCGGGGTTGTAAAATACCGCAAGCCGCTTGCCTTTAAGCGCCTCGGGCTGTGCAAGCCCGGAAGAATGGAGGCTCAACACCGGGTAGTGGCCATCCAGAAAGGCAAGACCCACAACCTTGCAGTCCACGCCATGGCTTTTTTTCCATATGGCTGGTGCATGCCCAGCATTGCGGAGCCAGAACCGATCTTTGTGATCGTATTCCGTTTTGGGTGAAAACCCTACAGACTGAAAAACAATTTCAACATCGTGCTCTTCTGCAAACTCAGCACGTAGCGTGCCCCAAGCTTCTGCCAATGCGCTAATAGTCGGCACAGACGGGCAACGGGTATAATGAATAACCGGACGGGTCATGAATTTTTACTCCTGTGGGGCAACCTGCACACCATGACGTTCCAAAAGCTGCTGTGCATTCCAAAAAAGAACTGATTTCTGACCATCGGGGTCGGTTGCCGTTGCCGCGCGTACACGCTCAAGCGTAGGCCCAATATCGGGCACCGGGGCATAGTCCGAGCCAAAGACAACGCGCTCAGACCCCAGAACCCGCACGGCTGCGGCAACAGCTGCTGTGCCACTGCCTGCTGCCCCCGTATCCAGCCATATCTGCTTAAAATGCTCACGCAGCGGGCCAGCCTGCACACGGGGGGAAACTACGGCCTGTTCGGCCGCCAGCGCCCCCAGTGCCGTACCACCGAGCATGGCTATCTGAATTGTCACATCGGGGAATGGGGCCAGAAAATCCGTAAACGCCAGCGTTGCAACGGCAGATGCAAAGCAGAACCCGTTGTCTATGACCCAGCGCAGGGCTTCATTATCATCATGTAGAATATCGGGGGGCTGGCCATGAACCTTGGGGCTGGCAAACCCCGTATGCAGGTAAATATGGCTGCGATGCGCCTGAGCCACTTCGAATATCCCCCGAAAGGCCTCTGCCGAACGACGGGAGAAAAATCCGTTAACAGGTAATACCCCCCCGATTAGGCCCAGTTGTTCATGCCCGCGTTCCAGCTCTTTGGCAGACCAGGCCAGATTATCCGTGCTGAGCGCCGCCACGGCGCTAAAGCGGTCCGGGTGCTGGGCCACAAGAGCAGCGGTATCGTTATTCCACTGCGTCCACAGGTCCTGCGTATCAGAAAAGGGGAGTGCGGCATCTACCCCCAGTGTTGTTGGCCATGACAAAAGCTGGTGCGCAATCCCTACATTATCCAGATGAGACAGTCGGGTTTGCAAATCGCACCATTGCGCACCAAGGGGGAATGCTCCCCCCTTGCCTGCCCCCGCTCCCGTGCGCCAGATGGCGAGTTGATCTCCCTGACGGCCAATACGCGGTGCCTCCGCACGGCGCCCAAGAATATCCAGTGTGGAAGGTGCAAACCAGTGGGAGTGCAGGTCGATTACAGTCTTATGGGTTGTCATGACGCACTCTCCTCAGAAAAAGTCCACACGGGCCGAAAGCAGGAACATGCGGGGATTGCTGTACTGATAAGTAAATGTCTGGCTTGTTGCGGAATACGGCAGCACCTGCACCAGATAACGGTTACCGGTAATATTGTTGACGATCCCGCTGATTTCCCATCGGCTGTTCCCCGGACGGAAGGAGGCATGAACATCCCCCAGCCAGACAGACGATTGCTGAAGGGCAGACGCTTTTTCGTTTGAAACAAGGTAGTAATAATGCCCAGTATAGTTCCAGCGCGTGCCAACACTGCCGTTGCCAATACCGGTGCGGAAGTTCCAGTCCACCGAAATATTGGCTGTCTGATGTGGCGCACGGGCGAACTCGTTACCCTTCAGGCTGGTTGCACCCGTGGGAGCGGTAAAGTCCGTAAACTTTGTTCTGAGAACACCCACATTCCCAGATATTGTCAGGTCATCAATCGGGCGGGCCTGAAAGGAAAACTCACCCCCCAAAGTGCGCCCGGATGCGGCATTGGTAAGAGAAATAATGGTCGATTTTGTTGCGGCATCCGTTGCGGTCCAGGAGGTCTGGATATTGTCGTATTTTGAGTAAAAACCATCGGCACTCAGGGTCAGGCGATGGTTAAACCAGCTTCCTTTGTAACCGGCTTCATAGGATGTCAGGGTTTCAGGGTTAACCGGCTGCGCTGTCTGCAACGGCGTGCCACCCCTATTAACCGGGTTGGGGGTAATCTGGGTATTGAACACGCCTGAACGATAGCCATCGGCAATACGCACGTAGAGCATCTGATCTTTTCCGATCAGGAACTGCGGCTCCACATCAAAGCTGACATTCGACCAGCTTTTGCCACCATGGTAACTATCAATCCCCGTTATGGGTGAGAGAACGCTCTGGGCATTCCACCAGTTTGTCGCATTCCCTGCAAACGAAACCGGAGACCTTGCCTGAACACTATCCAGATCAAGGCGCAGATGGTCGTGCGTCCACCTTACCCCACCAGCAACCTGAAACCACGGCACAACATGGATGGTTGTATTGCCAAAAATAGCAAAACTATCTGTAGTTTGCCGGTATTGTGTGGATGTAAAGGCAGGCTGGCCAATAATAGCGGGCGTTGTAGGCGCGCCGGGGGGGAGCGTTGCGGTCGCGTAGTGGTCGTTCAGGGTTTCATGAAAATAATAAGCGCCTGCAATCCATGCGATCCGCTGGTGTGGGTCTGATGCAAGACGAAACTCCTGACTGACCTGTACAGGGTGCAGTTTGTCATAAGACCTGCTGTATTCAAGGGGTGTGTAATCTCCATCCCCGCTCTGGCGGCGCTGTGCGTTTTCAAACGCGGTAATGGAGGTAAAGGTCAGCCCTTGCCCCGGATGCCACGTTGTGTGCAGGGATACCCCCTCCGACACAAGGGCCTGACGCCCGTTTACGTTGGAATTGGTCCAGTCCCTGCTTGATGTTTTAAGCGGTGAATATACTGACGTACCCGAAGCGCTATAATAAGGCACGTTGGAACTCTGCATGTCACGCACATGCGTATTCAGCAGAAACTCCAGATCATCCGATGGCCGCCAGAGCGTTTGAAAGCGGGCGGCAAAGTCACCAAAATTACCGACATCCTTGCCTGTGCTGGCATTTTTTGCCCAGCCATCCGAATTTTCCTGCCGAACAGACAGGCGGGTGGTCAACGTATTGGCGGTAATGGGGGTGTTGATAACAAACTCACCCCGCTTTTGACCATAATCGCCAAAATCGACCTGTGCGTGACCCTCTTTTTTAAATTCGGGACGGCGGGAGGTAAACTGTATGGCCCCTGCCGTTGCATTCTTGCCCCACAAGGTGCCCTGCGGACCGTTAAGAATGGCAACCTGCGCCTGATCAAACAGCGGGAAGCCCTGAAAGCTCAGGCTGTTCAGATACACATCATCCGCATAAACCGCCACCGCACCAATGGCGTTATTGGCCACATTCCCGTTGCCAACACCACGGATGTAATACCGGGGGCGCAAGCGACCATCAAAATTATACCCCAGCACGTTGGGGGCAAAAGCGGCCACATCGGCTGCACTATCCAGATGCTGCCGGGCAATGGTGGTTGCACTGATTGCCGTAACGGTGGCCGCAACCTTTTGAATATCCTGCGTGCGCCGGTTGGCTGTGACCATAACGGTCTCCAGCCCACCTGATGCCGCAGGAGAAGCCACCTTGCCCACTTTGCTGGCCTTGCCGCCCCTGGCAGAAGCAGGGGCGATTTTGGCACCTGAAGGTTTGCCCTGTGTTTCGGCTTTGGCGGAAGATGTGGCGGACGCCACAAGACCCGATGCAAGGATCAGGGATGGCAAAGCGGCGCAAGCAAGCCGGTTCCGCCTGGACAGGCAGGCCATAGCCCGCCCCGAAAGGGAGAGGAAGGACCGGGGAGCCGAGAGTGAGGAAGGGTAAATCATGTTCCACGCCGCGTTGTTTTTAACCATTTACTATTTTGATTAGTATTAATTCGTTGCATTTTACGACAGTGACGGCTTTTATAATTTTTATGGGTACGGTTTAAACGATATTAAATAGTGCAATATGCGCATGAAAGTAGGCCCGCATGTTTGTGCCCCAGCTTGACCGCAATTCCCGCGAAGGGCTGCAAAAACAGATTATGCGGCAGATTATTGCCGCCATTGCCTCTGGCATGCTGCGCCCCAACACCCCTCTGCCGGGCATAAGGGAGGCATCCGTACGCTGGGGCGTATCGCGCAATACGGTCGTGCTTGTTTTTGAACATCTGGAAACGGAAGGGTATTTGCAGACGCGCCCTTCACGCGGGACATTCATCCACCCCACACCACCATGCAGCACCAGCTCCGTTGCGCAGTTGGGGAATGAACGCGGTGCCGCGGCCGCATCCCTTGGGGAGCCATCATGGCCCGGTCAGGCTTTTATCGGAGACCCGGCACAGGAACGCCAAACACCCGATGGAGTCTTTAACCTCGGTTTTGGCAGCAACATGCCACTTTATCGTTTTCCCGCATGGCAAAAAACCATCGAGCGCCTGCTGCTGCGCGATAACTGGAAACGGGGGGGCGAGTTCCAGCCCAATGCCGGGCTCCCCTTCCTGCGTTCAACGCTGGCCCGGTGGCTGCATTTACGCCACGGCGTCACCATTGACCCGCAGCAGATCATTATTGTTACGGGGCTACAGCAAGCGCATTCCATTATCGCACATGCCCTGCTTAAAACCGGCGACCATGTGATACTTGAAGACCCATGCTACCCGGGAAAACGCCAGTTATACGAAAAACTGGGCATGCACGTGATTAACGGCGCAATTGACCGCAAGGGGATCAAGCTGGCTGATCTGGCCCCCGAGCAGGCACGCCTTTTATGCGTTAATCCGGGGTGCCACATCCCGACCAATGTCACGCTTTCTCTGCCGCGTCGCAAACATATTGCAGCACTGGCCATGCAGGACCGCTGCCTTGTGTTTGAAGAAGCGATGTATGACCTGCTCTCGTTTGAAAAAAAACCGATCCCCTCCCTTCTCTCCCTTACAGGGGGGCGCAACCTGCTCCATGCGGGCCTGTTTGCTCCCTGCCTTGGTGGCGGGCTGATGCTTGGGTATCTGGTCGTCCCCTGGTCCTTCCTGCCGGCCGTGCTGGAAGCCAAGCTGCTTACGGGGAACGGCCTGCCCTGGCTGGAGCAGGAAGCTCTGGCCCGCATGCTGGACTCGGGCGAGCTGGACAATGCCCTGCGCCGTACACGGGTGGTTATGATGCGCCGCAGAGAGGTTTTTATGGCCGCATTGGAACGGTTTTTTGGTCGTATGGAATTCTGCGGCACAGAGCATGCCCCCCGCCTGAGCTGGTTCCTGCCCGGTGGGTTCGGCAAGGTGCAGCCTTTCCTGACCGAGGCGGAAGAAGCAGGAATCCGCTTCCCCGGTAATTATGCTGCAGCCAGCAGCCGCTCCCACCCGGGCCTGCCGGACCTGCCTAACCTTGTGTCCCATGGTTATGGAGAAATATCGGAAGAAGACATTCCAGCCCTTTTTTCCAGACTTTCCAACCACACATAAAAAGCACCCACCCATTCCGGGACAAAGGGATATCCCACCCCGGAACCAGCAGGAGCCCAGATTCTGGCGCACACAGAAACGGACCACCAGTTACACGCACTGCTCAAGCAGATCCGCGCCTGCTCGGCCTGTGCCCATGCCCTGCCACTTGGGCCACGCCCGGTGCTCCATATCTCCCCCCGCGCACGGTTGCTGATTGCGGGGCAGGCTCCCGGCACCAAGGTCCATGAAACGGGAATCCCCTTTAACGATGCCTCGGGCGATCGCCTACGGACATGGCTGGGCATGGACCGCAGCCTTTTTTACGATACGGAAAAAGTCGCCATTGTACCCATGGGGCTATGCTACCCCGGCGTGCTGCCAAAAGGGGGAGACCGCCCCCCAAGGCCGGAATGTGCGCCTTTGTGGCGCAAACGCATTCTGGAACATCTGCCCAATATCCGGCTCACCCTGCTGGTAGGCTCCTATGCGCAGAATTATGTGCTGGGCAAAGGCGGGGTGTTTGACCGGGTTATGCGGTTTGAAGAGTTTTTGCCTACCTACTTCCCCCTCCCCCATCCATCATGGCGCACAGGGGCGTGGGAGCGGCGCACACCCGCATTCGGGGCAACCGTTCTTCCCGCCCTGCGCCACGAGGTCGCCCGTGCATTGCAGGACTAAGCCCGGATTTTTCAGGTAATCAGGAGCAGGCGGATATCATTGACATTGGTCAGCGTTGGCCCGGTCATAAGCAGATCATCCACCGCCTTGAAAAAACTGTAGCTGTCATGGTTCCGCAGGAATGGCTCAGGCATGCAGCCCGCCTGCGCTGCACGGGCCAGTGTATCGGGCGCAAAAATGGCACCGGCGGCATCTTCCGTGCCGTCTATGCCATCACTATCGCCTGCCAGCCCCCAGATACTACTCTCCCCACCCAGAAAATGCGCGCAGGAGAGCAGGAACTCCGTATTCCGCCCACCTTTGCCAGCCCCTTCCCCCGCGCGGATGGTCACGGTTGTTTCCCCCCCGCTTAACAGCACCGCAGGCGAGGGAATGGGCAGACCATGCGCATGCACGGAACGCGCCATGCCACCCAGCAGAATACCGGCAACCTGACTTTCCCCCTCCAGCGCATCACCCAGCACCAGCGGGGTCACCCCCTGCTCTCGCGCAACATCCGCTGCGGCCATAAGCGCCATAAGCGGGGTTGCAATCAGCACCACACGGTTGCGCGGGTCCGCTACGGGTTTAGGGTCCTGCTGGTTTGCCACAGCCTGTTCCAGCACCCCCCGCACAGTGGGGGAGAGGTCCAGCCCGTACCGTTCCACAATCCGCAGCGCATCCGCCGCCGTGCCTGATGGCGGCACGGTTGGCCCGCTGGCAATCACCGATGGATCATCCCCCGGTACGTCACTGATCACCAGTGTCAGCACCTGTGCAGGGCTGGCAGCCTGTGCCAGCCGCCCCCCTTTGATGGCGGACAGGTAGCGCCGCACGGTGTTCATTTCCGTAATGGTCGCACCAGAATGCAGCAGTTGCCGCCCGACAAGGCGTTTATCTTCCAGCGTCAGCCCCGGCGCAGGTAACGCCAGAAGGGATGACCCCCCGCCCGATACAAGAGCAATCACCAGATCATCCGGCCCAAGCCCCGTTACGGCATGCATAATGGCGCGGGCGGCTGCCTCGCTCCGGGCATCGGGGACAGGGTGGGAGGCTTCCAGAATACGCACATGGCGGGTCGGGGCGGCATGCCCGTCACGCGTGACCACCACACCTTCAAGCGGCACATCCGGCCATGCGGATTCCAGGGCTGCGGCCATTGCCGCCGAGGCCTTGCCCGCCCCAACCACAATGCAGCGCCCTCTGGGTTTGGGGGGCAGGTGTTTGGCCAGCACCACAAACGGGTCTGCGCTGGCTACGGCAGCATCAAACATGGAGCGCAGCAAGGTTCTGGCCCGCGCGTTATCCCATGCAACTCCTGCATCTGGCATGATGTTTTTCCCTTATACCTGGCCCTACCGTCACTGCTCCAGCTTGCGCTCAGGTAAACGCCCTGTCCAGATAAGGGGAGGATGCGTCAAAGAACGCCCGATTCTCTTTAAGTTCCGCTGCAATCACATGCAGGCTGGCCAGCACACGTAACATTTCCTCACGCACGGACAGGTTGGTTTCGGCCTGTTCCATGCGCGAGAGGTATTCCACCGCCAGATCGGCCGCCCGTGCCGTACGCCCATACTGCCCGCCATACCGGCCCGAAAACTGCTGCATGCGGTTCATCATGGCCTGTGTGGCGTGCCGGGCGGCATCTGGCAGAATATTGCGCGCCAGAATACCCTGCAGGCGCAAAAGGTTAAGCTCTATGGTCATGCCCGAGAGCACACCGCTCACATACTGGTCACGCACATAGGTATTGCCGTCACCTGTTGTCATGGATGCCAGCCTGACAAAACCATCCACCCCACGGCCGACCACTTCGGTCATGGGCGGGGGAGCGCGATGCTGGGCCAGCCTGCGCAGGCGGCGCAGAATGCTTACGCGCAGGTCCCACCGCAGGCCATCCGGGTCAAACGGCAGGAAGAGCCGGTACATCCACATGGAAAAAATCATGGCCAGAAACAGCGGCAGAGCAGTGTTGAAAAACAGGATTTCATCCATCCGCCCCTGATTCATCGGGCCGATGAGAATGGGCAGGAACAGGTTATAGGCAACTGCCGCCAGTGCAAGCGGGGGCCAGGCAAAGGCCAGCCCCCCCACCAGCATGGGCACGGCCAGACAGAGGGCCAGTGTTTCGTATACTGTTGGCTGGGCTATGACCCACAGATCGAGCAGACCACTCATGCCCACGATACAAATCGTGCCATGCAAAAACGCCTGCGTGGCCAGAGCGGGCTGCTCCAGCGTGGAGAACAGGGCGCAGACAATGGAGACAAACATCATGAATGTCAGCCCGTCGGTCCAGCCCGTGGCAATCCAGATCACTCCCGAAGCAAAAATGGTCACAGATGCGCGCAGGCTGTTGGTAAAGGCCATACGCCAGTCCCGGTAGCTGCGCATGGGGTACCTGAAGTGGTCATGCGGCTTCGGGTTACGGCTCATCTCGAACTGTTCAATGGCCTGCTGCAACTCATCCAGAATGGCGCCCAGCTTGTGGAGCAGCTGCCCCTCGCGCGAGAGGCTGCTCTCCTGTGTCGCATCAATGGGCGGGTTGGTGGCCGCGATCATCTCCTGCTCCAGACAGGTGGCCGCAAGCTGGGTGCAGGTCGCGCGCAGGGCGGTCAGGTCCCGCAGGACCGGGGCCACAGGCGACTCATCTGTCAGGCGCTGGGGAATGGTCTTTAAAAAACCGGCCACCTGCTCCGCGACCTGCAAATAATCCTTACCCTGACTTTCAGGCATGGAGAGCAGGGCACCAAGGTCCAGCCCACGGGACATCAGCACCGCTATGGCGGCAAGGGCGGCGCGGGCATGATCGCCCTCGTGCTGGTGCTCACCCATTTCCACTTCCGCGAATTCGACCTGATCGCTCAGTCCCACAATGGTCGTAAACACATCCGGGGAATTGGCGACCGCGCGGCGGTCCCCCCCAAGCAGGCGCACAAGGGCCGGTACCGCACCATCAAGCGCCTGCACAAAGTTGGTGGCAAGCCTGTTTCTGGCCCGCAGGCCAAGCCGGTACTGGAACAGGGAGGATATGGTGGTTTCCACCACAATGCCCAGCGTAATATACGTGACACGCGCCATGGCGATATGAAAAATCTGATCCGGAGCGGCAGCCCCATCAAGCGCGATAATGGCGTAGGTAAACCCCGAGGCCCGCATGCCATGAATACGGTAATTGGTCATGCTGGCGGGGCCGGGCAGCAGAGTGCCCACAAAGCAGAAGCCGCCAATGCCCGCCGCAAGCCAGAAAATATAGAGCAGGGGAGACTGCGGCATGCTCCCGACAAGGATAAAGGCGCAGAGCATGCCCACCACCATGCCGAACATATGCCACCGCGCCTTGGCAATGGATTTGCCGCGTGTGCCCTGCGCCACCATCCACACGGTCAGGGCCGCCCATTGCGGACTCCCCAACTCCCACCACAAGGCAATGCCAAGGGCTATGAGGGACGACAGGGTGGTCCGCAGCGCATACCCGAAAGACAGCAGGTTGGGAGCAAACAGCCAGCGCAGCCTGCTCAGGTCACGCGGGGGACCTCCCCCTTCGAGCGCCTGCCGGACAATGGTTCTAAAAGCCTGACAGAACTGGCCAAATGAAACCGCCGCAGCCTTCATGCCGCGTTCTGCCGGTCAGGACTGATCAGAAAGACTGCCATCTGCTTCTTCTTACCCCAAAGAAGCCCAAAAGCGTATTCACACCTCGTATGCCCTGTCCTGCACCCAGCGTTACGCGCAGGGCATGGCATACAAAAACGTCGTCCGCTTTCAGTCTTCGTAGGACAGCAGGCTTGTTACAGTCGTGTCCAGCTTGTCGCGCCCGCCAAGGCCCGTCAGTTCAACCAGAACGGACGCGCCAACAACCTCGGCTCCGGCCTTGCGCAGCAGGTCAATGGAGGCAGCGAGCGTGCCACCGGTTGCCAGCAGGTCATCCATGACCACAACACGCTGGCCGGGCTTGACCGCATCGGCCTGGATTTCAAGCGTGTCGGAGCCATATTCCAGCTCATAGGTGTGCGAGATTGTCTTGCCCGGCAGCTTGCCGCTTTTGCGCAGCATGAGCATGCCACAGCCGATACGATCGGCAATCGGGGCGGCGGTCAGGAACCCGCGGGATTCCACGGCGGCCAGCAGGTCCGGCTGCATGGGTGCAATCTGGCGCGTCAGACGGCCCATGGCGATCTGCCACGCATCGGGGTTCCGCATCAGGGTTGAAATATCGTAGAATAAAATACCCGGCTTGGGAAAATCGGGAATGTGACGGATGTAATCCTTAAGGTCGATATCCTGACGTCCCGTCATGGTATTTGACAATCCTTCATCCATGCGCCCAGCGTTGTGGAAGCGCGTTTCCATCCTGCCTTAATTCCCATAGGTCAAGCACCGCTGGCGAACAGTTCTGAGGCAACCGGCCCCGCTCTATCCCGCACGGGAGCGTTCCGCAAGAAAATATCCGGCTGGTCAGACCCCCGCGCGCGCGCGCAGCGCCGCGGTTACGGCCTCCATCAGCCCATCGCGGCGGAAAGGTTTGGCCAGCAGGCGCACATTGGACACGCTGCCCTCCGGCGGGGGGGAATCGGCTGTCAGGTCGCCCGACATATACACCACGGCCAGAGCGGGGTAGCGCTCCACCAGCACGCGGGAAAGCGTAACCCCGTCAAGCGGGCCCGGGAGCTGGATATCGGTCACAAGCAGGTCAAGCGTACCCTCCACCCCGGCGGCCGTGTCAAACGCCTGTTCACCGTCCCCAGCCTCCAGCACCTTGTGACCTGCCATGCCCAGAATGGTCACGACAATATCGCGTATGGCGGCGTCATCCTCCACTACAAGCACCTGCAGGCTGCGTGCCTGCGCCTGTGGGGCCGGGCTGGCGGGTCTGGCCAGGGCGGGCATGGCCTCGGCCACCGTACCCTCCGCCCCGGCACTGGCCATTATGGCGCGCGGCAGCCACAACGAAACCTCGGTCCCGCTGCCACGCCCCGTTGCCACCACAACCCGGCCATTCACCTGCTGGGAAAAAGCCAGCACCATGGCCATGCCAAGGCCCGTACCCGCTCCCTCGCGCTTGGTGGTAAAGAACGGCTCGAACAGGCGGTCCATGACCTCCCGCGTCATGCCAAAGCCACTATCCACCACATCCAGCCGGACCCAGTCCCCCGCAGGCAGGGGGGAGGGGTCAGAAACAACACGGATACTGCGCCCTTCCTCCACTGGCAGGCCCATCAGATCGGCATTGACCGAGAACGTGACATTCCGCGCCGTAATGCGCAGCCGCCCGCCAGAGGGCATGGCATCACGCGCATTGATGGCCAGATTGAGCACGGCACTTTCCAGCTGGGCGGGGTCCGCGCGGACAGGCCATACATCGGCCGCAACGCCGCACTCCACCACAATGCGCGGGCCGATCACACGCCCAAGCAGACCTCCCAGAAAAGAGAACAGGTCCGACAGCTGCAACGAATCCGGCGCCCCACGTTGCCTGCGCATGAAGGAGAGAAGCTGGCCGGTCAGCGCTTCGGAACGATGGCCAGCATGTGTGGCCGCGGACAGGTATTCCTGCCGCTGTTCAACCTGATCGGGCTGGTCATATTCCGCCGCGAGTTCCAGATTGCCCAGAATAACCGTGAGCAGGTTTTTAAAGTCGTGGGCAATACCCGCGGTCAACTGGCCAAGGGCGCGCAGCTTCTGTGCCTCGCCCAGAGCGCGCTCACTGCGCAGCCGCATGGTAATATCGGCCGCAGTCAGCACAAACCCGCGCCGCTCGGCAGCACCATCGGGGGCAAAAAACAGCGTACGGCACAGTTCCAGATCCGCGCCATTACCCCCTTTGCATTCCACCACAACCGGCGGAGCCAGCTCCCCTTTGGACAGGCTGCTCTCAATATGTTCAAACGGCTCCAGCAGAGGCACGCCATCCACAACCACCATGCCGCTCAGGGCATTGTAGGACAGACCGGTCCGCAGGAAATCCTTGCCCAGCCCAAGCACCGTGGCCAGTTGCTCATTCCAGTGCCATAGCCGCCCATCCGCACCAAACACCGCAACACCAAGGCTCAGACTGTCCAGCGTAGCGCGCAGCCGCAACGCCAGATCACGCGAGGATGCCTCGGCCCTTGCGGCGGCAAGGGAGGAACGGTCCAGCACCCAGCCCGCCGAGATCATGCTCAGCACACCGGTGAGAATACCCAGAACAGCCAGCCTGCGCTGCCAGCTTGTGTTGCGCAGCATATTGGCAACCCGGTCCGCCTGATCCAGCGTACTGGCGCGGCTGAGCACTGACAGATTCTGGTCCAGTGTGGCCAGCAGGGCCGCTCCACCCTGCGGCATGGCCTCGGCCGCTCTGGGCCACGCGCTAATGGTCTGGAGCTGTTTTTCCACGACCTCCAGCACTTCCCTGCGCCCGCTCCCTTCACGCAGTTGCACGGAGCGGAAATCATCAAACCCCGCGCGGGCATCGGAGAGCTGGGTAATGGCCTGCAGGTAACATTCGCCATCAGCGGGGTTGTGTTCAGCTTCAAAGGCGTAATGGCAGATGCGGGCATTGCTGGTGGCATGGTGCACACCGCGCAGATAACTGCCTGCGGCCGTGCTCTGGCGGTCCAGATTGCCATGGCGGGCCATGTCGTTGCCGAGTTCTATGCCAATGCCACCAAAGGTCACAATCAGCACGCCAGCCCCGATAAGAGCCAGAATATGAGCCCGTCTTGCTGGATGCCGTAGCATGTCAGGCATGCCCCCCATTATTTGTGTCCTGCCATCCCCGTGGGCATGACAGCTTGATCTTAACCGGGCAAGGCATGGCTGCCCATGCTGGATCAGGCAACATCATGCAAAGCGGGACGGAACGTATGCATACACAGCATCATAAGCGCACCAAAGCCCATACAACCAGCCATTGGTAACGAAGATGTCGCGGCAAACTGGCCAACCACCACCCCGGCCAATGCACCAAGCACGTATTGCAACGTGCCCGCAAGGGCAGATGCTGCTCCCGCCTGAGCCGGGTGGTCGGCCAGAGCCATCATCATCGCATTGGGGAAAATAATGCCCGTTGGCGCAAGGGCTATGACCATGGCCCCAATAACCAGCCACACCTCATACGGCCTGTACGCCACAGGCGCGTACCAACGACCCCACACGCCAACCCCCACCATAAGCACCGTACCCAGAACCGACAGGACCACAGCCCCATACAGCAGACGGGCCGGGTCCACCCGCCCGACCAGCAGGCCATTGACCTGTGACGCCCCGATCATGAACACGGACATGACGCCGAACAGCATGGAAAAATGCAATGGCGAAAAGTGGAAAAGCTGCACAAAAACAAACGGCGCGGCGGTCAGGTAACTGAAGCTCATAAACGTCGAAAACGCCGTGATCAGGGCGTAAATGCTGTAGCTCCTGTCCCCCAGCAGGCCCACGTAGCGGGTCAGCAGGGTCATGGCGGAAAGGCTCTGACGCTTCTGGTAAGGCAGTGTTTCAGGCAGGACCCACAGCACAAGCCCCACACAGACCAGCCCGTACACCGCCGAAGCCCAGAAAATAATCCGCCACGACACAAACTCCACCACCAGACCACCCAGCATGGGGGCCAGAATAGGCACCACCCCCATGACCATGATCAGGCGGGACATCATGCGTGCTCCCGCCGCCCGGTCGGACACCACATCACGCACACATGCGGTGGGCACCACCAGACTGGCCGACGCCCCGATAGACGCTACAAACCGGGCAGCGGAAAACAGCGTGATATCCGGCGCAAAGGCACAGACGGCAGACGCCACCGCATACAGCACGTTCCCCACCAGCAGGGGCATGCGCCGACCATACCGGTCTGCCAGCGGCCCTACGCTCAACTGCCCGATGGCAAGCCCCACAAACCAGATGGCCAGCGTAAACTGCACATTGCCCGCACTGGTATGAAAACTCTGCTCCATGGCCGGGAAGGCGGGCAGATAAATGTCGGTGGAAATAGGCCCAACAGCAGTCAGAAACCCAAGCAGGAGGGACAGCCAGCCCGGCACACCCTGTGCAAAAACCGGCCCCGGCGCGCCCTGCACCGTGGGGGGTGAGGCAGAAGACGTCATACCCGGCCTTCCGGGTGCGCCGTATGAGATAAGTGCCGCAAAAAATTCATCCCATAGTGGAGAAACTGTTGAGGAACAGGGCCGGGTCCACAACAGGCAGGCACTGGTAGCCTGCCCGCACACAACGCTCCGGGCCTAGCCCTGCGCACTGGCCCGGGCAATACGGGCGTGCCGCCACAGCCACCAGCCCAGCACGGCAGAAAAGGCAAACAGACCGGCCCCCGCACCATACTGCCAGGCAGCCCCCACCTGCACGCCAGCCCCCAGCAGCACCGCAACGGCGTTCTGGGGCAGCGCACCCAGCAGGGTTGCCGCAACAAATGGCCATACAGCCATGCCGGACACCCCTCCGAGCAGGTTGAGCAGCAGGGCCGACCCGACAGGCAGCAGGCGCAATGTCAGAATACTCAGGAAGGGCTTATGGGTTAAAAACGCATCCAGCTTTTCAAACCGTGGTCCAAGGCGGGCCTGCGCCCATGAACGACCACCCCAGCGGGCCCATAAAAAACCGGCCATACACCCTAATGTAGACGCTAGGGTAATCATGGCAAGCCCTTCGGCCACACCGTAGGTCAGCCCCGCGGCAAAGCCGGCAACCTGCCGGGGCAGCCCAAAAGCACACCAGACCGTTGCCCCTGCCACAAACACCAGTCGGCCACCCACGCCCGCACGCAGCATCTCCGTACTGCCCAGCACCTGTTCCAGAGCAGGCACATGCCGCAACCCGATTGCCCCCACCACCAGAATAAGCAGCATGAGCAAAGGTTTGAACACGACCCTGACGGGTTGCTCCGGTACTGGAGTGGCTGGTTCCATTCCTTGGGCGCTAGCATCTTCTTGCCGCGGCCCGCAAGCTGGCTGTAAACCCTAGCCATAAAGTTTAACCCCAGCGCAAAAGAGTGCCATGCCCATCACGCCCCAGCGCCAGCAAGACATGACGCCTGCCCACCGCCGCCTGATTTCGGGCTGGCTGTTCCTTCTGTGTTTCATGTTGCTGGGCATGATCGCCATTGGCGGCGTGACCCGCCTGACCGGCTCTGGCCTGTCCATTATGGACTGGCAGCCCGTGAGCGGCATGATCCCGCCCCTGTCCCACGCAGAATGGGAGCGGCTGTTTGCGCTGTACCAGACCATTCCCCAGTACCACCTCCAGCATGAAGGATTCGGGCTGGAAGGATTCCAGAAAATATTCTGGGCCGAATGGATCCACCGCTTCTGGGGCCGCCTTATGGGGCTGGTGCTGCTGGCACCTCTGGTCTGGTTTGTTGTCCGGGGCATGATCACCCGCCGCCTTGCCGTGCGCCTGTTCGTGTTTTTCATTCTCGGAGCGCTGCAGGGCGCCATTGGCTGGTTTATGGTGGCCTCGGGCTTTCGGGCCAACAGCACGGCGGTTGAGCCGGTACGACTCGTGCTGCATCTGAGTGCCGCCCTGCTGCTGTATGGGGCCATTCTGTGGACTGCGTTTTCCATCCGCTGGCCCCAGCCTGAACCCACACCCTTTACACCCGGTGTCAAACTCACCCGGCGTCTGGCGTGCCTGAGCATCGGGCTGCTGTGCATCACCATTATTGCGGGCGGCTTTACGGCGGGCACCCATGCGGGCTTTTTGTTCAACACCTTCCCGCTCATGGACGGGCACCTTGTTCCGACTGATTACGCCCAGCTTTCCCCCCTGTGGATGAACTGGATCGTCAACAAGGCCGCCATCCAGTTTGACCACCGCCTGCTGGCCACCCTGACCGCACTGAGCATTGGCGCGGTGCTGCTGGCCGGGCTGCGACGGGATGCGGGGCTTGGCCCACAGGCGCAAAACGGCATTATCCTGCTCGGCTGGGCCGTGCTGGTGCAGTACGCGCTGGGGGTTACCACCCTGCTGCTGGTTGTGCCGGTATGGGCCGGAGCCGTGCACCAGACCTTTGCCGCCGTGCTGCTGGGGGTCATGCTGTATGTGCTGCACACCCTGCGCCGGGGCAGGCCGCAGGGCTGAAGCAGAGCCGAATGATTTTCCACGCCGGTCATTTTCCTGTTGCGCTGACAAAACAGGACGGTATTCTAGCGGGCATGATCTCCGACCGGTTCATGTCCGATTCCCTCAAGACCCGCGTAACAGCGGCTCAGGGCGGCGTGGCTTTTCGTCTGGACCTTCTCCTTCGACTTATCAGCCCCTGAGCGATCCGGGTGGCCATGTGCTGCCGCGCCCAGGGGATTTTGCAAGTGAGAGCGCCTGTGTACCGCACAGGCAAACATAAGGCGTGACAAGCCTTTGGCAGCGCCAGACCAAAGTCAATTCAGGAACATTTTTCATGTCTGCTGATCAGTCCAGCTTCAATCACCCATCCTTTGGCCGCATGACGGCTGAGCGTGTCATTATTTTTGACACCACCTTACGTGACGGCGAACAGTCCCCCGGTTTTTCCATGAACCTGGCCGAAAAGCTGCGCATGGCCGAAGCTCTGGCAACATTGGGCGTGGATGTGATCGAGGCGGGTTTTCCCGTTGCCTCCAAGGGTGACTTTGAATCCGTGAACGAAATTGCCCGCCACACCAAGGGCGCCGTTATCTGCGCTCTGGCCCGCAGTGGCGGAGCAAAGGATATTGCCGCCGCAGGCGAGGCACTGGCACCAGCAGAGCGCAAGCGTATCCACAACTTCATTTCCACCTCCCCGCTGCACATGAAGTACAAGCTGCGCATGGAGCCGGAAACCGTTCTGGACCTGATTACCACCGGCAACACCGCCGCACGTAATCTGACAGATGACGTGGAATGGTCCGCCGAGGATGGCTCCCGCACCGACCCTGATTTTCTGTGCCGCTGTGTGGAAGCCGCGATCAAGGCCGGGGCCACCACCATCAACGTGCCCGATACGGTCGGATACGCGACCCCCGAAGACATGGAAAAAATCTTTTCCATGCTGCGCGAACGTGTGCCGGGTGCGGATCAGGTCATTTTTTCCGCCCATAACCATAACGACCTGGGCTTGGGCGTTGCCAATACGCTGGCCTCCCTGCGCGGTGGCGCACGGCAGGTGGAATGCACCATTAACGGCATTGGGGAACGCGCGGGGAACGCCGCACTGGAAGAAATTGTGATGGCGCTGCGCACACGCCATGACCAGTACCCCTACACCACCAGTATCCAGACCACCGACCTGCTCAAGGTCTCCCGCATGCTGGCCACCATTACCAGCTTTGACGTGCAGCCCAACAAGGCCATTGTGGGCCGCAACGCCTTTGCGCATGAAAGCGGCATTCATCAGGACGGGGTGCTGAAAAACGCCGCGACCTATGAAATCATGACCCCCGAAAGCGTGGGCTGGAGCCGGTCTTCGCTGGTTATGGGCAAGCATTCGGGCCGGGCCGCCTTCCGCGACAAGCTCAGAGCACTGGGCTATGCGGACATGGACGACACCCGCCTGAACGAAGCGTTCTCCCGCTTCAAGGATCTGGCTGACCGCAAAAAGGTCGTTTACGACGATGACATTGTCGCACTGGTTGATGATGAAGCCCGTGACCACGACCATATCCGCTTTGCAGCCCTGAGCCTGACATCCACCTCGGGCAAACCTTCCGAAGCGGACCTGACCATTCAGGTCGATGGCAAGGACGTGCAGACCAATGCCAGCGGCAATGGGCCGGTGGACGCCGCCTTTAACGCGCTGCGTCTGGCCTTCCCGCACGAAGCCCGTCTGGCGCTGTTCAGCGTTGGCGCGGTAACGGAAGGCACGGATGCACAGGCCCGCACCACGGTCCGGCTGGAAGAAGACGGTAAACTGGTTGATGGTCAGGGCGCGGATGCGGATACCGTTGTGTCCGCCGTGCGCGCCTATGTGCATGCCCTGAACAAGCTGCTGGTCAAACGTGCGCGCACCGCGCCCGAGGCCCTGACCGCCTGAACAGGCTTGCATTGGGGGCCTGCGCCCCCCGGATAACGAGGCAGATACCCCGCCGCATAAGAAAATTATACGGCAGTTTATGAACTGAGGGCTTGTCTGCCTCGCTATGCCCCGTTAATCCGTGCAGATATATTGACCAAAGCGACCGTTGGGGTCCCTTTTGTTTGCCAGCCCCTTCCGCACAGTCGCGTAGTGCCGCCTCAACCAGGAGTCCTGGATGTTTTCTCGTCTGCTCGGTCTTATGTCTGCGGACATGGCCATTGATCTCGGTACTGCCAATACCCTTGTGTATGTCAAAGGGCGTGGCATTGTACTGAACGAACCCTCGGTCGTGGCGATCGCAGACATACGCGGCAAAAAGCAGCTTCTGGCTGTGGGGGAAGAAGCCAAGCAGATGGTCGGGCGCACGCCGGGCAACATTGCCGCCATCCGTCCCATGCGCGACGGGGTGATTGCCGACTTTGACGTTGCGGAAGAAATGATCAAACATTTCATTCGCAAGGTACATAACCGCCGGGCCTTCGCCAGCCCACAGATTATTGTGTGCGTGCCCTCCGGCTCCACGGCTGTTGAGCGCCGCGCCATTCAGGAAAGTGCGGAAAGCGCCGGTGCGCGCCGGGTCTTCCTGATTGAGGAACCCATGGCCGCCGCCATTGGTGCGGGCCTGCCCGTGACCGAACCTTCCGGCAGCATGATTGTGGATATTGGCGGCGGCACCACGGAAGTGGCCGTCATATCCCTTGGCGGCATCGTCTATGCCCGCTCGGTGCGCGTTGGCGGGGATAAAATGGACGAAGCCATTATCTCCTACATCCGCCGGGCCTATAACCTGCTGATCGGTGAAAGCTCGGCAGAGCGGATTAAAATCAACCTTGGCGCGGCCCTCCCCCCCGATGACCCGGAGGACAGCGGTCCCTGGCTGGACGTAAAGGGCCGGGACCTGATCAACGGCGTCCCGCGCGAGGTTCAGGTCTCTCAGGCCCAGATTGCCGAAAGCCTGATGGAGCCGATCAGCCAGATTGTGGATGCGGTCAAGACCGCGCTGGAAAACACCCCGCCCGAACTGGCGGCAGATATTGTAGACAAGGGCATTGTTCTGACCGGTGGCGGCGCGTTGCTGTACCGCATGGCCGATGTGCTGCGTCTGGCAACCGGGCTGCCGGTCACCGTGGCGGAAGACGCCCTTTCCTGCGTGGCGCTGGGTACGGGCCGCGCGCTGGAAGAAATGAAGCGTCTGCGCAATGTGCTGACCACCATGTACTAACGCCCCGGTTCAGCCACCCCGGCCACTTTGCGGTACGTGGCTGAATCTGGTTCTTCATGCCGTCAGATAGTAAGGGCATCCGGTTTTCCATGGTCCCGGTTTCCATTCAGGTAAGACAGGCATTGAGCAAACTGGTTCTGCCAGTTCTGCTGCTCATGTCTGTCGGGATCATTATTGCCGGGCAGGCTGACCGCCCTTTGGCAGACAGGGCACGCATGCGCGTGGCTGACGTGCTTGCCCCCCTGTGGGGCCTGCTTTCACGCACGCAGACCGACAGCCAGCGCTTTGTGCACGGGATACAGGAAGCCCGTAATCTGGCGGAGGAAAACCACCGTCTGATCGCTGAAAACGCCAATCTGCGACGATGGTACGATGTGGCGGTCTCCCTCGCACGGGAAAATGACGCCCTCAAAACCGAACTGCACTGGGTGCCCGAACCCACACCCGCATTTGTAACAGGCCGTGTGGTGGCCGATAGCGGGGGGATTTACGCCCGCGCCGTACTGCTGGTGGCCGGGACAACCAGCGGTGTGCAGGCTGGCAACATAGCACTGGCCTCCAGCGGGCTGGCCGGACGGGTTACGGAAGTTGGCGCACATGCCGCGCGCATCCTGCTGATTACCGACATTGCCAGCCGCCTGCCGGTGGAGCTGGAATCCAGCCATGCCGCGGCCATTATGGTGGGGGACAACTCCCCCCTGCCCCGCCTACTCTATTATTCGCAGGATACCCGCCCCATAGAGGGTGAGCGGGTTGTGACCTCCGATCAGGCTGGGGCTTTTCCCTCCGGTATTCCCATTGGCAGCGTACATTACCTGCACCCCGGCCAGCCCGTGGTGCAGCCTTTTGCCCGGCTGGACAGGCTGACCATGCTGCGCGTGTTTGACTTTGGGCAATCCGAAATAGAACCACCAGAAGCTCCCGGCCATGTGCCCCTGACCCGCCCGCACCGCGCCCTGACGCTGCCGTTTAAAACCCTGCTTGGTCCGGGGCAGGAGGGATAACGGCATGTCTGACCCCCACCAGCCCCGCTGGGAACATGATACCGGAACCCAGCTCACATCCCGCCAGCGACTCGACCGCACGGCACGGCATCTTCTGCCGTCCGTTTTTACGGCGCTGGTCATTATTTTTTTCTCGGGCCCTCTGACCGTTCCCGGAGCGGCGGAGTTGCTCCCGGCCATTGTTATCAACACGATTTTTTTCTGGTCCGTGTGGCGGCCCTCCGGCATGCCCTCACTGGCCGTGTTCCTGCTTGGACTTTTTATGGACCTTGTGGGGTTTACACCGCTGGGGGTGAGCGCCTTTATTCTCTTACTGGTGCATGGCATTGGCAGTTATGCCCGTTTTGGTCTCATGCGGATGAATTTTTTAGTGGTGTGGTGCCTGTTTGGACTGGTAGGAGCGGCTGCAGCGGCATTGCAGTGGGCGCTGGCCTGCCTGTTCCGGCTCCATCTGCTTGATCCCGCACCCGCCTTTTTTGAAGCCTTGCTCTGCATAGGGGTCTATCCGTTGCTTTCCGCCACTTTCTCGTGGTTCCTGCACATTCTGGACGAGAAGGACGCGCCATGACCGCATGGGAGGCGCTCCCATGTGGCTAAAGCGGCGTAAACGCGATAACCGCCGCTTGATGCCGATCCGGGATCAGAAGGACCCGGCGCGCGGTGTCTTTACCCGCCGCGCCCTGCTGTGCATGGCGGTACAGGCCGGGGCCATGGGCGAACTGGCGCGCCGCCTGTACCATATCCAGATCAATGATGGTGACCACTATGCCCGCATGGCGGCCAACAACCGCATAAGCAAGCGCCTGCTTGCCCCGCCGCGTGGCCGCATTGTGGACCGTTACGGCATTGCCCTTGCCAACAACAAGGAAAACTGGCGCGCACTCCTGATGCCGGAGGAAACAACCGATGTGACCGGCACCATAGAGCGCTTTTCCACCCTGATCCCGCTTGATGAACGTGACCGCAACCGCATTGCGCGCGAGATGCGCCACCAGCGTCGGTTTGTACCCGTGATGCTGCGGGACTTCCTCTCCTGGGATGAAATGGCGCGAATCGAACTCAACGCGCCTTCTCTGCCCGGTGTGCTGATTGATGTGGGCACACGCCGCGTGTACCCCGAAGGGGAACTGCTGGCCCATATTATCGGCTATGTTGCCCCCCCTAACGAGAGCGACGTAGCGCATTCCACCCTGCTGGCCCTACCGGGCATGCGGGTTGGCCGCGCGGGCATAGAACAGAATCAGGACGAGAAACTGCGTGGCACCGCAGGTTCGGTGGAAATGGAGGTCAACGCCGTTGGCCGCGTGATTTCCGAGCTGAACCGCGAGGAAGGTGTGCCGGGGGAAGAAATCTCCCTGACCATAGACCGCGGGCTGCAACAAAGGGTGCTCAACCACATAGGGGACCAGACCGCCTCCGCCGTGGTGCTGGACTGCCATAATGGCGAGGTGCTGGCCATGGTCAGCACGCCCTCGTTCGATCCATCCCTGTTTGATAGCGGCGTCAGCCACGCACAATGGATTGAATGGACCAACAACCAGCACACCCCACTTATTAACAAGGCTGTGGCAGGCGTTTACCCGCCCGGCTCCACCTTCAAACCCGCCGTGGCCATGGCCGCACTGGAGTCGGGGCTGATCTCCCCCACTGACCGGGTTTTCTGTCCCGGTCATCTGGATGTGGGGGGCACGCGCTTCCACTGCTGGTCACGCTGGGGGCATGGGTCTGTTGACCTGCATCTGGCGCTCAAATACTCCTGCGACGTTTATTTTTACGAAATTGCCCGCCGGATCGGCATGGACCGTATTGCCGAAACCGCACACCGCATGGGCCTTGGCGTACCGCTGGATATTGAACTCCCCCATACCCGCACGGGCCTCATCCCCACCCCCGCATGGCGGCAGGCCCACCACCACCACTGGAACGGGGGGGATACCATTGTCAGCGGCATCGGGCAGGGGTTCATTCAGGTTACCCCCCTGCAACTGGCCACCTACACCGCCCGGATGGCCACCGGCCGGGCCGTGCAGCCCCATCTTATGCGCGCCATTAATGGCGAGATCAGCCCGATGGCCAGCCCCGAGCACTGGCCCAGTCTGGACATGCCCGAAAAATATCTGGAAGCCCTGCGGGCAGGCATGTTTGCCGTGGTGAACGAACCCCACGGCACGGCCCCCAAGGCGCAGCTTGACCTGCCGGGCATGACCATGGCGGGTAAAACGGGTTCGGCTCAGGTGCGCCACGTCTCCCGCGCATTGCGTGAGAGCGGGCACTTCAACTCCGCCAACCTGCCGTGGGAATACCGGCCCCACGCGCTGTTCATCTGCTTTGCCCCGTATGATGCGCCCCGCTACGCCGTATCGGTCGTGATCGAGCACGGCAACGCAGGGGCAGACGCCGCCGCACCACTGGCACGCAACATCATGCGCGACACGCTCCTGCGCGACCCTTCCAACCACACCACACCCCCGCCTGAAAGCGTGGCCGCTGTGGATGACAGCTTTGAATAACCCCATCCGTTTTCACAAACGCCTGTTACGGGCCGAGCCCAGCTTCCGCCTGATGGCCAAGCTGTGGCGGATAAGCTGGCTTTATGTGCTGCTGATCTGCGCGCTGGCCGGTGTTGGCTACGTCACCCTCTATTCCGCCGCAGGCGGTGTGCCTTACCCGTTTGCAGCCCCGCAGGCCGCGCGTTTTGCCGTTGGCCTTGTGCTGATGGTCACCATTGCCATGCTGCCCCCCCACCTGCTCATGCGGGCATCATGGGGGATGTATGCGCTTTCGCTCGTACTGCTGGTTGCGGTCCTGCACATGGGTCACGTTGGCAAAGGGGCCGAGCGCTGGCTCATGATCGGGGGGCTTCAGGTACAGCCTTCCGAATTTGCCAAGATCGCCCTTGTCACCGTGCTGGCCACATGGTTTTCACGCATGGATTATGCCCGCATGGGCAACCCGCTCTGGCTTATTCCCCCCGCTTTTATGGTGCTGGTGCCTGTCGGACTGGTGCTCAAGGAGCCCAATCTGGGCACGGCGGTCATTATCGGGGGTATTGGCGCGTCCCTGTTTTTTACGGCGGGCATGCGACTCTGGCAGATTATTCTGCTTATTCTGCCATTGCCCTCCCTTGTGCAATTTGCCTACGGGCACCTGCATGACTACCAGAAGGCGCGCATTACCACCTTCCTCCACCCCGAAAACGACCCACTTGGAGCAGGCTACAACATTATCCAGTCCAAGATTGCCCTTGGGTCTGGCGGCATGTGGGGGCAGGGCTACCTGCATGGCTCGCAGGGGCAACTGAACTTTCTGCCCGAAAAGCAGACAGACTTCATTTTCACCATGATTGCAGAAGAATGGGGCTTTATCGGTGCTTCTGCCGTGATTGCCCTGCTGGTGCTGCTGATTATGGGCGGCATGATCATGGCCATACGTTGCCGCAACCGTTTTGGCCGGTTGATTGCTCTTGGCATCAGCATGAACTTTTTCTTTTACTGTCTGGTCAACCTCTCCATGGTCATGGGAGCGATTCCGGTCGGGGGGGTACCCCTGCCACTGGTCTCCTACGGAGGATCGGCCATGCTGAATGTCATGCTGGGGTTTGGCCTTCTCCTCTCAACATGGGTCCATAGAGACACACGGCTGGACGAAAGCAACAGTCGCATGGCCTGACACCCGCGATGAAGCTTGTGTTTCTGGTTTGATCTGCTCTTGACTCGGTAGGGTTGCACTTTTAGCTTGCACGTTAAAGGTAACACTTAGTACTGTTTCCTCACCTTCATTTGTCCACTCTGTTTTCTCCACAAAGCGGCCTGCGGCTCAAGCTCTCATCAGGGCAGGAAATGGCCTATTTTCCAGCCCCTGCACTGCCTGACCACGCCTGAAATGTGCGGAAAACCTTTCAACACACAGGGCCACATCAAAGTGACAACACACACTTTTTCTCTTCGTCCGGTCCTGCTTTGCACGGTTGCCCTGCTTGCGCTGGAAGGCTGCAAACGCCAGCAAAGCGCACCGCGGACGCCCCCGCAGGCTGTGGGCATTGTCACCATGCAACCCCAACCCGTAAGTGTGCATACAAGCCTGCCCGGCCGCACGGATGCGTTTGAAATTGCTCAGGTCCGCCCACAGGTCACGGGGGTTGTTCTCAAACGCCTGTTTGTTGAAGGCTCGGATGTGGTGGCTGGCCAGCAGCTCTACCAGATTGACCCTGCCCGCTATAAAGCCGTGTACGATACCGCCCGTGGGCAACTGGCCCAGGCCATGGCGCTTGATGCCACAGCAAAGGCGAAGGTCCGCCGCTACAAGAAGCTGGTGCGTGAGCACGCCGTGAGCCAGCAGGATTATGATGACGCCGTAGCCGCGGAAAAGCAGGCGCAGGGGCAGATACAGAGCGCTCAGGGACAGGTGGAAAGTGCTCAGGTCAACCTTGGTTACACCAAGATGTATGCCCCGATCTCCGGACGTATCGGCCGCACACTGATTACGGTGGGCGCGCTTGTTACCGCCGAGCAGACCTCCAACACGGCCATCATCACCCGGCTGGACCCCATTTATGTAGACGTCAACCTGCCCGCCATTACCCTTTTGCGCCTCAAGCGTGAACTGGCGGAAGGCCGCATCAAACGTCAGGCCAATGGCGAGGTCCCCGTGGTTCTGACGCTGGAAGACGGCTCACCTTACGAATTCAAGGGCCACATGGCGCTGGCCGAAGTGAACGTGGATACAACAACCTCCACCGTTATCGTGCGTGCGATCATGCCCAACCCGCAAAAGCTGCTGCTGCCGGGCATGTATGTCCACGCCCAGCTTGACGAGGGGATTGACCCCAACGCCCTGCTCGTCCCTCAGGAGGCCGTCAGCCGCAACACCCACGGCGATCCGCAGGTATGGATTGTGCAGCCCGACAGCACCGTGGCCCTGCGCCAGATCAAGATCGGCATGGCCATAGACACCAACTGGCTGGTGACAGACGGGCTCAAGGCCGGTGAGCGCGTGGTGGTCAGCGGCACGCAGAAAATAACCCCCGGAGCAAAGGTCTCGGTGCTGGACAGCAAACCCAAGACCGACACCGCACCCGGTGCTGCGGCACAGCCTGCACAAAAAGGGCAGTAAATCCATGTCGCTTTCGCGGTTCTTTATCAACCGGCCCATTTTTGCGTGGGTGATCAGCCTGATCATCATGCTGTTTGGCGGCCTGTCCATCCTGCGGCTACCTATTGCGCAGTATCCCAGCATCGCCCCACCCCAGATCGCCATTACCGTCACCTACCCCGGCGCCTCCGCCGATACGGTGAACGATACGGTCGTGCGCCCCATACTCCAGCAGATGTTCGGGCTGGATCATCTGGAATACATCTCTGCCCAGTCCTACGCTTCGGGACAGATGGAAATTGACCTGACCTTTGAGCAGGGCACAAACCCCGACATTGCTCAGGTGCAGGTGCAGAACAAGCTCCAGCTTGCCCAGCCCAAACTGCCACAGGAAGTGACCGCACAGGGGCTGAGCATTACCAAGGCCGTCAAGAACTTCATGCTGGTGCTGGCCTTTATTTCCACCAACAATTCCATGACCGGCTCGGACATTGCCGATTATGTGGCCTCCAACATTTCTGACCCGCTCAGCCGCGTCACCGGCGTGGGTGACCACACACTCTTCGGGTCCGAATATGCCATGCGCATCTGGCTGGACCCCAACAAGCTGTTCAACTACGGCCTGACCGTGCGGGATGTTGAAACCGCTATCCAGACCCAGAACATTCAGGTTTCATCGGGTGAACTCGGCGGCCTGCCTGCCCGCAAGGACATCCGTCTGGATGCCACGATCATTGGCCCGACCCGCCTGACATCGGCTGGCGAGTTTGAGAAAATCCTGCTCCGGGTCCAGCCCGACGGCTCGCAGGTCCGCATCAAGGATGTGGCGCGGGTGGAACTGGGACCGCAGACCTACAACACCTCCTCTTACTACAACAATCACCCGGCATCGGGCATGGCGCTCAAGCTCGCCCCCGGCGCCAACCAGATTTCGACCGAAGCGGCAGTCCGCGCCAAAATTGATGATCTGGAAAAGTTCTTCCCGCCGGGCCTGAAAACCGTTTACCCGCTGGATACGGAACCCTTCATCACCCTCTCCATCGAGGAAGTGATTATCACCCTGCTTGAAGCCATCGGACTGGTCTTCCTGGTCATGCTGGTGTTTTTGCAGAACTTCCGCGCAACGCTTATCCCCACCATTGCCGTGCCGGTTGTGCTGCTGGGCACTTTTGGCCTGCTCAACATCTTTGGTTTTTCCATCAACACGCTCACCATGCTGGCCATGGTGCTGGCCGTGGGCCTGCTGGTGGATGACGCCATTGTGGTGGTGGAAAACGTGGAACGCGTGATGTCGGAGAAAAAACTCTCTCCCATCGAAGCGGCCCGCGTTTCCATGGATGAAATTTCAGGCGCGCTGATCGGCATTGTGCTGGTGCTGACCGCCGTGTTTTTGCCCATGGCAGCTTTTTCCGGTTCGGTCGGGGTTATTTACCGGCAGTTCTCCATTACCATTGTCTCCGCCATGTGGTTGTCGGTGCTGGTGGCCATGGTGCTTACGCCCGCTTTGTGCGCCACCATGCTCAAACCCGGCACGCATGTTAAAACAACTGGCCCCGCTGGCTGGTTCAACCGTAACTTTGAGCGCCTGACCAATGGTTACCTCAGGGGCGTGCGCAGGCTTATTTCCTCCACGGCCCTGTCCATTACCTGTTTCCTGCTGATCAGCGCGCTGGCGGGCTATCTGTTTACCCGCCTGCCCAGCGGCTTTTTGCCGGACGAGGATCAGGGGCTTATTTTCGGGCAGGTGACACTGCCCCCCAATACGCCCATGGAGCAGACCACGCAGCTCAACCGTGAAATTACGGATTATATCCTGAAGTCCGAGAGCGGGCTTGTGGAATCCGTTTATGCCATCAGCGGGTTTAACTTTGCCGGGCAGGGCCAGAACTCGGGCGCATTCTTTATCCGCCTGACGGACTGGAAAAACCGCCCCCTTGCAAGCCAGACATCCTCCGCCATCGCACGGCGGATCATGATGCATTACTGGTTTGACCCACGCGCCCAGATCTTTGCCATCAACCCGCCTGCCGTGCTCGAACTGGGTAACGCCACAGGGTTTGACCTTGAACTGGAAGACCGCGGGCACCTTGGCCACCAAAAGCTGCTGGCTGCGCGTAACATGGTGCTCGGCCTTGCCAGCAAGGACCACCGCCTGCTTGCCGTGCGCCCCAACGGTATGGAAGACGCATCGCAGTATCATCTGGATATTGACCGCGAAAAAGCCAATGCGCTGGGCATTACGATTGATGACATCAACACAACAATCGAAGGCGCGCTGGGGTCGATCTACGTGAACCAGTTCACCCGCGATGACCGCGTAAAACAGGTTTATATTCAAGGCGACCTGGATTCACGCATGCTGCCGCAGGACCTGAACAAATGGTACATCCGCACCAACACCAACACGCTGGCCCCGCTGGATGCCTTTATTCACGGCTATTGGCTGACGGGCCCGCAAAAGGTTGAGGATTACAACGGTTTTAACGCCTTTGAAATTCTGGGCCAGCCCGCACCCGGTTACAGTTCGGGTGATTCCCTTGCCGCCATCAGGGATATTCTGAAAAAACTGCCAGAAGGCATAGGCTACGAATGGACCGGCCTCTCGTTTGAGGAAATTTCCTCCGGCTCCTCCACCGGACCACTCTATGCGCTCGCCAGTCTGGTTATTCTGTTGTGCCTTGCCGCACTTTACGAAAGCTGGGCCATTCCGTTTGCAGTTATGCTGGTTATTCCTCTGGGTATTCTGGGCTCCATTGCCGCCACCTTGTGGCGGGACATGAACAACGACGTGTATTTTCAGGTCGGGCTGCTGACCACCGTTGGTCTGGCTGTTAAAAACGCCATTCTTATTGTGGAGTTTGCCAAAGCAGCCTTTGAACGTGGGGAATCTCTGGAAGACGCGGTGATTACCGCATCGCGCGAACGCTTACGCCCCATTCTCATGACCTCAATCGCCTTTGTTGTGGGTGTGTTCCCGCTCGCCCTTGCTGCCGGGGCTGGGTCCGCATCCCGCGAGGCCATTGGTACCGCAGTGGTGGGGGGCATGGCCACGGCGACCCTTCTGGCCGTTTACTTTGTGCCGGTCTTTTTTGTTCTGGTGTTGCGTGTGTTTAAGGTCAAACGCATCAGCGAACGCAAACTGGCCACCACCCCCGCCCAGACCGCAACAGGGAACGAATAAGATATGGTGCCTCAGTCCTTTTTCCGTCGCTCCCTGCGGCTCCGTGCTGTTGTTATGGCTGTTGCAACAACACAGGCACTTTCCGCGTGTACCATGATCCCCAAATACACGCGCCCCACACCTCCGCTGGCCACAACATGGCCTGATTATGCCAAAACCGGGGACAGGCTGCTGCCAGAAGTGGCCGCCGATATTGGCTGGCGCGAGTTCTTCATAGACCCGCGCCTACAGGCCCTGATCACCATTGCCCTGCGCGAAAACCGGGACCTGCGCACGTCTGCCGCCAATATCGCCACGGCACAGGGCGAGTATGACGTACAGCATGCGGGCCTGTTCCCCACCATTGCTGCCACGGGTGGGCCAATGTATCAGGCACCATCCGATGCGGCAGGGCTTAGCTTTGCACCTGGACTGGATACCGATAAAACCGGCGGCGGCATGGCTCGCAACCCGTTCCGCTACTATTCGGGCGGGATTGGTTTTTCCTCCTACGAGATTGACCTGTTCGGGCGTATCCGCTCCCTGACCAAGGAAGCCGCCGAACGTGCCCTGTCCCAGCAGGAAAACATGCGTGGCATGGTCATCAGCATCGTCTCGCAGGTGGCCATGGCCTATATTACATGGCTGGGCGACCGGGACACGCAGGCACTGGCGGCAAGCACGCTGGCCAGCCAGCAGAACAGCCTGAGGCTGACACAGGACAAATACACCCACGGCGAAGAAAACCTGCTGACCGTACGGCAGTTGGAAACACAGGTGCAGCAAAGTGCTACCCTGCTGACCGATGCCCGCCGCAAGGTGGAGCAGGATGAAAACCTGATAACCCTGCTGATTGGCGCACCCATTCCACAAAACCTGCCTGCCCCCCTGCCTTTGGGCAAGCAGTCCATTCTGGCCGACCTGCCCGCTGGCCTGCCATCGGACCTGCTGACCCGCAGACCCGATATTGTCGCGGCAGAACATGACCTTCTGGCATCTCAGGCCAGTATTGGGGCGGCCCGCGCCGCGTTCTTCCCCCGTCTGACGCTCACGGCTACGGATGGCGTTTCCAGCCTGCAGTTCCACAAGATGTTTACGGCGGCGGCCACCACATGGGGCCTGAACCCCAATCTTCAGATCCCGCTTTGGACCTGGGGGATGAACAGCGGCAACCTCAAGGTAGCCAAGGCAACCCGTAATGGCAAAATTGCCGCTTACGAAAAAACGGTGCAAAGCGCCTTCCGTGAAGTGGCCGATGCTCTTGCCGCCCGCAAAGCCTATCTGGACGAAAAAAAGCAGATGGATAATCTGGTCTTCGCTTCGGGCGATGCCTACCGTCTGGCCAAACTGCGTTATGAAACCGGAACAGATTCCTACCTGACCACACTGGATTCACAGCGCTACTATCTACAGGCCCAGCAGTCCCAGATTACGGTTGCGGTTGCAAAATACCAGAACCTTGTCACCATTTACCGCGCGATGGGCGGCGGCTGGCAGGAAACCTCCCCCCATTCCCACGCAGAACAGCAGATGGCTCCACAGTCTGGCTCTCCCAAAGCCGGGTAAGCCAGACCTGACCAATAAAAAAGGCCGCTCTAGAGCGGCCTTTTTTACGAACTCTCTCTTTTCATACGTTTAATGCGTGGCAGCCGACTGTCCCAGCCTGAGCACCCAGAGCTGGGCAATATCATAAGCTCCGTTATCCCCGGCAACGCTCTTGAAGGTCTGTATGGCCTCTGCCTTTTGGCCTGCCTGCATCTGGGCCAGACCAAGGTGCAAGCGGGCAATATCGGGGTCTGTTACCCCTTTGGTTATGGCCTGCTGCATCAGCGCCAGCCCCTTGGAAGCCTGCCCGAACGTGACGTAATTATACCCCACGTTCAGCAGTTCATTGCCTGATGTCTGGGCAAGGGCCGCCTTTTCATCCGCTTCGATGGATTCCTTTCTGGCAGCAACGGTTTTTTCCACCATTGCCTTCAGGCGTGCCTGTCTGGGCGCTTCTGCCCCCTGCCCCAGAATACCCTGCTGGTATCCCTGATTCATCAGGTCCAGCGCAAGCTGGGGCATATGGCCCTGCATGGCAATTTCGGTCATTTCCATAAAATCGCGCGCGGTGGAAATATCCCCCGCCGCCAGACGAATACGGTACACATCAAGCTGCAAGGCCGCAGGAATTTTTGTATTCACGACCAGTTCGTGCAGCAGCAGTGCCCAGTATTCCTTTTTGGGGTAATAGGTTGCCAGCAGAACATAGGCATGTGTTGCCGTGGTGGAATCCTTAAGAGCCGTGGCACTTGCCGCCAGCATCTGCAACTGCGATTCCACGGGCTTCTGCCCGGCCTTGACCGTTCTGGACACAATTGGCGTTAGAACGCTGAGTGTATGGGCATAGTCTTTTTGCAGATAGTAAGACTGTGCCAGCAATGTTTCCATTGCCGGGTTCGGGCCAGCTTCCTTGAGGTAACGCTGGATAGCCGCAGCGGCCCGGGGATAGTCCTTGGCGTTATACGCCATACTCCCTTCAGACATCAGCATCTGGTTTTTCAGGTTCCGTGGTGTGCGGGGGGAGGCGATCAGTTTTTCATACGCGGCGGTTGCCTGAGCCACATTGCCTGCCTGCGAGGCCACAGCCGCCCGCATCTGCGCAATAGTGTAATCCTCATATGCGCTTTTACCCGCGACCGCATCGGCCTCGTTCACAGCATCCATGGCCTTGGCGTAATTATGCGCAGCAAGAGCACTCTGGGCCTGCTGCAATGCCACGCCAACAGGCTGGCTCAGTGTATCCGCCGCCTGTACGGCCGGAATGGCAAGAGAGAAAACAGTCGCGGAACACAACAGGCTCCGCACAAAACGCATGGTCATGATCTTCTTCACTCCCTTACTGATCGACGAACTGTTCCTGCCCGACGATACCCATCTGGGTGACCCCGAGCCTCTGGGCGTCGGCCATGACATGGACGACAGTCTTGTAATCCGCCAGCCGGTTGGGCTGGATGTGGAATTCCGGCTTGGGCTGGGCGGAGGCAATCTCGCGCAGATGCGCCTGTAGGTCGTCCTCGCTGCTGACCGGCTGCCCGTTCCAGGTAATCGTATTATCAAAATCCACCACAAGGGTCACAACCGGAACCTCCTCCGTCGAAGG
>NZ_JACHIE010000005.1 GCF_014207635.1 Acetobacter lovaniensis
CAATAAACTCAAGCAGTTTCGCGCTATCGCAACCCGCTACGATAAACTGAAATCGACCTTCCTCGCAGCCGTGCAGTTCGCCTCAATCATCATCCTGCTTAACTGACGACACGCCGTAGTACCTGTCAGGTTTCATGTCCTTTGTGCCGTGCCGGATCAGCCGCATGTCTGCTGTATGGGTAAGGAACAGGAACTGGCTGTTCGGTTCTCGGTGGTAAAGGCCTCTATTCTGACCACGCGTGTGACCGGGAGCATGAAACATGAGTTCAGAATTTTTTCACGGGGTCTGTTCTTCATCGTAACGTCGTAACGGAGGCCCGTGCCATGGAATCCTGATGGTGCCATAGCATGGCTTAGGGTCTTGGGTTGGAGCCTGTGTGAAGAAGGGGGCATAAAATACGGAAGAACATCCATGACCACACAAGGCGGCATAGTGCCAGAATGTCCTGCTCAAGTAATGATATTTTTAGAAAAAAGGGATAAAAAACTGTAAATCTGTATCTCCGATCAGGTTATGCAATGCAGTCTATGCGTAAAAAGCTCCAACGCCCCTCTCTTGCATGACAGATTCAATGGTTTTATCCAGAAATTTTTCATTGGCGTTAACACGGGCTTCTTTCAGGTTACTTGCGTAAACTTCGCCAGTGCCATTTGTTGCGATCTGAATCGCGTTGTTAGTATTGTTGTTCTTTGCTTGAAGTGTGGTGTTCCAGATAGTATTCTGTGCCTGGTCCGTAAAGGAAACTGCGTATTTGTACATTGTTATGCCTCCTTACTTTCTACCTGAGTATGAACGAATCTACAGATTCGTGTAAAATAATTTTCCTTCTGTGACTATGATATTGCAACGGTCAATATAACAAATGCGTGAGCAGTGTGGCTCTGGGGTCAATCCTGCTGTGCAGGTCCCCGTCAGTTCTGCCGTCCGGATTTTCACGTTTGCTACAGGCATGGGTGTCGCGCATAGATTCCACTGTATGTTTGGCCCGGAATGGAGAAACATGGAACTAACATTCAAGCCAAGGACCATGTGAAGGCAAAAGGGGCGATCGTGGGGAAGACTGAACCAAGTGACTGGGCAACGGATGCGCATCTGGCTGTGCGGGTTGTGGCCATGCGCAGGGATACAAATGCCGCGGGTGATATTTTTGGCGGCTGGGTTGCCTCACAGATGGATCTTGCCGCCAGCACTGCGGCGGAAGGGTTTGCCGGGTGCAAATGTGTAACCGTGGCTATTAACGGTATGGTGTTCCATCATCCCATGGCGGTGGGGGATGAACTGAATGTTTACACGCGCATCGTCAAGGTGGGGCGCACGTCCATTACCATCTGCGCAGAATCCGTGCGGCGTATCCGGCGGACAAATATTCGGCAGAAGGTCACGTCAGGAAATTTTGTATTTGTTGCTGTGGGTGAGGACGGACGGCCGCAGACCCTGGACAAGGAATGGCATTTGGCGGACCAGAAGGCGCCGCCTGAGAACTGACAGATCCTTCCCGCACAGGTGTGCTTACAGGTTGGCAATAACCTTAAGGCCCACCAGAGCCGCATCGGGAATGTGCGATGTTTCCCCCGGCCGGATCATGTATTCAAATTCCGGCTGGACGGTTACGCCGGGTATGGCGTCAATGGCGTAATATGCCTCAATCACATGGGAGTCCGTTTGTGGCCCCCGGACCTGCGCACCAAGCGACATGCCCGCATCCAGCGCATACATCTGCCCAAGTCGCTTGCGGTCGCTCACATGGTACCATGAATACAGGATGCCCAGCCTGTCCGTCAGGCGGGAGGGAATAAGCCCGTTAAAGGAGAAGCCACCATAGGCCTCGTCCGAAATGGTTGAAACATGGGGGGTGTTATGAATGTACCCTGCCATCAGGTAGCCGCCCGCCATCTGGTTGCGGCCCCCTATACGGTAGATCATCTGGTCGCCTTCAAACCAGAAAATATCCATGGGTGCGCTGCGTTCCCGGCCGGGCTGGCTGAATAGACCAGCGGGTTTGCTCCCCAGTTGGTCAGCGTAGCGCGATGTATCGTGGGCATAACCAAAAACATAGTGGCCGGGCAGGCGGTTGCGGGTCAGGAAGGGCTGCCAGGTAAATTCTATGGGCAGCATCATGCCTGTTGTCTCCTCACTCCCCCAGGACCACCCGCTGGGATTCCCGTTGAGGGGGGAGACCTGATACGCTCCGAGTTGTAGCATGGTGTCCCGCGTGGGGCGGAAGCGCACGCGCGCGCCCCATGTGGCCTTGGGGTAAACGGAAAAACCGGGGTCCAGCTTTAACGCCACGGGAGCCGAGCAGGTGACCATGAAAGAGCAGAGGAGTGGAGATGTCGCAAAAACATGCGTGAGCGACATGCGGCCAAAGGTCATGTCCATACGGTTGTTGAGAAACTGCTTTTCTGCGTACAGATCAACCAGATGGGCTACAACATGCCCTGACAGGCCGTAAACCTCAATGAGATTAACATAATATTCGCCCACCATATCGTGCGAGACTTCGCGGCCAGCACGGTTCATGAGCAGCGTATGCACTGACCAGCCTTCCAGCCCGGCCATTTTGCCCAGATCAAAATTCATCTGCACTGTCAGTTCATGCACGTAGTCCATGCCGCGTTTGATGCCGCCATTGATATTGCCCATGGCCTCCCCCTTGTAGGTAAAGGAAAAGGCAAACCCCTTCTGCTGCAACCGGGTGCGGAAAGGCATAATCTGGGGCACAAGGTGGCTGCTGCCTGCTGTGGGCACGTAGTAGGGGTCTTCCATGTCCGTGCGGCGCTGGGCGTCCACCTCGGAGGGTAAGAGCCATGAGGGCCCTTCATGCAGGCTCAGGGGCTCAAGGGTCATGATATGGTGCGGCTTTGTGGCGCCGTAATCATTCACGCTGGGAATGTCCATTGTTGCAAGACCCGGCCAGGGGGCCACGGGCACACCGCTGGGGGGCAGGGGGGAGTTGAGTGGGCGTTGCAGCACATGGGGGTCGGGCAGGAGGGATTGCTCATCGCTCTGGCGCATGGCGTGCTCAACCAGTTCCGTGGAGTTGGCAGGAGCGGAGGGAGCCGTCTGCGCCTGTGCTGGCGTAGCGTGGCAAAAGGTCGCAAAGCCCCACGTGGCCAGAGCCAGTAGTCCTGATGATTTTATGGTCATATAGTGTTTTTCTAATATATTTTCATGCAAGGATTTTTTGGGAAAACATAGTCAAAAAAACATGTTTTCCAATTTAATCTTGCCAGTTGCGTGGTGCGGAACATGCCGCGGCCAGTAATCCTTTTAAGGTCTGGTGGAACTGGGCTTTGCGTAACATGGTTTTTTAAAAAACTTATTATAAGATAACGTGATTTGAATAACGTATCGGTGAGTGCTGCGGGTGTAGGCATAAAAAAACGCCCCGGACCTGCATCCGGGGCGTTTCCTGAATGGAAAATCAGGCTGTCTGTTATGAAACGTGCGGCTTGCGGGCATTGGCGGAGGCAACACGCTTGCCCCACTGGACCAGCATATCCGTGCAGTCCGTGCGTTCGATCTGGCATTCAATAATGGTTGGGCCACGGTGGTTGGCCTGTGCCTTTTTAATGGCGTCTGCCAGTTCTGCGCCGGTTGTAACCGTCATGCCAAGGCCATGGCCTTCGCCAGCGTTGAACACGTTCATCAGACCGGCGTAATCCCAGTTCTTGATGTAGTTGTACGGGCCATCATGAATGGCAATTTCAATGACGTAACCACGGTTGTTTACAAGGAAGATAATAACCGACAGCTCGTACCGTACCATCTGGGCGACTTCCTGCGCGGTGAGCTGGAAGGAGCCATCCCCCACCATAACAATGTGTTCGCGTTCCTGCGAGCCCATGGCGTTGCCAAAGGAGGAGGGCACGGACCAGCCGATATGGCCCCACTGCATTTCTGTTTCCACGCGGGCATGGCGCGGCAGATGCATGCGCATGGCGTTGAACCAGGAATCCCCCGTTTCCGCCACCAGTGTGGTTTTGGATGTGAGCATGCCGTTGATCTGACGGGTCATTTCGTCATTTGTCAGGCGTGCATCCGGGGCGGCGGGCGCAATTTTGGTGGGCGTGTATTGGGTGTCACGCGCGCTGGCTGGGCGATGGGGAGCTTTTTTGGCCAGAGCGGTCAGGAATTCACGCAGGGTAAAGCCTTCAAAGGTCTGCCCGCCAACGGTTACGCGGTTGGGGTCGGCCACCAGCACGTTCTCGCCCTTGGGCCATGCGGTCCAGCCAACGGTGGAGTAATCATTGAACACGGGGGCAATGCACAGCACGGCATCGGCTTTTTCCACCAGTTCCTGCGCGCCGGGGGCGGAGACTTCGCCCCAGTACAGGCCACGGAAACTGGCGTGATCTTCGGGGAACAGCCCTTTGGCGGCGGCCATAATGGTTACGGCGCAGCCAATACGGTCTGCCAGTGCTTCTGTTTCGCTCAGTGCATGGGCGGAGCGGGCTTTGGTGCCAACCAGCATGACGGCGCGCTCGGATTTTTCCAGCAGGGCGACTGCTGCATCGACGGCGGCGTTCAGGCTTGTGGTGTCGGGGGTCAGTTCTGCCAGCAGGGACGTAACCGGGCCGGGACGCGCACATTCCGCGGAGGAGACGTTGCAGGCAATTTCCAGATACGCCGGTTTACGCTCACGCAGGGCCGTGCGGATGACATGGTCGATCTTGGCCGGGGCGGAGGCTGCGTCCGTAATGCTTTCGGCTGCACAGGTTACGTGGCGCACCATTTCAAGCTGGTAGCCGTAATCCGTGTTGCCCAGCGTGTGGTGCAGCACATGGCCGCTGCCGTAGTCATTGCTGTTGGGGGAGCCTGAGATCAGGATAACGGGCAGGTTTTCCGCATAGGCGCCGCCAATGGCGTTCATGGCGGAAATGGCGCCAACGCTAAAGGTCACAACGGCTGCGGCGGCCCCATGCGCGCGGGCGTAGCCTTCTGCGCTAAAGCCGCAGTTCAGTTCGTTACAGCAGTAGATCTGCTGCATGTCCTTGTTGAGCAGGAGCTGGTCGAGAAGGACCAGATTGTAATCCCCGGCGACCGCGAAATGATGTTTCAGACCAATCTGTGCCAGACGGTCGGCCAGATACATTCCAACTGTATAGGTCATGGTAGAGGCGAATTCCTTAAAAAATGGTCCTGCGTGCAGGGGCGTTACGTCCAGTTAAACGCGCGATGCCGGGGGAATGTCCAATATATGAAGCTGCCATAACCCATATGTTTTCAGTATGCCTTGAGGGCGTCATGAAAGCATTTTAACGTGAGAATTTTGGAATAATTATGATAATTCAAAGGCTTAAGTGATGTGCAAGGATTACGCATGTGCGGTTCCTGAGACTGAACGGGCTTTATGCGCTGCCGGGGTGCTCCGTGTTTCACCTCAACGTGATACAGGGCGGATTTATACCGTGTCATGCCCCTGAAAAGCCGCATCGTATTCTTGTTGATGGCAATGCGTGATTTGTAAAATACGAAATTATTATTGACAGCATCCAAGGTCATGGAACACAGACCACCGTCTTTGCTCAGGAATGGCAGGGTGTGGTCTGGCCAGGGTGGTTGTGCCGGGTTTGCACTCATGTGGTCTTTGGGAACTGAGGGAATTGGGAGAATAAGGAATGGATGAACCATTCAAAACTGAACGCCGGATAACAGGGGCCGATATATACCGGGTTCTCTTTGCACTGCTGAGTGCCGGGGTGGGGCTTGTTCTGGCTTATGGTGGCGGGCAGTTGCTGGTCCTTGGTGGCTCGGCGTACTACCTGCTGGCGGGGTTGTCCTATATGGGGCTGGCGGCCCTGTTTTTCCTGCGCAGACGCAGTGCGCTGCCAGCATCCATTGCTGTGTTTGCGGCCACATGCCTGTGGGCTTTTTACGATGCACCGCAGATTGGCTACTGGGAGTTGCTGCCCCGTCTGGTTGTGCCCGCCATACTGTTGACCCTTGGCCTGTGGCTGGCAGCCCTTTTCCCCACCGTTCGGGCGGATGCGCGGCGGTGGAGTGCATGGGGCGGTCTCGCCGTTATGGCGGGTTTGGTGGGCACGCTGGTTCTGGCGTTTTTCCCGCATGGAACACTGAGCAACCCTGACGCGCTGAGTGATGCCGCCAAGGTGGCGCAGGCTGGTGCGCCAGACGCTCCGCAGGACTGGGAGTTCTATGGCCGGAGCGCTGGCGGTACACGTTTTGCGCCGTACAGCCAGATTACTCCTGCCAATGTAAACCAGCTTAAGGTTGCGTGGGTGTACCGCACCGGCCGCCGCGTAAGCGGGAGCGCTTTTGGCACGGATGAAAACACGCCCCAGCAGATCGGGAATGTGCTGTATTCCTGCACACCAGAAAACCTGATTACCGCCATAGATGCCGATACCGGGCAGAAAATCTGGAAGTTCAACCCCAATGCCGTCACGGCCGAGCATGTAAGCTGCCGCGGTGTCGGGTATTACGACATGGATGCAGATACCAGTCTGACACAGGAGCAGAAGGCCAGCTACACTGCCCCAGACTGCCGCCAGCGTATTCTGGTATCCTCCGTTGATGCACGCCTGTTCGCACTGGATGCCCATAGCGGTGCAGTGTGTGCGGGCTTTGGCAATGCGGGGTTTGTGGACCTTAAAAAGCAGATGGGTCCAACCGAAAACAGCAGGCGCTACCACCCCACAGCCGCTCCCGTTGTTATGGGGCATCTGGTGGTTGTGGGCGGCTGGGTGCGTGACATCATGCCCGGTGAACCCTCAGGCGTTGTGCGGGCGTTTGATGTGCGCGATGGCTCCCTTGCCTGGGCGTGGGATGTGGGTAACCCTGATAATACGCAGGCCCCGGCACCCGATCAGACCTACACGCTGTCCACCCCCAATGTCTGGACGGTGCCGACATACGACAAGGAACTCAACCTTGTTTACCTGCCAACCGGCAACGGCCCGCCTGATTACTGGGGTGGGGACCGGAGTGCTGCCAATGGCCGCTTCGGGGCTGCTGTTGTGGCCGTGGATGCCGCTACGGGGCAGACGCGCTGGGTCTCGCAACTGATACACCATGATGTGTGGGATTATGACCTGCCCTCACAGCCGGTGCTGTATGATGTGACCAATGCACAGGGTGAGAAAATCCCCTCCCTGATCCAGACCACCAAGACCGGGCATATTTTTGTGCTCGACCGGCGCACAGGCAAGCCTGTGACCGAAGTGGTGGAAACGCCGGTTGCCACAACTCCCGCGGCGCAGGGCGAACATCTTTCCCCCACCCAGCCGTTTTCTGTTGGCATGCCCACCATTGGTGCGGACCCGCTGAGCGAGAGCGCCATGTGGGGGGTGAGCACGTTTGACCAGCTTTATTGCCGGATCATGTTCAAAAGTTCGGTTTATACCGGGCCATTTACCCCACCGGGCGAAAAACCGTACATCGAATGGCCCAGCCTGCTGGGTGGAATGAACTGGGGCGGTATTTCGGTGGATGAAAACAGCGGGCTCATGTTTGTCAATGACATGCGCATGCCGCTGCGGATGTCCTTGGTCACGCGGGAGAATGCCCGCAGGTTCAAGGTCTCCACAGACGAGGTGCCGGGATTCATGGGCACTATCCGCCCTCAGCTGGCCGGACCATATGGCGGCGTTAAAATTGATGTTCTGCAATCCCCGCTGGCTGTGCCGTGCAACACACCGCCTTTTGGCACCATGACAGCCATAGACCTGCACACCAAAAAAATTGTCTGGCAGGTGCCCATGGGTACGGTGGAAGACCTTGGACCGCTGGGCATGAAAACCCATCTGCCAGTGCCAATTGGCATGCCTACGCTGGGTGGCCCGACTTCCACCGCCTCTGGTCTGGTCTTTTTTGCCGGAACACAGGACTACTACCTGCGCGCCCTGAACTCCCGGACCGGGCAGGAAGTGTGGAAGCAGCGCCTGCCCGTGGGGGCTGTGGCCGCACCGCTTATTTACCGCTCTCCTAAAACCGGGCGGGAATATGTGGTTATTTCCGCAGGTGGGGCCAGCCACTCACCAGATGTAGGGGATTACATTATCGCCTACGCCCTGCCCGAAGGTGCAGGTTCCACAACGCATTAACCCTATGTGTTAGGCAGTAAGGGGCCTGTCTGGTTTACCATAAGCCGGACAGACCCCTTTTTTATGCGCTCTCATGCCGGGGCATGTGCGTGGTTATGGCAGCAGTTCCTGCACTACACTGGCCGGGCGGCAGGCTTTTGCCCCTTTGGGTGTTACCACAACAGGACGGTTGAGCAGGGTGGGGTGCTGGGCAATGGCATCCAGAATCTGGGCGTCTGTGACTTCGGGTCTGTCCAGACCAAGCTCTGCACAGAGTTTTTCTTTTGTACGCAAAAGGTCGCGTGCTCCAAGCGTGTCCTGGCGTGCAAGATCCTCAAGCTGATCACGGCTGAGGGGTGTTTTAAGGTAAAGCACCACCTCGGGCTCTATGCCCGCATTGCGCACAAGTTCCAGCACGGAGCGGGACGTGCCGCACGACGGATTGTGGTAAACTGTTACAGTCATGTTACATGCCTCTTTTACAAAGGTGCGATTGTTGCATGTTCTGCAAGGCTGGCAAGAGCCGATCCAACCCGGAGCAGGCCAGCAGGGAACGCAGGGTAGGGCAGGGGGGCTGTGTGCGTACATTAACCGGCTGGTGGCAAAAACCGTTCTCTGTCGGCAAAAATGTGTGGGCAGGGATGTCTCTGGCATCCATGAACATTCCGCAGGTGCTGGGTTATGCGCGGATTGCGGGTATGCCTCCTGTTACCGGGCTGTACACGGTGTTGTTCCCGCTGGTGGCTTTTGCGCTTTTTGGTTCATCCCGCCATCTGGTGGTTGCGGCAGATTCCGCCACGGCTGCTATTTTTTCCAGTGCCCTGTCGGAAATGGAGCCAGTGGGCAGTGCGGCCTATATCCATCTGGTCAGTGCGGTTGCCTTGCTTAATGCAGGGTTTCTGCTGGTGGCTCGTTTATGCAGGCTGGGTTTTCTGGCGGATTTTCTGTCCCGCACTGTCTTGGTTGGCTTTTTGGCCGGTGTGGGTGTGCAGGTCAGTATAAGCATGCTGTATGATATGGCGGGACTGGATGTCAGCTCGCACAATACCGTAGTGCAATTTGTGGGTTTTGTGCGAGCTGGTGCGCATATGCACCCGCTTTCGGTCGGTATTTCCTGCATGGCCTGTGCGATCCTGCTGTATGGTGCGCGCTTTTTTCCCGGTCGACCCGTGGCGCTGGGGGTGGTGCTGGGGGCGCTGGGGCTAAGCTGGCTGTTGGGGCTGGCGCAGTATGGCGTAACGGTTCTGGGGCCCATGCAGGGTGGTTTGCCGCACTTTGCTGTGCCTGTGGTTTCCTGGCAGCAGCTTCTGGCGTTGCTGCCAGTGTCAGCGTCATGCGTTTTTGTTATTATCGCGCAAAGTGCGGCAACATCCCATGCCTTTGCTTACCGGCTGCATGAAACCGTTAATGCCAATGCGGATATTATGGGCCTGTGCGCAGCCAATGCCGCAGCCGGGCTAAGTGGCACCTTTACGGTTAATGGCAGCCCGACCCAGACCGCCATGGCAGTGCAGGCCGGGGGCACCAGCCAGAGGGCCCAGCTTGTGTTTGCCGCTGTTACGCTGTGTGTGCTGCTGTTTTTTACCGGACCACTCCAGTATCTGCCTCGCTGTATTCTGGGCTCGGTTGTGTTCTGTGTTGCTGTGGGCATGATTGATACTGCTGCCCTGAACCATATCCGGCAGGAAAGTCCCGGAGAGTTCCGGCTCGCGCTGGTGACCATGGCGACAGTGGTCAGTATTGGCGTGGAACAGGGCATTTTCATTGCGATTGCCCTTTCGCTGTTCCGGCATGTGCGACACAGCTACCGGCCCCATACGATGGTGCTCAAGCCAGACCCTGCAACGCAGATGCTTGAGGCGGTTCCCGTTCGCGCAGGGGAGCAGACCGCACCGGGACTTGTGGTGTATCGGTTTTGCGCTGATCTGTTCTACGCGAACTGTTCACTTTTTGCAGAGGATATTGAGCTGCTCCTTGCGGGTGCGCCAACACCTGTGCGGTGCATTGTGGTTGATTGCAGCGCTATTACAGACATTGACTACTCCGCGGCCAGTGTTGTGCGTGATGTGCTGCTCCGCCTGCATACGCGGGGTGTGCGGGTTATTTTTGGTCGGGTTGCTTCCTATGCACTGGTCGACATGGAGCGGCACCATATTGTGAGTGCTCTGGGGGAGGGCAATGTTTATGCCCAGCTTCATCAGGCCATGGCCAGCGCGGAGCAAACGGTGGCGCAGCAGCTTCACCGGCCTCAGGCCCGACCTTAATCAGGCGGGTCGCGTTTTGCACGGGCTGCGTGGGCGAGCAGGTCGTGTTACCAGACATGCAGTGCAGGACTGCCGGGATGTCAGGGATGTTCGGCCCTAGAACTGGCGGATGCTCTGCCAGATCATATAGGCCGCGACTATAAAAATCAGACAGGCAAACACTGTGGTCAGCCTGCCCGTGGAGCCTGCCAGAGCATGGGATGTTTTAGTGCCGATGCTGCTGCCGAGGGCTCCACCCAGAATAAAAAGACCGGCCAGCTGCCAGTCCACATAGCCGGAAAGCATGTAACTGAGGGTGGTGCTAAACCCGAATGCCGCTACAGCCACAAGTGATGTGCCAACTGCGTTAAGGATAGGCATGCTGGTGGAGGCCATAAGGCCCGGCACAATCAAAAAGCCGCCGCCAATGCCAAAAAAACCGGAAAGCATACCCGTGCCAAACCCGCAGGCCATAACCTTGGGGGCATTTTCCCTGTTGCACCCGGCACCCGGGCAGCCGGTATTGTTACGGCCACGGATCATGAGCACGCCAACTCCGACCATGAGCAGGGCAAACAGGAACAGCAGGTGTTTACCATCCACCGCCTTGCCCAGAGATGCGCCCAGAAAAGCCCCCCCCACGCCGCAGAGGGCAAAAATACCCGCACACCGCCATTTTACGGTTTTATTGCGCGCATGATGGGCCAGTCCAACCAGCGCGTTGATGGAAACAGACAGGGCGCTGGTGCCTATGGCGACATGCGCATTGGGCACGCCAACCAGATAGACCATCAGCGGTACGGCCAGAATGGACCCGCCCCCTCCGACCAGTCCAAGGGTGAACCCCACGGTTGCGCCTGAAACAATTTCCAGCGCGATATGCATAAGGTGGGGTGCTAACATGGGGTCTCCAGAGTACGCGTGGTCGGGGTGGCAGGGGGCTTACAGGCGGTTTACGGGGATTTTGATATAGCTGACCCCATTGTCTTCCGGCTCAGGCATATGTCCCCCACGGATGTTGACCTGCACGGAGGGCATGATCAGGTTGGGCAGGTCCAGCGTGGCGTCCCGCTTGGTGCGCATGGCCACAAAGGCTTCCTCGTCCACGCCATCATGCACATGAATGTTGTGCTCGCGTTCGGCTCCCACGGTTGTTTCCCATGCAAAGGTATCGCGTCCGGGGGCCTTGTAGTCATGGCACAGGAACAGGCGTGTCTGGGTGGGCAGGGTCAGCAGGCGGCGGATGGAGCGGTACAGCATGCGGGCATCCCCACCGGGGAAGTCGGCCCGGGCGGTGCCGTAATCGGGCATGAACAGCGTGTCTCCAATAAAGGCGGCATCCCCGATGATAAAGGCCATATCCGCAGGCGTGTGGCCGGGAACATGCAGGACGATACAGTCCAGATTGCCGAGCTTGAACTGCTCTCCATCCTTGAACAGGTGGTTGAACTGGGAGCCATCACGCGCAAATTCTGTACCGGCATTGAAGATTGTGCCAAACACTTCCTGCACCCGCACAATATCAGCCCCGATGCCCAGCTTGCCGCCAAGTTGCTCCTGCAACCAGGGGGCGGCGGAAAGGTGGTCGGCATGGGCGTGTGTTTCAAGTTGCCAGACGACATGCAGGTCCTGCGCCCTGACGTAATCCACAATCTGCTGGGCGAAGGTGTAATTGGTGCGGCCGGATGCGGCGTTATAATTCAGAACGCTGTCAATGACCGCGGCCTCTTTTGTCGCGGGGTCATGCACAACATGGCTGGCGGTAAAGGTCGCCGGATCAAAAAAACTCTGCACCACGGGGCGGGTCTGGGGATGACGGAGTGTCATCAGAATCTGGGCCGTAGCTGTTGTGATGGCGGTATCCGACATGGGAGACTCCAATTATTTATAACTTACTGTAACATTGTATATTTTATTTCACTAAATATGAAACCATCTTGCGTCAAGGTCGGGATTTCGCGTAAAGGAAACTGCCATGAACGATCGCATAGCAGACATCTGTCCTTTGGTGCCTCACTCATCGTCCCTGAAGATCGGAGACGAAGCACCTGATTTTACAGCCCGGACCACGCAGGGTGATTTTACGCTCAGCAGTTTGCGCGGGCGATGGGTCATTCTGTTTTCGCATCCTGCGGACTTTACGCCCGTTTGCACCAGCGAATTTATTGCCATGGCGCGGGCCGTTCCCCAGTTTGATGAGATGGACTGCGCGCTGGTCGGCCTGTCGGTAGATAGCCTGCCCGCCCATCTGGCATGGCTGGAAGCCATACGCATGCGTTTTGATGTCACAGTTACCTTCCCTGTGATCGAAGACCCTTCGCTCGCCATTGCACGTGCCTACGGTATGCTTGATCTGGATGCGCGCAATAGTGCGACCGTGCGGGCGGCGTATTTTATTGACCCACACGGCATTGTGCGTGTGATCACCTGGTACCCTGCAACAGTTGGCCGCTCCGTGGCCGAAATGCTGCGTGTGCTGCGTGCCCTGCAACGGGTTGAGCGGGGGGATGTCATGACACCTGAAGGCTGGACGCCAGGGGCGGATGTGGTGCTTCCCACAGGCCAGACACACGAAGATGTCATGGAGGCAGGGCCAGACTGGTTCATGAACATGAGTAAGGATGCCGAGGCATGAGTGCACTGGGTGTAGAAGAAGCGCGGCAGCTTGTGGAGCGTATGAAGCTGTTTGCCCAGCCGCAACGGCTGATGATTCTGGATGCGCTGCTTGAACATAGCTCCCTCGCGGTCGGGGAGTTGGAATCCTTCACCGGCATAGGCCAGCCTACGCTCAGCCAGCAGCTTGGCGCCTTGCGCCGGGCTGAAATCGTGGTGCCAAGGCGCGAATCCCGCACGATTCATTACAGCCTCGCCAGTGAGGAGGAATCCCTGCGTGTGCGTGCCCTGATCGGACTACTGCGTGGAGACCGTGCTGCTCTGCCTGCCCTGCGGGCTGTATCCGAACGGTATGCCGCGTCCCGCCGCACCACAGCCCAGCGGGAAGCGGAGGGTGGGGCGCAGTTTGCCATGATCCGACCGACTGATGTTCCGCGTTCGTAAAACGGGTAGGGGGTGAGCGGTTCTGGCATGCTGGTGCGGTGTCAGTGGGCCGGGTCCAATGCTGTGCTTCGTGCCTATCACGATCAGGAATGGGGACGCCCCGTAACAGATAGCCGCGCTTTATGGGAAGCGCTGGTGCTGGAAACCTTTCAGGCCGGGTTGTCGTGGAATACCGTTTTACAAAAGCGCACGAATTTCCGGCAGGCTTTTTGTGGATTTGAACCGGGCAGGGTCGCTGCTTTTACACAGGATGATCAGGCACGGCTTATGGGGGATGCGGGTATTATTCGCTCCCGTGCTAAAATTGCCGCGACTGTAGCTAATGCGCAGGCATGGCTTGCCATGCAGGAGCGCGGGGAAGATTTTGCCCAGTTCGCATGGAGCATGGTGCGCGCGGCACAGGCCCATGAGCGCGGGAGCGGGCTGGAGCCGCACTCCCCTTTGTCCGTAACTGTTGCAAAAGCCCTTAAGCATAAAGGGTTCCGTTTTGTGGGCCCTACAACCGCGCAGGCATGGATGCAGGCGGTTGGTATGCTGGATGGGCACGAGGCCACGTGTTTTTGTTACCGGGCAGGTTCATCCGCCCCCTGATCTGGCACATTGCCAATGGCCCCGGTTGCAAAGCCAAGACTGGCAGCCGCGATAAGAGCGGCATAATAGGCGTCCGACCGGGCCAGTTGGGCATCCAGCAACCCGCTTTGGGCGAGCGTTGCGGGGGTTATGGACCCAACACCACTGCGGTAGGCTGCAAAGGCGGCGTCAAAACTGGTCTGGGCTGCGGCTTCCAGTCTGCTGGCGGCCCGGTAAGCGCTCAGCCCTGTGTGCAGGCCGTTTTCTGCCGCTACAATCTGTTTGACTGAGTCGTCCAGAGTCTGCTCCAGCGTAACCTGTGTGCTGTCTGCCCGGTTCTGGGCCTGCTTCATGACGGCAGCCCGCATCCCGCCATCAAAAATAGGGACCGAAATCCCTCCCAGCACAAGGCTGCTGAAGTTATTGGAGGACAGGTTAAGGGTTGGTGATGAATCCGCGCCTGCTCCCGGCACGGAGGAAAGTGCCAGATGCCCGGTTGTATAGGCCACGTTGCCTGTAACAAAAACTTTTGGCAGAAACTCGGCTTTTGCCGCCGTTACATTGCTGCGCGCGGCTTTGGCCGCGGCGTAGGCCGCCAGCACATCCGGACGTTGGGAAACGGCCGTGCGGATCATGTCATTTGTCATACGCATGTCGTCAATGTTGAGTGCGCGCCCCGCCACGTCCTGTGTGCGGAGTTGGGTTGAAGGGGCAATGCCCATGGATGTCATGAGTTCCAGATACGTATTTTCAATCCCGTTCTGGGCCTGAACCAGACGGAGTTCGGCCTGTGCGGTCATCTGCTGGGTCTGGGCGACATCCACAATCGTCCCTTGCCCCTGATGCAGACGTGCTTCTGCTGCGGCCTGAACGCTGCGGGCATTGCGGAGTGCCTGCTCTACCAGTCTGGCGCGGGCTACGGCTGCGGCATGCGTGTAAAAGGCCAGTGTAACACCGTAAATGACCTTCTGGTGGGCAGCGGTAAACAGCACGTTGCTGGCGAGTTGTAACTGGGAGGCCGCATCAATCATGGCTTCGCGCTTGCCAAAGTCAAACAGCAGCCATTCCATGTTCAGCGTCTGCACCTCACCATGCCCGTTATTCTGGGTGCGGGGAGTGTTGGTGTTATTGATAATGCTGCCAGCCAGCCCGCCATTTTCCAGATTAAAGGCATTGTTGTCATGTCGGGTGCCATACCCGCCAACAATGGAGGCCGTAAGATGTGGCACGTAGGCGGTGCGGGCAATTCCCACTGCCAGAGCGGCATCCCGCGCGGCGTTCCAGGCCCGGCGCGTGCTCGGGTTGGAGGACTGGGCAATATCAATGAGTTCGGGCAGCGTATAGATGTGTGTGGTGTCGATGCTGCTCTCTGCGGGCCGGGGTTCCAGGGCGTGGTTTGCAGGCAGCACGTAGCCGGGGGGCAGTTTAAGCCCGGAGCGGCCAGCCTTGCCGGGCAGGAGTTCCCCATTGGCGGCAATGTTGGGCTGCCATGGCATGTCTGGCCGGGCGGGAGCGCTCTCCAGCGCTTGTGTGGCGCAGCCTGCAAGGCCGAGTAGAAGGCAGGGTAGGCCACGCAGGACCGGGGGCGGGGCGCGGTGTCTGATGTCAGGGCCTGTTCCATGTCCTGGATGTGTTGCTGAGCGGCCTGTCGTCGGGAGGGGATGAGCCCGTTTTCGGCCACAATGGCGGCTTGCCGTGTTAAAATGGCGTAAGTGTGCAGGAGTGGCATGCGCGCGCGCATGTGTGCAGGCTCGGCTTCGGCCAGTTCCAGAGTACGCTCCGCGCTGAACAGGTTTTCCTGAACTGTGGCGGCCAGCCGGGTCTGTTCTGTGGGGTCGGTTATGGTGATCTGTTTTTTTAAAACATCAAGCAGAGTGCGAAAATGCCGGGCAATGGGAGCGTATGCGCTGGAAGGCCAGAAAGTGACAAAAACGGCGTAGGTTATAAAATTGCCAAGCAGGATACCGATAATACGGTCGCGCGCGGTGGTCATGTCTGTTGTGGGGCCATATCCTTTAAGGTCGCTCAGAAAAAAGGCAAGGCCAATCTGGAAACCTGCATAGGCTATGCGCTCATCTCCATTTTTGACCCAGGAGGCAAAAAGGGACACGACAAAAATCAGAAGTAGAAAAGCCGCAATATTATAAAGATGGGGCATGACAAAAATAATGGAGGCAATGCCAATGGCACCCCCGACCAGTGCTCCGCTAATACGCAGCCGCAGTTTTGTTGTCATTTCTCCCACGGTTGGCAGGGCGACAATAAAACAGGTGATGATGCAGGTGTGGATGCCCGGCCAGTTGAGGATGGTGAAGATAAAGTAGCTGATCATCACAGCTGCTGTACCCTTGACCGCAAAACGCACATGTTCGGGGTTGCTGAAGGCATCTGGGGTAAAAAATCCCGATTTTGGCTCGAGTGATGGTACGGTCTGCGCGGAGGGGGAGGGCGGGTCGGTAAAGCCATGCAGCACATTGGCCAACTGGGCCAGAGCGGGCGCATGATCTGGTGCGTTCAGGTGGGGAATATCCTGCGGATAGCCGTTATGCGAAAAAATTTCCGCCATATCACGCAGGGTTTGTGAAAATTCCATATTTTCTAGCTGTTTTTCTCCATCCCGGAAGGCCGCGTGGGCCAGTGCAAGGGCCGCAACGCTGGAGTAGGCGGACTGTTCCAGATGGGCAAGCGGGTCCTTGTGCAGGACTTTTTCCAGCTTCGCCATTTTCAGCAGTCTGAGCATGCCGCCAGCCCCCTCGCGCAATGTGGCGCGGGCGTAGTCCAGATGGTCGCTGTCGGGCTGTTCGAGCAATGTGGCGCACAGGCGCAGGCGCGCGGCAATCTCACGCATCATCAGTGTCGCGGGGGAGGGGCAGATCAGTGGGCCGCACACAATCATCACCGCGCCGGGAACCAGAATGAACAGATCTGCATAAAGCAGGGCGCGGGTTGCAATTTCCCCAATCGGGACCAGATCGGCAACAACCAGGGCAAACACGACAATCAGCCCCAGAAGATAGGCAACAGGCTTGAGCTTGCTGGCCGAACCCAGAAAAAAGAAGCAGAAAGACAGCAGCATGATCGCCACGACCTGACCAAACGGATGGTCCAGTGTCAGATGGATCAGCACAAAAAGCAGCGCCAGAATGGCCACGATCAAAAGGTTGACCGCAACACCCGCCAGCATGTTGGTCGTGCGGTCCTTTTGCCAGAGAGCCATGGTGCACAGGGCGGGCACGGCCACATCGGGGATCTGCCAGATCTCACCGATCAGCACGACCATGGTGCAGGCAGCGGCCATGCGCAGGCTATGGCTGCCACGACCCGGCAGGGGCGCGCGGATCAGCCACCATATCCGGGCCAGAGTGCTTTTGCCTGTATCAGTCGCAGGCTGCGCCATGGCGTATTTCCACTGTGGCTGTGGCTCCAAGCCGTAGCAGTTGCGGGTTGGCATGCTCCAGCCTGATCCGGACAGGAAAGCGCTGGGCTACATGCACCCAGTCCATCTCCCGCGGGACAAAGGGCAAAGCGCGGCTCAGACCCGCAGAATCAGCGGATAACACTCCCCAGCCAATGCTTTCCACATGGCCGCGTATGGGGGTGGTTCTGTTGATCATGGAGTAAACCGTGGCGCAGTCGCCCGGGTGAATGGCGTGGAGCGTGCCTTCACGCATGTTGGCGGTAACAAACCAGCCGTCATTGGCGATGAGCGTAAACAGCACCTGCGAGGGTATCAGAACTTCCCCCGGAATAACCCGCAGGCTGGTAACATAACCATCTGCGGGGGCCGTAACGGTGGTCTGGCGCAGGGCGTAACGGGCTTGGGCCAGCGTGGCCTCGGCCACTTGCCGGGCCGCAATGGAGCTGTTCAGGTCCCCAACAGCAACCTGTGCCGCTGTGGCCTGCTGGTGGCTCTGGTCCAGTGTAATACCCGAATCATGCAGGGCGACCTGAGCCTGATCATATTGCTGCCACGGAATATAGGATTTGCTGGCAAGCGGGCGCAGGCGCTCTACGGTGCGGGCGGCAAGGTCGTGGTTGGTCTTGGCCCGGAGAGCCTGATTTCTGGCAATGTCGGCATTGGCGGCTTCTACCGCAACCAGACGCTGCTGCTGCTCCACTCCGGCCTGTGTCAGCGCCAGCCCGGCTGTGGCCTGTTGCACGGCCAGAGTATAGGGTTCGGGGTCCAGTTGATAAAGCACATCCCCTTTTTTGACCGACTGGTTGACATGCACATTCAAAGCCTGCAACCGCCCGCCAACTGTGGAGGCAATATGCACCAGCTCGGCATCCACCGTTCCGCTATCGGTGGAGGGGTAGGATTCATCCTGCCCCAGAACGTAGTAGCCAAGGGCAGAGGCCGCCGCAATGCAGAGCACAGCCACGGCAAGACCAATGGGATTGCGGTTGGAAAGGGATATTTTTTTCATGCGTTACGGCCCAAATGCCAAAAGCCAGAACAGCAGGCCCGTTATGGTGCCAAGCGAGACATAGGTGAACAGCCGCAGGCGGAGCAGGGCGTCGATATCCGTGGCAAGGAACAGCACGCGCAAACCTACCGCCACCAGAATGCCCAGAAGGCCACAGAGCATCCAACTGGGGAAGTAGGCTCCAGCCAGTGGAAAAGACGGTGCGCCCGCAATCTTGCACCCTGCCAGAGGCAGAAGCAGAACAGGTATGGCGCGCTGAAGGGAACGGTAGCGCATGATTATGGCATTAGGACGTGAACATGCTTTTACTGTCAAGAAAATGCAGTCATTATGAGTATTTATGTGTCATTTCTTGGGTAAGAGATTAAGTGTTGACATGATATTAACCTACTCTCAGAGGGCAGAGGTAAAGTAATGACGCAGAATGTCATACAGCAGCGCGTGGAACTTGCACGCAAGGGCGCCTACCCCAAGGTTATTGGCCGTATGGCGTCTGGCTGGCTGGTGGTGGCCGATACACAACCGGTGGCAGGATACTGCATTTTGCTGGCAGACCCCGCCGTGCCCAGTGTGAATGACCTGCAAGGCCAGCAGCGGCTGGACTATCTGCAGGATGTTGTGCGGGTAGGGGATGCGTTGCTTGAGGTTACGGGGGCTGCGCGGATCAATTACGAAACATGGTGTAATCAGGCGCCATCGCTGCACACCCATATTGTGCCACGCTATGCAACGGAACCGCAGGCCCAGCGATTACTGCCTCTCTGTGTGGCGTATGATATTGCGCAGGCGCGACCGTTCGATCTGGCAGAGGATGCGGCATTCATGCAAAAAATGCGCAACGTTTTGGGGATTGGTCCCGTAGAGGAGAATGCAATGTCTGGCGGATTGACATTATATGGCATTAAAAATTGCGATACCGTGCGCAAGGCCCGCAACTGGCTGGAAGAGCACGATGTTGCGTATGTTTTCCATGATTTCAAACTGGCAGGCGTTACCGCGCAGCAACTGGAGGCGTGGGCCGCTCAGGTCGGGTGGGAAAAACTGCTGAACAAGGCGGGCACAACGTTCAGAAAGCTGCCTGATGGGGATAAGGCCGATTTGACAGAAAAGCGCGCCATAGCCCTTATGGCCGTCCATCCGACACTGATCAAACGCCCGGTGCTTGAAACACAGCAGGGTTTGCAGGTGGGCTTTAAGCCGGAGCTCTACGCTGCGGCGTTGGGTAAAAGCTAGGCAGGTAAAAGCAGACTGCCGCCCGGCCTATTATAAGCCGGGCGGCAGGGCAATTTTTATTCCTGCTCAGGAGCGGAAGCGGAGTTGAGCTGGATGTAGCGTTCAATACCGATCTGCTTGATCAGGTCGAACTGGCGGTCAATGAAGTCTTCATGTTCTTCTTCATTGGATAGGATCTTCAGCAGCAGGTCGCGGGATACGAAGTCACGCACGCTTTCGCAATACGCAATGCCTTCGCGCAGATCGCTCATGGCCTTTTCTTCCAGCTTCATGTCGCATTCAAGGATTTCCTTGACGTCCTGACCGATCAGAATCGTGTTCAGGCGCTGCACGTTGGGCAGGCCGCCCAGATACAGAATGCGTTCGATCAGCCAGTCGGCGTGACGCATTTCCTCAATGGATTCTTCGTATTCTTTTTTGCCCAGCAGGGTCACGCCCCAATGGCGCAGGGTGCGGGCATGCAGAAAATACTGGTTGATGGCGGTCAGCTCATTGGTGAGCTGGATGTTCAGGTGTTCAATAACTTTAGGGTCTTTGACCATGATGATTTACTCTCGATCACAAAGGAACTGGAACAAAGCATATTATAAGAGATAGCGTGCCGCAAACAAAAAAATGTGAAAAATCAAATTGTTTTGGAAAAATAATTATCACTTGCAATAGATTTTCATCTAAATGCGAGTGATACGCACATATTTCCGTTACTTTTATTTATTCTCAAGTGCGAGTGGAAGAGATTTCCGTATTTCATTAGAGTAATTCGCATCTGGCACGGCATTTGCGGGGCGCATTATTCGGCTGAGGTTATGGAGCGTTGCAAAATCATAATGTGTGTTCAGCAATCCCAGATCGTAGGCGAGGGAGGCCGTGTACCCGCTCAACAGTACTCGCCAGTCCAGCCTGTAACGGGTCCGGGCGTTGGCGCGGGCCAGAATCTCGGTCGTGCAGTTGTCCATAAGCGTGTTGTACCACCGTGGGGTGGTGGTGAGTTTGTGTATTTCCGTCAGGTAGTTTTTAAAAACGGTTTCTCGGGTCTGGGCAGAGAGTTCCAGCCGGTAAAGATACACACGCTCCTTGCGGATATCCGTGCGCACACCAATCAGGTCACGTTCATCGGCGGTAACGTAGGTCAGTTCATAGTGATGGAAAAAACCGGCGATGGTGGAATAGGAAAACTTTTTCTGGCGGCGTGTTTCAATGGAAACAGCAAGGTGGCGGCCATCATCAAACCCGAAGGACAGGAACACATGGGCAATACTTTCTCCCGCCCAGTAGGATGTTATCAGGTCTATGGTGGCAAGGTGGTCCAGATCAAAATCCGCGTTGTAATAGTGTGGGGTATAATCGGTTTCGGTTTTATAGGTAAAATTCCGGATGTTGCGCACATGGACCATGCGGCCATCCTGTATGGCATCGGCCAGCACGGCATATTCCCCGGCCCATTCCCGGTTATTGCTGGGACGGTTGGTGCAGAACCATATGGTAAAACACGCACAAAGCCCGCAGAGGGCTGCAATACGGCGCACGGGCTGGCGGATGCAGGATGTTGCTCCAAAAAGCAGCCCGCACAGGCTGGTTGCTCCAAGGCGCAGCAGATCGGGTTCAAGTGTGGAATAATAAAAGGCCGCACAGGCATAAGCCGCAAAAATCAGGGTTATGGCGGTTAGTTTCCATGGTCTTTTGTGGCGGCTGCGGTGTTTGCGCATGATTAGGGTTTTGCCCATGTGGTGGGGATGACATAATCCCCACCAATACGCATGATATTGATGTGGTTTATATCTCCCTTGACGTGCAGGTCAGGTATTGTAGCAGCCAGTTGTTGCAGCAGAATACGGCGTACTTCAGCAATTGTAATAGGGTTGGCCTGTGTGGAATGGCCCGAATTGCGCACAACCAGTTCGCTCTGCACCCGTGGGTCATGCGCGCTGGCGTAAGCCACGACACCATCATCCGCATTATCCAGCGCTCCATTGCCCAGTACGGGAATAATGGAGTGGCTCTGCACATCAGGAGCAACAGGAACAGTGGCCAGAGCCTGTATGAATGCGCTGCGGGGGGACATGCCATAAACGCTGCCAAAGCGGCTTGGGCTCATATCCACTTTGAGCGCGCCAGCATTACCCTTCAGAACCTGCTGGGTTACTTCCGTAATGGTTGCGGGAAAGGTGACCATGCGCCCGATAAGATGGGCAATGGAAAAGTCTGCCAGGTAACTGCCATGTTGTGGCGTGGAAATAAACACAACACTTCTGACTTCGGGCATGGGAGTGGGAAAAAGAGCCTGTTGCAGAAACTGCCGGACATCGGGCGAAAGATGGAGGCTGGAAAGCGCGCGGTGGGTCAGCCCGTTCCACAGGGTATCATGCGGGTCAATCGCCAGCATTTTTGCCAGAAGCCCACCCTGGCTGTGTCCGATCAGGGTAATCTGTCCCAGTGCCGGGTCTGCCTGCGTGCCGCCAAGGTCATGGATGGTGCGGTTCAGCGCATCGCGGAGTTGCAGGGCGGAATAGGGGATGGGATTGCCCGTGGCGTAGGAGAAAAACCAGAATTCATAATGCGCGCGTATCTGCGGGTCTTCGAGCAGGTCATTGACCATATCCGCCCAGCGTCCGGGGCTGGAGGCCGTGCCATGCACCAGCACAACGGGCATATGACCATACTGGTGGGGTTCTATGGCAATAAGCTGCGCGCGTTTGTTAAAGAGATTGCCATCCAGAAAACCCTTGTATTCCACAGACCAGTCAACCGCATTGCTCAGGCTGATCGCGCGGGAGGCGGTCTGGTCATATTGCAGGGGGATAACGCCGTCTGTGGTGGGCAGGCTGCTTGTTGCGTCAATGGTTGCCAGTGTCAGGCGCGCATCAATATGGTTTGTAAAAATCTGCTCGCGTGGATTGGGAATTTCCAGAAGAAGGTTGACGGGAATACGCAGCTTGTCGGTAATGGAAAAGGAAATCTGGCTATTGGCTGGAGGGTGGGGCACTGCTGACAGAGGTACTCCTAGCCCCGCTCTGCGATAGATGTTTTTTATTCCATGCACCGAGAGGCGCGCCGTGGGGCGGAAGTCGGTCAGCGTATAGCCGTACCATTCCGTCTGCTCGGGGGTGGTGGAAAGGTCCAGCGTGCCAAAGGGCAGCGTCCAGCGTTGTGGTGCCACCTCCACAGGGCTGCCCAGAGCTTCGGTCAGGCCAAACATGTAAAGATCACACGCCTGACGGAAATGCACGTCATACGGGTTGGGTTTTGCGTTCTCCGGCCCGTTGGGGTTCAGGTAGGCGTACGCATACAGGGCTGCCGCCATAAAGGCCGCACGGTCCGTGTGCTGGCGGGCCAGCAGGTAATTCAGCTCCGCAAGGGCAAAAAGCTGGTCCTGTAGATCGGGGGTGTAAAACTGTGCCTGTGTGCTGGCGCGCAGGATGGCCAAAGCCTGTTCCGGATTTTTCTTCCATCTGGTTAACAGGTTCTGGCGTTCAAGCACAATACGGGTGGTATTGCTCAGTTTCTGCCCGCTCAGTGTGCTCTGGCTGCGTTCCTTGTAACTGTCCGTCAGGCTCAGGCGCTGCACCGTAACGGGGGCTGCACAGCCTGAAACAGCCAGACAGACAGCCACCCACGCAAAACGGGAAGACAGAGTGCTGGATAAAGTGCTGGAAAAGGCGGGCATCCGATTCTCGGTTTAAAATCGCGGTAAAATAATGCCTGATGGTGTAGGGTGTCAGCGCCATGCTGGCAAATCCTGCACAGTCGTGGCCCAGTGCTGGAAAGGTTGGTCGGTTGAAGCTGCTTTGCTGTGCGTCTGCGCTGCCCGGTGTTGTGCGCAAGGGCGTGCTGCCCGATGGGGCTGAACGGGTTGCGCATGGTTATACCCCTCAAACCGCCGCAGCTTATTTGCCGTCCATGAACCAGTTAACGGTATTCTGCGCCCCCGATGTGGCCGTGCCGGATGGGCAAGGACATATCCTGCGGCCACAGGATGCCCTGCGGGACAGGGATTACGGTACGTGGGCGGGCACAGCCCTGCAAGCTCTGGACCTCGTGCAGCAACACGCCTTTTTAACCGATGATATTTTTGCCCCACCGGAGGGCGAGAGCTTTGTCGCAGCTTACCACAGAACGGCCCTTTGGCTGGACGGTATAAGCCGGACCCTGCCCGCAGCCGTGGTGCTGGCGCGGCCCGCCGTGGTGCGCAACCTGTTGCTGAAGGTCCTGTACCAAGGGGAGGGTGCAGTGGGCCTGTCCCATGCAGTCCGGGTGGATGTGCCGCCTCTGAGCTACAGCCTGATAAGCTGCCATGCGGGCCAGTGGCGCTTGGGTATGCTGGGGGTTCCGGCATAGAGGGGGCCTGTTTTTTTGCTCGCGGTGGAGGACGCATGCCGCTATAGCCTGCCCCTGTTGGTCGAAGGTTCCGCGCGAGCGGATGAAAAGGGAACACCGTACGCTTCATCAGAAGTCAGTCGGAGACTGTACCCGCAACTGTAGGCAGTAGCTTCCATCCGTTGCCCCGGCAGGGGTGGCCACTGGTGCATAACCGGGAAGGTAGGGTGTGTGGCGTATCTGCAAGTCAGGAGACCTGCCTTCGTCTTGCAAACCATGCCACCGGGCGGGACTGACCGGGGGCTGAGAAGTCTTATGTCACGCTATTTACCGCCGGGTTCTTATCCGCATGTTCCCTCGTGCTCCGCCTCTATTGCGAGTGGGGGGGAAAGTCTGCACCCTTTGCTGCGGCATCTGCTGCGTGTCGCCCCGGACCGGACCGAGGTTCTGGCTCTGTTCGGAGAGGCCCCGCAACTGGCTGAAGAAGCCGCCTTGCAGCAGGCCGGAGGGCAGATGCTTGAGATGTTTATGCCTGACGAGCCCTTATCTTACCGCGCGAGAGGCCAGCGGCTTGAGGTCCTCTTTCGCAGGATGCTGGAGCATGCGTTAAGTCTGGCCATAAACGCCCGTTGCGCACTGGGGCAGGCAGAAGAAGCCGAAAGACCCGCAACCCATGCCATGCTCATAGCCTATGTTGCCGCCCAACAGGTTGTTGGTGCGCGCCGCATGGCCATGGATTTGTATAACGGCAGATAGCGTTAGAGTGATCGCAGGCATTTTTTTGCCTATTGGCTTGGACTTTTTCTGGCTTTTGTTCTTTTTTAGCGCCCGGCACGCGTCACCCTACGGCGGATATGGCCCCTATGGTGGTGTGTGTTGTCCGATATACGATACAGGAACTGGTCATGCCCCATGTTTTTTTGCCTTTACTGAGCTTTGCTGCCGCATGGGGTGTTCTGGTGCTGACACCAGGGACAGAAACCGCTCTTGTCATTCGTCTGGGCATGAACGTGAGCTGCAAGGCAGCTCTGGGGGCTGCGTTGGGTACCGGTACGGGGCTAGCCATATGGGGGATGGGTACGGCGTTTGGTGTGAGCGCGCTGGTTGCGGCCTCTCCTACAGTATATTTAATGCTTGAATGGGCCGGGGCATTTTATCTGGCTTATCTGGGTATGCGTCTGCTGATGCCATCCGCTGGAAAGCACGATCAGGCGGTGGCGGAAGTTCAGGCGCGTTCTGTTGGCGGCATGGGGACTGGTTACCAGCGTGGACTGTTGACTACATGCCTTAACCCACTGGTTGGTGTGTTTGATCTGACGGCCTTTTCACAGTTTATTCCCGCAGGTGTGCATCGGGTCAGCTATTCTCTTCTGTTGGCAGGGGTGCAGGTGGTTATGGCTGTTGCCTGGTATGCGCTTCTGGCCTGTCTGGCGTTTTCGCTCGGTCGTGTCCTGTCCACCCCCAGAGTGGTGCGCGCACTGGACATGCTTACAGCGGGAGTATTCTTCTTTTTTGCGTTCAGGCTTGTCATGAGTGGTATACCGTCCTGAGTAAGGGGGGGGTGATACTGGCGGGAGTGCGGGTTTCAGCTACAGCAGGACGACAGAATATTGTCGCAGTCTTCTCGAATCCGAACAGGCTTAGACAAGACATAAATTACATTTATTTCCGTGTATGTTGGTGTTATTCATCATTTAATAAATAATATGATAAATACAGAGTTTATATTGAATTATTATATTGCACTATTTAATGAACAGTGAAAATCTTTATGGTATCGTATATTAAAATATTGTTCTTTAACGGCATCATGCACAAGATTTCCCAAGAATAAGAAACTTTGGTGAAAATAGCTCTGGCAGTTTTAGGCCCCGCCACGTGCATAACGCAGAACGGGTGGAGTGGACGTGATGGTAGTGTGACAGGCGTATTTGGGCACTTACCCATCGGCTCCCTGTTGATTGACACCCCGGAGGGGGGCGTCTACATACGGGCGGCGGAGAAATGCGAGGTGCGTTTCTGCAGGAGCATTCCGAAACAGGGTCATCCTGCATGACGGGTGTGTCGTAACAGACTCTCTGCTGGAGTTGTTTGCAGGTAGTCTGGGTATGGAAATGTATCATAATATGTGATGGATTTATAGAAAATCTGTTAAAAGACGTAATGTCTGCGGCTGGTGGGGAATAAAACTCAGAGCCATGGTGAAGAGAGTTTTATATTTGGTCAGGCATGAGCAGATGTTTTACAAAAATAGTATCAAGGTAATTTTTGGGATTATTGCATCAGTATTTTTTGTTTACATGGTATTGCGTTCCGTTTCTTTTGAGAGCCTGATTCAGGCGCTCCGTAATACACAGATTTCATGGTTATTTGTTGGTCTATTGTGTCTGTTGGGCGCTTATTTGCTTCGTATAAAACGCTCACAAACCATGCTGGCGTCGGTCAACCCGACCATGACCTTTGCAAGAAGCGCCATTCCATACATGATTTCCATCGCAGCCAATAACGTCCTGCCTTTGCGAGCGGGGGACGCCCTGAGAGCCATTAACTTCTCATCATGGCTGCGTGTGCCAACCGCCAGTATTCTTGCTGTTATGCTGGTGGAACGGCTTATGGATTTTCTGGTGATCATATCGTCTTTCGGGGTGGCGCTGTTTCTCTTTCATCCCCGTAGCGACACGGGTGATATCGTGCTGCATTTCAGTTCTACCATGCTTTTGCTGGGGGCTGTCGGCGTTGTGGTTCTTCTGGTGTTTCCTGCTGTTCTCCGACTTCCCGTAATGTGGCTGCTCAGTTTTCTGTCACGATTTGTGCCGTCGTTCGTAAAGAAGATACGGCCACATGTTGATAAGATGTTTCATACCCTGACAGTTATGGCGCATCGTCCGCGTATGGCTCTGTTGTTCGGTTATACGGGGCTTTCCTGGCTGCTGGAGGCATGTACATTCTATGCCGTGGCGCGTTCCATTCCAGCTGTCACCAATCCTGCTGCGGCGTGGCTGGCCATGCCGGTTGGAACGCTGGCGACCATATTGCCTTCAAGCCCGGGTTACGTGGGTACATTTCATTATTTTGTGATTGTCGCAACCCGTGCTTTGGGAAATTCGGCTGCATCTTCAACTGCCTTTGCGGTTCTCATACATCTTGTCCTGTGGCTGCCTATCACAGTCTGTGGTATGGCGTGTTTTTTCTACTGGATATTTGAACGACACAAGACCGCATCCATTGTTTCTGAAAATTCCATAGATCGAGTATCCTGAAATGTCCCAGCGTCTTTCTTCCTTTACTGTTGTCGGTGGTGGTTTTGCCGGACTGAGTGCTGCCTATGATCTTGTACGGGCCGGTCATCAGGTCACTGTTCTGGAAGCCGAAGAAACGGTAGGGGGACTTGCCGGTTCCTTTCAGACCGATGGAGAAAGACTGGATCGCTTCTACCATCACTGGTTTACAAATGATCTGGACGTCATGGGGCTGATTCAGGACACGTGATTGACCAATGATGTTGTGGTACAGCCTACAAATACTGGCGTTTATTATTCTGGTCATTTTTTCAGACTGTCCACGCCATTTGACCTTCTCAGATTTACGGCGTTACCGTTTATTGATCGCATCCGTCTTGGATTGCTGACATTGCGCGCACGGCATGTGAAGGACTGGAAAAGTCTGGAGCATGAGACGGCGGCAGACTGGCTGCGCAGGCTTGGTGGAGACACAGTTTTCCGTGTCGTATGGGAGCCGCTTCTGATCGGTAAGTTTGGCCCCTATGCGGAAAAGGTTTCTGCTGTCTGGTTCTGGAACAAGCTGAAACTGCGTGGCGGTAGCCGTGGCAAGGGTGGGGAAGAGCGTCTGGCCTACATGAAGGGCAGTTTTGCGCGACTGGCCGAAGCGACAGCGGCGGGTATTGAGAGTGCAGGTGGCAAGGTTGTCTGTCGCGCTCCTGTGACCCGGATATCTCCGCTGGAAAATGGTCGGTGGCAGGTTTGTGGGCCGTGGGGTGAGGTTGAGAGTGACAAGGTCATTGTTACAACGGCGCTTCCTCTTGTGGCGGATATGGTCGAAAGCTGGGCCACGCCAGAATATCTTTCCGGTTTGCGGCGGATCAACTATCTGGCCAATGTCTGTCTTGTACTGCAACTGGACAGGTCACTTTCCTCAACTTACTGGCTCAACGTCAATGACCCCAGCTTTCCGTTTGTGGGGGTTATCGAACATACCAATTTTGAATCTGCTTCCAGTTATGGTGGCAATCATATTGTCTATCTGTCAAAATATCTGCCGCATACGGATGCGCTGTACAAGATGAGTGCTAAGGAAATACTTGATTTTTCCATGCCGTATCTTCAGAAAATGTTTCCGGCTTTCAGTTCGTCGTGGATACGTCATTATGATGTCTGGAAAGCACGCTGGTCACAGCCTGTGGTGGAAAAGGAGTATTCAGCGCTCATACCACCTCAGGATGGCCCGCGTCCGGGTTTTTACCTGTGTTCCATGGCGCAGATTTACCCAGAAGACAGAGGAACAAATTATGCTATTCGCGAGGGACGCAGGCTTGCTGCCCGTCTGATCAATACCTGACCTTGTAATGGTGCGCTATGTTAACTGTTTTTTTGAGGGAAGGGCGTGTTTTTTATCAAAAAATGACAGAGCCTTCCGTGCTATATGGTCTTGCGGTTGTTTTGATCACCATAAGCGCCTTTATGGCACGGACCCATAACTGGGATCTGGAGCATGAAATATATTTTGGCTCACGTCTGCTGCATGGCGAACTGATCTGGACGAGCGAGTTTCACGACAAGCTTCCTTTTGTACCATTTCTGTTTGCTCTGCCTGCCTATTTCAAAAGTATTAATGTCTTCCTTGTCTTTTCAATTTTTTGCGTTGTCGTATCGTCTTTTTTTATAAAATCGGTTCTGTCGGGAGTGTTCTCGAATTCTTTTCCATCTGGTGTGTTTTATTTTTGTTCTGCGATTTATATTTTCCTGATTTATTGGTCGTACGATTCATTCCTGACCATAAACTGCATAGCAGTGAGTTTTTATACCATATCATTTCTTATGATGGTCAAAGATAACGTTCTTGATCATCAGGCCAGAACGGTACATCCGGTTCCTCTTTTCTGGGGGAGCATGCTGGGTGCGATGGCCATATCCATCCGCCCGTATTATCTGCCAGTTCTTGCGGTGTCTCTTGTTCTGTTGGTCGTTACCGGCATTGGTATTAAAAATGAAAAGTTATCTGAGCATTCTATCAGGGCGGTCAAAAAAATAGGCCTTTGGGGTGTGGCAATCGCTGCATGGGGTTTTGTTGTCAATTTTTTACCATATGTTGTTACGGGTCAGATTTCAGCCTTTACTGATGGTCTTGCCATGTTAGCTTCGCCTATTAATCCGATGTCTGGGCCAAAATCATTTTTTAAGGCCATGAAAAAAATACCAGACATTTTTTTCTGGATTTCCTGGCTTTTAATGGCTGCCTTTATGGTTTTCGATATCATCAAAAACAAAGAAAACCGTGGAAAGATAGAAGTAAAAATATTTTTCATATCATTTTTATCTGGTATGGCCTGTGTCGCCATAATCATGACCCAGCATTACTGGGAGCATTATATACAGCTTTTTATAGGAAATTTCTGTATCTGTCTTCTTGCATTCCTGGGGCATGCTCAGGTTTGCAAAGGATTCAGTAAGCTGCCTTCTCAGGATCGCGGCTCTTTTGATGGGAGATTTTTTTCATATGCGTTTATAATATTTGTAGTGTTCCTTTTTATAAATACTACAAGCAAGATCATAATTGATAACAGCGCGGCATATGTTGAGTCCCATAAATCTGAAAACATAACAGACAACTGGATTGCTTCCAGAGATGACTGGCGGGAGGAAGTGTTTCTGGCCTATCTGGAAAAGAACTATCCTACAAAAAGGCCAGATTTTCTGTTTCCTGATGATATGAAGGCACATTGGATGCTGGATGAACCACGGCATCATTTTCTACACGCGGCCAATACCAAGCATGTTTTTCTGGGGTGGTGGGAGAAGGTGCGCTTCCGGAGCGCCCATTTCTATGTTGTCAGTGACAGTGCTCAGTATTGCACGCTGTTAAAGGAGCATGGTCCGGAACTCGTGGCTATGGAGCCTGACGACTACCCTGCGGACTGCCTGATGAAAGATACTTCTTTCTACAGGGAAGACGCGGTTCTGAAACGGGGGAACAGGGAACTTCTGGTCTTCAGGCGCATTGCCCAGCCATGATCATCTTCAGTCAGGATGGCTGAAGATGAGAGCTTACTGTGTTTCTGGAAAGCCCAATGACAGGCCAGCATGTGTCGCCATGCCAATTTGCTCGACATGTCTGCGCCGTGCATTGAAAAACATGACCCAGCCTGTTTCTGTCATGACCGCAGCAGGTTTGTAGATGGCATCCCGGTCCCATTGGAAAAAATTCAGTCGACCGGGAGGGGAAAGTATTGGATTGTCAGGATGACGTTCCCAGTTGTCAATGCCGTTGCGTGATCGTGCAAGGCAGACTGATGCATGATGGATATCGGCAAACCCTATATAAAACATATAGTACCAATCATGAACATGATGAACGTTACAGGCCGTCACCTTGGCCCGTTCCCATGCGTGGGACGGTACGGATGTAAAAATCGGGTTGGGGAGCTTTGTCCAGTTCCTGCCATCAATGCTGGTTGCGAGACCTATACCATCAGGTTCGTACTGTTCTCCCGCTGAATAATAGAGGCGAAAGGTGCCGGTCTGTTCATCCAGAATGATATCCGGACACATGACGGCATTTTTTTCCCAGGAAAACTCTGGCCACAGAACGGGATCAGACTGGGTTCGTGACCATGTTATGCCATCGGAACTGGTTGCATGGTAAATACTGGACCCGGAGACAGACTGCCCTGTGAAATACATGACGTACTGTCCGTTATGGCGGAGTACGGAACAGCGATTGACTTCAATCTGACCTTTCTGGGACGGATCGGTTGTCAGAACGACCCTTGGCGTGGACCAGACCATGCCATCACGACTTTCGCAATATGCGATGGCCTGCTTGGGTCGCCAGGAAAACCACATGCGGAATAGACCATCATCCAGAATGACATACGGGTCGAAACAGCTACCATAAGCGTTGCCGATTACAGGGTTGCCGGAAAAGAATTTCCACTGTGACTGTGCCTGCCCTTGAGAACACCCTCCTAGCGGAATGATGGGGGCTCCAGCCAGTATTCCAAGAAGTTTTCTTTTTGTAATCACGCTCGTCTGCCAGATCAGCCATTCTGTGAATGTATTGTTTTCCTGTGTGTAAACAGTGTTGGAAAACGGCAGAACCATATGATGTCATGGCATGAGATACAACAGGAATATGACGGGGGATTTTCCTGTCGCTTGATGGCGTGACAGGCGTGATGATCTTGTCTGTCTGCATCATCTCCTGCACCTGCGGTATGCTCCGACTGTACCGGCGAAGGATCGAAGAGCCGCTTGCCGGGGCAACTGGTGCCAGTATGTCGGTTTCCATCCAGTCCATGAAGTCTGGGAGTCCGGGGGCGATATCATGCATCGTCGGTCTTCAGGTTCACTGTCGTATCCGAACCTGATCAAAAAAACCGGCGATCGCTATCTCTGTAGCCCATCCTCTGCATCTGTTGAGCAAACAACCATAATCACTTACGTACCAGTTTCTGCATCATTGGTTAAGTGCGTGAGTTGCAGTGCTTTATTCAGTTTAATGTAATAAAAACTCTGATCTTGGTCCGGATGGGGCGCACAATTTCACAATAAAACTGTCACACACGTGTTCAGAAAATTCTCTTAAGAACACCGTCCAAGAAGCAACTGAGTTCAGGATGGTTTTATTTCCATGCGTCTTTTACCTGTGTCGCGTCGGGCTGCTCTGTGGCTCTTCTGCTCCCCTCTGGCATTCTCCACTGGCTATGCGGCAACGGTTTCCAAGAACCAGAGCACGTCAAAAGCTGCTCAAACTGGCGCAACGGCACACGCACAGGCTGCTGATGCGCCTGTAGTAATGCACCCGCGGCACTCCAAGGGCGCGGGCGTCGCTCATGCGACGGAAGCCGAGCAGATTATCGCTACTGGTCGCCACAGCCGGTCTGAGCAGACGGTTGGGCATGCCCAGATGCAGCGCACTTTGCCGGGGATCAACCCCATCAAGTCCCTGCAAATTCTGCCGGGTGTTGTGTTCAATGACGCAGACCCATGGGGGAATAACGAACAGAATTCGTCACTCTTCATTCATGGCTTTGCAAAAAACCAGCTTGGTTACACGCTGGATGGTGTTCCGTTGGGGGATCAGGATTACGGCAATTATAATGGCCTTTCCCCCCAGCGCGCTGCAATCAGTGAGAATATCGCTTCCGCCTCCGTTGCCACCGGGGCAGGGGCTCTGGGCACGGCTTCGACCAGTAATCTTGGCGGAACCTTGCAGTTTACCACACAGGACCCGCTGCACCATGCAGGCGGCCAGTTGGATCAGACCTTTGGGAGCTGGTCTACCTTCCGCACCTTTGCCCGTATCGACACAGGAGATTTCGGTAACGGAAACTCGGCTTATGTCTCATGGGGGCGTCAGGATGCACGGGCATGGGATTTCGCCGGACATCAGGGGGGTAATCAGGTAAACGCAAAATTTGTGCATGAAGACGAAAAGAACAAAATCAGCGTGTTCTTCGACTGGTCTCAGAAAGTAGAGCCGAACGAAGATGGTATCGTGATGCCCAATGGCGGTTCCCTGTACGTTCGTCCTTTCATGTATCCCAACTTTTCTGAAGCCGTAAATTACTATAAAAATTCTGCAGATTATACTAACGCAGGTCTGAATTACCGGAATTATTATTCCGCCGCCCAGCGTGAAGATTATCTGATGTATACAAAATGGTCCCATGATTTCAGCAAAGATCTGAAATGGGATACACAGATCTACTATCATCATGATCTGGGTGAAGGGGTTGTGGCTGGTCCCATTACGGCGGCGGGTCTGCCAACCCTGTTCTCAGCCTACTTCCCCAATCAGAGTTCCTCTGAGCTTTCCAGCGTATTTGGTGGTTCAGGCATGGCCACCCGTACTACGGAATACTGGGATAACCGCGGCGGGATCACGACTGGCCTGCACTATCATGTCGGCCATCATAATATTGAACTGGGTGGCTGGTACGAGCGCAACAACAATACTCAGGCTCGCCGGTGGTATGCGCTTGACGTTAACAACCCTACCACCCCGTATGAACGGCAGCAGAATGCGCTCATTAACCAGTATACCAACAATTTCTATACCAACACCTGGACCACGCACCTGCAGGATACCTGGCAGGTAAGCAAGAATTTCGCGCTGAATGCCGGGTTCAAGTCCGAACTGGTCTATACCAACGGTACGCTGCCGGTGGCGGCTCTGCCGGGATCCCTTTCTCCCAAGACAGCGATTACCGTCCCGGGGGGTACCATTGCTTCTGTAAAGCCGTTCCTGCCAGCTTTTGGTGCGTTGTGGAACATTACAAGTCATGAGCAGTGGTTTGCCAACATTCAGGAAAACATGCGCTCATTTGAAGCCGCAGGCTATGGCAACGCTACTCCGTGGGGTGTGACCAGCCAGCAGGCATTTGATGACTTCCGTAAGCATGGCAAGCCGGAAACCTCATGGACGTACGAAACAGGCTTCCGCACAAACCGGCATCTGGATGCCGGACCGTTGACCAACATCAGCGGTCAGCTTGAATACTATCACGTGCATTTTTCAAACCGCCTGCTGGCCGTTGCAACAACGCAGACACTCTCTTCCATTATCGGGAGTGCAACAACGTTGACCAACGTGGGGTCTGTCTCCACCGACGGGATGGACTTCTCCTTCACTGCGCAGTTTGGCCCGCATTTTTCTTTTTATAATGCGTTATCGTACAATAAATCAGTTTATAACGATAATTATATGAATGGTGCCACGGCTGTGTATACCGCCGGTAAAAACGTGGCTGGTGTTCCGGACTGGACGGAAAAGTTTGTGGCGTCCACCCGTTGGGGTAATTTTGACGCGCAGTTTATTGGTGATGTGGTGGGCAAGCGTTATACAACTTTCACCAATGATCTGCATGCCAGCGCTTATGCGCTGTTCAGTCTGAATGCCGGTTATGACATTACGGGTATTCCGCGCATCCGGTCCCTGCGTGTTCAGGGAAATATTACCAACCTGACAAATGAAAAAGGCTGGTCTACGCTCAACACCAATAACGCTTCTGGCCAGTACACGGCGTTTCCTATTGCGCCACGGATGTACTTCCTGACGTTAAGCGCAACATTCTAAGGTAGTTCTGATGCAGCGTTATTCCCGGCGTTCTGTTTTGATCGGTTCCTGCGCCGCAGCGGTGTGCATGGGGAGGCGGCAGGTTAAGGCTGCTCCGTCCCTTGCGCCGCGCCCACTGGTGTTTGCTCACCGTGGAGCATCGGCCCTTCGGCCAGAACATACCTTGGCGTCATACGCCAAGGCCATTGCCGATGGTGCTGACTATATTGAGCCTGATCTGGTGATGACCAAGGATGGTGTGATGGTCTGCCGCCATGAAAGCAACATCGCCGAGACGACGGACGTGGCCCTGAGGCCAGAATTTGCCGACCGCAGACGTACGACCATCATTGACGGGAAGACGACGACAGGCTGGTTTACCACTGACTTCACTCTGGCGGAACTCAAAACCCTGCGGGCGAAGGAACGTCTTGGCAGGCTGCGTGTGCATAACACGCGCTATGATGGGCATTTTGCCATTCCTACCTTTGAGGAAATGATTGATTTTGTGGCCGCTGAATCCGCAGCATGCGGACGGGTTCTGGGACTGATTCCAGAAATCAAGCATTCCACCTATTTTCATACGTTGGGGTTTGATCCCGAAGCGCTCTTCCTGCGCATTCTTGTCGCCAATGAGTATACGCGCACGGCCCCGCTGGAAATACAGTCCTTCGAAACCGGTAATCTCCAACGCATAGGTGCGGATATACGTGCCATTAACCCGCAGGCCCGGCTGATGCTCCTGATGGGGGAGCGCACGGACGTACCACCTGATCTTGCGGCAAAAGGACAGAAAACCACCTTTGGTGATCTGATGACGCCAACTGGCCTGAAGGCTGTGCGGCGTTATGCGGATGTGATTGGTCCGTCCTTGACGGATCTTATTCCGCGTGATGCGCAAGGTGCGTGGCTTGAGCCTTCTACGTTAGTGGATGATGCCCATTCGGCAGGTCTGCTGGTCCATGCTTATACCTGCCGTCCGGAAAACTACTTCCTGCCTCGCCAGTTACGCAATGCGGATGGAGATGGTGCACGCAATGTGGCTGGGTCCGTTGCGGAAATTCGTCGTTATCTGGATATGGGACTGGATGGTTTCTTTACCGATGACCCGGCAATTGGCCAGATGGCCGTGAAACAGCTTTGAGAATACGAACCACCATCTCATGATGCAGTTTCAGAAACTGTGCGGCCTCAAAGGCATCGACTGCCAGATCGGCTGGAACTGCTTCCTCATCCTGATCGTCCGGTTCGAGAGTGCACCCAGAACCACTTTTTCAATTTTACCTTGCCAATCGCCCATGGTGTCGATCTTGGTCAGTGTAAGAGATTGTAGCAGCATCAGTTCAAAAAAGGATGAGGAAGTCTCAAGAGGTTTGGCTTTTTGAAGACCAATTCCTGCGCCTTGTCCACAACGGCAGTGGAGACTGTCGTAAGCGGGACTGAGGATGTTATCATAACCAGTTGGAAATAGGCTTGAGCGTTTCAGGCGCTCTCTTTGTCTGAGTTCAATCCAGATACTCTTGAACGCTGAAGCGGGCCTGAGAGGCTTTGCTCATGCGACGATTCTGTCACTGGTTTTGAGGGGGCAAAGACGCAGATTAGCGAAGGCTGTCAGATTCAGCAGGAACACGTATTCTGAGATACCAGATATGGCATCATGGAATCTTGTAGGATGTAAGGAAAATTTACGCCCTTTATGTAACACAGACCTGTTACATACTAGGGAAAGGCATGTTTGATTTCCATAGGAAAATCAATGCCTTACAAAGCTATGGTATCCCGTACGGGATTCGAACCCGTGTTGCCGCCGTGAAAGGGCAGTGTCCTAGGCCTCTAGACGAACGGGACAGAGGCGTTGTTGAGCCGCTGTTTAGAGTGGAATGTACGGAGCGTCAAGCAACGAAATGACATTTGTGCATTTTTTTTTGAACGAGGGGCCAATACTCTGGCATCTCTCCATATGGGGTACTCTTCCATGCCGGGTCGGGACTGTTTTACAACCCAAGCAGGGCCAGTTCCTTTTGCAGGGCGGGGGGAAGATCGTCGTGCCGCGCGTTGCTGCTCAGGTCGGGTGGTGCGTCAGCCGGGTTCAGATACCGCCAGCCCTGAAAAGGGCGCAGGGCGCGGGCTTCCACCCGGATGATGGTGGGGTCGATAAAAAGCAATGTGCCATTTGTACCATCGGCCCGTGTTTCGGGCTGAATGTCCACAAGGCGCTGGCGGCACAGGATAAGCCCCGCAATAACCCGGTAAAGTGAGCCACCCTGAAGCAGTGCAGCCGCCTGTCTGGGAAAAGTCCGTGTATGCACAACAGGCAGCATCGTGCCGCTGCCGGGGTGGCGGCGCTGGTTGGCGGGCAAACGCTGGCGCTCCGCCAGTTCATCCAGCGAGGCAACACCAACAACAAGTTTGATCAGGTTTATCATGTCCCTCACATGGTGGTGGTCAGGTATGGAACACCCTTGCCGGAGTTAGAGCACAAGAGCTGCCAGAAGGGCCTCAAGCCGCAGCCTGCCTTCTGCTGTGGCGCGGAGTGTCTGGTCGTCGCGTATCAGGTAGCCTTCGTGCAGCGCCTGCGCCAGAATGGTCTGATCCACGGCGTTGTCCAGCGTCATGCCGGTGCGGGCTGCAAAACGGGCCAGATGAATACCCTCATGCACACGCAGGCCCATCAGCAGCATTTCCTGCGCACGGTCATGGGGCGTGAGGTCTTCTTCCGATGTCTGGCCGGTGCCTGTGTGTTCCACCCGTTCGGCCCAGGGTTCGGGCGCGCGGTGGCGGCGTGTGGCCTTGAGCGCACTGCCAAAGCTCAGGCGGCCATGTGCTCCCGGCCCAATGCCCAGATAATCCCCATACCGCCAGTAGGTCAGGTTGTGCTGGCTCTCGCTGCCGGGGCGCGCGTAGTTGGAAACTTCATACGCCGCCATGCCGTGGGCCTGTGTGAGTTCGGCCGTGGTTTCGTACAGGGCGGCGGCTGTATCACTGTCGGGCAGGGTGAACGCGCCTTGGCGGTAGAGGGCTTCAAACCGCGTGCCGGGCTCGATTGTGAGCTGGTAGAGGGAGAGGTGGTCATCCGCCAGTTGCAGGGCCGTGGCCAGTTCCTGCCGCCATGCGGCAATGCTCTGCTCTGGCCGGGCGTAGATCAGGTCAAATGTCAGGCGGGGGAACAGGCTGCGTGCTGTCTCCAGCGCCGCGCGGGCCTGTGCCGCGGAATGTTCCCGGCCCAGAAAGGCAAGAGCCCGGTCCTCCAGCGCCTGAATGCCAAGGGAGACACGGTTGACACCTGCCTGACGGAACTGGTGTAGCCGCCCGGCTTCCACGCTGGTCGGGTTGGCTTCCAGCGTGATCTCCATGTCCGGAGCCGCGTCAAACAGGGTGCGGGCATCTTCTATCAGGGCTGCCACGGTTTCTGGCGCCATGAGCGAGGGTGTGCCGCCGCCAAAGAAGATGGATGTCAGCTTCCGGCGGCCCAGCCGTGCGGCGTCGTGTGCCAGTTCGGCCCGGAGTGCCTTGGCAAACCGGGCCTGCGGAATATGCTCGCGTACATGGGAGTTGAAGTCACAGTACGGGCATTTGGCCAGACAGAACGGCCAGTGGATGTAAAGGGCGAGTGGTTCGTGCTGCACGCGCTCAGATGGCTACCTTTACGCCCAGTTCCACCACGCGGTCGGGCGGAATACGGAAGAACTCCATGCTCGAAGTCGAGTTACGCAGCATGAACAGGAAGATGGACATCCGCCACCGCGACATGCGTGGCACCGAGGAGCGTGTGACCAGTTCGCGCGATGTGAAGTACGAGGCCTGAAGGGCGTCAAAGTCCACACCATTGGCTTTGAGCTCTTCCAGCGCGCGGGGGATGTTGGGCATTTCCATAAAGCCGTAGCGCAGGATGACCCGGTACACATCCGGTGCCAGTTCTTCCACCGTGACGCGGTGGCCGCGCTCGGCTTCCGGCTGGTCAAGGTTCTGCACGGTTACAAACAGCACGTGGTCATGCAGGATCTTGTTGTGGCGCATGTTATGCAGCAGGCAGGGCGGCACAAAGTCGGGCGTGCTGGTCATGAACACGGCCATGCCCGGTACGCGGATAATGGTGCGTGACTGGGGCAGGCGGGCAATAAAGGAGCCCATGGGCAGGCTGTCCTGCCGCTGGCGGGCAATAATAAGACCGCGGCCCTTTTTCCATGTCGTCATCATCAGTGTCAGCACGCAGCCGAGCATTACGGGCACCCACCCGCCATCGGGGATTTTGAGCGCATTGGCGGTAAAGAACGTGCCATCAAGCAGCAAAAAGCCGCCAAACACCATGCCAACCTGCCATGCAGGCCAGTTGAAGTGCTTGCGAAAGACCGCAATGGCCAGAATGGAGGTGCAGATAAACGTGCCCGTAACCGCAATGCCGTAGGCCGAGGCCAGAGCATCGGAACTGCGGAAGGCCAGCACCAGCAGCACGGCACCCACAGCAAGGAAGCGGTTGAAGTCGGGCAGGTAGATCTGGCCTTCCTCTTCCGCATTGGTGTGGGTAATGCGCAGGCGCGGCATGTAACCGAGCTGAATAAGCTGGCGGCAGAGCGAGAACCCGCCCGAAATCCCGGCCTGACTGGCAATAACCGTTGCCAGTGTGGACAGCACCACCATTGGTCCCTGCATCCAGTGCGGGCATAGCAGGAAGAACGGGTTAGCCAGTGCCTTGGGGTCTGCAATAACCAGTGCGGCCTGCCCAAAATAGTTCAGCACCAGCATGGGCAGCACAAAAAACAGCCATGCGTAGCGGATGGGAGCGCGGCCAAAATGCCCCATATCCGCATACAGCGCCTCTGCCCCGGTTACGCACAGCACGACCGCGCCAAGGGCCAGAAAGGAGAGTTTGCCGTGGTAAAACACGAACTCCAGCGCATAGGTGGGGGAGAGGGAGAGCAGAATATGCGGGTGGTGCATGATCTCGATCACACCGAGCGTACCCAGTGTGCCAAACCAGAGCAGCATCACCGGGCCGAATATGGTGCCTACCCGGCCCGTACCTACCCATTGCACGCTAAACAGGCTGATAATGACCAGTATGGCAACCGGGATAACCACCTCGTGCGCTGCGGGAATACTGACTTCCACCCCTTCGATGGCTGAAAGCACGGAAATGGCGGGGGTAATAATGCCATCCCCAAAAAACAGGCAGGTGCCAATAATCCCGACCATGCCAAGCACCAGCCGCGTTCGCGCACTGGTGGTCACGCGCTGGGCCAGGGACATGATCGCCAGAATACCGCCCTCGCCATTATGGTCTGCCCGCATGATGAGCAGCACATATTTAACGGTCACGATCAGGATCAGGGTCCAGAAGATAAGGCTGGCAACCCCCATGATTTCCCACGGTTCCACCTTGTGGTGGTCAGAAATGACCTCCACCGTGGACCGAAAGGCGTAAAGCGGGCTTGTGCCAATATCACCATAAACAACACCCAGCACGCTCAGCAGGGCAGCAAAGCCTACGGGAGCCATGGCATGTTGCGGTTGATCCGCGTCGAACTCGGCAATCCGCCGTGGTTCTGGTGCTCCGGTAGTCTGGTGCGTCTCGCCCGGAGCTGGGGCGGAACCTGTGGGCGTTGTACTGTCGGCGTCGGTCATGGCATTTCTGGCTCCGCGTCAGGGGCAGAAGAAGAAAAAAGACATTCTAGGATGCCCTGCATAAAGTGCGCAGAGTGCCAGAGGCAAGGCATACCGGCTACCATTATTGAGAATGGGCCGTTCAGGCTAGTGTCGGGCGTGGACCAAATATGGCGCTGCCAACCCGTACAAGGGTGGCGCCATGTGCAATGGCCTGCTCAAAATCAGCCGACATGCCCATGGACAGCACAGGCAGGCCATGGGTCTGGGCCATACTGCGCAGGAGCTGAAAATGCGGGACCGGATTCTGCTCTGCGGGAGGAATGCACATCAACCCCCGCAGGGATGGGCCAAACTGCTTCTGGCACAGGCGGATAAACGCATCGGCCTCTTCTTTTGGCACACCAAATTTCTGGGGTTCATCACCTGTGTTGACCTCCACCAGCAGGTCGGGCAGCCGACCCTGCGCATCCGCTGCGCGGGCAATGGCATCGACCAGTGCTGGGCGGTCGAGGCTTTCAATCATATCGGCAATGCGGACCGCATCCCGCGCCTTGTTGGTCTGTAGCCCTCCAATCAGATGCAGCCGCAGGTCGGGGTTGGCGGCACGCAGGGGCGGGAACTTGACTGCGGCCTCCTGCACCCGGTTTTCACCAAACACGCACTGCCCTGCGGCAAGAGCCTCCTGCACACTTTGCAGAGGGTGAAATTTGGAGACGGCCACCAGAGTCACCTCAGCCGGATCGCGCCCGGCGGCAAGGGCTGCGGCGTGCATGCTGCGGCGCACGGCGCAAAGCCGGTCGGCAATGCTGGACGTGGCGGAAGGGAGAGACGTATCCATGGGGCCCCGGAACTGCTTGCAAAATGGAAAGGCAGGGTCGCCCCTGCTCTTGTATCTTTCCTTTTAAGCGGGGGAGACCGTTAAGACAATTTTGCCAATGTGGTTCCCTTCCTCCAGCGCCTTATGCGCCTGATCGGCCTGCGCAAGCGGGAAGGTGGCGTGGATAAGTGGTTTTATGCTCCCCCGGTCCAGCAGGGGCCATACCCGCTCATGCAGTTCGCGGGCAATGCGGGCCTTGTTGGCGCTGTCTCTGGGGCGCAGGCTGCTACCCGTTACGATCAGGCGGCGGGTCATAATCCGGGCCAGATCGGCCTGTTCCGCCTTGGCTCCTCCCTGAAGGGAAATAATGACCAGCCTGCCATCAAGCGCGAGGGATTTGAGGTTGCGGTTGAAGTACGCGCCGCCAATCATGTCCAGAATAATGTTCACGCCCTGATCGTGGGTCAGTTCGCGAATACGGGTTAAAAAATCTTCTGTGCGGTAGTTAATGGCAGTGGCCCCCAGCTCCGTGCACAGGGCGCATTTTTCATCTGTGCCAGCGGTTGCAAAAGCCTGCCCGCCAAAGGCTTTGACAAGCTGAATGGCCGTTGTACCAATACCACTGGTGCCGCCATGGATCAGCACCCGTGCACCGGGCTCGGGTATGGTCGGCATGAACAGGTTGGACCAGACGGTAAAATAGGTTTCTGGCAGTGCGGCGGCCTGCACGGCATTAAAACCCTTGGGCCATGGCAGGCACTGGCCTGCGGGCACAAGGCAGTACTGCGCATAACCGCCGCCATTGGTTAAGGCGCATACACGGCTGCCGGGGGCGGGCATGGGGGTGCCCTCCTGTGGCAGGCCACAGGCCACCACTTCCCCTGCTATTTCCAGCCCAAGCCGGGGGCAGGCTCCGGGCGGAGGGGGGTAAAGCCCCTTGCGCTGCATAAGGTCGGGGCGGTTAACGCCTGCGGCCATGACGCGCACCAGCACTTCCCCCCGGCCGGGTTGGGGAACCTGCAGGGTTTCAAGGTGCAAAACGTCTGGCTCTCCGGGTTCGGTAAAGCAGATTGCTTGCATGGAGGACGGAACAACAGGTGCAGCAGGCATGGGACACCGCCGGTTTTTGATAACAATCAGACCCTGTTATTATGGGGGGTAGCCGTGCGGGGCAAAAGGGGCTGGGCGATCACGTCCGTGCTACGTGGCGCGGAGGCGGGTGGTTGCCGGGTTATTTGCCGTGTTTTTCCCCTGCCAGTTCGCGGCGGGTGCGTTCGAGTTCTTCCGCGTAACGGCGCAGGACGTAACGCTCGCTGAGAATACCCAGCACATGGCCCTCCCTGTCTGTTACGGCCAGCGCCGGGCGGGTTGTGCGCTCAAAGGCGGCGACGGCATGCCCGATTGAAAAATCGGGGGAAAGCACCTCCCCGTCATGCTCCACCAGAGCGGAAAGGGGCTGGTCGGGGGCAATGGTAATGGACTGGATCAGGTTGCTTTCCAGCAGTCCGGCGTAATGGTTCTGGTCATTGTGCAGCACGATATAGCGGGGCATGCGCCCGGCAAAGTTTGTGCGGGCTGTAGCAACGGTTGTGTCTGCGGCCAGCGTATCCAGCTCCGTGCGCATCATGCGGCCTACGGTTAAGGTGCGCATCCACCCCACATCTACGCCGGAGCGGATATTTTCCCCCCGCAGGTGGAAGCGCCATGTGGCGAAGGAGTAGCCAAAAATGCGTTTGACCGTAAAGGAGGCGACAAGGGCAGTCAGGGCTACGGCGGCGGTCAGGTTGGCGCTGTGGGTAGTTTCCAGCGTGAGCAGGATCATGGTCAGCGGTCCGCCAATAATGGCGGTGGCCAGCGCGCACATGCCCGCAATCATGCACAGTCCCAAGGAGAGGTCCATAACGGGGGCGACCACACTGGCAAAAGCGGCTCCGGTCAGCACCCCCAGATAAAGCGAGGCAAAAAACAGCCCCCCCCTGAACCCCGACCCGATTGAGAGGGTAGAAGCTGCCGCCTTGAGCAGCAAAAGCCCCATTGCCGCCCAGAGCAGGGGGGGGCTGACCAGTCCCGCCCGCATGGCAATATGGCCTGAGGATAGAACGGTGGGGGATATAATGGCTAGACCGCCGACCAGCAGCCCCCCCACCATGGGCCGCAGCCACAGGGGCTTGATGCACACCGCAAAAATCTGTTCCGCGTAGGCGGCACTTTTCATGAGGGCAACGCCGATCAGGGCGGAAATACCCCCCAGCACCGCCAGAAGGGGGTAGGCTAGTGCTGGAATATCCTGCGGAATGGTCATGGTAATGGCGGGGAGTGTTTCCCCCGTCAGGTGCACAACGGCCAGCGCACACAGGGAGGCGCAGGCGACCGGGGCCAGCAGGGGAAAAGCGTAGGAACCTATAATGAGTTCAAACGCGTAAAACGCTCCCGCCAACGGAGCATCAAAAGCGCCGCCAATGGCCCCGGCCGCGCCACACCCTACAAGCAGGCGCACATCGGCCCGGTGCATGCGCAGGTTGCGCCCGATGCGCGAGCCAAAGGCCGCGCCAATCTGGGTAAATCCGGCTTCCAGCCCAAGAGAAATACCACAGCCGTTGGAAAGAATGGTCTGCCCCGTTACAATCAGGCTGTCCCGCAGGGACATGCGCCCCCCATGCAGGGCATTGGCCTCGATCGGGTCAACCGGTCTGTGGCGGTTGTGGCGTTGCAGGATGTAATGCCAAAGGCCCAGCAGCAGGCCGCCTATGGCTGGTACCAGCAGGGCGCGCCAGGGAGCCACATGCTCCAGCCCGGACAGGCGCTTGTAGCCGGGGGCAAGCAGATTATGGGCGAGCAGGGTGGTAAAGGTGATCAGGCTTACGGCCAGTCCTGCCAGCACGCCGGTTATGGCGGCCAGAACAAGCAGCCAGAGCGAATCAGTGCGTACCAGTGCCCGCAGGGCCGCAAGCCACCGGGCTGGCGTCTTATGGGAGCGCAGGTGTTCCAGCAACGCTGTCATGCTGCATGGCATAACAGCATGGGGGCAGGGCGTCCAATAAGATGTATGCGTGGCATACCGCTGATGGGGCAGTCTGCTTTTATGCTGGCTTATGGGGCGGGGGGCTGGGCTGCCAGAATGCGCGAAATATCATCCTCGCTCAGATGATAGCGGAAGAAGATATTGTAAAAATTGCGCAGTGCGGTCCGTATATCCAGATCTGCGAACAAGGCTGGGTGGAGTTTTTTTGCAACCCACTGGACCTGTAGGAGAACCTCGCAGCCGTAGCGGTCCCATGCAAACACCCCTTTGGGGTTAGTCCACCATTTTTGCTGCTGGAACGCGTTGAGCGTACGCAGGGGGGAAGATTCGGGCAGTTCTCCGGCAGAAGGGTCCACAATAACCACATCGGGGTTCCAGACGGCTATCTGCTCAAAGCTGACAGGCCGGTGATTGCCAGCAATTTTTGCGGCATTGACGCCCCCGGCAGCCTGAATCCAGGCATCAATCAGGGTTTTTTGCCCATCAATCTGAAGGGGAGAAAACCGGGCAATATGGAGCACGCGTGGGCGCTCGGTCACAGGCACCTGTGCCGTGCGGAACTTGAGCAGTTCCAGTACGCGCTCCATTTCCTGACGGTAACGCTTGGCGGTATTATGGGCTTCCTGCGTGCCAATGGCTTCGGCGCTCATGTCCAGCGAACTCAGCAGGTCCGGCATGGTCATGTATTCGGCGGCAAGGGTTGGCATGCCTGCGCGCCTGAGTTCTTCCGCCTTGGCTTTGGTGGGTACGAATGTCAGGCCAATCTTGTTGGCCAGCAGGTATTCCGCGCTGGCCGTATCGGGTTTGATACCCATATGCGCCATGTACAGAACGGGAGAAATTTTAAAAAGCCAGGGATTGTCGCCCGAATTTTCCGCCGTGACCCGTATGCGCGGTGCCGCACCCAGCATGACGCTTATTTCGTTATGGGCAAACCACAGGTCGGCAATGGGGGGGGCGCCATCCTTGATCTCGACCGTTGCGCCACTCATATCTGTTACAAGGCGGGCCTGTGCGTGCAGGGGAGCACACAAAGCAAGGCTTGCAGCCATGGCTGCCATAATACGCGGCAGGCTGAAATATCTGGGGCGGTGGAAGGTCATGCGCTTATCCTAATTTCAGATATGTTAAAATATGGACAGACGGCTTGCAAGCCACATCGGCGGGGGAGGCAAAAGCCCCGCAACTACACCAGCAGGAGGCGGCGGATCGTGCGCAGACATCGTGTTATGGTGGGGAACAGGGTTCTGTATTACGCAGCGCAGTTATCGCACGCGCAGCGTTTTGCCTGTGCCCGGCAGGCGGAGGGCATACAGGCCTATGTTGTACCTGACCCAACGCCCCAGCGCACCCGCACAGCACGTATAAATCCCCTGACCGGCAAACCTTATAATAAACCCCAGACTGACGGACAGGCGGCAAAACGGAAAGCCTGAACTTTATGGCTCATGTCATGCGCGGATGGCGGCCCATGGGTTTTAACGTCAGACCGTAACCGTGCGGTTCCGGCGCCAGCTCTCTTCCAGTGCATCGGCCGGGTCGGGGTGAAGGTCACTCCATGCGCCATCCTGGCCGGGGGCATGGGCCAGTGCCCGCCACTGGGCTTCCCCCGCCTGCCGTTCCACCACCACATGCCACGATGGGGGAATGCGGCCTAACAGGCGTTCCATTTTTTGGCCTGAAGTGAGTGGTTTGGCGTAGTTATGCCCCATAACTGGCGGTCTTTCAGTGTTTGCTGGCTTTGAGCAGGCCCATGATCTCGGCAATGGTTTCTGCTGGCTGGTGCAGGGTCAGCAAGGACCATGCAGCCTCGTCCGGGTGTGGGGGTTCGAGTGTTTCCAACTGGTTGGGCAGTTGCCCGGGAGGCATAAAGTGGCCTGTGCGTGTGCTGAGGCGTGTGTGCAAAGTCCCTTCATCTGCATGCAGATAAACAAACTGCACAGCCAGCCCCTGTGCACTCAGCATGGTGCGATACGCACGCTTGAGTGCCGAGCATGCCAGAATACCACCGGTATTGTGTTCCGCGCAGGATTTGAGCCACGCGTGGCACCGCTCCAGCCATGCTTTGCGGTCTGTGTCAGTCAGGGGAATACCATCGCGCATTTTGGCAATGCTGGTGGTCTCGTGCAGGGTGTCTGCATCCAGCCATGGCCAGCCCAGCTCGTTATGCAGGCCTTCGGCAATGGTGGTTTTACCAGACCCACAGACCCCCATGACAACAATAAGGCGTTTGCCAATACCATGTGCCGCAGGCTGGGCGGGCAGAACATGCCCAGGGGGAAAAGCTGAACTGTTCAAAGACATGTCTGGCTCCCTTGCGGTGTGATGACCCGGATACCTTCCGGGCCTGCGGTAATGGTCTGGGTGGCCATGTGCAGGAACAGCCCATGCTCTACCACGCCAACGATGCCATACAGGGCGAGGCTCAGGTCTTCGGGCTCCATAATGGCCGGAAAAACACAATCCATGATCAGGTTTTTTTCATCCGTGAGGAAAAAAGACCCATCGCGCATGCGGCGCGGTGTAACCTGTGCCCCCAAAAGCCCCAGCTTACGTGCGGCATTTTCCCATCCAAAAGGAATGACTTCTACAGGCAGGGGGCAGCGCGTGCCTAAGTGGTCCACGTATTTGCTGGCATCAGCCACTACCACAAACTGGGCTGCTGCGGCGGCCACAATTTTTTCCCACAGAAGTGCCCCGCCCAGCCCTTTGATCAGGTTCAGGGTTCTGGGTTCAATTTCATCCGCGCCATCTATGGCCAGATCAAGCTCGGGCTGCTGGCCAAAGGTGGTCAGGGGAATACCCTCTTCGCGCGCCTGCTTTTCAGTCACGATGGATGTGGGAATGGCGGTAATCCGCAGCCCTTCCTCGCGTATGCGGCGGCCAAGTTCGGCAACCACAAATTTGGCGGTGGAGCCGGTGCCAAGGCCCACGGCCATACCGCTTTGCACCAGAGATGCGGCTTTTACGGCGGATTGCTGCTTAAAAGCTGCTGCGGGGTCGGGTGTGGTGGTTGTCATCTGTCTGTTTGTCCTTGTTATTCTTGGCCCGATGGGGCTGCGGCCTGGTCTGTAAACCATATCAGTTCGCCTTGCGCCGTAACCGCGCTGGCCGGGCATGCGGGGTCCTGCGCACGAATGCGGGCCAGAATATCCCGTTTGGCGGCGCCTTCCACCAAAAAAACCACATGCTGGCTGGAATGAATGGCAGGGTAGGTCAGCGTCAGGCGGGTATGGGGTGCCGTGGGGGGCACGCAGCTTGCAACCCATGCGCTACGGTTGTCGAGCACAGGCTGGCCGGGAAAAAGCGAGGCCGTGTGCCCGTCCGTGCCTATGCCCAGAAGCTGCACATCAAAAAATGGCCGCTCTGGTGAAAAATCCTGTTCTCCGTAAAGGTTTTTCAGGGTCTGTTCGTACGCTCCAGCAGCTTCTTCGGCCAGCCCGTGGTCTGGCATGGGAAAAATATTGGAGGCAAGAATAGGGGCTTTTGAAAAAAGCAGACGCTGCATCATGCCAAAATTGCTGTCGGCATGGTCATGGGGCACAAAGCGGTCATCCCCGATAAAAAACTGCATGTTATGCCACGGAAAGCGCGCAACATAGGGTGCGCTGGCCATAAGGGCATACAGATGCTGGGGGGTGGAACCGCCGCTGAGCGCCAGCCGGAACGGTGCTGTGTCAGCTTTGGCAAGGCTGCGTTCGAGCAGCCAGTCCGCCAGTCCGGTTATCAGTGCCTCCCGGTGGGGAAAAACATGCATGGTTCCAGTGGCGGTGGTCTGTCCGGGCATCATGGGGTCTTTCATGCTCATGGAGGGGGGGCAGCATTTGCAGGGGCGGGAGCATAATGCGGGGCGGGGGCCGTATGGCAACGGGGCAGCACAAACTCCGTTATCGCGCGGGCCCAGCCCTCCTGCGTGTTGGGGGTGGTTATGCAATGCGCATAGGCCTGCACATCTGGCGTGGACTGGCCCATTGCAATGGCGAGCCCGGCAATGGCCAGCATGGGAATGTCGTTGTTCATATCCCCGATACAGGCAACTTCGCCCACACTTATGCCGTAGTCAGCGGCCAGTTGGCGCACGGCATATCCTTTGTTGGCGTGCAGGGGGGTAATATCCAAAAACCATTTGCTGCAGAGGGCAACACTGGCCCGTCCTGCCAGTTTGCGGCCTATATGGACTTCCTGCTCCTGTAGCATGGCGTGGTCTGCCGTGGAGCCGGTAACCTTGCCAATATCATGCACACAGGCGCGCAGGTCGCCCACTTGTGTTGGTGTGCTTTGCACGGTCTGGCTTTCTGCCAGCACAAGAGGGTTCCGAGCATCGCGTACAAGCCACTCATGCCCACGGAACAGCCACGGATCCACCTGCGGGGCAGTCAGCAGGTTCAGGGCTTCCTGCACGGTTTGTGGGGCGAGTGAGAGGCTGGAGCGGATGGTCCGGTCGGGGTTGAACAGGGTGCCGCCATTAAGCGCGCCGTAAGGGGTGCTGACCCTTAACTGCGCAAAATACATTTCCATCCCACCGGGGGGGCGGCTGCTGACAAGGCAGAGAGGCACACCCGCAAGCTGCAATGCCTGCGCTGCCGCCATGCTTTGGGGGGTAATCTGCTTGTCCGGTGTGAGCAGCGTGCCATCCATGTCGGAAACAACAAGGCGGATCTGGCGGGCAGGGGGGCGTTCGGGGCCATGTCTGTTCTGCCCAAAGCCTGCCATTGTGTTCTTCCCCCAATGCCCCGGCCCGTATAAGGGCCGGGGGTAAAAGGCGTTTAGCCTTTGCTTTCTACGTGGCCGCCAAAGCCGAAGCGCATGGCGGACAGGATTTTTTCTGCAAATGTATTGTCACTGCGTGAACGAAAGCGCGTAAACAGGGCAGCCGTCATGACCGGCACGGGCACGGCTTCTTCAATCGCGGCTTCAATGGTCCAGCGGCCTTCGCCCGAATCGCTGACTTCCCCACTGAATTTGGAAAGCTCGCCATTATTGGCAAGGGCCTGTGCCGTCAGGTCCAGCAGCCAGGAGGACACCACGCTACCCCGGCGCCAGACTTCGGCAATATCGGCCATGTTAAGCGAGAACCGTTCGTCCTCGGCCAGAAGCGGGGAGTCCTTGCGGTACATAACGTCAAAGCCTTCGGCAAAGGCCTGCATCATGCCGTATTCAATGCCGTTATGGACCATTTTGACAAAATGACCCGAACCCGCCGGACCACAATACAGGTACCCCTGCTCGGCCCGCGGGTCCAGCCCTTCGCGGTCACGCTCGGGGGTGCGGGGGATGTCCCCCATGCCCGGAGCAAGTGCTGCCAGAATGGGGTCAATATGGTCAGCGGCTTCTCTGGCGCCGCCGTACATCATGCAGTAGCCCCGATCCAGCCCCCACACGCCGCCGGATGTGCCAATATCAAGGTAATCAATCCCTTTTTCGGCCAGCACCCTGGCGCGGCGGATATCGTCCTTGTAGTAGGTGTTGCCCCCATCAATAACGATGTCGCCCCGGCCCATCAGCCCGGCAAGGGACATAACGGTTTCTTCCGTAATGTCGCCAGCGGGGAGCATGGACCATACAATTTTTCTGGGGCCACGTAGCTGCGCAACAACATCGGCCAGACTGCTTGCCCCTGCTGCGCGGCCGGGTTCTGCCCGTGCCACGGTTTTTTCCACCGCTGCGGCGTCCCGGTCGTACACAACAACGTCGTGCCCAAAGCGTGTCAGGCGGACGGCAATGTTGCCTCCCATCCTGCCCAGCCCAACAATGCCTATCTGCATGATCTCTCTCCGCTTTCAGTCTTTATTACAGGGCGTCATGCAGGGCGGAGGCCAGTGCTGCAAGCCCTTCCTTGAGATTGCCACGGATATGCACGCGCAGGGCGCGGCGTTTGCGCTCGCTCAGCACGTCAAAATCACCACGGGCCTGTGCGGCCTTGACCACGCCAAACGTGTAGCTGGTGCCGGGCACGGGCAGGTCGCGCGCATTGTCTGCCGTAATCTGGAGGAACACCCCCGTATTGGGGCCACCTTTATAAGCCTGCCCTGTGGAGTGGAGGAAGCGCGGCCCAAAACCTGTTGAGGTGGCAATGGTTTTGGCGTCACGCACATGCAGGCGGATGTGCTGGAGCCATTCTGTCGTTTCGCGGTTACGCTCGATAAAGGCGAGCAGGGCCACGTAGTCACCCGGTTTTACGCGGTCAAAATGGGCCTTGAGAACACCACAGGCGCTCTCGGCCTTTACGGCAGCGGCGTTGGTGGGGTCCGTATAAAAGGCTAGAGGCCCAAATTCGGCAAACGGAGCCTGCGCAGGCAGCGCGCCGGTCTGTTCGTAAGCTGCGGTCAGCTTGCGCGTTTCGATTTTTGTGGATTCCACATCGGGCTGGTCAAACGGGTCTATGCCCAGAAAAGCCCCGGCAACAGCGGTTGCCACCTCCCAGCGGAAGAACTCCTGCGCAATCTGGCGCTTGTTGTGCAAGGTGATGGTCAGCACCGGCTGCCCGGCTTCGATCAGGGTTGCAATGGCTTCATCCTGCTCATGCCGGTGTTCGGGGGCCAGACGCAGGTAAACAAACAGCCGGTCGTGGCCATAGCGGCTGGGACCACCCAGGGTTTCGTTATCAACCGGAATAATGCCCTTGCCGTGCTTGCCGGTGGATTCCGCCACCAGCTGTTCCAGCCATGCACCAAAGCTTGCAATCTGGGGTGTGGCAATAATGCTCAGCTTGTCACGGCCCAGTGCCTGAGCGGCAACGCCCATAAGTGTGCCAAGCTGCACACCGGGGTTGAACGCGGGTGGCACGCTGGCATCGCACAGGCGTACGCCACGCAGGGCATCTTCCAAAAACAGGCGGATGGGCACACCGGCGGCAGCCGCTGGCACAAGCCCGAAGTTGGAGAGAATGGAATAGCGCCCGCCAATTTTGGGGTCACCTGCAAAAACCTTCCAGAACCCTTCCTGCCGGGCCAGTGCCTCCAGTTTGGAGCCGGGGTCTGTAATGGCTACAAAATGCGCGCCCGCTTTATCCTTGAGGGCGCGCTTGGCCAGATCCTGAAAATAGGACAGCATAATATTGGGCTCAAGCGTGCTGCCGGATTTGGAGGCAACAATAAACAGCGTGTGCTCGGGGTCTATCTTGCGCTCAAAGGCCGCAACCTGCTGCGGGTCCGTGCTGTCCAGCACATACAGGTGGCCAAAGCCTTCGTGCTTGCCAAAGGTCATGGCCAGCACTTCCGGCCCCATGCTGGAGCCGCCCATGCCCATCAGCAGCACCTGCTTGAAACCGCGCGCCTTGACCTCGGCCTGAAACGCTTCCAGCTCGTCCACATGGGCCAGCCGTTCGTCCACAACATCCAGCCAGTTCAGCCAGCCTGCTTCGGAGTTGCCGGTCCAGACGGAGGCATCCTTACGCCACAGCCGGCGGATGGTGCCATCCTTGCGCCATGCTTCCAGCCCCGTATCCAGCGCCGTCTGCAGGTCGGCTGGCAGGTTGGTTCTGGACGTGGTCAGCTTGTTGCCCATCAGGGCGATCTGTTTGGCAGCAACGGAACCAAGGAGGGCGTCAAACGCATCTTCAAATGCGCTCACACCTTCATTGAGCAGCGTAGCGGTTACGCCATCCAGGTCAAGGCCAAGGCGCTCGGCCTCTTCCATCACCTTGCGGGCTTCAGCCACGCCCTGTGTCAGGCTTTCGCTGACCGTGCCGTGGTCGCGGAAGGCATCCATGGTGGCAGGGGGCAGGGTGTTGACTGTCTGCGGGCCGATCAGCGTGTCCACGTACAGCACATCGCTATAGGCCTTGTCCTTGGTGCCGGTGGAGGCCCATAGCAGGCGCTGAGTCTGTGCCCCGGCCTCTTCCAGCGCTTTCCAGCGCGGGGTCTGCATGATGTTCTGCCAGTAGGCATAGGCCATTTTGGCGTTGGCAATGGCTACCTTGCCGCGCAGGCTTTTAAGGTGCTCTGCGTCCTTGTCCGCTGCTTTGGTCCGCTGGTCTATGGTGGCGTCAATCTTGCCATCAATCCGGCTGACAAAGAACGAGGCCACAGAGGCCACACGGGACAGATCCCCCCCGCGGGCTTTGAGGTCTTCCAGCCCGCTCAGCCATGCTTCCACTACATCCGCATAGGCTGCGAGTGAGAAAATGAGCGTGACGTTAACGTTAATCCCTGCGGCAATGCTCTGGCGGATGGCCGGAATGCTCTGCGGTGTTGCAGGGATTTTGATCATCAGGTTCGGGGCGTTTACATCTGCCCACAGTCGTTTTGCTTCATGCGCGGTCCCGGCCTCGTCCCGCGCCAGATAGGGGGACACTTCAAGGCTTACAAACCCGTCGCGGCCTTTGGTCTGCTCGTAAACAGGGGCCAGAACATGGGCTGCGGCCTGAATGTCGGCTACGGCAAGCCGCTCGTACAGAGCGCCGGGGGAGAGTGTTTCATGTGCCAGAATATCGCGTATCTGCGGGTCATATTCCGTGCCTTCTCCCATGGCTTTCTGGAAAATGGCCGGGTTGGAGGTTACGCCGCGTATGTCGCCACTGTGCACCAGCTTGGCCAGCGAGCCGTCTTCCACAAAGGAGCGGCGGATAAAGTCCAGCCAAGGGGACTGATGGACCGTGGCCAGGGCCTGTAATGGGTTGCTGCCTGTTGGCACAGAGGCGGTCATACGTGCATATCCTTATCCTGCCCGGCTGCTGTTTGGCAGGAGCCGGGCTTTAGTCCTGTAACCGTTACGCCAGAGGGGCTGTCTGGTTCAGCCTGCCTGTTTGCGGGCGGCGTTGACAACAGCGTCCACCGTAAAGCCGAAGTGCCTGAGCAGCTGGCTTGCCGGGCCAGATGCGCCAAAGCCGTTCATGGCAATAATGGTGCCGGTGGGGCCAGCGTAACGGTCCCACCCAATTGGGGAGCCCGCTTCTACCACCACGCGCCCCGTAACGGCGGAAGGTAGAACGCTTTCGCGGTAAGATTGTGGCTGCGCTTCAAACAGCTCCCAGCTTGGCATGGAAACCACGCGGGCAGGCACACCCTGAGCACTCAGGGTTTCATACGCTTCGACCGCCAGCGAAAGTTCACTGCCTGTTGCAATCAGGATCACCCGGGGGGTCTGTTCGCTGCTGGCCAGCACGTAAGCGCCTTTAGCCAGACCCGAGGCAGGGGCATAGCGTGTGCGGTCCAGTGTCGGCAGGTCCTGACGGCTCAGGGCCAGTGCCGCAGGGCCGGAGCGGTTGGCAATAAGGTAGCGCCATGCCTCGGCAACCTCGTTGGCATCTGCCGGGCGCAGGGTGGTCAGGCCGGGGGTCGCACGCAGTTGCACCAGTTGTTCAATCGGCTGGTGGGTTGGTCCATCCTCGCCCACGCCAATGGAATCGTGGGTGAAAATATAGGTCACCGGCAGCCCCATAAGGGCGGACAGGCGGATAGGGGCCTTCATGTAGTCCGAAAAGATCAGGAACCCCGCACCATATGGGCGCAGGCCATACAGGGCCATGCCATTTACAATGGCACCCATGGCGTGTTCACGCACACCAAAATGGAAGTTGCGGCCAGCATAGCTGCCACCCCATCTGGCGGGCTGAAAACTCTCCTGCCCCTTGAGCAGCGTTTTGGTGGAGGGGGCCAGATCGGCCGAACCACCCAGCAGCCACGGCAGGCGGCCTGCAACGGCGTTCAGCACTTCGCCCGAGCTGGCGCGTGAGGCAATGCCCTTGGCGTCTGCCGGGTAAAGCGGAATATCCGCATCCCAGCCTTCGGGCAGGGTACCGCTGAAAATGGCGTCCAGTTCGCCCGCTTTTTCCGGATGGGCGGTGCGGTAGTCCGCAAACAGTTTTTCCCATGCCGTGCGTGCGGCCAGCCCGCGTGCGCCAAGCCCTGCGCGCATGTGCGGCAGAACGGCATCGGGCACGGCAAAGCTGCTGTCTTCGGGCCAGTTGAGGAACTTTTTGGTTTCGCGCACTTCTTCCGCACCCAACGGCTCACCATGGGCGGATGCCTTGCCAGCCTTATGCGGAGCACCCCATGCAATAACCGAGTGCGCAATAATCAGGGTTGGTTTGCTGGTCTGGGCGCGGGACTGGGCCAGAAGTTCTGCAAAAGCGGCTGTGTCGTTGGCGTCCTTGAGCTCAAGCACCTGCCAGCCATAGGCGGCAAAGCGTTCGGCTACGTTTTCGGTAAACGCGACATCGGTCGAGCCTTCGATGGAAATCCGGTTGGAATCATAGATCCATGTCAGGTTGCCCAGTTCCAGATGCGCAGCAAGGGAGGCGGCCTCGCTGGATACGCCTTCCATCATGTCTCCATCCCCGCACAGGGTGTACACATGGTGGTCGAACAGCGTAAAGCCGGGCATGTTGTAGCGCGCGGCCAGCCATTTTTCGGCAATGGCCATGCCTACGGAATTGCCACAGCCTGCACCTAGTGGCCCTGTTGTGGTTTCCACCCCCGTTGTGTGGCCGTATTCGGGGTGGCCCGGAGTTTTGGAACCAAACTGGCGGAACTGGCGGAGGTCTTCCACGCTCAGGGCGGGTTCGTTCGTAACCTTGCCGTTGGTGACCTGCCGGATGCCTACAACATGAATAAGCGCGTAAAGCAGCATGGAGGCATGGCCGATGGACAGCACAAAGCGGTCACGGTTGGGCCAGAGCGGGGCTGTGGGGTCGTAATTCAGGGTGTTCTGCCACAGGGTGTAGGCAATGGGGGCCATGGACATGGCGGCCCCGGGGTGCCCGGAATTGGCGTTCTGCACGGCATCCATCACCAGAGTGCGGATGGTGTTGATGCACAGCGTATCGGGGCTGTTCACTCTACCGGCTTCTGCCCCGGCAGGTGCACGCAGGGGGGTAGAAAAAGAAACGCGCATAGCGGGCCTGTCCTCCAGCTGGGCTTTAGTGCCAAAGCCCGCAAATATAGGGTTGGAGCCTGCGCACGAGGCCCCATTAAAAAACGTTTTTGCACAATTCCACGGTTCTGCATTTTTCGGCAAGAGACGAGCTTGCCGGGAGCGGAACCCTTGCGGAGTTATCCAGTTCAACCCATTATATCAAAAGAGTTGTTGTTCTGCCATGTTCCCCGTCCGCCATATGCCAACAAGTTGCTTTGCGGTGGGTGGGTAATGTGACAAAATGGAACGCTCATGCAATCAGGTGCATGAGTGCGTAGGGCGTTGCCCTGAACAGGATAAACCGTTTTTTCCGGAGGTCAGCCATGACAGAAGAGTCTACACGGACACAGTCCGGGCAGGCCCCCGCCAATCCGGCAGCCGGAGAAGGCGGGCAGGCTTTTACGCGCGAGCAGGTGGAAGCCCTGTTCATTAACGCTGCCAGAGAAGGAGATGCGGACCTGCTGGCCCGCTTCCTTGAAGCGGGCATGGACCCGAATCTCAGGATGGAAAAAGGGTACACCCCCCTTATTCTGGCGGCTTATAATGGGCACGGGGACGCCGTGCGCGTGCTGCTGGACCGTGGTGCGGACCCGAACCTGAAGGATGAAAAAGGTTCCACTGCCCTTTCGGGTGTGGCGTTTAAAGGGGATGTTGCCTTGGTGAACATGCTGCTTGCAGCCGGTGCCGAGGTGGATGCCGCCAATGCCGTAGGGCGTACGCCGCTTATGTTTGCTGTCATGTTCGGGCGGGATGATGTCGCCCGTGTGCTGCTTGGGGCGCGGGCCAATGTGCTGCTGCGTGATGGGGAGGGGCTGAATGCTCTGGACCTGGCCCAGCGGCAGGGCAATGGTGCATTGTTGCAGGACCTGAAAAAAGCGGTAGGCGTTTCCGCCTGAGCCTGACGCAGGGGCACCGCTGCAAAGCTGTGCCGCGCCTGATTTTTTGATCGAGCTTTTTTGAGCAACGGCCTGCCAGCGCAGGCCGTTCAACTTATGTGCATGGAATGATCGGAATGAGCCGTTTCTGGAGCCCTCTTGTTCACACCCTTACGCCTTACGTGCCAGGTGAGCAGCCCAAAATTGCCAATCTGATCAAGCTGAACACCAATGAATCGCCCTATGGCCCATCCCCCCGTGCGCTGGAGGCCATAAAGGCCGCCACCAATGATACCCTGCGCCTTTACCCCGATCCGGAAGCCTTGGCATTGCGCACGGCGCTGGGCCAGCGTGTGGGGCTGGGCGCGGACCATGTGTTTGTTGGCAATGGCTCGGACGAGGTGCTGGCCCACGCTTTTCAGGCTCTGTTTGCACACGGGGACCCTCTGCTCTTCCCCGATGTCAGCTATAGTTTTTACAAGGTTTACTGCGGGCTGTACAAACTGCCTTACCGCACGGTGCCATTGCGTGCGGATATGGGCATTGCGGTGGAGGATTACACCGGCCCATGCAGTGGCGTGGTGATTGCCAACCCCAATGCGCCAACGGGTATTGCTCTGGGGCTGGACGCCGTACGCAAGCTGCTGGACATGCACCCCGAGCGGGTGGTGCTGGTCGATGAAGCCTATGTGGATTTTGGCGCGCAGAGCGCGGTAACACTGGTCCGTGATTACCCTAACCTGCTGGTTGTGCAGACCTTCTCCAAATCCCGTGCACTGGCTGGCGCACGGGTGGGCTTTGCCTTTGGGCAGCCTGATCTGATTGAGGCACTGGTACGGGTCAAGGACAGTTTTAACTCGTATCCGCTGGACCGTCTGGCGCAGGCCGGGGCTCTGGCCTCTGTCGAGGATGAGGACTGGTTTGCCAAAAGCGTGCAGCGGGTTGTGGACAGCCGCACGCTGCTGAGTGATGGACTGCGCGACCTTGGTTTTGAAGTCTTGCCCTCCATGGCAAACTTTGTTTACACTCGGCATCCTGATCGTGATGCAGGAGAACTCGCGGCGCAGTTGAGAGCCCGGGCCATTCTTGTCCGCCACCTCAAGGGTGAACGCACAATGGCGTGGTTGCGCATTACGGTGGGAACGCAAGAGCAGTGTCAGGCCTTGCTTGATGTGTTGCGCGACAGTGTTCTTCGCAATTCGTAAAAACTGTCTGGTCATTTGTCCAGCCGTTACGATCCTGGTCGGGGCAGTGCCGTGCGCTGTGCGCGGCAGGAGTGGCAAGGCCGGTCAGGTATTAAATTTTTAAGACATAAACCGTGCCGCGATCCCGCCGTACGGTCTTGATTTGATGGAGGGTCTGTTCATGCGCGCTTTTCGCGGCCAGATGTCTGATAACCAGCCAATCCGGCGCTCTCTGCCGGAAAAACAGAAGCAACTGCGTGACCTGAAGGAAACGCTGGCTGCCATGAAGTCCCACACCTCTCCTGCACTCAAGGAGAGTGTGCGTAAACGCATTGCCCAGCTTGAGGCTGAGCTTACGGCGGCTCCCGTTCTTAAATCCAACCGCCCCAGTGGTGCCGCCCGGCCCCGGCAGGAGCGGGGGAATGCGCCGCGTCGGCCAACAATACGATCTCTTTAAATAACGGGCCAGACAGGGGAGAGGTGGTTGACCTCTCCCCTTTTTTTGTGGCTTGTGCGTGTTGTGGCGTCTTCATTACCGCAAGATCAGGTGGTTGCGGTGCATTGGAAAAATACCCCCATAACAGATTGGCAGAGCAGGGAGATCGGAATTGGCTGGAACCACCTTGTCTCAACTGACCGATCTGCTTTCTGAAGGGGGGACCCTGCTGCGTGATGGTCTGGTCTGGGCCATTTACTGCCGCCCCGGTCATGAGCCGCAGGAACTTGAGCGCGATGTGGTGGTTCACCGCCTGACAACCGGGAACTTTCCCCCCGAGTTTGCCGAGGGCGCAGGGTGGGCGTGGTTTCATTTTGATATTGTCCACACCATGTCTCGCCACCAGATCGAGACCATTCCCTCCCTGCCCGAAGAGGTGCGGCAGGTTCTGACCAATCTTGAGCGCAGCACCCGGCTGGAAAACGAGGGGGATATAGTTTTTGGCGCACTCCCCGCGTTTGATGATACGTCTACCGATGATGATCGGAACGTCAGCACATGGCGGTTCTCTCTTGAGCCTGATCTGCTGCTTACCACCCGCCGCCACCCTATTCCCGCCCTTGGGGTTGTGTTTCATGAACTCAAGCGCGGGCTGGTGCCACGCTCCCCCGCCAAGGTGGTGGACCGTGCCCTGCTGGAATTTGCCGATACGTTGCGGCGTGACTTTGCCCGGCTGGATGACCAGCTTGACCGGGCGGAAGATGTGCTGCTGATGCTCGACCGTGATACGGATCTGGGCCGTATGAGCGCCCTGCTGGGTATGGTGCGCCGCCGCTCCACGGAACTGAGGCGGGTGCTGGCGCCCGTTGACCGTATTTTCCGTGATGAAGAGCTGGAACTGCCCGAATGGGCCGAGGATGATCTGAAGGACCGCTCGCACCGGCAGGTTCATGCCGCGCTCGATGACCTTCTGGCCCTTCAGGACCGGGCCCGTTCCTTGCAGGATGAGCTGACATCCAATCAGGCGGAAGAAACCAACCGACGGCTGTATATTTTGACCGTGGGCACCATCCTTATGCTCCCGGCAACGCTGGTCACCGGCTTTTTTGGCATGAATACGGGCGGCATGTTCCTGACCGACGGTCGCTGGGGCACGGTGGATGCCGGTGGACTGTGTTTTCTGATCATGATGGGAACATGGTTTTTACTCAAGTTCATCCGCTTTTTGTAAAAGCCGCCTGTGGCATGTATCGGCAGGACCACAAGCATCAGAAGGGTTGCATGTGGGTGCGTGTGCCATAAAATAAGCCAAGTTGAGGAGCATGGTCGTCGGCTGGGATTTTGGTATTATCTGGCCAGCTCATGAGTAAAATAGCCATGTCCGTGTTGTTTGCGCATAGTCAAGCCGGTTCTGCCGCAGGGCGCGTGAATGTCGGTGGAGCGTTTTCTTGCATGTGGGGTATGGCCCGTATAAACACATGGGCGTATTTTCTGGTCCGGACATGCGGGAGTAGGCATGGAACCGGCCGGATTTCCTGTGCCACGGCAAGGATGGATAAAACAGCATGACAGGCAGACAGCCCTTTTTCAGGATGCAAGACTGTTGTGCCCCCCGTCATACCCCCAGCAGGTTTGGGCGTGGTATCAGGGGTGTGCTTGCTCTGGGGCTGCTGGCCGTGCTGGCCGCTTGCGCTGGCCAACCGGGCGGAAGTGATACGGATGTTCCCATAGCGCAGGAAGCCGAGTTCTACCGTGCCCATGCCCGGTCCTACTATGCGCCTCCCGGTCCGGCGGAAGACCCGTGGGGCCCTTATATCCGCGAAGCGTCCAAACGTTTTGATGTGCCCGAGGAATGGGTGCGCGCCGTTATCCAGCAGGAATCCGGCGGCAAGCTGTTCCATGACGGCCAGCTCGTGACATCCGGCCCCGGTGCCATGGGTCTGATGCAGCTTATGCCCCCAACCTATGATGAAATGCGCGCCGCGTATAATCTGGGTGGGGATGCCTACGAACCGCATGATAACATCATGGCGGGGACTGCGTATTTGCGGCAGTTGTATGATGTTTACGGCTCTCCCGGCTTTCTGGCCGCATATAATGCGGGCCCCGGACGTCTGGAAGATTTTATAACCCGCAATCGTACCCTCCCGCGTGAGACGCGGAATTATGTGGCCTCTATCGGGCGGCGTATTGTGGGCATTTCACCAGTCAATCGCTCGCAGGCCGACATGCAGGTAGCGAGCCATGATTCGTTTACGCAAAGGGCGATTGGCAGTGGCGCTGGCCGGAATGCAGGTGGCATGAGTGCTGTGCAGGCCGCCTGGTCGGGCAGGCAGCAGGGGGGTATGCAGCCCGTACAGGTGGCGGACGCCATTGGGGATGATACTGCCGATAGTACCAGCGCCCCCTCGGCTACCTATGGGCAGGACTGGCACCCTGTTTCACGTAAAACAAAAGTGGACGGGCTGACGGAAAGCCCGTCGGATGTGCGGGCCATATGGGCCAAACGGCTGGGAGCAACCGCGCAGACCCTCCCTGGCACACCGGTACAGGTTGCTCAGGCGGAGGAAACGGAAGCGGATGATGCCGCATATATTCCCGCACCTCTGACCGAATCGGGGGAGTCTGACGCAGAACCTGCCCGGGTCGTCGTGGCGGGCGGGCGGAAGGGGGGGAGTTTACGCCTGTTCCCCAGCGCGCATGCGGAACCGGCTCCGCTGCTGAGCAGAAAAGTGCGGGGGGTGGATACCAGAAACTGGTCCATTCAGGTTGGTGCTTTTGGTTCCGCAGCTCTGGCGCAGCAGGCATCGGGGCGGGCGCAGCACCAGAATACGTCTCTCTCTGGTGCGCGGGTGCAGATTGCTGTGGTGCAGGCAAAAACGGGGCGGTTGTACCGTGCCCGCCTGACCAACCTGTCGCAAACCGACGCAGTAGGGGCCTGCCGCAAACTGAGCGGGTGTGTTGTGATCTCGCCTGAATCACACCTCTAGGCAGATCGCTTGCGGCTTCCCGCCTGCGCAGATTTGCGCGCGGGGAGGCACTATGTCAGCCGGGGTTACAGCGCTTGGGTCAACCCGCCGGAGCGGATGGGGGGGAAGGGATTGCCGGGGCCGGTTTGGATGTGCCGGGGGCAGCAAGAGGGGCATTGTCCCGACCGGAATAACGGTCAATAATCTGTTTTGTGGCTGCGGCGGCTTCCTGCGCTGCTGCTACGGCGACATCCCCCCAATACTGGTCGAGCGAATGGGCATCTATGTCATGCAGTTGTGTGGCTGCCCCGGCTTCCTTGCCGTTTGCATCCACAACATGCCAGACAATTTCGATGTGTTCCTGAGGGTGCCCTGTAGTGCCAGCCGGGCCGGGCGAGAGCTTTACGGTGGTGTTTACAATAAAGTCGGCATTTCTGGCCGAATTCTGGATTGTATCTTCACTATCCCAGAATGAGGCGACAAAGGCTTGCGCCAGTGATGTGTTGCCATCGCCCGGAGCGCCGGTAACACCTGTAAAATACACACGCGCGGCCCGGTGCTTAAGGCTGTGCGGGTCCTTGTCCATATCATCAGCCTGAATACCCGTCAGGACCGCGGCAATACGGCTGGCCGCATCCTGCGCAACCAGCGTGAAGAATGATCCATCCCCCGCAGACCATTGCTCTACAGGAACCGGCTGACCCTCCTGTGTGGCGCGAACCGTATTTTTGGGGGTCATGACTGTATAAATGGGTACAATCTGCCCGTTGCGCAGCTCAGCCTTCATGTTTAGCCACCAGTCCCCCTTGCGTGTGGGCTGGGCAATGGCCGGGATGGTCTGCTGGAGGAGTGCCTGTGCGACATCCTTGGCCCATAGGCTGGCATTGGCGTCGGAGAGCAGGGCATTGGGTGGGGGCGTGGGGACATCCAGCCGCGCAGGGGGGGCATTGGCAGCCAGTCCCGGCCCGTTTTTGCCTGAATGTGCAAAGGGGTGTGGCACATCAAGGCAGCCGCCCAGCAACAGCAGGGCGGAACAGGAAAAGGCTAGGCGTAAAGGCTGCTGGCGGCGTTTCATCCGTTGCGGGTTCCCGTGGCGATAACAGAAATCTGGTGTCCAATGGGGCCGCCCCCAGCCAGCGTGCGCCGTCTGTGGCTGAAAAAACGTGTCTCGTCACTCAGTGTATCCACCCCCAGAGCGGCGACATGCCTGAGCCCTGCACGTTGCAGGCGAAAGACACACCATCCGGCCAGATCAAACTGGTAATGGCCTGCCTGTTTGCCGGGAGCAAAAAAACGGGCAGCCTGTTTGTCAGCACTTGTAATGGCGGTGTGCATGTCCTCGGCTGTTTCGTAGCTTTCCTGCGCAATGCAGGGGCCAACCACGGCGCGTATATCTTCCCGCACGGCGCCAAGGGGGAGCATGGCCTCTATTGTTGCTTCCAGCACACCACTTAATGCACCGCGCCAGCCTGCATGGGCCGCACCAACAACGGTACCCTGCGCAGTGCTGAACAGGACCGGGGCACAGTCTGCCGTAATCACCCCTATGGCCAGTGCGGGGTTGCTGGTTACCAGTGCATCTGCCGCAGCGCCGGTGCCCGCAGGCCATGGGCTGGTGGCGGTGATAACGACTGGGCCATGCACCTGTGTTACACCCAGCAGGCAGTCTGCCTGCACACCCATATGGCTGGCAACAAGCTGGCGGTTACGCGCCAGATTTTCTGCACTGTCGCCTGATCGGGTGGAGCAGTTCAGGCTGGCATACGGGCCACTGGACACACCGCCCTCACGGGTGAAAAAGCCATGCCGGGCTTGCCCCAGCAAGGGGCTGGTCAGGGGTGCCAGACCAGTGGGGGCGGTGGAGGAGCAGCTCATGCAACCGGACCTTTCGTAAAGCCGGGAGGCGTAGGCAGGGAGGGGCTGGCCAGCGCCATGACCTTGAACAGATGCCCCATTTTATCTGGTGCGACCAGCCGGTTTGCGGCCGAGCGCAGCATGGCTGCATCCTGTGGTGCGGCGTTGCGTGCCAGTTGCTCGGTGCGTTCCATAATGCCCAGATGCTGCAAAAAATCACCCTGGTTTTCGGTCCCATAAGTGGCTGCCTCGCCTTCGCGGGCTACGGCAAGCAGGGCTGTAAAATCGACATGGGTGGTCAGGTCTGCCTCACCTTCCTCCGCCTGTAGCGGATGGGTCGGGCGGGCATGGCGCAGGGCCTGAAGCGAATCCCCGGTGGAGCTTGTGTTGTGCCCATAGTCAATAAACAGCGCCACACCGGGGGAATGGGTAAACCTGTGGGCAAGGCCACGCACAATGTGCTGGGCCTGTTCGCAGACTTCCACAACCGTGTTGGGTTCGAGCACACGGCTGTCCGGCAGGGTGGGTGGGGGGCAGGCGATCAGTTCCAGCGTTTTGTTGGCCACATAATGCTCATGCCAGCCCGTGCTGGTCTGGATGAACTGCCGCACGGGCAGGGCGTCCAGAAACTCGTTGGCCAGCAGGATCATGGAGCCTGCGGGGATGTCCTCGACGTGTTTGTGCCATACGGGCTGGGTATAAGGCTGCAGTATTTCTGCCTGGACCTGCCGCAGACGGGGGGATATTTCGACCAGATGCACACTGAGCGCCTGCGCCATGGCAGGGGCTTGGCAGGTGATCACACGCAGGGCATCGGCCATGAGCGTACCCCGCCCCGGGCCAGCTTCGGCCAGAATGATCTTGGCGGGGCTGCCCATGCCTTGCCACACCGTAATGGCCCACGCACCCAGAAGTTCGCCAAAAACCTGAGAAATTTCTGGCGCGGTAATAAAGTCCGACAGGAACGGTGTCTCGGCGTAATACTCGGCGTTTACCCGCGCCATAAAGTGGTCAAGTCGCTCTGCGTGGTAGATGTGTGGTGCCATAGGTCCGTTCAGTTTTTTTCAGCAGGTTGATCTTGCGGGTCGGGCAGGCCAGCGTAAACGGGCTGGCGGCGGGCGTACAGCATCAGGCCAATGCCTGCGACCAGCATGGGCAGGCAGAGCAGTTGCCCCATGGTAATGCCGCCGGGCAGGTAGCCAAGAAAGGAATCCGGCTCGCGAAAAAACTCGCAAAAGGAGCGTGCACAGCCATATCCTGCCAGAAACATGCCCGCCAGAAAACCGGGATGTTCCCGCACCGACTGGCGGCGGGAGGCGGTGAACAGGATTAAAAACAGCAAAAGCCCTTCGGTCAGGGATTCATAAAGCTGGGAAGGATGGCGCGGGATTGGCCCCCCGGTAGGGAAAATCATGGCCCATGGCAGGCTTGCCGGGGCCTCGCGACCCCAGAGTTCCCCGTTAATGAAGTTGGCCAGACGCCCCAGCCCCAGCCCGATGGGTACAGCCACGGTCACGCGGTCTGCAAAAGCCAGAAAGTTCAGCTTATAGCGCCAGGTAAACAGCACCATGGCGGTAATGACCCCGAGCGCTCCCCCATGGAAGGACATGCCTCCGTGCCACACTTCCAGTATGGAGAGCGGATGACTAAGGTAATAGCTGGGCTGGTAGAACAGTACGTAACCAAGTCGCCCCCCTACAAGCACGCCAATGGTCACCCATGTTAGAAAATCGTCCGCCAGTTCGGTTGTGCCAGCACGCGGGCGCAGGGCCAGCAGTTTACGCAGCAGCATGATGCCCAGCACAATGCCCAGAATATAGGACAGCGCATACCAGCGAATGGCCAATGGCCCGAAATGCACCAGCACCGGGTCGAACTGTGGAAACATCAGAACAGGAAGCATGGAAAGGTCAATCCGGTGCGTGAGGGGCCAGAGATCGGGGTGGTCTGCGCTCAGGCGGGCCAGAGCAGCAACCGGCCCACCAGAGGGTAGGGCTTAGGCGGGACTATAAAGGGCGTGCCTGCTCCCTCCAAGCCAGCAAATGCGTGGCAACGCACATGAACGTGCAAAAACTGGGCAATAAGCCGGTAGTCAGGGGAGTCTCAGTTTTCTATCATGCCCGGTATTATCCCTTTTTGAGAAGACAGAAGGTTTTACCCATGAGCGATGAAATTACGGTCGTTGCCATTCTCAAGACCAAAGCGGGTTGTGAGGATGCTGTTGCAAAAGCCATGGCGGCCTGTGTGCCCGCGTCCCGCGCGGAGGCCACAAACCGCCAGTATGTGCCTAACCGGGATCTGGATGACCCGCAGACACTGATTTTTATTGAACGCTGGGCCAGCAGGCAGGCTCTGGCCGACCATATGGAAACACCGCACTTCAAACAACTGGCCGCCGCGCTGGAAGGGCTGCTTGAAACCCCCTTGCAGGTGCATATCCTGCAACCAATAGCCTGAAGCGAGTAATCAGTAGCCTGAAGGGCCAGCGCTCCCCTTGGTAGTAGGGGCGCTGGCGGAGTGGCTAACGCAGGACAAACTGCTGGATAACCACCAGCACACCGATGCAGAAGGTCAGGAACAGGCTGTGCTTGAATGTGCGGGCCAGCACAGCACCTTCCTGCCCTTTGAGTGAGGTTACGGATACACCGGTAGTAATGTTCTGGGGTGAGATCATCTTGCCCATGACCCCGCCAGAGGAATTGGCCGAGGCAAACAGAACAGGGTCAAGCGAGAGCTGGTGTGCGGCAGCAACCTGAAGGTTGCCAAAGAGCGCATTGCCCGATGTGTCGCTTCCGGTCAGGAAGACGGCCACCCAGCCCAGAAAGACCGAAACAAGCGGGAAGAACATGCCGGTGGAAGACACCGCATAGCCCAGCGTGTAGGTCATGCCCGAATAGTTCATCAAAAACGCCAGACCAATGGTCAGTGCTACGGTTACAACCGCAAGCCATGCCTGTCGTACGGTTGTGGCAATGGCCGCGCCAAACTGGCGCAACGTGGTGCGGGTGAGCAGGGCGCTCAGAATGGCGGCAACCAGAATGGCCGTGCCCGTGCCAAGGGGTTCAAACTTCCAGACCGCGGCATAAACGGATTTGTACAGCGATATGAAGACAGCATTGTCCAGCCCCGGCCAGTGTACGGGCAGCGCGCCAATGCGGGCAATGTGCAGCGCGTCCCATGCAATGACCACGGCAATCACCGTAACCCATGGAATCCAGCCCTGCCAGAGCGGCACGGGGGCTGCGTTGGCAGGTTTTTCCGCATTGATCTGGCTGAGGTCTATGGCGTACGCGGGGTCAGGCGCAGGCTGCCAGAAGCGCAGGAACACAATGCTGGCTACAAGAGACACGCTGGAAGACAGTACGTTGCTCAGGCTGTACAGCCCCGCGCCGGAAATGACGAGCAGGGTCAGGGCAAAGCTTCCACCGGCGACAAGCAGAATGGGCCATGTCTGCCGTATGGAGCGCCACCCACCGTAAAGCGCCATAACATAAAACGGAATAAGGCAGGCAAAGGGGGTCAGCTGGCGGCCAATGGTCGCACCAAGCACATCTGGCGGCAGCCCGGTAATGGAGCCCAGCACGGTTACGGGAATCCCCAGCCCCCCAAAGGCCACGGGCGCTGAGTTGAAGATGAGCACATAGGTCAGCGCGTCCAGTGCGGGAAAACCCAGCATGATCAGCAACGCACTTGTAATGGCAACAGGTGTGCCAAACCCGGCAACCCCTTCCAGCGCTGCGCTGAAGCAGAAGCCAAGCACGATCAGGATAATACGGCGGTCATTAGGGACATGCCGGATAATCCAGCCCCTGAACGCGTCAAACCGTCCATTATGGACGGCAACGTTAAACAGAAGCAGGGCGCACAGCGCGATCCACATGACCGGCAGCAGCGAGAAAACCATACCATTGGTTATGCTGGCCACGGCCAGTGCAGGGGGCAGGCCCCACAGGCCAATGGCAATAACCAACCCTACGACCAGCCCTCCAAGGGAGGACTGCCAGGCAGGGCGGCGCAAAACCCCCATAAGAAACAGGGTAACAAGAATGGGGCAGGCTGCAACAATAAAGGAAAGCAGCAGGCTGTGACCCACAGGAGCAAGAGGCTGTATGAACATGATTGTTCTCAAACAAGGCGTTGTATCTCTCTCGTGATGGAGAGAGCGTTTGAAGTAACACGTGCTCCTGTGTGAAGATGCAATAAAATTTCGTGTTATATCATGCAGGGTGTTCCTGTGAGCCGCCTGCCAGTGCGGTTTCTGCCGTGCAAACCTGTGCCCACATGCTGCGTTCGGGTTATCATGGATTATGTGTTGTGCGCTGTACGGAGGGCGGATTTATGGGGTCGCGAAGAATATGGGTGGCGGGTGGCGCGCTGGTTGTGTTGGCTGCGGTGGTTGGGGGTGGCGTGCAGTATTCCCGCACGGAGCGGGCAAGGCTGGCTGTTGAACAGGGCATGGGTCCTGCCCCTGTGCTGCCTGCTCCCGCGCCCCGGCTCTTGCCTACGGTCAACATTGCCAACCCCATTGGCTGGCGGAAAGGAGAACATCCGACTCCCGCCCCCGGGCTTGGTGTTACGGCTTTTGCCACGGGGCTGGACCATCCGCGCTGGCTCTATGTCCTGCCCAATGGGGATGTGCTGGTCGCCCAGAGCAACTCTCCGGGCACGGATATCCAGACAGTCAAGAACCGTATTGCCAGCCTTATCATGGGGGCTGTTGGCGCGGGGGAACCCAGCCCCAACAGGATTATGCTCCTGCGTGATGAAAAAGGGCAGGGGACAGCAACACTACAAACGGTTCTGCTGGACCATCTTTACTCCCCTTTTGGCATGGCGCTGGTCGGGAATGACCTTTACGTGGCTAACGCCAATGCCATTGTAAAATTCCCCTACCATCCGGGGGATACGCATATTACGGCCGAGCCTGTAAAAGTGACTGATCTGCCAGCAGGGTATAACCACCACTGGACCAAGAACATTCTGGCCAGTCCGGACGGGCGGTTTTTATACGTGACCGTCGGCTCCAACAGTAATGTGGCCGAACACGGCATGGCGGTGGAGGAAGGCCGCGCGCGGATTGACAGGCTTGACCTGCAAACCGGAAAGCTGGAGCCATACGCAACAGGTTTGCGCAACCCGAATGGCATGGGGTGGGAGCCCAAAACCGGTGCCTTATGGGTGGCAGTCAATGAACGTGATGAAATTGGCAGTGACCTTGTGCCGGATTACATGACATCTGTGCAGGAGGGAGGGTTTTACGGCTGGCCCTATAGTTATTACGGTCAGCATGTGGATGTGCGGGTGAACCCACCACGCCCCGATCTGGTCGCCACCGCACTGGTGCCCGATTATGCACTCGGCCCGCATACCGCATCCCTCGGCCTGACATTTACAGAGACCGCCCGGCTGTTGCCCGCAGCCATGCGTCAGGGTGTTATTATCGGGCAGCACGGGTCGTGGAACCGGAGGCCCAAAAGTGGTTACAGGGTCATTTATATTCCCTTTAACGCGGGCAAACCCGATGGCGCGGCGCAGGAGGTGCTGACAGGCTTTCTCACCCCCGATCAGGATCATGTGCGTGGGCGGCCTGTGGGCGTGGCCATTGACCAGAATGGCGCACTCCTTGTTGCTGATGATGTAGGGAATACCATCTGGCGCGTGACCGAAGCCCCCTGAGCCGGTCTGCAACGGAAGTGTTGGGGTTTTTGCGCCCTTGCGTCCGGGGCGGGATAATGAAACTCTACAGGCATAAAATTGGCAGAGTGTTTGCATTTCTGCCGTTTTTTGCAATGTGGGGCGCGTAAGTCCCGTACAAGGGGTATTTCATGAAATCCGTACCACGTCTTGTTGCTGCTGCTTCCCTGCTTGCTCTGGCGGCGTGCCAGACGCCAGCACCGCAGGTTCCGGCCCCACCTGTGCCGGTTAGTGGTGCATTAACGCAGCACCAGCCACTTGCACCCGAGCTTGGGGTTGCGGGGAGTGGTCCGGCTTTTAGCATGAAGTATCTGTCCACCAACGGGGTGTCGGGCGTTGGGCTGGTGCCGGTTACGGGGGTTGTCATTTACCCTGCGGGCCCGGCCCCACAGGGGGGGTGGCCTATTGTGGCGTGGGCACACGGCACGGTGGGGGTTGCCAGAAGTTGCGCGCCCTCTCTCAACCCTCGCTCCGCGCGGGACCAGACATATCTGGGCGAATGGCTGCGTCGTGGGTTTGCCATTGTCGCGACCGATTATCAGGGCTTGGGGAGTGATGGCATACACCCTTACCTGAACGCCCGTGCGGAAGCGTACAGTGTGCTTGATGGGGTAAAGGCTGCACTGGCTGGTCTGCCTGACCTGAGCAACACGATCATGATCGTGGGGCAGTCTCAGGGGGCGGGAGCGGCTTTTGCCTCTGCGGCCTATGCCCCGGCGTACGCTCCGGCATTGCATGTGCGTGGGGTGGTGGCCACGGGTATTCCCTATATGTCGCCTGAAGTTATCAAGTTCGTCCTGCATGCCAAACCACAGAACAGTGCAAGCGGCATAGACCCGGTTGTCGCTTATGCCTTGCTGATGGGCGCCTCCGAGGCCGGGCTTAACCCCGCGTTCAATCCGGAGCAGGCTTTTACGCCGCGCGCCATGCCCGCATTCCATGCTGCATCGGAAATATGCGCCCGCCCGTTGATGGAGCGTATAAAAACCGAAGGGCTGACGCGGGCCAATGCGTTTGAACCGACCCTGCTACAAGCTATGGCGCCTGCGTTCAAAGGCATGCTGTTCCCCACGCTCAGGCTTGATGTGCCGCTGTTTGTCGGTATTGGCATGACAGACAGGGACGTGGCCCCTCAGGGACAGCTTATGCTGGTCAAGGATGCCTGCAAGGCGGGCACTGTTGTGCAGGCGCATCTGTATAAGGGGCAGGACCACTCTCAGGCTGTTCTGGCCTCCATGGCGGATTCCGCAGCCTTTACCACAGCAGTCATGAATGGCCAGCCTGTTCAGGCGGTGTGCAGGCCGGTTGCGCAATAAGGTTTTGTAAAACAGCAGGCAGAAACCGGAGCATTACGCAGTGTTCCGGTTCCTGTTGAATACCCGGACCTGTTTCAGGCAGCGTACGGGCTTTGCACAGTATTACGCTCTGGAGCCTGCTCGTTATCCTGAAGCCAGAATAAGGGCTGCCAGAATGAGTCGGAGTGCTCTGCAATGGGCAGAAACAGCAAAACTGCTTTCTACGGCAGGCATTTTTATTTTAGGGAAAGTGTGGTGCACCCGAAGAGACTCGAACTCCTAACCCCCAGATTCGTAGTCTGGTGCTCTATCCAGTTGAGCTACGGGTGCACTGTGAGGCGGTGTTTAGCCGAGCATCCTGACCTCGGCAACCCCTAAAAATGATATTTCTGATTTTTTTTCTAATTTCGGTTCAAAAAGTTATCCAGCGGGTGGTTCTCCGGGCGGCGGAGTATGATGTGCGCGCGGCAGGTAGGGGTGCCGTAAATGCCTTCAAACGTGTCGTCTATCGGATGGGCCTCAAAAACGATGGGTAGAGGCTGCTTGCGGGCATCGGTCAGGATAAGCTGGGCGTGGTAGTGCTGGCGCTCCTTGTTGGGGACACCATGCAGGACCAGATTGCCCATCTGGGGCACAAAAATCATGCGCGTGGGCTGGATCTGCATATAGGAGAGCCCTTCGGTTGGGCAGTCGAGACCTTTGTCCGCCACCAGAGTGCCTGTCCAGTCCCCATACGGATCATTGGCGGCGGAGGTTGCGGCCTGTGCGGGGCTAAAGGCTGCCAACCCCATGCCCAGCAGGACGGCGTATCCGCATAACTGCAAGTGTCTGGTGCTCATGTTCGGTGCTCTCCTGTGCTGTCAGCCTGAATCTGGGGTGATAAGCAGGTTGTGGCAAGCCCGGGCGGAAAACAGATTTGCTCGTTCTTCTGGCTTTTATAGGGTGACGAGCCCGCTGCATGGCTTTATATCCGCTGTCATACTTACTTGGTGGTGGGCCTTGAGCGTGTTTGTCGCCACAGCACAAGCAAAGCCAACCCTGACGCAGACCAGAAAGAACCATGACCCATGTCCGATGCCGCTCAGCCCGTTTCACCTGTTGTGCTGGATGAAGCCTTGCACCATGACCGTATTCTGATTCTGGATTTTGGCAGTCAGGTTACGCAGCTGATTGCCCGCCGTGTGCGTGAAAGCGGTGTGTATTGCGAAATCTGGCCTTTTACGACAGACGCTGAAAAAATACGTTCTTTTGCTCCGCGTGGCATTATCCTGTCCGGCGGCCCGGCCAGCGTAAATGGGCCCGATGCCCCCAGAATTCCGGATGTGGTGTTTGAGATGGCAGTGCCCGTTCTGGGTATCTGCTATGGTCAGCAGGCCATGTGCAAGCAGTTGGGCGGGGAAGTGGAAAGCGGGGAACACCGTGAGTTCGGCCGCGCCTTTGTTGATATTGTAGAAGATTGCGCCCTGTTCCGTGGGGCATGGGCACGCGGTGGGCGTGAGCAGGTCTGGATGAGCCATGGTGACCGGGTGGTTGCATTGCCACCGGGGTTCCGCACGGTGGCGGTCAGTCAGGGTGCGCCGTTTGCGGTGATCGCGGATGAAGGGCGTCGCCTTTACGGTGTGCAGTTCCACCCCGAGGTCGTGCACACGCCGCACGGTGCCGCACTGCTGGAAAACTTTACGCACAACGTGGCAGGCTGCTCTGGGTCATGGACCATGGCGGGTTTCCGCGAAATGGAAATTGCCCGTATCCGCGCTCAGGTAGGGACAGGCAAGGTAATCTGCGGCCTGTCCGGCGGTGTGGATTCCTCCGTTGCTGCCGTGCTGATCCACGAAGCCATTGGCGAACAGCTTACCTGCATTTTTGTCGATCACGGCATGCTGCGTGCAGGGGAGGCGGATGATGTTATCAAAACCTTCCGTGGCCAGTTCAACATCCAGCTTATTCATCGGGATGCGTCTGACATCTTCCTGAGCGCGCTCGATGGCGTGACAGACCCGGAAATCAAGCGCAAGACCATTGGCCGTTTGTTTGTGGAAGTGTTCGAGGAAGAAGCCACCAAACTCGGCGGCGCGCAGTTCCTTGCTCAGGGCACCCTCTACCCCGATGTGATCGAGAGCGTAAGCTTTACGGGTGGCCCGTCTGTCACCATCAAGTCCCACCATAACGTTGGTGGCCTGCCCGAACGCATGAACATGCAGCTGGTGGAGCCACTGCGTGAACTGTTCAAGGACGAAGTGCGCGATCTGGGGCGTGAGCTCGGGATTCCGGAAGTTATTGTCGGGCGGCATCCGTTCCCCGGTCCGGGGCTTGCCATTCGTATTCCCGGGAACATCACGCGTGAAAAACTGGATCTGCTGCGCAAGGTGGATACCGTTTTTCTGGAAGAAATCCGCGCGGCTGGTCTGTACGATGCCATCTGGCAGGCATTTGCCGTGCTTCTGCCCGTGCGCACCGTGGGCGTTATGGGGGATGGCCGCACGTATGATCAGGCCTGTGCCCTGCGTGCCGTAACCAGCACAGACGGCATGACGGCAGATGTCTACCCGTTTGACATGAGCTTCCTGACCAGAGTGGCCGGGCGGATTGTTAACGAGGTCCGCGGCATTAACCGCGTGACATACGATATCACCTCCAAACCCCCTGGCACGATTGAGTGGGAATAAGCGTTACACAGCCACTCTGGCAGGTAATCTTTCTGTAAGCGGCTGAGGTAGGGTTTTGCAATTTAGAACCAGGGCGCATCCATAAGGGTGTGCCCTGTTTTTTTTGCCAACAAAAGAGGTGTCGGGGTGAGTTTTGCACAAGGTTGAAAGGCCGGGCGTGCGTAAAAGCTCAAATCATCAGGGTTTGCGCAGGCAAATGAAGATGATGGAAAGTGAGAATGTTTTGGGGAGCCAGTCAAACGGGTTTGTATGAATCTGGTCGATCCGCATGTTGTGGCGGATGGTCTGTGCCAGCCAGCGCCAGTCAAACCCTTTGTGGCCCGTGCCGTGCGTTTCCACCTTATCCAGATTGAACAGTGCGGCATGCAGGGTTTCGGCCCATGTGTATTCCTTGTGCCGCATATAGCCGGTGAGCAGGGAGCCAATGTTCTTGACCAGAATAATCGGGCCGACTTCGTTAGGGACCGAGCACATAAAAGCCGCAGGCTGAGCAAGGGCTATCTGCTCTATAATGCGGACAACAAGATTTTCCGGAATGTGTTCCAGAGTTTCCAGTGCAAGAATAACATCGGTATTCTGGAATTCGTCATAGTGGTCGGCGATGGACCCCGTGATGATTTTAAAGTTCGGATGCTCCGAATACCTTGCCCGCGCAATGCCGCTTAACGTCTCATCCTGATCTATGCCGATATAGGTGATGTTGAAGCGGCTATTGAGGATATGGAACGCTTTGGCATGTGCACAGCCTATGTCCACCACCCGTAAGGTGCGGGATGGGGCTTGGGTGGACAGCTTGGTAAACAGCCGGATTAAATGCTTGTATCGGGTAGTATGCAGGTAAGAAACCAGCGGGTTGAAAGCCTGCTTCTTTTCATAACAGGTCAGGCCATCACTGCCGGGTGGTGTGGATGAAGTAGATTGTACCATAAAAATCTAGCTGTCATGCGATGGCGGGCGGTTGTGCCAATCTATGCAGACATCTGACAGCCACAACGTAAGTGCTGAAATAAAAAGCCAGAGAAGGCCGGGGAAGATGTTAAAATCCTGAATGACAACAATGCCGATACAAAACGCGGCAATGGAAATGGTCAGGGTGACAAGGCAGCAGAACACTGCAACAGGCCAGCTTCCGGGAAGACCGAGTTTTGTCATCAACATTTCACGCCAGAAACGGGGGCGTGCTCCTTGATAGGGGCCAGAAAACAGGCGTGATCCGGAGTTCTGGCAATGCCTGCCCAAAAAATTGACCGTAACGGGGTTTCTTTGGGCAGGGGCATAACCTTACTGATCCAGCCAGGGGGCGACCGGCAGATTTTTCTCGCGCAGGAAGGTCGGGTTGAACAGTTTGGATTCATACCGTGCGCCACCATCTGCTAGAATGGTCACAATTCTATGGCCCGGTCCAAGCCTGCGGGCGGTGCGTATGGCGGCCGCGACATTAATGCCAGAAGACCCGCCGACAGACAGCCCTTCTTCTCCCAGCAGGCTGTAAATCACGTCCAGTGCTTCAGGGTCGGGAATACGCTCTGCATCGTCAATGGGAGCGTCCTCAAGGTTGCCGGTCACGCGGGACTGGCCAATACCCTCGGTAATGGAAGACCCGGCTACGGACAGGTCGTTATTCTTGACCCAGCCATACAGGCCGGAGCCTTCGGGGTCTGCCAGTACGATCTGTGGGGCCTTTACGCCGTCGCGCCGGGCTGCATCATGCAGGCCAAGGGCTATGCCTGCCAGTGTGCCACCCGTGCCGCATGCGCAGGTAAAGGCATCCACCTTGCCACCCATCTGCTGCCAGATTTCCTGCGCCGTGGTGGCGCGGTGGCCCTCGCGGTTGGCGGTGTTGTCAAACTGGTTGGCCCAGACCCACCCGTTTTCTTCCGCCAGACGGCGGGAGACATGCACGTAGTTGCCCGGGTCGCGGTAGGGTTTGGCGGGCACAAGGCGCAGGTCCGCGCCAATCATGCGCAAAAAGCCGATTTTTTCGCGGCTTTGAGTTTCGGGCATGACGATCACGCATTTATAGCCGCGGGCATTGGCGACCAGAGTCAGGCCAATGCCGGTATTGCCCGCCGTGCCTTCCACCAGAGTGCCACCGGGCTTGAGCACGCCACGGCGTTCCGCATCGTCAATAATGGCAAGGGCCGCACGGTCCTTTACGGAGCCGCCGGGATTCATGAACTCCGCCTTGCCGTAAATCTGACAACCCGTTGCTTCAGATGCCTTGCGCAGAAGAATAAGAGGGGTTCCACCTACCGCACCGGGCATGTCGGGCGAGAGTGAAGTCCAGCCTGGATGGGTGGTGGAGGGCGCTGCGCTTTTGGTCATCTGTATACCCTGCTTGTTATGATCAGGTCGGTCGATCGGGGCTGGTCTGCGTAGGAGATAAACTCCTGTGGCCTACCGGCCTGCATCCGGTTCTTCTTGTGCATCATATAACACCTCCAAAACCGCACACCAAGGATAGCGTGGATCGTAGCTCTGACCGGCCGGGCTTGCCAGACGACCCTGTTCATCCGTTGGAACGTGGGTCAGGGCGACCGCATCGTCAATATTGCCGCCAATAACGCTGATCTGGCGGCCAAAGGGTGGCCCATTCTGGCCTGTGGCCACGACATAGCCGCAATGCGCAGGAAAACCGTAGGAAGTCGGCAGGCTCGCAAAGCGGATGCTCTGTCTGCCACGCCCACGGGCCACACAGATCAGGTCGCCCGCCTTGGGAGTATAGGCTGCGGGGTCGCGCGCGCGCAGGATGGGGGACAACCCCGATGCAGCGGCATTGATATAGGTGGAATGGTTGGGCGAATAGGGGAAGCGGTCATTCGCTCCGGCAATACGCATGACGTAGGAGATGAAGGCAGCCGACCATGCAAAAAAACCGTCATGCACAAAGTCCGTCAACTGGCCATCGGCATTGTGTTTGCCGGTCCATGAGGCTTCAGTCATGTTCGGGTCCATGCCGATCCACCAGTATTCGCCTACGCGCTGCCACAGGCCGGGCGCTCGCTCGGGTTTAATGGCGGCGACCTGTGGTTCGGGGCGCTGTTCGGGGTCATCATCATTAACCGGGCTGCCAAACAGGCGCCATTCGCGCATGGCAATGGCTACGACATCCTGCGGATTGAAAGGTTCAAAATTGCGCGTGGCAAAGTCCGGCACATGGCTGTTCACGCCATAGCTGCCTGATACGCGGCTACCACGGGAGGACGTACCGCCCCCCGAAGAGGGCTGGGAGGTGCAGGCCGCCAGACACAAAGGTGCCAGAAGGGCCACAGTCAGCTTGCGTGGCATCTTGTCTCCATACCAGAACAGAGCCTTGTTCGGGGCCGGACGGAGTGGTTCGACCGCCTTGCAGAACAAAGCCCTGTTGTAAGGAATAGGCGTCCTTTCTGGAGGGTGGAAGGGGGTTTATGCTCCTTTAACCCTCTCATGCGCTTTTTTGTCTGCTCAGGCCGGGGGTGTATCCACGGTAATGCTGGCAGTCCGGGCCTGCACGCAGCGTATGGCGTCTGCCGGGGCCAGTTCCACAATAAGGCCACGGCCACCACCGTTGATGTAGAGCCTGTCCAGTTTGAGAATGCTCTCGTCAAACACAACGGGCACTGTTGTGCGTGCGCCAAAAGGGCTGATTCCCCCAACTTGAAAACCCGTGAGTGCTTCAGCTTTTTCAGTACCAAGCATACGGGCGTTGCGACCGCCAAAAAGAGCGGCCACTTTTTTCAGGTCCATTTTCAGGTGAACCGGAATGGCGGTGCAGACAACCTGCTTTTTGTCGACTTCCACCATCAGGGTCTTAAAAACCTTTTGCTGGTCAATGCCTATGCCTGCCGCGGCATGCAGGCCGATCCTGCCCGGATCGGACACGTAATCATAATCATGCATGGTGTAGGGCACGGCATGGGCGGTCAGGAACAGGGTTGTCGGGGTTTGATCAGAGTTTGGCATAACAGACGTTTTTTCCAATGTGATCCAGGGTTCTAGCCTCGTTCGGGAAAAAGGGAGAGCAGGCCGTCGGGTGTGGCCGCGCAGCAGCCTTTTTCTGTTATCAGGCCGGTGACAAGGCGGGCCGGGGTGACGTCAAACGCGGGATTGGCGGCCTTGCTGCCGTCTGGAGTAATCTGCACCCGGCTGATCTGCCCGCTGTCATCCCGTCCATGGATATGGGTAATTTCGGCTTCCGAGCGTTCTTCAATAGGGATTTCACGCATGCCATCAGCCACGCGCCAGTCTATGGTAGTGGAGGGCAGGGCAACCCAGAACGGCACATTGTTGTCCCGTGCGGCCAGAGCTTTCAGGTAGGTGCCAATCTTGTTGGCGACATCGGCATTGCGGGTGACGCGGTCGGTGCCGACAATAACCATATCAACCAGCCCGTGCTGCATCAGGTGGCCACCAGCATTGTCTGCAATAACGGTGTGGGGCACACCGTGGCTGCCAAGCTCCCACGCCGTTAGAGCAGCACCCTGGTTGCGGGGGCGTGTTTCATCCACCCAGACATGTACGTTCAGTCCCTCGTCGTGCGCCATGTAAATGGGGGCGAGTGCCGTGCCCCAGTCCACTGTGGCAATCCAGCCAGCATTGCAATGTGTCAGAATGTTAATTCTGTCATTCTTGCCGCGTTGCGCAGCCAGTGTGCGCAGCAGTTCCAGACCATGCAGGCCAATGGCCTCATTCTGGGCTGCATCTTCATCACAGATGCGGCCTGCTTCGGCATAGGCTGCATCGGCCCGCTGTGAGGGGGGCAGGGGGCGGAGGTGGTTCAGCATTCTTTCAATCGCCCAGGCCAGATTTATGGCTGTGGGGCGGGTGGCGGCCAGCATGGCGGCCTGCTGTTCCAGTGCGGTGTCGGAACTGTCCGTGCGCAGGGCCAGAGCCAGACCATAGGCCGCAACCGCGCCAATAAGCGGGGCACCACGGACCTGCATGGTTTTAATGGCATGGGCAACCTGCCCGGGTGTGGTCAACTGGAGAATATCCAGTGCAAAAGGCAGGCGGGTCTGGTCAAAAATATGCACGGACCAGCCGTCTTTTTCATCAACCCAAACGCTGCGGTAAGGTGTGCCGTTAATTTTCATGACCAAGGTTCCTGATGGCGGGAGATAAAAATCGCTCGCTGATCATAGGGTTTCTTTGAGTGTGTGGGCAATATCCTCATGCTAGGACAGTTTTGCGAACATGTATAGAACATATGGTCTGCAATGGTTGAATCCAGGCAGTCTATTCTTGAAAAGCCGAGAGTATTTTTTTGCATTTCCAGTCATTTTTGTTATGTAGAGGGGGAAATGGGCGCGCTTTGCTGATACTGCGGAATGTGCCACGAACAGGTTTGTTTTTAATTTTTTAAAAGAATGTTTTCTCTTCTTGATCTTTTTGAAGAAGATGAAAAAGGAATGCTGGAATGAGTGAGACCAAAAAAGGCCGCAAGGCTGTTGCCGGTAAACGTGCCCCCGCCCGCGTCGCTGCTGTAACGACCCCAAAAAAACGCGCGCCGCGTGCAAAAGTGGAAGTGGTAGAAGAAATTTTTGAAGTGGAAGCCCCGGCTATCACTACGCGCAAGACACGGCAGAGCGCAACGCCCCGCAAAGCGGCCAAAGTAGAAAAAACGGTCAAGCCTGCAACAGCCGGAAAAACCAGCAAGGCCGCTGCCGCAGCAGCTCCGGTGGAAGCCGCGGCCAAACCGGCGCGCCGTGCAAAAACCGCAGCCGTAGCCGCTGTGGTGGAGGCTCCGGTCAAGGCGGTTCGTAAGGTAAAAGCAGCCAAGACTGCCGCCACCCGCGCAACACGCGCCCCGGTCGTTGCCGCGCCGGAAGTTGTGCAGCCTGCTCCCACCCGCGCGCGTAAGTCAGCCCGCAAGGCTGTGGTGGAAGCTCCGGTTCCTGCCAAGCCTGCTGCAAAGGCAACACGGAAGCGGGCTGAGAAGGCCGAAGCCGCAGAGAGTGCTAAGAACCTGTCTGCAGTTGAAAAACTGCGCGTTGTGCAGGAACGTCGCCGTCGCAAGCGTTATGAACGTCTGGCAGCCGAAGCCGCAGCGGATACGGAAAAAGCCGCACCCGTGCGCAAGCGCAAGGCCGCTGCGACACAGCGGCCCCGTGCCACAAAGGCATAAGAGTTAAGCAGCATTACGGTGCGGGCCTGACCCTGCAAAGGCTGGTCAGGCTCGCATTGTTTATACCGAGTTCTTGTTATTCTTACCGCACTGGGGTGTTTGGTAAGGTGTACAAAGCTCCATAATTCCGGATAGCCGTTTGGGTTATCCGGTTTTTTTATGCGTAGTCCTGTTCCAATGGGACGGGGGGCAGATAGGTCTGTGCCAGCAGGCTGGATGCTCGTAGTTCCCCTACGAGCTGACCATTCCAGTTTTTAAGCGGGCGGCGCATGAAATGTGTTAAAACAGGTGCGTTCTCTATGCGGGCAAAACGGGCAATCAGGGCTGCTGCCGCAGTTTCTGCCGCACGTGCGCCGCCATCACGGCATTTTATGGCCATGCCCAGCCCCTGTTCTGGCAGGGCCACAAGCATCACGCCTTCAGCCCCCATTTTTGTCAGGACTCTGGGGGCCAGTTCGGCCATGATCCGCGTGTCAAACTGCCTGCTGCCCGCGATCATGAACGGGTTCCGGGTTATGGCGTTGCGCAGGCGTTGTGCGGCCAGGGCCCGGTCGGGGGAAAGGCCAATGCCGCTGGCAAAGCGGGCATAACCCAGAGCCAGCGCAGACAGGGGGATAGCCCATGTGGGAATGGCGCATCCGTCCACCGCCCTGTTTGCCGTGGTGTGGGGTGCTCCGGTAACCTCCTGTAGTGTCTGGGCAACGGTTTGCATTACGCGGTGTTCAGGGCGGGTGTAGTGCGCCACATCCTGCCCGGTCGCGCAGGAGAGGCAGATAAAGCCCGCATGCTTGCCCGAACAGCAGTTATGGAGTGCGCAGGGTGCCTCCCCCGCCGCCGCCAGCGCGCGAGCGGCGGCTGTATCCAGCGGCCAGTGGGTGCCACATTCGAGCGCGCCGTAATCCAGCCCCGTGCGGGCCAGCATGTCTGTGGCAACAGCAATATGTTCAGGCTCGCCCTGATGGGAGGCGCAGGCCAGTGCCAGCGCTTTGTCTGGTAGGGCAAAGCGGTCTGCGGCACCCTCGGTCAGTAAAGGGAGTGCTTGCAACGCCTTGACCGTAGAGCGTGGAAAAACAGGTGTTGTGCAGTCCCCGGCGGAAAAAACGGTTTTGCCGTGCGCATCCACAACAATGGCAGCGCCATAATGGCTGGATTCCACAATGCCGTTGCGGGTTGTCTGAGCAAGAAGAACGTCATCTGTCATGAAACTGGGCCTGTTGATCAAGAATGTTTAATTGCCGCTGAGAAGGTAGCATGGTGTGGCAAATTCTGCCGTATGGTCTGGCTCCAGCTCCAGAGCTTGCGCGACAAGGGAACGTTTGAGTTTGAGCACAACAGGCATGTTATGTGCATCACATGCCGTGGTTTCTGCCGTTTTTGCCAGCCATGGGGGAATTCCGGCCCGTTCGGTCAGCATAAGGGGCGCGCGTCGGTTTAAGGGGAGGCCGGCGGCCATAAGGTGTTGCGCATGATCTTGCGAAACAACCATGTATAAAAAACAGTCTTCACCAGCAGGCGGGAGTTTTTCCGGCGCAGGTACAAGGCTCAGGCGGATTTCGTCGGGCAGGAAGTGCGAACGGGGGAGTGGGGGGAGGGGCAGGGCAAACAGGTCTGTCTGCTGCAATCCCGGTGTTTTGGAAACTGTTCTGGGTCTGGCTGTTTTTTTACCCACCTGAACGGGCTTGCGGGCCTTGCCGGAAGGCAGGGTTGGCAGGTCTGGCTGAACAGGGCCGGTTGGGGCGGGGTGTTCCATCAGTTGGGGGCTGGGGCAGGCCCCTTCTGGCCGCGTGAGGCGGGGGCGCAGTCTTCACATACCCCTTCCACTTCGACCGATGCGCTTTGCATGGTAAAGTTTTTTTTGCCACAAATGCTTTTCAGTACATCCAGAACGCGCGGAGCGTCGGCAATCTCGGTCACACCGCCACAGCTCCGGCAGATCAGGAACTGCGCGCTATGCAGGCAGTTCTCCGCTGGTCCATGAGAGTGGTCGTGGGGATGGTCCTGCTGGAGGTGGGTGCACGGCACAAAAGCCGACAGGCGTTCAATGCGGTGAATAAGACCATGTTCGAGCAGAAAATCGAGCGCGCGGTAAACGGTAGGGGGAGCAGGTTTGCGGCCCGATGTTTTGAGCTGTTCAAGCAGGTCGTAGGCGCCAACGGGCGTTGTGGCAGTCAGGATCAGGCCCAGAACATCGCGCCGTTGCGGGGTCATGCGTCCTCCCTGCCCGGCGCAGAGATGAGCGGCGTGCTCAAGCTGGCGCTGAATACGGTCCGAAAAACCGTAGCCGTTATCTGCTGGGGAGGAGGGTGGTGTTCTGGTCTGCATGTTCATCATCCGTTCTCTCTTGTTTCTAGCCTAAACGAGCCAGAAGAGGAAGGCCAGATATGCGTGATGAGGTGACGGATGATCAGAATTGATGTAATATTATTACATATCATTGGTTGAGGTGTCTGCGTCATGGTTCTTCGAGGTAAGAAAAAACAGAAATTCTGGTTGAAAACAGCCCTTTGTGCGTTGGGAGTGGTGAGTATTCTCGGGGGTGTGGCCGGTGGCGCGCAGGCCGCCAGAATGCCGCTGGTTGTGGCAGCGGAAAATACGTGGGGTGATATTGCCGCACAGATTGCAGCACCAGACATGCGGGTTGTGGCCATTTTGTCCTCCCCCACGGTGGACCCGCACGAATATCAGGCCACCCCGACCGATGCGCGCATGATTGCGGCGGCGGAACTGGTTGTGGCCAACGGCGCAGGGTACGATGCATGGGCCGACAAACTGGTTGCCGCCTCCGGCCTGTTGCCCGTGCGGTATGTTAAGGCCGATTCGTGGTCAGGCTGGCAGGAAGGGGGCAACCCGCATCTGTGGTTCAATATGGATGCGGTTAGCGCTTTTGTGCAGCATTTTGCCGAAGCCTGCGCCCAGATAGACCCCGACCACGCGGATGGATACGCAGGTCGGGCGCAAAAAATGCAGCTGATCATCAAGTCCATTCAGGCGCATGCCGCGTTGTTGAGGGAGCATGTCGCGGGCATGCATGTGGCTGCGACCGAACCGCTGTTTACCCCCCTTGCGGACCTGCTGGGTTTGCAGATGGACGAACAGGCCTACCAGCTTGCAATCATGAACGATGTGGAGCCAGCCCCATCCACCGTTGCAACGTTTGAGAGCGACCTGAAAGACAAGCGCCTGAAAATGCTGGTTTATAACCAGCAGGTGGAAGAACCATCCGTCCGGCAGCTGCTGGAACTGGCGCAGCAGTCCAATGTGCCCACCATGCCGCTGTCTGAAATGCTGCCACCGCGCAAGCACTGGCAGGTCTGGGTGCATGATATTCTTGCCCGTACAGGCCAGCTTCTGGGAGTGCAGCAGTGAGCGTTCCGGCTATCGAGGCCGGGCAGCTCAGTGTGTCATATGGCGGGCGGCGTGTGCTTGATCAGGTCAGCTTTGCCATTCCACCGGGTAGCTTTGTGGCTGTGCTGGGGGGGAATGGCGCTGGCAAAACCTCTCTTTTTCGCGCCATTCTGGGGCTTACCACGCCAGAGCAGGGCTATGTGCGTGTGGAAGGGCAGAGTTTTGGCAAGGGCCGCATGCCTGTGGGCTATATGCCGCAAATGCGGCGTATGGTTGCCGGGCAGCTTAATGGGTGGCACATGGTGGCCGCCGCCTTGCAGGGGCGCGTCTGGGGTCTGCCATGGTACTCGGCCAGCGCACAGGCGGAGGTAAACGCCGCGTTGGAGGCGGTGGACGCGCAGGATCTGGCCATGCGGCCGGTTATGTCTCTTTCCGGTGGGGAGCGGCAGCGGCTCTTGCTGGCGCAGGCCCTGCTGGACCAGCCGCGTATTCTGCTGCTGGATGAGCCTCTGGCAAGTCTGGACCCCGCCCGCATGCGCGAGACAACGCGCCGGATTTATGATCTGGCACGTGAGCGGGGGTTAACGGTCCTGTTTTCCACGCATGATATTAATCCGCTTATGGGGTTTATGGACCACGTTCTTTATCTGGCGCATGGCAAGGCGTTGTTGGGGAGTGTGGATGAGGTTATGACAACCCCGGCCCTGAGTGCGCTCTACGGTGCGCCGGTCGAGGTGGTGCGTGCAGACGGACGCCTGTTTGTGGTGGCCGACGGCGGGGCAGACACCCTGCATTGTTGTGACTGTGCGGAGCATACGCGCTGATGTTTGCCTACGAGTTTATGCGCACCGCGTTTGTGGCTGCTTTTCTGGCAGCTTTTGTCTGCGGCCCCGTAGGGTGGTTTCTGGTGCTGCGGGGGCAGAGCTTTGCCAGTCATGCGCTTTCGCATGTTGGCTTTGCCGGGGCTGGCGCTGCTTTGCTGTGGGGGCAACCTGCGCTGCTGGGGTTCGGGCTGAGTGCGGTTATCAGCGGTATGGGCATGGGTATGGCAAGCGACCGGGTGATCGGGCGGGATGTCATGATCGGGCTGGTGCTATCGCTCGCCATGGGTATCGGGGCCTTGTGCCTGCATTTTCTGACGCGCTCGGCCGGAGCCGCCACAGCTTTGCTGTTTGGCGATATTCTGGGTATTGCTCCGTCCAGCCTTTACTGGCTGGGTGCACTGGCCATTGGCTGTGTTGTGTGTCTTGGCGTTATGAGCAGGCCTTTACTGTTCGCCTCTCTCCAGCCCGATGTGGCCGAGGCCAAAGGCGTTAACCTGCGCCTGCTGGATGTGCTGTTTCTGGCTCTGGTGGGCATTGCCACGGCCATGTGCTCACAGATTACCGGGGTGCTGCTGGTTTTTACCCTTATGGTCGCCCCGGCTGCTGCCAGCCTGCGTCTGGGTTTTGGACCAATGCCGGGCATGGCTGTGGCATTTGCCCTTGCCCTGTTTGAAGCATGGGGCGGGCTGTGCCTGTCATGGCTGAGCGACTGCCCTGCATCCTTCTGGATTGCGTTGCTGGGGAGTGTGGTGTTTGCCGCAGCCAATGGAGTGGCCCATCTGCGCGGGCGCTAAAGCCGGGCAGATGGTGCCTGAGATACGGTAATTTTCAGGTGAGCAGCCAGTTCAGGCCCGTGCCCAGAACAACAGCGGCGGTCAGGGCCGCATACAGGGCCAGTACCATCTGGTTTTGTGTGGTGGGAAGGGCCAGAGCGCGGCTTTGGGAATGTTTACGGACCATCAGTTGTGCTCCTTATATAAACAGGGATGCAGCGCCCTTTGGGCCGCCGTTAACCCTGCCGACAAGGTAGAGAGTGGTAGCTGCGGTTAAAATAAACAAGTCCTTCCGCGCCAGCATGGCATAAAATACCCCGCACAATGCCAAAAAGAACACTATGCGTGCCCACTTCCACAATCTGGCTGATCTGGCAATCAAAGGATGCGGCGGCTTCGTGCAGGACGGGTGCCCCGGTGGCCAGTGTCTGCCAGTGGCCTGCGGCAAAGCGTTCGGCCATGGTGTTCGGGCTTGCAAAATGGTTGGACAGGTCCTGCTGGCTGGATGTGAGCACATTGACGCACATGGCCCCTTCCTCATAAAAGGCGGAGCGCGCGCGACTGTTGCGGTTCAGGCAGACCAGCAATGTAGGAGGCGTGTCGGTTACGGAGCAAACGGCAGATGCGGTAAATCCGACCGGGTTATCCAGTGTTCCTGTTGTCACAATATTCACAGCCGCACCCAGTCTGGCCATGGCTTCACGATAGGCACTGGTCTCCGGAGCCAACATCTGCTGTCCTCATTCCAACGGTTGATGGCTATGTGTTTGTGCATGAAACAAAGAGGAAAGCAATGATCAAGGACGTCCTTTCCGGCACGGCATGCGTGCGAACGGCCCGGCAGGGGCATCTGGGGAGCATCATACTGGATAAGCCCAGACGGCTGAATGCCGTTGATCTGGAGATGGCGACCGGCATTGAACGCGCTCTGGCCGCATGGCGGGATGACCCATCCGTGCATGTGGTGCTGATTGAAAGCAGTGCTCCGCGCGCGTTCTGCGCAGGCGGAGACCTCAAGGCCATACGCGATGTGTTGCTGGTGGACGGCCCGGACCATGCGTTTGAGCTGATGGACCGTGTTTACCAGACCATGTTGCACATCGCGCAGTATGCCAAACCCGTTGTGTCGTTCATGGATGGTATTGCCATGGGGGGAGGCGTGGGGCTGGGTGGTCATGCCCGCTACCGGGTTGTGACCGAGCGTTCCATTGTGTCCATGCCTGAGACATCCATAGGGCTTGTGCCTGATGCCGGTGGGTCGTGGCTGCTGTCGCGCGCTCCGGGTGGCGCGGGGTTGCGACTGGCGCTTACGGGTGGACGTATGAGTGGGGTAGAGGCCGTAGCCATGGGCTTTGCGGACCGTATGGTGCCTTCGGACAGTCTGGATAACCTGCGTGGTTTGCTGGCTCTGCGCCCGGTGGAAGATGTGTTCGGCCTTATTGGTCCATTGGAACTGCCCGCACAGGCCTGCACGCTGGAAGAATACGATCCTTCGGCCAGTCTGGAGCAGATTGTGCGTGGGCTGGAATGTTCGGACCAGAAGACTGCCCGGACGGATCTGGAGGATATTTCACGCGCCTGCCCAACGTCCATTTTTGCGGCATGGTATGGCTGGCAGCATGCGCGCAGGGCATCCTCGTTGCAGGAGGCTTTTGCCATTGAGAGGCGGCTGGTCCGTTACATGGTGGGCCGTACGGATTTTGTGGAAGGTGTGCGCGCGCGTCTGATTGACCGCGATAACGCCCCGCTCTGGCAACCTCCCATGCTGGCGGCGGTGGATGTGGCGGCACTGGAGGCCGTGCTGGCCAGCTAGGTACGGCATACAGCCCTTCTCGCCCTGTAAGGTCAGGGCAAGGAGGGCTGCAGGTGTTATTTTAAAAGCGTATTGTGTTTGAAGTTATGGGCCGTGGTGCGCTCAGGCCGTGGCGGGTTTATAAGGCCCAACAGGCAGGACCGGGCATTTGAACTGGGCTTCCAGAATTTCGGCCGCGGCCAGATACACGGCGGACAGGCCACATACCAGACCTTCATAACCAGCAATAACCGTAAGCCCCGGCTGGCCCAGCAGGTCGCCCAGCCCCAGCAGCGCAAACAGAATAACCAGTGTGCCAAAAATAATCTGATGCGCGCGCGTAGCCCGCAGCGTGCCCAAAAACAGGATAAAGGAGAACAGCCCCCAGAGGAGCAGGTAGCTGCCCACCAGCGCGGGGGAACTGGCAGGTACAATGCCCGTGTGCGGCATGGCGATCAGGGCGACCAGGGTCAGCCAGAACGCACCGTAGGAGATAAAGGCTGTCATGCCAAAGGTGTTGCCAGCGTCGTATTCCAGAATACCTGCGATAATCTGTGCAATACCGCCAAAAAGCAGGCCCATGGCCAGAATGGCGGAGCCCATGGGCACAAGGCCAGCATTGTGCAGGTTAAGTAGAATGGTGGTCATGCCAAACCCCATCAGACCAAGTGGGGCCGGGTTGGCCCGCAGGGGGGTATGGAGTGTAAGATCGGTTTGAGCCATGGTGTTTCTTCTTATGGAAATTAATGTAATGGCTCGTTTATAAGAGGTGTCTTCAGGTTAAGTTCCCATAAAAAATATATTAACAGCGTAAAAACTAATTTATTAAATGAAACTATAAAGTTCGTTGCTCTCTGAAATTTGTTTTTTACAGTATCGGGTTTATTCTCCCACAGGGCATCCAGTAAAAAATCTAGCGCGCAGCAGGGTGGACAGAAACCGGAATGGCAGGCCGCCCCAGGTCTTCCGCCAGTTGGATAGGGCCATGCACATGGAAAAAACCGGGAACCGAGAGAATGATATTGGCCGCCTGCTCAAGGCAGGACAGGGTTCGGTCTCGCGTCAGGGATAACCCGGCTTCCTGTGTTGGAATGGCGCGGATGGCCAGAGCAGCCTGCTTGAGCGCATTGGCTGTTTCTACCGGGTTATGGCGCAGTTGGGCAAAAGCGTTCAATGCGTTTGTCAGAGCGGTCTGGGCCTGAGGGTCCAGCGTTGCGTGGGCCGCATTCCATTTGAGCCGTACAATCAACCTGCCAAGGGAGAGCGAGGCAAAGGCTGCGTCCGTGTACCCCTGTCGGTCCAGACTGGTGGTCATGAAGGAAAGGCGCATCATCAGGCGCGAGATTTTTTGCAGTTGCAGCCCTTCCCACGCCACCCACGGTTCGGTGCGGCCATAAGGGGTGCGCGCCAGTTTCTGAATGCTGCGTGTCAGGGACGTGACCAGCCGCGCGGCATCCAGCCTGTGGTCTGCTGGCAGAATAACCTTGAAGACAATAGCCAGCAGGGCACAGGCGGCTATGATGCTCATCCAGTTGTTGGTCAGGGTCAGGTCATCATAAACAATCGGGTTATTGACTGAGAGCATCATGGTAAAAAACACGGCATATCCAAATGCGCCAATGCTGTACCGCGGATGGAACTGCAACCACACACCCGGCAGCAGGAACAGGCAGAGACTAAGCCAGAGTAACGGGTAGCCATCTATACGCGGCAGGGCCAGTGTGTGGCACAAAAACCCCATGGGCACGGCCAGCAGGGTGCCTGCCGCCATCATGGGGCTGGCCTTGGCCGCCGAGGGGGTGGTGGACAAAAGGCTGGACGCCGCAACGGTGTATATGATCAGCAGCGGGCCGGAACTCCAGTGCAGAACATACCATAACATACCGGCCAGCAGGGCAATAAAACTCCCGCGCACGCCATTACGCAGGGCTGTTGGCCATTCCAGATAAGGCTGGATGCTGGTCTGTGTGCGGTCGGGGTGCGGGCTGGTCAGGTCGTGCAGGGCAAGGTCCATCTGCACCAGTGCGTCCCGTGTGTTGTCCAGTGCGGCAAGGGTGGTGGTGCTCGTGGTCTGGCGGGCAAGCTGTTCCAGTGTTTTCAGTGCGTCATGCAGGCAGGTGGAGAGCGGGGCGGGGTTGGTCAGCCAGTGGGTGTTTTCGGTCAGTTCCAGAATCTCGCCCAGTGTCCGGGCAACCAGCAGGTGCACCGCGCGGGTTTCTTCCACCCCGGCGGAAAAAGTCAGCCAGTATGGGTGGTAGCTGACAATCAGCCCCGTCAGGCGGCTTAAGCACAGGCGCAGGTTACGCACGCGGTTTTGCATGTCCGGGTCATCGGCTGCGGCAAATTCTATGGCGGGGGTCAGGCCGGACATGTTGGCCAGAAGCTTGCTGCGACTGTCATAGATTGGCTGGCCGAGCCCACGAAAAATCGTGTTGGTGCTCTGGGTTTTCTGTTCCTGTTTTTCCAGCGTGCTGGTTACGGTGGCATCAAGTGCTTCGGGCGTTGTGCGCTCACTTTCAGCTTTATGAAATGTTCTGGCATGCAGAACAGTTTCCCTGAACGCCTGACCGAGTTTGTGCAGCACGGTGCTGGGTCTGCGCACGGAGGTGACCATGAACACGCAGGCCGTGACCAGAATGCCCGTTGCCACAACGGAAAGGCGGCTCATGGCGGATAGAAAAATGCCATCGGGGTCGGCAAAGGCGGGGGCTGCGATAATGACGATCGTATAGCCGGTCAGCACGGCCGCATAGGCACGGAAAAACCGTAAAAACGTGGCGACCATGCAGGCAAGGCCGACAAAAACGGATAGGGCCGCAAAGTAAAGAACGGGGGACTGCACAAAAACAGCCATAACTCCCACACTGATTGTGGCCCCGATCAGGGTGCCAATAAGACGCCACACACTTTTGGAGACCATGGCCCCAACCGTGGGGTTGGCGACGATCAGCACCGTTGTCGCCGCGCTGAGCGGGGACTGAAGCTGAAAAACAAAGGCCAGAAAAAGCGCAATACCAATGGAGAGGAACACACGCATGGTATAGCCCGCCGTGGCGGTAAAGCCATTCCAGCGGGCATCATCCGCAAAAACTGCGGGGGCAAAGCGCTGGTTGACCCAGTGCATGAACGATCCGGGCAGGGTGAGCAGGTCAGAGCGTGTGGGCATGGTGTGCTTCGAGCAAGGAGGAGAGGGTCTGTGTGAGGGTATCCGCCTGAGCCGGAGGGAGCGAGCATCGTATGGTCTGCTCGAGTTCGGCGGCAATCGTATGGAACAGCCTGCACTGTTCCCGCCCGGCCTCTGTCAGGAACAGGCGTTTTACGCGGCGGTCCTGAGCATCGGGTGTGCGGGTGATCAGCTTCTGTTTTTCCAGCAGGTCAAGAACACGTACCAGTGCGGAGCAGTCTATGGTCATGGTCTGGGCGAGGTCGCGCTGGGTCGCCCCTTCAGGCAGCATACACAGGTAGGCCATAGGGCGCATGACAGCAAGGGACATGCCATGCGGGCGCAGGGCCCGGTCCAGTTGTGTGCGCCAGAGCGTTGCCAGCCGCATGACCCGGAAGGTCAGCGCCATGCCGGGAAAATACGTTTCGTCCAGTGCTGGCATGTGGCGCGGCTCAGTCATGCGGTCCATTAAATTAGTGTCATTATAGTTGAGATAAAAAGTATATGGCAAAATAGGCCAGCCCACCCTGTGGGTCAATCATGTTCCGTGCTCCATGTTCCAGGGCAGGGTAGGGCTCTTCCGGCCTGTTCATGCTGCGCAGCCATGCTGGACCAGAGTGCGACATGCCTTGAATCGGCAGGGTTTTTGTGCACATCATGCCAATACTTGATGGTGCCCCTGACCGGGGTGAAAAGGGAAGACCGGTGCAAAGCCGTCGCTGCCCCCGCAACTGTAAGTACCCATCATGCTCCGCCCCGGCCCTGTTCGGGGTCGCCACTGGTCCTTTCGGGACTCGGGAAGGCAGCGGGGCAGTGCTTTGCGCCAGTTCATGGCTGGTGCAGGCAGGGTACAAGCCAGGAGACCTGCCATCACTCGTCTGTAAGGCTGTTCCTGCGGGAATGGTTGCGTTCTGGCGTTGTCTGCTGGCGGGGTGCCTGGCAGGCACGGATGCACTCGGTGGTGCGTTTTCTTTGCCATATGCGTGGCAGAGGGCTGGTTGTTACTGCCCCATGCCTGCCACAACCTCACGTTGTGGAACAATGGCCCGTTGGAAAGACGCATGACCGCCGAACACTCTTTGTCTATCCCTTCTGCGCATTCAGCACAGGCTGGGCCACCCGTGCTGCATGTCTGCGTTACGTGCAGGCGGGGAGGGCCTGCCATGGATTGCCCGCCGGGTGCGCAACTGCTCGAGCGCCTGCAGGTTCTGCTGGATGCGGAGCGTCTGGCCGGAGCTGCCCCTTCCGCCACGCTGCGCCCGGTGGCCTGTCTGGCAGCGTGTGACCGGGGGTGTACGGCGGCCATAGCCATGCCCGAGCGCTGGACATGGTTGCTGGGCCACCTCGGGCCGGAAAAAGCTGAGGATATTCTGGCTTATGCCCGCCTGTATGCGGCATCGGCCAAAGGGACTGTCATGCCATCGCGCCGCCCGGCAACGCTGGCCGATATGGTGCTGGGGCGTGTGCCCGCAACGCTTTATAACGAACAGGAAGAACCATGACTGCTGCCAAGACACGCGTGCCCGTAACCATTATCACCGGTTTTCTGGGCGCTGGTAAAACCACCCTGCTGCGGCACCTGCTCAGCCGGGCGCAGGGGCACCGCATTGCCGTGGTGGTGAATGAATTCGGCTCGCTCGGTATTGATGGCGAAATCCTGCGCGGCTGCGGGGTGGAGGGCTGCCGCGAGGAAGACATTGTCGAACTGACCAATGGCTGTCTGTGCTGCACTGTAGCGGATGACTTCCTGCCCACCATGGAAGCCCTGCTGGACCGGGCTGACCCACCCGAACATGTGGTGATCGAAACATCAGGGCTGGCTCTGCCCAAGCCCCTGCTCAAGGCGTTTGGCTGGCCCACGGTGCGTAACCGCATGACGGTAGATGGCGTTGTGGCCGTGGTGGATGCCCCCGCCGTAGCCGCCGGGCGCTTTGCGGATGACCCGCAGGCCGTGGAAGCACAGCGGGCCGAAGACCCCTCGCTGGATCACGACAACCCGCTGGCCGAGGTGTTTGAAGACCAGATCAACGCTGCCGATCTGGTGGTGCTGAACAAGACCGACCTGCTGGATGCAGCGCAACTGGCAACGGTGGAGCAGCATATTCGGGACAATGCCCCCCGCCCTGTGCAGATTGTGCGGGCAACGGAAGGCAGGGTAGACCCCGCCGTGCTGCTGGGTATTGGTGCTGCGGCCGAGAGCGACCTTGCTGCCCGCCCATCCCACCACGATGCGGAAGATGGCGAGCACGAGCATGATGATTTTGAAAGCTTTGTGGTAGCCGTACCCGAGCAGCACAGTGTGGATGAGTTCCTGACCACCTTGCAAAACACGGCTCGCAGCTTTGACGTGCTGCGTATGAAAGGCTTTGCAAGCGTTGCAGGCAAACCCATGCGTCTGGCCGTGCAGGGGGTGGGTAGCCGCTTCCGGCACGAATTCGACCGTCCCCTCGGTGCCGGGGAGGACCGTACGGGCCGCATTGTGGTCATCGGTCAGAAAGGGCTGAACGCTCCGGCCATTGCCACCGCTCTTGCGGGCCATCTGGCCGCGTAAGGGAGTTTACGGGCATGCACCTTCTGGTCCGCGAAAACCGGACACTGGATGAACAGGACACAGCCGAAGATCTGGGCCTGCCCGGTGCGGATATTGTTGTTCTGTCCTTTACAGAGAGCGATCTGCTGGGGCTGGGCCATGCGGCACAGCAGATGCGCGGGCAGGTGCAGGCCCGCTTACCATCCGTTCAGGTGACAAGTCTGGCCCGCCTGCGGCATCCCATGTCGATCGACCTGTATGTGGAAAATACCCTGCAGGGTGCCAGATGTGTGGTGGTGCGTCTGCTGGGTGGGCTGGATTACTGGCGTTACGGGGCGGAGGAACTGGCCGCGTGGGCGCGCGAACAGGCTGTGCCTGTCGTGTTTCTGCCCGGCCATACCGGGTGCGGTGGGGCCGGGCAGCCAGCGGGGGGGGCGGCGGATGATGCCCGTCTGGCCGAACTGTCCTACGGTGTGCAGGCCGCCCAACGGCAGCGCCTGAACGGCTTTTTCGCCCAAGGTGGGCCAGATAACATGGCTGCAGCCCTGCGGCTTATGTCAGCTCTTGCCGGATATGGGGAGGATGACGGCGCAAAGCCCGAGCCTTTGCCCACATGGGGTGTTTACCGTACATATCCGGCAGCCGGGGAGCAGGCGGTCTGTTCGGCGGTACTGGTTTTTTACCGAGCACACCTTCAGGCATCGGACATGGCGGGGGTGGAGCGTCTGGCCGAGGTGCTGGCTGGGCAGGGCTGCACCGTGGCGGTGCTGTTTGTGACATCCCTCAAGGACCACGGCGTTGCGCAGGGCGTTGCTGAGCATTTGCGCCGTACAAAGCCCGATGTGGTGTTGAATGCCACCTGTTTTTCCGCTCGTGGGGGGCTGGGGAGTTCCCCGCTGGATGCGGCGGCTGCGCCCGTGTTGCAGGTGCTCCAGCCGGGCTGCACGGAGGCTTTGTGGGCCAAAAGCGCGCGCGGGCTGGGGCGCTCGGACCTTGCTATGCAGGTTGTTCTGCCAGAACTTGATGGAACAATCGCTACATTTCCCATTTCCTTCCGTCAGGATGCGGCTCCGGGGTTGCCCGCCCAGCGTGTGGCGTATGATGCTGGCATTGCCATGGTGGCGGCGCGGGCCATGGCATGGGCGCGGTTGCGGCATACGCCTGTAGAGCAAAAACGGGTTGGTATTGTACTCTCCGACTACCCCGGCGCAGGGCTGGAGCAGGGCAGCGCGCATGTGGCTCATGCCGTTGGTCTGGATGGTTTTGCCAGCCTGCACAACATTATGGAGCATATGCAGCAGCAGGGGTACCAACTGGGGGAGCAGCCGGTGCCAGCCGCGCAGGAACTTGCTTGCCTTATGGTCCAGTCTCCCCCGCAGGCCGTTTTATCTCTGGCAGATTATAAAGCTTTAAGCGCGGAACTGCCGCCGGACTTCATGGCCACCATTGCGGACGCATGGGGCCCGCCAGAGCAGGATGCAGCGGTAAGGGATGGCGCATTCCACCTGCGTTACGTGGCTTTGGGTGCCATAACCCTTGCCGTGCAGCCCGACCGAGGAAAAACCGCAGAGCGTAAAGCCACTTATCACGACCCGGACCAGCCACCGTGCCACGCCTATGTGGCGTTTTACCTCTGGCTACGCCGCAGCCAAAAACTGGATGCACTGGTGCATCTGGGCACACACGGCACGCTGGAATGGCTGCCGGGCAAGGCCACGGCTCTTTCCCCGCTCTGCGCGCCTGCGGTGCTTACGGGGGATATGCCGGTCATTTATCCCTTTATTGTCAATAATCCGGGGGAGGCCGCTGCTGCCCGCAGGCGTCTGGGGGCCGTAACCATCGGGCATATGACGCCCCCGGTCATGCAGGCCAGCCTGTCGGGTGAAATGCAGGAACTCGAACGCCTGATTGATGAATATGCGGAGGCCGATGGGCTGGACCCCCGCCGTGGTGCCCTGCTGCGGGCGGATATTCTGGAACGTGCAACCCGTACGGGTGTTCTGGCCGAAAGTGGTGTCAGGCCCGGCGAGTTGGATGAGACAGAAGCACTGGCACGGCTGGATGCGTATCTGTGCGATGTCAAGGACCTGCAAATCCGTGACGGGTTGCATGTTTTTGGCAAAACAGCACCGCGCTGCATGGCTCTTGTGCAAACCATTGCACAGGCCTGTGCCCGGCAGGGGGACCAGACATTTGTGGCCGATGTTACGCAACGCATAAAGCAGTGCGGCACGGCGGAAATGCACGCCCTGCTGGCAGCTCTGGCAGGGCAGCCGGTGGCAGCTGGGCCCGCTGGCGCCCCCACGCGTGGGCGTATTGACGTGCTGCCAACCGGGCGCAACCTTTTTACTGTGGACCCGCGTGCCCTGCCAACACCGTCTGCCGTGGTGCTGGCGACCCGGATGGAGCAGGTCCTGCTGACCCGCCACCTGCAGGAACACGGTGAACCCCTGACCAGACTTGTTATGGATATGTGGGGCTCAGCCAGCCTGCGCACGGGGGGGGAGGATCTGGCTCTGGCCCTGCGCCTTATGGGGGTGGAGGTGCAGCGCACTGCCAGCACGGGCCATGTGTGCGGGTTTGAGGTCATTCCCCTCCCCGTGCTGGACCGGCCGAGGGTGGATGTCACGCTCCGTATTTCCGGCCTGTTCCGGGACGCCTTTGGCGAGCAGATTGCCCTGTTCGATCAGGCGGTCAGCGCAGTTGCTGCCCGGCGTGAACCTGATGACTGGAACCCCCTTGCAGCACAGGCCCGTGGGTTGGAAGGGCAGGCCCGTAAACGGGCTACCGCACGTATTTTTGGTGCCGCCACAGGAAGTTACGGTACCGGGGTGGAGGACCATCTGCTCCACGGCACATGGCATAACCGTGAAGAACTGGGGGCCGCATGGCTGGAAGGTTCCTCGTGGATGTATGGTGGCGGACGGGATGGCACGCGCGATCAGGCTGCCCTGTCCACCCTGCTGGGGCGGGCGGAAACCGTCCTGCACGTGCAGGACAATGCCGAAACCGACTTGCTGGAGAGCCCCGATATTGCCGCGCATGAAGGGGGGCTGGCCGCCGCCAGCCACATGGCGGGGGGCGCGCCTGCGGTTCTGCATGGAGATACCTCCCGCCCACAGTCCCCCCGCCTGCGCGGCACAGCAGATGAGGTTGCCCGCATTGTGCGGGGCCGTCTGGCCAACCCGCAATGGATAAAAGGCATGCAGCAGCACGGATATGCTGGTGCCGCCGAACTGGCGCGCGGGCTGGACGCGCTGCATGGTTTTGCCGCCACCATGCCCCAGCGCTTTGACCCGCAGTTTGATCTGGTGTTTGCCGCAACACTGGGGAATGCGGAATGTGATGATTTTTTGCGTCAGGCCAACCCCGCGGCAAGGGAGGCCATGCGCCAGCGCTTTAAAGAGGCCATGCGGCGTGGTCTGTGGCACCCACGCGGTAACAGCGTGGCCTGTGTGCTGGATGAGGGTGAATAACGCATGACAACACGGGCCATTATGGTCGCCGCCCCACGGTCTGGCGGGGGCAAGACAACGCTTACACTGGCCCTGCTGGCAGCGTTTGGCAGGCGGGGTTTGCGGGTTGGTGCGGTCAAAACTGGACCGGATTACATAGACCCGGCTTTTCATGCCGCCATTACGGGCCGTCCGGGCCTTAATCTGGATAGCTGGTGCATGCCCGATGCCCTGCTGGGCCGTGTTATGCAGGCCGCCTGTCAGGATGTGGATATTCTGGTCGTGGAATCGGCCATGGGGCTGTTTGATGGCTTATCCCTGCCCGACGGGCAGCGGGGAGCGCCGTCCGATATTGCAGCGCATTTTGGTATTCCTGTTCTGCTTGTGCTCGACATGTCGGGGCAGGGGCAGTCTGTGGGGCCAATCGCCAGGGGGTTTGCACAGTGGTCCCCCCATGTGCAGGTGAGCGGGGTTGTGCTTAACCGCGTGGCCTCTCCCCGGCATGAGCGGCTGGGGCGCGAGGCCGTGCAGGCCGCGCAGTTGCCCGTTTATGGCGCATTGATGCGGCAGATGGAGCAAACCCTGCCAGAGCGGCATCTGGGGCTTGTGCAGGCGCGTGAGCATGGGAACTTGGCTGGCTGGCTGTCCGATCTGGCAGACAAGGCCGAGCGTGAACTGGATCTGGATGGTATTCTGGCTTCTGCCCGGCCTTTGCAGGGCGGAGTGGGGGAGGATCTGCCCCCGACCGGCGTGCTGCCGCCACCGGGGCAGCGGATTGCCGTGGCGGATGATGCGGCTTTTTCCTTCCTGTATGGGCATCTGGCCCTGTTCTGGCGGCAGGCCGGTGCGGAGCTGGTGCCGTTTTCCCCTCTGGCGGATGAGGCTCCGGACCCATCCTGCACAGCCTGCTGGCTTCCCGGTGGTTACCCCGAACTCCATGCAGGTGTGCTGGCGGGGGCTGCCACCTTCCGTACCGGGTTGGCGCATTTTGCCCGCACACGGCCTGTGCACGGCGAATGTGGGGGCTTTATGGTGCTGGGGCAGGGGCTGGAAGATGCACAGGGCGTACGGCATGGCATGGCAGGTTTGCTTGGCCACAGCACGTCTTTTGCGCGACGCAAGTTGAATCTGGGCTACCGTGAGGCCACTCTTGTAGCCGATGGTGTTCTGGGTGCGCGTGGTGTGCGTTTGCGCGGGCATGAGTTCCATTATGCCACCGTGCTGGAGGAGGGGCAGGATGCCCCACTGGCCAGCCTGCGCTCTGGCATAGGTGAGGAACTGGGGATGTGTGGTGGCCAGCGTGGATTTGTGTCTGGCTCCTTTTTCCATGTGCTGGCCAGTGTGCCAGCGCCGATCACCATGTCTTGCGCCTGAATTAAGGGGGTGGTGGTACGCCCGGCTTGTCGGCAAAGTGTCTGGAGCAGGGCGGGGCCGGTTTGTCTGGCCCGTCTGGTCGGTGTGAACAACGGACAGAGATGAAAAGAGGAGACAGGCCATGCAGTCTTTTCCTGTATTGCTGGTAAGGCATGCTCCCGTGCTGCTGCCCGAAGGTGTCTGTTACGGCAGGCAGGATGTGGCGTTACGTCCGGGATGGGAAAAAATCGTGTCCGGGCTTTCTGTTCTGGCCAAGGGGGCGGTCTGCCGTGTGCTGTATAGTTCGCCAGCACAACGTTGCCGGGATATGGCGCAACGTCTGGCATTGGCAACCGGTATGGAACTGCGGGTGGACCCAAGGCTGGCCGAACTGGACTTTGGCCGCTGGGAAGGGCTGCGCTGGCAGGATATCGAGCGCAGGCAACTGGATGAATGGGCCAGGGACCCATCCAGCTTTGCCCCGCCGGAGGGGGAGAGCGGTCTGGCGCTCTGCCACCGTATTACCGACTTCTGGCAGGATATGCACCGTAAAGGGGAGGCCGCGTGTGTGCTTTCACACGGCGGGCCGCTGCGTATTCTCAGCGCACTGGCGGCGGGGGAGCAGCCGGAACTGCTGGCCCCTTCCATGCCGCAGGGCTTTGCCCGGTTGTTTATGGTGGAGCAGGCCGCTACCCGCCCGGCCCTGCACCCTGTTGGGTGAGCCGACCGTACACACGCATTGGACAGATAGAGAATACCAAAACCATGAGTAACGAGCAGCACAATACGCCAGAGCACGACGCCGAACGCCATAAGGAAAAAATGCGCAAACGCAAGGCAGTGCAGGATAAGGAGGTCGCCAGCAAAACCGGGGAAAAAGGCCTGCTGCTGGTTAATACAGGGCCGGGCAAGGGCAAGTCCACGGCAGCCTTTGGGCTTGCACTGCGCATGCTGGGCTATGACCGGCGCGTGGTGGTGGTGCAGTTTATCAAAGGGGCATGGCATACGGGTGAGCGCCGGGCACTCGAACGCTTTGGCGATCTGGTGGAATGGCACAGCATGGGCGAAGGGTTTACGTGGGAAACACAGGACCGCGCGCGGGATGTGGCGGCGTGCGAACGCGCATGGGCCGTGGCGGTGCAGGCACTGGCCCGGCCGGATGTTGCCCTTGTGGTGCTGGATGAACTGAATGTCGCCCTGCGCTACGAGTACCTGGATATAGAGCAGGTGCTGGCGGATATTAACGCCCGACCACAAAGCCAGCATGTTGTGGTAACGGGCCGTAACGCCAGACAGCCCATTCTGGACGCGGCTGATCTGGTCACGGAAATGACATTGGTCAAGCATCACTTCAAGGCCGGGATCAAGGCGCAGGAAGGCGTGGAGTTTTGAGCGCTCGCGTTCTTATGGTGCAGGGCACAGGCTCAAGCGTTGGCAAATCCACACTGGTTGCGGGGCTGGCGCGGGCTCTGGTGCGGCGGGGGCTGCGGGTATTGCCCTTTAAGCCACAGAACATGTCCAACAATGCCGCCGTTACACTGGATGGTGGAGAAATCGGGCGGGCACAGGCCCTACAGGCCCGAGCCTGTGGTGTGCCGCCCATGGCGGACATGAACCCGGTTTTGCTGAAACCACAGGGCGAGACCGGGTCGCAGCTTGTTGTGCGTGGCCAGCGGGTGGATACGGTGGAAGCCCGGCATTACCAGAGCCGCAAAGAGCAGCTTATGCCGCAGGTTCTGCAAAGTTTTAAAAATCTGGCGGCCGGTGCGGATATTGTTCTGGTGGAGGGAGCGGGGTCTGCCTCCGAAGTTAATCTGCGGCGGCACGATATTGCCAATATGGGCTTTGCCCGCGCCGTGCAGGCACCTGTTGTGCTGGTAGGGGATATTGACCGAGGCGGCGTGATTGCCAGCCTTGTGGGTACACAGGTTGTGTTGCAGCCAGAAGATGCAGAGCGGATCAAGGGGTTTGTGGTCAACCGTATGCGTGGGGACCCGACCCTGTTTGCCGATGGTATGCAGTTTGTTGCCCAAAAAACCGGCTGGCAGGCACTTGGGTTGGTACCTTACCTGCCTGATGTCCATGATCTGCCCGCCGAGGATGCCGCCGACCTCATGGATACCCTGCGGGCAAGGCGGTTGCAGGGCCGAGTGGGGGATACGCAACCAGAACCCCGCTTGCGCGTGGTTGTGCCCATATTACCCATGATTGCAAATTTTGATGACCTGGATCCACTCTGTGCCGAACCGGGGGTCGAGGTTATTCCTGTTATGGAAGGGGAGGCTCTGCCTCAGGCCGATATTATTCTGCTGCCCGGCTCCAAAGCTACTCTGGCGGATCTGGCGTGCCTGCGCGCGCGTGGCTGGGCCGAGCGTATTGTAGAACATGCGCAAAAAGGCGGTGTGGTTATGGGTATTTGCGGTGGCTACCAGATGCTGGGCCATAGCGTTGCCGACCCGCACGGCACGGAAGGCCCGCCCTGCACGGCGCAGGGGCTTGGGCTGTTACCCATCCACACTGTTCTGGGGGATGATAAAAAGCTTGAATACGGCAAGGGTTTTCTGGATCAAGGTGGTCAGCCTGTTGTAGGGTACGAAATGCATCTGGGGCACACTCACAGGCCGGAAGGCTTTACCCCTCTCCTGTGGCTGAACGGGCAGGCCGAAGGGTGCGTGTCGGGGAATGGCCGGGTCTGGGGAACATACCTGCATGGCGTGTTTACACACCGTGCGGCCCGGCTGGCCTTGCTCGAACGTGCTGCAGGTGCTGCGTTTGCACCAGAGGGAATATGGGCGCAGGCCGGGCAGACCCTGCCGGACACGCATGATGGTGTAGTGGATGCCGCACTGGACCATCTGGCCGATCATCTGGAACGGCATATGGATATAGACGCTCTTCTGGCACTGGCCAGTCCGCCGGTTTACGCTGCGTGATGGCAAAGGGGTGTATGCCCCGCACTGTACGGGCTAGCGGGCAATCCATTTGCGGCGTGCGGGGTTGCGCTGTTCCCAGCCACGGCGTTCCAGCTCGGGTGAGCTGGCAGGTTCCAGCGGATAGCCAACGCACAGATAGGCCAGAAACTGCCATTCCGGGTTAATGCCCAGCACCCTGTTGGCCTCTTTTGGGTCCAGAATGGAAACCCAGCCCACACCAATGCCCTGCGCGGTTGCTGCAAGCCAGAAGGTATGGATGGCCATAACGGCGGACCATGTGGTGGTCTGGGGCATGGTGCCCCGGCCCAGTCCGCGGCCTTGCGTAGGGTTGGTTTCACAAAAAACGGCAATATGGTGGGGGGCATCGTCCAGCCCGGCCAGTTTGAGCGATGCGTAACGCTGGGCGTCGTCCCCGCCCCGTCCAGCCAGTTCACGCGCATTGCTGTGAGCAAAGTTCTCGCGGATCGCATGGCGGCGGGTCGGGCTATCCACTTTTACAAAGCGCCACGGCTCGCTTAGCCCCACGGAGGGGGCAAGACAGGCGGTTTCCAGCAGGTGTGCCAGAGTACGGTCGGGGAGTGGGTCTGTCCGGAAATGGCGCACATCCCTCCGCCATGTAAAAAGCTGCTCAAGTTCGGCTGCAAAAGCGGGGGAAAAGGAGGGTGCGTTCATGCTCCTATCATGCCGCCAAGTGCAGCGCACAGCAACCCGGCAATAAGCACGCCGCATGCACGCCGGTACAGGCGCAGCCCACGCTCCAGATCAGCCACACCGGCCCCGGACGTACCGCTGCCAATCCATGGGTCTTTGGTCATTTTGCCGCCATAGGAGCGCGGGCCTGCCAGCAGGGTGTTCAGGGCTGCGGCCATGGCGGCTTCCGGCCAGCCTGCATTGGGGGAGCGGTGGCGGGGCGCGTCGCGCTTTATGGTCCGCCAGATATGGGGCCATTGCTGCCGTGGAGCGGCCAGCATCAGGCACAGCGCAGCCAGACGGGAGGCAGGCAGGTTGATCAGGTCATCCAGTTTGGCCGCAGCCATGCCAAAGGCTCTGTAACGGGGGTTAAGATGGCCGATCATGCTATCGGCCGTGTTGACACATTTGTAAAAAACCGCCCCCGGCAGGCCAAACAGGGCGGTCCAGAACAATGGGGCCACAATCCCGTCCGAAAAGTTTTCGGCCAGACTTTCCAATGCCGCGCGCACAACTGCGGCTTCATCCAGTGCACTGGTGTCGCGTCCTACAATCATGCTTACGGCGTTGCGGCCAGCAGACAGGCCATTGTGGCGCAGGGCTGTGCCCACAGCCTGCACATGTACCCATAGCGAGCGCTGCGCCACAAGCGTGCTGGCCAGCCCTGCCTGCACAAGCAGCATGACAGGGGCGGGCAAAAGAGTATAACCCATCCCAAGCAGGCCCGCCGTAAGGGTAACGGGTATGGCAATAATCAGGGCCAGTGCCACAAAACCCAGTAACCGCCGTGTGCGCTCGGATGTGTCCATCCTGTTCAGCACATGTTCGAGCCGGTCGATCAGCGCGCCAATCCACATAACGGGGTGGCCGATCATGTTCAGCAGGGGGGCCGGGTAACCCCAGGCGGCTTCCATGCCAGCGGCAAGGGCTGCCACTGGCAGGGTGATGGAGAGAGGGAAGAACAGCATGGGGGCGGGTATGAACACTAGGCTGGCACAAAAGATCACGGACGCTACCATGCAGCATGCAGCACCGCCTAACGGTTTGTCCTCCACAATGGATGCAGCAGAACTGCCGGTGCCCAGCCATGGCGGGCAGGTGCAGGCTGTCATGCGGCATTTTGTGGGTGCGCCGGAACCTTTTATAGATCTCTCCACAGGGATTAACCCTGTTGCATACCCGCTGGTCTGGCCAGACCCGAAAGCCCTGCAACGCCTGCCCGAAGAAGGGGAGGAGCAGGCTTTGCAACAGGTTGCCGCCCGTGCCTATGGCGTGTCAACGCCCGACATGGTGGTAACCGGAGCTGGCAGCCAGAGCCTTATAGCCCTGCTGCCCCGGTTGCTGGGGGCACGGAGGGCCTGCGTGCTGGGGCCAACCTATTCTGGCCACGGGCAGGCGTGGGAGCACAATGGTGTGCCATGGAGCGGCGTGGAGCACGTGCAGCAGATCCGCCAAGCCGCGCAACAGGCGGGAACGGCCTGTGTGATCTGTAACCCCAATAACCCCGATGGCCGCCTGCTGGACATGCAGGACCTTGCTGCTCTGGCGGAACAGTGCGCAAAGGCGGGGAACTGGCTTGTGGTGGATGAGGCCTTCGGGGATTTTGTTACCCATAGCGTGGCTTCCCTGCTGCCGCACCCGGCACTTGTGGTGCTGCGTTCGTTTGGCAAGAGCTACGGCCTGCCGGGTGTGCGGCTGGGCTTTTTGCTGGCGGCTCCCGCACTGGCACAAAAAGCGCGCTCCCTGATGGGTTCTTGGCCGGTCGGAGCCGTTGCCCTTGCCGCAGGTACGCAGGCACTGGCCGATACGCACTGGGTGCAGCAGGCGGCGGAAAAAGCCCGTCTGGCCCATGCAAGGCTGGTAGAGATGCTGCATGGTGCAGGCCTTGCGTGGCGGGGGCAGGCAACGCTGTTCACGCTGGTTGATACACCCCACGCCTATGGGTTGTGGGTGCATCTGTGCCGCCACGGCATTGTAACCCGCCGTTTTGCCGGGTGCTCCCATAGCCTGCGGATTGGCCTGCCCGCCAACGAGGCGGAATGGACCCGGCTGGCATGTGCGCTCAAAGCATGGCAGGTGGCCCGGCAGGGTGCGTAAAAAAGAGATGAACGGGGCGTGGAATGGTGGATTTTAGTGCCTTATGGCCGCAAAATCCTGCCTTGTCATATTTTCATCAAACTGTTTGTTACGCTTTCCTCTTCCCTTTTTTGCGGCATGGTTCATAGAAGGAAACAGGCAGAAAAGGATACCGCCATGCAAGACCAAGACGAAGTGATCGTAGGCTACCTCATCCAGCGTGAAGATGCGGAGGGCGAACTGTCCTTCTGGGAGCCACGGAACGAGTGGCAGGAAGACCCCAACGAAGGCAAGCTCTACGAAAAGGTGGAAGAAGCCGAAGCAGACGCCAAGGCCCTGCAGGAAGGGGACGACGCGACCATTACGGTAGAACTGGTCTTTGAAGCAGACGACGAAGACTGGGACGAAGACGAAGAAGAAGACGCCCACAAAGCCTGATAAGGCCCCTTGCGTGCCGCTTTAACAGGGCGGCACGCACATGCCGGGTGCTTGTATGCGGCAGGGCTTAGGCTAATGCCGCGTAAAAGCTCAGAAGCAGGCATTCCGCCACCACTGCGCAGCACCCCAGCACATCCCCTGTAAAACCACCAAGCAGACGTCTGGCGCATAATGCAACAAGTGCTGCTGTGGCGCATCCGATGCCCGCAGGTGCCGCCATAAGTACCAGAAAGGCCCACAGGTTCAGCCCTAAGTGGCCATATGCCAGAACGCTCAGGCAGGCCATGACCCCCACCGCCATAAAAGCCGCTCCCCAAAGGGAAGGAAGGGGAAGGGGGGAGAGCATGCGCGCCAGCCCGTTGGCACGGGCCGGGGGCACAAGGGCAGGCACCATCAGCATGGCCATTCTGGCAAGGCAGGCGGTGGTGGCGCATACTCCGATGCTCGCCCATACGGGGAGTGCCGCCAGAGCTGCTGTGCGTACAAGCAGGCTTAGCCCAAGGGCCATAACGCCGTAACTGCCCACATGGCTGTCCCTCATGATGGCCAGCCTGCGCTCTGGTGTGCTGCCACCACAGGCATCGGCCATATCTGCCAGTCCATCTTCATGCAGACCGCCTGTCAGGATGCTCTGGCAGGCAAGGGCCAGACCGGCGGCGGCAAGGGGGGGCACATGCACCATACGGAGTGCAGCCAGCACACTGCCAGTTAACGTCCCGATAAGGGTGGCAACAACCGGCCAGCACCAGATTGATCTGGCCAGTGGCCAGGGTTGGGTGCTGCTTCTATCCGCAGGTGGAGCCAGCCAGATGGAGGGCAGGCGTGTCAGCAGGCTCAGGCCGCATGCAAGGTCCAGCCTGCGTCTGTCCAGCCAGTCGCCGGGTTGAGCGGATGTCATGCCTTTTCAGAAACAGCAGCTTGGGCAAAGGTTGCCATGCCCGTATGGCATGCAACAGCCGCCCGCAGGATGGGAATGGCCAGTGCGGCGCCAGAGCCTTCGCCAAGGCGCAGGCCAAGCCCGCTTAGAATGGGCCGCATATGCAGGTGCCGGGCCAGTCGGGCGGTATGGCCTGTTTCGGTCGGGCAGTGGGAGAGGGCGGTATGGTCCAGCGCATTGGGGTGCAGGTGCGCCAGAGGTGCAACCGCTGCGGTGCAGACAAACCCATCGAGTATGACGGGAATATGCATCAGCCGGGCAGCAAGGGTAGCCCCCAGCGTTGCGGCCAGTTCGTACCCGCCCAGACGGCGTGCCACTTCCAGCGGGTGCGCCAGATGGGCAGCATGCTGCTGGAGTGCTGTGTCTATAACCCCGGCTTTATGTGCCGTGCCCGCGGCGTCCAGCCCGGTGCCCTGGCCAGCCCAGTCTGCACCGCTCTGGCGGGTCAGGGCTGCGCATAAGGCAGAGGCGGCGGTTGTGTTGCCTATGCCCATTTCACCCAGACAGAGCAGGTCGCATGTCCGGGGCACAGCGTTAAAACCGACCTGCACGGCGGCCAGAAAATCCTGCTCCGTCATGGCCGGGCTGGTGGTAAAATCCGCAGTGGGAGCGAGATTGTTAAGTGCTACTATAGCCAGTTCCGCCTGTGCCACGCGGGCAAGCTGGTTAATGGCGGCCCCTCCATGCTCAAAGTTCTGTACCATCTGGGCCGTGACCTCCACAGGCCAGGGCGAGACATGGTGCGCCATAACACCATGATTGCCTGCAAAAATGAGCACCTGCACGTGCTCCAGCCGGGGGGAGGCGCTGTGTTGCCATCCGCCTAGCCAGCGTGTCATCTCCTCCAGATGGCCAAGGCTGCCGGGTGGTTTGGTCAGTTCCACCTCCCTTTGCGCTATGGTCTGCTGTGCCTGCAGGCTGGGGGGGGGCAGGTCCGCGCACAGGGCCTCCAGCGCAGGCATGGAGGAAAACGGGCCGGACTGGGGAGAGGTGGAAGAAGAGGGCATAGTGGTAATTGTGTGCTGTTATGGAGGTTCACGCAAATGGAAACAGGGGCAGACGCGCGTATGCACAGTGTAAGGCTCAATCTCCATAATGGAGGTGCAGCAGGTAGCCTGCTTGTGCTGGGTGGCGCAAGATCAGGCAAAAGCCGCTTTGCCGAGAACGCCATAACAGCTTTGCCCGGCCCAAGAATATACCTGGCCACGGGCCGCGCATTTGATGATGAAATGCATGACCGCATTGCCCGACATAAGCGCGAGCGTGCCAGTGCAGGCTGGCAGACGGTGGAAGAAGCCCTGAATGTGGCCGATGTGCTCCAGCAGCACGCCAGCACCCCGGTTTTGCTGGACTGCCTGACCTTGTGGCTGACCAATCTTCTGCTCGACGGGCGGGAGGTGGAAGGCCCCACCACAGCTCTGCTTGCCAGTTTGCACACACGCACCGCTCCTACAGTGATGGTGGGGAACGAGGTCGGGCTGGGTATTGTGCCTCAAAGCCCGCTGGGGCGGCGCTTTAGGGACGAAGCCGGGCTTTTGCACCAGCGTCTGGCAGCCTGTGTGGGCAAGGTGGTGTTTGTGGCGGCAGGGCTGCCCATGGTGCTCAAGAACGAAAGCGCTTCTGCCTGAGCTACGGTAAGGGACAGATGGCGGGCTGAGGGTAAAACGTATTTTGCCCGGCTGCGTGTGGTCTGCCATTATGCTGCTGGCTTTTTTGCGGACGCCGCCACAGGGCGTAAAATGCAGCAGACCTCTTGCGCACTCGGGCGGAAGATGGTGAGTGACTGACGCTTGTGTGGGCATAACCGGGTTAGCACCATACCTGTTCATTTTGGCTGAGAGATGCATATGTCAGAGACACCAATCAACACCCAGCTTCTGATCGCAGGACAGTGGCAGGATGCGGCCGATGGCCGTACACTCCCCATTCTGGACCCTGCCAGTGGCGAGCTTATTGGCAAGGTTGCCCATGCCTCTGTTGCCGATCTGGATAAAACGGTGGCCGGTGCCGCTGTGGGTTATGATGCATGGCGCAACCTGAGCGCATGGGACCGTTACGCGATCATGCGCAAGGCTGCCGACCTGCTGCGTGAGCGTGCAGATGCCATTGGCCGGATCATGAGCCGCGAACAGGGCAAGCCTCTGGCTCAGGCCGTGATCGAAATTAATGCCGCCGCCGGTGTGATCGAATATTTTGGAGAAGAAGGCCGCCGCCTGAACGACGAACTGGTGCCCGCGCGCGTGCCAGATGTTGAACAGCGCGTGCTGCACCGCCCCATTGGTGTGGTGGCTGCCTTTACGCCGTGGAACTTCCCCATCAACCAGATTGCCCGCAAGCTGGGGGCAGCACTTGGGGCCGGGTGTGGCGTTATTGTTAAAGCTCCGGAGGATACCCCAGCCTCTCCGGCCGAGCTGATCCGCTGTTTTTGCGATGCGGGTATTCCCGCAGGGGCTGTGTCTCTGGTTTATGGCACGCCAGCGGAAATTTCGGAGTATCTGATCGCCCATCCGGTGGTGCGCAAGATTTCCTTTACCGGTTCTACCCCCGTGGGCAAGCATCTGGCCGCATTGGCCGGTGGGCAGATGAAGCCGGTGACCATGGAGCTGGGTGGCCATGGTCCGGTGATTGTCTGCCGGGATGCGGATCTGGACCAGGCGGCCGAGCGTGTGGCAGCTGCCAAGTTCCGTAACGCCGGGCAGGTGTGCATCGCCCCCACCCGCTTTTTGCTGCACAAGGACATTGCCGCCGCGTTTATTGAAAAGTTCAAGGCCCAGATGAGCGCGCTCAAAATTGGCCGTGGGCTGGACGCAGGCGTGACCATGGGGCCCGTTATTAACGAACGGCGCGTCAAGGCATTGACCGAACTGGTGGATGATGCCCGCGCCAAAGGGGCAGAGCTGTGGCAGCCCGATACCGCGCTGCCCAACAAGGGTTTTTTCTTCCCCCCGACGCTGGTGCTCAAGCCCACGCTGGAGATGCGGGTGATGCAGGAAGAGCCGTTTGGTCCAATTGCCATTATGGATGAGTTTTCCGAACTTGCAGACGCCATAAAGGAAGCCAACCGCCTGCCTTACGGTCTGGCAGCGTATGTGTACACTGGCTGTGAGCGGACAGAACGTCTGCTGGGTGAAAAGCTGGAAGCCGGTATGGTGGCCATTAACCACCACGGTATTGGCGTGCCGGAAGTGCCGTTTGGCGGCGTCAAGGATTCCGGTTACGGCACGGAGGGTGGCCCTGCTGCTCTGCGGGCGCATACGATCATCAAGCTGGTTTCCAGCCTGCATCGGCCATCTGCTTACTAAAAGCATTTGGTTTTATCATCGGGTTTAAAAAATGCCGTGCGCTGGTGGAGCGCACGGCATTTTTGTATGTAAAAAGACAGCCCAAAAAATCAGAAGGTGGCAGAAAGACTGACGTTGAACGAACGGCCCATGCCCGGCATGGGCATGCGTGTGCCATCATGCTTTAAGTCGTATGTCAGAATACCACCAAGAGGCATGTAGTAGGCCTGATTCAGCACGTTATCGATCCCTGCTGTCAGGGTCATCATTTTCCAGTTGTAGCTGCCGTTCAGGTTCAGCAGCGCATAGCCGGGGGTGCGGGGCTCGTTACGGAGTGAGTCCACGGTATCCTTGGCTTTGACAAAGTTCATTTCTGCCCGGCCTGTCCACGGGCCTACGGTTTCGTTCAGGCCCAGTGTGCCGTTCAGGGGCATCTGCTGGTACAGGCCGGTATGGGTGACCTTGTCCTGCCCGCGGACCCAGTTGATTACGCCGGTTATTTCCCCTTTGCCGTAACGGCTTGTATTCCACACCGTATAATGGCCGGAGGTGTTAATGCCGTACATCTGGGCATCATGGTTTTCAAAAATATACTGGTTACTGTTCGGGCTCAGGTTTTTGACAAAATTGACGTTAATGTAGTTGTGCACATAGGTGTAATAGGGCTGTACCTTCAGCTCCCACCTCTGGGCAGAGGTCGGGTCATGCCAGTCAAATGTCACGCTGGCCGTGTTCCCGATTTCGGATTTCAGGTTCAGGTTCCCGACATAGCCGTTGCCGTCACCAAACCAGCCGATCATTTTGGAAGACATGCCACCCTGCCCCCACGCATAGCGTTCATACAGGTTGGGGGCACGGGACTTGCGGGCGTAGCCTGCCTCTATGGTCAGGCTGTCTGTTGTCTTCCAGCGGGTCAGGGCGGTGACGTCAAAATTTACATCCGAACGTCCATGGCCGACATTGTTGAAGTTATCAGCAGCTTTTATATCCGCAGCACTCATCATACCGGTCCATGAATAGGGCGAAACATTGCCCGTATTCATCATGATCAGATCATTGCGCAGGCCAAGCAGGGTGGAGACGCGGGGGGTCCACTGAGCTTCCCATTCCGCAAAATGACCCAGCCGGTCCCTATGACCGTTATTGATGTTGTTGAAGGTGTTCGGCCCCATCATCATGCTGCCAACAAGGGGGGGCCACCAGTCCCGCAGGCCTTCATGGTCGAACGAACTGCCAAGGCGCAGTGTGTGCTGGCGGGCCAGAGGAATTGTGGCCTTGATGGAATAACCAGCCGAGCGCTGGTCATCATTCATGGGCATGCCTTTTGTGGTGGAGTGCCCGCCCTTGTCATCCAGCATGTTCATGACGTGGGTGACGCGCTGCCAGTGGCCACGGGCTTCCAGTGTGCCCCAGTTGAAGTCTCCTACATATTTGCCGTTTACGTAGGTGGAGCGGTTGTTGGTCATGTCCATATACTGGTTGGCAAACCCTTCCCGCGGGGCATCCTGCTGGCCAAAGGTCAGCACCAGCAGGTGGTTTTTCTTATGTACGCCAAGAGTTACGTCATGCGTGTAGCGCACGTATTCGGTCGAGCCGACCCTCCCTATGTCGCCGCCGCCGCTGTAGTCCTCCGACTGGTCGTAGGACGCATTGTAGCGCAGGCTGAAGGTGTCGTTGGCCACGGTCATGCTGCCTGCGGCGGAATAGCCGCCACCATTGCTGCGGTAGGTGCCGCGTGCGCGCCCGGTAAACAGGATTTTGCCGTGGCGGGCAAAGCGCGGGTCCGCGCGTTCCACATCAATGGTGCCGCCCAGACTGTCCCCCCCATTGCTGACTGATGTCAGCCCTGCAATGGCGGTTGCGGTCTCCACACTGTCGGGGTCGATGTAAGAGAGTGCGGGATTCATGTGGTTGGGGCATGCGGGGTTGATGCGCACGCCATCCACCACGGTTGCCACCCGGTCATCCGCCATGCCGTTGAGCACGGGCAGATTGGCCAGCCGCCCCCCGCCATAACTGCTGAAACCCGGCTGGTTACGGAAGAGCGATGCCGCATCCGGGCTGGAAAGACGGGACATGCGGGCCGAGCTCTGATCAACCTGTGACGCACTTAAAAGGTTATCGGCCAGAGCGGCATCTTCCTGCGCGGTGGAAATATCCACCCGTGGGAGGGTCACAACCGTTGCGGCCAAGCCGGGGCTTGCGGCGCAGGGGAGTGCGCACACAGCCATAAGCCACAGCCAGTTTCGCTGGCTGCGGGCAAAAAATGGATAGGACATAAACAGAAAAAACCCTGTTCAAAGCATACTGAGTTAAAGTCCCCAGCCAAGAGCACGGGCGCAAGCGCATGGATGCACCAAAGCGGGGAGCGAGGTTTCAGAAAGCCTGAAGCAGGGTAAGGGGTGGTCCGCGTGACGGGGGCAGGCCCAGAATGCAAATGGGCGGCGCCCGTGGGGCGGAGGCAGCGCTACCCCGGCGGATCCAGCGCAGGGCAGGGGCGGGCAGAAGCAGAAAAACAGCAGGAAGAGCCGCAAAAAACGCCAGCAAGGGGCAAAGCGGGCAGCTTGCCTCATCATGATGATGGGTGGGGTGCTGCTGCTGGTTTTTTTGCACACTGGCCACGCAGCGCATGTGGTGCATGCTGCCCCCGGGCATGGGGGCGCAGTGTGCCTGCGCACTGTGCGGTTGTACCGCGCGCGGGGCAATATCGATGCCTGTCAGCCGGATAAGTGTCGCACGGGGGAGTTCTTCTGGCAGGGAAAGCGACTGGAGTGCCATCAGCCCTAACAGACCCGTCAGCGTAACCATGACCAGCGGCCATAAGAGCAGCGCGCGAATGATGGGGTTGCGACGGAACATGAGGCGAATCAGAAGCTTTTCAACAATCAGAGACACACAGGCGCTTTGCCATGGTTATGCCATGTTTGCGCTTTTATGAACCACCCTGTCAAATCAAACAGGGCTATGCCATAATTCAGGGCGGAGGCAGCACCGTGAGCAGATGGCATACAGACAGACAGGAACGGGTTGAGCCTGACCACAAGGCCGCGCCATACGCGCCTGTGAGGTGTTCTGTTGGAGCGCTCAGGCAACGCGGGCTGGCGATCGGGCTGTCTGACGAGCACAGGCTTGTCTGGCTGGTGGCTTTTGCCGTGGCGGTTCTGGCGCATGTGGCCATGACCGTGTGGCTGATCATGACAGTCTCCCCCCAGACCGGCACGCAGCAGCCTGCTGCGGTTTCCATGCTGTTTGAAGCGCCCAGGGCTCCATTGCCAGAGGCCGAACAGGCACAGGCGGGGCAAACAGCCCCCACGCTCCAGAGCCAGCCTGCTCCGCTCATGGAAGATATGCCGGATATGGACTCGCAATCCCTGACACAGAGCGGAACGGAGGTTCTGCCCCCTTCCGTCAAGGCTGAGGTTGAGCATCTTCCTCCTGCATCTGCTGTGCCAAAAAAACTGCTTCAGTCCTCCCCTGTCATGCAACACGATAAAAGCGCACATGCAATTACCAAAACGCCGTCGGAGGTCGCGCATATGGGTGAAGGCAATACAACAGCCCACACCCATGCAAAAACGGATATGGCGGCAACGGGTGGGCACGCAGCGACACCGCCCAGCGCTGCTGCTGTCGGGCAGAAAGGGGGTTTTCAGCTCTCCTGCTCTGCCCCCGAATCACACTACCCCGTATCTGCCCGCCATTTGCATGAAGAGGGCGAGGCTGTGGCCGAAGTCAGTATCAACGCCAAGGGGCAGGTGATTGCCGCAAGGCTGGTGCAAAGCACGGGGTATGATGATCTGGATGATCAGGCGCTGCAAACCGTTAAAAATCTCCATTGCACACCTCCTGAATCCGCTGCGGTTACGGGCCGGATACCTGTTGGCTTCCACATTCAGTAATTAAGCTTGTGTCGGGGAAGATTTTACAGTAGGAGACTGGTCATTGCCTCTGTCCCGTTCGTCTAGAGGCCTAGGACACTGCCCTTTCACGGCGGCAACACGGGTTCGAATCCCGTACGGGATACCATAGGTCTGTAAGGTTCTGATTTTTCGATAAAAATCAGATTTACCTGTCCTTACAGTGTAACATGCATGTGTTACATAAAGGCCGCCTATTCTAGCTATACCCTACAGGGTTCGATGGTACCATATCTGGTATCTCAGATCACGTGTTCCTGCGGTTTTGGCACCCTTCGCTGGTCAGCATCGTGTGTGTTCCCACAAAACCAGTAATAGATACGATCGAAGAAGTAGAAGATCCCGGATAGGCTTCAGCGTTCAATGGTATCTGAATGGAACTCAGACTAAAAATCGGCAGAAAAGCTTCTGTCTGTTTCAACTGGGTAATCCCCGTTGAGGAGATGAAAGCTTTTGCGCATCAGGTGCATAATTTGATAGTTTTCCGCAGAGACCAGAGTCCTGCTCGGATCAGGGCGGGTAGCTTTATACCATCTCATCCATAATAGATGAAAATAGAATTACACAAACCCGCTTAAAATCAAAGGGGTTTTTGATCCTTATCTCTTTGTTTTTGTCATCGAGACCGGGGGAGGCGTTGCCATGACCCGGTGAGTTCTGGTTTGTGATGATATCTGCCTGGCAGTCATCTTTTTGTAACTTGGTATCAATGTAAGGATTGCAGGTTCATTTCTTTCATTCGACTGAGGCTGATGCATAATATAACCTGAAACGGATTGCATGGATGCCAGACAATGTTTCGGCCTGCACTGGCATGAAACACTCTTCTGTCTCCCGACTAAGAGTATCCGTGCCAGTGCTGAAAAAAGCTACCGGAAGCGTAATATAAAAGCATTGATCTGAAGATGGGCACAGGAAAGATCAATTTATTATAGTAATTTCCTTTATATGCCCCACTTCATTTTTCATGAGACCGAAATTTACAAAAACTGAAATTCAAATGACCGTTGTATCAAACGCCACGTCTCTTACGCGGTTGATAAGGCTTTCCCCCCCATCAAGGTAGATGACCTGCCCAACCATGGATGCGGCCGACAGAATTAAATTCAGGCATGCAGAAATTTCTTCCGGGGTGGAACTGCGGCCGAGAGGTGTGGCACGCCATGCGCGTTCAAAGCCTTCGTCTGTCTGCTTGCCACTTCTCAATGTCAGGCCGGGAGCAATGGCGTTGACCCGGATCTTGGATTTAAAGGCCATGGACAGAACCTGTGTCACGCACAGCAGTGCCGCCTTGCTGATCGTGTAGGAAAGAAAATCAGGATTAAGGCTTTTAACCTTGTGATCCAGAATATTCACGATGCAGCGGTCATCAATATTCCCCGGCGCACGCGCAAAATCCCTTGATAGGAAAAGTGGCGCCGTAAGGTTGGGTTCCATATGCTTGTCGAATGAATCGTAAGTCAGTGAGTCAATATTATCGTATTCAAAATTAGAAGCATTGTTAACAAGGACGTCTATGGCACCATAACGTTCGACAACTGCCGGAATAAGATTTTGAACATGTTCGCGATTATTGAAATCAGCGTGAACAGCAAAGCACTCGTAACCCATGGAGGTCAGAGAGTTTACAAGTTCAAGAGCTTCCTGTTCAGAGTGATTATACTGAATAGCAACTTTCCAGCCGTTCCGGGCAAGATCCTGCGAAAGAACAGCTCCGATGCGCTTTGCTCCTCCTGTTACAAGAGCAACCCGGGCATTGTTATTCTGATCGCGACTGGTCATAGTTTTTCCTGTTTACATTACCTTCGGGCAGTAGCTCAGAGCGCTCACCACAAATCTCAATACCAGCTCCGTCTGCTTCGTTAAAGATATCAAGTTTCGTGATGGAGATACGGATCGCATCCACTAATGGGTTTTCAAAACAAACCTCAACCAGTTCTCTGGCAAGGGTCTCCAGCAGGGGTGTGTGCGGTCGTTCTGGCCATTTGGTGATGGTGTTCCGAACCGGATCGTAATCAATGTAAAGGTCTTTGTCGTGTGCTTTTACGCCGATCAACCATGCAAACATTTCGACATTAACGCAAAGCCGTGTCGGTCTTTCTGGGTGAAGTTCCCATGGGTGCAAACCAACCTGCGCATTGACAACCACATTCCGTAAGACTGATTTGAGGTATGGTCTGGTACCTAAAGGTGATGCAGTATTAGGTGATGGCATGTTGTCCCTCATCATCTCACCAGACATCTTTTGTTGCTCACTAATAAAATATAAGATTTTTCAGTATAAAAAATTTCTCGGTCTCGGCAATGGGAATGTTTAAAAAGTGAGCCCCGAAATTTATTTGCATTATTATCTTTTTCTGAATCTCAGTCTTCTGGGGGGTACTGAGATCATATTGCAGTTTCGGGTTTTGATGTGTTGTTGATGTCAAAGTAAACGTATAAAGTTTTCTCATTTAGAAATTGTATTTAATAAATATAAATCGTAATAAATAATGAAATATCAGTAAAAATGTATTTTTTGTGCATGGGGCGAGGTAGTATTTTTTCTCGTTAAGGAAGAGCGTGAATGATTGTCATGGCCGTATGCCTGTATTACGGAAAGAAGGAGGGCTATAGCGCGCCGTAAGGCTTGGGGGTACGAGCATGGTTGGTGACAGGGACGGAACCGGTGATAGCCCGGAGCAGGAGGGCGCGCCCGATATTGTGCCGGTTATTCTGTCTGGTGGGGCTGGGAGCCGGTTGTGGCCCGTCTCCCGCGGGAGCTTTCCCAAGCAGTTCTGGTCCTTGCTAACCGACTTTACACTTTTGCAGGATACGGCTTTGCGGGGGCAGGCCAGGGGGGTGGCGGCCCCGGTTGTTGTCTGTAATGCCGAGCACCGCTTTGTTATTGCCGAGCAGCTTCGCGGTGTGGGTATCCACGATGCCCGGATTATTCTGGAGCCTGTCGGCCGTAATTCGGCCCCGGCCATTGCAGCCGCTGCATTTGTTGTGGCCGAACATAACCCCGATGCCGTGTTGTGGGTCATGGCCGCGGACGCGGCTATTCAGGATGTATACAAGCTGCATGTCGCTCTTGAACATGCCGTAGCGGCAGCCAGAGCAGGTTATGTTGTCACATTCGGCATGACCGCAACCCGGCCAGAAACAGGCTATGGGTATATTGAGCAGGGCGAAGCCCTTGCGGGCATGCCCGAAGTTTATGCCGTCACCCAGTTTGTGGAAAAACCGGACAAGGACAAGGCAGCCGCTTTTCTGGCACAGGGGGGATATTTGTGGAACTCGGGCATGTTTGTTGTCCGTGCCGCGACTTTTCTGGCCGAGATGCAGCGTTACGAACCCGACCTGTATGCCTGTGTTGAAGAGGCCGTGCAAAAGCGTAAGACAGATATGGATTTTGAAAGACTGGACCCGGACAGTTTTTCCCGCTCTCCCGATATTTCGGTTGATTATGCCGTGGCGGAACGTACGGACAGGGCGGCCGTTGTGCCGGGCAGTTTTGGCTGGTCGGATGTGGGGAGTTGGGACGCCTTGTGGGAACTGGGGCATAAGGATGCACAGGGCAACGTGATACATGGCAACGTGCTGCTAGAGGATGTGGCCCGGTCTTATGTGCGTACCGATGGATTGCTCACGGCTGTTCTGGGTGTGGATAATCTGGTGGTTGTGGCAACGCAGGATGCGGTTCTGGTTGCCAGTAAGGACCGGGCACAGGATGTTAAAACCCTTGTGCAGAACCTGAAAAAAAACAATATGCCCGAAGCGGACACGCATCGCCTGACCTATCGGCCATGGGGTCATTATGAAGCTCTGACAGCAGGGCATCGTTTTCAGGTCAAGAAAATCGTCGTCCAGCCGGGGCAGAAGCTCTCGTTACAAAAACATTATCACCGGGCTGAGCACTGGGTGGTTGTAGAAGGCACAGCCCTTGTCACACGTGGTGTGGAGCAGGTGATCGTGCGGGAGAACGAGAGCATCTATCTGCCACTGGGCAGTCTGCACAGGCTTGAAAATCCCGGCTGCATGCCTGTTACCCTGATCGAGGTTCAGTCCGGTTCGTATCTGGGTGAGGATGACATTGTGCGTTTTGATGATATCTATAGCCGGACTAAGTAGATTTTTTCAGTAAAGACTGGGGAAGAAAAAATGCCCAACGTTTCTTTTATTCCCCATGCAGCGGCGCGTGTTTCTGCTGTTTTGGCGCAATTGAAGGATTATCTGGGGGACAAGGTCTCCACCAACCAGTCCGTGTGTGAAGCGCACAGCCATGGCGAGGCGCTGGAACTGGCGCGCCTGCCCGCAGCGGTTGTGTTTGCCGAAACAACGGAAGATGTCTCGACCGTTCTGGCCTTATGCCACGAAGCCTATGTGCCTGTTGTGGCCTTTGGGGCGGGCACATCGGTGGAGGGGCATGTTACGCCGCCTGAACATGCCGTGAGCCTCGACCTGTCCAGAATGACCGGGATTCTGCAGGTGAATGCGGAGGACATGGACTGCCGCGTGCAGGCAGGTCTGACCCGGCAGGAGCTCAATATCCGTTTGCGTGACACGGGACTGTTCTTCCCCGTAGACCCGGGTGGTGAGGCCACGCTAGGGGGCATGTGCGCAACCCGTGCTTCGGGCACTGCGGCAGTACATTACGGCACAATGAAAGAAAATGTGCTTGGCCTGACAGTGGTTATGGCAAACGGAGAAGTCATAAAAACAGGTGGGCGGGTAAGAAAATCCTCTACCGGGTATGACCTGACTTCCCTGTTCATCGGGTCGGAAGGGACCTTGGGCGTTATTACGGAAGTCCAGTTGCGTCTGCACGGTATTCCCGAGCAGCTTTCGGCTGCGATCTGCCAGTTTGAAAATCTGGAAGATGCGGTGCGTACTGCGGTGGAAGTAATTCAGGCCGGGGTGCCGATTGCGCGCGTGGAACTGATGGACGACGTGCAGATGGCGGCCAGCATCCGCTATTCCGGGCTGGATGAACTGCGGCCGATGACGACCCTGTTTTTTGAATTTGCAGGGGCTCCTGCTTCCGTGCGGGAACAGGTGGACGTGACCGAAGTGCTGGCCCGGGACAATCATGGCCTTGGCTTTGCCTGGGCAGACACACCCGATGAACGCGCCCGGTTGTGGAAGGCGCGGCATAACGCGTTCTGGGCCGTTAAGGCACTTTATCCGGGTTTCAGAGTGATCAGCACGGATTGCATTGTGCCTATTTCTCAGCTGGCTCCCCTTATTGTGGGGGTTAAGGCCGATATTGAGGCATCCGGGTTACAGGTGGCCATTCTTGGCCATGTTGGGGATGGTAATTTTCATACACTGATCATGACGGAAGACACCCCCGAAGGGAGTGCAAAGGCGCTGGAGCTTGACCGTAAAATTGTTGGCCGCGCGCTGGCGCTTGATGGCTCATGCAGTGGAGAGCACGGTGTGGGGGTTGGTAAGCTGGAGTTTTTGGAACGGGAACACGGCGCGCAATCCCTTGGGGTGATGAGAACATTAAAAGTTGCTCTGGACCCACGGAATATTCTCAACCCCGGCAAGCTTTTGCCAGACGGTCTGGCTTATATCGGGTAGCGGGTCTGCAAAGGTCTGTACGGTGTGCTTGTGGGTAAAAACCATATTACCTTTGCGGATCCGGGGGCGGGACACCACAAATAAACTTGACAATCGGGTGCTATATTTTATTCAAGCAGAACCGATAGTGATTTATTGTGTTGTCTCTTCCCATTCCTTATAGCGGGGTTTGTCAGCGATGGTTTCTTTCCTTCTTTCCCGTCGGGCTGTACTGGCTGGGAGCATGGCTTTTGCATGTGCTCTGGCGGGCCAGACCGCCTATGCCGCGCCGCAGGTCCTGCGCGTAGGCATTATGGCAGGGGAAGATGAGGACGTGTGGCCTGTGGTGGCGGCCAATGCCGCCCGGGATGGGCTGGAACTCAAGCTGGTCACTTTTTCAGACTATAACGCCCCGAACGAGGCGCTGGCGGAGCATGAGCTGGATGCCAACGCCTTCCAGCACACTCCTTTTCTGGATGCCCAGAACAAGGCCAAGGGGTATGGGATTGTGTCGGTCGGGCATACCTATGTGGCACCGATCGGGCTTTACTCAACACGCTGGAAATCTGTTGCAGACCTGCCAGACAAAGCTGTGATTGGTGTGCCCAATGACCCGACAAACGAAGGGCGCGCCCTGCTTCTGCTGCAAAAACTGGGGTTGATCAAACTTGCGGCGGATGCAGGGAACACCCCAACAGCGCTCGATATTACGGAAAACCCCCACAACATCAGTATCCGCGAACTTGATGCCGGTGTGGTAGGGCGTGCCCTGACTGATCTGGATGGCGCGGTAATCAATACGGACTGGGCCAAAAAGGTTGGCGTGGATATTGAAAAAACACGTATTGCGCAGGAAACAGCCGATAATAACCCGTATATCTGCATTATAGCCGTGAACGCAGCCGATAAATCCGCTCCGTGGGTTGCCAAGCTGGTGCACGCCTATCAGCAGCCCAATGTGCGGCAGGCTCTGGACAAGGCGTTTCATGGCGCTGTGCTGCCCTCCTGGCCATGAATCTTTTAGAAGTCGAACGCCTTAACCGTTCCTTTGGTGGCCAGCCTGCCCTGCACGATATTTCGTTTACGGTGCCCAAAGGGCAGCGGCTGGGTATTATTGGCCGCTCAGGGGCAGGTAAATCCACGCTGTTGCGGTGCCTGAGCGGTCTGGACCGCCCCCAGTCTGGCAGAATACTGCTGGAAGGGGAGGATATGGCCATCCTGCCAGAGGCAAAGCTTGTTCTGCTGCGGCGCAGGATCGGGCTGGTTTTTCAGCACTTCAACCTGCTGAACGCGCGCACCATTGCCGCCAATGTGGCCCTGCCACTGCAAATTGCTGGTAGGCCCAAAGCCGAGCGCAACAAACGCGTGATGGAACTGCTGGAGCTTGTCGGTCTGGCGGACCACGCAGGCAAATACCCGGCCATGCTTTCTGGCGGCCAAAAGCAGCGTATTGGCATTGCACGGGCTCTGGCCGCACACCCGGCCCTGTTGCTGTGTGATGAAGCAACCTCGGCGCTGGACCCGGAGACAACCCAGACCATTCTGGCGCTTCTGGCCGATATTAACCGTGTGCTGGGCCTGACGGTTGTTTTTATCACGCATGAGATGGATGTGGTGCGCAGTCTGGCGCAACAGGTGCTTGTGCTGGAAAAAGGGCGCATTGTGAGCCGCGGCAAACCAGCCGATATTCTGGACGCCAACCAGTTAGCCGCCGTTCTACCGCCCAATCTCAGCCAGACCCCACAGGATGGCAGCCACGCCATTGTGCGCCTGACCGTGACCACACAGGCCGTGTTTACGCCTTTGCTCCATACGCTGGAGCAGCAGTGTCAGGCCAGTTTTGCCCTGCTGCATACTTTTCCCAACCCGGAAGGAGAGGGGCTGGTGGATGTGGTGGTGCAAACAGATGGTCTTTCCGTCGCAACCATGAACGCTCTTCAGGCGCATGCCTGTGCAGCCGAGGTAATTGGATATGTCCCGGCTCATTCTTGACCTGCTCTGGCGCGCTACGGCTGAAACACTGGAAATGGTTCTGGCCTCCGGAGCGCTGGCGGTTGCTGGTGGCCTGCCGCTGGCTGTGCTGCTTGTTCTTACGTCCCCTTCGGGGCTGTATCCTCTCCCGCTGTTATCCCGCTTGGTGGGTGGGGTCGTGGATGCGGTGCGGGCTGTACCGTTTATTATTTTGCTTGTGCTGCTTATTCCCTTCACCCGTATGGTGGTTGGCACGGCATTGGGTACAACGGCTGCTATTGTGCCTTTGTCCATAGCGGCTATTCCCTATTTTGCCCGTATTGCTGAAGTGTCTTTGCGGGAGGTGGATACCGGGCTGGTGGATGCCGTACGGGCCATGGGGGGCACACGGTGGATGGTCGTGCGCTACGTGCTGTTGCCAGAAAGTCTGCCGGGGCTGATCTCGGGCTTTACGGTTACGCTGGTAACGCTTGTGGGTGCATCGGCCATGGCGGGGGCCATAGGAGCCGGGGGACTGGGTGATCTGGCTATCCGGTATGGGTACCAGCGCTTCAACACCACTGTCATGTTCGGGGTTGTGGCCGTGCTGGTGGCTCTGGTTATGGTTTTGCAGGCAGTGGGTAATTTTCTTGCACACACCTTGCGGCATACAAATTCCGGGCGTGCCGAGTGAAGGGCAGGGCACTCTGCTCACCCTATGCAGATGCGAGAGGGCAGGGGGATGAAGCCGAGTCTTTACGTGCATTTATGTGTAGGAAATGGGCTGGAGTGATTTTATTTTTAAAGTTCAGGTAATGTCGGGGCAGGCATGGCCAGCGGGCTATGAGTCCTGATGCCTGATTTTATATCTTCTTTAGTATAGCAACAAATAAATAGAAAAATAACACTTATTTTTCTATTTTCCGGTGCAGGCGTACAACGTGCTGGCACAAGAATTCGATCATGGAAAGACATTTTAAAAATTAAGCGCCTGTAATTTGTTGCACATGATTTATCCCGTGTTATAATCATAACAGACATGCACCACCTTAATTGATTATCTGCTTCCCTCATGGGTTTGAGGAGGAGCAACGTACGCTCTGTGTATTTTGTAATGTGGTACGAATTTTTTCCGGAAAAGCATTCTGCCACAGCGTGGTAAAATGGAGGAATTAAGATGGCTCCACGGGACTATGTTATCTCGCCGAGTGTTGAACTTGGTCAGCGGATCAAAATTCTTCGTAAAACTGCGGGCCTTACGCAACAGCAGGTTGCTGATGCCCTAGGTGTGTCACGCCCTGCCATAGCATTCTGGGAAACGGGGCGTGAGGGAAGTGCGCGCAAGCATATTCCCAAGCTGGCGGCACTGTTGCATGTGGAGCCAGAAGTGTTTCTGACTGGTTATGTGCAGGAAGATATTGACCTGATCGTCTCGCCTGATGAGCGGGATATGGTCTCACTTTACCGGATGCTTGATGCCTCGCGCAAAGTCTCGGCCCAGAAGTGGATGGAGCGGCAGGCGAGAACAGTCAATCTGGAGGGGTAATTTTTTTCAGTTATTCTGGCAGTCCGGGAAAACGCTGTTTCCATCGCGTGGACGTTGCAGGTCTGGCGTATGCGCGTGCATCTGGAAACAGGGTTGAGAAGGGAAAAACCCCGACTCAACCCTAAATTATTCAGAATTCCATGGAAAGGGTGAAGTGGTAGATGCGCGGGAGACCTGCATAAAGTGTTTCGGGTGTGTTGGACACCGCGCCGGGCGAGCCTGCAAAAACCGACGCCCAGTACCGTTCGTTTGTGGCGTTGCTGACGCCAAAACGCACCACCCACGGGAACCGGACAACATTGAAGGCGTAACGCGTGCCAAGGTCCAGCGTGGTGTAGGAGCCTGTATGAAGCGTATTGGTCAGGTTTGCGGCACGGTTGCCCATGTAGTGCACATTGGCATTGAATGCCCAGCCAGAAGCAAAGGAGCCGAGGGATGCTGGCAGCCGGTAATCCAGCAGCATGTTAGCCTGTAGCGGGGCTGCTCCTATGATTTCCTTATTATTATATTTGCTTGTTTTACTATTGATGAGTTCCGCATCAAGCCAGGTTACACCTGCCAGAACAGACAGGTTAGGCAGTACCTCGCCAGAAATCTGAGCTTCCACACCATAGTTGCGCTGTGTTCCAACGTAACCATATTCCAGCGGCAACTGTGCTCCGGTACCGGGATTGGTGCAGGTAGAGCCGTTGGGGCAGTAGCTTGCCGCGTATTTTGATGTCATGCGGAAACCTGCAACGTTAAACTGCATTTTCCCGTAGCGGAGTTTGTATCCAACTTCATACTCTTCAGGGCGGATCAAAGGCTGTGTTTGGTACGCATTGGAATTGGAAGCATTGGCTACAGCGCCGGGCTCGACCGAGCGGGCATAAGTGAAATAAAGGGTCTGATTGTCAGTTGGTTTATAGAGCAGGCTGACAGTCGGGCTGAAAGCAGCACTGGCCTGAACGGATTTTTCCAAAGGACTGGGTACTGCTTTGTTTTTGGGGCTTCTCTGGTCTATCCAGCTCCAGCCCAGTGTGCCTAGAATTGACCAGTGTTTATTAAATGTCACTGTGTCACCAATAATAAAGGACTGTGTTGTGATCCGTCCTGATTCCCAACGTCCATGATAATAAGGCTGTTTGCCATCGACTTTGATGGGATTGTAGATGCTGGCATGATCGGCCGCCGTTACCGTATTTACGGTTGTGCCAGGTGTGGTCGGGTTATAGGTCCCTGACATGTAGCCATTTGTACCAATGACCAGATCATGCTTGATAGGGCCTGTATAAACACGCCCGTTAAAATACGCCATATTACTGCCGGTACGGAAGTCATTTGCTGTTGCAGCAGCCGTTACAGACTGGGTGTAGCCACCAATATTATTGATAAGCGTATCGTTTGAAGCGAAAGACTGGCGCGCGGCATCCTGATATAATCCGCCGAGTGTAAAGCTCCAGTCTTTGTTGATCTCGTGCTTGATCTTGGCCAGAAAAGTGTTGGTTTCCATATTATAGCCGCTCCAGTCCTGCCCCAGATAGGGTTTGCTCAGGTCCGGAGCAGTGGGGAGGGCGCTGACATAAGACGGAAGCGCTTTTGATGGTGTTTCCTGCACTGCAAAGCCAGGGGCTGTGCCGCGCTCAACGTAAGTATAATGGCTGGCGTCGAGTTCAATAACGGTTTTGTCATCCAGATGGATGTCAAAGTCACCGCTGACCATCTCACGCCGTATCCAACTGTCCTGTGTATAGGCCGTGCCATTGGCATGCAGCATGTTCAGCCGGTAACCAAACCAGCCATTCCTGCCTATCCGGCCTGAGATATCACCGTTAACCGTGGGTGTGCCGATGGAATCCACACCAACGGAAAGGCGTTCGGTTCGTCGGTCCGTGGGGCGTTTGAGCGTGTATTCAAACATGCCTGCAGGGTTCTGGGGGCCATACATTGCACCGGACAGACCATTGAGCACCTGCAGGTTATCCACCCATTCCCCTGCATAGGGGGTGGTGGAAACCACGTTCAACCCATCCAGACGGGAGTTGGACCAGACATCGGCCTCAAACCCGCGTGACTGCGGGCGGGAAGTATTGGGGTCCCCGCGAATTTCGAGCTGAACAGAGGGCAGATACTGCGCCATGTCATTAATGTTGCGGATCTGCTGGTTGACCACAACGTCATGCGGCACACCCATAACGGAGTAGGGCGTATCCAGTGTGTCCCGGTTTCCCAGTGGGCCAAGATAGACAATCTTGTTCATGTATCTGGCGCTGGTGCCGTCTGCGGCATGGTGACCATGTACATTGATGGTTTCACCGTTCGAGCCATCCAGAATCCCGGCAATAGGGGCCATGGTTTTGGCTGTTTGAGGGGCGGTGATTTTGGGGGGGGAGGAAGCGGATGCCTTAATGGAAGTCTGCTTGCCGGTGGTGCTCTGTTGCCCTGGGGTTACAGGTTCTGCCGCCAGTGCTGAAGTCGTGAGCAGTAGCGCGCTAAATGTTCCTGTGGCGAAAAATATATGGAAACGGTCGTGCATGGATCAGGCTCATCCGGGGTAGAGAGGGGCACAAGGGGGATGACTGTTTTGCCGGGCGCGTAAGGGGTCTGTCTATATACGCTCACACATAAACCTATATATGGGCGAATATAACCATCGGGTGGTGCAGGAATGACACACCCGCTCTACCTTCCTCGAAAATGGCGGAAAACCCGGATTTTAATGGTCCAGTGTGCGCAGAGCCAGTGCCGCGGCTGTGGCGACATCCCGACGTAGGGCGACCACATTGCCTTGCCCATGCGGGTGTACGCGGTTTGTCAGAATCATCACAAAACTACGGGTGTTGGGCACCAGCCAGAGGGACGTGCCGGTAAAACCGGTATGGCCAAAAGAGGAGGAAGGAAAGTAAGCCCCACGGGCCGTCGAGTAATGGGTTGCTATATCCCACCCCAACCCGCGCAGGTCGGTTTTGCCAGCGGGTTGCTGGGGGGTGGACATAAGGTAGAGGGTTTCTGCCTGTAGCGGAAAAGCCGAGGGCAGGCCCGCCAGCTTGTTCAGCATGGCCTGTGTGTAAGCGACTGTATCCTGCGCGCAGGAAAACAGCCCCGCATGCCCTGCGACCCCACCCATGCGCCGGGTTGTTGGGTCGTGTACAATGCCGCGCAGCATATGCCCGCTTTCATCATATTGTGTGGGCGCGATAATACTTAGGTATGATGGGGCAGGAAGAAAAAAAGAATTGTGTAAACCAAGGGGGTTAAGAACATGCTCCATGGCATATGTGGCAAGGGTCTGGCCAGACAGATGCTCCACAATCAGGCCCAGCGTGATAAAGTTGAGGTCGCTATATACAAACTGTTCGCCTGGCGGGGTTTGGGGCGCGCTGTTCATGAGCATCTGCACCCCTCTCTGCTTGCCCTGCCATGCAAAACTCAGGTCCAGATCGGGCGCAAGACCGGAATAGTGCGTGAGAAGCTGGCGGATGGTAATGTCCTGCTTGCCATTAGCCGCAAATGCGGGAAGGTAATGGCAGGCCGGTGTATCCAGCGCGATAAGGCCCCGCTCATAAAACTGCATGACCGAAGGAGCCGTTATCAGAACCTTGGTCAGGGAGGCCATGTCAAAAATGGTATCCCATGTCATGGCTTCCTCTTGGGGGAGCAGACTGCGCTGCCCAAAAACACCGCGCCACACCATGCGGCCTTCATGGCCTATGGCGGCAACGGCTCCGGGCATTTTGCCATTCTGTATGGCCTTGCGGAAAATCTCTTCCACCGGGGCAAAGGGGGCGGACGGGGTTTGCTGGGCATAAGCCGGGTGGTACAGACCCGCAAGGCAGGCGGCCTGCGCCAGCCCTGCATGCAGGGCTTTGCGGCGGGTCAGCAGGGTGCGCAAGGGCATGTCGGGTTCTCCGGGCCAGAAAAGGGATCAGGAAGGTGCCACAACATGGCGGAAGGTTATGTTGTAGCGCGTCAGCCCCGTGATCGGGTGCGGGGCAGGGGCAAGCCCTTTAATACCGTGGTAGTGCAGGCGGGCAGGGCCACCCCAGACCAGAACATCCCCATGCTCCAGGGCAAATGTGCGCACCCTGTCGCGCCGGTTTTGTCCACCCCACATAAAAATACCAGTCCGCCCGAGCGAGAGTGAAACAACAGGCTGCTTCATGTCCCCTTCATCCCTGTCCTGATGCAGCCCCATATGGGCACCATCCTGATAACAGTTGAGCAGGCAGGCATTGGGGGTAAAACCGGGATACCCGGCTGTTTGTGCGGCATTGCGTGCAAGGGCAAAAAGGCTGGCAGGCATGGCAGGCCATGGTTGCTGGCTCAGCGGATCCACTGGGGTGTAAGTGTAGCCCTGCGTGGAACTGACCCAGCCCAGTGCTCCGCAACTGGTCATGGCGGCAGACATGGTGCCCCCACCGGGAGTGTGCATGTGGCGGAAAGGTGCCTGTTCGGCTACCGCATGCAAAGCCTGTAAATAAATGGCGGCAGAAGACGCGACAAACTGGCGCAGGAGCAGGGCGCCGGGTTCGAGAACCTCTCGGTCGGGGCGGTTGTCTGGCAGCAGCAGGTCCAATTGTCTGGCGGGGTTCTGGGGGTGTGTCATGGCGGCTCCTGATGAAAACCGTTTGCGACCCCGCACACTCTTTGGCACAGGACAGAAGAATGCTATCAGCATTGCCAAACACTGCCCCCGCTTGCAAGGAGCCAGACAGTCCCCATGCCCCCATCAGCACAGGATATTATGCTTATTGGCGGTATTCCCGCTCTTATCAGTTATCAGGTGCCACACGCGGTTTTTCGGGGGGTATTTGTCGGGTTGAATGCGGAGGTGGATTTTTTTGCAAGCACCGTCGCCGGGCTGGAACCGCAGGGCGAGGCGGCATTACGGTCCTTTTTGCACCTGTGCCAGAGCAACCGGCGCTCCCCTTTGCTTTTGAGCGGTGATGCCCAGAAAACCTATCTGCTGGAAGAGATTTATGAGCAGATGGCCGAACCTGCCCGCCAGTGCGGCATAGATTTGTATGATGTCGTGCGTGAGCAGGTCAGGACTTTTCAGCCCGGTGAGGGAAAATCTGCTCCGGCTATTCTGCTTAGCCTGTAAGGCAGCGCCAGTTTCTGAGCCCATAAAAAAAGGGATGCGCCCTGCCGGGAGCATCCCTTTTTGCTGTGTAGCGTGTGGGCCGGTGTTTAGGCCGGTTCTTCCACATTGTCGTGGTCTGCCACGATGGCTGTCTTTTTGGCTGGATAAAGAGCCGAAACCACAACAACAATAATCACATTGACCCCAAGGGCCAGCAGACCCGTGGAAACATTGCCCGAGAACAGGCCAAAGTTAACCGGGTGAATGGGCTTAAGTCCATCCATCCAGCACAGGCTGACCCCAAACACGGTGCCAATCAGCCAGCCTGCCAGCATGGCCGTGGCGGAAAAGCGTATTTTGAGCAGACCCAGAATAAGTGCGGGAAAGGTCTGGAGAATGAACACGCCGCCAAGGAGCTGGAAGTCAATGGCGAACTGTGCATTCAAAAACAGCACGCACACCAGAGCGCCCAGTTTGACCACAAGCGAGGTCAGGCGGCTGGTGCGCACAGGGTTTTTCTGAGTAGGGAGCAGGTTGCTGGTTACAAGGTTTGCTGCCCCAATGGCCATAACGGCTGCGGGTACAAGTGCGCCAACAGCAATGGCTGCCAGACAGAAGCCCGCAAACCACGCGGGAAACACTTTCTGGAACAGCATGGGCACAACCATGGAATTATTGGTTGTGATAATTCCAGCGGCATGCGCCATAAAGCCCAGCATGGCAATCAGGCCCAGCACAATGGTGTAAACGGGCAGGAACACTGCATTCTGGCGAATGGTGTCCGCCGAGCGGGATGCCAGAATACCCGTAAGTGTGTGCGGGTACAAAAAGGCTGCCAGTGCAGAGGAAAGGGCAAGCGTTGCATAAGGCAGGCCCTGACCGGGTTTGAGCATGGTCTGGGCGTGTTCAACCGAGGTGAAAAGCGCTCCATACCCGCCTGTGTGCAGCGGAATGACCGTAACTGCCACAAGCACGGCAATATAGATCATGATATCCTTGATAAATGCGGTCAGGGCCGGGGCATGCAGCCCACCCAGCCACGTATAGGCGGCCAAGGACAGGAAGGCGATGATCAGGGGCAGGTCCCCCGGCAGCCCAAGTGCCTGAATAACGGTGCGGATCCCAATAAGCTGCAAGGCAATATAGGGCATGACGGCCACAAGCCCGGTGAGTGCGACAACAACTTCCAGCGCGCGGCTGTCAAAGCGGGCACGCACAATATCGGCGGCTGTGGCATGCCCGCCTTCACGCGCGATTTTCCACAGTTTGGGCATAACGATAAAAATGAACGGATACACGATAATGGTGTAGGGCAGCGCAAAAAAACCGTAAGCGCCCGCAGCATAAACCAGTGCAGGTACGGCAATAACGGTATAGGCCGTGTAAAAATCCCCGCCGACCAGAAACCACGTAACCCAGGGGCCAAACTCACGCCCGCCCAGTGACCATTCCTCATGCGAGGTGGCATTGTTTTTTTTGCTGAACAGCCCGCGTATCCACTGGATGGAAGACCCGATCACAATGGTTGCGGCAAAGAAAAGGATAAAGACGCCAAGCGCCCATGGATTGATCGTGCTCACGCGCGGTTTCCTTTTTTCCAGACCACCCAGATCAGGACGGATGTCACCGGAACCCAGGCGAACTGGTACCAGTAAAAGAAGGGAAACCCGAGCAGGACCGGATCGTGCCGATCATACAGCGGTGTCCAGAGCAAACCCAGAAAGGGTAGCAGAAGGAGGAGGTTGAGATATTTCATTTCGTGAAACCGGGTTATTTTGTTATTTTTGTTCGCAACCGACAGAACATGCCGATGGAAACCGGTCTATGTCAATTACGCCTGAAGCGATTTCAGGCGAGTATAATCAGAATTGTGTTTTTTGCGCATCAGATATGCCCCTGTTATAACGCGATTGTCATAGGCAGGGGCAGAAGGGTTAGCGCGTGGTGTTGATCTTGCGGTCCTGTATCACTTTGCTCAGGCTGTCTCCGTACTGGCGGTAACTGCCTTCTGGCACGCAGCCCAGTTCCTCCAGTTCCTCCAGATCAGCCCCCTGATTGATCCACTGCTTGGCTTCACGCGAGTCCAGTGTGGTGGGAATGGGTCGGGCTTCGTACACGACCGGCTGTTCCGAATCCTCCGCTGCTCCAAAGGACTGAAAACTATCTTCGGCGGGAGCCTTGTTTTCGCTCAGGCTGACCTGCCCGCAGACAACCTGTTTCTTGTCGCTGTTGGTATGCACACTCAGCCTGCGGAACTTGGGGTGTGCGCTGGAAAAACGCGTTGTCAGCGATTTAAGCGTTTCCTTGACAAAAGGTGATGCTTTTTGGGCGCTGTTATCCAGCATGGTCTGGGCTGCGGCAGTGTGTTGCACGGCGATGGAACCCAGGCTGGGCAAAATGATGCAAAGCGCGAAAAAACGTTTCATCAAGAAGGTCTTTCCTGTCAGTCTGAATGGGGTGGGGGAGGGCTGTTCGTGTGTGCTCCCGGCCAGAGCCGACGCGCCCACGGCGTAATGCTCATGCAGGTCAGCCGCCCACCTGTCTGGGGGGATGGTACACCCGTTGTCGTGGGGAGGGAAAGAGGCAACCCGGCCAGGCTGCGCACCGCCAGAAAGCCAAAACATTCCGCCTCCAGTGCATCCCCGTTCCAGCCAAGCTGTTCGGCCGGGTAGAGGGTGCCGGGCAGGGCCTGCGCCAGCGCCGCCATAAGAGCCGGGTTGTGCCTGCCTCCCCCGCAGACAAACCATTCCCGCGGCTGTTCTGGTAGCAGGGTGCGGGCGATGCTCTGCGCAGTAAAAGCGGTAAGCGTTGCCGCACCATCCGCCGCACCCAGTGCCCCGACCTGCGCCAGAGCGGAATGGAAGCTCATCCGGTCGAGCGATTTGGGGGCAGGTTTATGGAAGAAGGGATGCGCAAGGAGGCGGTCCACCAGAGCAGGGTCGGCGGTACCCTGACGCGCCAGTTGGCCATTGGTGTCGCACGGTATGCCGGTGTGCTGGTAGGCCCAGTCATCCAGCAGGGCGTTCCCCGGCCCGGTATCACACGCAAGAATGTGCCCATCACGGGTGACAAGGGTAAGATTGGCAACGCCACCAATATTGAGCGCTGCAACGGGGTAAGGTCGGTTACGGAGCAGGGCCGCGTGGTAAAGCGGGACCAGAGGCGCCCCTTCTCCCCCTGCGGCAACATCAGCGCTTCTAAAATCATGCACCACGGGCAGGTCAGTCTGGGCAGAGAGGCAGGCTGCATCCCCGATCTGCCATGTACGGCCGGGCTGATGCAGAATGGTCTGGCCATGAAAGCCCACAACATCCACCGTCCAGTCCGGGGCAAGTTCGCGCAGGCGTTGCACGGCCTGCACATGCACCAGTGTCAGGGCATGTTCCGCTTCCTTGAGTGCGGCATTATCGGGGGTAAGGGTAGGCGCACGATCAAGCAGTTGGCGCAGATTCTGGCGTATGTGCGCGGGGTAGGGCAACGTCAGCGATGGGCCGTGGGCGGTCACGGATATGCCATCCGTGCGGATGAGGGCTGCATCCACCCCGTCGAGCGATGTGCCGCTCATCAGGCCCAGTGCGTTCAGGTCGCCATCTGGCGCAAACAGGGGAGGGGATGCAGGCATTAGCGCATCAGGGCTGTGTGGTTTCCAGCCCGGGCTGAACCTGCCCGGTGGCCACATTCCACAGCATGATCCGCTCGTGCTCCCTGCTCGCAATCTGGATGGCCAGCAGGTCATCATGCACGCGGGTTATGGCCAGCATGTGCTCGTCCGGCCCGAGGGCAAGGTGGGCGTTGCGGGCGTCCGTTAGCGGGATGGCACTGGCAAGGGCAGGTTGGTGGGGGGCATTCATGCGGTGGATGACCACACCTACCAGAACAACCACACCGACAATAATCAGCACGCCCATGCCCACAACCGCAGCCATGAGCGCCTTTGGCGTCTTGTAGCCCTGCTCTTCCATTTAGTGTCCTGCTGCTTTGTCTATATGGGCGCGCATGGTCTGGATAACCGTTGGCAGCCCGTCAAAAATGGCCTGACCGATCAGAAAATGGCCGATATTCAGTTCCCGCACAGGGGCTAGGGCTGCAACAGGTCCGACATTCTCGTAAGTCAGGCCGTGACCTGCATGCACTTCCAACCCAAGGCTGGCTGCCTGTGCGGCGGCGTGTTGCAGGCGTTCAAGCTCCCTCGCCCGGCCCTGTGCATAAGCGCCGGTATGCAGTTCCACAACCTGTGCGCCTGTGGCGGCTGCCGCGGCAATCTGTGCGGGGTCGGGGTCTATGAACAGGGACACCCGGATCCCCCAGCCCTTGAGCGCGTGGACCTTGGGTGTCAGCACCGAGGACTGGCCAGCGACGTCCAGCCCGCCTTCGGTTGTCAGTTCCTCGCGGCGTTCGGGCACAAGGCAGCAGGCATGGGGGCGCAGGTTCTGGGCAATGCCGAGCATTTCCTGCGTTGCGGCCATTTCCATGTTCAGGGGGGCGTCTACCTCGGTGCGCAGGCGCTCAAGGTCTGTATCGCGGATATGGCGGCGGTCTTCGCGCAGGTGGGCTGTTATGCCATCTGCTCCGGACTGCACGGCCAGCAGGGCTGCGGCTACGGGGTCGGGGTGCTGGCCCCCACGGGCGTTACGGACGGTGGCAACATGGTCAATGTTGACGCCAAGCCTGATGGCCGGTCTCATGCATTTTTCCTTCTGTTCGCGGCCAGTGTTGCGGCCAGCCTTATGGCCGCTGCCAAGCTGCGTGGGTCTGCCTTGTTCTGGCCCGCTATGTCAAATGCCGTCCCGTGGTCTGGCGATGTGCGGATAATGGGCAGGCCAAGGGTTACGTTTACGCCTTCGGCCATATCCAGTGTCTTGAGCGGGATCAGCCCCTGATCATGGTACATGCACAGGGCAACATCGTATTGTGCGCGGGCATGGGGGGTGAACATGGTATCCGGCGGCAGGGGGCCGCTTACGTGCAGCCCTTCATTGCGCAGGGTATTTATGGCGGGGAGAATAATCTCCTGCTCCTCCTGCCCCATTAGCCCGTGTTCGCCTGCATGGGGGTTCAGGCCCGCAAAGGCCAGTCTGGGGTGGGACAGGCCAAAGTCACGTTGCAGACCGGCAGCAACCGTGCGGGCCGTGCGGATGATCAGTTCAGTGGAAAGCTGGGCAATGGCATCCCGCAGCGCCACATGCACGGTAATGGGCACGACCTTGAGCGAAGGGCCAGCCAGAAGCATGACCTCATCCCCCGGTGTCTGGCAGAGTTCTGCCAGATAGCTCGTATGCCCGGGGTGCCGGAAGCCCGATCCTTGCACAACTTCCTTGCTGATCGGGTTGGTGATCATGGCCGAGGCCTCCCCGCTCAGGGTGAGTTCCGTGGCAAGGCGAATGCTCTCAAGAACACTGGCGGCATTGCGACGGTCCGGCTCCCCCGGTGCGGGGGGCGTTGCCAGATGCAGGGGCAGCACCGGCAGGGCATGGCCAAACACATCCGCACCATCAGACAGGTACCGAATGGTCTGTACCGGCACGCGCCGCTCCAGCAGGGAAGGATCACCCACATACACAAAAGCAGGCCCGTTCTGGCGGAGGGCCTGCCAGACCGCGGCGGTAATTTCGGGCGCAATACTGGCCGGGTCACCCTGCGTCAGAACCAGCATGGCTGTGTCTTCCTTATCCGTTATTGTTGCTGTCTTTGCCTGAACCTCTGGCAGAGAAACGCAGAAAAGCCTGTGCGTAAAGGGGGGGGGGGAGAGTATTTGGCTGGGCATGAGAACAGGCAAAGACCATGCACGGCTGGTGGGGGCGTGAGGGATATGTGTTTATGCCAACACGCGGGTAAAAGACCGTGGTAGGGTGGTACAGGCTGCCTTGCGGCTGGTTTGTCTGCCATTCTTGTTCTTTGCGTAGGATAGGGCTACCACATCATCATGATCAGGCTCATAATTGTTGTACCGTTCCTGCTTGCACTTGTTGTGTTCAGTGCCAGTAATCAGGACCCGCTGGATATGTGGATGCTCACATATAGCTGGAAGTGCTCGCTGGGTGTGCTGGCACTGAGTGTGGGAGCTCTGGCTTTTCTGCTTGGAGCATTCTGCCTGTGGGTGGTGGAGTTCCGGCAGGGGCGCAGGGCGCGCAGGGCCGAACAGCAGGTCCGGGACCTGGAGGCACAACTGGCGCAGGTGCGGGCTATGCTGGCTAACCGTGCGCCCCCCGTCGTGCCTGTTCCTGATGGGCCGCCTGTTGTTACCCCACAGCTTAACCCCGCAGGGAGCGAAGAGCACTCCAATGTCTAATACACACCGGCGCACCGGCCTTATTGTTTCTCTGGATACGCAGGACCCTGCTCAGGCGCGCCAATGGGTGCGGGATGTGGCGCCCGTGTCCGGCATCATTAAACTGGGGCTTGAGTTCACTTACGCTGCGGGCTTTCAGGCTGTGGCAGATGTTGCCGGTGGGTCACCGCTGTTTCTGGACCTGAAGCTGCACGATATTCCCAATACGGTTGGTGCAGCGGTGCGCTCCCTGTCGCACCTGCGGCCGCGTATGCTTACCCTCCACGCCTCTGGCGGTCGCGCCATGATGGAGGCCGCCCGCACCGCCTGTGATGAGGCTTTTCCCCAAGGGCAGCGGCCTCTGCTACTGGGCGTTACGGTTCTGACCAGTCTGGATGATCAGGGATTGGCGGAAACCGGGGTTATGGATGGCGCGCGGGCACAGGTGCGTCGTCTGGCCAAACTGGCCGTTGAGTCTGGTATGGATGGTCTGGTCTGTTCCGCGCATGAACTGGATGTGCTGCGTGATGATCTGGGGAATGCCCCGGTTATTGTTACGCCCGGCATCCGCCCTGCTGGTGCAGCAAAAGGTGACCAGAAGCGGGTCATGACCCCCGCTCAGGCGCGGGATGCTGGTGCGGACTGGATTGTGGTTGGCCGCCCCATAACGCAGGCTGCACAACCGGCTGCGGCTGCTGCTGCCATTATGGCGGAACTGGAAAGCTGAACATGCCCCAGCGATTGCACACAGGTGTTAAAATCTGCGGCCTTACGGAGGAAGCGGGGTTTGATGCCTGCGTGGAACATGGGGCAGACTGGATTGGCTTTGTTTTTTTTGATCGCTCCCCACGTTGTGTAACGCCGCAGCAGGCCGCAAGGCTTGCCTCCCGTGGCGTGGGGCAGGCCAGAACCGTTGGCCTGTTTGTGCATCCACGGGATGAGGATATTGCGCGGGTTCTCGACCATGCAGCCCTCGATGTCCTGCAGATTTATGCCTCAGATGAGCGCGCACAGCAGGTTGCGCAAATATTCGGCTTACCTGTCTGGCTTTCGTTCCCTGTTGCGGGGGCTGCGGACCTGCCAGCATCCTGCCCTGTCCAGAAAATGCTCATAGAGCCGCGTCCTCCCAAGGAGGCAACCCGTCCCGGTGGAAACGCCCAGAAGCTGGACTGGTCCATGCTGGCAGGCTGGAAGCCTTTATTCCCGTGGATGCTCGCCGGAGGGCTCAGGGTAAATAACGTGGCAGAAGCGATCCGAATTACGGGCGCTCCCGATGTGGATGTATCGTCAGGGGTGGAGAGTGCTCCGGGCGTCAAGGACCCTGCTTTGATTGCGCAATTTGTGCGCAATGCACGGCAGGCGAACAGGGTTTAAGGAAAAAACGGCAAGAGAGGACTTTTCCCTCTTGCCTGTTCCGATAATCTTGCTATTACCGTCCTCGCGCTGGAGAGATGGCCGAGCGGCTTAAGGCGCACGCTTGGAAAGCGTGTGTACGTTAATAGCGTACCGAGGGTTCGAATCCCTCTCTCTCCGCCACAACCGATTCCCATAAATTCCCATATAGTGCCATAAGCCTTGATCTCTGGGGCTTTTTGCTGTTTTTGTTTTCCCATATGTTCCCATTACGTTCCATATAAGCCCGCAGCTTTGTGGGTAACGAGTGGGTAAAATTTTCCTGTGTGTGGGTAACGGAAAGCATGCTGACAGATACTGGGGTCAAAACAGCAAAGCCCAAGGACAAAGCCTATCGCTTGGCAGATAGTGAGGGACTGTTCATTCATGTCATGCCGACGGGGAAGAAGTTCTGGCGCATGCGTTATAGGTCGGGAGGCAAAGAACAGACCCTGACCTTTGGCCCTTACCCGTCTGTGTCTCTGCGGGAGGCTCGTGGCATGCGTGATAATGCCAAGGACATGATCCGCCAAGGCGTTGATCCAGCGCAGGCTGGAAAGCTCGCTCCGGTCCTGTCAGCCGCTCGTGAAGAAGATAGTTTCGAGAGTGTTGCGCGTGAATGGTATGAGCAGCGCAAGGATCTATGGAGGCCTCGGCATGCCCATGATGTGATCCATAGCCTTGAGCGGGATGTATTCCCCTTGATCGGTACATTGCCCCCTGGGCAAATGACTGCTCGTGTCGTCCTGCATGTCCTGAAGCAGATAGAGGACAGGGGGGCGGTTGAGACTGCGCACCGAGTCCGCCAACGGATGAGCGATGTGTTTGTCCATGCCATCGCTACAGGTCGGGCTGACAATGACCCTGCATCTGTGGTTAAGGCTGCATTGCGCCCTGTCCAGCGTGGCCGCCAACCCGCTATTACTGATCTTGAGCAGGCGCGCGAAATGATCGGCCGTGTTGAGGGTAGCGCTGCCCACCCTGTAACACTTCTTGCGTTCAGGCTTCTCTATCTCACGGCAGTCAGGCCGGGAGAAGTGCGTGGTGCATTATGGGAGGAGTTTTACGAACTGGATGGATCAGATCCGGTATGGGTGATTCCAAAGGAGCGGATGAAAATGGGAAGGGACCATATCGTTCCGCTCACACCGCACGTTGTTGCGGTGGTCAATGCGTTACGCCCATTCACAGAACGCTGGCCGCACCTTTTTCCTAATACACGGCGCCCCAAGACTGTGATGTGTGAGAATGCACTTGGATATTTACTGAATAGGGCTGGATATCATGGGCGGCATGTGCCTCATGGGTTCCGCTCCACGTTTTCTAGCACGATGAATGAGCGTTACCCGCAGGACCATGCTGTGATTGAGCTGATGCTGGCTCATGTATCGAGAGACAAGGTAGCAGGCGCTTACAACCGGGCATTGCATCTGCCCAGAAGGCGCGAGCTTGCCCAGTTGTGGAATGATCTGATTTTAGAGGGACAAGTGCCAGTTGAGGAATTAGTTTCTGGCAAACGAAAGCCCGTTAACTAATCGGGGTCATACTTCAATAGGCCGGTCGTTGCGCACCTCTGGGATGGTTATGGTTTCGGCATGCATGCCTTCCATTTTTACGGCCGAGCCGCGTCCTGCCGTCTGCTCAACCCGGATCTGTCCGGATGGCGTGACACGAATACTCAGCTTTGCGGCATCCGTTTTCAGTTCCATCGTGACGTGGCCGCCATGGTCATAAAGGCGCGAAACTTCACACGCGCCCCACTTGAATCCGTATTGCGTTGGAATTGCTCGGCTCATTCCTTCACCTCATCTTTCGGCGGGGCAGGTAGGGGTTGCCAGTGGGTTATATCGCCGTAAATCTGATGCCCAAATATTCCATCAACCCAGAAATCTCCTTCGTCTGGGCAGCTATCGCAATACTGACCGTATTCTCCGCATGTATGTGGGATGGGTCCATAATAAGCATCGGTAATTCTACGCCCCTCTCCATCTGAGTTAATCACCCAAAGATCAACATACGTCCTATCCCTCGGCGCACTCTCAATCGGCCTCCAAGCCGCCGCGTCTGCTGCTTCGATGGCCGCTGATATTTCCCGCCGGATACAGGCGCGGCGATACTCGCGCTCATATTCCTCATAATCATCTGTTTCAAACAGGATGACTGTTTTCCCCTCACGCGCTTCTGCTTCATGGTCACGTATGACGTGACGCTTTTTATTGTCGGTGCTGTAATCGAAGCCGCCTATGGCTCCGTCACCCCAGTGGCAATCCCTCCATCCACGGGCCTTAATGACGGCGTCAACAGCCGCCTCAATTCTTGGGTCAGTCATTTCTTCACCTCGTAAGGATCAAAGCCAAAACGCACACAAAGAAGGGCGCATACTGTAGAGCCATTGCCTGTGGCTCTCATGACCTGCTCCCATCGCATCTTGTTTCTCGTCGGCCGAGCATTGGCTACAACGCCCCAGAGAATTTTGTCATCTGCAACTATCTCTTTGAGCTTTGCGGATGCTGACGCTTGATGGTCTGACGTTGTAAGCATCACCCCACCTCCCGCGCTGCGTCGATGGCGGATCGGATTGTTTCAGCACTACCAATTGTGCGTTCATAAGGTTTAGCCATATGGTGCTGAATGATGTCGCAATAAACGTCTGCATCGCCTGTATCTGCTATTGGCTCAGACCTGAACCGCACATCACAGCATCCGCTCTCTAACCAATCCAACCGCTCACTATCCCGCCCAATCTCCGCCCGCGCGCGCTGTTCTGCACGGTGTTCGGCTTCGAGGATGTAGGGCGCAATGACCGAATCATATAATTCAGCGGCTAACTCTCCGCATTCAGCTTGCCCCACATCGATAGTTTTTCCATCTGGTGTTAGTGCATCTACAAGAGGGTATCCATGCCCATCATCGCCATAAGTGTGCAGAAGTGTGTAATCTTTCATTACTTCAATTATTTTCTCAATCTGCTCCTCTCTCGTCCTCATGGCGCGGCTCCAAAACTCAGCATGACATAGTTAGGCGCAAGTCCTTCAAACTCTTGATGATACAGAATATGCGTAATCTCCCGCACGATACCTTCGGACAGAAAACCAAGAGACTTGTTATATGGACGCAGGACGCAAATATCACCCACCTGATAGCATCGGTCATTAAGCCGGACTTCAGCCGTTTTTGTTCGATCCACCAAAGAGCCGTAATAAACTGGAGAAACCTTCAGCTCGTGTGTTGCCCTCATGGCGCGGCTCCTAGGCTGCGGATTATTCCGATAGCGTCTTGCAGGGCATTACTGCCATCACTGGCCCCAAAGTAATTTTCCTCGAAAAACTCAATGGCTTTCGCACACCGCCCCCGCTCCCCCGCCAGCATCTCGGCTATTTGTGCGGGGGTGAGGACGGGGATGGAATTGCGAGCGGCGATAACTTGCCTGTCGATCTCCGCCAGGAATGGGAAAACTGCCTTTGCCATCTTTCGCGCGCCAGATGCGGCCGCGATATTCTTCCTCGCCTGCTCCGTAAGGGTTGTGATGTTGTCGAGAGCGACGCAGCCAGTCTCATTTGCTGCGCTGGGGAATGGACACGGGCCATGATAATAAAGGGTCCGCATTTCATGGGCGTCTTCCTGTTCTTCTCCCATGTCCCAGAACCATTCTGTGTGACCGTCTGAATATTCCTCATGCGACCACTCAGCAGGGAAAGGAGTGTCATCCGGACGGTTTGATAGCCAGTGCCACCCATCCCGCTCAGGAAACAAAGGCACACCAGGCCGCTCGGGGTTGGGCCAGTTTGTGGGATTGGTCACGATTGTTCATCCTCATGTTCGGCAACCTGAAGCGCAACTGGCGGATGTGATCGTGTTCCAACGCACCACAACTCTACGCTGCCGCCTCGGTTGAGAATTGCCAGCTCATCAGGCGTTGGCTCCCAGCGGGTGACAAGGCATCCGTCTATGCGCCGCGCGAACAAGTCACGCACGCCGTCACGGCCGCCACGTAAAACCACATCAGAACCAACGATGTTTAATGGGATCACGCCTTCTCTCCTGCGCGGGTGTTCCATGCGGTGATGGCTTCTGATCTGGTTCTTTTTATTGGGCCTTCCGAATAACAGTTTTCACATGACACGTAAGACGAAAGCACCAATGTATCGTCTGTATTCGCTCCAAAAACCTTTAGGCCGCGAGTGTCCCCACAAAATGGGCAGCTTTTCAGTTCCTCGCTCATGCCGCCACCTCTGGCCACGCGAAGTCATCACCTCGGTAAAGCGGGCAAAGGGCGCGTGCCGCTATCTGTCCAAGCTGTGTGGCCTGAAAATAGCACTCGCCCTTTGCCCATCCGCTTCCCTTCGGGCGCATCAGCCCGGCGGTTACAAGCTCCGCCATGCCGGTATCGTTGTTCGAGCAATAGAAATGATCCCGGCTGCCACACTTTTCGGGCTGCTCACGGGTTGCCCCGCACGCATGCAGAAGCTTTTCCAGCGCCATTTTAGAGACGCCAGCGGCCTCTGGCGGAAGCTCTGGCATGCTCCTGTCCATTCCCCGGTGTCTCAGCACCCTAATGTCAGGGAACGATAGTCCGCCGTTCACGTCCGAAACGTCTAAAAAGACCTCATACCGGGCCTTCCCGGCGCTTGGAGCATAGACGGTGCTTTCAAAGTCATGGCCGCGCACTGTGACGCGCCATGCCTTGCGGGTACGGGTCGCGCTCATGCTGCACCGCCCTTCAGGGCTTCACGGGCACCTAATCGTGCTCTATCCAAGGCCTCAAGCAAGTCTTTGCATCCGTCACGTAGCATGCTCTGGTATGTGTCCTTGCTACGCATAAAGCATAAGTTATTGTTGGAATTTTCAAGAGCGTCCAGCGCCTCCCGCAACCGCATAATTTCAGCATCACGCGCGGCTATCTGGGCCTTGGCTTCGGATTGGCGGACGAGGCGAGTTTTTTCTCCAACGAGCACAATATCTGGGCGAAAAGAAATGACTTCCGGAACGTATCTTTCATTCTCGCGCTCGATGGTTGCGCAAACCTCTAACTTCTCACCATGAACAGACGTACCAATAGCAAGCAACGCAGCCTCAAACGTAGATGTCGTTGTGGGCTTGCCCTGCTCAATCCACGCTTTCGCGCGCGCATCACTGCATGCGGAGACTTGGGCTTCAGTCAGCGGGAACTGCACGAACACGCCGGTGGGTTTCTGGGTCATGCTGCCACCTGTCCATTCTGGTTGAGCCAGTTCTGGACATCACTCTGCCTCCAGCGGACGCAGCGGCTGGTGTACTTCACAGGGGAAGGAAACATGCCTTCGTCCATCCAGCGATAAAGAGTGGTGCATGAGATGCGGAGCATGTTCTGCACTTCCTGACGTGTGAGCATCGGATCTATGTGGGTGGCGTTCATGCTACTCTCCCTTCAATCGCCAGTTGTTCCTGCTTGAGCTGCGTGGCGCGCTCCATAGCGGCGGCAGCTTCATGCACGTTGGAGGATCTGGACAGCGCCATCAGCTTTTTGAGGCGCTCCATGATCGCTTTTTTGCTCATGCCTCTGAACTTTCGAAAAACCATGTGACTGGCACGGCCAGTGTTTCTGCCAGCACTGGCACCAGTGCGGCTTTGATTGCGTTGCGGCCCAGCTCGTATTTCTGGACCTGCTGGTAGGTGCAGCCTACGGCCTCGGCCACGCGCTCCATGCTCAGGCCAAGTTGCGTACGGCGGCGGCGGATGCGCTTGCCCAGAGTTTTGTCCCACCGGATGCGCTCTGGTTCCTGCCTGGGCATTGTGGCCCGCTTGGTACCAAGCAGATCCTCCAGATCAATCTGATCGTCCGCCATCAGGCTGACAGCAGGACAAGCAGGCTGGCGCAAAAGCTGATTGTGCCCAAAACGAGGAGTAGAAACGCGGGGTGCTGAGCGGGCTGGCGCATGGTTTAATGCTTCATGGTTGAGCACGGTGTTTGCTCCCATGGCTTTTGCTGTGGGTCTTGCCCTGCATTCATGTAGGTATTGACCAGCTTTGCTATCTGTACCGGGGTTCTTCCTGCCTGATAGCTGCGCATAGTCTCAGCAAAGGCTGCAGCAGCGCATGGAATGATAAATTCCATGCATCCAAAGACAGCCATTTTGTTTTCAACTTGCTCGCTACGTTCTTCAGAAATAATCAGGCTACTGACAAATGAAAAATCAGCGTCAGGCCCGGCATTATCAATATCGCTGCGTATTTTGGCATATACCTGTTCCAGTTCTGCCAAGGCGCGTTTTTTTCTGCTCATTATGCGACCCTCGCTTCACCCAGAATGAACTGGCGGATCCGCGCGGCCGGGGTGCGGTGCGCAGTGTGGGCGTGGTGGAGGCGGGTTGTGGCCTCGGCTTCCTCCGCCTGCATGGCTGCGGCCATATGCTTGATGTGTTGCAGCATGGCGCTGGCAACGTGGTCGCTGGGGGCGTGGGTGTGGACCAGCTGCTCCAGCTTGGCCCGGTGGGTGTTAAAGTTCTGGCTGTTCATCGCAGGTTCTCTTGCAGAAGGTCGATGCGGCGGACGTATTCGTGCGCCTCGTTCCGGGTATGGTTGGCCAGGCGCTGCCATGTGCCTGCGCCATCGGGGTTGTTGCTGGCTTCGCAGGCCTCCCGCCACCGCTCCTGCTCATCCGCACGGATGAATAGGGTATCGGCCATGGCCTGAAACAGGCCGATCTTGCGTTGGGTCGCGGCTTTGCGCTGGCGCGTAGCCACAACCTGCGCGCTTAAAGGGCAGGTCATGCTGCCTCCTGATTATGCTGCTGGAAGCGCAGGCGGATGGTCGGCGGGAAGTAGCCGGTGCCTACGTTCAGGTTTTTACGGAGTAGGGAGAGGTCAGACAGAACCTGCTCAATGCTGGCGCGCTCCATGGCGTCCAGATTGAGCGGGCGGGCGCGCAGATGGCACTCCCGCAACAGGGTTCCCGTTACGTCAAAAATGCGATTGCGGATATTCCGGTCCTGCCCACCGCGGGAATGGTTGGCAACGCGGATACAGATACGCCTTACGCGCTCGTTGTCCTCGTAGGACAGGCGCAGGGGCTGTGTGGGGGCGGTGCTGGTCATGGCCGCACCGCCAGTGTGTCTGAGGTGCGGGAGAGACGGTTGCCGTACTCTCCCGCTTTTTCCATTCTCGATATGCCAACAGAATCGAGGAGGAAAACTTTGGCAAAAGCACCGGCGCCACCGCGGCCACGTCCGCCGCCAAGCCCATCAGAGCAAGGCTCGTATAAGCCACTACCTAGATCGTAATCAGAACCACCCAAATTGCGGCCAAAAGAATTGACGCAATAAGGAGGGAGAAGGCGGCAAACAGAGCGCGGCCATAATACGTAAGTGTAAGGCTGTTGGCTGTTATGCCGTCTTCTACCCTGATTGCCAGTGCCTCTGTGGCTTCCAGTTCTGTGGTTATTGGATCCTTTGGATTTTCCATCATGTCCATGACATAGAGCGGCGTATCGCCCGGAATGTTCCATCGACGTGGCCAGAGGATTATACAGGCGCAGATTGCGGACATTGCCGCGAGCATGGCCGGTAGAGCCAGAAAGCGATACTGATATTGGGTTGAGATGGCAGCAAATGCCGAAGTGAGCGTGACCGCCCACCCAATGCAGGATGTGGCGCGTGTTACGAACTTGCCCCAGATATCGACCTGACTGGCTATACGTTTTTCGGCCTGTCTCTGTGCTTCGCGAGCTAGCCACAGGCGAAGATCGTCTGAGGCAATCGCTCCGACCTCGATTTGTTGTTGGTCCGCGTTCTGCTGCGTCATGCTGCAAGCCTGCTGCTGTTGTCTGTACGGGTGCTGCGCAAAGTGTAGCACGCGCAGGCTGATCTGCACGGGCATGGCCACTTTTTTGTGCTGTTGCGAGCATCGGGTTTCTCCATCACGGGTTGTGATGGAGGATTATTCGCACTATGCGAAATATCCTGTCAAACATTTTTTCGCGCTATGCGAAATAATTAGGTGGCCGGTTTTTTGGAAACAATAGCTTTTCCCAACTCAAGCCAAGCTTTGGCATGTTCTGGGGACATATCTTCGATTAGATTGCTGGCTTCCTTCATGGCTTCAAATTTTGGGCCACCGGGAGGTGCGAATAAGAGTGCAGCAGGGTCTACGCCGTAGGCATCAGCCAATTTTTTAAGATCGTCTAAATCCACCTTGCGGCCACCCGTCTCCCAGCCCGAAATAGTATTGGGCTTTGATCCGATCATGTTCGCAGTTTGTTCTAGTGTCAACCCGCGATGCTTACGCCATGCGCGAAGATGAATATGCAAGGTGAATTGAGTGCCAGCCATGGTTCTATTTTCGCGCATTGCGCAAAACTTATTCAGACCCATTTTGCGAAATTATGCTTGATTAAATTTTCGCACAGTGCGAAAAAATCCGACATGGATATACGAGCGTATCTCAGGGGCGAAAAAATTACCCTTTCTTCGATGGCGAAGGAATTGGGATGCTCCGTCACGACCTTGCACGGATACGCAAGTGGTCGGCGCAGTGTCCCTCTTCGCATTGTCCTCAAGGTTGAGGAGTTGTCCGGCGGCCAGGTTAAACCTGCCGACTGGCTGTTTGAGGCGGGGAAAAACAATGGAGTGGCAGCATGACGGTCTCTCATGTGATCAATCATGCTGCCCGTGGTAATCTCTGTCAGCCGAATGTGGTTCGGACTGATAGGTCGATGGGCATCAAAGAGGCTGACGTTTTGTCACTGCTCTTGCTCTCTAAACCATTTCAGAATGTCGGTGACCACTTCGCCGGTCTCAGGAACGATCAGTTCTTTGACACTGGATGCTTTGAAAGAGCGCGGGCTATTCCGTTCATGGCAAAAAGCTTTGATCGTAAGAATCCGGATTTCCCCATTGGGAAGCTGCTCTCCATTGAGGCCGTTAACTGTGATCCGTCGTTCACTTTCACCCTTCGTACCCGCGTAGCGCATAAGGAAATCCTGCTTGATTTCCGTAATGGATACTGGGGGCAGGGAAGGCTTACCAATTTCAATTTTCATATTTCAGTTCTCACGATGTTTCGGTCTAGCAACCCCATCGTGAGGCGTACGGGCCGGTGTGGCAATACACCGGCCCGTGTTGCGCCTATGCAGGGAGTGGCAGCATGAAGCCGGTAGATAACCGCCAATCGGCCCGTATTGTCGGGCTTGAATTTGGGCTTACTTCTTTGCCGGCTCATAGCGGAGACGGCCATCCCTCAAAGCCGCAAGCATTGGCTCAGCACCTTTCCGAAGCCGGTCAATTGCATGGAATCTGTCATCCCAACTTGGTTCGCCTGGCGCTGTTGGTCAGCGCTTCTTCCTGCATGATTGGTCTTGCAGGTCTTTGGCTACGTAAAAAGCAGTATGATCTTGAGGTATCGCAGGTTGCCCTTGCTTATGCGCAAGCGGCTGCAGAATGCCCAGATGACGAGAGTTGGGACGCTGAAGCTTCTCTGGTTAATGCATTTGCAGACCGCCTGCGGGAGATACCGCGAAAAAGACTAATCTGTTCAGCCCGCAATTTTCGCAGCAATCTTCTTACCTTTGTCAGCCGACAAATTGGGCGATTTCTTTTTGGGTGGCTCACGGTTGCCATCAACCGCCTTGGCAATTTCAGAGATCAGATCAAGCGCCTGGTCCTTGGTTTCCACAGGACCGCAGTAGGCATTGTAAAGGCGGACAATAAGCCCTTCACGCGTAAGGCGGTCTTCCGGATTTTTGAGAGACATAAAGGTTCATCCTCGGTTGTTGGTTTGGACGACTCAACCATGGATGAGGCTGGTGGCAGTGGCAATGCTGCCACCAGCAGAGTTGAAGTGCTACATGGGCAATGCGGCGAAAAAGGGTTTGTTGATCTCGGAGTGCCCTTTGCCCAGCGGGCGGCAGAAGCTGAGATGCTCGCGCCTAATGGTCCCCAAAAAGAAGAAAATTCCAGACAATCTCGCCTCTTCTTTGCCGCTTTGACTGTTCTTCTGGATTGGACGCCCGAAGGTAAAAGCATCTTGCGTGTGTCTGGGGCTTTTGCCCGGAATTACCTCAATGGCTTTTGGGTGCATATGGCTGGCCAACCGGGCGTTTACGCACACTTTTCCTTCTTGGGGTCCATTAGAGGTGAAATGTTGTTTTCAGTAGATGAATGGCGCCCGGAAACTGATCAACAGCTTTGCCCACCAAGTCCGCTGTTAAGGCTTCGAGGCCCTTTCCAGAAAGGGCCATCAGATGATCTTTGAGGGTTTTCTTTTCTGTTTCGCTAATGGTGGCCTGGTCAATTTTGGCGGCAAGCAACTGCTTGATAGTGCTTTCATCCAATCGGATAGTGACAGTGTTCAGTTTGGCGCTAAGGCCGCCGTCCTGACTGATGAAATCTGCACCCTTGGCCGTGATTCGGGATGGATAAACAAGCTCATCGCCCGACTGGTCATGCGCAACGCCGCTAGTGCAGAGGCCCAGATCGTCAAGATAGTTAAGGTTGGAAATGAGAGTTTGGGGATCAAGTTCTTCAAACTCTCCCATCCATGCACCGTCTGGCATGTTTTCCAGCATATGCTGGAGCATCCGGCGTTGCAGTTCTTCATTCAACATTTTTGGTTCTCCATGACTGACTTTGCGGGCGTCATGGTGAGGCGTACGGGCCGGTGTGGCAATACACCGGCCCGTGTTGCGCCTATGCAGGGAGTGGCAGCATGAAGCCGGGAGATAACCACCTATCAGATCATATCGCCCCCAGTCCGGCTGACCCTATGCAGGACTGGCCGCGATACTGCCTGGAACAGGGTCTTAGTACTCTGGAGGAGGCCTGTGGCCCATACGAGCCTCTCTCATCGCCACAAACATGTGGTTCGGCGTCATTCTGGATGCGGCTAATTACCAGACTGGTGGTTTTCTCCATGGTGTTTGTGGTGACTGCCATAGTGAAACTGGTAGCGGTCAAGGCCGCCAGTCGCCATGCCTCAGAGGCTGGTAAAGCGGGAGAAAAGGCATGAAACAGCCATTTTCCGCTGCTTGTGTTCCCGCCATAAAAACCGCCACCAAGCAGGCCATTGCCCATGTGGGCGGCATAGATGCCGCAGCCTGTATTGGCCGGGTAGGGCGCACGCAGTTCTCCGATTACTCCAACCGCGCGCGGGATGCGGTTATCCCACTGGATGTGGCGCTGGATCTGGACCACTGCGCGGAGCACCCGTTTTTGTTGCATGCCATGGCGCAGGCGTTGGGTTATGCGGCCATTCCATTGCATGTTGGCCCCGGTGACTTTGGGCAGGACATGAGCGAATACGCCATTGCCTCGGGCGACATAATGGCCACGGCCATGCGCATTCTGGATGATGGCGTTGTGGACCGGCAGGAGGCGCAGGAAATTGCCCCCAAAATGATGCACGCCAAGCAGTTGCTGGAGCGCGCACTGGCCTTTGTTCACAAGGTGCAGGAGCAAAGCCGCCCCAGCGTTGTTGCCGGTAAGGAGGCTGGATGATGCGGCCTGTTCTTGCTGAGTTTGACCCCTCAACCGTAACCCCGTTCAAAATGCTGCGCTCCATGCCAGCAGAACTACGTGGGGTTGTAACCAACCTGCACGATGCGCTGAAGGAACTGCGCTCAACCGTGTTCCGCGCCGGGCAACTGGTGCTGGAAGACGGGCAGGTGGCAACACAGGCATGGCTGGAAGGCGATGTGCTGGCCCGTACGCTGCCCACCATTCTCCAGTCTGGCTTTATGGCGCGGGATGATGAGGGGGCGCTGTTCAGCCCCCATTTGTACGCCAAACTGCTGCGCAAGGAAGAGCGCGAAGCCCGTAAGGCACAGGCGGATGCTCAGTGGGAGCAGTGGCAGGAAAATGGGGATGTGCCCGAAGGCATGAGCCGTAAAATGTTGACGGCCCGCGAGAATGGCAAAAAGGGTGGACGTACCCGCAAAGGCGAAAGTCCAGAGCAGGCCCGGGCACGCCGTGCGCGGGAAATGGAACAGCAGCAGGCCCAACGGCATATGCCTTTGGTAGCAACCGTTGCGGGTGGGAAAACCGAAACCCAAAACCCAAACAAAAAACCCAATGGGTTTTCGGTTATGGAAAATTCGGTTTCTTCGGTTTCCATAGATCTAGAATTAGAGAGAGATAAATATATTTCTTCTAGTTCTATTTCTGGTGAAATCGAAAAAACCAAAATCGAACTGGATGACGCTCTGGTGCGCCGGGTGGCGGCCCGGATGGTCTCGGTATCCGGCATGAGTGACCAGATTGGTTTTGCCGTATCGTTTGCTCGCAAATGGATCGGGATGGGAGCTACGGAGGCAACCATAATCTCCGCCATTCAGAAGCATCAGAGCGTTATGCCTAGCACAGAACCACCACGCAGGCTGAAGGTGTTTGAGGCGGCAGTGTTGCGCGGCATTGAAGCGCAGCAGGTTATGGATGCCATGCCCATAGGCCAGCCAGCAGAAGCACACAAAACCGAGGATATGCACCGGTTTGAGGACGCATGGAGCCGAGCCACGCAGGTCTGGCAAAAAGCCTTTGCTGACTGCCGTGACTTTGGCGCTGTTACCCGCCAGTGGCCAGATCTGGCGCAAGAGCATGGCCTGCCGGACGTGCCGTATGACAGGGCAGCTTATCAGCAGTTTTTCAGCAGAACGGAGGCGGTAGCGGCATGAGCCTGAGCAGACTCCTGCGAAACCTGAGGTTGCGGGCTGAAGGGAAGCCCAACCGGATAACTGATTTTGATGAGTTGCGGGCAACGCTGGCCCAGGAACAAAAACGGCGTGCAGAGGCTGAACTGGAAATCACCACTCTGCAACGCCGCTTGTCTGCACACGAAAACAATCGCCCCCGCGATGCAAAAAGAAGATATGCGCAAAAGAGCGGGGGCACAACATGCAAGAGATACCAGCCACACCAGAACGCCTAGAAAAGTGCGACGTTACAGAGGTAGCGGTTAAGCTGAGCCAGATATCTAAACCGCACTATAGTATGCGTGTTGGTGCCGTATATGCACTGCATAAGGTGGGAAGCATTTCTGATGCCCAGCTACACGCCGCAGAGGGTTGGGCACGGGACTATGAAACTGGCATTTTGGGCGGGAAAGACCCGGAAACATCCAGACAATGCGGTAAGCCAGATGCTGAATATGCTATTCTCTCCCGCATCGCGGCGGTAGATCGGTGCCGGTACGTTGAAAAATGTCTTGGTAAAATCAGCGAAAACATTCTGATCAAAATAATGATAGAATGCCTCTCGCTAAATGAAATGGCCTTAGCTATTACGGTTCCGAATAAAGATAATGCACCACAAAAAGAAGCCAAACGGCATGATAAACGCCGTTTGGCTGGTATGGTTGATCTACTATTGGAGCAGTTGGCAGAGGCTTACAGCAGAATGCCAGATAACCTGTTTATGGAGTGGTCTGCTGTTCCATCAGCTTTGGGTGAATGATAACCTTACATTCAGCCTTATCGATGTCAGATTTTTTTCTAATAAGCTTGAGAGTGTAAGGTAGAATATAATTCTTCACCCAATTGTAGAAATGTTCTGCATCATCTTTGTTAGGGCTTGTTAAAATCAGTCTTAATAAGCCCTTTTCATTAACCCCTTCATGATCATCAGGAGCATTTCCACCTTTGAAATGAAAATACGTGAAGTCACCATCTTCTAATCTTCCTGCTAAATCTGTCTGTGCAGATTCTTGCAGGGAGTAAAGAATATCTCCTATTTTAAAACAGGCTGTTTCTGCATTGTTGTAAACAACAAAAGATGAACCTTTATATGAAAATATTTCAGGTTTTGACATTTCAATATCCTAAATAGGCCAATTTTTTGCACTGTTGATACATAGCGCTTATTTACCGAGTAAGGTCCGTCAGTAACGAGACTTCCAGCCATGTCATACTGTCTCCCAGTTCCTCCTCACCCGGAGCAATTTGGTCGCGCAACATTGTTAGGGCCGCAACGGCTTTGGCACGCTGGCCATCCTGCGTTGTAGCGGGTAGGACGGCCATAGCAGCGACAAGCTCATCCTGTTCAATGACCAGCGTATTGAGTTTGTCCTCATGCAACTGTCCCTCTGGCGTCCCGAAGACATGGTTTGTTGCCATACAATGCGCATCTATTCGCTTGCGACAGTCCTGAAATTGACCGAACGCAGTCAGTAAGGCCGCATCGGCATGTAGGTATGCTTCTGCATGAGCCGTCGTAGCCAGAAATGGCACAGCTATGATTCCGGCAAGCAACGATCGGCGTGGTGTGGTAGATAAGGCATCAGCCATAGGCATGGGGTTCATTCCCTTGCATGAGGTTAGGCCGGGCAGGAAGGTTGTAGCTTCTGTCCGGCTGCTTACAATATATATGAAAGGTATGCCGGTTATGTCAATGTAATATATGCTGTTGACGTAACCGGCATATTTTTTCATACTGGTGTTATGGAAGAGCCAAATTCAGAGCGCATCATAACCCCGATGCCGAAGTCATTAGTCGAAGCATTGGATAACTATCGCTTTGAGACCCGCGCTCCTTCGCGAGCCGAAGCGATCCGTCGCCTGATCCAGCTTGGGCTGGAAGCTGCGAAATCTGACGATGGGAAGGACTAAATGCCTACAGTTCTTCGGGTTGGCGGCTACAGGTTCTTTTTCTACAGTATGGAAGGCAACGAACCGCCGCACATTCATGTTGAAGCAGGTGAGAACGTGGCCAAATACTGGCTGGACCCAGTTATGCTGGCCATGAATGATGGATTCAGGTCGCATGAGCTAACCAAGTTGCGTATGATGGTCATAGAACATCGAAACACGTTCAGGGAGGCATGGGATGCCCATTTTGGCAGCTAGATTTGACCCGACAGCAACTGATGTCCGGATGGATGCTGACCTTCTCCACATCGTGATGGCGGATGGTCGTGAGCTTTCTGTGCCCCTCGAGTGGTTCCCGCGTCTGCGTGATGCTTCCCCTGAGCAGCGCTCTCACTGGCGTTTTATCGGGCGTGGCAAGGGGATTCATTGGCCTGATGTAGACGAGGATATCTCAGTCGCGAGCCTTTTACGGTTGTCGTGATATGCGCTTGTGCTAAAAATATTGACGTGCCACCACTTATAGCATTATCTTTTTAAAATCTTCGGAGCCGTGTGCCCATTAGGGTTCACGGTTTTTTTGTAGCTATATCCTTAAATGGCGGTTGCATGGGCAAAGGGCAGGATTTCTGCCGTGGCCAGATTGCACTGCGCGGGAATAAACCTGTTCTGATACTGGCGTTGGATGGTGCGCTTTGCCTTGTAGCAAAGATGTATCCTCCGCGTACGGCACGGCATCGCTCCGATATTGATCTGAGCGAGACACCTCTTCTTTTACGCAACACAATCGTGCGGGCAGCTGATTTACTCCGCTGCCGCGTTGTGGACCTGCGGCCTATGGCTGACGGGGCGCTTGGCGTTGGAGAAGGCATTTTGCTGCGTGTGGAATCTGCTGCACGGCGTGAGATGGAATGCCAGGCGAGTGAACAGTTGCCCGCCGGTGCACTTCGGTCCACTTGGCGCGCTCCCCGATGGGGGAGTTGTGGTCGGAAAATCGGCGGTGTTCCGTCCGAATAAACCGCGATGATAACCCGGAGTTATCTGGCATCTGCCACTACGGCACCCGCAAGATAACCCGCAGACACCCCTATAAACCCGCAAGATAAGTGCAGTTATCACGCGGATTTTGAGGGGGCGAAATAGACCACTAATGTAGGAAAATCATATGGTTAGCGGAGATCGTGCAAGATCGCCCGCGCCGGGGGCTGCAAAAGCGGCCTCAGTTTCTGCTGATAATCTCGTGCTGAGAACGTGGCTCCACAACCGTGGGGAGAACACCCGGCGGGCTTATGAGCGTGATGCCCGCGAGCTGCTGGCGCATGCGGGTAAGCCACTGGCCGAGATTGTTCTGGCGGACCTGCAAGCATGGTACGACAGCATGGGCGATGCGTCCGATGCCACACGGCGGCGCAAGCTGTCCGCCGCAAAATCCCTGCTGGCTTACGCGGCGGGGACAGGCGTTCTCACGCACAATGCCGGGGCGGCGTTCCGGCTGGAGCGCGGGCGCGACACGTTGAATGAGCGCATTCTCACCCGCGAGCAGGTTCTGGCCATGATCGAGGCCGAGATGGAACCGCGCAAACGGGCGCTGCTGGATGTGCTCTATCGCATGGGGCTCCGCATCTCAGAGGCCTGCGCGCTGCGTTGGCGGGATGTTACGCGCCGCCAGCAGGGTGGCGTGGCCTCTGTGTTCGGCAAGGGCAACAAGACACGGGCCGTTCAGGTCCCTGCAAAGCTTTACAAGCAGCTCGTGGCGCTGCGGGTTGATAGCGGGCCGGATGCGCCCGTTGTCCCCGGCCACGATGGCCGCCCGCTTTCGCATGATGCGGCCCACCGCATCGTCAAGCGGGCGGCGCGGCGTGCCGGATTATCTGGGGCTGTTTCGGCCCACTGGCTCCGGCACGCCCATGCATCGCACGCGCTCGACAACAATGCCCCGGTGCATGTGGTGCAGGCCACGCTGGGGCACGCATCGCTCGCCACGACGACAAGATACAGCCACGTCCGAGAAGGGGATGGCTCCGCAAACTATTTGGATTGATCACCATGACGACTGCTTCCGATACCGTGCCTGAAGGCTACATGAAGGACGCCAAGGGGCGACTGGTGCCGCTTAAGGCCGTCAAACCCGAACACCTTCTGGAAGATGAGCTTGTGCGCCGTGTGCATGAAGCGGCGGCGCAGCTTGCGGAGCGGCTTGCCGCCTTCAAGCGCGCCGGGTTTGCTGATGTAGCTGCCCTGCAATCCCTCCTGCATGAAAAGTATGGGGTCCGCATGGGCGGCCAGAAGGGCAACATTTCGCTCAGCACCTATGACGGTCGCCTGCGTGTGACTGTTGCCATGGGCGAGAGCATTACGTTCGGCCCGGAAATCCATGTGGCCAAGACGCTGCTGGACCAACTCTTTGAACGCTGGACCGAGGGGGCAAATGCCAGTCTCCGGGTTGTCGTCATGGATGCGTTTGACGTGGGCAAGGAAGGGAAGATGCAGACCAGCAAAATCCTTGGTCTGCGCAGGCTTGATGTGCCTGATCCTGAGTGGAAAGAGGCCATGGAAGCGATTGCCAATAGCATCCGCTCCGACTGCACCAAGACCTACCTCAGGCTGCACACGCGGGAAACGCCGGACCAGGCATGGAACATGGTGCCGCTGGATCTGGCCAAGGCATAATGGCCGATTAGTGCTGAAAATAAACGAAGGTCGCTAACGTGTGGAGCGTTAGCGACCTTCTGGATCAACCCCTGATGCAAGCAGAGGAAGACTTTGGAAAGTATATTCCAAATTGCGGAGTGTGTACAGAAAATGGCCATAAAACTTCCTGCGTGGCGATTTATCACTTTATGTGGTGTGGCCGCTTTGTTCGCTATTGCGTATGCGCTCCAGTCACCATTCTTCGCGCATTGGCAGCACCCATGAGGTGCTGGCTCACGGACGTGCTTTCAGGCCGTCGGGACAACTTCAGGCTTAGGCGGGAGTTGGGGCGCAAAGATCGGCTTCTGCGGGACTGTTACGTGGAAATTCGTCGTTTGCATGAACTGATGATCAAGGCCGGTCGGTCTGTTGAGAGGAAGAAATGAAGCACCAAGGCAACAGTCATTCCAACAGACGCCCGAAGCGCAATCACCCGTTCCATGGAAGCAAGCAGGCGTCGGACCATTCTGTATGGATCCGGGCGGCCCAGCACTATGCTTACATGAGCCAGAATGACTGGCGTCCGGGCATTCGTGTTTGGGCCAAAGAGCGGGCGGCTGACTGTATGGAACGGGCGAACAAGGCCTGTGGTTGACTTTCGCATCAAGGTCGATGTGAAGGCTGTACAGAAACAGCTTTCAGATCTTTCCGCTCGTGGCATTAAAGATGCTATGGCGTTTGCTATTAATGCTACAGGCAAACGGTGTATTAGCGACCTTCAGTCTAATATGAAGGACGTATTTGATCGACCAACGCCCTTCACCCTTAAAGGGTTTTACTTCAAGCCAGCTAAAGCTTCAGATCTGACTGGTGTTATTCTTTCTCGTGATAAAGCTCCGAAGGGAACACCCGCCGGAAAATACCTAGCTCCACAGATTTTTGGTGGTCCACGACCAATGAAGAAGTTCGAGAAGGCACTCGCTTCTATATCTGGTGGACAATATGTGGTTCCTGCATCTCCGATAGCGCTGGATGCTAATGGCAACTTAAATCGCGGATTTCTTACACAAGTGCTCAGTCGGCTTGGCGTGATGAGTAATGAGAGTAAAAATCTCTCAGAAAAAACTCGGCGCCGTTTAGCTAAGCAGAAAAAAAATGCAAGAGGGCAGGCGTCTGAGTTTTTTGTTGCTCGTGAAAAAGGGAACGGGAGACCTCGTGGTATCTTCAAGCTCGTAGGGAAGGGCCATGTAGAGCCAGTGCTTTGGTTTCTTCCGAGGCCACCATCCTATCGAAAGCGGTTTGACCCAGAGCAAGTGGTGCAGCAAGCAGTTGATAAGTATGCCCCGGGAGCGATTGAAGCTGCGGTACGAGGAGCGATAACTAAAGGGCTCGGGCGGTAGGAATCGCTGACGCAGGGGGGGGGGCTTTTTGGGTCCTTCCTGTGGGAAAACGCACGCGGGGAATGTTCGCGCCCGATCGATTCCTAGCTAGAGCCGAAAAATCAGGTTGCAGGTGCAGGTGAGAACGTGACGACAATTAGCCAGAGCGAAGCCGCCCGTCGCGCTGGCGTTTCACGACCCGCAATTAAAAAAGCCATCGATACTGGCAAGATTATTTCTCAGAACGGGCAAGTCAATACTGCTTCGTTTGATGAGTGGTTGCGTCTCAGGATGGAGGTGCAACCTGACCCGCAACCTGAGGTGCAACCGGTTGCAGGGGATGATGCAACCACCTGCCAGCCGGATACGGTGTCCTTTCTCTCCGCTGGTATGATGTCGCGAGCTGAGGCGACGCGTGTCCGTGAGGTCTACAAGGCCCAGACGGCAAAGCTCGAATATGACCAGAAGGCTGGCAGGGTTGTTGAGGTCGAACTCATCGCTCGTGCCGTGGGTGCAGAATATGCCCGGGTCCGCACCAGTCTGCTGGCTATCCCAGCAGAGCATGCACCGGCACTGGCTCGGTGCAAAACGCCAGCAGAAGTCCGAGAACGGCTGGAAACTCTTATTAACCGTGTTCTGGAAGCCCTAACACTGGATGGACCAGACGGCACAAACAGCCTATCCGAGCGGCCTTGAGTTCTTTCTTTCCAGACTTGCACAGGCAAGGCAGGAAAACCTTAAGCCTCCGCCAAAGATAACGCTTTCCATATGGGCGGCAGAATACGCAGTCCTTTCCAAGGAGACGAGCGCGCAGACAGGCCGGTTTGAGGCCTATGCCTATCAGCCAGGCATCATGGACGCGATTACTGATCCAGTGGTCGAGAAGGTCTCGGTCATGAAGTCTGCTCGCGTGGGCTACACCAAGATTATCGATCACGCGATTGGTTATTATCTTGAGCGAGATCCCTCACCCGTTCTGGTTGTGCAGCCACGTGAGAGCGATGCGGAGGATTACAGCAAGACCGAAATCGCTCCCATGCTGCGTGACACACCTGTTCTCGCTGCCATAGCGCCGGACCCAAAGGCCAAGAGTGGCGATAATACCCTCCTCAGTAAGACGATGCGCAATGGTGCATCCCTGAAGTTGGTCGGAGCCAATAGTCCTGGCGGCTTTCGACGCATCACAGTACGGGTTGTGATTTTCGATGAGGTGGACGGCTATCCTGTAGGCGGGGCTGGTGCTGAAGGTGACCAGATATCTCTCGGCTCCAAACGGTCGGAGACTTTCTGGAACCGCAAGATTATCGCGGGCTCAACACCAACAGTTGCGGGCCTGAGCCGCATTGAAAAACTGTATGATGAGGGAGATTGCCGAAAATTCTACGTACCTTGCCCCCAATGTGGTGAACTTCAGGTTCTCGAATGGGGGGAGAAGGAGACAGCCTTTGGCATCAAGTGGGACAAGGATGAAAACGGCAAGCCGTTGCCGCAAACAGCGTATTATGTTTGCCGGCACAATGGCTGCATTATCACTGAAGCCGACAAGGCAGACATGGTTGCCAAAGGGCAGTGGATTGCCAGCAAGCCCTTTAATGGCCATGCCTCGTTCCATATCTGGTCAGGCTATTCTCTTTCACCGAATGCTACATGGGCAAAGCTGGTTGAAGAATGGCTTGAGGTCCATAGGGATCCACTACGGCGCCAGACGTTCATCAACACCACGCTGGGTCTACCATTTGAAGACAAGGGTGATGGAGCTCTCAATGAGCTCTCGCTGGCGGCCCGGGTCGAGATATGGGAGGGCGAGGTTCCCTATGGTGTTGTTCTTCTCACTGCCGGGGCCGACACACAGGATGACCGAATTGAAATCGAGATTGTGGGATGGGGCCGTAATGAAGAACGCTGGTCCATAGCTCTCATCATTATTGATGGAGATCCTGACCTGCCCGCGACATGGGATAGGGTGGACGCTGTTCTCAAGCGGATATGGTACCGAGCGGATGGTCGCCCCTATACTATCAGGGCAGCCTGCATTGATTCAGGCGGGCACCATACCCAGCGGGTTTATGAGTTCTGTCGCGCACGGCTAGGCCGACGGATATGGGCGATCAAAGGTGAATCGGCCAGGGGAGGTGCCCGTTCTCCTGTCTGGCCTACCAAAAAGCCCAGCGTACGCAACAAGGCCAGTTTCAGGCCGATTATTATCGGGGTCAATGCGGCCAAGGACGTTATCCGTAGCCGCCTGCACCTGCCTCCTCCAGAACCTGATCAGCCTGCACCTGGCTATATGCACTTCCCGCAAGATCGGGATGTCAACTACTTCGCTCAACTCCTGGCTGAGCGCTCAGTCAGGCGTAGCATCAAGGGTACGATTGTCAGGGTATGGGAAGCATTGCCCGGACGGCGGAATGAAGCACTTGACCTCGCTGTCTATAGCTACGCCGCATTATGTGGGCTGCTTTACATGGGGCTTTCCCTGAACAAGTTGGCCAGCAAAATAGAAGCAGAAACGACTGTGCATCCTCCTCCTCCAGAACCTCTTGAGGAAGAGATGGACCCACTGCGTGAAACTGCAAAAACAGAAACTCAAGAGGGCAGTCAGGGCGTTTCTGTTCCTGCTCAACAAACACGGATTGCCCGGCTTGTCTCGCGGCTTCCATGAGGACATCAGATGAGCATTTATGGACCATCAGGCTTTGGTCTGCCGCAAGCGCATTTTGACCCTTCCAGCAGCCTTCTGGCTGGCCTGACACGGCCTCAGTTGCAGGCAGCTCTGACAAGTTGCCAAATGGCACTTATCGCTCTCCAGTCCGGGCAAAGTGTAGCGTCAGTTTCATACGCTCAGGGCGATGGCAATAAAGCTGTTACCTATCGTCAGGCAAATGTGGGGGACCTGTCCGCCATGATCCGTACTTTACAGCGTCAGCTGGGTATGGCGGGCACGCGCCGCAGAGCCTTAAGACCTGTGTTCTGATGGGGGTTCGACAGTCATTGGTTCGTATGTTGGGTGGTTCCATGCCTCCAACAGCGTCTCCGCTTCAGGAGCGGCGCGAGCCCCGTGCCCTCACAGGCTGGCCCGGCCAGGCCTATGACGCGGCGGATATTTATGGTCAGCGCATGCAGGGGTGGATGCCGCCCTTATTTTCTGCGGATACGGAACGCAGCCCATATCGCAACCGTATTGTCAGCCGAGTTCGAGATCTTGTCCGTAATGATGGCTGGGCATCCGGTGCGGTTACACGTGTGCTGGACAATGCTGTGGGCGTTATGCTCAGGCCTGTCAGCAAACCTGACTATCGTTATCTGGCGCATTTGAGCGGCAATTCAGCATTTGACGCCCAATGGGCTCATGAGTTTGCTCGGGCAGTGGACAGCTACTGGCGCGCATGGGCGGATGACCCAGGTCGTTATAATGACGCGGAAAGGATGCTGACCTTTGCCCAGCAGATGCATCTCGGGTTCAGGCATCTGGTCGTCGACGGTGATGCTCTGGCTTACCTGCCCTGGCTTGAGGAGAATATCGGTCTTGGTCGTGCACGGTATGCCACGGCTTTGCAGATCATTGACCCGGACAGGCTGAGCAACCCGCAAAACCAGTATGACCTCAAGAACATGCGGAATGGGGTGGAAATTACAGATGCGGGCGTGCCCATTGCTTACCATATCCGGCGCGCTCATCAGGCTGACTGGTACAATATGAGCGAGACGGTAATCTGGGATCGGATAGACCGAGAAACCTCATGGGGTCGTCCCCAGATCGTGCACTTCTTCGAGCATCATCGTGGTGGTCAGCATATTGGGGGCACCGGCATGCTTACGCCGGTGCTGCAAAGGCTGAAAATGCTCATCAAATATGATGGCACGGAGCTGGATGCAGCCATCGTCAACGCGATCTTCGGAGCTTACATCGAAAGCCCGTACGATCATGACATGACGGCCGAAGCGATGGAGGGTGGGGATAATTCACTCGGGGCTTATCAGGAAGGGCGTGCCGCCTTCCATGAGCAGCGCAACATTTCCCTGCAGGGCTCACGCCTGCCAATTCTCTTTCCGGGCGAAAAGGTCAATACGGTTTCCGCGGCTCGCCCTGCAGGCAATTTTCGTGAGTTTGAGCGCGCTGTCTTGAACAACGTTGCCAGTGGAGCTGGAATGGCTCCCATGCAGGTCAGCAACGATTGGTCTGATGTCAATTATTCATCTGCTCGCGGCGCGCTGCTGGAAGCATGGAAGACGCTGAAGCGCAGGCGTGATGATTTTTCCATAGGTTTTGCGTCTCCCATTCGCATTGCCGTTCTGGAAGAAATCATGGAAGCGGATGACCTGCCTCTCCCCCGGAATGCACCACCTTTTTTAGCGGCACGTCATGCCTATGCCCGCTGCCGCTGGCTTGGTCCGGGTCGAGGATGGATTGACCCAGTGGCGGAAAGAGAAGGGGCCATTCTGGGTATGCAGGGCGGTATCTCGACGCTGGAAGACGAATGCGCCGAGAGTGAAGGGCGCGACTGGGAAGAAACGCTTGATCAACGTGAGGTTGAACAGAAAGCGTTTGATGACCGGGGGCTGGAACAGCCTGAGTGGCTGGGCAGCCGCAACCAGTATCCGGGGTATATCCCCCCCAAAGAGGACGCATGAAGCAGTATAGCCTGACCTCGCACCTGATGGATGCGCCCGTCGCACTGAAGAAGAACAGGTTGGAGATGGTGCGCGCCCTGCTGGCGGACAGAGCTGATGATATGATGGTTTTTGGCCCTGCCAGCCAGGAGGAGCGCTGGGGGGCAGAAGCGATTACCACCAACGTCAGCGGTGTTGCCATCATCGCTATCAAAGGCATCCTTTTACCTGGCTCAGGGGATGGATGGTGGTGGGGTGGTGTCACATTTTATGACGACATCAGTGCTGCCATTGATCTGGCGGCAGCTGACGAAACCATTCGGGCCATTGTCCTGCATATCAACAGCCCCGGGGGGACGGTTGCAGGATGCTTTGACACGGCAGACCGGATCTATGATGCCCGTTCTAAAAAACCTGTCGTGGCTATTGTGGACGAAATGGCCTGTTCAGCAGCCTATGCGCTGGCCTGTGCGGCACAGACCATAGTTCTGCCCAGAACGGGAGAGGTCGGGTCCATAGGTGTTGTCTGGCTTCATGCCGACATAACACAGGCCCTGACGGAATCCGGCATCAAGGTGACAACCTTTCAGACCGGTGAGCACAAGACGGATGGTTACCCGACCACGCCATTGACGGAGGAAGCTTCCAAGCTGATCCAGACGGACATAGACGCGCTGGGCAAGCTCTTTTTTAACACTGTTGCGCGCAACCGGGGCATTGCCGCCGATGCAGTGCAGGCCATGGAGGCAACGGTGTTCCGAGGGGACAAGGCAGTCGAGGCAGGTCTCGCTGATGCTGTCATGTCCCGCGATGCCGCCTTTACTGATCTTCTGGCGCATCTCTAAATTTTCATCACATGTGGAGCGAATATAATGGCTAAACGCGCCATCAGCCCTTTTGCGCACCTTGCCGGTGGCGTACGGGCTGCAGCTGACGATACCGAAGACGATAAAAATAAGTGCTGCCCTTCTGGAGAAGGTGAAGATACGGGCGAGGGCGAAGGGGGAGAAAATCCCGAAGACGACGCTGAAAAAGGCAAGAAGGGTAAGAAAGCCAACAAGGCAGAAGAAGGAACTGGCGGGGAAGGTGATGATCCCGACGGTACCGACGATGATGATGAAGATGACGACAAGGACCCTAAAGCCCGTGCCATCCGCATGCGTGAACGCGGGCGGTGCGCCGCCATCTTCCGCTCTGCAGCCGCAGGGCGCAATCCGGCCGCGGCTGCGGAACTGGCCTTTGGCACGCGCCTGCCCCGCAGTGAAGCCATTCGGGTACTCAGGGCAACGGCTCCTGTCTCTCCGGAAGGGCAGAACGCCACTACGCAGAGCAGCGGCTACGCAGCCTTGCGGGGGCGAATGGGCGTTGAAGGGCATGGTGCACTTCCGCAGCCCCAGGGGAACTCAGATGATCGTCCGGGTTCGCGTATGGTGAAAATGGCCAATAAACGGCGTGGAGTAGGCGCATGAGTTACGGGTTTTATCCCCAGTCCACGCAGGCTCTTTTTGTCCCTGATCAGCTGATCGCGGGCAACCTCAAGCTTGTGACTGAAACGGTTACCTTTGCCTCAGGGAATACTTTCTCCCGTGGTCAGGTTGTTGGTCGCGTTACAGCGACAGGCAAGTACATTCCCTCTGTTGCTACGGCGACCGATGGTTCTCAGGTTCCATGCGGTATTGTTGTGGACACTGTGGATGCGTCTGCAGCTGATGCGCAGGGGGGCGTCTATCAGATGGGCGAGTTCAACTCGAACTACATGACGTTCGATGCCAGTTGGACCTTGGATGCACTTAAAGCTGCACTGCGGCCGTACAGCATCTTCATCAAAACGGGTCTCTCCAACGCCATCGTATGATGGTGCTTTCCTGAAGGAAATTCTGAATGTCCGGAACAACCGGAGCTGCGGGCGTCAATCAGGCGCTCCTGCCGATGCTTGGCGCTTTTGATACAGCCGAGCTGGTTTATTTTGTGCGCAACCTCAAGCTCGCGCAAACCTTCCTGCTCGACAGTTTTTTCCCCAATATGGTCGAGGCAGACGTGCCGGAAGTCGCCATTGATGTGGATGTTGGTCTGCGTCGTATGGCCCCTTTTGTCTCTCCTCTTGTAGAGGGGAAGTTGGTTGAAAGCCGCCAGTGGGAAACCAATCTGTTCAAGCCTGCCTACATCAAGGACTGGCGCAACCCGGATCTGCTCAAGCCCGTACGTCGCAACATGGGCGAACGGCTCATGGGGGGCATGAGTCCGGCGGAAAGGCTGGAAGCCAACCTTGCATGGGAAATGGCGGATCAGATCGATATGATCAACCGTCGTCTGGAGTGGATGGCGGCAAGTGCCCTGACCAAAGGAACTGTTACCATCAAGGGCGAAGGCTATCCCACGCAGGTGGTCGATTTCCGGCGTGATGCTGCCCTTACCGTGGCCCTTACCGGCGCAGCACAATGGGGTCAGGCTGGTGTCTATCCTTCTGACTATCTTACGGATTGGGCAGCACTTGTCTTGCAGAAGTCTGGTGCCGCCCCGCTGGATATCATTTTCACCAACTCAACATGGAATGCATTCAAAAATGACATCAAGGTCCTGAATGCCATTATCTGGCCGGGCAAGGTTGGTGGTTCTGATGTGGAACTGGGTGGCCGCATGCAGGCTGGCGCCATCCTTATGGGCCGCTGGGGGCAGTTCCGGCTTTGGCTCTATAATGACTGGTACATCGATCCTGATACGGGGCTTGAAGCACCCATGATTCCGGATGGTACTGTTATTATGACCGGGCCTGATCTGGAAGGCACACGTGGCTTCGGCCTGATCCTTGATCCGGCATTTGCCTACGGGGCTTTGGCCTATGCGCCCAAGCTTTGGTACAAGGAAAATCCTGCGACCATTAATCTGCTTATGCAGTCTGCACCAATCGTCATTCCTTCGCGGGTGAATGCCTCTTTCTGCGCAACCGTGATGGAGGCCGGTGCCTCTGTCTCTGCTCCAACGGGAACCTAATCAATGGCTGAAGAAACAGTAAGCGTTGTCTCCCTTCGTCCGATTTACGAACAGGTCGGCAAGCTTCCACACCCGGTTGGGTCGCTTCTCAAGGTTCCTGCTGGCCGTGCCGAATTCTGGATTAAACGTGGCATAGCACGGGCCGCAGTCGCCGGAGAGAAGGGTGCGATTGATCCTCTGGCGGCTGCAAGCCTTCGTCCGGCTCCGGACATGAAGGCTCCGCCAGCCAATCCGTCCTGAGCCATGAATGGCCCTATGGATTTCGACGCGCTGGTTCTAGGGCCATGCCAGACAGCTTTTGGGGAAAGCGTGCAGTGGTTTCATGGGACCAGCACCTCCCCCGTTCTGGTAAGCTGTATTTTCGATAATGGCTGGAAGCCCATGGATATCGAAATAACCGATGGCCTTACGCCAACGCATGTTGTCAGTTCGGATGCCCGTATAGGTGTCCAGCTGTCCCAATTCATCACTGCTCCAGCCAAGGGAGACCACGCCATAATCCGCAATCAACGCTGGATTGTGCGTGAGGTCATGCCTGACAGCCACGGGGCAGCTGATGTTCTGCTTAACAGGGCCGATACTGAAGATGAGCCTGTACCGCAATCAACTGCGCGACAAAGTGGCTGGTCTGCTCCGGCAGACTACTGATGCACAGGATAATGTGCTGACCAGTACGCCATATCCGACTGAAATCGGTGAACTGCCCATAGTTTTTGTGACAGTGCCATCAGAAAGCGCTGCCAGTAATGGCCGACATGCCCCGGATTTTACACGGGTTGTTCAATTGGAAGTTGTGGCGCGGGTAACGGCACAGAGCCCGGCTACGGTGCAAGCTCTTCTGGATCGTATTGCTGAAGATATCGAGATGTCGATCATGTGCAGCCAGGACATCATGGGAATGGTTCAGCAGGTGTCGAGCATTGAGACGGAACAGCAGGTATCGGCAGAGGCTGCAGATATAATTGGCGCGGTCCGCCTGACATTCGGCATGGAATATACGCAGGAATATCCAGTCACGGAGCTAGGGCAGCTTACTGGTATTTCAGGTGCAATGACTGGCACCATTCAGGCGGGTTTCTCCCAGACGTTCCCTCAGGAGAACTAATCTCAAATGTTTGTAAAACCAGCTCCGGGCCGCACGGTCCGGTGGCCGGCATCCTTGCGTCTTCTGTCTGAACAGGGGGCCGAGGTGCCGTCCACGGCTTTCTGGCTGCGCGCTCTGGCGTGTGGTGATGTGCAGAAAGCTTCTCCAGTAGTGCAGGCCACGGCCACAGCACAGTCCGCCACAATTGAGCCAAAAGGGACCGCCGCATGAGCAGCATCATGGTTCCGGGGTATTCGACCAGCAACCGTGTGCCCGGCTTTTATCTGGCTCTGGACAACACCGGCGCCAATACCGCCAGTGCCGCCCGCCGCATTCTGCTGGTCGGTCAAATGCTGGCCACGGGCACAGGCACACCCGGTGCATTGGCAATTTCGGGTGGGGTCAGTGATGCCATCGCCAAATATGGCGAGGGCTCCCAGTGCCATATCATGGTCCGTGATTACCGGACGATTGATAGCTCTGGCGAAGTCTGGGTCCTGCCTCTTCTGGACGATGCGGCCTCCCAGGCCGCCGTGGGAAGTTTTACGCTGGCGGGCACAGCTACAGCGGCAGGCACTCTGGCGCTGTATGTTGCCGACCAGCTTGTGCCAGTGGGCGTGTCAGTGGGGGATACAGCGGCGGCTGTGGCAGCCAATGTGGTGATCGCGGCCAAGAGTGTGACAGGGCTGCCAGTCAGTGTAACGGCAGCCGCGGGTGTTGTCACGGTGACAGCCCTGAACAAAGGGCTGGCTGGTAATGCCATCCAGCTTGGCGTCTCCCTGCTGGGGACCGCAGCCGGCCAGAGCATTCCGTCCGGTCTGAGCGTGACCATTGCCCAACCGTCGGGTGGAACACAGAACCCCACCAGCCTTGCTACGGCTCTGGCCAGCATGGGCACCCGTGTTTATGATCTGGTGGCCCATCCTTATACCGACACGGCCAGCCTGACCGCGTTCAAGGACCTGTTCGATAACAGCATTGGCCGCTGGTCCCCCATGGAGCAACTCTATGGGCACCACATCACCGCCCTGCGTGGCACCTATGGTGAGGCCACTACGTTTGGTCTGGCGCAGAACGACCCGCACGGGACCGTTATGCCCATCTCGGATAGTCCATCGTCCCCCATGTCATGGGCAGCGCAGCTGACGGCTGTTACTGCCGTCTCCATGCGCGAAAATCCCGCATTGCCTGTGCGTGGTCTGGCGCTGACTGTCATGCCCCCCACCGATGCAGGGCGCTTTGCCTTTGATGAGCGCAATAGCTTCCTCCACGATGGTCTGGCCACCTTTACGGTGGATGACAGCGGAACGGTCCTGACCGAACGGCTGGTGACCACCTATCAGGAAAACGCCTCTGGCGTGCCTGACGACAGCTATCTGGACATTGAAACGCTGCTGACCGCCCAGGTCTGTATGCAGGACATGCGCACATATCTCGCGTCCCTGTATGCCCGCTACATCCTTGTGGCAGATGGAACCAAGATCCCAGCAGGCGCTCAGGCGACCACGGCCCAGCTGATCGCGGCATCTGCAGTTGCCCGTTACCGCTGGCAGGCAACACAGCTCTGGGTCCAGAACCCGGATACGTTCGCAGCCAAGATTGTCTACCAGAATGCGGGCGGCGGGCAGGTCATGCTGCAATTGCCCTATGACTTTGCCAACCAGCTCTGGGATCTGGCGGCGGACATCCGCTTCACCAAATCGTAAGGGATAGAAAGAAACCATGAGTGTTTATCGTGGCCCTCTCGCGGGGTCTGCCTCCCTTACGATTAACGGCGAGGCATGGAATGTGGTCGGGGAGCTTCAGTGGCAACCAGCCGGGGATGTAAACGAAACCCTTAAAGGGCAGTCCACGGTCGAAGGCTTTCAGTCCATGCCCGGGCAAGGTTTTATTCAGGTTACATTGCGTGACCGGCGCGACCGCAAGGTGTCTGACTTTCAGGGGGCTTCCGGTCTTGAGGTTATTGCCGTTCTGGCCAACGGCAAGGTGATTACCTGCGTGAATGGCTGGCAGGTTGAGCAGATCAACCTCAACACGCAGGAAGGCACCTTCGAACTGAAGGTCGAGAGTGATACCGTTACAGAGGATACCGTATCGTGAACACTCTGACTGATGCTGAAGTTCTGTGTGCCGTAGCCGGGCAGGACGATACCGAACAGGTTGAGGACGGCGTATTCTACCCTGAAAGCACGATCACGACCAAAGATGGTGCTGAATGGAAAGAGCTACGCCTGCGTGAGCCTACAGTTTTCCATAGCTTGCAGGCTGCCAAGGTAATTGGCAAGAAACCGAGCATTGAAAGTATTTATGACAGCCAGATCGATCTGGTTTGTCGTATTTCAGGTTGGCCAAAGGTCGCCGTAGATCAGCTCCCGACACGTATTCTGGATAAAGCCGTAGCCTACGCTTCTGCTTTTGAGGAAAATGCCAGGCGCAAACAGGATGAAGAGCCGGAGTGCCCTGAAAGCTTGACACTGCTGTTCTCTCCGTCAATTGAGGCCGTCAATCAATCGTTTTCAGAAATGACACTGCGCGAGCCAGTTGTTTCCGAGCGGCGTAAATATAAGGCAACGGAATCACGCGGCAGCTTTGCGGACTTCCTGCAGGCTGAGATTGATCTTGTCGGTTCCATAAGTGGCTGGCCACTGGCGGCAGTGCTCAAAATGCCGATCAGCAAGTTTGCCAAGGGTGCAGATTATCTGACCGGTTTTTTTATAGCTGGCCATCAAACTGGGAATCCCTCCCAGCCGATCTGATGGCCTACTTTTCCGGCATGTCCCTGACTGAAGCGGAAGGCCTGAGTGGGCAGATGCTGGTGCATTGGGTCGGGCAAGCCAACCGTATTGCTGAGCGGCAGCGCAAAGAGGCAAAAAATGGGCGCAACCGTTAGCATTGTTCTGGATGCGACCGACAGGGCCAGCAAAAAGCTGGATGCGTTTAACAACCGTATTGCCTCAATGCAGGCACCTATCAGGAACGCGTCCCGCTCTCTCTCACGTTTCTTTTCGGTCTCAGGGGTCAGCGGGCTGCGCAAGGGGATGCAGGACCTTTCCCGCGCAACCTTGAACACTTTCCGTTCGGTGGGGCGTCTAGTGCCTGAAATGGGCACGCTAACAGGGGCGGCCTCTATCGCTGGGGTGTATAAGCTGGCCAGTGCGTGGGCACAGGTCGGCACCAATTTGCGGACCTCTGCTCGGAGCATGGGTATGGCTCCGGGGCGGCTCATGGCATTACGCAATGCTGCGCGGCTATCTGGCGGGTCTGCCGATGCAATGTCAGGTGCCTTGGGTCAGCTCTCCACCCAGAAGTGGGAGGCGTTAAACGGATTTGCGCCCGAGGCAGCAGCTCAGTTTCAAGCTCATGGCATTTCCATGGAGGAACTGAAGAAGCTGTCCCCAGAGCAGCTGTTCGACCGGATTGCCAACAAAATCCGTGCCATCAAGGATCCTGCGGCTCAGAGTATTGCGGCTCTTAAATTGTTCGGGGAGGCCGGGCAGGGCCTGTTGCCTGTGTTTCAGCAATCAGCGCAGGAATATCAGCAGAACATCCGCCTTGCAGAGCGCTATGGCGTCATGAACCAGAAAGGGGCAGATGCTGCAGCCCGGATGCAGAATGCCCAACGCCAGCTTTCTCTGGCTGTGGAGGGGTTTGGCTACAGCGTGGCAGAAGCTGTTGAGCCCGCCATTACTCCCGTGCTCCAGCAAATGGCGGAATGGATAGCGGCTAACCGGCAGTGGATCGCACAGGATATTGCTGGGTATGTCCACCAGCTTGTTACATGGCTTAAAAACGGTGGATGGGACACGATCAAGAGCAAAGTCGCAGGTGTGTTCCAGACAATCTCATCGGTAGTGGACAAATTGGGGGGATGGAAAAGTGCCGCCAAGGATGCGGCAATTGCTTTGGCCGTGCTTTGGGGTGCTCCAGTTCTTACGGGCATTTTGAGTGTCACAACAGCCCTATTGGGCGTTGTCGGGACTATGAAAACCATCATTGGCCTTAAAGGGGGGCTGGCGGGGGCCCTCGCCGGCGGTGGCGCATACGTTGCTGATGAAGCGCTGAAAAAATATGATCCAAATGATAGCCTTGGGGCATGGATTGATAAAAACATTCCCGGCGCATCTGCTATTGATAATGCGGCCAGCTATTTAGGGCTGGGTCGCTCTTATGAAGAGCAGCGACAAGCACAGGCTACCATAGATCAGGCATCCGCAGGGCAGAAAGAAACAGCCCGCAATGTGCAGAAGTTTTTCATGCAGAATGGTTATTCTGCCCAGCAAGCTGCAGGTTTGGTGGCTAATATTGCGCAGGAGGATGGAAACTTTGACCCTTCAAAGGTTGGAGATCATGGAACAGCCTATGGCATCGGCCAATGGCATAAGGACAGACAGGATGATTTCCGCCGCATCATGGGGCGCGATATTCGTGGATCAAGCCGCGAAGATCAGCTCAAGTTCATGCAGTGGGAACTTGATCATCAGAATTACTTAGGTGGTGACGAAATACGTCATGCTCGCACTGCTTCACAAGCGGCGGCTCTGGCTTCTGTAAATTATTTTCGTCCCGGCCTTACGAGAGAAGACAAAATTCGTGAAATGAGGGATCGGGCAGAACTGGGGACGGATTGGTATAATAGTCTCTCAGCACCTCCTGCTCAGATGCCTCCGCCTACTCAGTCGGTAGGGAATAGTGGTTTAGATGGAACAACATCACGGCTGCGGGTTGAGATCAGTCATGACAATGCTCCCCCCGGCTCTTCAGTAAAAGTCACCTCAGCCAGTTCCAACCTGAAAGTAGCGTCCATTACCCAGCAACGGGCGATGGATCCAGCCAATACTGCTCTAGGCAATTGATACATGTCCGGTTCTCTCATCAACACAGCACTGGAATATCTCCAGTGCTCTTTCCGTGCGGTACCGTTTGCCGTTCTTGGAAGCGGGGGAGAGACGGGCCGCAAGCAAGCCGTGCATCAGTATCCTTACAGGGATGGCGTTTATGTAGAAGACCTCGGCAAGAGAGGGCGTGTTTATCATATCCGTGGTTTTGTAACTGGAGCCACGGCAGCTGTGCAACGAGACCTGTTGGTTCTGGCGGCTGAAACGGCAGGGCCGGGCTTGTTGATCCACCCGACTATTGGGGTCGTCAAAGCTGCATGCATGAATTTTGTCTGGGGCGAGCCAGACGGGATTACGGGCCGGATTGATGTTTCGTTCGATTTCCTCGAGCAGAAGGATCTGCTGGGCAGTACAATCAAGGTTGCCCTTGATGCTGCGGCCGCAGCCGCAGCTCTTGTGGCGCAGGCTGTATCCGCCAGCAGTTATGCCAAAACGGCCACCGCCGCTTTAGCTGTTGGCCAGCCTGTTGTTGCCGCAGCGCAGGCAGTAGCAACGGGGTGGGGGAGGGTTGCCAATCAAGCTGTTCGCTCACCTCGCGCTATGGCCTCCGCGATCAGTATCCTTCCTGGAAATAACGGTAGATACACCTCAGGAAACGCTGCGGTGGTCGATAATACGGCCACGGTGTCAACCGTTCTGGCTGATCTGACAACCTCCCGCGTAGCCATGGAAAGTGCCGTGGCGGATCTGGGGGCAGGTGGTACGGCGGATGCTTTATCCAGTGCTGCTCTGAACGTGGCGGAACTGGTACGCACGTCTCTGGCAGATCCCGGCGCACAAATGGCCGCTCTGCTCTCCCTCGCCAAATTCGATGTGGAAGCCAGCGCGACATTGGCCCCCATTGGCGCAGCTATTGCAACGGCCCGTTCTGCCACGGCGGCGATGTGCCGGCAGATGGCTTTGGCATCCATCGCTCTGGCCTGTGCGGACTGGAACCCAACATCATCCGATCAGGCAGAAGCGCTCCGTAAGCTGGTTGCCACGCAAATGGATACGGCAGCTACCGAAGCGGCGGATGAGGGCTACACGGATATCTGGCGGGTGTTACGGGATCTTCGTTCGTCCTTGACCACCTTTCTGGCCCAGCAGGCCAGCCAGTTGCCGGACCAGATTACCGTTGCCCGCAACGGGCCTTTGCCTGCGCTTGTGCTGGCACAACAGCTTTATGCGGATGGCTCCCGATCGGATGATCTAATCGGCAGGGCAAACCCCATTCATCCAGCCTTCATGCCTACAAATTTCCAAGCTTTGTCTTCCTGATCTTGCGGAGCCCCCAATGAGCCTTCTGAGCGATGCATCCACAGTGCTTGGGTATGATAGTCAAACGGCTCAGGGCGTTACAATCAGGATCGGCCAATACATCATTACTGGTTGGGAGCGGGTGTCCATTCGCATTGGGCTGGAGATCATGCCTTGGGCAGCCATGCTGGAAACGTCCAGTTGGCAACCCACTGCAACTGGAGGCAGCGACCTTTCAATCAACGAAGGGGATGCCTGCAGTATTCTGATCGGTAATGATCAGGTCCTGACCGGCTACGTCCAAAGCATTGCGGAGGACAATGGGACAGAAGAGCATTCCTTACGGATTATCGCCACCTCAAAGTCGGTTGATGCGGTGGAGTGCTCTGCCCTGTTTTCCACCTATCAGATGAACAATACGACCGTGCTGGGTATTGCCCAGCAGGTCTGCCAGCAGGCGGGTATACAGGTCAGGTCCATTGGCGGGGCTGGGGATACCAATATCCAGCAGTTCTCCGTCATTCTGACCGAAACCGCGTATGAGGTCATCGAGCGCGCTACGCGCTTGGCCGGGTGCCTGTTTTACGATCAGCCAGATGGCAGCATCGTACTGGCCCCACTGGGTACCAAAAATGTCGGGTGCCTGACGGTGGGGCAAAATATCGAGCGCATGTCCGTCCTTCGCTCGCTTAATGGCCGCTACAGTAATGTGCAGGCCATCATTCAGAATATGGCGGTGCTGTTCACTCCCCCCGATGACGGGAACAAGCAGACACAGCAGATGCAGGCACAGACCGCTCCCGTACAAGCATCTGCGAATGATAGCGGGGTAAAGCGACCGCGCACACTGCTCATTCCGGTTGAAACGGGGGATGCAGATTACGCTGTGGCTCGCCAGCGAGTGCAGTGGGAGGTCGCGCGCCGCTACGGGCGATCACAGGTGGTGGAAATAACCAGCGATAGCTGGCGGGACAGCAACGGGCACCTATGGCAACCCAACACGCTCTGTACGGTTTCGCGCCCCCAGACAGGCTTCAAAAAAGAGCTTCTGATAGCCGAAATTGAATTCGTGCAAGGCGAGAGCGGAACCCACGCCAATCTGGTTTTGATGCCACCTCAGGCTTTCAAGCCACAGCCTCTGGTGCTTCCTCTGGCCCAGAGTGAGGGTGTAGCAGCCGCAATAAGGAACACCTGATGTCCAACGCATTCAGTCGATTGGGCAGGCGCGTATCCATGGCGCTGGGGTTGGGGCGTCTGACATCCAATACGGATGAGCAAGCCTCTACTCACACCGTGCAGGCGGCACTGGCAGGCGGAGAACTCCGCAGTGATGTGCCGCTACTCCAGCAGGTTGGTTTCCACAGCCGCCCTCTGCCAGGGTCTGATGTCGTGGTGCTGTTCCAGGCGGGGGACAGATCGCGTGGTGTTGCCGTGGCAACCGGTGACCAGAGATATTATCCCCGTGACCTGCAGCCGGGTGATGCATGCCTTTACCATGTCAAAACAGGTGCGCGGGTGTGGCTCAAGGCGGATGGCAGTATTTCCATCTCTACATCAGGCCCCCTCAATATCACTGCATCTGAGGCGGCCTTTAACTGCCCCATAACCAGCACCGGAGATATTTCGGCAAAGGGGGACGTGCTGGCCGGCAAGATCAGCCTGACTAATCACAAGCATCCCGTGCAGGCTGCGCCAGGTACAACAGGAGCACCGGAATAAAATGGATATTGCTCTTTCGTGGAATGTCGCACGCGGCAAAGGGGAGTGGATTATCAGCGGTGGTGACCTACTGCTTGGTAGCGCTCTGGCCTCTGCCGTAATGGTCAGTCTGTTCTCGGATAGGGTGGCGCCGGAAACCATAACCGCGCTTGACGGTGCTGTTGGCATTTCTCCCGCAGCCGGCGCTTCTGGATCTCGCACCAACAACCGCCGTGGCTGGTGGGCCGATGCCTGGGCAGACAGCCCCATAGGCTCGCGGCTGTGGCAGATGGAGCGCGCCATAAAGGCCGGGCAGTCCAGCGTCCCGCGTGAGGTCGAGGCCATATGTCAGGAAGCCCTGCAATGGCTGGTAGATGATGGTGTGGCGCAAAGCGTGGTGGTGGCCGCCCAATGGAGTGCAACCAACAGGCAGGCGGTAGAATTCCGCGTGACTGTGCAGGAGCCCGGGCAGGTTGCCCCGCAGGTATTCCTGTTCTCTTGGGCATGGAAAGGGCTGTAATGCCATATGCAAGACCAACCCTGACTGACCTGCGCCAGCAGGCATTGCAGGATGTTCTGGACGGCGGGATAGCAGGTGTTTCCGCAGTGCTGCGCTTTTCAGTCCTCAGTGTGCTCTGTTACGCGCTAGCGGGTCTTACATACCTTCATTACGCCTATCTGGACTGGATATCCCAACAGGCTGTTCCTTGGACTGCAACGGACGAATATCTGGAAAGCTGGGGGGCTTTGAAAGGCGTTACCCGCAAGGCTCCGTCCGCTGCATCTGGTAGCGTTGCCTTCAATGTCACGGGGGATGGTACCATTCCGGCTGGCACCGGTATCGCGCTGGCTGGTGGTTTAATGGCCACAACAACGGCAGACAGCACAACCAGCAATAGTGTGGCTACGGCCCCGGCCACATGTAGCGTAACAGGAAGCGCTGGCAACATACCAGTAGGCAGCCTTGCAACATTATCCAGCCCTGTCCCTGGCATCCAGACAGTGGGGCAGGTGTCTTCAGCGTTTGGTGGTGGAGCTGATCTTGAGGAAGAGGAGGACTTCCGCTCCCGCGTCCTGCTTGCGTGGCAAGGGGATGGAGAAAACGGCAAAAAACAGGATTACATAGACTGGGCTCTGGCTATCCCCGGCGTAACCCGCGCATGGGTTAACCCTTTGGGTTTTGGGGCTGGAACAATGGTAGTTTATCCCATGCTGGATGCTGCCAACGCAGCTAGCGGTGGCTTCCCGAACGGGACTAATGGGGCCAGTGATTCGGATACACGGTATGCCACAGCGACAGGGGACCAACTGGTCATTGCCAATGCGCTTTATCAGTCTCAACCAGTCGATGCTCTTGTCATCGTCTGTGCCCCTGTCGCCCAACCCGTAGACTTTACAATAGTCGATCTGGGGACCGGGAATACGGTTGCGAACCAGGCCCTTATCAAGGCCGCATTGACCGATATGTTCCTGCGCCTGTCAGCTCCCGGTGGAACGATACACCCCAATAACTGGGATGAAGCCCTGTCAGCCCTTAATCTAAGCACCTTCAGCGTGTCTGAACCTACGGGGCCAGTTACGGGTGCCAATGCAGCGGCCATGCCGATGCTGGGTTCCATCACTTTCGAGAGCTGATATGCCGCCAGTCTTCACCAAAGATATGTTTCGGTCGGCCTTCATGAGCCTTCTTCCCACCGGGCCGATCTGGCCTCGGGGCGAGGGGAGTGTTCTTTACAAAATTAGTGGCGCATGGGCTGCCAGTTTTGCACGTAGCTCTGACCGGGCAGGTAATCTGCTGGTTGATGCGTTTCCCACCAGTACAACCGAACTGTTGCCTGAGTGGGAGGCAACACTTGGGCTGCCAGATCCATGCGCTGGGGTGAACCCCAGCATTGAGCAACGGCGGGCACAGGTTGTGGCCCGACTGACCGATACCAACGGGTGCTCTGTCCCGTATTTCATCGCTTTTGCTAAAGCCCTTGGCTACGACATCACCATAACGCAGTTTGCTCCCCGGCGCTTTGGGGCACGTTTTGGCACACCATTTGGAGGTGATGCCTGGGCCTACGCATGGCAGGTCAATGCCCCCCAGTTCACAATCAACCGGCTGAAGTTCGGTGACAGCTTCGGCCAGCCTTGGGCGCAGTGGAGCAATAATGTTCTTCAGTGCGAGCTGAAGGCCCGCGCCCCAGCCCATACAATCCTTTTATTCAATTACGGGAACTGACATGGATCTGCTGATAGCGACAAACACAGTCCCACAGGAGCAGGCGGATAAAGCACCCGCCTCCGGCACGCCCGGGTGGGCCACGGACGGGAACCCTGCTACCGGCCAAATGGCGACCGATGCACCTGCCTGGCACTACAATATGATGATGTCGGAATTGCTTGCCATCATCAAAGCCGCTGGCTTCACGCCCAGCAATTCTGATTGGTCACAGGTCCTCAAGGCCATGCAGACCATATTTTCTCCTGCGCAATATGGTGTTGCCCCGTATAGCGCACAACTCGCGCAACTGGTGGGCGGGTACCCTACAGGCGCTATCGTGTTTGACGCTGCAGGAAATTACTGGCGTTCGACCAAAGACAGTAACCTGAGTGTTCCCGGCGTAGATGGGGCAACGTGGGAAAGTCTGTTTAACGGGCTTGCTACCCAAGCCGCCCTGACTTCGGAGACGCAGCAGCGCAGCGATGCAGACCAGGCACTGGACAAGGCCATCACGGATGAAGCAGCAGCACGGATAGCAGCGCAGTACGTTCAGTCTGTTCCGGGAACAGGCCAGACACGCATTACGTCCCTTGTGGAAAATTCGGACGGGCGCGCGGTATTCGGAGATGGAACAAACACACCCGTTCTGGCGAACCTTGCCGATCTTCCGTTGTCCAGCCCATCTTTGCAAATACAGAATTTTACTGTGTCTGGCCCGAACAGCGGGGCTGTAATAACGACATTTCCTGTGGCGTTCAAAGCCGGGACTATTCCGCTAGTCTGGCTTCGAATAAATAACGAGCCAAACTCAAACGCATGTACTCGTGTGGCTCATCTTAGTATAGACTCCAATTATAATGAGATAATAAGTAATACCGGTTTCCAATGGTCAGCGACATACTTAGCTAATACAAGTAACGGCAACTCACTGGTACCATTTTCCCTATCTGTCCTCGCGATAGGAGAAAGACAATGAGCACTCTGGACGAACTGAAAACGGCGTATCCGGCTAGGTACTACGCCAGTCTGGATAAACCCTGCGCGTGGTACGATATGTGGTCGTGTATTTCTACGGACGGATTGCCACCGGCAAATACGCTGTACGCTATGACAGACGCGCAATGGGAGGCAAAGGGCGGCAATACAGGCACAACAAGCATGTATGTAGAGAATGGCAGACTGGTCGATTATACGCCGCCTGTTGTTGTCGTGCCGCTGAAAACACAGGCGGCCTCGGCAATGGTGTGGATACAGCAGCAGGCCAATCTGGCCTCTGCCATGGGCGAGGTCTTTACGGCGGATATGAAAGCGTATGTGAAAGCCATCGCCGCCATAGCTGGCGGCACGGACACCACCAGCACGGCGCTGCCTGTCCAGCCCACGGATGTGATGGAAGCAGCTACTGCCTGACCAGTATCGCCCCGTCTGCACCGACCTGCCGCCCCGTGAGGCGGTTTTTTTATGCCTGGATAAAATGAATGACCCAACCACAGTGCGCAGGCCCATGCGCGGCTGATGATGACCTGCGCGTGATCGTGGACAGCCACGCCCGCCGCCTTGATGGACTGGAGGACGATGTGGACACACTCAAGTCCGGCCAGTCCGCCATGATGGAGAAGCTGATCTCTGTTGAGGCACAGGGGCAGGAGCGCGAGCGCAACCGGGCTGTTGAAGCATCGGACACGCGCAAGGCGCTGACGGATCTGACCAAGCAGATTGCTGAACATACTGGCGCACAAAAGCGGCAGAATGAGCTGAAAGAGCAGGAACTGCGGGCGGTAAAAATCCGTGGTGAGAAAATCAAGATATGGGGGACAGTCATCGGCATAGTTGCCACGCTAGGTGGCATGGTCGGTGGAACGCTCCTTTCCAGCCAGACATGGGATGACTGGGCGTTTGGTGGCGTGCATTTCCTTCATCGCCACCCGCATAGCGATGAGGGGAAACAGGAGGCAGGTCAGCATGAGCGGCCTTAATCTTCCTCAGTTCAAGGCTCAAATTGTTCAGCCTGTTGTTATGGCTATGGGACAGGGTGGGGATGCCGCAGTTAACCTGCTGACGGGCACAGCTCTGGCAGAAAGCGGATTATGCTACTTGGAGCAGATACAGGGCCCGGCCCTTGGCCTGTTCCAGATGGAGCCTGCAACGCATGCTGATTGCTGGGCCAACTGGCTCCGTTACCAGCCCGACCTGGCTCAGCGTATTCTGCTGCTATGTGGGCTGACGGGTTCGCCAGACGCGGGCGCAATGGTTTGGAACCTGCGCTATGCATGCGCCATGGCCCGGGTGAAATACCTGCGCTCACCAGCCCTTCTACCTGTTGCCAACGATGCGGCCGCGCTGAGCGCCTATCACAAGCAGAATTACAATACGGCGTTTGGTGCGGCCAATGCGGCCTGCAACGTCGGGTTGTTCCAGCAGGCAATAGCAGCCTGAGGAAAGGAGCCAGCCATGCGGCTTGCTCTGTTGCGCCAGATAGCATGGCGTCTCTTGATCAGGGAAAAACTTATGGTGGATACACCGCCCCAGCCCGCCAGAACGGCTGCGCTGACAGCAAAAGCTGTGAGCAAGCCAACGGTTCTGGTCGGGATTGTTCTCAGTATTCCTGACCCCTACCGCGAATATGTGCTGCTGGCATGGATGGCCGTAGCACTAGCCTGCACGGATCTGACACCTCCTGTCGGCCATGGCCGCATGCAAGTTGTTCTGATGCTGGCCTACCGGACACTCAACTTTATTGCCTGCAACTGGGGGGCTGCGGCCAACGCGCTGACGACCCTCTGGATCAGCAAGGGGAGCGATCTTCGCCCCCCGGTTGTAGCCGGGCGGGCAATTGTTCCGTCCAGCCCTTTGGCGCGGGACAGTCCCCCGGAATAACCCCGCCTTTCTCCCCCAACCAACAGCCGCCCGAAGAGGCGGCTTTTTTTATGGAGCAATCCCATATGAACGAACTTCAGTCCGCCACGGCCCTGAATGGTCTGGTCTCCCAGATTGCTGGCAAACATGAGGATGCTGCGGTTAAGGCCGACCTCAATCTGGCCGGTACGGCAATCAGCTTGCTGGTGCAAACGCTGGTGCCCCGGCTGGATCCAGGGCTCGACCTGAATGGGGTGGATACCGCCCTGTCCGAAATTTTCTCCGGCATGACCAAACTGGCCGCTCTGACGGCGGGAGCCACGGCTGCCGCGCAGGTACCGCAGGCCCCTGCCACAGACCCCACTCAGGTTTCGGCCTGACCTACTCGCCCCGTTGCAAATGCAGCGGGGCTTTTTTTGCTTTCTGCCCAAAGGCTCAATGATGAAACCGAGTTCTCTGCGTAATATCCTGCGCTCCGGCACGCCCGAGAGTGTTCATCCCGTTCAGATTGAGGCTGTTGATCAGGGCAAGCGCCGCTTTATGGGGTGTGCCCTTATGTCAGTGGGCGCTCTGGTGGCCATTGCCACCACGTCCGGCTGCTCCGTCACAACCACAAATGGCGTAACAACCATCACGCTGGACGTGGCAAAAGTGAAAGCTTACGGGCAGGCAGGCCTGAATGCGGCCGCCACCGTAAGCAGCTTCCTGTCCGCATTTCCCACACTCGCGCCCTATGCCGCAGCTATCAGCGTTGCCGATACCGCGCTTTCCGGGGCACTGTCCGCGTTCTCGAATGCTGCCGGATCCACGCTGACCATCAATTATAATGATGCGACGTGGAAAACCCGTGTGAGCAGCATTCTTGCCGGTATGACCACGGTCTCCGGGGCGATCAACAGCGCCATTTCCGGGTCAGGCTCCATTCTGTCCGCCACGGTTATTGCCGATGCTAAAACGGCAGATAATGCCCTGATCACCATCATCAGTGTGTTTGAGGCGTTGCTGGGCATTTCCTCCACTCATGCGCCGGTTCGGGCGCGTATGACCCGCGATATGGTGTTTGTGGGGGCTACCAACCCTGCCACAGGCATGACCGAGGCGAAGGCTCTGGCCATTCTGGGGGCGAAGTAATGCGGCCATGCGCCTTGATCGCCTCGGCCGGGGCCATTCTGGCTGGAGCGTGGGTTGCAAGCGTCTGTGTGCGGGCATGGTATCTGTGAGCGGGCGCAAGCTTGGGTGCCGTCCGGCTGTTGTTCTGCCGGGGCAGCCCCGTTTGGGTGGCCTGCGCATGATGGCCCGCAAGGCTCCTTCCGTGCTGGACCGGTCGCATATTAATCCGGCTCCGCTCATGTTGGGAAACGACCAGATTGGAGATTGCACCAGCGTAGGGCTGGCTAATGCCCTGCGTGCCACGGCGGCCCTCGGCGGCTTCCAGATCGGTGTGGATGACGACAGCGTTATCCAGTTCTATGCCGAGAGCACCGGATACAGGCCGGGCTGTCCAGAAACAGATCAGGGCGGGATAGAAGTTGAGGTTCTGAGCTTTGCCGCAGGCGTTGGCTACCAGCTTGAAGCGGGTGCTTACTATCCCCTGTGGGGCACAACCGATGCACAGGATCGCAACGCTCTGGCTTTGATTATGGCCAGCCTCGGGACTGTCTATCTCGGCGTGCTGCTTTCCCAGTCTGACATGAATCAGATTGAATCGACCAATGGCGCATGCGTGCTGGAGGCGGACAACGGCGCATATGGGGATACCACGCCAGGCAGCGCTGGCGGCCATTGTCTGCTGGGCTGGAGTTATAGCGGCCTGTCCGATTCCGACACGGTAGACCTGCTGACGTGGGGCGCAATCCAGAAGGTCACATGGGGATGGCTGCGCAGCCGGATCATGGAGGCCCATGGTCTTGTCTGGCCGCAGCTCACATTGGCCAACGGCCTGTATCCAACTGGGCCAGATATTGATGCGCTCAAAGCGCAAAATGTGGAGTTTCTGACAGCATGACAGTCATTGCATTCACCGCCACCGCTATCGCCGGGGTAGCCGTAGGGCTCCTCGGTGGTTTTGTTTTTTATGCTTATGCCGCGAGTAATTCACAATGACCTATCTGATTTCCATCGGGTGTGGCGTAGCCGGTCTCGTGGTCGGTTTCTTCGCGGGCGTTTACTGGCTTGCTCTGTACAGCCGGACCATAGGATGACGGCCGACTTTGAGTGTGGCGCCATTGCCGGGGGCGCATTTGTTGGCCTCGGCACTCTCCTGCTGGCGCTCATATGGCGCTGGCGGGCAAGCGCTGGCAGCTTCTGGAGCCAGCTTACGAAGGGGCAGGACGATGCGGATTAAAGCGTTGGCCTGCCTTCTGGCTCTCTCTGCCTGCTCCACCGTTCCCATGCGGGCAAAGCATGACCTAATCGGCATGCCCCGCTCGGACCTTATCGCCTGCGCTGGCGTGCCGGATAACGCGACCACCCTGCCCGATGGTGAGGTGCTGCAATGGCGGCAGGACCAGCAGGTGCAAGGGCCGTTTACGATCAAGGGGCCGCTCTCGCTGGAGCTGGACCTGTCCGGTCATGGCACATGCCACTTTGTCGCCCGTTTGCGACAGGGGCGTGTAGCGCAGGTGGAATATACCGGGCCGAGCGGTACGTTGCTCGGCCCGTACTCGGCTTGTCGGCCTTTGGTGTTGGCTTGTGAGCGACAAGCTCGCTTGGCGTTAAAAAGTGAGTGACAAGACCATTTCCCTGACGCCGGGAAAATGGTCTGACCAACGGCGCTCACAGGCAGCGGAGAGCCGTTGGCTGTGGCGCTATGGCATGGGATTGCGGCGGAAGTGAGGGATGGGAACTATTGAGCATCCCCCAATGGTTGACGGGCTTCCACCGTCTGCTGGGGTTCTGCCCTATCTGTACCGCATGCAGGTTGCCAGCTACCCACGGCAGCGTATCTACTGGCATTCTGGTTGCAGGGGCAGGATCTGGCCGATACCAACATTCGATAGAGGTTTCTATTTGATCCTTTCCATATCTCCTCAATTCTCTGCTTTCCATTGAGGGAAGATCAACTTGAACCACAATGCCCTTCAAAGACTCATCTGGAAATGGGAAACGCTGCAAACTCGGCGGATCATGACCAGAAATGATTCTAGAGACGCCCCCCATTAGCCAACCGCATAAGTGTGTCGAAGCCGAAGATTACTTCACGCGGATCAGCAAACGCGCTGATCGGCGGGTAGTCGAAAAAATTTCTTTCATAGTGATATGTATCATTCGATAGAACGACCCAACCTCGGTCAGTTTTCAGGCTTACTATTACTGACCGGGCGTCTGACCGCCCCCATGATGCATGTTCGATGCGAGGAGCCCGCTCCGTAAATCCATTAAGGATATTTCCCCGCCCGGCAAAAATAAGGCCCACAACAGCGTGGACGTCACATTCCTCCCTCCAACCACTCACCTGTGGGATGGGGTTTGACAACATCGAACTGGTCAGGAACTCGATTTCGCGCCGCAAGATATGTATCTAAACGGAATCGAAACAACACATATTGCCGCGTGATCGTAATGCAGGTGATTCAGAATAATGTTATGAATCTATACAATATCGAAACCGCACATGGAAAGCTTTTCGACTGGGCATAACCGAAATATCCCTCATCTCTGATTTTTTCTCACAATTCCGTTCTTACCAATATTACCCGTGCATCACTCACAATCATCGATGCACAATAAATAGAATTTAATACCTTATCCAGAGGCGAGCGGTGAGACAATCGACGCAGGACTTCAGAAAATGCAATATATTTCCATAATTCCTTGCGTCATCTGGCTTTTATTCCCGGCCCCGTCGCTCATCAAACATCGACCATGGTGTTCGAGCCGTGGCAGTTTTAACTACCACACATGCTTTATCGATTTTCTCGAATGGCGCGTTCACCGTAGGAATTGGCACCCAACCGAGCAAACCTTCATTATAGATATTGTGCGGGGAAAAATCCCAGGGTGCGGAACGATACCGCCCCGAGTAACGCCCGACAAGGCGAGCCCTTGTCTTCATCCCATCGTTCATAACGACCAGTCCCAGAAAATAGCTTCCATCTCGCGGCGCTGTTTCCGGCCGCATCCATCGTGAATGGGTGACGCTGCCCTGCGAACTCGGGAGGGATAAGAAAATGGAAGACATATCTAATAGCACCTTCGTCACACATGAAGTTATATCCGCCAATTCTCTATTTCTATTTTTAAACCATCACGAAAACTCCCAAGATCTATCTACCGCCATATTCAACAAAGAAGTAGATATAAACAGCAACCAGACTCACCAAAGAAATGATCTGAGCAATAAATTTGGCTGACACTCCCATCCCCTCTTTTTGACAGGCATATTTTTCTTTCGGATATTCAGAATTAATATCACCATCCATAGTGAGAACGCCTCCTGACATGACGTACGATTCAAGAAACAGTGGAAATTTTTTCAATTTGAGGACTTGAATGCATTTTCTCGTCCGCGTTAGATTGCATATCCAATTTTATAGATTACGTTTATATTTCCAGAACCTGACAACAGCCTGAATACCAGCGTTGGGGACGCGTGTTTTTAAACACAAGCACGTTACTATATCAGATAGGGACAGGTCAGATTCTGATGTCGACAGCCAGTGTTTGCGAGCGCCCAATGAACTTGACGCCGTATTACAAAAGCACTATCGCCCGCTTCATAAGCCAACGGACTGACATGAATCCTCGATCTAGAAACACAAATGGCAGATGGGCAGAGGCGGCCGACTACACCTCCGCCAATCGTCTTGAGGCCTGGAAAACCATTCACCGGTAAAGATCGCCCATCAACGGACGGTTTCTCGATGTCTGGTTCTTCGGGCACGCCTATGCAACCCGGAGAAGCCCCATGTTTCACGTAATGCATACACACGCTGGCCCGTCCGGCACACCATGACCGCCGAGCACGGCTTCTGGGACACCGCGCTCGCGCTATCGGTTTCCTTTGTGCTCGGGGCCATCATTGGCCTGGAGCGCCAGTATCGCCAACGGACAGCCGGCTTGCGGACGAACGTACTCGTGGCCGTCGGGGCCGCCGCGTTCGTCGATCTCGGCATACGCATGGGTGGTGCCGATGGATCGGTCCGAGTCATCGCCTATGTCGTGTCAGGCATCGGCTTCCTGGGGGCTGGCGTCATCATGAAGGATGGCGGCCAGGTCCGGGGCCTGAACACCGCGGCGACACTCTGGTCAACGGCAGCTGTCGGCGCATTCTCCGGCTCGGGTCTGCCGGGCGAGGCGGCACTGGTCGCTCTGTTTATTCTCGCAGGCAACACCCTGTTGCGTCCGCTCGTTGCATTCGTTGATCGCCGCCCGCTGAGACCTGATACGACGGAAGCCTTGTATCGGATGCATGTGGTCTGCCGCCCGGAACATGTGTCCGCAGCACGCGACCTCCTGGCCGATGAACTGGAGCATCATCATTACCCCATACAGGACATCGAAACCTTGTCCGAGGGGGATGATTATGTCGAACTGGCGGCACTGCTCGTGCCCACATCCGCCGACCTGAAAGAACTGGATACCGTGAGCGAGCACATTGCCCAAAGTCCCGACGTCATTAGCGCCACATGGAGTGTCAGCACGACCAACTGAGGCACTCCGCATGCAGACAGTTATTCGTTACGGCGGGCGGAGCAGCCAGGCCCCATTCGTTCATTTTACGAGAGGATACAGAATTGCCGCCTGATCTCACACCCTGAGTGACAATCGGGAAATTTGGTAATCGTTCAGGATGAGGTCAGGTTTCTCGTATAACATGACAATTGGAACATGTGTTCCGAGCAGCTTCGTGTAACGAGAGTGTTAGATTTGCGATCGATTGTCTGCCACACTCGGCTTATCCAAGGAGAATCCAAATGATGTCACGGTTCCTCATAGGAACTCTGGTTATGACCTTGACCTTTGCGTCCATTGTTCCGGCCGCGATGGCTCAGAGCGGTCCGACACCAACCGCAACGGCCGATATTCCTTCTAGTGCCGGCAAGCCGGCCGATGCCCCGAAGGAAAAGGCGCACAAGGCGAAAAAGGGTCATAATAAGAAGGTTAAGGCGTCGCCTACCGACAAGCCCTGAGAAACGGTGGAACGCTCTTAATTGGTAATCATGCCCCGATTTCCTGATGTCGCATGTTATGTTTACATGACCCAGAAGATGAAGGAAATTGCGGGCATGATACATAATTCTTCGAACAGGATTGGTTATTTAAAATATTCCAGCGTATATTTTTAGTCGACAGATTAATAAATTGGTTCTATTTTCGATTGATTCCGCAGAATATCTGCTTGCTATATTTGGCCGACATTTAGAACTTTCTATTAACTGAAGCCACATTCGGCGTCGAATTAATGATGACCTTACCACCATAAACGAAACCGCACCCGCAACGCCTGCATCAATTCGTTAGCGCATCTGCTGGCGATCATGATCGGGGTAGCGGTGAATGCGGCTCGCCGGGCGGAGGTATCGACGATAGCCGCCGCCTTGATCGACCACCGCCGTCAGGGGGTGGCTGGCTTTCTGTTCCACCATCCCCCACCGAGGGCCTGGAAAAGTCCCACTGTATCGGACAACTGGGCCGATTGGGCCTGAACCATGGTCATGCGCGCCTGCGTTTCCCCCTGCTCGGCCATCAAGACAAGCAATGTGCTTTCATCCCCATATCGCTGCCCTGTCCGCGCAAAATTCAGCGCCTGCCGCGCCTGATCCTCAGCCTTCACGCTTGCGACAAGCGTATCCGCGTCGTTGTGGATCGCATGGAGCGCGTCCGAGACATTCTGCACCGCCAGGACAATGGTGCTGCGATAATCCTCCGCCGCCTTCTGGTATGTCGCACGCGCGCCACGTTCCTGGTGCAGTAGCGTAAAGCCGTCGAACAGCGGCTGCGTGATCATGGCCGCCAGGGTCCAGGTACCATAGCCGGGGGTCGCAAACTGGCTGAAGCGGTTGACCGCCAGTCCGGGCGTCGCAACCAGGTTGAGGTCCGGCAGGCGGGCGGCGACGGCGACCCCGATCTGCGCGCTCGCGGCGTGGACCGTTTCCTCGGCGGCGCGGATATCCGGGCGCTGGTCGATCAATTGCAGCGGCAGGGAAACCGGCAGGTCGGTTGGCAGATGGAAGTCGGCCAGGCGGAAATCGGGCACCGACACATCCGGCCCGTCTCCGGCAAGGGCCGCGATCAGGTCGTGCTGGACGGCCAGTTGCTGACGCAGGGGCGGCAGCGCCTGTTCCGCCTGGGCCAGCAGCAGGCGCTGCGGTGCCACGTCGCGTTCACCCATATCGCCGAAGCGCGCCTGTTGTTCATTAATGGCCAAAATCGCGCGGGCTGAGGCGATGGTCCCTTCCGTCGCCTCGATCTGCCCTCGGATCGCGGCGTACTGGATCGCCGCAGCCACCAGGTTGCTGGTCAGCGACAGGTAGGCCGCTTCCAACTGGAAGCGCGCCAGGGCACGTTGCGCGTCGCTGGCCTCGATCTGCCTGCGGATGCCGCCCCATACATCCGGCATGTAGGAAATATTCAGTTGCAATGTATGCAGGTTATACAGGTAACTGTTGAAGCCCTGAACGCCCATACCCTGCGAGATCTTGTTACGCGTCGGATTGAAGAATCCGCTGATGTTGGGCCATAGCGCGCCCTTCTGCGCCGCGACGCCCTCCTGTGCCGCCAGAAGGGCCTGATGCGCGGAGGCCAGGTTGGGACTATGGGCGATCGCGTGCGTCACCAGCCCGTTCAGCGCCGGACAGTGAAACAATTCCCACCACTGCGCCGGGATATCCTGTCCCGGCCGGAAGGATTGCATGGCCCCAGCGGTCGGGGCTGGCATCGTGCCATCAGGCGTATAGGCATTGTCCACGGACAATGCCGGGCGATGATAGTCGGGACCGACGGTACAGCCTGTAAGGGCCGCCAGCACGACCGCCGTCGCGGTGCGGCGCGGGATCGACAGGAACAGCCTCATGATCCACTTCCCGAACCAGCCGGGAGCGCCCGGCGTCTCTCCATCCGGGACTCCAGTTCGAAATAATAGGTGGGCAGGATGAACAGGGTCAGGATGGTCGCGATGCCCAGCCCTCCCACCACCACAGTGGCCAGCCCGCGCTGGACGTCGGTACCGATCCCCGTCGCCAGCGCTGCGGGCAGCATACCGACGCTGGCCACCGTCGCCGTCATCAGCACCGGCCGGAAGCGCTGCCCCGCGCCATCCAGGACGGCCACACGCAGGGGTTCACCCTCGGCCCGGAGCCGATTGAAATTCGACACCATGATGATGCCGTTCTGGATCGCGACGCCGAACAGGGCGATAAAGCCAACGGCGGTGGCAATGTTCAGGGTCTCGCCCCGCGCATGGAGCGCGATCAGCCCGCCCAGGGTCGCCATTGGCACCACGGCCAGGACCAGCGCCGCCTGGCGCAACCGACCGAACTGGCAGAACAGCAGCACGAGCATGACCGCGAACATCACCGCCAGCGCCACGGTCAGGCGCGCCTGGGCGCGCTGCGCCTGCTCGAACGTTCCGGCCCATTCCAGGCTGTAGGCGGACGGATCGTAATGCACCTGCGCCGCGATGCGGCTTTGGGCATCGGCCAGATATTGCGACAGCGGCCGCTGTCCGTTATCGAGCCGGATCGTGATCTGACGCTGGTTGCGTTCGTGCGCGATGGTGCCCTCGCCAGTACGCACGGACACATGGGCGACGACGCCCAGCGGCACGCGCGCGCCCGACGCGGTGCTCAACGGCAACTGGCGGATGATATCGAGGTTGCTGTTGATCGCACGCGGGATATGGACGGTCATGTTATAGACCCGGTCGGCGACATAGACCGACGAAACCGGTCCATCTCCGATCATGTTCTGCACCACGGCCAGGATGTCCGCGCCGGCCAGGCCATAGCGGGCGGCTTCCTTGCGGTCCACCTCCACGTCGAGTTCCGGCGATGGCGGTTCCTGGAAGATCGAGGCTGCGGCAGTGCCCGGAACCTGACGCATGATATCAACGACCTGGTTGCCGATCCGGCGCAGTTCGTGAAAATCGTCACCGTAGATGCGCAGGACCAGCGGCGAATGGGCACCGCCGACCAGGTCATTCATATTGTCGGCAATCGGCTGGCTGATGCCGAAGCTGATGCCGGGGATCGCGGCCAAACGCGCGCGCAGGCGGACGACGAATTGGGCCTTGGTCTCGCCATGCGGCCATTGGGCATAAGGACGCAGGCCAACCGGCACCTCGATGTGGGAAGGGGTCCAGGGATCGGTTCCGGAATCACTGCGGCCAAGCTGGGTGACGGCAAAGCTGGTTTCGGGGAACGAGCGGATCGCGGCGCGGATCTCGTCCGCCATCGCGCCCGCGCGCTCAAGCGACAGGCCCGAGGGCAACTGCACCTGAATCCATAGCGCGCCCTCATCGAGATCGGGCAGGAACTCCCGCCCCGCCGAGGCCCCGAGCCAGATCGTCAGGCCGAACGCGATGAGTCCGCCGGCATACGCCATCAGCGGTCGGTCCAGGCTGTATGCCAGCAGCCGGTGATAGGCATGATGCAACCATTCCAGCGGACGGTTGCGGAACAGGCGGTGCGGCTTGCGCAGCGCCAGAAACGCCAGCGAGGGCGTCAACGTCATCGCGCAGAGCAGCGCCCCCAGCAGTGCGAAACTGACGGTGAAGGCCATGGGGCGGAACAGCTTGCCCGACGCGCCATCGAAGGCGAACAGGGGGCCGTAGGCGATGATGATGATCAGCGTGGCAAAGAAGATCGCCCGCGCCAGGGTGTCCATGATTTCCAGGACATCGCCCGGAGCCAGGACCCTGTCCGGATGTTCCTCGCGCAGGCGCAGCACGGCTTCGACCACCACGATCGCACCGTCCACGATCACGCCGAAATCGATCGCGCCCAGCGAAAACAGGTTGGCAGGCATATGCAGCGCCGTCATCAGCACGAACAGCGTCGCCAGCGACAGCGGGATGGTGACGGCGGCGACAATCGCGCTGCGCGGGCTCCCCAGGAACAGTACCAGAACGACGAAGACCAGCCCCATGCCTTCCAGCACCGTATGGGCGACCTTGTCGGTGGTGGCATGGACCAGATTGTCGCGGTCGATATAGGGCACGATCCGCGCCCCCTGCCGCGCGAGCCGCTGATTGAGCCGATCGACCCGCGTGTGGACTGCCGCCAGCACCTGCGACGGGTTCTGTCCGGTCAGGGTCGCGACGATGCCTTCCAGCGTGTCTGAATTGCCGTCCATGCCCAGAATGCCCTGGCGAACCTGATGCCCGAACTGCATCTGGCCCAGATCGCGGATGGAAACCGGGCTGCCATTATGCTGCGTCACGCCGATATCGCCCATGTCGTCCAGGGTGTGGACCATGTCGATACCGCGCACGATATAGGACTGATCGCCCCGTGTGACGCGGTCGCCGCCGACATTGACATTGTTGTTCTTCAGGGCGTTCAGGACATCGTTGATCCCGATATTGTACCGGTTCAGCGCGTCGGGATCGAGCAGGAGCTGATATTCCTTGGTAAAGCCGCCGAAATTGCTGACCGAGGCCACACCGGGGATCTGCATCAACGCCGGAATGACGACCCAGTTCTGGATATCGGACAACTGCATCAGGTTCAGGCTGTCCGATTGCAGCGTGTAGCGATAGATCTCGCCGGCCGGCCCCGTGACCGGGCCGAGCATCGGCGTCACCCCTGTCGGCAGGTTAGTCTGCGCGATTTGCTCGGTCACGCGCTGCCGCGCGAAATAGACGTCCGTCCCATCACGGAAGATCAGCGTAATCAGGGACAGGCCGAACGTGCTGCTGGAGCGGCTATCCATCAGGCCGGGCACGGTCGCCAATTGGCGTTCCAACGGTGTCGTAATCTGTTGCTCGACCTCGGCCGCCGCCAGACCGGACACCTGGGTCGTGACCACGACAGTGATCGCACCAAGGTCTGGATATGCCTCGACGGCGATGTCTCGCCAAGCCAGCGCGCCAAAACATGCAAGGATAGCCATGACAGCAAAGACGATACGTCTTTGCCGCAGGCAGAGCGCGATCAGCCGGTCAATCATCGTTCAGCAACACCGCACCCTGGGTCACGATCCGATCACCGGCAGCAAGACCGCTAATTACCCGGCAGTCAGTCCCGTCATCGAGCACCACATCAACTGTCCGACGACGAAAAACGTGAGGCCGCACCTCGACGAACACAGTGGTCGCGTCGTTGTTCATCAGGATCGCTGTCTGCGGGACCGTGATGTCCGGCGGTCGGGGAACAGCGATTGCGACATGGGTATAAAGATGCGGCGTCAGCATGCCATCTGGGTTGGTGATCGTGAAATAGGCGCTGCGCCGCCTTGTTTCGGGCTGCAAGGATGGACGCAGCCCATCGATGATGCCAGCCAGGCGCAAATCGGGAAGCACCGGCACCGTTGCGTGCACGGCCATGCCGGCCCGGACCAGCATGGCCTGATTTTCGGCCAGATCGGCAACGACCCATAATTCACGCGTATCCACCAGGGTCATCATGACTGCAGTGGGATCGGTGACGTTCATACCCGCCGCGACCGACACCGTGTCGATCACGCCGTCGATCGGCGCGGTGAGCGCCATCCGCGCCCCCTCACGAGCACCGTCCTTCACCGGCGCGTCACGGCCCAGGGCCGCCAGGCGCGCGCTGGCCCGTTCCAGTTCGGACCGGGCCTGTTCATACGCAGCCCGTGCGGCCTGCAGATCCTTCATCGCGCCGCCCCCGGCTCCGACGACATGCTGCGATCGGTCATATTGCGCACGGGCCTGCACCAGAGCAGAGCGCGCCTTGTCCTCGTCCGCACTGGCCTGCGCCATGTCGCCGGACATGATGACGGCCAGCACCTGTCCCGCCCGGACATGTGCGCCGGGGGCGACATCCAGTTGCGTGATCCGTCCCGTCAGCGGCGGCAACAGGTTGATACTACGCGAGGGCTCCGCCGTGATTTCGCCTGGTGCGTCGATATCATGCGGGCGCGCCCGAACGGTGACTGTATCTACCCGCAGACGCGATATCAGCGGAGATGCGGCATCGACAGCCAGATCCCCATTCTGTTCACGATGCACGCCTTGCGCTTCGGATATTTCCGGACCTCCAACCGCGACGAGGACGATTATCGAGACAAGGGAAAGCCAGAGCAGCTTGTCGATGCGACGAAAGTGGCGGCGCTTCATGCGTTCTTCATTCAGGAATAGGTGAGATGATATGCGATACGACGACTGAAAAAATGCACATCGGCCCCTCTGATCATGGATTCACCGATCGCTCCGGCAGCATCCGTGACAGCACGCCATCCTTCAGAATGAACTGATGAAACAGCGCTGCGCCGGCGTGACCTACCGCCAAGGCAATGATGAGCCATGCATTCCAGGAATGGAGGTTTTCGACCCACTTCAGGGTTCCGGACGAAAACCTGGTGAAGGGAGGCGGGATCAGAAAACCGAAAAAACTCATGCTTTGTCCCGCCCCCCACCGCCAAGCGAAGCCGAGGCCGGCTTCCGTCACCAACAGGCCATAGAGCACGCTTTCCATGGCGACTGCGCAGAGACGATCCAGCGGAGAGAGCAGGAACGCAAGCCGACGTCCGCCTGTCAAACGCCAATAAAGACGCACAAAAACAACCACGGACAGGACGATCCCCGCCGTAAGATGCGCGACCACCATGAGGTGGTGAACGGGCTTGGTGGGAAGGCCCCATGTCTCGCCGAGCGCGAATTGGAACAGGACCAGCAAGGCCGTCGCCCAGTGCAGAAACATCGTGAGAGCGTCATAGTGACGAAACTGTTGCGTCTGGTCCGGCGCACTCGCCTGTTTCATACGTTTTTCTCTTACCGTAGCAATTAGAAAACTGAATTATAGGCGAACTACCTGACTGCAGCCTGAACGACAACGCATAAAAAATATGAAAAAAAGCCAATGATATTCACTTGCATTGTTCGAAGAAAATACCGATTGCCCCGAGAGGATTTCGATCATACTCAAGTATAGACGTTCTCCTTCGATGGATGCCCCCATGTCCCGACTTCGCTCACATACGGAACGCCACGCCACCGAGAAACTCGGATGGCTGCGCGCGGCTGTGCTCGGCGCCAATGACGGCACATTATCCACGGGTAGCCTCATCGTCGGCGTCGCCAGTGCCCATGCCTCGCAGGGAAACATCCTCATCGCCGGCCTTTCGGCGCTGGTCGCCGGTGCCCTGTCCATGGCGGCTGGAGAATATGTCTCGGTCAGTTCACAGGCGGATTCCGAACGTGCCGACCTTGCACGCGAGAAGAACGAACTCGCCCATGACTGGGACGGCGAGGTGAAGGAACTGGCCGGAATTTACCAGCAAAGAGGTCTCGACGCGACACTAGCCCGACAGGTGGCAGTCGAACTGATGAAACATGATGCGCTCGGTGCGCATGCCCGCGACGAGCTTGGCCTGTCCGAAGCAACGGCGGCCAGGCCTGTTCAGGCGGCCTTCGCCTCCGCTGCAGCGTTTTCCTGCGGAGCGGTATTCCCCGTAGTGACAGCCGTTCTTACCCCGCCATCATACGTGGCCGGGGGCGTGTCCATCGTCTCCGTTATCATGCTGGCCGTACTGGGCGCCATCGGCGCCATTGCCGGCGGAGCTGCTCCTTTGAAACCCGCGCTGCGGGTGACCTTCTGGGGAATCGTAGCGATGATCATCACGGCCGGAATAGGCCGGATTTTTCACATCTAATTTCCTCGCCTCCCGACTAGGTCAGTAACCATCGACTGATAGCCTCCGAGATATCGGGCGACTGGGGCACAACCCCCATTTGCGGTTCGACATGCAGCAGGTTCACATCTCAAAGCTGGTGCGAGGGTATCGAGTAATAGCTGCTCTATGTCCCGGTGTCCGGTTCCTTCCGTCCAGCGACATCCCTTACCCGCTCATTGAGGAACCGCTGTCCCTTCACCAGCCGCCGGACCAGCACCTCATTGAACCGGGCATACATCTTCGCCCCCCGATCCTTCGCGGCCTCGTTCTCATTCGCCGGGATGGGAAGCTGGCGCATCATCCAGGCATGAGTATAGAGCGCGAATGCCTCGCCCAGCACAGCGACGGCCTCATCCACATCGTCGATCCGTCGCCCGAGCCGGTCCAGACGCTTGGACAGCGCCGCATCCCGGCGTTCATCGTCTTCGCCGGACACCAGCGACAGCACCGCTGCCTCGATCACCGCCGATTTCGACACCTTCCGGCGCTCGGCCAGCGCCTCGACCTGCTTGAGCAGGCCCGGCTCGAAATACACATTCATCCGCTGCCGCCTGGTCATCGCCGTTCCCCTGGTCTGGAGGTTTGATGACAGAGTGAGCTGAAAATTCCCTGACGCAAGCCCTTATTCGATCGGGATGGTACAGGGGCGTAGCCTGGCGTAAAATTGGCGGCTTTTGTCGGCGCTCCGGAACGACTCGTGGGGCATCCCGCTACAAGCCAAGTCCCCTGCCCCGTCCCAGTGCCCAGGAGATACCACCATGCTCGTCCATGGAGATCGTCATCTCCTTCTGGCGCTGTTTCCCGATCTCCGGACGCCAGGGCACCAGCGAGAATTCATGCCCGCTCTCCATTACCGCAAACCGCCCGCTGGCCAGATCGACCGGGCCTTTCATCGTGCCCTGGATGGTCTCGAAGCGATCAAGCGGACGCCACAGCTTCCCCCGCTTCCCGGCCATGGCCTGTCCCACCCGTTCCACTTCCCGCCCTTCCAGCGACGCCAGCAGGTTCTTGCGATAGCGGACCATGCCCTCCGGGGTGAGACTGGCGTCCCCACGGTCGATCAGGGCCTGTTGCCGTCTGGCCAGGGCGTCACCCACCTCGCCCCCGAACCCGGCCTCCACCCGGTCGCCCTCACGCCTGGCTCCGGCCACCAGACGCCGGTCGAGCCAGGTCGCGCCATCGGACCCGATCTGCGCTTCCAGGTCGAAGGCGGACAGCAGCCGCACCGTCGCCTTCGGGGCACGGGCGGCGTCATAGGCGATGGAGCGTTGCTGGAAGTCTTCCGGGATGCGCCAGCGGTCGGCCTCCAGCCGCTCCACGATCCCAGCCCGCCGCAGAGCTTCCAGACGGCGGACATGCCCCTTGATCAGGTCTTCCGGCGTGCCTTTGAGGCTCCAGCGGTCGAGCTGCATCTGTTCCAGGTGGGCCGAAGGGCGATAGATCCCGCCCTCGGTATGGGCGAGGATCGCCCGATCGGATGGGCGCGGTTTGTCGGGAACCGAGGCAGCGGCGATTTCCACGATCGCGCCACCGGGAACGTCCTCCACCTGAGCCGGGTCGAAGCCGCGCAGATGATGCACCCGCCCATCGAGGCCATCGACCACCAGCGACAGTTTCTCCCCGAGTTCGTCGGTCAGGTGCCTGTCCACCAGTTGCCCGATGACCGATTTGTCTGGAACCTCGCCATGGAAGTGGAAATGCGCCGGGTCTCGGTTTGCGTGCTCAGTATCCTTGCCGCGCGCCTTCAGGGCGCGGTGCATCTGCTTCGTGATGTCGTCCCGCTCGCCGAGATTGCGCAGACGCTCCTCCAGCCGGTCGTCGAGCGTCCATCTGCCCGGTTCCGTCTGGCTGGCCAGTCCCATGCGTTCCAGCTTCGCGAGGCGCGACAGGCGCAGCCGCCGGTCCACCAGATCAGAGGTCGGTGTTTCGATACCGGGGCGCATGTCGAGGGTACCGTCCTTCATCGGATCCAGCAGGGCACGGTCGATGCGGGTGAAGCGGTCGCGGTCGATCTCGGTTTCCAGCTTTTGGCGCTGTTCGATCTCGGACACGGGACCGAGGTCCAGCGTCACGAATTCGGAGGCGCGTTCGCGGAGGCCATGGGTGATATAGCCGCCATCGATGACGAGGTCTTTGCCCTGGTCATCGCGACCGTTGATCACGACATGGACATGAGGATGCGCGGTGTTGAAATGATTCACCGCCACCCAGTCGAGCCGTGTGCCGAGGTCGGCTTCCATCCGCGTCATCAGGTCGCGGGTGAAGTCCGTCAGATCCTCCAGCCGGTCGGCGTCTTCCGGCGAGACGATGAAGCGGAACTGATGCCGGTCCTCCGCGCCGCGTTCGAGGAAGGCTCTTGCATCGGCGCGGTCAGTCTCCGCGTTGTAGAGGACACCACGCTCGCCGTCACGGGACGTGCCGTCACGCTGGACGTAACGCAGGTGGGCAGCAGCTCCCCCTCCCTTCCCGGCCTGACGCACCACACGCGCCTTCACGGTCACACGCCGGGCACCGGACACCTGATGCCGCCAGCCGGTGATCCCGCGTGCACGGACGAAGGACGCGCCCCGCCCGCGACCCACGCCACGGGTGGAACCGGAACGCGACGCGCTCCCCGCACGCGAAGACGCAACAGAGTCAGAAGAAAAGCGGCGGCCACTGCCGCCGCCCGACCCGCTGCCTCCCCTCTTTCCGGGGGACAGGGATTGCCGCCGAACCTGTGTGCGAATGCCGGTCAAAAAGTCCGCGTGACCACGCGCCAAGCCGCCCTTCGAGCGGAGGCGTCCAACTCTGGGGCGGAACGCGGTGTCGTCATCCTGCGCCATGGCCAGACCTCGCGGAAAACGGGCTTTTCGGGGAACAGTGCCGTCAGAAACGGCGGTAAACCCTCCCTCCTTAAAAATGACGACTCAGACGTCTAAAATCCAGAGTGCCACTTAAACTTTCCCTAACCCCATGTGCAGACAGAGAAAACCGCAGGGCTGGACCGGCAGGAGTGCCATGTCCTTTAATCTTGCCCTCACGTTTTTTCCTCTTTTCGTCCTCTGAATTAGACTTTTCCGAATCTGATGGCCACTTCCTGCCTGACCGAGGGGACTGGCAAAACCTGCCACAGATTGCCTCCCACCACCACGCGAACGGAACGTCGAAACCATGCGTCGGACGTGATCGGAATCGACATCTGCACATGACGGGGGACCGTCGAACGGATGACGCTCCCGGCGACGATGCATCATCCGTCAGCGTGCGTTTGTCGTGCATCCGGGCCGTCCGTCCGCCGCATGCGAATACTGTTTCGGATGCGGGAAAACTCGTGTCACTAAACGTCGGATTGTGCGCCGCAATGGCGTCCAAAGCAGCACCAAAGGCGACCCGAAAGAGACGCGGCGGCGCAGCCGGTGCCTTCCGCTCGCGGCGCAAAACGAACGCGACAGGAGGATGGAAAAGCTGACCGGAAAGAGAAGGGAAAGGCACGGGCAAACGTCGGTAAGCCAGACGCGGGAGGCACACTCAATGCAACGCGCGACGACGCAGCCATGCCCGATGCCGTGCTTTGGTATAGGGATCGGGCTGCTGCCGTGCCTCAAGCCGATGGTGCACATGCCGCCAGTAGTCGGGACTGACCTCTGTCGGGTCGATGTCCTGCGCCTCGACCGCGTCGATCGCTTCCAGCACACGCTGGACGCGCGGCCATGAACTCTGGTGCAGCAATACCTCGCCACCCTGCTGCACGTACGGGACGGTCTGGTAGTCTTCGCCGGAGCCGACCGTGCGCACGATGTCAATGTGCGATTCAACCGTGCCATACTCGTTGGCGGCCCAGCGAACGAAGGCGAACACGCTGCCGGGGGCGAAACTGAGCACGCGCCGCTGACGGTCGAGGATCGTGTCCGCGACCGGTCGCCCGAAGCGCAGCCAGCGTTCGACCTTCTTCTCGATCCACGTCAGTTCGACCGTCGTGAGCAGCACCGGAAGGTCTCTAGATATCACCATTTAACTCCTTGCGGGCTAATGCTTGGCGCTCCATATTTTCCGCGTCGTCCGACACTGCTTAACAGACACGGAGGATTCCAAAATGCATTTTTCTCGTATGATTCAGGCCGGCACCTTTGTTGCTACACTGGCCTGCGGCGCGGCTGCCCTGCCTGCGCAGGCTCAGGATACGTTGCGCGTCGTTGATCCACGGGGACACCAGGTCGGTATCCTGGTCCCGGTCCAGGGCATCGCGACGACAGCGGCAATGCCTGATATCGACATGTTCGAGGCCGTTGATCGCATGATGGCACGCAATATGGCTCTCATGGAGGCGGTCGATCGGACATTGGGCTCGCGGCTGGACGGCGTCCTGCGCGCCGTTCCGGCTGTTGGTCATGACCTCCCGAAACAGAGCATGTCCTGGCAGCGTTTCGAGGCGGTCAGCACCGGTGGACCCACCGCCTGTACGCAGACAATCACGATCACATCAAACGGTCAGGCGGCGCCAATCGTTCATGTGTCACGCACCGGAAGCAAGTCCTGTGCCGCGCTCCCCGCGTCGATGGCAGTTGACAATCCCGGAGGTCAAAAGACTGGTTCCACGGCTCTGACGCCCGCCGTCGAGACGCGGACGGAAGTCCCGACAAACGGATACGCTGGAAGCGCTCTCTAAGACAGGTGGTGGCCGGAAAACCCCGAGCCACCATCATAGAAGGAAAATATATTGATTTTCTGCGATCATCGCTATGACGGTTAACGAAAATCAACAAAACCCATGTAATTTCTGTCTGCAACACCGCCACAGAAAATAAATACAAATAAAAATAATAAACTTATTCATGAAAAAAATCTGCATTTCGTGCCCTCTTGACGAAGCAGGCATCTCTTCCAATCTTGCTTTCGCTGGACGCCATCGGGTCCGGCATAGGCTCTGTGAGCCAGACAACTGAAGTCCATGTTGCTTTAATCGGAGGATGTGGATGTCGACGCTGAAAGGACTTTATTCCCGCTATCGCCGCTCCCTGCGCACAGCCGCCCGGAGATGGCGCAACCGACTGGAGGGAGGCGTATCATGGTAACGCGCCCCCTTTTCGGAGACGATCCGCTCGCTCCGCGTGCCCTCTCCGTGCTCCGCCGCCTCGGTCATGACGGACGTGGCGTGACGCTGACGTCTCTGGTGGCTCATACCGGTATACCGGGGATCAGACTTCGCTCCACGCTGGAACGCCTGGTCCAGGCTGGCGCGGTCGCCCCTGCCGGGTGTGATCCCCTGGCTTCTGATCTCGCGTTCCGTCTCCCCATGCGGGCAAGAGCCGCACCGCCAGTTCCGGTCGCGGCGTAAGGCACTGACCGCGCCGGGTAGATCAGCAACGCCTTCTCCGAGCGGAAACGCCGTCTTTTCTGGAACGACCGCACGAATGAGAGGGTGGAGCGGGGCCTTCCATCGGAGCCCCGCGTCTCTGAAGGTGAGGTCGAAAGCAGAGAGAACAGGGAGATGTCGAGTTTTATCCATTTTCTCAACCTGAAGGCGCTTCAGGACTATTGGAATAACCATCCTCCCGTGCCCCGTTCACGGGGGACAATTCGGCCAGTTTGGTCGCACTCCGAGGGAGACACTGAGCAAGCGGAACAGACGGCCAAGCAACCTCTGCGCCTTCGGCAGAGGGAGAGACCACACGTCGCTGTCGGTCTCGTCCTCATGCTGCTGGTCGGAATGGCCTCGCAGGCATCGGCTCATGCGCCGCATGATGTGCTGTCGTGCGAGACAGAAAAGCAGCCGGTGAACATTCCATCCATGCCACTGGCCCGCGCCATCGAGATATTGGGCCGGCAGACCGGGTGCCCGGTCCTTGTCGACCCGATCCTTATGGACGGCCGGACCTCGGCAGCCGTCAAGGGCGCCTATACGCCTCAGGCCGCCCTCCTGCATCTGTTCGGGTCCGTGCATGTCGACGTCACCGCCACTGTTTCGGGCTTGAGCGTCAGCCCTCTGGATGCGACGGCTCTGATATCGGGCGACACGCGGGCCGGCCTGAGGACTGCATCATGACTCTTCGCGCGGACAGGCCGAACAGAATTATGTCGCTTCCGACCGTTCAGATCGACACAGAACTGGCGGTCCTGCTGGCCGACTATCTCGGCGACCAGGAAAAAAACCAGGGATATGACGGCCTCATGCGTCGGGCGGCTGACCACCGGATTTATGATCGGATTTCTCGCTGGAGAACCGCGTCTTATCCGGAAGTGACGACCGTCGCCGTGGTCCGAAAACTCCTGCCTGTCGCTGACCGCACGCACATGGCTAAGACCCTGGGTATGTCGTTGGGAGACCTCGAAAACCAGCTGACATTAGCCTTGCCAAAAGGCGTGCGAGACCATGCCAGAACATTGTCCTGTCGCCTGCCACGCTGGCAGCGGCTTTGAACCGGATGTGCGCCGGAAGGGCCACGACGTAGGAACTATAACTCAATTCATAGATGGGAAAACGGCTATGGAAGACCTCTCCATGAAACGTTCCTGGCAGAGCAGGGACTGGTCCCACTTCATCAAGCTGTTCAGGGGCCTGACATTCTACGAGCGTTTTGAACAGGCGATCATTCTGACCCTGATTGCGCTCATCATGCTGGTCACCGCCATCGCGACGATTCATCTCATCGGCGCGGTATGGCATCTGGTCGTCGATGTCGGAATCGATCCGATCAACCAGACGATCTTCCAGGCGATTTTTGGCGCGATCTTTACTGTTATCATCTCCCTTGAATTCAAACACTCCCTGCTGGTCGTTCTTGCCCAGCATGAGAACGTCATCCGAGTACGGACCATCGTCCTGATCGCCCTCCTGGCGATTGCCCGCAAATTCATCCTGCTGGATCTGCATGATGTGACTGCCATGGAACTGTTCGCTCTCTCGGCGGCTGTTCTGGCGCTGGGTGCCGTCTACTGGCTGGTCCGCGACCAGGATGCGCGTGTCGCGCGCGATGCCAGGGAACAGGCGCATCTCGAAGATAATCCTGCGGCCCGCTGTGAGCCTGAACGGTCTTCATCCTGAAGGATCGAAGTAAAGGCGGTCTATAACGCCGCCTTTACTCAATCCCCACTATGTCTCGTGCGATGAGGACGTCTTCTTCGCCGTCTCTGGCCCTGACGGTGCCAGATGATCTGTGTCGATGGGCCGGAAAGGCGGAATGGGTTGTCCGGGAGAGTAGACCGGCCCCTTGTAGTTCTGATCCAACTGGCTTGCGTTCAAGCTGTCGACCAGCATATCACCTGTGCCGTCTTCGTAATGAGTGCGAGCCCCGGTTTTGGGGATTGTGGACGTTCCCTCAGTCGCCCTTGCATCGAACGATGTTGCAGTCGTCCGGACAACATCACCAGCATGTGCGCCCGACTGGCTCAGTAGAGACAAGCTCAGAGCAGCGCACGACAGAGATATTTTCATCCTCTTCATGCTCATGACCTTTCGAGATTCTCCCCCGGCCGGATGAATGGTCGGGGGAGAGTTTTCGTCACGCCATCAGGCTGCCTCTTTCCGCGCCTCAATCTGGGGCACGGCTTCCTCCGCACGTGCTGTAGAGGACGTAATCGCGATACGACGCGGCTTCATCGCTTCGGGTATCTCACGTTTCAGAGTAATGGACAGAAGTCCGTTCTCGAAGTGCGCATCGGTGACTTTCATATGCTCGGCCAGATCGAAGCGGCGTTCGAATTCTCTGCCCGCAATACCCCGATGGAGATATTCGGCGGCGCTTTGCGGCTCCGGCGCCTTTCGTCCTGTCACGACAAGAGTATTGCGCTCCTGTGTGATCGTAAGGTCGGCCTCGGCAAGTCCGGCAACCGCCATGTCGATCCGGTAATCATCCTCACCGGTCTTGACGATATCGTAAGGCGGCCAGTTATCGACCGTCGGAATCCGGCTGGCGAGATCAAGGGCATTGAGCATTCTGTCAAAACCCACGCTCGAACGGAACAGGGGAGCAAAATCAACGGTGGCTCTCATAGCCATATCCTCCTTTGAGCAACATGGACACAAGATCAAAACTGATAGTTCTGTCTGCCGACCCCTTCGGCGGCCGGCAAATTCAATCTGGGAACTCCGTGCATGGTGTCAAGAGGCATCAAAAATGCAGAAAGGCTGGTTTGGGCGTCCTCTATCGTTCGCGTTTTCATTGCCTGCGCGTCTTCGCGAGTGAGACGGACCCATGCCCGTTTCACGAGCATCGTGCTATAAAGCATCATCGCGTGTTCAGAGTGGACCAGGAGAATGCCTGATAGCGTCAGATGGAAGTTGCGGGCCGCGGCTTTCGCCGCGACCATGCTGAGTACCGCTCCGGCGGAGGCCAGGCCGTGGATTTATGCTGGACCTCCAGTTGTCGTTCCACCACCAGTCGTGGTCGCGCCGCCACCTCCGCCTGTCGTGATTGCACCGCCTCCCCTCACGATCATTCGCCCCCCACCACCGGTGCCACCCTACGAAATGGTGCCATTGCCACGCCGAGGCTATGTCTGGGAGCCGGGCCGCTGGTTCTGGACTCCGCGCGGCTACATCTGGCGGAGAGGCTGGTGGCGGCGCTGGTGAACTCTGCCGTCTATGATGCCGCGAAGACCCGTTGAACTCTTGCATGCTTTCCGTGATAAAGAGCCTCGCGTAACGGAGGGGAACCTCTACCAACGCGAGCGACCACATCGCGTGCAAGTTGGGCCACGCCCAGCACGGCGCTCGGCTCACCTGGTCTCCAGGCGGCGTTTTGGGGCAGAAAAACCAAGGGGCTTACCTGCCCCGTCACGATCCGGCCCGATGGTAAAAGCAGGTGTAGCAACGCCGTGAATTACGCGGCGCTCAACTGACGATTCCGTGCTTCTGACGCCTCACCTCATTCACAAAACCCTCAGAATAATTAATAGTTATTCATCATATCACCGAATGTTCTGCTTTTGTCGTCCGCCGGATTACGCCCGGATACGCCAGAGTACGCACACGCCGACAATTGCCGACACCAGTACTATTGTCCCACCTCAAAAGTACAATGTGCTCGCCTTGAAGTATTCGTTTTTTATGCCCCATGATCTGGTTCTCTCCAGACGGAAAGGGCAGGACGATGACGGACAAGGATCGCACGGCGACGACTGGGCCGATCGCGCCGGCCAATGATAACAACCCATCGGGAACCTCATCCGATCCGGCGATGAAAGCGCGGATGGACGAACTGGTATTCATCCTCGCCAGGATGTTGGGACGCCAGATCGCCCGCGAGGAATTCGAACGGCGGCTGGGTGAGATTGACACCGCCAACGACAACGATCCGTCGGGCCGCAGTACGGCAAGTCGGGAGGAACCGGATGAATGATGCCCGTCCTATCCATGGGACCATTTCAGGGAGGCCGGTATCACCCACTTTTGCGCTTCCTCCATTCGTACAAATGTATTACGTTTGTCATGCAATCAGGAGGAAGCCATGTCCGCCGTGACGTTCCGTGTCGATGACGCCCTCAAATCCGCCGCTGTCGCCAAACTCTCCGCGCACGGCCTGTCTCTCTCCGACGTCCTGCGCGATACCCTGGCCTATATCGCCGAGACCGGCCAGCCACCGGTCAAGCGGCGGCTTGTGACCGACGAAGATGCAAGGCTGATCGAAATCGTCCGAGAACGCCTCGCCGATCCCGCCCCCCGCCACCGCATGACGCTGGCGGAACTCAAGGCCCGCCATCCGGATGACTGAATACGCGATCGAATTCGATGATCGCGCACTTCGGGAATGGGACGGGCTTGACGGCAGCATTCGCAGGAAGTTCGAGAAAAAGCTCGAAAAACTGGTTCTGAACCCGCATTCTCCCGGTAACGAACTGCATGGCGATCTCGCGGGATTCTACAAGATCAAACTGCGCCAGGACGGCTACCGCCTCGTCTATCAGGTCGTGGAACAGCGGATCGTCATTTTTGTCATCGCGGTCGGACGCCGTGAGGACAGCGAAATCTACACGACGGCAACCGGGCGCATCCCGGAGACGCCAGCCGACCGGATAAAACAGCCCAGCGGCAAAAGTCGCAAAAGGTAAAGCTTACGAAAAACCACCTGTGGGGAAAAGCCGCCATGACCCGTGTCGCACTCTATGCTCGCTATTCCTCGGACAACCAGCGGGCGGCTTCTATCGAGGACCAGTTCCGCCTCTGTGAAGAGCGCGCCGCGCGCGAGGGCTGGCAGGTGGTCGATTACTATCGCGACGCGGCCATCTCCGGGGCCAGCATGATCCTGCGTCCCGGCATCCAGACCCTGCTCCGCGACGCCCAGGCCGGGCAGTTCGACATCGTGCTCGCTGAAGCCCTCGATCGCGTGTCCCGCGACCAGGCCGATGTCGCCACCCTGTTCAAGCGTCTCCAGTTTGCGAGCGTCACCATCGTCACCCTGGCCGAGGGGGAAATCAGCGAGCTTCACGTCGGACTCAAAGGGACGATGAATGCCCTGTTCCTCAAGGACCTGGCGATGAAGACCCATCGCGGCCTGCGCGGCCGGGTCGAGGCGGGCAAGTCCGGCGGCGGGATCTGCTACGGCTATCGTGTCGTGCATCAGATGGACACGCGAGGGGAGTTGATCCGGGGTGATCGCGAGATCGACCCGGTGCAAGCGGAGATCGTCCGCCGCATCTTCCGTGAGTTCGCCACCGGGCGCAGCCCGCTGTCCATCGCCAGCCGCCTGAATGACGAAGGCATCGCCAGTCCTGCGGGCGGTAAGTGGAACAACACCACCCTGCGCGGCAACGCCCTGCGCGGCACCGGCATCCTCAACAACGAGCTGTATATCGGACGCCTCGTCTGGAATCGCCTGCGCTACCTGAAAGACCCGCAGACCGGCAAGCGCGTGTCCCGACTCAATCCGCAATCGGAGTGGATCGTCACCGAGGTGCCGGACCTACGGATCATGGATGATGATCTCTGGCAGGCCGTCCGTGCCCGGCAGGCGCTGATCGCGGAGAAGAGCGTGAACATCAGCGCCGGTATCCGGGCGTCGATCAACAAGCTGAATGGCCAGCGTCGCCCGAAATCCCTGCTCTCCGGCCTGGTGTTCTGTGGCGTGTGCGGCGGCCCCTGCTCGATCCGGGGTGGCGACCGCTTCGCCTGCTCCACCCACATGGACAACCGTTCCTGCACCAACAGGACCACCATCCGCCGCCCGGAACTGGAAGACCGCGTGCTGTCGGGTCTCAAGGACCGGCTGATGACACCCGAAGCGGCAGCGGAGGCCATGCGCGCCTATGTCGAGGAAACGAACCGCGCCAACCATGAGCGCCGCGCCAGCACAGCGGGGAGGCAGGCGGAACTGGCCAAACTGCGCAAGGGGCTGAAACAGATGCTCCAGGTGATCGAGGATGGCGGCTATACGCGCGGCATGGTCGAGCGGATGCGCGAGATGGAAGCCCGCGAGGATGAACTGGTCGCCCTGCTTGCCGCCCAGCCCCAAGACGTGCCCGATATCCATCCCAACGTCGCCGGAATCTTCAAACACAAGGTCGAGCGGCTGGCGGAAACCCTGAACCATCCCGAGGACCGGCAGGAAGCGTCCGAGGCCATCCGCGCGCTGATCGAGAAGATCGTGCTCCATCCCGGCAAAGGTCGGGGCGAGATGCACGCCACGCTCCATGGCGAGCTTGGCACTCTGCTGGAGTTCGCCGCCTCACGCGACGCAGGGTCCAAAAACACGAACACTCCCGCAGCCAAGGCTTCGGGAGTGTCGGTATCGGGTATTGCGGGGGCAGGATTTGAACCTGCGGCCTCTTGGTTATGAGCCAAGCGAGCTACCGTACTGCTCCACCCTACGTCATGTTGCTACGGGCCGGACTTGATACCGGCTTTCTCTGCGAAGGGAGAGCTTTCCTTGGCCGCCGAAACAGGCTGAGCCGGTAAGTTCCCGCGTGTCCATCCACGCCGCCGTAGCCCGGTTAGGGATAGTACAGGTTTGGGGTGTTGTACAAGGGGAATTATCACGTTCCATATCCGTGCCAGTACATATGGAAGTCAGATATTTTTAATTATTGTCTCACTGCCAAAGGAATGTCAGGATCATCAAATACGGAGCGTCAACAGAGGGGCAAAAATGAGACGCGATATGGATTTGGTTCGCCAATTACTTCTGAAGCTGGAAGGCATTGAGAAGGGGCCTCACGATGTTCTCCTTATCGCTGGAAACTCTGAAGAGATCGCCGTCGAAGGTCGAACATCTGATGAGATTTACTTCCATCTCACCAAAATTGAAGAAGCTGGTTTTTTAGAGCATGTTGGAAGCGGATCGATGACGGCAGTCACGTTCCGATCCCTGTCGTGGAAAGGGCAGGAGTTTCTGGATACCATTCGGGACGATAGCATCTGGAAAAAAACGAAAGAAAAAGCCGGTAGCGCCTCCTACGATATCCTCGCGGCCGTTGCAAAGGCAGTTCTCAAAAACAGAATAAAGTCTCTTACAGGATTGGATATAGGCTGAAAGGTTATGCGGCCGGTAAGTAACTGTTTAGGGCGTGTCGGCTTACGGGTAACTGTGACAACCGCTTCCATGTCTGGAGAGAGGCGATAGCAGACATTTCACCATGTCTGGGCCTCCATGATTTCTTCCAGTCTTGTGGTGTAACGCGCCGAGAGCATGGCCTGTCGTGGTTTCCAATCCCGTTTGATCCCTGCCGAGAGTGGGAAGAGTGTGCCGCTACCAAACTTCTGGTTGATCCCGTCCATGGCGGCCAGCAGGGTCTCGTGATCTGGTTTTGCGCTAGCCATGCTGAACAGGGTACTTTGCTGTCCGTGTGGGGCCAGATCATTCAGCATGACGCCAGCTTTGGCGTAGCGGTACCCTTTGAGCCATATCTGTTTCAGCAGGCGGGACGCATGCCTGCAGATGGTAAAGGTGTCGTTGGTCGGCTCGCAACTAATGCTGAACTGGTTGGCGTACCAGCCATCATCCCGCTTGTGCCGGTTGGTCTGGATGAACACGGCGATATGGGCTGCATCCAGACCTTCTGCCCTAAGCTTCTCCGCCGCTCTGGTGGCAAAGCCGGTTATGGCCTCGTGCATCTCTTCATAGGTGGTAATGGGGCGGCCAAAGGAACGGGTGCAGGCCATGCCTTTGCGGGCCTCTGCTATTTCCGAAATCTGAATGCAGCTTTCTCCCTGCAATTCGGCCTGCAACCGTAAGCCGGTGACGGCCATGATCTTGCGGATATGCGCGGGCTTGGCCTCCACAAACTGCTCTATGGTGCGGATACCGGCATAATGCAGCTTCGGGAGTAGCCTTCGGCCCACGCCCCAGACCTCCCCCACGGAGACGTTGCGGTAAAATCTTTGGCGCGTCTGTGGGTCTGTCAGGTCGCACAGTCCTTCCAGCTCCGGCCTGTCCTTGGCCAGTCCGTTGGCCAGCTTGGCGATGGTTTTGGTTGGCCCCCAGCCCACGCAGGTTGGAACCTTGGTAATCTGCTGAACAGCCTGGCGCATAGCCCCACAATGGGCATGTAGTGTGTTTGAGAAGCCGGACAGATCAAGAAACATCTCATCAATGGAATACGGCTCTACCCTTGGACTGTAATCCAGCAGAACCTGATAGACCCTACGGCTCATATCTGCATAGAGCGGGTAGTTGCTGGAGAACCAGCGCACGTCCGAGAGCTTTCGTTCATGGCGGACCAGATGCCACGCCTCCCCCATTTTGATACCGAGCTGCTTGGCTTCTGCAGTGCGGGCAATGGCGCAGCCATCATTGTTGGACAGGACGACAACGGGGCGATGCTTCAGGTCCGGGTCAAAGGCCCGCTGGCAGGAGCAGTAAAAGCTGTTGCAGTCGATTAGTCCGTACAGCATCAGGCTTTCTCGCGCACCACACTGGTGACGTTGGCCCAGATTTCCACATCACGCGCAGGATCAACCTGAAGTGGTGGATGCGTGTCATCACCCGATAACAGCCACCATGTCTTGTCGCGCTTCTGCAACTCCGCCAGCAGCACGCGCCCGGCTGCCCAGGCAATGACCAGTTGGCCTGCCTGCGGAGAGCCCGCGGTATCGGCTATCAGAATATCCCCATCCAGAATACCGCGCCCTGCAAAGGTCGCGCCACGTACGCGCACCGGGTAGCGGCTGGGGTTTTTGAGGTCCAGAATCTGGGAAAGGTCTATCGGCCCTTCAACAGCATCTGCTGCCGGGCTGGCAAAACCGGTCGTACGATCTCCCGCATAGCGTGCGCTCATGCTTGTACCCTCCATTGAGAACGTATAGAGAACATATGAGGCATGAGAGTCAAGATTATTGGAGGGCAAAAGGTATGGATGAGAATTTCTGTGGGAATGAGAGCGATCTGAGAGATTGCACGCCTGTCTCGCCCGTAGCCCCATACCTGGGCGGCAAAAAGCTGCTGGCCAAAAAGATTGTTCCATTGCTCAGGAGCATACCGCACCGGGCTTATGTCGAGCCATTTGTAGGGATGGGTGGTGTATTTTTCCGCCGGAATTTTGTGTCGCCCTGCGAGGTAATCAATGACCTGAATGGGGATGTGGCCAATCTGTTCCGGGTATTGAAGTGGCATTATGTACCGCTGATGGATGTGTTGCGGTGGCAGATCACCAGCAGGGAAGACTTTGAACGCCTGCGAAAGAGCGATCCCATCATGCTGACAGACCTGCACAAAGCGGCCCGCTTTCTTTACCTCCAGCGCTTAGCGTTTGGCGGGAAGGTCAACGGGGCATTCGGAGTGGCCATCAATCCGGCTCGCTTTGATGTGCATAAGCTGGGGCAGATACTGGATGAGGCCCACCAGAGGTTAAGTCGCGTGGTGGTCGAGTGCCTGCCATATGCAGATATAATTGCTCGGTATGACCGCCCGGATACGCTGTTCTATCTGGACCCGCCCTATTATGGGAACGAGAAGGACTATAATGCGCCGTTTACCAGGAGCGAGTTTGTGGCGATGGCGGAGCAGTTGTCCCAGATCAAGGGGCGTTTTGTGCTGTCATTGAACGATAGGCCAGAAGTGCGGGAGATATTCTCTGCGTTCCATATAGAATCGGTTGAGGTAAACTATTCGATCAGTCGAGCAGAGAAGGGCAGGGGCAAGCGCGGAGAGGTGATTATTACAAAATGACAGATTGCTGTTTAGGCCCGGAATTCTGCGGATTTTAGGGGGTTTTTATGTGGGTATGAAAGCGGGTAATTTAGACCATATAAAATAAGAAAATCGTTATTTACCAATATATTATGCCAATATTATAGATTCCTCTCTCTCCGCCACGCCACTTAAGTGGTTGATTTTACAGCACAAAATTTTTGTCTTCCCGCTGTGTGATACAGTCATGTGTTACAGAGGCGACAAAGATTTTGGCTACTCCCTACATGCTTCGAAGACACCAAAACTGGTATCTCCGGTTGAGGGTTCCTGCTGACCTCAGACCTGTCCTTGGGCAACATTTTGTCCGGACTCTGAAAACCCATGATAGAATGACAGCCAGAAACAGGGCTGTAGCTCTGGTCGCTACACTGTCAAATATCTGGAACGACATGAGTCAGAAGCTCGCTCAAGCCATTACAGCCTACAGAGATGAACAGATTACGGCTTCTGACCTGAAAGACTTCCTGACACGTCATCAGGAGGAAATCAGCCAGCTACCGGAAAATGACATCAAGGCTGTTGCTGAGTGGATGAAAGCCCGCATTGGCCTGCTGGAACATGATGTTCGCAAAGACAGGGAGCATCTGGAACACCTGACAATCCTGACTGACGCATGGCAGGAAGCACACAGCAAAGGTGTTACCGAAGGGCTGGAAAGAGCCATCAAACTTGGTGGTGTGGCAAGTCCTGCTCCTGTTGCTTCTGTGACTGAGGAAACAGCAGAATCAGACACCTATTCCATGACACCATGGCCGGACCTTGTTGAAGAATTTTTTCGTGACCATCCCGGCTACAGCAGAAAAACCATCTCAGCCTATAACACCACGATGAAGCAGGTGCTTGCTGTCATTGGTCGCAAACCCATGCGGGATATGACCAAGGCTGACGTGAAACGCTATGCAGACCATCTGCGCGACACTCCGGGTCGGGATGGACAGGTTCGCAAGACGAAAACCATTGAACGTCAGATGTCAGAAATCCGCACCTTTATGGCTTGGGCTGTGTCCTGTGGGTATGTTGCGGACAGGGGCTTTGCTGATGTCAAAGGTCGAGGAAGAACCCTGGAGGAAAAACAGCTACGTCAGGAGGATATTCGCAGGGCTTTCACCTCTGATGAATTGAAGCGATTCTTCAACACGCCTCTGTTCCTTGGAAGCAAGTCTTCGACCATGCGAGCTTCACCAGGGAATTATAGACACAGGGATCATGATTTCTGGTTTATGATGATTATGGCCCTGACAGGTGCGCGAGATGCTGAAATTGCTTACGCATCGTCTGACCTCTATTACCTGAAAGATATTCCCTGCATCGATTTGCGGAAGTCTGGCACCAAGACCCAGAACAGCCCCCGTCTGATTCCAGTCCTCCCCCAACTGCAACAGGTCGGGTTTCTGGAATGGGCTAAAAGACAGCAAGCCAAAGGCCGGAGTCTTGTGGAAAGCCCCACTGGTGTCATTTCAGTGGATGCGTGGTCCAAACGTGGGAATCGTTATCTCCGGCAGGTAGGATATACTGATAAAGCGTTGGTCTTGTATTCCTTCAGACATACCTTCCGGCAGGTTCTCCGCACGTCTGGCTTACATCCGGAAATTGTAAATCGAATTTTTGGGCATGAAACGGGAGAGGTAGGGTCTGGCTATGGTTCCAACCTCTCATATGAAGAAGCTAAACTGTTTATGGACAAGGTGAAATACCCTGTCTTCCTTGACCATCTGGCTGACCGGAACGGAACATTCCTCTGGTAGCAGGTTACTTCAGTGTCTCAAAAATACTGGTCTGGCGTGTAAACTGGTTTTTCTGTTGCATGGTCTGAACACGTCTGACCAATGTGGCTAAAGACACACCAGCAATGGAAGACGCATGTCTGTAGCTTTTTCCTGATGCTAAAAGGTCAAGAGCATGTTGCACCTTTGCAGAACTGGCTTTGGGTCTGCCTAGCACTACAGTTGCATTTTGTGTTGTGAGTGAGAGCGGATAGCGCTGGCTTGATGTTTTCGTCGAAAGACAGACCATCTGAGGATGTGGGCGACGGG
>NZ_JACHIE010000006.1 GCF_014207635.1 Acetobacter lovaniensis
CCGGGTCCACCTCGGAGACCAGAGGGCCGGAATTGCCCATGCGCCTGCGGTCCTGCTCCAGCTGCGTCTCCGCATTCTGCGCAAATGCCGCTGTGCTGGAGAGTAGGGATAAGGTGAGAGATACAAAAACAGTTTTTGAAAACGCCCTGTTTTTATGCCTGTTACCAGGTGGTGTACTGCGTGGCGCCAGACAGGAGATTGACATCGGGTTGCATCCTATATGCGAATAATTCTCAAAGTCATTAATATGGGAATGGGGAATAAGTCAAATATGTTTTAATGACAACAGCGCAATATAAAAAAAGGGCAGGGATTTGATACAATCCCTGCCCTTTTCAAAAAAAATCAGAAAAAATTATTTCTGGGGGTAGTTAAACGTAAAGCTTTCGGTAAACGGTGCCCAAAAACCCGGGGTGCCGGTTTCCTTGTCTGTGTGGTGCAGGAAGCCGTTGGTTTCGGGCGAGCTGTAGCGGAACACAACCGTATAGGTGCCCGGACCATCCATTTTGACATTGTTGGCGTAATGCGCACCATCTTTTGCAGTCATGGCGTGCAGAATGCCTTCATTTTTCCAGTTGGAGCCCTTTTTGGTCAGGGTGTAATCCACGCCGATGTAGGGGATCCATGCACCATCGGGAAAACCCCAGGGGTTATCGGCAGTTGCATGGACATCGGTTTCCAGATGGATGGTGTCCGGGCCCATGGCCATGTCCTTGGGCATGGGGGCCATTTCCACCCCGATCAGGTAGTTGGCGGCAATTTCCATATCGTGGGCCTGCACGGGGCCACCAATGGGGTATTCACGCGCCATGGCGGGAGCGGCATAGGCGGCGGAAAGGGCGGTCAGAACGGAAAAGACTTTGATGCAACGCTTCATTTCAGGTCTCTATGATCAGAGGTGCCTCAGGCACAAGGTTGAGGAAGTGGGGTTTTATGGTGAGGGGGAGGGGTGTGGGCGGGTGCGCACAAAGCGTTCTGTCGCCAGCAGGCATACAAGGGTCAGGCCCCAGACCAGAATCTGGACCCCTGTTGGCCTGTCGGTGTAACCGGCAAGGGCTTTGGCCGTGCGGCCAGCAAGGCTGCCATCGGACAACAGCCAGGATGTATCCCAGATGTCGTAACCCAGTGCCGGAATCAGGTCATCCGATGCGAGCAGGGCCGCGGCCTGAGAGGCCATGCCAGCTGCCAGAAGGGAGACCAGAATATTGGTAACGGCAAAAAGATGCCGCAGGGGAATAATGATCAGCCCGCGATACAGGGCGTAAGACAGGGCGGCCCCCCCCAGAACACCCAGCAGACCACCGCTGAGCAGGGAAAACGCGCCAACATGGGTGGATACGGCAATACCATACAGGAACAGCACGACTTCCATTCCCTCACGCAGCACGGCTACGGCCACCACGGTTGCCATGGCTCCAAGGGAGCGGCTGCCGGAGGAGACGGCAGCACCCATCTGCTGCATTTGCTGTGCGAGTTCGCGCCCGTGCCGGGCCATCCAGATGACGTGCCATGAGAGCATGAGCACGGCCAGACACAGAATGGCGGCGGAAAAAATATCCTGTCCATTGCCTGAAAATGCCGTGGAGAGCGCACCGGCAAAGGCCGCCGCAATGGCAGCACCCGCCACACCTGCGGCCACACCGCCCGCTACCCACCAGCCACGTCCGGCAATGCCCCGCGTTGCCGCAAGAACAATGCCAACAACCAGCCCGGCTTCTATAACTTCACGGAAAACAATGATCAGACTGCCAAGCATGGTTTACGGCTTTGCTTCTGCGGTGACTGTTCCCTTGGCCTGATCGGGGTGATAGTCATCAAAGAAAGTATAATGTCCGGGGTGTAGAGGGCCTGCGTGCACGCGAATTTTTGATCCGGGGACAATAATTTTTTCAAATTTCATGTCATAGCTCTCAAGCTCGTCTGTCGTGCTGTCCTGATTTTCCAGTTCAATGATAAACCGTTCACCAGCAGGCACACTCAGATGATCAGGTTCAAAATGGTGATCTTTGAGTGTAAGATGAAAAACGGTTTGCGCCTGAGCCTGTACGGGAGGAAAAAGATACATCCCGGTTAAAAGGGGGAAGGCCGCAAAAAGCCGTTTCATTTTCTGATTCTCCGCATGTCTTGACTGTTTGGGTTAGTGAGAATCATTATTAAAGTCAATGTTTATACCGATCGGTGAATTGTAAGCTCATGTCAAATCATCCTCTGGCTTTTATGCGTCTGCCAACCGACCTGCTTATGGCGCTCGATAGCCGGACATTCCATTTCTGGTTCCAGCCGGTGCATTATCTGGTCAGAATGCTGCATATTCTGAGCATGGGCGGGTTTTTTGGCATGGAACTGCTGTTCGCGCTCGCTGTTGTCCAGCAGATGGACAGGGATGCGCTGGTCAGGCTTTCGCGCTTTATGCTGCGCCCGTTGCATATTAGCTATGCCATAGCCATGATCACCGGTTTCGCCCTGTTTTTTTACGATCCGGTGCATATTGGCGCACGCGCCTACATCACGCCCAAGCTGCTGGCGCTGGTTTTGTCGGGGCTGCTGGAATGGTACGGTCACAAGGCCCTGTACTGGCCGATCATGAAGGGGCGGGACGAAAAAGTTTCCTTGTGGTGCAAGGTGTTTTGCTTTTCCGCCTGTCTGGTCTGGGTGGCGGTTATCGTGTTCTCGTGCCTGAATTCAGAAGGCGTGCCAAAAGTGTTTCTGCGGCATTATTTTTAACGGAATGTGTCAAAAAATATGGAGAACAGGCAAACCCATTCTCCATATTTATAGGTGTTCAGGCAGTTATACGCCGGTATGCCTTATTCGGCGGCAACATACACCTTGCCGCCCGCCTGCCGGAATTCCTCATTCTTCTGTTCAATGCCCGCAAGGCGTGCGGCATCTTCCTTCAGGTCCTGGCTGATCCGCATGGAGCAGAACTTGGGGCCACACATGGAGCAGAAATGCGCCGTCTTGTGCGCATCACGCGGCATGGTTTCGTCATGGTACGCGCAGGCCGTATCGGGGTCGAGCGAGAGGTTGAACTGGTCCTCCCAGCGGAAGGAAAAGCGTGCGCGGCTCAGGGCGTCATCACGCAGCTTGGCCCCCGGGTGCCCCTTGGCCAGATCGGCCGCATGGGCGGCAATGCGGTAGGTGATCACCCCGGTTTTGACATCGTTCCGGTCGGGCAGGCCCAGATGTTCCTTGGGGGTGACATAACAGAGCATGGATGTGCCGAACCAGCCGATCATGGCAGCCCCAATGGCCGAGGTAATGTGGTCGTAACCGGGGGCAATGTCGGTTGTTAACGGACCAAGCGTGTAGAATGGGGCCTCGTCACATTCGCGCAACTGCTTGTCCATGTTCTCCTTGATCTTGTGCATGGGCACATGGCCCGGCCCTTCGATCATGACCTGACAGCCTTTGGCCCATGCAATCTTGGTCAGCTCGCCCAGTGTTTCCAGCTCGGCAAACTGTGCGGCGTCGTTGGCATCGGCAATGCTGCCCGGGCGCAGGCCATCACCGAGCGAGAAGGACACGTCATACGCACGCATGATGTCGCAGATGTCTTCAAAATGTTCGTACAGAAAGCTTTCGCGGTGGCCGTTCAGGCACCAGCTCGCCATAATGGACCCGCCGCGCGAGACAATGCCCGTGACGCGGTTGGCGGTCAGCGGCACGTGTTGCAGGCGCACACCGGCATGAATGGTAAAATAGTCCACGCCTTGTTCGGCCTGCTCGATCAGCGTATCGCGGAAGACCTCCCAGTTCAGTTTGCTGACATCCCCGCCCACTTTTTCCAGCGCCTGATACAGCGGCACCGTACCAATGGGGGTGGGGGCGTTACGCAGGATCCAGTCGCGGATGTTGTGGATGTTGCGGCCCGTGGACAGGTCCATGACCGTATCGGCACCCCAGCGGATGGACCAGACCAGTTTTTCCACTTCATCTGCCGCAGAGGAGGTAATGGCCGAATTGCCGATATTGGCGTTGACCTTGACCAGAAAGTTGCGCCCGATCACGACCGGTTCAAGCTCGGGGTGGTTGATGTTGGCCGGAATAATGGCGCGCCCGCGTGCAATTTCTTCCCGCACGAATTCAGGGGTCACAAACTCGGGCAGGGCGGCGTTAAAGGAGTTGCCGTCCCTGAGTTGTGCGGCCGCTTCGTCCAGCGCTTTCTGGCGGCCCAGATTTTCGCGGTGTGCCACATAGATCATTTCCTCGGTAATGATCCCGGCTCTGGCGAATTCATACTGGGTAACGGGTTTGCCCTCTGCACCCTTGAGCACCGTGTGCGGGGCCGGGCAGGGCTGGACCAGATAGCTGCCCTCGGCCCCGCCGTTGTCTTCCGGGCGGATGCTGCGCGGGGTTGTGGCGGTCAGGCTACGTCTGGCAAGCCATGCGCTGCGCAGCTTGGGCAGGCCCGTGCGCACATCAATTCTGGCGGTGTGGTCCGTGTAGGGGCCGGACGTATCGTACACCCGCAGGGGCGGCTCGTTGGCTGCCGGATCGAGTGCGATTTCACGGAACGGCACGCGGATGTCGGGGTGCCCATCGGGGCTGGAATATACCTTGCGTGACCCGCGGATGGGGCCAGTGGTGACCTGCCCGGGGGCTGGGGCCGCCGTGTTGGCTGGTTTGGGGTTGCCGCCCTGTGTGGGCTGTGTGGTGGTGGCAGACATGCTTCAAAGTCTCCTCAGGCGCGAGGAGGACAGGCCCGTACGATAAGGAGTGCGACCACTGCTGGCAACGCCACGCGCAGACTGGCGGGGCGTTTGTTCCTTAACAGGCACCAGTCCCTCCGCCGGTATGAGCCGGATCAGGTTCCCCGCCAGAACCTTATGTTGCTGGCGGCAGGGTCGCCACGGTGCCCTGCGATGGACGCAGTGCAAAAAGTGGCCTCTCAGTTCCTTGGCCCGGAACCCCCCTTGGTTATGTGCAAGCAGATAGCCAGAGGTGTGCCTGTGTCAAGCATTTACACCAATATGTGACCCAATGCGGGGCATAAACACGGCTTTTGCCATGTGTCTGGTTAATGGCATGCACTATCCCACATACCACGATAAATAGAAATTAGTAAGATATGCAAGTTTTTTCGAGTATGTCATGATTGTGTCATGCAGACAGAAAGAAATAAAACGCTTGATGCGGTAAAAAATCTCGAAATATCCCCGCGTGCTCATTACGTCTTGTGGATAGCGGCATTTGTGTCTGCCATATGCGGCGGTCTTTACGGATACGACACGGGTATTATTTCCGGCGCACTCCTTCTTATTGCCAAGGACTTCCACTTAACCTCCGTACAGGAAGAAATGGTAACCTCGGCCATTCTGGTCGGGGCGGTCATTGGGGCTGTTGGGGTTTCCTGGTTTTCCGAGCGGTACGGTCGCCGGATTTCGGTCATGCTGGTTACGGCGGTGTTCGTACTGGGGGCCATTGCCTGCGCCTATGCCTCAAGCGTGACCATGCTGGTGATCGACCGTGTGTTCCTTGGCTTTGCGGTAGGCGGGTCCACGCAGGTGGTGCCGACCTATATTTCGGAACTCGCCCCCGCGGCTAAGCGCGGTAATCTGGTAACGCTGTTCAACGTGGCTATCGGCATTGGCATTTTCATGGCCAATCTTGTGGGCTTTACCATGCGGGATGCATGGGGCTGGCGGCCGATGATCGCCATTGCCGCCATTCCCGCGGCCGTGGTGTTCGTGAGCATGTTCTTCCTGCCCAAAAGCCCCCGCTGGGTGGCCGAGAACGAGGGCATGGTTTCTGCCGTCAAACAGCTTGGGCGCGTGCGCACATCGCGCAAGGTCATCCAGCGTGAGATCAGCGAAATCCGCAAGAACGTGCTGGGCATGGATGAGGATGAACGGGGCTGGAAAGGCCTGCGCCTGCCCTGGGTGCGTCCAGCACTGGTGGCGGCTCTGGGTATTGCGTTCTTTACGCAGGCCGGTGGTCTGGAGATGATGATCTACTATACCCCGACCTTCCTTTCGGATGCCGGGTTCAACAGTTCATCCGCTCTGCTGACCAGCCTTGGCGTTGCCATGGTCTATCTGGTCATGACCCTGCTGGGCTGTCTGTTCGTGGACCGTATTGGCCGCCGCCGTCTGGTGCTGATCATGGGGCCGGGGTCCGTGCTCAGCCTGATCGGGCTTGGCGTCATGTTTGCCCTGCACCCCGATAAGGGCAGTGTCGGGAGCTGGATGATCGTTGTATTCCTGCTGCTGTTCATGGTGTTCAATTCTGGCGGTATTCAGGTTGTGGGCTGGCTGCTGGGGGCGGAACTGTTTCCCCTGCCCATGCGCGCGGTTGCCACCAGCCTGCATGCCGCCGTGCTGTGGGGGGCCGATCTGCTGGTGACGGCAACAGCGCTCTCGCTGGTCCAACTGGTTTCTCTTGGCGGAACAATGTGGATTTACGCCGGGGTTAATCTGGCATCGGTTGTTTTTGTCTACTTCTGCGTGCCCGAAACCAGTGGGGCCACGCTGGAAGATATTGAGATGGCCCTGCGTGATGGTGAGTTTGTGCCCCGGGCCCGGAACAACTACGCCATTCCCCAGTATGAGGAGGAGGAGGACGCTGCTCTCGCCCCCATCCAGCAGGCCAGCCGCCCGGCCTGAAAGTGCGATAACCTTGTCCCCCGCCGCCATGTGCCGGTGGGAGCCTTACAGAAAAGGCCGGTCCAGAGTATGGACCGGCCTTTTTGCATAAGCTGTGCAGGGTATGGTGGCTTAGTGCGTGCGCGCCATAAACTGTTCCAGCCAGTGAATGGTGTACTCCCCGCTCTGGAAAGCAGGGTCTTCCAGAATGGCGCGGTGGAGTGGAATGACGGTTTTAATCCCTTCCACCACAAACTCGTCCAGTGCGCGCTGCATGCGGGCAATGGCCAGCGCGCGCGTGGGGGCATGGACGATCAGCTTGGCAATCATGCTGTCGTAGTACGGGGGCACACGGTAGCCGGTATAGAGTGCGCTATCCACCCGCACACCCAGACCACCGGGAGGGTGGTACACCGCCACGGTGCCGGGGCAGGGGGCAAAGGTGGCGGGGTCTTCGGCGTTAATGCGGCATTCAATGGCATGGCCGGAGAATGTGACATCCGCCTGCGTGTAACCAAGCTTTTCACCTGCTGCCAGGCGGATCTGCTCGCGCACCAGGTCCACATCGCACACCATTTCGGTAATGGGGTGTTCGACCTGGAGGCGGGTGTTCATTTCAATAAAGCAGAACTGTCCGTCCTGGTACAGGAACTCCAGCGTGCCCGCGTTACGGTAGCCCATGCGCGAGAGCGCTTCGGTTGCCGTGCGGCCAATGGTGTCGCGCTGTTCGGTGGAAATGGCGGGGGAGCCCGCTTCTTCCAGCACCTTCTGGTGGCGGCGCTGGAGCGAGCAGTCACGCTCGCCAAAATGGACCACGTTTCCGTAATTGTCGCCCAGAATCTGCAGCTCGATATGGCGCGGGCGGTCCATGTATTTTTCCATGTACACCGCATCGTTGCCAAACGCTGCGCGCGCTTCGGTGCGGGCCATGCTCCATGCATCGGACAGTTCATCGGCGGAGTGGGCGACCTTCATGCCGCGTCCACCACCACCGGCGGCGGCCTTGATCAGCACGGGGTAGCCAACGCGGCTGGCTACTTCGTATGCTTCCTCAAGGTTGGCCAGTTCCCCGTCCGAGCCGGGGACCAGTGGCACGCCAAGGGCGAGCATGGTGGTCTTGGCGGTAATCTTATCGCCCATCATGCGGATATGCTCCGCCGTGGGGCCAATGAAGACCAGACCGTGGGCTTCCACCGTTTCGGCAAAATCCGCGTTTTCGGACAGGAAGCCGTAGCCGGGGTGAATGGCTTCCGCCCCGGTTATGGTCGCAGCGGACAGGATGGCCGCCACATTCAGGTACGAATCGCGCGAGGAGGCGGGGCCAATGCACACAGCCTCATCCGCCAGACGCACATGCATGGCATCGGCATCAGCGGTGGAGTGGACCGCCACGGTTTTGATCCCGAGTTCCCGGCAGGCGCGCAGGATACGCAGGGCGATCTCGCCACGGTTGGCGATAAGGATCTTGGAGAACATTACTCGATAATGGCGAGTGGCTGGCCAAATTCGACCGGGTCGCCCGAAGCAACCAGAATGGCCTTGAGCGTGCCACCCCTGGGAGCCTTGATCTGGTTGAAGGTCTTCATCGCTTCAATCAGCATCAGGGTCTGCCCTGCGGTCACGATCTGCCCTTCGCTCACAAACGGGGGGGAGGACGGGTCGGGCGTCAGGTAGGCCACGCCCACCATGGGGCTGGACACCGCACCGGGATGGCGGGAGAAGTCAGCCGGAGCGGCACTTTCCCCTGCTGCGGGGGCTGCGGCCACGGGGGCTACAGGGGCCACCGGCGCGGGGGCTGCTGCCTGCACGGTTGCGGGGGCACGGGCCACGCGAATGCGGCGGTCTTTTTCAGACACCTCAATTTCGGTCAGTCCGGTTTCAGTCAGAATTTCGGCCAGAGCCCGAATGGCATCCGCGTCCACGAGCAGTCCGCTCATTGGTCATCCTCATCCAGAATAAGATCAGTCATTGCCTGCAAGGCCAGAGAATACCCGCCAACGCCCAGCCCGCAGATAACGCCGCTGGCGGCGCGCGAAACGTAGGAGTGGTGGCGGAATGGCTCGCGGCGGTGAATGTTGGAGATATGGACCTCAATTACCGGCAGGTCCGTAGCCAGCAGTGCATCCAGCAGGGCGATGGATGTATGGGTATATCCTGCGGGATTGATAATAATGCCTTTGGCCCGCCTGCGGCACTCCTGCACCCAGGAGATCAGCTCGCCTTCAATATTGGTCTGGCGGAAGTCTATGGCCAGCCCCAGCTTCTCGGCGGTCTGCAGGCACAGCTGTTCCACGTCGTCCAGCGTCGCCCGCCCGTAGACTTCGGGCTGGCGCTGGCCGAGCATGTTCAGGTTGGGGCCGTTCAGCACAGCAATGAGAGGTCTTTCCATGACAGACGGGGCCGTAGCACGATGCGCCTGCGTATCTCAAGAGAAAGCGGCACGAAAAGTGGCTCCATACCCCCCGACCCCGCATTTTACCTTGAATGTGAGGGGGCTGGTGCGTCATATTTTTGCCATGTGGGCGGGCAATACAGGGTGGGCTACCCCATGTGGTGGTCGAAAAAGGTTGCCTTTGGGCGGTTAAAGCGCCCATTAAGGAATGGTCTATTACGGAAACGGAGTTAACAGGCGGATGTCAGCCCTGCGCCGGGCACTTCTTGGAAGTGTATTTGTCACAACCTCTTTGTTCGCGCTCCCTTCGGCCCATGCGGCCACGGCGGAGGCGTCGAGTGGCACTGCATGGGCCGAGTCCGTGCAAAAAGCCCTTGCCGCGCGTGATGCGCAGGATGTGACCAATGCTGACCCCGCCACTGGCCACAAGGTTTCCCAGAAAGGGATGGCAAGCTGGTATGGTGCACGCCAGCACCTGCGGCGCACATCCTCAGGCATAAAGTTTGACAGGAACCGCCTGACCGCCGCCCACCCTACAGCTCCTCTTGGCAGCAAACTGCTTGTGACATCGGAAGAGACCGGCCGCTCCGTGGTGGTCACGGTGAATGACCGCGGGCCTTACAGTCAGGGGCGGATTATTGATCTGTCACAGGCCGCCGCCGCCCGGATTGGCATGCTGAACACGGGTGTTGCCCATGTTAGTGTGCAGGCTGCAACGCCCGAAGAGGTGGCCGCAGCACCTGAGGCAGGCACGTCTCCCACCTTGAGCGCACCGCCCAAACAACAGTCTGGCAAGCATGGTCGCCCGCTGCACCTCCAGCGCAAGCGCTTTGGCCACCCGTAAGTCATTGCCTCCCCGTAAATAACCAAAGTGCGTCACGGCTCCATCGGGGCGGGTGCTCAGCCTGTTTACAGGTCCGCGCGTGGTGCCTGAGGGCAGTCCGTTGGTGTCGCAGGCTTGCTGGCCAGCATGGAATCGGTTTCGGGCGGGTGGATAAGCCCCAGAGCATACCCCTCCATCTGGGCATTCAGTTCCGCACCCATCAGCACCACCCATGCGGTGACAAAAAACCACATCATGATGGCGATAAACGCGCCCAGTGGTCCGTAGGTCGCGTTGTAGCTGGCCAGATGCGCCACGTAGTATGAGAATCCGAGCGAGGCTATGATCCACGTAATGGTGGAGATCAGCGCGCCGGGCAGCACCCAGCGCCATTGCGTACGCCGCTTGCGGTCCGGGCCAAAACGGTACAGGGCCGACAGGGCCAGTGTTTCAAACGTAAACATGACCACCGGCCCGCTCCATCGCGCCAGGAACTCAATGGAGCCGGGCGGGGTGGGAATATGCAGGATGGCGGGCAGCGCTAAAAACAGCGGCATGGCCACCAGCAGGGCCAGCGTGAGCACAGCGCCCAGAATGCCAGACAGGGTCATGGCGAAGGCGGTAGCCTGAAAGACCAGAAAATTCCGGTTCTCGCGCGTGTTGTAGGCGATATTCAGGGCAGACAGGATGGAACGCGTGGCAGCCGATGCCGACCACAGCGCAACCGAGAGCGAGATGATCAGGTTGACGGTCAGGGAGGACGGCGGCTCGGCCACCAGTGTCTGCACCCGGTCATAGAGCAGGTTGAAGGCGCTGGGGGGCAGCAGGTTGCGCAGGATATCCATCTGCGGGGCTACGGTCTGCACGTCGAACACCAGCCCGTAAATGGAGATCATGGCGCTAATGGCGGGGAACATCGAGAGGGTGGTATAGAACGCGCACCCCGCAGCCACCAGAGTTGTTGGCCCGAACACAAGGTTCTTGACCGTGTTGGAGAGAATGGTCCGCCAGTCCCCGCGGCTCATGACCCAGGGGCTTGCAAAGCGCAGCCTGGCGACCTGAGTGGGTGTATCGTGCCCGGTACGACGGGGGAGCGGGGAACGGTCCGACTGCCAGAGAGCCTGCATGAATCCAGAAAAATCCTTGATCTGTGGTCTGGCCCGATTGCGGTATCGGGCGCTCCACGTGCGCACCATGGATTCGGCCAGCGGGGGGCCGGTTGTGGAGTCTGGCAAGGTTTACTTCACAATGGGGCGCACTAAAGATTTTGCGTGAAAAAGCAGGAGAAAAGCGTGAAGCAACCGTAATGTTTCCAAGTCTTATCGGGGGTTGGGGGGGTATGCCAAGTTTTTTTGTTTTGTCTGGATTTTTTACTTGCGCTTGTGTCGGTTTGGCCGCATATGCACGCCCCTACGCAGCAACGCACGTGCCACTGGCCCTCTGAGGTTACGCAACGACGTCAAGCGTTCTGGCTAATCCGGGCCTCTTTGCAGGTCTGCCTTTCGCTGGTCCGTTAGACCGTTTCGCAACGTCCTTCTCCGCTGTGCAGGCGGGGGAGCCTGATACTGGGGGAGTGGGGACATGAATCCCAAAATCACCCGTTTTCTTGCCGAACAAACACCGGCAACGCCCTGCCTTGTCGTCGATGTTGACCAGGTGGAAGCCCGTTATCGCGCGCTGGGCAAGGCCCTGCCGCTCGCGCGCATTTACTATGCCGTCAAGGCCAACCCGGCCATGCCGATCCTGACCCGTCTGGTCGGGCTTGGCTCCTGCTTTGACGCCGCATCCTGGGAGGAAGTCTCCCTCTGTCTTGAGGCAGGGGCGCACCCTGAGGATATCTCCTTTGGCAACACGGTTAAAAAAGTGTCGGCCATTCAGGCAGCCTACAGGGCTGGCGTGCGCATGTTCGTGTTCGACTGCCGCGAAGAGCTGGAAAAAATTGCCCAGCACGCACCGGGCAGCCGCGTGTACTGCCGCCTGCTGGTGGACAATTATGATGCGGAATGGCCGCTCTCACGCAAGTTTGGCACCACGGTCGAATCTGCACGGGATCTGATGCTTGAGGCCCGCGCGCTGGGGCTGGACCCGTATGGTCTGTCCTTCCATGTCGGGTCGCAGCAGCTTTCGGCCGAGGCTTACGAAGCCGCGATTGCCCGCGTAGCCAGCCTGTTTACGGACCTGAGCGATGCCGGGCTGGACCTGCGCATGATCAACCTCGGTGGGGGCTTCCCCATCCGTTACCGCGAGGATGTGCCCGAGATCGACCATTTTGCCGGGGCGATCTGCCGCGCCATGACCGAGCATTTTGGCAATGCGCTGCCCGAAATGCTGGTCGAGCCGGGCCGCTTCATTGTGGGCGAGGCAGGCGTTGTGCATACCGAGGTCGTGCTGGTGAGCGCACGCGGTCGGCAGGACGGGCCACGCTGGGTGTATCTGGACATCGGGCGTTTTGGTGGTCTGGCGGAAACGGAGGGCGAATCCATCCGCTACGCCATTCGCACCGCGCGTGATGGCTCCCCCACGGGGCCGGTGGCGCTGGCGGGCCCAACCTGCGACGGGGCGGATATCCTGTACGAAAAAAGCCATTACGACCTGCCGCTGGACCTGCGCTCGGGCGAACAGATCGACCTGCTGGGGACGGGGGCTTACGTTTCCACCTACTGCTCGACCCGCTTCAACGGCTTTGCGCCCCTGAGCGAGTATTACATCTGAGCACACGCCTTACGGGGTGCTCTGCTAGTGGTTTTTCCCTTCCTCCGCCGGGCTGTGCTGGCCCGGTGGAGGAAGGGTTTTTCTTTTCTGCCCGGCCTCACCCTCACCGTAAAGGCAGCCCTGTATTGTGCGTGCAGCCCTTTGCAGATGCTCCGATGCGCTTCAACATTGTCCCGGATACAGGCTCATGATCAGGGGTCTGGATAAAGGGAGTTATCATGACACGAATGGGTATGCTGCTGGGTACGGTTCTGGTGGCAACAACTGTTGCAACACCTTTGTATGCACAGCAGGCGCAGTCTGGTGCCGCAGCGTCCAGCACGATCGCACAGTCCGCCGCCACGCAGGACTTCAGCCGTCTTTCCGATGATGGCAGCATGGCGTTCGAATATCTGACCCTCGCACGGAGCGCCATTTTTGATGGTGATCTGGCCGGGGCCAAGGCGCTTATCGCCAATGCCCAGCAGGCACTGACCACGGCCCGCTCGGACAATACCGCCTTCCAGAAGGCCGCCGCCGAACTGATGCCGAGCAAAACCGGCCAGTCCCGCCCCCGTTCCGCTGCGCCCACAACGCAGCAGGTGGCATGGCTCCCCATTGATGGGGAACTGGTCCTGAACGCCAATACAGAAGAAACACCGGAAAAAACCGCCGTTGTGGCCGCTGCCAACCGGCACCTCAAATCCGGCAACCCCGCCCGTGCGGCTGAAGTGCTGCGCGTGACCAGCGTGGATGCGGATTATGTGATTGCCGCCGTGCCGCTGGAGCAGGTGACGCAGGACGTGGCCCGTGCCGCCAAGCTGATTGGCAAAGACCCCTACAAGGCCAGCGAAGCCCTGCGTGATGCGCAGGAAGCCGTGCGTTATGCCTCGGTGGATATTCAGGCCGTGTCCAACCCGGCAACAAACGCCAAGGCCGCACCGGCCCCGGCAGCCCCGGCGGCTGCTCCGGCAAAATAAGCAGACAGGCCAGTCCGCTTTGCCGGACGGGTTCAAAAAAAGGGGGGAGGCCACACAATGGTCGCCCCTCTTTTTTTATAGTGTGGCTTACTCCGCTGCTGCGCGTAATCCGGCCCCAGCGGCGAGGGGGCAGAGCGGGAGCGTGCCTGCGACAAATGCCCCCAGCAGTTCAAGGTCTGGCTGCCAGGGCAGGCCGTTGGAGGCCGCGTCTATGGCAGCCGCGCCAAAAATAAGGGCGGGTGTAGCCAGAGGCAGGGTCAGCAGGGGGAGCAGCACGCCACCCCGCCGCGCACCCAGCACAATGGATGCGCCCATCCCCCCGATAAGCGAGAGCACGACAGACCCCAAAAACAGCCCCCCCAGCAGCACCGGCAGGGCGGAGGAGGGCAGCCCCAGCATGACCGCAAGCGGAACCGCGGCCAGCAGCAGCGGTACGCCGGTTGTCAGCCAGTGGGCGGTTATTTTGGCCAGTGCCACCAGTGCGGGCGGCAGGCCAAGCAGGAGCAACTGGTCCAGAGAGCCATCTTCCAGCTCCGCGCCAAACAGGCGGTCCAGCGGCAAAAGGGCAGCCAGCAGGGCGCATACCCAGATAATGCCCGGTGCCATATGGCGCAAAAGCTCGGGCGATGGGCCAAGAGCCAGTGGGAACAGTGTTGCCGTCACTACAAAAAACAGCACGGCCCCCAGCGTGTCCGCCCCGTGGCGCAGGGCCAGCCGCAGGTCCCGCATGACAATGCCCCAGAACAGCCGGTTCATGCGTAGTCTCCCTCAAACGTGCCAAAGGGGCGGGGGTCGGTAGCACCGGGCAGGTCCAGCGCGCAGGTGTTGTCCAGCGGCAGGGGAACATGGGTTGTGGCGATCAGGATTCCGCCGCGCGCACGGTGGGCCGCCATGGCGCGGCCCAGCAGGGTTATGGCGGCCGAATCCAGCCCCAGACTCGGCTCGTCCAGCAGCCAGAGCGGTGCCTGTGCGAGCAGAACGCGGGCAAGGGCGGTGCGGCGCTTCTGCCCGGCAGAAAGCAGGCGGGCAGGCAGGTCGGCCAGTGCGCGCAGGTCCATGGCCTCCAGTGCATCGCTCAGGTCTGCGCCGGGGCGGGTGAACAGGTGCAGGTTTTCGCTCACGCTCAGGCCGGGTTTTAGCGCGTCCTGATGGCCAATATAGGCCACGCGCTCCGCATGGGCGGCGCGGTCATCAAAAATGGACTGGCCATTCCATGTCAGTTGCCCCGAATCCGGTTTGCGCAGCCCGGCCAGCACACGCAGCAGGGTGGATTTGCCCGCGCCGTTGGGGCCGGTCAGCAGCATGGCGTCCCCCGCATGCAGGGTCAGGCTTACGCCGTCGAGCACCAGACGGTCCCCGCGAAACACGCACAGGGAGTCCGCCTCCAGCACCGTGCCGGTGGGGGTGGGGGGGCCAGATGGAGCGCTGGCACGGGGTTCAGACTGGCTCACGGAGATGGGACTTCTCCTTTTTGTTACCGTAATAACACAATAAAGCGGGAGTGCTCGCGCGGTCGTGGTCACTCTCCCGCTTGTGCCTTTTATTAGTGCCGGTATGTTCTAGCCCCAACGGGATATCAAGCCGGTTGTCCGAAGAGCGGACACGCACGCAACGCCGTGCGGAACAATACGGAACACAACGGTGTCCTGAACGCATCACCAGCCATCGGCTGTGATCGGGGAGAAAGCGACGATGAAATCGGTTGGCCACGACTCACTCAAAACAGGCCGCACCCTTGAGGTTGACGGCAAGACCTACCACTATTTTTCCATTCCCGAAGCGGCAAAAACCATTGGCGACGTAAGCCGCCTGCCGGTTTCGCTCAAGGTTCTGCTGGAGAACATCCTTCGGTTCGAAGATGCGCGCTCCTACAGCGTGGAAGACGCCAAATCCATTGCTGGCTGGCTGCCCAAGGGCAGCAGCTCCAAGGAAGTGCCCTTCAAGCCTTCGCGCATTCTCATGCAGGACTTCACGGGGGTTCCCGGTGTTGTGGACCTTGCAGCCATGCGCGACGGGATTGTCAACCTCAAGGGCGACCCGCAGAAGGTCAACCCGCTGGTGCCGGTCGACCTTGTGATCGACCACTCCGTGATGGTGGACTTTGCCGGGACCGATGAAGCCCTGCAGGAAAACATCACCCTTGAGTTCGAGCGCAACGCGGAACGCTATGCCTTCCTGCGCTGGGGCCAGGAAGCGTTTGAGAACTTCTCCGTGGTGCCGCCCGATACGGGCATCTGCCATCAGGTGAACCTTGAATACATCGCGCAGGTGGCATGGACCGCCAACGTGGGTGGCAAGGATTACGTGTACCCCGATTCGCTTTACGGCACGGACAGCCACACGACCATGATCAATGGTCTGGGCGTTCTGGGCTGGGGTGTTGGCGGGATCGAAGCCGAAGCCGCCATGCTGGGCCAGCCCATTGCCATGCTTATCCCCGATGTGATCGGCTTCAAGCTGGTTGGCAAGCTGCCTGAAGGGGCTACGGCCACCGATCTGGTGCTGACCGTAACCCAGATGCTCCGTAAAAAGGGCGTTGTTGGCAAGTTTGTGGAATTCTTTGGCCCGGCTCTGGACCACCTGCCCGTTGCCGACCGTGCCACCATTGCCAACATGGCCCCCGAATACGGCGCAACCTGCGGCTTCTTCCCCGTGGACGAACTGACGCTGGACTTCCTGCGCCAGACCGGCCGTGACGAACACCGCATTAAACTGGTCAAGGAATACCTGCAGGCGCAGGATATGTTCCGCACCGAAAAAACGCCCGAACCCGTGTTTACGGATGTGCTGGAACTGGACCTGAGCACGGTTGTGCCGTCTCTGGCTGGCCCCAAGCGTCCGCAGGACCGCGTGGAACTGAAGAACGCCACCGCCGCGTTTGAAAAAGAACTGACCTCCTCCCTTGGTGTTCCCGCAGCCGAAGCCAACAAGAAGGTTCCGGTCGCTGGCACCAATTACGAGCTGGGCAGTGGCGATGTGGTCATTGCGGCCATTACCTCGTGCACCAACACCTCCAACCCGGCGGTGCTGATTGCTGCTGGTCTGGTGGCCCGCAAGGCACGCGCTCTGGGCCTGACCCCCAAGCCGTGGGTCAAGACCTCGCTCGCACCCGGCTCGCAGGTTGTGACCGACTACCTCAACCGCTCCAACCTGACCGCAGACCTGGACTCCATGGGCTTCAACACGGTTGGTTACGGCTGCACCACCTGCATCGGCAACTCCGGCCCGCTGCCCGGCAACATTGTGGACGCGATTGAAAACAACAATCTGGTTGCTGTTTCCGTCCTGTCCGGCAACCGTAACTTTGAGGGGCGTATTTCCCCCAACGTGCGCGCCAACTATCTTGCCAGCCCGCCGCTGGTGGTTGCCTACTCGCTGCTGGGCACCATGCGGCAGGATATTACCACAGCCCAGCTTGGGACTTCCAAGGATGGCAAGCCGGTGTACCTGAAGGACATCTGGCCTTCCAACAAGGAAATCGCTGACCTGATCGCCTCGTCCATCACGCGCGAAGAGTTCATCAAACGCTACGCCAACGTGGGCAAGGGCACCAAGGAATGGCAGGGCCTCAAGGTTGCCACCGGGTCCGAAACCTACAAGTGGGACCCCAAGTCCACCTACGTGCAGGACCCCCCGTACTTCAAGAACATGGCGGTTGAGCCCACGGCTCCGGGCAACATCAGCGGTGCGCGTATTCTGGCCCTGCTGGGTGATAACATCACCACCGACCATATCTCCCCCGCTGGTTCCATCAAAAAGGACAGCCCTGCTGGCCGCTACCTGATCGAACACGGTGTGGAACCCAAGGACTTCAACTCCTACGGGTCCCGTCGCGGGAATGACCGGGTGATGGTGCGCGGCACGTTCGCCAACATCCGTATCAAGAACGAAATGGTGCCGGGCACCGAAGGGGGCTATTCCAAGCACTACCCCGACGGCAAGGAAGGCGCGATTTACGACGTGGCCATGGAATACAAGGAAGCGGGCGTGCCGCTGGTTGTGTTCGGTGGCAAGGAATACGGCATGGGCTCCTCGCGCGACTGGGCTGCCAAAGGCACCCTGCTGCTGGGCGTCAAGGCCGTGATCGCGGAAAGCTTTGAACGTATCCACCGTTCCAACCTTGTGGGCATGGGCGTTCTGCCCCTGCTGTTCAAGGAAGGCACAACCCGCCAGACCCTGGGTCTGAAGGGGGATGAAGTGATCAGCATTTCCGGAATTGACAAACTCACGCCCCGTATGGACGTGATTATGACAATTACAAGAAATGACGGTTCCAAGCAGGAAGTACCGCTGCTTTGCCGGGTCGATACTCTGGACGAGGTAGAGTATTATAGGCATGGTGGCATCCTTCAGTACGTCTTGCGAGGGATGACGAAAGCTGCCTGAGAACCTATCCGTTCAAGGTGAACGTCTTAATGCCGGCCCGGTGCAAACCGGGTCGGCTTTTTCTATGAATGACCCCGTGGTTCTGAGTGCGGAACGGTTGCACAAGGACTTTGGCGAAGGGGAAGTCCTGTGTGGCGTATCCATGCAGGTTCGCAAGGGGGAGCTGGTGTCCATCATCGGTCCTTCGGGTTGCGGCAAATCCACCTTTCTGCGGTGTCTCAATTTTCTGGAAATACCCGACCGTGGCACGGTAACGGCCATGGGGGTGACCATTGCGCGCAATGGCGGCCCGTGGCGTAGCGCGGATGAGCATATGGCCCATCGGCTGCGGACCCATGTGGGCATGGTGTTCCAGAGTTTTAATCTGTTTCCGCACCTGAGCGTGCTGGATAATGTGATGCTGGCTCCCCGTGTAGTCAAAGGCGGTAATGCCGAAGCCGACCGGGAAGAGGCCATGGCCCTGCTGGAAAAAGTGGGGCTGGACAAGGTGGCGCAGCGTTACCCTGTTTCGCTCTCTGGCGGTCAGCAGCAGCGTGCGGCCATTGCCCGCGCTCTGGCCATGCGGCCCGAGATCATGCTGTACGACGAACCCACCTCCGCTCTGGACCCCATTGTGGCCGAGGAGGTGCTTAACGTCATGCGCACACTCGATGATGAGGGCATGACCCAGATTATCGTGACCCATGACATGCGCTTTGCCGAAGTCGCGTCCGATACGGTGGTGTACATGGACGGCGGGCATGTGATTGAGGCCGGTCCGCCAGAAGTCCTGTGCGTGAACCCCGAACATGAACAGACCCGCCGCTTTATGAGGACCGTCCTGTGATGAAGACCGCACAGCCCCGCCCTCGCCGCCTGCTGGGTGTCCTGTCTAGCCTGTTTGCAGCGCTGCTGGTGCTGGCAGCCGCCCCCGGCGCAGCCCCGGCCGCCCATGCGCAGAGCAGGCCGTTCCACTGGGCCGCCGATTCCTCGGCCGATGTGCCCTACACGTTCCATGACCTCAAAGACCAGAGCAAGCTGACGGGCTTTGAATATGACCTGATGCAGGAACTCAGCCGCCATATGGGCGCGCCGCTGGACTTCATCAACAACGACTGGGACGGGCTTATTCCCGGCCTGCAACGTGGCCTGTACGACATGGTCATCTGCGGGATCGAGATGACCGATGAACACGCTGAAGGCATTGACTTCAGCATCCCCTATTACGTGACCTCCGAACGGCTGGTGGTGCGCCGCAAGGGCAGGCAGTTCACCACACTGGCGGACCTTGAAGGGCATAAGGTTGGTACGATCAAGGATACGCAGGCCGAGCGTATGCTGACCAACAACACCAAAATATCCCTGAGCACCTATGACGAAGAAACAGATGCCTTCATGGATCTGGTCAATGGGCGCACGGATGCCATCCTGATCGACGGCCCCATTGCCAAATATTATGGGGACACCAACCCCGCCCTGCATATTGTGGGCGAGCCCATCGGCCGGGTGCAGTACGGTATTGCCTTTGCCAAGGGCAAGAACACGGAACTGCGCGAGCGGGTGAACGCAGCACTACTGGCCATGCAGCAGGATGGCAGCCTGCACCATATTCTGGTGCGCTGGGACCTGTGGACGCCAGAAATGGCGCAGCTCACCAACGACCACACCCAGCCCAACGTAACCCCTGCGGCATGGAACAACTATGTGGCCGAGTTGCAGGGCAAGGGCGGGTTGCGCGTCAAGCTTGAGCGTTATGCCGGTTTTGTGCCTCAACTCGTCAAGGCGGCAGGGCTGACCCTGCTGGTCTCTCTCTGCGCCATGGTTGTTGCGGTTGCACTGGGGCTCGGGCTTGCGCTGCTGCGCCTGTATGGTCCGCGCCCGCTGGCATGGTTTGCCACAACCTATGTGGAACTCGTGCGTGGCACGCCGCTGCTTATACAGGTGCTGTTCATTTTTTATGGCCTGCCTGAATTTGGCATCAGCATGTCTCCCTTTGTGGCTGGTGTGGTCAGCCTTGGGCTGAACTACGCGGCGTATGAGGCGGAAAACTACCGGGCCGGTCTGCAATCCGTGGCCCATGGGCAGATGGAAGCAGCCCTTGCCCTGAACATGACCCACCCGCAGGCCCTGCGTTATGTGCTGGTGCCGCAGGCGTTCAGGCTGGTCATGCCGGTCATGACCAACGACTTTATTTCCCTGCTCAAGGATTCGTCTCTGGTCAGTGTGATCACCCTGACAGAACTGACACAGACCTATATCCGCCTGTCCTCTGCCTATTTTGACTATTTTGGCACGGGGCTGATGGTCGGTGCCGCCTACCTGCTGCTGGGTCTGCCCTTTGTGCGTCTGGCGCGTCTGGCGGAAAAACGCCTTGCCATGCCGCATACCCGCCACCGTCAGGGGTAAGGGGTTGCGGTCGTGCTCATGACGTGAATGCGTTATGGGCATGGCCGCTTCTTGTTCAGTCCATGTTGTATCAAACCTGACCTTGCGGCAATAAGGACAGTGATAAGCTCGTAGCCTGACACAGCATGCTGGTTACAGGGCGGGATGGTTTGTGGCCATGTTTTCGGCATACTCGGAACTGTCTTGCCTGTTGTTGTCGGCAGCACTGGAGAGGGCTAGCCGCCTACACAGGAAACGGTGCCGACCTCCATGGATCTTCTTTCCGCACTTCACAGTTTTGTGCGTGTTGCCGCTACAGGCTCATTTTCCGCCGTCTCGCGCGAGACGGGGGTCAGCCAGCCAACAATTTCGCGCCATATTGCCTTGCTGGAGGCGCATTACGGCACCACGCTGTTTGCGCGTACCACCCGCAGCCTGACCATGACCGAGGATGGTCGCAGCCTGCTCCCCCATGCCTATGAAGTGCTGGAAATACTGGAAACGGCAGAAACCGTTCTGGGCCGCAGGCGTGCTTCGGTTTCCGGTCTTGTGCGGCTGGGCGTGACCACCGCCTTTGGCCTGTGCCTGACCCGCAGGATGGGCGAACTGCTGGACCGCCACCCCGACCTGTCGGTGGAAGTGGTCATGCGCGACTCGTTTGGAGACCTGGTGGAAGAAGGGCTGGACCTGGCCGTACGCGTGGGCGAAATTGCCGAAGGCACGCTCATCGCGCGCAAACTGGGGCTGGTGCACAAGTGGCTGGTGGCGTCTCCCGCCTGCCTGCAACGCCACAACATGCCCGAGCACCCCCGCGCGCTCACCGAATACCCCGGCGTTGTCTATAATTACGGTTCCAGCCGTCTGGACTGGAATTTTGAGCGGGATGGGGAGGAAAGCGTGATTGTCCCTACCGCCGTGTTTCGCGCCAATAGCAGCGAAGCCGTGATGTATGCGGTGGAAGCGGGCATTGGTGTTGGTCTGCTCCCCGCTTTTCAGGTGCGGGATGCGGTGGCCAATGGGCGTTTGGTCCGCCTGTTTGCGGACTGGAACATTCCCGGCCTGCCTTTTTACGTCGTGCATACCGGCCCGCGTACCCTGCCACTGCGGACCCGCACGGTTATGGATTTTCTGGTCGAGGTTTCAGCCGACCTGCTGCGCGATGGCGGGGCCTTATCCCCCGTTCTGTAAAGGGACAAAATGGGGCAGGCCATGGTCTGTAGTCATGGCCTGCCCGACCTAGCCGTGAAAGGCCGGGTCCATGGCTTCCGCCGGGGGGGGAGCGTTCGGCGTCAGCTTGTTTTCAAACCCACGCTGGAGCGTGGGCACCCAGCCGCGTAGCCAGCCATTGGTGCGTTGCACAAAATCCGTGACCGCAGCCGAGTCGGTCATGCCCGCGCGGGACCAGTTCTCCGGCTCGCCGGGCACACGGCGGGTCCCGGCTCCGGCCGGGCTGAGCAGCGTATGCACGCTCATAAAATCCACGCCCGTGCCGGATTTGCTTTTTTCCACCAGATTCCAGCCTGCATCGACCAGAATAGGGGGCAGGTCAAAGCCCATGATGGTCAGGCGCTGTACGGCGGGGGGAATGTACATCTGGTCACTCAGGAGTGCCTGCAGGGGTTCGTTGGAAGTCAGGAACAGGTTGTTCACCACCCGTATGGGGGTGGTCATCCAGCATATGCTCCGGTTGCCGTCCTGCGGGGCTGCCTCGTTCATGAAGTTGAAGGAACTGTGGCATTGCGCCTGAATCATGGTCATGGCGGCAAGGGGAAGGGACTGGGTGGTGGCCTGCGCAATGATCAGCCCGGTGACAATGCCCTGAGCGGAGCGGACATAAAGTGTCGTCAGTACTTCCCCGTGGGCCACATCGTCCTGAAAGTTCACAACCGGGTGCCATTTGCCCGCAGGCAGGGGAAGCTGCCGCCCGGCAAAAACAACCGAGCCTTCAAACTGCGCATCCATGGGGGGGATGGAAACCGTGCGCTGGTCCTCATCAGGGTGCAGCGCATCACTCGCCTCGGTGCCGCCGAGGGAGGAGGGGAGCATGTGCCGAATCCTGCTGCTGAGCGCGCCATAGCCCGGCACGCTGGAGGTTAGCCACGGTGCGGGGAACAGAACGGACAGTGTGCCGCATACGCCTGCGGTTATCAGTGCTGCGCGCCATAACGGGGCACGGTGCCACAGGCGGGTAAAAGCGGTCATGCGGTAGCCTTGGTTGTGTGGGCGGCGTCAGGGAGCGGCTTGGCCGGGGTGGCGGGTTAGGGGGTCAGGCGGGCATGTAGCCCGTCATCACGGTTGTCGGCCACTTTGGCGACAACCGTGCCATCGTCCTCCTTGACCAGCCGGACCATGGTGGCCCCCTGCTGGCGGGCAATAATAAGGGACTCGCTGATCATGTCCTCAATGGAGCGGACCAGATCACGCGCGGAGGCCGCATCCCCCATGCGGCTCTGGCGGCGCATGACATCGACCAGCAGGGAGGCGTCAATCCCGCTGGTTTCCACCTTCAGGCCGTAGCCTTCGATCATGGCTTCAATTTCCAGCGCGCCAACACGGGCAATATCCAGCCCACGCAGGGCGCGGAAGACAAAAATACGGTCCAGACGGTTCAGCACTTCGGGGGCAAAGCCAGCCTGACGCAGGGCCTCGACCGATTCGGCACGCATGCGGTCGGGGTCATCATGCAGGCGGTCGGCAATTTCGGTCAGGGCATCGGTGGCAATGTTGGAGGTCAGCACAAAAATGGCCCGCACGGTGGAAATCTGCTGCCCGGTGGAGGCCTCGGTAATGTGGCCGTCGTTCCATGCGGTCAGGAACTTCTTGAACACATCGGGGTGGGCTTTTTCAATTTCGTCCAGCAGCACCACGGCGTCGGGCTTTTCCTTCAGCCCGCCGGTCAGCTTGCCGTAGGTGTCCGAGCCGACATAGCCCTTGGGCGAACCAAAAAGCTGGGTGGCGGCGTGGGGGCTGCTCATCTGCGTCATGTCAAAATGCAGCAGGGGGCGTTCGAGCTGGCGGGCCATCTGTTTGGCCAGATAGGTTTTGCCCGTGCCCGGAGGCCCGGCGAGCAAAAAGATGCCAACCGGCTTGCCACGCACCTGTAGCGCCAGACGGCGGCGGAGCTGGACGGCAATATCCTCGCACACCTGATCCTGCCCGATCACGCGGGCACGCAGGTTTGCGGCCAGTTCCTCGGCGTCTATGGTGGTTTCGCGCTTTTCACGCGCAAGCATTTCTTCCAGTTCGGCGCGATTGGTCAGTCTGGCAAGAACGTCCATGATGAACCCCCGTCGGCGTAGTAGCCCTTTGCGGGCCAGATGTTCGGCCCGAGTTTCAAACAGCAGTCCCGCAACACTCAGCACAAGGCCGGATGCCGCCAGAACAGGCCAGGCAGATGCACACCATTGCAGCACATGGGCCACGGAATGCAGGGAAAGATGCAGGCTGAGCGCGATCTGGATGCTGGCGAGCACCAGAAAAATCACCATCATCAGCGGCATCAGCCGGTTTAGTGCGGGGAGCAGACCCTTCATTGCGCGATCACCGTAAGTGCAAGGGTATCCCCCTGTTTATAAAGAACGGGCAGGGGCATGGGGCCAAAAACCGTTATGGCGCCACTGCCGATCCCCGCCGGGCCGGGCGGGGCTGTGGGGATAATGTCCACATGCCCGCTCATGCTTATGGGCAGGATAACCGTTGTGGGTCTGGCCGTAAGCCCCACACTCTGCTGCCATGGGCCGCAGACAAGGGTAATCATGCCGCCAGCCCCGGTGGCATCATAGACCGGCATGGCCACCAGCCGCACATCCCGCCGTTTGACAGCGGCCAGAATATCCGCCTGCTGCTGGGCGGAAAAGCTGGAGCCCGCCAGTGCCTGCGCCGCATTCTGCGGGGCAATCACATTAAGGGGCAACCCCATGCGCTGGGAGTCGTTGCCAGTGGCGGACTCGGCACCCAGAGCCGGGCCGGAGGTGTTTTTGCCTGCGCCATAAAAATGCAGCCCTGCCCCCGCCATAAGTACGCAGGCCGCCATGCCAATAAGCCCGAGCCGCAGATTGGGGGATTTTTCAGCCGTCTGGGGCTGAGGCTGCCATGCCGGGTCCGGCTTGTTCTGCATGATAACGGTCAGCCTCCTTAGCCTTGGTAGTGGAGCGTTGCAGATATGTCGCAGCCAAAGCAATAAAAGCACGTCTGTGGGTTGGCGCAATGCGCAAAACTGGTCCTGCGATAATTTATTTTTTATGGTCAGCCGTGCACAAACAGGGGGGAGGTGGTTTCTGCCCTTGCAGTCTGTGCCTTTGTGGACTAGACAAAGCATCATCCTTCTCAATTTGAATGACGTTTCGGGGGGTGGCCTTAGAAGGGCCGCCTTTTTTGCTTTGGACAAAGATATTTCTGCCCATTCCGGCCTTGAGGGCCGCCTGCTCGCACTGATTGCCCCTGCCGTAGAGGAAATGGGGTACGAGATCGTGCGCGTGGCAGTGCTTGGACGTGAGCGCCCTACGGTGCAGATCATGGCCGACCGGGCGGACGGAATGTTGATCAATGTTGAGGATTGTGAGCGGATCAGCCACGCGGTAGGCGCTGTGCTGGACGTGGAAGACCCCATTCCGGGGGCATGGACGCTGGAAGTGTCCTCCGCCGGAATTGACCGCCCGCTCACACGTGCCAAGGACTGGACCCGCTTTGCAGGGCATCAGGCCAAGGCGGAAGTTCTGGTCCCCATTGAAGGGCGGCGTCGTTTTGCCGGTATTTCTCTGGGGTCTGATGGAACAGTGGCCCGTATGCGCCTGGATGACGGCACGGAAGTGGCTCTGCCACTGGCCGAAATCCGCAAGGCGCGACTGGTGCTGACCGATGCGCTGATTGAAGACAGCGCCCGTATGGTACAGCCTGCAACGGATGCAGGTGTGGAGCAGGATGGCACAAAAGAGCCGCCTGCTTCCAGGGTACATTGATAAAGCTGCCTGTTTTGGAGAGCTGAGAACATGGATACCTCCGTTTCCCGTCCTGAACTGCTGCTGGTGGCAGACGCTGTTTCACGCGAAAAGGGCATTGACCGTGAAGAGGTTCTGGAGGCCATGGAGCAGGCCATCCAGAAGGCTGGCCGCGCCAAATACGGGCACGAAAAGGACATTCGCGCCACAATCGACCGCCGTTCGGGCGAGGTTCGCCTCTCCCGCTGGACGGAAGTTGTGGATCAGGTGGAGAATGAGGATGCACAGATCTCTCTCTCCATCGCCCGCAAGTTTCGCCCCGAAATTCAGGTTGGCGAATATCTGATCGACCCGCTGCCCCCGATTGATTTCGGGCGTATTGCGGCCCAGACCGCCAAGCAGGTTATTGTGCAGCGCGTGCGTGAATACGAACGCAAACGCCAGTACAATGAGTTCAAGGACCGCGTGGGCGAGATCGTCAACGGCACCGTCAAACGGACCGAATACGGCAACCTGCTGGTTGAAATCGGTTCCGCCGAGGCGCTGCTGCGCCGCGATGAGCTGATCCCGCGTGAGACGTTCCGTAACTCCGACCGCGTGCGCGCCTACATCTATGATGTGCGTGATGAGCCGCGCGGCCCGCAGGTTTTCCTGTCCCGCACGCATCCGGCCTTTCTGGCCAAGCTGTTTGCGCAGGAAGTCCCTGAAATTTACGACGGGATCATCGAAATCAAGGCCGTGGCCCGTGACCCCGGCTCCCGCGCCAAAATGGCCGTGATCTCGCGCGATGCCTCCATTGACCCGGTCGGGGCCTGCGTTGGTATGCGCGGCTCGCGCGTGCAGGCTGTTGTGGCCGAACTGCAGGGCGAAAAAATCGACATTATCCCCTGGAGCCCGCAGGCCGCGACCTTTGTGGTCAACGCTCTGGCTCCGGCTGAAGTCAGCAAGGTGGTGATGGACGAGGAAGCCGGGCGTGTTGAAGTTGTGGTGCCGGATGACCAGCTCTCCCTTGCCATTGGTCGGCGCGGGCAGAACGTGCGTCTGGCCAGCCAGCTGACCCGTTGGGACATTGATATCCTGACCGAAGCGGAAGAATCCGAACGCCGTCAGGAAGAGTTCCGTCGCCGCAGCGGCCAGTTTGTCGAAGCACTGGACGTGGATGACGTGATTGCTGGCCTGCTGGTGACCGAAGGCTACCATAGCATCGAGGAACTGGCTTTTGCCGACCCCGATGAACTGGTGGGCATTGAAGGCTTTGACGACTCGGTGGTGCAGGAACTGGTCCAGCGCGCCGAAGGCCATCTTGTCCGGCAGGAAGAAAAGCTGGATGAGCGCCGTCAGGAGCTTGGTGTTACTGACGATATCGCAAATATGGGTGTGTTCACCAACCAGATGCTTGTGACTCTGGGCGAAAAGGGTGTAAAAACTCTGGACGACCTCGGTGACCTGGCTGGCGATGAGCTGGTCGAAATTCTGGGGTCGGATGCCATAGAAGAAGACGCCGCCAATGAGATCATCATGGCAGCGCGTGCGCACTGGTTTGAGGGTGAAGAGGGTGCAACCCCTTCCTCCACGCCAGAAGGCGGGGCAGGCGTCTGAGGCCTTGATACAGGGTGGGTGGTGATTTCTTGCCAGCAGCAGAAGAGAAGGGCAGCCTCCGCAGGTGCGCAGTCACGCGGGAGGAAGGCATTCCGGCTCAGATGGTGCGGTTTGTTATCTCACCCTCATCCATAGTCGTCCCTGATTTGGACGCGCGTCTGCCGGGACGGGGAATATGGTTGAGTGCCCGCCGGGATGTGATAGAACAGGCCAGCAAACGCGGCGTGTTCGCACGCTCCGCGCGGATGCAGGTCAAGGTGCCGGAAGATCTTCTCTCTCAGGTGGAAGTGGGTCTGCACCGGCGGATGGTAGAAGTGGTTGGGCTTGCGCGCCGCGCTGGTCAGGCCATTAGTGGCTTCGTTAAGGTGCGCGAATGGGTTATGCAGCGTCGTGCTGCTGTTATCGTTCACGCATCGGACGGAAGCAGGGAAGAACTGGACCGCCTGATTTCAGGCGGGCGGGATATTCCTGTCGTGGATGCGTTGTCGTCTGAAGAACTGGCTAAGGTTTTCGGGCGTGAACGTGTTGTGAATGTGGCGCTGGCGGCCGGCGGGCTGGCTACGCGTCTTTGTTGTGAAAACAGACGTTTTGCGGGGGTGGCCGTTGGCGATCCCCGGGTCTGCCGGACCTTTCCGGCGGATGGGTGTGAACAGGCGGGTCAATGAGCGAAGGCAAGGATCAGGATCAGGGTAAGGGGCGTTTGTCCCTTCGGCCGGCAGGGCGTCCGGAGGTCGGACGGACGGTTGATGCCGGGTCCGTGCGGCAAAGTTTCAGTCATGGCCGTTCAAAGGTCGTGCAGGTGGAAGTGCGTAAAAAACGTGGTCCGTCCCCGGCTGGCGCTGGTGGGCGCTCCGGCGGTTCCCGTGCAGGTGGCGGCCGTACCCTGACCGCAGCCGAACTGGCCATGCGCCAGCGCGTGCTTCAGGAACAGAAGCAAGAGGCGGAAGACGCCGAACGGCGTGATGCCGAGCGGCGCGAAGCCGAGAAGATTCGTATTCTTTCCGCCGCCGAGGAAGCGCGCCGGAAGGAAGAGGAAGACAGACGTCTGGCTGAAGAGCGCGCCGCTGAAGAAGCCGCAGCGACCGATGCCGAGCGCAAGGCCCGCATTGACGCGATCAAGCCGATCGAGGTCAAGGCACCTGTCGTGTCTGCCGTGCCAATCCCCGGTGAAGTTACACTCGCACCTCCTGCGGGGCGTCTGCGCCCGCTGGCTGAACGTGCGATCATGCCTGCCAAGCCGCTCAAGCCTGCTGCTCCTGCACGCACGCCTGCTGCTGCTACCGCTGCGGCTCCCGCGGCGGAAAAGGACGTCACTGCCGCCCAGACCCTGCGCCTGCGCAGCGGTCGTGGTACGGAAGGCGAGGAAGAACAGCGCCGTGGCCCAGCCCGTAACAAGGCCGTGCCGCCCCGCAAGAACAGCAGCGGCCGCAAGGGTGAGACCGGCGGTGGCCGCCGCGCAGGCCGGATTGACGTGCAGGCCGCGATTGAGGGGGATGACGACAAAACCCGCTCGCTCGCATCCGTACGCCGCCAGCGTGAGCGTGAACGCCGTCAGGCCGAACTGGAACGCCTGCGTTCCGACCAGGTCAAGGTCGTGCGTGACGTGATCCTGCCCGAAACGATTACGGTGCAGGAACTGGCCAACCGTATGGCCGCCCGTCAGGGTGAAGTGATCAAGGCGCTCATGAAAATGGGTGTTATGGCCACCGTAACCCAGAGCATTGATGCCGATACGGCGGAACTGGTGGTGGAAGAATTCGGCCACCGCGTACGTCGCGTTTCCGAAGCGGATGTGGAACTGGGTATTGAGGGCGTGGAAGACACGACCGAAGATATGCTGGCCCGTCCGCCTGTGGTGACCATCATGGGGCATGTCGATCACGGCAAGACCTCCCTGCTGGACGCCCTGCGCACAACGGACGTGGCAGCGGGTGAAGCCGGTGGCATTACCCAGCATATCGGTGCTTATCAGGTTACACTGGAATCCGGTGCCAAGATCACCTTCCTTGACACACCCGGACATGAGGCCTTTACGGCCATGCGTGCCCGTGGCGCGTCCATTACGGACGTGGTGGTGCTGGTGGTTGCCGCCGATGACGGCGTGATGCCGCAGACGATCGAGGCCATCAAGCACGCCAAGGCTGCCAATGTGCCCATGATCATTGCCATCAACAAGATGGACAAGCCCGGCGCCAAGCCTGACCGTGTACGTCAGGACCTGCTGCAGCACGAGATCGTGGTCGAATCCATGGGTGGTGACGTGATGGACATTGAAGTGTCCGCACGCCAGCGCACAGGGCTGGACAAGCTGGAAGAAGGCATTCTGCTTCAGGCGGAAATTCTGGAACTTCAGGCCAACCCCGACCGTGCAGCCGAAGGTGCCGTGATTGAAAGCCGTCTGGACCGTGGTCGCGGTTCCGTGGCGTCCGTGCTGGTGCAGAAGGGTACGCTGCGCAAGGGTGACATTGTGGTTGCCGGTTCAGAATGGGGCCGTGTGCGCGCTCTGGTTGATGACCGCGGTCGTCAGGTGGAAGTGGCTGGTCCGTCCATGCCGGTGGAAATTCTCGGCCTGTCCGGGGTTCCCGCTGCTGGTGCGCCGTTTGTGGTCGTGGAAAACGAAAACCGTGCCCGTGAGATTTCCGAGTTCCGCCAGCGCAAGCTGAAGGAACATCAGGTGGCCGGGCAGGTTGCGGCCCGCGGCACGCTTGACCAGATGCTGGCCCGTATTCAGGCCGGTGTGCAGAAGGAAGTCTCCGTCCTGATCAAGGCGGACGTGCAGGGTTCGGCCGAAGCACTGCAAACCACGGTGCTCAAGCTGGCTAACGAAGAAGTGGGTGTGCGCGTTCTCAACGCCTCGGTTGGTCAGATCACGGAAAGTGATGTGCAGCTTGCCAAGGCGTCGGATGCGGTCATTATTGCCTTTAACGTGCGTGCAACCTCTCAGGCGCGGCTGCTGGCCCAGCGTGAAGGGGTGGACATCCACTACTACTCCATCATCTATCAGGTGGCGGACGACGTGGAACTGCTCGTACGGGGCAAGATGGCGCCCAAGCATCGTGAAAAGTTCCTTGGCTACGCCGAAATCCGCAAGGTTTTCGAAATCAGCAAGGTTGGCAAGGTGGCCGGTTGCTTCGTGACCGATGGCGTTGTCAAACGTGGCTGTGGCGTGCGTCTGCTGCGTGATGGCGTGGTGATCCATGAAGGGGATCTGAGCCAGCTCAAGCGCTTCAAGGACGACCAGAAGGAAGTGACCAAGGGTTACGAATGTGGTCTTTCCTTTGCAGGCTACAACGATCTGCGCGAAGGCGATGTGGTGGAATGCTTTGAAAGCGAGTTAATTCCAGCATGAGTCGTCGCCACGGATCAGGCAGTAAAACAGGGGGACCGGCAGACTATCTTGCCGGTTTTTCCTCATCTGGAGGCCCATCGCAGCGGCAGTTGCGGGTAGGCGAAGAAGTGCGGCGCGTTCTGGCTGAGCTGTTTGCGCGCACCACCTTCCGCGACCCGGACCTGTCCGATGTTGCCATTACCGTGACCGAAGTCCGGCTTGCGCCAGACTTCAAACATGCCACTGTTTTTGTCACACGGCTGGGGCGCAGCGATGTTGCGGCCCTTCTGCCGGGGCTTAAGCGGGTGGCTCCGTGGCTGCGCACCCAGCTTGCTCACAAGCTGAGCATACGCACGGTGCCCGAACTGCACTTCCAGCCCGATACGGCGCTGGATACAGCCATGCATGTGGATTCGCTCCTGCGCCTGCCAGAAGTCCAGCGTGACCTTGGCAAAGCAGGCAACGACCAGCCGGATGAAGACTAAGGTCTGGCTGGCAGCCTGTCATGGCAAAGAGCTTTTTAAAAACCTGCCGGGGGAAACTCTGGTAGGTTTTTTTGAACCTGCACCTGAGCCTGAACCTGAACCTGAACCTTATCCGCCCGTCTGTGCTTTTTCCTGCTGAACAACAGGGCGGATGGCAAAATTGCTTTGAATGCGCACAACACCGGGCATGCGGGATAATTCCTCCTTATGGATGCGCTCGTAATCCTGCATGTCGCGCGCTTCCACCCGGAGCAGGTAGTCGGCGTCTCCCGTCATCAGGTAGCATTCCTTTACGTCGGGACATTCGCGGATACGACTTTCAAAGCGGCGGAGGCATTCCTCTGTCTGGCGTTCTAGGGTGATCTGCACAATCACCGTGGCCACAGGGGGGGCATTGCGGCGGGCGATAATGGCCTGATACCCGCGTATAACCCCTTCTTTTTCCAGCATTTTCACACGCCGCAGGCAGGCCGAGGGGGAAAGCCCTATACGCTCGGCCAGTTCGGCGTTGCTCAGGCGGCCATCATGGCGCAGGTGGCGGAGAATGGCCTCGTTAATGCGGTCTGGCATGATCTGTCTTTAGTGGCCTTTTGGCGCAATATTATGCAAAAATAAAAAGCGAACGCCCCAATCATGCACCACAATGGCAGGATATGCCATAAAGAGTGGGGTAAAATTCTGATACCGTAACAGAACGGATAGATGTCGTGACCCAAGCTCCCACCCCCTTGCACGCTGGCTGGCCCGCACAACGCGCCGGAGCGGTGCTGAGCGTTAATCTGGATGCGGTAGCCCATAATTACCGCCTGCTTCGGGCCCGTGTGTCCAACGCGGTGTGCGCGGCTGTGGTCAAGGCTGATGCCTATGGGCTGGGAGCGGCACAGGTTGCCCCCGCGCTGGCGCAGGCCGGGGCCACGCAGTTTTTTGTTGCCCATGTGGACGAGGGGCTGGCCCTGCGCCCGCATGTTGGGGAACAGGTGGGTATTACCGTGCTGCACGGCCCCCGGCCCGATGCGGTGGAGGCCTGTCTGGCGCATGGGCTGCGCCCGGTGCTGAACAGTGTGGAGCAGATTGGCTGGGTCCGTGCGGTGGCGCAGGCGCAGCAGCGGCGCGTGGGTGTTGTGCTGCAACTGGATACGGGCATGTCCCGCTTTGGCCTGTCCGCGCAGGATGTGGCGGATATTGCCGCCAACCCCGCCGTGCTGGACGGGTTGGATGTGCAACTGGTCATGAGCCATCTGGCCTGTGCGGATGAGCGGGCAAACCCTGCCAACGCGGAGCAGGCGGCCCGTCTTGTGGCCTATGCCGCCCGGTTGCCGGTTTCTGCCCCGCTCAGCCTTGCCGCATCCTCCGGGGTATTTCTGGGACCGGATTACCATTTTGGCCTCGTGCGTCCCGGTGCCGCACTCTATGGCGTGGCCCCCCAGCCGGGCGAGCCAAACCCCCTGCGCCCGGTTGTGGGGCTGAAGGCGCATGTATTGCAGACCCGTACCCTCAGCAAAGGGGACCGGGTCGGTTACGGGCTGACATGGCGGGCTGAAGGCCCATGCCGTGTGGCGACCATTGGCGTAGGCTATGCGGATGGTTTTGTGCGCGCCCGTGCCAACGGCCTTGTGTGGTTCGGGGGGCAGCCCCTGCCCATACTGGGCCGTATTTCCATGGATTCCATGACCGTGGATGTTTCCGCCATTCCGCCGGGCCAGCTTGAGGCCGATGGCATGGTGGAACTGCTGAACGAAACATACGGCGTGGACGACGTGGCCCGCGCTGAAGGAACGATCGGCTACGAAGTCCTGACATCGCTCGGGCATCGCTATCATCGCAATTATACACGGACTGCCTGAGGGCAGAGCAGCAGGGAAAGAGTGAGATCATGAAGGTTCTTGTTCTGGGTAGTGGTGTTGTGGGTGTCACAACCGCCTGGTATCTGGCGCAGGCAGGGCATGAGGTCACGGTTGTGGACCGCCAGCCCGGTGCCGGGCTGGAAACCAGCTTTGCCAATGCGGGGCAGGTGTCCCCCGGTTATTCCTCCCCTTGGGCGGGGCCGGGTATTCCGCTCAAGGCGGCCAAATGGCTGTTCATGAAGTACAGCCCCTTTGTGTTCTGGCCCATGCCCGACCCGCATCTGTGGAAGTGGCTGGTGCAGATGCTCGAAAACTGCAACACCCCCGCCTATGACCGCAACAAGGGCCGCATGGTGCGTCTGGCTGAATACAGCCGCGATGTCATGTGCGACCTGCGGCGCGAAACCGGCATTACCTATGATGACCGCCAGCAGGGCACCTTGCAGGTCTTTCGCACCCAAAAGCAGATGGACGGCATTGCGCAGGATATTGCCGTGCTCAGGCAGTACAACGTACCGTTTGAAGAACTGAATACCGCCCAGTGCGTACAGGCCGAGCCGGGTCTTGCGCCTTCGGCTGGCAAAATCGTGGGTGGCCTGCGCCTGCCGGGGGACGAGACGGGCGATGCCTTCATGTTCTCCCAGCGTCTGGCGGAAATGGCCGCAGCCGCGGGTGTGACCTTCCTGTACAACACCGATATCCGCGCAATCCGGAGTGAGAGCGGGCGGGTCAGCGGGGTGGAAACATCACGCGGGGTGCTGAATGCTGAGAGCTATGTGCTGGCACTTGGCAGTTTTTCCCCTGCTCTTGTGCGGCCTCTGGGGCTGGACCTGCCGATTTACCCGGTCAAGGGCTATTCCCTTACGGCGGATATTACCGATGCGGCGCGCGCCCCGGTTTCCACCATTATGGATGAAACCTTCAAAATCGGCATTACCCGTCTGGGCGACCGTGTGCGCATTGGCGGCACCGCGGAACTGGCGGGCTTTAGCACCCGCCTGCGTGCGCCACGGCGGGCCACGCTGGAACATTCGGTAACAGACCTGTTCCCCGACTGCTGCAACGTACCCGCAGCCCAGTTCTGGACCGGCCTGCGCCCCATGACACCGGATGGCACCCCCATTATCGGCCGCACGGGGCTGGATAACCTGTACACCAATACGGGCCATGGCACGCTGGGCTGGACCATGGCCTGCGGGTCTGCCCGCGTGCTGGCGGATATTATGTCCAACCGCAAGCCAGATATTGCCTATGAGGACCTGAACCTGTTCCGCTACCGGCCCTGAGCCTGAGCCTGAGCCTGAGCCTGAGCCTGAGCCTGTAGTGGCCCTTGCGGCACAGGCTTAAGGGCCGGGTGTTTTTGCCCTCTTCCCATGCCCGGTCGGGTTGCTGCTTGAGTGTTCAGGTGTGTTCGGGTGGGGGCAGGTGAGCTTTTGCCGCACCATAAATATGGTAGAGCGAGCTTGCTGGCATGTGGTCCACCGCTGGTGTGCCGTCTGGCCCCATGCGGTCGATCCAGCCGCCGTGCAGGTGTGCGGGGGCAAAATCTGCAAAAAATAAGCGGGTCAGGTCGGTTTGCAGTCGGCTGTCTTCCGCAGTGCTGCCTCCTTCTGCCTGCCTGCATGCCAGCAGGCGGAGCAGCTCGGTCTGGGGCCAGATGCGGGTGCCGGTCTGGGTGAGCGTGCCGTCATCCATCATGCCGTCCCGCACAAGCCGGTGGGTCACACCATGCCGCCTGCCGGACTGGTAAAGATGTTCGGCCACATGGCGCAGTGCTGGTACGGCCTTATCGGTGGGGTTGAGGCGCGTATAGGCGCCAAGCAGCCATGCCCACTCAAACAGGTGCCCCGGTTCCACCGGGTTCTGGCCGTATGCGTGGCTGGGTGTCCAGTCGGGGCCAAAAAATTCCAGCAACAGACCCGAACGCGGGCTGATAAAGCGCTCGTGCGCCAGAGTGACCAGAGATTGCGCGCGGTCGAGGTAAAACTGGTCCGCCGTGGCCTCAAAAAGTGCGAGATACGCTTCCAGCAGGTGCATGTGCGGGTTCTGGCGGCGGGTGGCATCTGGTGCGGGCACGGCATCGGCAAAGCCGCCGTGGGGAGCATGGAAAATGCTTTCCACCTCCAGCACGGTTTTTTGCGCAACCGCAAGCAGTGCGGGCTCCCCGCTCAGGCGGTAGGCCCATGCGTAGGCAAACAGGATAAAGGCGTGGGCATACAGGTCGCGCACGGTGCTGGAAGGGCGGCCATCTGGCCCGATGGCAAACACCCAGCCCGGCTGGCCATCGGTCTGCCAGTAGCGGGCCTGCACTGTGGCCAGAGCGTGCAGGGCGTTGTCTGCCGCGTTAAAAACACCATCCAGCCGGGCTTGGCAGAAGGTGGCAATCTGGCGGGCCTGCACCATAAGGCGCAGATGCGGCAGGGGCAGTGGGGTGGCATCAAACGCCAGCCGCTCGTGGTACAGGTGGCGGGTGGGGTCGTAGCCTGCGCTGCTCCATAAGGGGAGCGCCTTAAGGGCCAGCCATGCGGCCCATGGCGGTGTGCCGGGCTGCGCCGTATGCTCAGACATTGGAAGGTTTGGCGTGCGGTGCGTTCATTTTCCGGACCAGATTGCTGGTTGAACAGCCCGCGACCAGCGAGACCAGTTCCACCCGCCCCCCGGCGGCCTTGACCACATCGGCCCCGACTACGGTATCCTCTGTGTAATCCGCCCCTTTAACCAGCACATCGGGCTGGAGGGCGGTAATCAGCTCCAGTGGGGTGTCTTCTTCAAAAATGACCACCATGTCCACGTCGCGCAGGGCGCGGATCACCGTGGCGCGCGCCATTTCGTCCTGCACGGGGCGGGTTGGGCCCTTGAGCCTGCGGACGGAGGCATCGCTGTTAATGGCCACCACCAGCTTGTCCCCCAGTTGTGCCGCAGCATGAAGGAGGGAGACATGCCCCGGATGCAGCAGGTCAAAACAGCCATTGGTGAACACAACGCTGGCCCCGTGCTGGTGCCACCGGCGCATGACCGCGCAGGCCTGTGGCCATGTGGCGATCAGCCCCGTATCGGGGTTGTCTTCCTTGAGCTCCTCGGCCAGCTCGGCGCGGGTAACGGCGGCGGTGCCCAGCTTGCTGACGGCAATGGAGGCCGCCACCGTGGCAATGACAATGGCGGTATCCAGGTCCTGCCCGGCGGAGAGCACGCTGCCAATGGTGGCGACCACCGCATCCCCGGCCCCCGAGACATCATACACCTCGGACTTGCGGGCGACCTGATGGCGGATATGTCCGTTACGCTGCCACAGGGTCATGCCCTCTTCGGAGCGGGTGATCAGCACATCGCCCCCGAACTGGGCGGAGGCCGCCTGAGCCGCGTGTTCCACCTCTGCGTTCGTGTGCAGGGGCAGGCCGGTGGCCACGGCCATTTCTGCCCGGTTGGGGGTTATCAGGCTGGCGCCACGGTATGCGGCAAAGGTCTTGCGCTTGGGGTCCACAATAACGGGAATATTTTTGGCCCGTGCATGCCCGATAACGGCCTGTAGCACCGGCTCGGACAGAACACCCTTGGCGTAATCCGAGCAGATCAGCACGTCTGCCTCATCCAGTGCGGCAATGCAGTGCGCGATCAGGCTGTTCCGGGTGGCGGGGGAAAAGTCGATAATGGTTTCATCATCAATGCGCACGATCTGCTGGTGCCCGCTGACAACCCGCATTTTGGAAATGGTCGCCCAGCCCGGTTCAGCCACAAGGCCGTGCACGTCTATGCCGGGCCATGCGGCAAGGGCGTTGCGCAGGGTCTGGGCGTTTTCATCCTGCCCGACAACGCCAATCAGGCTGACCCTACAGCCCAGTGCCGCGGCATTGACGGCCACATTGGCGGCCCCGCCGGGTACGGCACTCTGGCGGGCCTTGCGCAGTACCGGCACGGGGGCCTCGGGCGAGATCCGCTCCACCGCGCCAAAAACATACTGGTCCAGCAGCAGGTCGCCGATAACAACAAGCCGTCCGAATTCAAAATTTTCAATCATGGATGCTCATGCTCGCGGGGGGCGGGGGGTATGGCGGTCATGGTGTGTGGTCTGGCCGGGTGCGCAGCAGGTGGTGCACATAGTCGGCCACACCATCGGCCACATTGTCCAGTGCTACGGTGCACCCGGTGGCGCGCAGGGCGCGCATGTCCGCCTGTGTGTAGCACTGGTAGCGACCACGCAGCGTGTCGGGGAAGGGAACATACTCCAGTAGGCCGGTGCGCACCATTTCGGCCCGGTCCAGCGGGGGCAGGCTGCGCGCGGCGCGCACGGTGTTCACGACTGTTGTGGCAACATCATTAAACGGCTGTGCCTTGCCTGTGCCCAGGTTGAACACGCCGCTATGCCCGGGGTTGTCAAAGAACCAGAGCTTGGTGGCCACCAGATCCTTGACCGCAATAAAATCGCGCATCTGCTCGCCCGGCTGGTACGGTCCGTATTCCCCAAACAGGCGGACGCGCCCTTCGGCCATGAACTGGTTGAAGTTGTGGAACGCCACGGAGGCCATGCCGCCCTTGTGCTGCTCGCGCGGGCCATACACGTTAAAGTAACGGAAACCCGCAACCTGCGTGCTCAGCCCGGGCAGGGCGCGCCTGACCACCTGATCAAACAGCAGTTTGGAATAGCCATAGACGTTGAGCGGTTTTTCGTTGGCGGGGGCTTCGGTAAAGGTGGTGGACGCGCCATAGGTGGCCGCACTGGAGGCGTAGAGCAGGCGGGTGCCCGTGTTCTGGCAGTAGGCCAGCAGTTTTTTGCTGGGTTCGTAATTGCTGGCCATCACGTAGCGGCCATTGCGCTCGGTGGTGGAGGAGCAGGCCCCTTCATGAAAAATCGTGTCTATTGGCCCGTAATGGCCAGCACTCAGGGCGTCGTAGAACGTGTCCTTGTCCACGTAGTCGCTGATCGCAAGGTCGGCCAGATTAAGCGCCTTGTCGCCGTTGGTCAGGTTGTCCACGGCAATAATGTCCGTCAGCCCGCGCTGGTTGAGGGCATGGATGATGTTGCTGCCAATAAACCCGGCACCCCCGGTGACAATAAGACGTCTGGCCATATCAGCACGGCACCATGTGCTCGGGGGGAGGAACGGTTACGGTCATAGGCGCCAGCTCTGGGTTCTGTGTCTTTGCACGGTGGTTCAAAACAGCGGACGCGCCCATGGTGCTTCCAGCCGCAGCCGATACTAATTGCACAGGCATGAACAGGCAAATACAACCCCGCCGCCCCTACTCGCGGCGGGGGTGCCGGGGTGTGCTCGGGTGGTGGTCAGTCGCTGCCGAACAGGTCGCGGGTGAACACGCGGTCCTTTACATCAGCCAGTTCGGGGTGGTGGCGGTTGCTGACAATAATGGACGACACAGCCTTGAACTCATCCAGATTGCGCAGCACGCGCGAGCCAAAGAACTGTTCTTCCGCCATGGCGGGCTCATAGACCACAATCTCGATCCCCTTGGCCTTGAGCCGCTTCATGATCCCCTGAATGGAGCTTTGCCGGAAGTTATCGGATGCCGTTTTCATGGCCAGCCGGTAAATGCCGACCACCTTGGGCTGCATGGCCAGAATCTGGTCGGCCAGAAAATCCTTGCGGGTGCGGTTGGCGTCCACAATGGCGCGGATCAGGTTCTGGGGGACCTGCATGTAGTTGGCCAGAAGCTGTTTGGTGTCTTTGGGCAGGCAGTAGCCGCCATAGCCAAAGGAGGGGTTGTTGTAATGCTGGCCTATGCGCGGGTCGAGGCAGACACCCTCAATAATCTGGCGGGTGTCCAGCCCACGGGCCAGTGCGTAGCTGTCCAGTTCGTTAAAAAAGGCCACGCGCATGGCAAGGTAGGTGTTGGCAAACAGCTTTATGGCTTCGGCCTCTGTGGCTTCGGTAAACAGCAGGGGCACGTCTTTTTTGATCGCCCCTTCAAGCATAAGGGCGGCAAAGCGTTCGGCCCGGGCGCTGCGTTCCCCCACAATAATGCGCGACGGGTAGAGGTTGTCATACAGTGCGCGGCCTTCGCGCAGGAACTCGGGGGAAAAAATGACCTGCCCGGTGTTCAGCTCCGCGCGGACCTGGTCCACAAACCCGACCGGAATGGTGGATTTGATCACAATGGTCGCCTCGGGGTTGAGCGCGCTGACACGGGCAATCACATCCGTTACGGAGGATGTGTCAAAGTAGTTTTCCTGCGCATCATAATTGGTCGGGGTGGCAATGATGACAAAGCTGGCATCTTGGCAGGCTGCGGTCAGGTCTGTTGTGGCACTCAGGCTGAGTGGCCTGTTGTGCAGGTAGTCCTCGATCTCGGTATCAATAATGGGGGAGACCCGGTTATTCACCTTGTGGACCCGCCCGGCATCCACATCCACGGCCATTACGTCATGGTGCTGGGCCAGCAGAATGGCGTTGGACAGGCCAACATACCCAAGACCGACAACTGCAATTTTCATGGTGTTCTTTCCCCCACACCCTGCGTGATCGGGGCATATTGTCCCGGTGCGTCAGGGCGTTGCAATACATGAGCGGCCAAAATCCGTCACGCTGTTTTGCAGGGCACGGCGCAGCGGCATGCACCGGAGAGGGGCACGGACGTGGGGGGGCAGGCCCGCCCTAGTGAGCCTGCACGCGCAGGCGGAATGTTGCCGGGCGTGGAGGTATGACGGTTTTTTTGGAAATAACCAGATACTCATGCGGGTACCGGCCCAGTCTGATGGTGCGCATATGGGCCTTAAGGGCCAGCAGGGCTTCAAACGAGTGGGGGTGGTAGTCGGCTATTGTCTCTTCACGCCCTACAATCAGGGTGGAATCCGCAAAGGTGATCAGCAGGCAGTGCCGGGTATTTTGCAGGAAAAGGTGGTTTTTCCCCTGAGCAAAATATCCGCTCAGATGTTCGCGGGTTTTGGCAAACAGGTAATAGGCGGGTTTGTAAAAGGTTCTTCCCTCTTTTTCTTCCGTGGTCATGATCAGGAACGAGTAGCTTTGCGCGGGCGGGGGAACAAGGACATGGCTGGTGGCAAGGCCACGCAGGCCATATTCCAGCCGGGACACCAGAACATCCAGAAGTTCATAAACAAATCGGAATATATTGTAATGGTATGTCATGTCTGTCATGGCGGCATCGGATGCGGAGCGGGAATGATGAAGCGGGAATGATTACGTACCCCCTTATATCGTTATATCCTTAACAGGTAGTGCTGCGCACACTGTTGTTCCGCATGTTTGTGGGGCGGTCAGGGCTGGGCAGGCATGCTGTATGGGCGGTGGCCGGGCATGCCTCCTTTGGGGCACACAGAAAACGTGAATATTTTCTGAAATTCGGCAGATTTCGGGGTGCCACCCCCCGCCCCGCTCTGGCGGGGGGCGGGGCATGGCCCCTATATTCAACGCCCGTCCGGGTGCGGCGCACCGGCCCGAACAGAAAACAGCCCGCTGCGGCAGTGGCGCTGGTGTGAACAGATGAGGAATGCAAGGCTTATGGTACTGAGGCGCTTTTTTGCACATGGCAAGACAAAAACCAGCCTGCCCGCACAGGGGCAACGCCAGAGGAACGGTCGGGTCTGTCTGTCCTTGCTCATGCTTTGTAGCGCATTGACCGGCCTTGCCGCAGGGAGTGGCGCGCAGGCGGCGGCGACATCCTCCATCGTGGCGCGGCCAGCCCCCAGCCCCTTCCACCCTGACCAGACGGACAGGGCTTTTCTGGCGGATCTGGAGCACCGGACTTTCCTGTGGTTCTGGGATTCGGCAGACCCCGCAACCGGGCTGGCGCCCGACCGCTATCCATCGGACCAGACCCAGTCCAGTGTTGCGTCCATTGGCTTTGCGCTGACCGCCTACGGCATTGGTGCGGACCGAGGCTACATCAACCGCCAGCAGGCCGTGGACCGGACCCTGACAACCCTGCGCTACCTGTGGAAGCTCCCCCAGAACGACAGCCCGGACAAAGCCGCGGGCTTCCATGGCTTTTTCTACCATTTTCTCAAGCGTGAGAACGGGCTGCGCCTTAACCCGGATATTGAACTGTCGAGCATAGATACGGCCCTGCTCATGCAGGGGGTGCTGTTTACGACCAGTTACTACACCCATGACACCGACGCCGAGGCTGAAATACGCGACCTTGCCGCCAAGCTGTTCAACCGCGTGGACTGGCGCTGGATGCTGCGCCCGGATAACCGGCTGAGCATGGGCTGGTCGCCCGAGCGCGGTTTTTTACCCAATTACTGGGAAGGGTATAATGAGGGCATGATGCTGTATGTGTTGGGCCTTGGCTCCACCACGCATCAGCTTGACCCGTCCTCATGGCAGGCATGGATTTCCACCAACAAGAGCCGTTGGGGCGAATCCTATGGCCAGACCTTCCTCAACTTTGCGCCCCTGTTTGGCCACCAGTACACCCATGCATGGATCGACTTCCGGGGCATCAAGGATGACTGGAGCCGTTCGGCCGGGATTGATTATTTTGAAAACAGCCGCCGCGCCGTGTACGCCCAGCAGGGTTATGCCACGCAAAACCCCGGTAAATGGCAGGATTACGGGCCAAACATCTGGGGTCTGACAGCAAGTGACGGCCCGGCGGAAACCACAAAGGTGGAAAACGGCCAGCCGCGCAAGTTCATGGCCTATACCGCCCGTGGGGTAGGGCGTGACTATACGCTCGATGACGGCACACTGGCCCCGACAGCGGCTGGCGGGTCCGTGGCGTTTGCGCCGGAGCTGGCCATTCCCGCCCTGCGCACCATGCGCGACAAATACGGGGACCGCATTTACAGCACCTACGGCTTTGTGGATGCCTTCAACCCCAGCTACCACGATGGCAAACAGGCCTACTGGGCGGATGATACCTATCTTGGCATCGATCAGGGGCCCATTCTGCTGATGGTGGAAAACTGGCGGGATGGCATGGTGTGGAACACCATGAAGGATAATCCCATCATCTGCCGTGGCCTGCTGCGTGCGGGCTTCAGGGGGGGCTGGCTGGCCACCCGCCACAGCATTGTGGACCATGATGACGCCGTGCGGCTCAGGCAGCAGCAGGCGCAGCAGCAGACCCATGCGGGGTGACTTTTAAAGAGTCTCCATACCAGTAGGGTCGCCAGTGGAACCGGGAGAGAAAAGTGAAGCTTTTCTCCCGGCCTCTGTGCCGTCAGCCCTGATAGGATGCGATCTCGATCAGGTTTTCATCCGGATCGTGGCAGTAAACCGAGGTAATGGGGCCAATGGCGCCAAGGCGGGCAATGGGGCCATCCACAATGGTGATGCCGCAGTTCTTCAGATGTTCCACCACATCGTCACTGGTAATGGCGGTAATAAAGCACAGGTCATTACCACCGGGCAGGGCGTGGGTTGCCGTGTCCCAGCCTGTGGCGTCGTGCGGGCGGAGGTTAAGCTTCTGCCCGCCAAAGCGCAGGGCGGTGCGGTTGTTGCGTCCGTATTCTTCCCGCTCCATGCCCAGCACACGCTGGTACCATGATGCGGAAATTTCGACGTCGCGCACGGTCAGGACAACATGATCCAGACGATCGACTGTAAAGCGCATGAAAACCACACAGCTCCTCTTCTGTCTGCCCCGCCATGGTGTGGCGGCGGGGCAGCCCCGGTGGGGGGTTACAGTTCAGCGTAGAAGTCGTTGCCTTTATCATCAATAACAATAAACGCGGGAAAATCCTCGACCTCGATCTTCCATACCGCTTCCATGCCCAGTTCGGGGTATTCCAGCACCTCTACCTTGCGGATGCAGTCCTTGGCCAGCCGGGCGGCGGGGCCACCAACGGAGCCAAGGTAGAAGCCGCCGTATTGCTGGCATGCATCCCGCACGGCCTTGGAGCGGTTGCCCTTGGCCAGCATAACGTAGGAACCGCCATTGGCCTGCAATTCGGCCACGTACGAATCCATGCGCCCGGCCGTTGTGGGGCCAAAGGAGCCTGTGGGCATGCCCACAGGCGTTTTGGCCGGGCCTGCGTAGTAAACGGGGTGGTCTTTCAGGTACTGGGGCAGGCCCTCGCCGCGCTGGAGCCGCTCACGGAACTTGGCATGCGCAATATCACGCGCAACAACCACGGTGCCAGTCAGGGCCAGCCGGGTCTTGACCGGGTATTGCGAGAGGGTCTTGCGGATTTCATCCATCGGGCGGTTGAGGTCAATGCGCACGGCTTCGCCCTCAAGGTGTTCGTCCGTGGTTTCGGGCAGGAAGCGCGCGGGGTCGTGTTCAAGCTGTTCCAGAAAGAACCCTTCCGCCGTGACCCGCGCCTTGATCTGCCGGTCGGCGGAGCAGGACACACCAATCCCCACGGGGAGCGAGGCCCCATGCCGGGGCAGGCGCACCACGCGCACGTCGTGGCAGAAATACTTGCCGCCAAACTGCGCGCCAATGCCCAGCTTGCGGGTAAGCTCCAGCACCTTCTGCTCCATCTCCAGATCACGGAAGGCATGGCCCGTCATGTCGCCCTTGGTGGGCAGGGCGTCATACCAGTGGGTGGAGGCCAGTTTTACGGTCTTGAGCGTCTGCTCGGCGGACATGCCGCCAATGACAATGGCAAGGTGGTAGGGTGGGCAGGCGGAGGTGCCCAGCGTGCGCACCTTTGTGTCCAGCCAGTCCAGCAACTGCTGCTCGGACCCCAGCAGGGCGCGTGTTTCCTGAAACAGAAAGGTCTTGTTGGCCGAGCCACCACCCTTGGCCACAAACATCAGGTCCATCTGCTCGTCATGCACACCAGCGGGGCTGGCGAAGATGTCGCACTGTACGGGCAGGTTGGTGCCGGTGTTCTTTTCTTCGAACATGGTCAGCGGGGCCATCTGCGAATAGCGCAGGCTGGTGCGGGTGTAGGTTTCGTACACACCGCGGGAAAAGGCGATTTCCTCGTTTCCTTCCACCCAGACGCGCTGGCCTTTTTTGCCAAATACGATAGCGGTCCCGGTGTCCTGGCACATGGGCAGAATACCGCCCGCGGCAATGCAGGCGTTCTTGAGCAGGTCAAGCGCTACAAAGCGGTCATTGTCCGAGGCTTCGGGGTCCTTGAGGATACTGGCGAGTTTCTGCAGGTGCGAGGGGCGCAGGAAATGCGCAACCTCGTGGAAGGCGCGGGCTGTCAGCTCGGTCAGCGCCTCGGAGGTAACGTGCAGAACGGTTTTGCCACCGCAATGCGATGTGCTGACACCGCCTGCAATATCCACCTTGCGGTATTCTGTTGTGTCCTCCCCCAGAGGGAACAGGGGGGAATAGGTAAATTCTGGCAGTGGGGGGCGGGGGGGCTGGCTGGTCATGGTCGTGTCTCTACTCTCTCCGTCGGCCTGACCCCCGCGCACCGGGGGTTCAGGCTGGTGATGGTCCCTTGCGGCGGAAGGCGTCAAGGCTGACAACCTGAGAGGAGGAGTCGCCCTGTGCTTCCGCATGTTCTCCGGCATCGGCCGGCATATGGTCTGTGGGTGCGGGCTCCTCGTCTTCCATCACCTCAAAATGCAGGTTGAAGTGGATGGAGGGGTCCGCAAACCCGGTAATCGCCCGGACGGGAATGACCAGAATGGACCCAACACCCCCAAAGGACAGACCAACGGACACAATCCCGGCATCGCGGTCCACGTTGAGGTCCCAGAACTGGTGTTGGAGCACAATGGTCATCTCGTGCGGGTACTGGGCACGGAGCCGGTCGGGAATTTGCACGCCAGACAGGTCCGTGCGGAAAGTCAGATAGAAATGGTGCTCGCCTGCAAGCCCCTCGCGGCTCACATGTTCGAGCGCTTTGAGCATCACGTCCCTGTAAGCCTCTTCCAGCCACTGGTCGTAGGGCAGCAGGCTGGGGGGGAGGGAGCCGTCATTTCCCGGAGTATTGTTGTGGTCATCAGCCATGCTTGGTCTCCTTGCTCCAGCCGGTTGGAGGCGGCTGGCCATACATATCACTCTAGCGTCAGCCATGCGCGAAAGGTGCGGCCAGTGCAAGCGCCAAGGGTCGTCTGCGGCCATGCCACAGGGCACGGACCGGGCGGTCTGCCATGGCACAGACGCGCCATGCCCCTGGGGCATAATGGAGCATAATGGGGGAAAATGGGGGAAAATGGCATGAAGTGGGAGGGCTTCTGTTGCCCGGTGCCCTCCCGAACCGCGCTTATTGCTTATGCAGCAACAGCGAGCACCTCAGTGTTATCATTGGCACTTGTAAAATTAGCCCGATAACGGTGGTACAATGCCGGGCAAAAAAGATGTCTTTACTGCGCGTGTCGAGCCTGTTTCGTCCCCATCTGTCCGGGTCTTGCGATCCGGATTTATGGTGGAGACGCCGGGTACCGCCCCCGGGTCCACTACGCCTATGCCACATCCCGTTTATTGCCATAGCCGCAAGAAATCTTCCGGCACCCCACACATAGGAACTTGGCTTCCAAAATGCAAGCGCCTGCTGGTGTTTCTGGCTTTCCCGTGTGGGGGTATGCCTGCTACAACCGCGCGCATACACGCGGGTCTACCGTGTGCGCTGTCTGTTTTTTTCTAGCATGGTGGAGATCCTGCGCATGTCACTGACCGAAGCACAACGTGCCGAAATTGCGGCCCACGGGCAGGAAACATTCTCCACCCGCCGCCCGACCGTGGCAGCGCTTGAAGCCATGCTGTACGCCCCGCAGGAAGTGCTCGATCACGGCTTTCTGCGCGTGATCGACTATATGGGCGATGATGCGGCCATTGTGCAGGCGGCCCGTGTTTCCTACGGCCGGGGCACACGCAAGGTATCGGAAGATGCCGGGCTGATCCGCTATCTGATGCGGCACCGCCATTCCTCCCCGTTTGAAATGTGCGAGATCAAATTTCACGTCAAACTGCCCATTTTTGTGGCGCGGCAGTGGATTCGCCACCGTATGGCGAGCGTGAACGAGTATTCGGCCCGTTATTCCATTCTGGATAGCGAGTTCTATCTGCCCGACCCCGCCCACATGGCCGCCCAGAGCGAAGTCAACCGTCAGGGTCGGGGCGAGATTCTGGCCCCCGAAGCCGCCGCCGAGGTGCTGGACATCCTGCGTGAAGACGCCATGCGCACCTACCGTGACTACGAGCGCATGCTGGACGGGGAAAACGGCTACGGCCTTGCGCGTGAACTGGGGCGCATCAACCTGACGCTGAACACCTACACGCAGTGGTACTGGAAGATCGACCTGCATAACCTCATGCACTTTCTCGCCCTGCGCATTGACCCCCACGCACAGTACGAAATTCGCGTGTATGCCGAAGCCATGCTGAAAATCCTGCACGCATGGGTGCCCACCACCGCTGCCGCGTTTGAGGAATACCGGCGCGGGGCGGTGACGTTCTCGGCCTCCATGATGGCGGTTGTCCGCCGCATGCTGGCGGGCGAGGTTGTGGAACAGGCTGGTTCGGGCCTGAGCCGCCGTGAGTGGGATGAAATGATGGCCACCCTGCAAGCCCCCACACCCTGAGCAGGGGGGCGCACTGCTGCCCAACCTCCTGGTATGCGAGCGCCGTGGGGCCTGCCCCTCCGGCGCTCATTTTTTATCAAGACATCTGCGTTAAATCTGGGCGGACTTGACGCCTGTCCTGTCAAACGCTGCAGCGACCGGCATAAACAGGGCGGGCGCTCCGGTTTGTATTGCCGTGCGTCCTGCCGCCTGCCATGCTCGCCCTACCCGCGGGCCCGGTTCCGGGGGACGGCAGGACCGTAGGATTTCTGGGGAATTATAAGGAGCATTCATGTCTTGTCCCAACCGGCGTTCTGCCCGCCTTGCCCTGTCCGCCTTTGCCTGTGCGTTCACATTGATGGCAGCGGGCCTGCCAGCGAGGGCTGATACGGCGCGTGAACAGCAGACCAAAGCCTGCAAGGGCGACGCCCTGCGCCTGTGCGCTCTTGCCATTCCCAATGAACAGAAAATTACAGCCTGCATGGAGCGTAAAAAAGACAAGCTCAGCCCCGCCTGCCGTGCCTATTTCAAGGACACACCGGCACCACGGGCCAAGGCCAAAACGTCCCAGCCCAAACGCTAGGTCCAATACCGGGGCTGGCATTGGACCAGACACACCTGCCCAGACACACCTGCCCAGATACATCGGGCCAGACACATCGGGCTAGACATCTGGGCTGCTATGGAAAGGCCCGTTAAGCGGCTGGCCGGGGGAGGGGCGTGGTGTGCGCCTGCCGTGCTGGCCTTTGGCGTAAGGTGTGGCTCCGTGGCCCGTGCCGGAGGTTTTCCGGCCGTCCTGCGGGGCTGATGCCTTGCGGGTGGGGATTGTGGCCCGCAAGGTGCAGGGTGTGGTTTTAGGCCTGCAGGGTCTGTATGGCCGTGGCCACGGTGTGGGCAATGGCGCGCCATGCCTTGCCGCCCTCGCTCTGGGGTGCGCCAATAACCAGCGGTACGCCACTATCCGCGCTGGAGCGGATATCGGCCAGCAGCGGCACTTCCCCCAAGAAGGGAACCCCCATGGCTTCGGCTTCGTGTCGTGCGCCGCCATGGCCGAACAGTTCTGTATTATGCCCGCAGTTGGGGCAGCAGAAGTAGGACATGTTCTCCACCAGCCCCAGCACCGGCACCTTGAGCTTTTCAAACATGGTCACGCCCCGGCGGGCGTCGATCAGGGCGATGTCCTGCGGGGTGGAGACAATAACAGCCCCACTCAGCGGTACCTTCTGGGTGAGCGAGAGATGGGCGTCCCCCGTGCCCGGCGGCAGGTCCACCACCATGACATCCAGATCGCCCCAGTCCACATCGGTCAGCAACTGGTTGATCGCGCCCATAACCATGGGGCCACGCCAGATCATGGCGGCTTTTTCGTCCACCAGCATGCCAAGGGAGACAGCACGGATACCCCATGCCTGCACGGGTTGCAGGCGGCCTTCCACCACTTCGGGCTTGCCCGTTGTGCCCAGCATGCGGTGCAGGGAGGGGCCATGAATATCGGCATCCAGCAGGCCGGTTTTCAGCCCTTCCATGCCCAGCCCTACGGCAAGGTTGACTGCGGTGGTGGACTTGCCCACCCCGCCCTTGCCCGAGGCCACGGCAATAATGGTTTTAACACCGGGCAGCACGGGGGCGTCGGGCGCTGCGGGGCCGCCAAGCGGGCGGTGCCCACCGGCAGCAGGCTGGGCTGCGGCCGGTGTGCTGCGCTGTGGGCCGGTATTCGGCTCCGGTGCGCCTGCGGGGCGGTGCGCGGTCAGGATAAGGGTGGCGCTGGTAACGTTGGGCAGGGTTTGCAGCTTTTGGGCGGCTTCATCACACAGGCCGGACAGTTCGGGAGCCTGCTCGCGCGGGACGGTCAGCGTCAGGGTCAGGCGTCCGGTATCATCCACAGTGCAGCTTTCCAGTCGCCCGGCGCTGGCAAGGGAAAGCCCGGTCTGTGGCGTTCTGATGGTTCTGAGAAGGTCCATCAGCGTGTCAGAAGAAAAAGGAGCGGTCTGCGCCAAGGGTCTTGATCCTATGCCGTGGGGGTTACAATGCCGCAGTCGGGGGGAGAATACGGCACAGAAGAGGTGCGCCTTTGGGGCGATCCTTAATTATAACGCCTTTTTTCTGGCACATACAGGATGGTATGGGTAGAGGGACAGCCGGGGGACTAACCAACGGGCGAGGCAGGGCGGTGCCGAAAGGGTAAGATGCAGGCACACACGGACAAGGCTGGCGCGGGACGGGCAGCACCCGCCACGGGTGCGTACACGCAAGGGCCGGACGGGGGTGCCACCCCAGCGGCACCGGTGGCGGCTCCCGCGCGCAGCCGCCGCGACCACAGGGTTGACGCCCTGCGTGGTGCTGCCCTGCTGATGATGTTCATAGACCATATTCCCCAGAACCTGCTCAACCGCTTTACCATGCGCAACGTCGGCTTTGCTGATGCGGCGGAGGTGTTTGTGCTGCTGGCGGGCTATGCGTCGTGGCTGGCCTATGGGCGGGGCTTTACCAAATACGGGGTGGTGCCCACCCTGCAACGCCTGTTCAAACGCTGTGTGCAGCTCTACATCGGCCAGACCATTATGGTCATGACGTATGTGTTTACGGTTCGGAGCTGGCGGCATTTTACCCCTGTTTCGGTCGATTATCTGGAGCCGGAACTGGCGCATGGTCTGGGCTGGGTCTGGCGGGTGATGATGTTTGACGCCCTGCCCAGCAACCTCAACATCATGCCGCTTTACCTTGTGCTGCTGGCCGGGTTCCCCGTTTTTTACCTGCTCATGCGGGTTCACCGTTCGTTGGCCCTGCTGCTTTCGGGGGCCTTGTGGATGCTGGTGAACATGGACCCGGGGCTGAATTTTCCCAACTGGCTGGACCCCGATGGCTGGTACTTCAACCCGCTGGCGTGGCAGTTCCTGTTCGCGCTCGGGCTGACCGCTTCCGCCCAGACCGATCAGCGCGGCCGCGACCTCAAACGTGTGCCAGCCCTTGTGGCGCTGTGCTGGGTGTATCTGCTGTTCTCGGCCATTCAGGCGTTTCCGTGGGCCTTGTGGGGTCTGCCGGACCTGCGCCCGTTCGGAGACACGCTGGCCCCGGCCAAAAGCTGGCTCTCGCCTTTGCGGCTGCTGGATGTGGTTGCCATTTTCTACCTTGTCCAGTCCTCCGAGCCTGCGCGGCAGTGGGCGGCCGAATCGTGGGTGGGGCAGGAACTGGCCCGTGTTGGCCGCAGTTCGCTTGAGGTGTTTGTGGTTGGCACCATACTGGACCTGTATGCGCGGCTGATCTTCAGCACCTTTGGGGAGGGCTGGGCCCTGCAGGTTGCGGTAAACGTTGTGGGGCTGGCTATTCTGATCAGCCTTGCCTCATGGCTGGACCGGCGGCGCGCACGGGCGCGGGCTGGCCGGCCGGTGGCTCCGGCTGCACCCGTTGCGGCCCCCAGCGCGACACAGGGGTAGGCTATGCTTGCCGTTTTGGCACGCCATGAATAACCTTACTCTCCAGTGTTCGAGAATTGTCCTGTCCCGGCAGAAAGTTGTGTTGTCCATGCGTGTGTCCGTCCGTCTGTTCTGCTCCGTTTCCCTCTCCACCCTGCTGGTGGCGGGCCTTGGGGTGTCTGCCCCGCTGCATGCGGCGGAGGCTCCCGTGCCTGCGGTTGTGGCTGCCGGAGGCCATGCGCCTGACAGTTTTGCCGACCTCGCGGCCCGGCTGCTGCCTGCCGTGGTCAATGTGTCCACCACCCAGACCGTGCGCGAAGCGGATGCGGAGGAGGATGACGAGGACGACCAGCTCCCCCAGATGCCCAACTTCCCGCAGGGCTCCCCGTTCGAGAAGTTTTTCCATGACTTCATGAACCGCCAGACAGACCCCAACGCTCCGCCAAGGCGGATGCAGGCGCTGGGTTCGGGCTTCATCATCGACCCGAGCGGCTACATCGTGACCAATAACCATGTGATCCGCAAAGCAGACCGCATAACGGTAACCTTGCAGGACAATACGGTGCTCAGCGCCCACGCCGTGGGGCATGATGACCGCACGGACCTTGCCCTGCTCAAGGTGGACAGCAAAAAGCCGCTGCCGTTTGTCAGCTTCGGGGATAGCGAACACCACCGGGTGGGGGACTGGGTTCTGGCCATTGGCAACCCGTTTGGCCTGTCCGGCACGGTTACGGCGGGCATTATCTCCTCACGCGGGCGCAATATTGACCAAGGCCCGTATGATGACTTCATCCAGACCGATGCGCCCATCAACAAAGGCAATTCCGGTGGCCCGCTGTTTGATATGGATGGCAACGTCATTGGGGTGAACACCGCCATTTATTCCCCCTCTGGCGGGTCGGTGGGTATTGGCTTTTCCATTCCCTCCAACGAGGCGCGCGGCGTGGTGGAGCAGTTGCGCAAGACCGGCCGGGTCTCGCGCGGGTGGCTTGGCGTGCGTATCCAGAACGTCACGCAGGACATAGCCGACGGGCTGGGCCTGAGCACACCCACCGGCGCGCTGGTGGCCGGGGTGGAAAAAGGTGGCCCCGCCGACAAGGCGGGGCTTAAAACGGGCGATGTGATCCAGAGCCTGAACGGCCAGCCGATCGAGGGCAAGGCCCTGCCGCGCCTGTCCGCCCAGTTGCCGGTGGGGACACAGGCTAGGCTGGGCCTGTGGCGGCATGGCAAGATGATGGACGTGCCCGTGACCATTGGCGCCCTGCCCGAAACCCCGGATGAAGCTCCGGCCAAGCCCGCTGAGGCCCCCAAATCCGCGGCTTCCGTCAACTTTGCGGATTTTGGCTTTACCGTTGGCCCGCTGGATGCGGCCGGGCGGCAGAAATACAATCTGCCTTCCGGGCTGAAAGGTGTGCTGGTAACCAGTGTCAAACCCGATGGCACGGCCGCGGACCGGGGCCTGAAGGAAGGGGATGTGATTACCGAGGTCCAGCAGGCCGAGGTGGGAACACCAGCAGCCCTCAAACAGCGGATCGAGGCCGCGCGCAAAGCCAAAAAGCGTTCGGTCCTGCTTCTGGTGCATGATGCGGATGGCCTGCGCTGGATTCCCTTCCCCCTGAGCGCGGAGGACGCGCCCTGATCGCACTTTTAACGGGCAGGCGCGCGCCCGTGCTGGATATGGTCCGGTATTGCCCATGGCTGGCGCGGTGGCTGAGCAACGCCACCGTCTGCCAGACTGTACGCCTGATCAGTGCCGTGGGGGTGGCGGGGTCTGTCGCCTGGCTGACCAACCTGCAGGAACCGGCATGGGCGCTCATTACCTCGGTCATTGTGACCCAGAACAGCATTACGGACACAATCTCCAAGGGGCGTGACCAGCTTGTGGGCACGCTTATCGGGGCTACGGTCAGTATTGTGCCCATTACGCTGCTCATGTTTGCGCACTGGCCGCTGTGGGGGGCGTTTACCCTTGCGTTTGTGCCGCTGGCCATTCTGGTATCGTGGAAGCCGGAAGCCCGCATGGGCGTGGTCACGCTTATGGTGGCCATACTGTTTCCCTCCGATAACGATCCCTACCTGCGCCCGATCGAGCGCGTGCTGGCTATTCTGATCGGGGTTGGAGCGGGTACGCTGGTCACGTATGTGGTGCTGCACGAACAGGCCCGGCGCGATGCGTTCCGCAACGCCGCCCTTACGGTGCGCCAGATTGTGGCCATGTTGCAGAAGGCCCGCACGGGACATGTGGAATGGTCGGTCATTCAGGACATGAATGACGAATGTGCGGCCTCCCTGCGCAAGGTGCAGGCCGCGCTGGAAGAGGCCCGGCGCGAACACTGGCGGCCGCTGGATGAGCGCGACCCCATGCTGGCCCGCCTGCCTGCGCGGATACGGCAGTTGCAGATGGATGCGCTGGTGGTGGCCCGCGCCATGCTGATTCTGCCCCAGAGTGCTACGGCAAAGGAACTGGAGCATGCGGCCAGTGTACGCGCGGGCATGCTGCGTGGTTTCCAGTGGATCATCCAGCGTTGTGAGAGCGAGGCCGTCACCCGCACGGGGGATGAATGCCGCGTTGCCGCCGAGGTCATGGCCGCCCTGCCAATGGAGAATGAAACGGCAGATCCGATCATACGCTTTGTGGTGGATATTCTGCTTACGGACCTGCGCCAGCTTATCCAGCTTCTGGGGGAGGATGACAGGAACCGTACCGCGCCATAACCAGATTGTGACGTTTACCGGCACACGCCACCGTGGTCTGTCGTACGCTTTGACGCCCATAAGTATTTTGCGCGGCAGGCATGAGGTCAGGCGGTGGTTATGTGCGCCAGATGGCATGACGTGGCCCGCCAATTAGGCTACAACGGAACTGAAACGCCCGACCCATGTTGGGTGGAACTCCATATTGAGGAAGCTCAAGACATGGCAAAATGCCCCAAATCCCCCTGTGCACGTGGTATTCTGGCTCTGGGCCTGATTGCAGTGGTTGTTTATTTCATCCGTAAAAAGAAGTGCTGCGGCTAAACCCGCGTCGGGCCTGTTCCTGAACGCCCGATACACGGCAAAAACCCGTCTGGTCCGACCAGACGGGTTTTTTCTTTTATGGTGGCGGGTCTGCCACAGGGGCGATGCAAACGCGCAACGCAACGCTTTGGCTTGTGTTATGGTGTAGGCGTTGTATCACTGCCAGTAACATATCTGGCCTGGCGCTGTCTGCTTCAGGCTTCTGACGGAAAGGATTGAGAGTGTTGCATCCTCTTGTTTCCCGCTTTTCCTCCAAGGCTGCGGCGTCTGTTGCAGTCTGCGCACTCGGTTTTGCGGGTCTGGCCACAATGGCCATGCCAACGGCGGCCCATGCGCAGGCCTCTGTTCTGCTCAAGAGCCAGCAGACCACCGCCATTGTGGAAAGCGTTGACCGCGAAGCACGCGAACTGCTGCTGCGTGAAGGCAATGGCCACCTGCTGACCATTGAATACGGCGCTGCCGTAAAAGACGTACCGCACCTGCATGAAGGTGATGAACTGAAGATCCAGTTCGTGGAAACACTGGGCGCGCAGCTTGCTGCTCCGGGCAGCCCGCTGCCCGAATCCACGCTCACCACGGCGCGGGGTTTTGTGCATGGTCATCCACGCGGCATTATTGCGGCTTTTAACCGCGAGCGTGCCCTGATCAAGACCATTGATCTGCCCTCCAGCACCATTTCCTTCACCACGGAGGGGGATGATTCCCTGCATGTGGCGGTGCTGCGCACCAAGGCGATGCAGGACTTCCTGAAAACCCTCAAGATTGGTGATGTGGTAGATATTACCCGCGCCGAATCCATTACCTATATCGTGACCAACAAGACCGTGCCGCAGCCAACTCCGGCCACTCCCCAGCTTGCCGCTCCGGCGGGGGATGTGGTTGCACCTGCTCCCGCGCAGTAAACGCTGCGTAGCAGACAGGTACGTTTTTTTTAAAGGTGCTTTCCCCCGTGCCGGGTTTTAACCCCTGCACGGGGTTTTTTGTTCCCCCGCCGGGCATACGCATGGCCGGTATGGTGCAGAGTGTGCGGGGGGTTTCCCGCACAGGCTTTGCGCGTTAGCCCGGAGCGTTGGGGTAGAGTGCGCGGGCAACCCGCTCCATGGTCAGCCCCTGCACGATAATGGTAAAAACCACCACGCCGTAACAGACGGGCAAGAGCAGGTCGCGCATGTCCCCCGCAGGCAGGCCGAGTGCCAGCGAGACCGAAATACCGCCCCGCAGCCCACCCCATGTGAGCAGGGCCGGAACACGCCCCCTGTCCCATTGCCGTAGATGCACTGGCAATGTGCTGACCAGCACACTCGCGGCTCGCACGGCAATGGAGAGCGGGATAACCGCCAGAGTGAGCACAAACGTGAACAGGCGCGGGGTTATGTCCAGCAGTTCAAGCCCGATCAGCAGGAACAGGAACACGTTCAGAACCTCGTCAATCACTGTCCATGTTGTATCAAGGTTCGTGCGGGCCTCCGTGTGGAGGATGGCGCGGCTGTAGCGTGTGCCTAGGCATAGCCCGGCCACCACAACCGCAATGGCGCCTGACATGCCAAACTGGCTGGCAAGGCTAAAGGTGCCTGTGGCCAGCGCCAGAGATGTCAGCAGGTCAATATGCGGGTCTCTTTGCCCCCGGAGCACAAACAGCGCGGCCCAGCCTGTGGCCAGTCCCAGCAGCCCACCCCCTATGGCCTCGTGGCAGAACCGCACAAGCAGGTCGGGCAGGGTAATGGTGGGGCTCTGCCCTGTTGCCAGCCCGATGGCCACGCCAGAAATCACGACACCCACGCCATCATTAAACAGGCTTTCCCCCGCAAAAATAGCCTGTAGGGGGGCAGGCAGGCCCAGCCTTTTCAGCATCCCCACAACGGAAACCGGGTCCGTGGGGGCCAGAATGGCACCCAGCACAACACACCAGATAAAGGGCACGGGGTGGCCTGCCAGACTAAGCCCACCCCATGTTGCCCCCGCCATGAATCCTACCGCCAGAATAGTCCCGGCAACGGACAGGGCTGTGACCGAGAGCAGGTGCTTTTGCAGTTGCCCAAGGTCAACCTGCATGGCTCCAGCAAAAAGGAGGAACGAGAGCGCGCCATTGAGCAAGGCATCAGGCAGGTTGACCGCGCCGAGCACCCTGCGCGGAAATGCCTGAAGGTCATAGGCGGGAAACAGCGGGTTAAGCACCATGACCAGCAGGGACGCCAGCAGCGAAAACACCAGAACACCAATGGTGACAGGCATGCGCAGCGTGTGGTGGTTGAGAATACTGAACCCGGCAGAAAGGCACAGCAGCAGGGCAAGAAGATCAAGGGTGTGCATGGCCCTTATCGCTGGCGGCTCAGGCGCGTGCCGTCAAGCAAAACCGGAGGGTACCCTGCTTGGTTGTGCCGTTTGTGGCTTTTGGGGGAGGGGGCACAAAAAACCCCCGCAAGGCGCTGCCCTGCGGGGGTTTTTTGCGGTGTGCTGCCGGGCCGCGTGTTAGCGCGGGGTACGGCGGGTCAGCTGGCTTACGTCACGCACCGCGCCACGGGCCGCACTGGTGGTCAGGGCTGCATAGGCCTTGAGCGCGTTGGAGACCACGCGCTCACGCCTGGGCTGCCAGGCCTGATCGCCCAGATCGTCCATCCGTGCGCGGCGGTCGGACAGAACGCTGTCCGCCACAGCCACGGACAGGCGGCGGTTGGGAATGTCGATCTCGATCGTATCGCCTTCCTCTACCAGCCCGATAACGCCACCTTCACCCGCTTCGGGGGAGATATGGCCAATGGACAGGCCCGAACTCCCGCCCGAAAAGCGACCATCGGTAATGAGCGCGCATTTTTCGGCCAGCCCCTTGGATTTAAGGTAGCTGGTCGGGTACAGCATTTCCTGCATGCCGGGGCCGCCCTTGGGGCCTTCGTAGCGGATCAGCACCACATCGCCGGGGTTGATTTTGTTGCCCAGAATGGCGGCAACCGCGTCATCCTGACTTTCAAAAATCCGGGCCGGGCCGGAGAATGTTTCCAGCCCTGCGGCAACACCTGCGGTTTTAACAATCGCGCCGTCTTCGGCCAGATTGCCGTAGAGCACGCACAGCCCGCCATCCTGATTATAGGCATGCGCGCCATCGCGGATGGCCCCGTTGGCCTGATCCGTATCCAGCGTTTTGTAAGTGCTGGACTGCGAGAACGCGACCGTGGTGCGTACCCCGCCGGGTGCTGCGCTAAAGAACTCCCGTGCTGCTGTCCGGCTTTCGGCTCCGGGGGCGCGGATGTCCCATTTGTCCAGTGCTTCGGGCAGGTTGGCGGCGTGGACCATGTTGATATCACGGTGCAGCAGGCCCAGCCGGTCCAGCTCGCCCATAATGGCGGGAATACCGCCAGCACGGTGCACGTCTTCCATGTGCACATCCGAGCGGGAGGGGGAGACCTTGCACAGATGCGGCACCTTGCGGGAGAGGCGGTCAATGTCCTTCATGGTAAAGGGCACTTCGCCTTCATGCGCTGCGGCCAGCAGGTGCAGCACCGTGTTGGTGGACCCACCCATGGCAATATCGACCGACATGGCGTTCTCAAACGCGGCCATGGTGGCAATGTTGCGCGGCAGCACGGAGGTATCGTCCTGCTCGTAGTAGCGGCGGGCAAGGTCCACAATGCGGCGTCCGGCCTCCACAAACAGGTTGCGGCGTGCGGCGTGGGTGGCCACAAGGCTGCCGTTGCCGGGCAGGGACAGGCCAAGGGCTTCGGTCAGGCAGTTCATGGAATTGGCGGTGAACATGCCCGAGCACGAGCCGCAGGTGGGGCAGGCGGAGCGTTCGATGGCAAGGGAGTCGGCCTCGCTCACGCCCGGGCTTGCGGCTGCGACCATGGAGGTCACAAGGTCTGCGCGCTGTTCAATGTCATCCAGTGTCACGCGCCCGGCTTCCATGGGGCCGCCGGATACAAAAATGACCGGAATGTTCAGCCGCATGGAGGCCATGAGCATGCCCGGCGTGATCTTGTCGCAGTTGCTGATGCACACAATGGCGTCCGCGCAATGGGCGTTGACCATGTATTCCACGGCATCGGCAATCAGCTCGCGCGAGGGCAGGCTGTACAGCATGCCGCCGTGGCCCATGGCAATGCCGTCATCCACCGCAATGGTGTTGAACTCGCGGCCAATGCCACCGGCTTCGGCAATGGCCTCGCACACAAGCTGCCCCATATCCTTGAGGTGCACATGGCCGGGTACGAACTGGGTAAAGGAGTTGGCGACGGCAATAATGGGTTTGCCAAAATCGGAGTCCTTGACACCGGTTGCGCGCCACAGGCTGCGGGCACCCGCCATGTTGCGCCCGTGGGTGGTGGTGCGTGATCGGTAGCCGGCCATTATGGGGTCTCTTCTGCTATGGTGCTGGGTAAAGCATCGGGTCGTGGGGTATGCGCGGTGGGTCCACCGGCATGGGCTTGGACACATTACGCCACATTGTGCTGGCTGTCAGGGCCGGATTATGCAGAAATGGCCGGGCAGGTACCCGGTTTCCGGGGGCTGAATGTGCGAGGTGCCGGTCCGCTGTCCACCAATGTCCCTGATAACACTACAGTTTTGTGACAAAACCCGGATTATAGGGACTTTCATGGGGTCTCCGTGTTGCAGGAGTGCACAGCGTTCAGTATTTCTCGCCCCATCCGGCTGATAGTTCGGAACGGAGAGCAGATGGAAATTCCCGCACGGCAGTCCCTGCCAGCGATGAAACAGGCCCCTTCCCATCAGGGAGGGCAGAAGGGTGATCCCGCCTTCAGGCTTCTGGCTACGGCAACAGGTGTTGGCGTGCTGGTTGTTCTGGGCGCCATTATTGCCGTTATGGTAACGGGTGGCTGGAAGGCGTTTGCAACCTTTGGTCCGGGCTTTCTGGTGTCCGCGGTGTGGAACCCGGTCACGCAGCATTTCGGGGCCGCCGCCCCGGTTTTTGGCACCGTTATCAGCAGTGCGCTGGCACTTCTTGTGGCCGTACCGCTGGCCTTTGGCACCGCGTTCTGGCTGACCGCCCTTGCGCCACCCGCCGCCGCCTCGGTTATTGGCATGGCCGTGCAGCTTCTGGCGGCCGTGCCGTCCATTATCTTTGGCATGTGGGGCTTTTTTGTGGTGGTGCCGGTGGTGGCGCATTACGTGCAGCCCGCTGCCCGCCAGCTTTTTGGCCATGTGCCCGGCCTGTCCGCCCTTGTGGCGGGTGCGCCGTTTGGCACGGGCCTGTTTACGGCAGCACTTATTCTGGCGGTCATGATTACCCCGTCCATTACCGCCGTCATGCGTGATGTGTTCCTGTCCATGCCCGCTGTTTTGCGTGAGAGCGGGTACGGGCTGGGTGCTACCCGGTGGGAGGTCATGCGTCATGTGGTGCTGCCCTGGTCGCGTCAGGGGGTTGTGGGCGGCATTGTGCTGGGCATGGGCCGCGCAATGGGTGAGACCATGGCCGTGACCTTTGTGATCGGGGACAGCAACCACATTGGCTGGTCGCTGTTTGCACCGGCCAACACCATTGCCTCGCTGATCGCCCTTGAATTCCCTGAAAGCCCGGCAGGGAGCCTCAAGCTGGCTTCCCTCATGGCGCTGGGGGCCATTCTTATGGCCATCTCCTTTGTAACACTCTGGTTCTCCCGCTGGCTGCTGGCCCGTGGCGAACAGGCAGCAGGACGTTGAGGATGAAGGCGAACAATACCCTCATGCGGGCGGACCGCTCCGCCTCGCTGCTCTGGCGGCGCCATATGTGCGACAGGCTTGCCACGGGCCTGAGCTGGCTGGGCATGCTGATTGTGGTGTTCATGCTCGGCTCCATTCTGTGGACCCTGCTCAAGAATGGTCTGGCGGGCCTGAACGTGCATCTGTTCACCCTGTCCATGGCGGCACCGGGGCAGCCCGGCGGGCTGGCCAACGCCATTATGGGCAGCCTTATCCAGACCGGGCTGGCGATTCTGATCGGTGCGCCAGCAGGGCTGATGACAGGCATCTATCTGGCTGAATATGGGGCTGGCAGCCGCATGGCGCGCATTGTGCGCTTTGTGTCGGACATGCTGCTCTCTGCCCCTTCCATCCTGATCGGCCTGTTCATTTACATGATGCTGGTTGTCCCGTTCGGGCATTTCTCCGGTTTTTCGGGCGCTGTGGCGCTGGCCATTCTGGCCATGCCCATTGTGGTCCGCACGACCGAGGACATGCTGCGCCTGGTGCCTGTTGCCATGCGCGAGGCAGGCATTGCGCTGGGCGCGCCCAAATGGCGGGTTATCCTGTTTATCTGTGTGCGGGCCGTGCGTGCGGGTATTATGACCGGCGTGCTGCTGTCCATCGCCCGTGTTGCGGGGGAGACAGCTCCCCTTCTGTTTACCTCGCTGGGCAATTCCGAATGGTCGCTTGACCTCGGACGCCCCATGGCCAGCCTGCCCGTGGCCATCTACCAGTATGCCGGTTCCGCTTATCAGGACTGGATGCAGCAGGCATGGACCGGCGCGCTGCTGGTGACACTGGGTGTGCTGATTATCAATATTGTAGTGCGGGTCGGAACCCGCGGAGGACGGTCATGAGCATAGAGGTTCCCGTAAAAGCGACAGGCATGACCCAACCGCTGGACAGCACCGCCGCCAGCAGGGACGTACAATCCCCTGTAGCCATGCAGGTTCGGGGGCTGAACTTCTATTACGGCACGTCCCACGCGTTGCATGACATTTCTCTCGATTTTCCCGAGCGTAGTGTTACGGGCATGATCGGCCCTTCAGGCTGTGGCAAATCCACTCTGCTGCGTGTGCTCAACCGGATGTACGACCTGTACCCCGGCCAGCGCGCCACGGGTGAGGTGATCTTTGATAAGCAGAACATCCTCAATTCGGGGGTGGACCTGAACGTTCTGCGTTCGCGCATTGGCATGGTGTTCCAGAAGCCCACGCCCTTTCCCATGTCCATCTACGACAACATTGCCTTTGGCATCCGCCTGCATGAGCGTGTCTCCCGCTCCGAAATGGACGGACGGGTAGAAGACGCCCTGCGCCGCGTGGCTCTGTGGTCCGAGGTACAGGACCGGCTGAGCGCTTCGGCCACGGCCCTGTCCGGCGGGCAGCAGCAGCGCCTGTGCATTGCCCGCACCATTGCCGTACGCCCCGAAGTGATCTTGCTCGACGAGCCAACCAGCGCGCTGGACCCGGTTTCCACCGCCCGGATCGAGGAGCTGCTCGACGAGCTTAAAACCGAGTTCACCATTGCCATTGTCACGCACAACATGCAGCAGGCTGCCCGCTGTGCGGATCAGGTGGCGTTTTTCTATATGGGGCGCCTGATCGAAGTGGACAGCACCGCCCGTATGTTCACCACCCCGCGTGAACAGCAGACGCAGGACTACATTACAGGCCGCTTCGGCTAAACGCCGAGCACAGGGCACGGAGGAAAGCGTTATGGGCAACGAACCCGCACATACCATTACCCGCTACGATCAGGAGCTGGACCGGCTGCGTGGCATTGTGGCGCGCATGGGTGGTCTGGTGGAGCGGCAGACCGCTCAGGCCATCGCCGCCGTGGTGAACCAGAATGAGGAAGCCGCTCTGGAACCCCCGGAACTGGACCCCGAAGTGGACGCACTGGAGCGCGAGGCCGAAATGCTGGCCATTCGCATTCTGGCCCTGCGTGCGCCCATGGCGGTGGACCTGCGCGTTATTGTGGCTGTGCTCAAGATGAGCGGCGACCTTGAGCGGATCGGGGATTATGCCTCCTCCATTGCGCGTCGTGCGGGCAAGGTGGAAGTGCTGGATGGGGCTGTTTCCTTCAGCGCTCTGCGGGCCATGGCGCGTCTGGTGCAGGAAAACCTGCACATGGCCGTGGAATCCATGGTCGAGAACGATGCCGAGCGCGCGCAGGAAGTGTGGAAGGCCGATACGGCGGTGGACGAACTGTACACCACCATGTTCCGCGAACTGGTGACCTACATGATGGAAGACCCCCGCAAGATCGGGCCGTGCATCCATCTGCTGTTTGTCGCCAAAAACCTTGAGCGGATCGGGGACCACGCCACCAATATTGCCGAGCGTGTGTACTATGCGGTCACGGGGGAAATGCTGCCATCCGTTCGCCCACGCGGCGGTGCGGCCCGTACCGATGTTGAACAGCCTGAATAAGCCAGCCCCCGGCAGGGGTGGGCACTAATATTGCAGGGTTTGCTGCAGGATCGGGCATTCTGGCTTTAAAAGGTCAGGGTGCCCGTTTTTGTTGGCACCAGCGCGTGGGTTTCAGACCTGCGGGGTTTTTGGCCCCAGCGCAAAAAACGTATGATGCAGCCCTTCGGCCAGTCCAACGGGCCGTACCCCCAGCGTGGCCTGCATGGGGGTAATATCAAAATTCTTGTTTTCCAGCAGGCGGCGGATTTCGTCCGGGCCAATGCGGGGCAGGCCGGGCACACAGGCACTCAGCCGGGCAAGGGCCATCAGCAGGCCCGCGGGTACGGGTATGGTCGGGCGTGGCGCAAGCCCTGCGGCTGCGGCCACCATGGCGGCAAACTGGCGGTAGGGCACGGCATCCGCCCCCGCAATCACCAGACTGTGCGGGCCATCCCATGCCCTGTTCAGGGCGGCCAGAATGCAGGCGGTGACATCCCCCTGCCAGATGGGCTGCACCAGAGCGCGCCCCCCACCGGGCAGGGGCGTAAACGGGAGCAGGCGCAGCACGGCGGCCAGCCGCTGCACGGTGTTTTCGCCCTGTGCGCCGTAAATCATGGTGGGGTGCAGGATTACGCCTGAATGGCCAGAGGCCAGCAGGGCCTGCTCCCCCAGCAGCACGCCCTTGCCGTGTGCATCCGGCCAGCGGGTGAACTTGCGTGTGCTGCCAAGGCACACCAGCCGGGCCGTGGCGGGGGCTGTAGCCAGAAGTGCGGGAATATGGCGGGCATGGGCTGTGCAGATAATATGCGTTGCATCAGCCAGTGCGGCGCGCAGTGGGCCGGTTGGGCCGCTCAGGTCCGCAATGCGGGGGGCAGGCAGGCCGGTAGCACGGGCGGGATTGCGGATAACGGGCACAACGGGCGTACCCCGCAGGGCCAGTGCCTGACACACGGCCTGCCCCGACCGGCCGGATGCGCCAATAACATGCACGGGGTGCGGGGGAGGCTGGGGGGAGCGCATGATGTGTGCCTGCGGGCTGCTCGGGTTACGCGGTGTTAGTGCGCCTGAACGGACAGCCCGATTTTCTGTGCCAGTTCGGGCATGGAGGCAAGCCCACCCAGCGAGGCGGCGACCTGCATGATCGGCATGGGCTGTTCCGGCTTCAAGGTAACGCTCAGGGTCTGTTTGCCGGGGTTGGCCAGCCAGTGGAAGAAGCTGGCGAAGGCGGGATTCTGCGCCGTGGCCGACTGGGCCTGCACATAGGCCAGCAGACCCTGCGGCGGCAGGTCGCGGGCCGCGGCAATGGCCCCGAGTGCTTTGGGGACCAGCCCGTGGTCTATGTAGTCGAGCGTGAGGGTGATCACCTGCATGTCCGCATTACTGTCAACCAGCATGGAGGCGGATGTCGCCTGCCCGAGTTCACCGTGAATATGCAGCCGCCCCATATTGGCGGAATCGATGCTGAGTGTTTCCAGATGCAGGGCGCCGGTTTTGGGTGTGTACGTGTCATTGAGCACGACATCGCCCACAAAATGGTCATACCCGAGTGAGGGCATCCAGCCCATGTTGGGCACGTCCGGCCAGAGTTCCAGCCCCTGTATGCTGGAGACTTCCTGTTCCGTGATCTCGGTATGGGTTGCGTGGGACAGCACGCGCTTTGCCCGCAGGAGCGCGGTCGTGCCATCCATGCTCAGCTGGTCAATGCTGATATCGCGCGTATTGGCGTGGGCGGTGTAGGGTGCGCCCGTGGTCAGGGTTTTGTACAGGTCGGCAAGGGCAACGCCATCCACGCTCATGGACTCGGCCTTTATATGGCGCGGCGGAGCGGCATCGGTGGAAAGCTGCACATTGCGGGCCTGCAGGTGTGAGGGTTCGTCCGCGCCGAAATTGTCCATGCTGGCGCTCTCTGCCGACAGGTCGGATTGCAGGGCGCTGACAAAGCCGTGCAGACCGGTTGCCTGCACGTGGCCGATGCTCAGGGTCTGCATGTCGGGGGCGGTGGGGTCCTCGGCCTTGGTGGGCAGGGCCAGATCGTCCATTTCCATGGTTTTCAGGTGCAGGCTGCCTGCGGTGTCTGCGAGCTGGAAGTTGCGGAAGCTCAGGTGGTGAATCCGGGTTACGTCGGAATCCTGCGTGTCGGGTTTGGTCAGTTCCGCCTCATCGGCGGTTATGGTCTCCGACCCCTGACGGAAAACAAGGCCGTTAAACCGCACACTGCGGCCCAGAAGGCCCGGCTTTGCCCGCGTGTAGGTGAAGGAGACATCCGGCCCCAGCGCCTGTTTGAACCGTTCGATCCCTTTATCAACCATCACACGTTCTGCGTGGTGGGCGCCAAACCATGCGATCCCGCCAAGAATGGCAATACTGGAGACCGTGACAAGAACGTTCTTCTTCACGCGTTGGAAATCCTGCTGTTTTCACCACAGCCTTCAGCTTTAGTGCATGCGGGGGTGGGGGGCAAGCGGTGCAACGGTAACATGTTACCTAGAGAAAACCGCCTGAAAATACGGTCATTAACTGCAATACCTCTTGACTGCCCGTGCGCCACCCATCATAACGCGCCATCAATACGTAACTGTTCTCATATGGAATCAGTGTCATGAAGACCACCCTCTCGCTGAAGCCCGCGGAGGTGACGAAGAACTGGATCCTGATCGATGCCGAAGGTCTCGCTCTGGGTCGTCTCGCCGTCATCATCGCCACGCGCCTGCGCGGCAAGCACAAGCCTCAGTTCACACCGCATGTTGACTGCGGTGACCATGTTGTCGTCATCAACGCCGAAAAAGTGGCGCTGACCGGCAACAAGGCGGACCAGAAGCTCTTTCATTACCACACCGGCTATGCTGGCGGTATCAAGACCCGCACTGTGGCGCAGCGCCTGAACGGCAAGCACCCCGGCCATCTGGTCGAAAAGGCAGTTGAACGCATGATCACGCGTGGTCCGCTCCAGCGTGAGCAGATGCGCAACCTGCATGTGTATGCTGGCGCTGAACACCCCCACGGTGGTCAGACCCCCCAGGTGCTTGACGTTGCGGCGCTGAACCGCAAAAACGTCGTTAACGCTCAGAAGGGCTGAGACAATGTCTGAAACTCAGGAACGCACAGGCACGCTGGCCGATCTGAAGACCGTTGCACCGGTTCTGGCCGATTCCGCTCCGGTTTACGAAGCAAAGCGTGACGCACAGGGCCGCTCCTACGCCACTGGCCGCCGTAAGGATGCCGTGGCCCGCGTATGGATCAAGCCGGGTAAAGGTGAAGTCACCGTTAACGGCCGTCCGGTTGTTCAGTATTTCGCACGCCCCGTGCTGCGCATGCTGCTCACCCAGCCCTTCCTCGTATCCGACCGTTACAACCAGTTTGACGTGGTCTGCACCGTAACCGGTGGCGGTCTGTCCGGTCAGGCTGGTGCGGTTCGTCACGGGATCAGCCGTGCGCTGACCCACTACGAACCCGAACTGCGCAGCATCCTCAAGGCTGCTGGCTTCCTGACCCGCGATTCGCGTCAGGTTGAACGTAAAAAGTACGGTCGCGCAAAAGCCCGTCGTTCCTTCCAGTTCAGCAAGCGCTGATCCGGTCCGGACTTCGGTTTTTCGTTCGACAGACGGGCGGGGGGATTTTGGTCCCCCCGCCCGTTTTGCGTTTGGGGCCTGGGGGGTGGTTGTGCCCGCTACGTGGGCCAGACGTTGCCGCCTTGGGGCTGGAAGGGCCGGGGCGCGTGCCCGGCCCCCTATGTTTGATGGGTAGGGTGTTACGTGCCCGCTGGTTCAGGGAGCCAGAAAGGTGCGGACATCGCGCGCAAGGGCGGCACGGCTGTCCGGGCGGGTGTAGAGCATATGCCCACCGGGGTAGACATGCAGGCCAATGCGGCTGCGGCCGACAGGAATATGCTCCGCCACCCAGCGGGAGGAAGCATAGGGGCACACCAGATCATACGCGCCATTGGCAATGAACACCCGCAGGGTGGGGTTAAGGGCCAGCAGGCGGCGCAGGGTGGGAATGGGGCGTACAATGGGGGCGTTTGTGTCGCGGTAGTCCCATGCCTGACTTATGGCGTTGTTGAGCAGGTTGTAGCTTAGCTCTGTCTGGTAGCGCAGTTCGGCGGTGGCGTAATGCTCAAAGGCGCTGCCATAGGCGTGGCCAAACCCGTCCAGCATGGGGTCGGGGCTTTCTCCGTTATCCACCCCTTCGGGGAAGGGGTCGGCAATGGAGAGTGTCGCGTCATACAGCGAGTACAGGCGGCCATCGCGGCTGCGTATGTCGTGCGCCTCTGGCCGGGGCATGCCGCGTTGTTTGGCAATAATGTCCTGTTCAATGCCGGTATGGTTGGCGACGGCCTCGTAAAAATCCTCCGCATCATCACCCGTTGGGGGTGTGCCTGCCAGTGTGCCCAGATATGGCCCCATGGCGTACCGGTATGCCGTGTCCAGATGCTGGGAGATGTTCTCGGGGGTCAGCTTGTGCTGGAGGGCCAGATTGGCGGCCTCAAGCGAGGGCAGCACAAAGGCTTCGGCCAGAATGTCGTTTTCCGTATCCAGCAGGGTCATGTCCAGTGCGGGGGAGATCATGATCATGCCGTTGAGCAGAATGTTCTGGTCTTCGGCCAGCGCGTTGGCCACCTCTATGGCGCGCAGGCCACCATAGCTTTCTCCCGCAAGGTAGCGGGGGGAGGTCAGGCGCTTGTTGGCGTTGGCCCAGAGCTGAATGGCCTTGGCAAAGGTTCTGGCATCCTGTTTGACGCCATAGAACTGCTTGTCCGCCTGTTTGGGGTCGGTCGGGACCGACCAGCCCGTGCCCGGTGCGTCCAGAAAAACCAGATCAGCAGCACTCAGCCAGCTTTCGGGGTTGGGCCTGATCTGTGCATTGGCCCCATCGGCGGGGTTGCCTGTGGGAAAATCAAGCGTGACCGGGCCAGCCGCCCCAAGGTGCAGGTAAGCGGTACCCGCGCCGGGGCCACCGTTAAAAAAATACACGACCGGCCTGTGCGCAGGGTCCGCCCCATCGCGCGTGTAGGCGGTATAGAACATGCGTGCTGTGGGTTTGCCAGTATCGTCACGCAGGGTCAGCGTGCCTGCTGTTGCGGTGTAGGTCATTTTCTGCCCACCAAAAGTGCCGTTATGGTGGGTGACCGAATCCCTGGGCAGCATGGCGGCGGCGTCATGGAATGTGTCTGTGTCACTGGGAGGCTGGGCGGGCTGGCTTGCCTCCGTCGTCCGGGTGGGAGCGGGGGCTGTGGCCGCCAGTGCGGATGTGGTGGACAGGCAGAGGGCAAGGCAGAGGGGCAGACCGGGCCACAGGCCAGCGCGGGCGCGGGTAGGGTTGTAAGGTGCTGGGCGTGTGGTCACGACTGTATCTTCCTTTGCAGGCTTTTGCTCGGGAGCCATGCTGCTTGTGCAAACGTGTTCCTGCAAGGGTGGGCTGGACTATTTTTTGCCCCAATCTCATGTCTTACACATAACCGATGTTCGCACTGTGAGGGTGTGGAACACAGGAAAGGAATATTTATGCTCTCTCTCCGGAAAATTGCGCTTCTTGGCCTGCCTCTGTTTGCCTTTGCGGGCACGGCGTCTGTTGCGTATGCCGATCCGTGTCTGTCCCTGAGTGGCTGTGTCCAGCAGGGCGTGAACAATCAGGTGGAGTCCGCCAAAAACGCAGGTAGCCAGTTTACGTCCGGCGTGCGCGATCAGGCCAAGCAGCGCTGGAACAGCGCAACCGAAGCCGAGCGTGAAAAACTGCTGGCCAAGGGCGGCGCGCTGACCAGCAAGGGCGCGAACGCCACGGAAAAACTGAACAACGCGGAAAAAACCGTTAAAGACCGCTGGAACAGCGCCAGCACGACCGAACGGCAGAAAATTCTGGCCCAGCGTGACAAGCTGACCAATGCCACCAATAACGTGACCAATGCGGAAAAAAATGTGAAGGACCGTCTGAACAACGCGTCTGACGGCGCCAAAAACGCATGGAAGAGCAAAAAAGATCAGCTGAAGTCGGATGTGAACAACGCAACCGCCCTGCCGTCTCTCCCCTCCCTGTAAGGGCAGGCTGGCCACGGGCCAGAGCGCTTAAGGCCACAAAAAAGGCTGCTCCCTTACCGGGGGCAGCCTTTTTGAGTAGCCCCCCTCTCCAGCAGGAAAGGGGGTGTGTGCAGCTTACTTGCGCTTGCGCGAGGACGGACCGCTTTTGCCAGCCGGTGGGCCTTTGCGGTCAAAATTGGCGCGGCCTTTTGGTGGGCCACGGCGTTCGCCAAACGGGGGGCGACCACCGCCACCCGCGCCGGGTGGGCCTTTGCGGGGGGCTTCTGCGGGTTCCACGGTCATTTCATCCGCATCGGCAGCGGCGGCGCAGGCGGCAAAGCGCTCGGCCTTGTCCTGTGCGATTTCGACCAGCGTATGGTCGTTTACAATGCGGATTGCGCCAATATCCTGCTTTTTAATGCCGCCCAGACGGCACAGAACAGGCACCAGCCATTTGGGGTCTGCCCGGTCTGCCCGGCCGACGGAAAGGCGGAACCAGCTCCCGTTCATGTCGGGTGCGCGTTCACGTGGCTCACGCGGGGGGGCGTTTTCGTCCCGCGGGCCACGGGTGCGGGTGGCGTCTGGCGTAATCACGCGGAGCTGGGCGGGTTCGGGCAGGCTTTTGCGCCACAGGCCCACAAGGGCGGTGGCAAGCTGCTCAGGCGTATGCTCGGCCACCAGACGGGCGGTGAGGGCCTGAATGTTCTCGTTCTCCGAAGGGGGGAGCGAGAGGAAGTGCGCGCCCAGAAGGCGTTCGGCATCGGCCTCGGCAATGGCCTGCGGGGTGGGGGCGCCACTCCATTCCGCCGTCACCTTGGCGGCCTGGAGCAGGCGTTCGGCCAGACGGCGGCGTGCGGGCGGAACCAGCAGCACACAGGTGCCCTTTTTGCCCGCACGGCCCGTACGGCCCGAGCGGTGCAGCAATGTGGCCGGGTTGGACGGCAGGCTGGCATGGATAACCAGCCCGAGGTCTGGAATATCAATGCCACGCGCGGCCACGTCGGTCGCCACGCAGACGCGGGCCTGCCCGTGGCGCAGGCTTTCAATGGCGCGGGTGCGCTCGTTCTGTCCCAGATCGCCTGAAATGGCGACAGAGGCAAAACCGCGCTCGGTCAGAATGTGCTGGAGTTGGCGTACGGCCTCACGCGTGTGGCAGAACACAATGGCGGAGGGCGAGTCGACCAGACGCAGCACGTTCACCACCGCGCGGGCCATGTCGCCTTGATCCACCAGAATGCCCCGGTAGGTAATGTCTGTATGGGCGGTGTTGGTGCCTACCGTATCCACGCGCAGCGCATCATGCTGGTAGCGCTTGGCAAGGCCTGCGATCTCACGCGCAATGGTGGCGGAGAACAGCAGGGTGCGGCGGTCCTTGGGGGTTGCGTCCAGCAGGGTTTCCAGCTCGTCGCGGAAGCCGAGGTCGAGCATTTCGTCCGCTTCGTCCAGCACGGCGGCCTTGAGGTGCGACAGGTCGAGGTTACCACGCTTGAGGTGGTCGCACAGGCGGCCGGGCGTGCCCACAACAATGTGGCAGCCAGCGGACAGGTGGCGGGCTTCCGTACGGGGTTCCATCCCCCCTACGCAGGACACGATCCGTGCGCCGGTCTTGGCATAGAGCCATTCCAGCTCGCTGCGGACCTGAAGAGCGAGTTCACGCGTGGGGGCAATGACCAGCGCCATTGGTGCGCCAGCAGGGCCACAGCGCTCCGCGCCGTTAAGGAGCGTATCCGCAAGGGAAAGGCCAAAGGCAACCGTCTTGCCCGAACCCGTGCGGGCGGAAACCAGAAGGTCGCGGCCTTTGGCGTCATCCGCCAGAATGGCGGCCTGAACAGAGGTCGGGGCTTCAAACCCGCGCGCGGCCAGAGCCTGAGCGAGCGGGGCGGGAGCATTTTGGAAAGGCATATAAAGAGGTCCAGACAAACAGGTAGGAGAGAGGGAATAAAGCGTCCTGTCCGGAAAGACCTCTCTCTTATGCCGGGGGGATATACTGCTGACCCGCAGTGCCCCGGCAACCTGTAAAAGACATCCTTACTGGAAGGGTAGGTAACGGAAATCCATAAAGAGTTCGCTCAGGCTGGTGTCTGGCGCGCCACCGTTGCCGTCCCACGCATGAATGCGCGAATAGGCAAGCTGCACACCAGCTTCCACCGTACCATAACGGCCTTTAAAGAAACGATACCACGCTCCGATTGTGGCTTCCATAACACTATGGATGTTACTGCCAGCCGCACAGTTACCACTCAGCTCGGTATAGCACCCCGTGTTGTTATAGGCAGGGTTGCCGTAACCGTAGGCTTGACCACCTTCCGAGAAGTAGCTGCGACCGGCCTGTTGGTAGCCAAAATAGCCATACACGTCAATGAGGGGGTTGGGGTGGGCGATAATTCCCGCCGTGCCCTGTAGGGAGAACAGGGGAGAGGGCGCACCATTGGCCTTGAGTGTGGCGTCTGGCAGCAGTACCGAGCCGTAACGGCCAATGCCGTAGCCTGCCAGCCCCGCCAGCCGGACTTCCACCTTGTGCGGAATAACTGGCAGGATCATGGACCCACCGCCGCCACCGCCCACGGCCGTATGGTTCTGGCCCGATCCAAGGGTGGAAACGCGGTCATGCGGGAAGTGGAGAATACCCTCCACTTCGTAATGGCCCCAGTGCGGGTCCCAGGCGATCTTGCCAATCACGTCGGGTGCGATTTCGTTGGGGAACAGGGCATCGTTGGTCAGGCCCACGCCGCTGGAGCCCACGGTAACGGTCTGTCCTCCGGGTATGATCACCTGCCCGTCCGATGTGCCATTGCTGAAGGAGCCGGTGCTGTACAGCGTTGCCGAGTTCTCAATCGAAAGGCCGGTCCACAGGCGGTGGTTCAGGAAGTCCTTTACAAAGCGGAACTGGAGCTGACGCGCCCATGTCTGCCCTGCCAGCATGGAGGATTCTATGGTTTCAGGCAGGCTTTCCTGTCGGGGGATAATCCCTACGCGGCCGGGGGTAAGCATGCTCCACGCCTGCCCGGCAAGGAAGTGGAAGTTCTCCTTGCTGTTATCATACGCAAGATAGGCCTGACGCATGCGGAACGCGTAGCTGTTGCTCTCATAGGCATCGGTGGTATCGGCGCCTGCGCCAAAATCCATTTCGAACACGCCCGAAATGGTGGAGTAACTGTCAATATTCCCGCGCGCCATGAGCGAGAGGCGGCTGTAACGCGCGCTGCCCTCGAAGTTGTCGGTATGGTAGCGCGGTTCGTTCCTGAAGGGTGTGGCCTGCCAGAAGTTGAAGGTACCGCTGGCTGTGTGGCGGTTGCTCTCCACGGCCGAGGCATCAAGAAACCCACCAAGGATCAGGGTAACGGGGCCAAGGTGGAACACGCCGTGGTCACCCAGCGCGCCTGCCGCCTGTGCGCCCGCCGTTTCACGCGAGTGGGGCCCTACACCGTTTTCCGCCAGGCGGGAGATCACGTCTTCCGCGCGGTGGCCAACGACGGATTCCACGGTTGGCGTGTCATCCGCGCCCCCGAACACAGGCTGGGCATCTGGCCCGCCGGTATGGAAGCGCCCGCCCACAAGGTGGTGGACCCCGGCTTCTTCCTCATGATCGGCGGAGTGTACGGCAATGCCTGCCTCATGGTCGGCGGCATCCAGACTGGCAAGCTGGTGGGCGGCAAGGCCGTGATGGGCCGCAGCACCCCCCGCATGGGCGACAGAGCGGTGGGCGGCAATCTGTTTCTGCACGCTCACCAGAGCTTTTTGCAGAGCCTTCTGTTCGGACTGGATGCGCGCAATCTGCTGTTCCAGCGCATCCAGCGAGGCTTCGTCTCCCGCAGCCATGGCCGGTGCGCCAAGGCACAGCAGCAGTGGGCCGGAGGCCAGGACTGTGCCCATACACAGGCTGGCTTTCATACAGTGCGCCCAAGAGGCGTGCAGGGACTTCAAGATGCGCATGCTCTCTTCATTTTCTGACAGGTGTTATGCGGGAACCTGATTAGATCAGAACCATTTTAGCACCCCCTTAGTAAAGAGAGACATGCTTAAAAAATAATTTCAGAACAAACGCGGCTGTCGTTAAAAAAGATGCAGTAGAGTTTAAAAAAACAGGGCATTGGAAAAAAGGAAGTCTTTATGGCCAGAATGATCCACAGCATGCTGCGTGTGCTGGATGAACGGAAATCCGTTGCGTTCTATACTGATACGCTGGGCCTTGCTCCGGTTGGCCGTTTTGAGTTTGACAGCTTCACTCTGGTCTATCTGGCCAATGACGAGCAGAGTTTTGAGCTTGAACTCACCATCAACCACGGCCGCACGGAGCCTTATGCTCTGGGGGAAGGCTATGGGCATCTGGCGGTTTCGGTGGCGGATGTGGTGGCCGAGCACGCACGCATGCAGTCTGCGGGGCACCCGGTTACGCCAGTTAAAACCATGCAGCACGAGAGCACGGTCGTCGGGCAGTTCTTTTTCCTGACCGACCCGGATGGCTACAGGATCGAGGTGCTCCAGCGCGGCGCGCCGGGCCGCTTTATCTAACTCCCACCCGGCGCATACGGGCCGGGACAGCAGGGGCCGCGCCATGCTATGCCTTGCAGGCCAGTGCAGCGCTCAACCGTGCGGGTGGGGCATGGCATCCCGGTCTGAATTGGCATATAAGGCGCGCAATGCTGACCTCTTTTTACAAAATGCACGGTCTGGGGAATGATTTTGTCATCCTCGACGAGCGGACGGGCGACCTGCCCCTGACCCCCGGCCGCATTGCAGCTCTGGCGCACCGCCGCCGGGGTATTGGCTGCGACCAGCTTGTAACCCTGCGCGCGCCCACGGCGGATGGGGCAGATGTGCTTGTGCGCTTTTTCAACCCCGACGGGTCGGAGGCAGGGGCCTGCGGCAATGCCTCGCGCTGTGTGGCCGATCTTGTGTGGCGCTGTAGCGGTAATGCAACACCTGTGCTGCAAACCCGCGCAGGCGTGCTGCCTACCAGCAGAACCCCCGACGGGCTGATTACGGTGGACATGGGCGCTCCACGCACCCACTGGCAGGATGTGCCACTGGCCATGGCGGTGGATACACTGCACCTGCCCTTGCCGGGTGATCCGGCGGCGGCTTCCATGGGCAACCCGCACGCTACGTTTTTTGTCTCCGATTTTGGTATGGTGGCGCAGGGGGATGCGCTTGAGCACGACCCCATTTTTCCCGAACGCGCCAATATCGGCTTTGCCCGCATGGACGGGCCGCACCATATGCGCCTGAAGGTGCATGAACGGGGTGCAGGCGTGACCGAGGCCTGCGGGTCTGGCGCATGTGCCGCCGTGGTCAATGCCGTGCGGCGTGGCCTTGCCGCACGGACCTGCACGGTGGAGCTGGATGGCGGCACCCTGCACATTGTCTGGTCCGAGCAGACGGGCCATGTGCTCATGACCGGCTCCGCCACCACAGCTTTTGAAGGGACGGTCGATCTGGCCGCCTATCCATCATGACCACCCGGCCAGAAATCCTGACCTTCGGCTGCCGCCTGAACACGTGGGAGAGCGAGGTCATGCGGGACCACGCGCAGGGGCTGGGCAATGTGATCATTGTCAACACCTGCGCGGTTACGGGGGAGGCGGAGCGGCAGGCAAGGCAGGCCATCCGCCGTGCGCATCGTGAAAACCCTGATGCCCGCATTGTCGTGACCGGCTGCGCCGCCCAGATTCACCCCGAAAACTGGTCCATCCTGCCCGGCGTAACCCGCGTGCTGGGGAATGAGGAAAAACTGAAGGCCGAAAGCTGGTCCCCCGCGGCACTGGCCGAGCCTGTAGCCGTGTCCGACATTATGGCGGCAAGGGAAACGGCCGCTCATCTGGTCACCGAGTTTGCAGGCCGCACCCGTGCGTTTGTGCAGGTTCAGCAGGGGTGCGACCACCGCTGCACCTTCTGCATTATTCCCTTCGGGCGCGGGCCTTCGCGCTCCGTGCCGGTTGGGGCCGTGGTGGAGCAGGTGCGCGCACTGGTGGGGGCTGGCTACCGCGAGGTGGTGCTGACCGGGGTGGATATGACCTCATGGGGCGCGGACCTGCCGGGCAAGCCCGTGCTGGGGCAGTTGTGCCGCCGTGTGCTGCGGCTGGTGCCCGAGCTGGAGCGGCTGCGCCTGTCCTCGGTTGATCCGGTGGAAATTGATGAGGACATCTGGCAACTGCTGGAGGCCGAGCCCCGGTTCATGCCGTATCTGCATCTTTCCCTACAGGCCGGGGCGGACCTTATTCTCAAACGCATGAAGCGCCGCCATCTGGTGGAAGATGCCGCCCATGTTGTGGCGCGCGCCAGAAGCCTGCGGCCCGATATTGGTATTGGTGCCGACCTCATTGCCGGGTTCCCCACCGAGGATGACGCCCTGTTCGAGCAGACGCGCGCCTTTGTGGCAGAGATGGCGCTGCCTTACCTGCATGTGTTCCCCTACAGCGAGCGTGAGGGTACTCCGGCCGCGCGCATGCGTGCGGTGCCCGTGCCCCAGCGCAAGGCGCGTGCAGCCGCCCTGCGGGCGGTGGGGGCCGCATCTGCGGCGCGGTACTATGCAAGCCTGCTGGGCCAGCCCCAGCGTGTGCTGATGGAAACCCCCACAACAGGACATAGCGAGCAGTTTGCACCCGTCCGCCTGAGCGGGGCCGAAGCCTCGGTCGGGGATATTCTCTCCCTTCTGCCCATCGCGGTGGAAGAGGGCGGACTGGTGGCGGAAAGGATCTAGAATGGCGCTTGGTTTTTTCTCTCGTCTCAAGGAGGGGCTGTCCCGCTCCACCCAGAAGCTGGGTGGCGGGCTTACGGGTATTTTTACCCGCCGCAAACTGGATGACGAGGCGCTGGAGGAACTGGAGGAACTGCTCATTACCGCAGACCTTGGCCCCGGTGTTGCGGAAAAGGTGATTGAGACTTTTCGGTCCAGCCGCTTTGGCGCCGAAGTCACGGATGAGGAAATCCGGCTGGCTCTGGCCGAAGAAATTGCCCGGATTCTGGAGCCGGTAGCCGTACCGTTTGCCCCCGACCCCGCCCACAAACCGCATGTGGTGCTGGTTGTGGGGGTCAATGGCGTGGGCAAAACAACCACCATTGGCAAAATGGCCCGCTTTTTTTCCGCTCAGGGCAGCAAGGTCATGATGGTGGCGGGCGATACATTCCGTGCCGCAGCCGTAGAGCAGCTCCAGATCTGGGGCGAGCGCACGGGCTGCCCGGTTATTGCCGGTCCCCCGGGAGCTGATGCCGCAGGCCTTGCATACGAAGCGCTCAAGCGTGGCAAGGCCGAAGGGGCGGACCTTGTGTTCGTGGATACGGCGGGGCGGCTGCACAACAAGTCGGCGCTGATGGAAGAGCTGGCAAAAATTATTCGCGTCATGCGCAAGTTTGATGAAAGCGCTCCCCATTCGGTCCTGCTGGTGCTGGATGCCACAACGGGGCAGAACGCGGTGGAGCAGGTACGGGTTTTTCGCGAACTTGTGAACGTGAGCGGGCTGGTCGTGACCAAGCTGGATGGCTCGGCCCGTGGTGGTATTGTGGTCGCGCTGGCCGATGGGTTCGGCCTGCCTGTGCATGCCGTTGGCGTGGGCGAACAGGTAGAGGATCTGCGGCCTTTTTCCGCCATGGACTACGCGCGCGGGCTGGTTGGCCTGCCCGGAATGGAGTAATCAGCGGGGTGGCGCAAATGCTACGGTGCAATATTTTGGACAGCAAGCCCGCTAAGGTTTCTTGACAGGATATGGCTGCCCCGTTAGCAAGCGCCTGCACCCCTTGGGAGGTGCGAGGTATGAGTAAGGAAAAAGACGATTCCTTCAACGCCAGATTGCAGTCGGCTGAGCGCCGCTACGGTCTGGTCAAGGAGGAAAAACCTCAGGTTGATGCAAACATGGAGGCCGACAGGTCCCTTGCTGCATTGGCGTTCAGAGCCGGGACAGAAATGCTCGCGGGGCTGGTTGTGGGGGTTGCCATAGGGTGGGGGCTGGATCACTGGCTCCATACCCGGGCGCTGTTTCTTGTCATCTTCGCACTTTTGGGCGGTAGCGCCGGAATGCTGAATGTTTGGCGTCTGGTCAGGACGATGGACGTAAAGTAAGAAGCTGAAGCCCGGATGTTCGATTCGGGGCAAGGTCTAGGAGAGCGGTTGTGGCGGGCGGTTCCAGCATTAACGTACTTGAACAGTTTGAGCTCCACCCCGTTCTTGGCGGGCTGGGCGAGGCCCTGCGCTTCAGCCAGTCTCCGCTGTACATGATGGCGGCAGTCTGCCTTGTTCTTGCGTTCCTGTATTTTGGCATGCGCCCCGCAGCAGTTGTTCCCGGTCGGCTTCAGGCCGCAGCCGAGGTCTGCTACGAGTTCATTCATAACATGGCCGTGGATACGATCGGGCCGGAAGGTGCAGCCTTCTTCCCGTTCATCTTCACCCTGTTCTTCTTCATTCTGGCGGGGAACTACATCGGCCTTCTGCCGTTCTCCTTCACCTTTACCAGCCATATTGCCGTCACCTTCGCCATGGCGTTCATGGTGTTCCTGCTGACGGTTGTCGTGTCGCTCAAGGTGCAGGGCCTGCGGTTTTTCGCCCACTTCATGCCGGACGGCGCCAGCCCCTTTCTGGCGCCCCTGCTGATCCCGATCGAGATTCTCTCGTTCCTCTCCCGCCCGGTCAGCCTGTCCATCCGACTGTTCGCCAACATGGTTGCCGGGCACGTCATGTTCGATATTTTCGCAAGCTTCGTGATCATGCTCGCCGGTTTTGGCGTGGTGGGTGACGTGTTTGCGATCGGGCCCATCGCCATTAACGTGGCGCTTATGGCTCTTGAGTTGCTTGTCGGGGTATTGCAGGCCTATGTGTTTGCCATCCTGACGTGCATCTACCTGCGGGAGGCCGTGGCTCACTGAGCTGCTTTGCCCGTTTCGTTTGAAACTGTCTTGAAACAAGGAAGTGACTGATATGGACATCGCTGCAGCCCGGGAAATCGGTGCAGGTATCGCCGTTATCGCCCTCGCCGGCGTTGGTATCGGCCTCGGCAACATCTTCTCAACGCTGGTCAGCAGCATTGCCCGTAACCCGGCGGCTCGCCCGCACGTGTTCGGTCTGGGCATGCTCGGCTTCGCACTGACAGAAGCTATCGCCCTGTTCGCGCTGCTGATCGCATTCCTGATCCTCTTCGTCTGAGATCGGGAAAACAAGAGGAGACATTCCTGTGGGTGTGATTACGAAGACAGTTCGTGCCGGACTGCTTGCAACGGTTTGCGGCGTTTCTTTGCTGGCCGTTTCGGCACCTGGTGCATACGCCACGGGAATGCCTCAGCTTGACTTTGCCAACCCACTCGTGACCGGCCAGGTCATGTGGGGGGCAATTATTTTCTTCATCTTCTATCTTGTTCTCAGCAAGGCCATGCTGCCGGGTGTCGCCCGCGTTCTGCATGACCGTAGCCAGCGTATTACAGGTGATCTTGAAGTCGCCCGGTCCGCTAAACAGGATGCTGACAAAGCCGTAGCCGAACTCCAGCAGGCCCGCAAAGATGCCATGGCAGAAGCCCAGGCGCATCTTCAGAAGGTTCTGGACGAAGAGCATCGTGCGGCAGAGCAGCAGATGCAGGAAATCAACGCACGTCTGGCTTCCGAAATTGCGGATGCCGAAAAGAATGTTGCGGCAGAAAAAGCGCGGGCCTTGAGCGCGCTTAAAGAAATTGCGGCCGATACCACACAGGCGCTGGTGCAGCGGCTGACAGGTGTTGCGCCAGACGCCCAGCTTGTTGCCCAGAGTGTTGAGAGCGCCTCCGCGCATCGCAGCATTATCTGAATCCGTACTCAGGGGAATTTTGGTCATGACTGACATTTTTCATGTAGCGGGTTTCTGGGTCGCTGTTTCGTTTGTTCTGTTCTTTGTGCTGGCCGGTAAAAAACTGTGGACGCCTATTGCGTCCATTCTGGACAACCGCGCCAACCTGATCCGCGAGGAACTGGACGAGGCAGCCCGCCTGCGCCGCGAAGCCGAGCAGATGCTCGAAGATGCAACGCGCGAGCGTGAACAGGCTCTGGCGGAAGCCAAATCCTTTATCGAGCAGTCCCGCATCAAGGCGGACGAAATGGCCAAGCAGGCCCGTGCAGAAGCCGAGGCCGCCGTGCGCCGCCACGAGCAGATGGCGCGTGACCGGATTGCCGCCGTTGAGCGCGCCGCCGTAAAGGAAGTGCGCCAGCTCGCCATTGATGTGGCGGTCAATGCTGCGCACAGCATTATCCCCCAGACCATTGATGAGCAGAAAGCCTCTGCACTGGTTGATCAGGCACTGGCAGACCTGCCCGCCGCGTTTTCCCGTCAGGCAGCTTAAGCCCATCTCCCTTCAGGGTGCATATGTATGACACAAACGGTGCAAACCTCTGTGTCGCAGGCAAGCGATGTTCAGCCCGTGCTGAGCATCGTTATTGCTGTTCTGGACGAGCAGGATAACCTGCCACAGGTCTGCCGCGAACTGGCCGAAGCCTGCAAGAGCCTCCCCCCATCGGAAGTCGTGTTTGTAAACGACGGCAGCCGCGACAACACGGTGGCCGTGCTGCGCCAGCTTCGGCAGGAGTGCCTGCCCAACCTGCGTATTCTCTCGCACGATCGGTGCTGTGGTAAGTCCGCCGGGTTGCGTACGGGCATTACCGCGGCAAAAGGCGCGTGGATTGCCACGATTGATGGGGACGGGCAGGACGACCCGCGTGAGCTGGTAGCACTGGTGGCTCTGGCCCGGGCCGCACAGGGTACGCCCCCGCTTGTGGTCGGGGTGCGCGCCAGACGGAAGGATGGCTGGTCCCGCCGCTTTGCCACACGCTTTGCCAATGGCCTGCGCCAGAGGCTGCTACAGGACCACTGCCCGGATACGGGTGCCCCGATCAAGATTTTTCAGCGCGCCGATTTTTTGCGCCTGCCACAGTTTGAAGGCCTGCACCGGTTTATGCCCGCCTTTTTTGCATCCTATGGGGTGCCTCTGGTGTGCCATCCGGTTTCGCATCGGCCGCGGCTGCATGGGCAGTCCAAATATACCAATTTCAACCGTGCTGTAGTGGGTGTGCGGGACCTGCTGGGTGTTATGTGGCTGCGTAACCGCACCCGGCTGCCCAGAACGGTTGATGAATGCTAGGGCCTGCACGCGGGGCCCGTACCCTGCCGTGGCGTGTGCTGGTGCTGATCGGTCTGGCGGCTTTTGTGCTGTTTCTGCCCGGCCGCATGACAATCCCCCCGTTTGACCGGGATGAACCACGCTACATGGAAGCATCGGCCCAGATGCTGGAGACGCACAACTACATAGATGTGCGCTTTCAGGACAAGCCGCGCTACCTTCAGCCCGCCGGTATTTACTGGCTGGAATCCATGGCTGTTAAGGCTGTGGGCATGGATTATGCCCGCACGGTGTGGCCGTACCGTATTCCTTCCCTGCTGGCCATGACCGGAGCGGTGGTGCTGACCGCCATCATGGGGGCCAGCCTGTTCGGGGCCATGGTCGGGGTCGGGGCTGCGGTCCTGCTGATGGCCTCGGTGCTGGTGGCGGCGGAAAGCCGTATGGGCACGATTGATTCGTGCCTGCTGCTCAGCGTGCTGGTAGCCCAGTACGCGCTGGTACGGGCACTGGCAGACAGGGAGGCAGCGCGTGCCACACCTGCTGGCACGGCGCTGCTGTTCTGGGGCGCTGTGGGCTGCGGGCTTATGCTTAAAGGCCCGGTTGTGCTGATTCCCTCCCTAGCAACACCGCTGGCCATGGGCTGGGTGGAGCGTCATCTGGACCTGTGGCGCAGGCTGCGCCCGGCATGGGGCTGGCTTGTGGCGGCTGCCGTGGTGCTGCCGTGGTGCGTGGCCATTGGGGTGGTCAGCCACGGCGAGTTCTTCCGGCGCGCGGTGGGGGGGAATTTTCTGGGCAAGGTGGCTTCCGGGCAGGAGGCGCACGGCCTGCCGCCGGGCTATCACCTGCTTGTATTCCTGATCGCATTCTGGCCCGGCTCCTACTTTGCCGCCAGTGTGCTGCCGCAGGCATGGCGGGAGCGGCGTACTCTGCCGGTGCGTTACCTGCTGTGCTGGATTGTGCCGCACTGGGTAGTGTTTGAAAGCATAGCAACCAAGCTGCCCCATTACGTGCTGCCCACATACCCCGCCATTGCCATACTGAGTGCGGGCCTGCTGGCGCAGAGTGGTGTGGTGTGGCGGAACGGCCCGCGGACCCGCTGGGGCCACCTGCTGCTTGGGGTCTATGCCGTCTTGTGGGGTTTTGCAGGCTGCGCGCTGGCTGCCGCGGGGCCATTTTTACTGTGGACGCTGGAGCGCCAGCTTAGTGTTCCCGCCCTTGTGCTGGCGGGTGGCGTTCTGCCGCTGGTTGGGCTGGCGGTGTGGCAGATCTGGCGGGCGGAACTGTGTTATGCAGCGTTGAGCAGCTGTGTTGCGGCAGCCCTTTTATATGTGGGGCTGTTTACGGTTGTGGTGCCGCAGTTGCGCAGCATCTGGCTGGCACCCCGTCTGGTGGCGCTGGTGCAGGCGCATCAGCCCTGCGCACAGACACAGGTTTATTCCGTTTCCTTTACCGAGCCCAGTCTGGTGTTCCTGATTGGGGGCAAGGTGGTGCTGGGGAGCCCCGCACAGGCCGCGCAGGCCATGCGCGACCACCCGGCCTGCACCGCAGCCCTTGTGGATGTGCGTGAGCGCAAGGCGTTTATGGAGGCACTGGGGGCGGATGCGCCAAAGGCGTTCAGCCGTGGCACGGTCGCGGGGCTGAACTATTCCAACGGCCACGCCATGGCGATCAGCTTTTACACGCTGGACGCGCCGGTGGCGGATAAAGCCCACTAACTCTGTATGTGACTATGAGGCTGGCCACAGAGCCAGTCTGGCGCATCTTCTGCGGGGCAGGGTGCTGCGCTCCCTTCAGCCTTTGGTCTTTGGCGTTTTTTGGGGGCGGCGTCGCGGAGCGTACACAGGTTGGGGCAGTCTGGTGCTCCCGGTCATACGGGCATGACTGTGCAAAGCCGTGGCGTGCTGGCGGCATGCAGCAAAACTGATGACAATTTAGGGGAAAAGTGGTGCCCGCTGACGGATTCGAACCATCGGCCCCATCATTACGAATGATGTGCTCTACCAACTGAGCTAAGCGGGCACAGCAGTGTGTGCGGTAGGCTGACTATCATGATCATTCAGAGCATGCAACATCCATTACGGCAGTGAAGGGGGCTTTTTTCCCCCATATTCCGGAGCGGTCCGGTTTTTTCTTCTTCTTTGCCAAAGGTGCCGGGCCTGTAGGGGGGCATGCCGGAAGAGCCGCCAAACCGCTCGGGTGCGGATGTGCAGGGGCAGCCGTATGGCGGTATCGGCCCCGGTATTGGTCCCGGTCCCGGTCCCGGTCCCGGTATCGGGGGCGGGGGCCGGGGTGGCCGGGCACAGAAGCGCTGGGCGCAGGTCTGTATGGCAGGGGTGCCATACGGTTTTTTCAGTTACAGGTGAAGCGGTTGGTATTAAGAACAGGAGTAATGAACGCAACGCAAGTCATGGCCCTGCTGCGGGAGGCTCTGTTCCCCGGCCGGGATGTACCGGTTGATGAGGAACGGCACGTCCGGCTTTTGCGCGGGGCGGTGGAGTGTCCGTGCTGCGGGCATTACCAGATTCTGCCAGAGCTTAACCCCGGCACACAGGCACGCTGCTGCCGGTGCAACCAGTTGCTGGACCGGCGGAACCATACCTCTCCCATAGCGACGCCACTGGCCTTTTGCATCAGCTCGGCCGCGCTTTACCTTGCCATGCTGGCCTCAACCCTGATGATGCTGGACCTGTATGGTCGCCAGCGCACGGTGAATATCCTGACCGGCCCGATTGAACTGCTGCATGAGGGCTGGGGGGAAGTGGGCGTACTGGTGGCCATTGCCACCATTATTGTGCCCGGTCTGGTTATTGGCATGATGCTGGCCATTCTGGTGGGGGCGTTGCAGCCAAAGCTGCCTTTCTGGGTGCCGCATCTGCTCAAATGGTACGAACGCCTGCGCCCGTGGTCCATGGTGGAGGTGTATATTCTGGGCGTGTTCGTGGCCTATACCAAACTGTCCGATCTGGCTTATGTGCAGATCGGGGCGGCGGTGTTTCTGGTCTCGGGCCTGATGCTGACCATGTCCGCGACCGATGCCACGCTGGATACGGAGCTGATCTGGGAACGCAGGCAGACAGACCACAGCCTGCGCCGCATGGATAACAGGCGCATCCGCCTGACCTGCGAGAACGTGACGCGCCACACTCCCCTGCCGCCGCCTTCGCACATGGCGTCGTGCCTGTCCTGCGGGGTCGTGCTGGCGTTTGAGGAGGCCATGCCCACAACCGGGGCTCTGGGCTTTTGCCCGCGCTGTGGGCATGTGGTGCGCCGCCGCAAGCTCAATGGCCGCGTGCGCGCACTCGCTCTGCTTATTTCTGCCGTGGTGTTTTACCTGCCTGCCAATATCTACCCGGTCATGACCGTGATCCGGCTGGGTGGGGGCACGGGGCATACCATTATAGCCGGGGCGGTGGAGCTGTGGCAGGACGGGATGATCCCGCTCTCGCTGCTGGTGCTGTTTGCGAGTGTAACCGTGCCCGTGCTCAAGATTTTTGGTCTGCTGTTCATGCTCTTTACCACATGGCGGCGCTCGGAGCGCTGGCTGGTGGCGCGGACCAGACTTTACCGGGTGATCGATATTATTGGCCGGTGGTCCATGATTGACGTGTTCATGGTTTCCATTCTGGTGGCCATGGTCCGCTTTAACAGCATGGCCAGCATTACCGCCAATGGGGGCATGGTCTGCTTTGCCGCGGTGGTGGTGCTGACCATTTTTGCGGTGCATGTGTTTGACCCCCGCGTTATGTGGGACGTGGTGGGCGACAATGAGACATCCTCCGATTGCGGCCTTGCCGGGCGGGTGACCCCCACCCCCGCGCCGCATAAAACTGCCGCGTATTTGAATGATATGGAGCCGGACAGGGCGTGAACGACAGGCACAATTCTCCAAGACATGGTGAAAGTGACACTCAGGATGCGCTGGTGCGCAGGATCCGGTTTTCCATTATCTGGGTTATTCCCATTATTTCGGTGCTGATTGCGGGCTTTCTGGTCTGGCGCAGCTTTGTGGATAACGGACCGGAAATCTCTGTTATCTTTGATACCGCCGATGGCCTGACCAGTGGGCAGACACAGGTCAAGAACAAGTCCGTGGTGCTGGGAACGGTGCAGAACATCTCCCTCACCCCCGACCTGCGCCATGTTCGTGTGCTCATCCGCATGAACAAGGGCACCAATGACATGCTGACCGACAAGGCACGGTTCTGGGTTGTGCGCCCCCGCATTAACGGGGCCAGCATTACCGGGCTGGAAACGCTGATGTCTGGCGCGTACATCGCCTTTGACCCCGGACTGGATGAAAACGGCCATAATTCCGGCCAGCGCAGGGACCAGTTTGAAGGGCTTGAAGCCCCACCGGGCATGCGCTCGGACCAGCCGGGCCAGACCTATACGCTGGTGGCCAACAATATTGGGTCGATCGGTCAGGGGGCCCCTGTCTTTTTCCGCGATGTGGATGTGGGGGAAGTGCTGGGTTACACCATGCCGCCCGGTGGGCGCGGGCCGGTGCTGATCCAGATTTTTGTCAAGGAACCCTACGACCATTACCTCAATGGGAGCACACGGTTCTGGAACGTCTCGGGCGTTAAGGTGGGCTTTGGGGCTGGTGGGCTCAAGGTGCAGTTGCAGTCCCTTCAGGCGCTGTTCTCCGGTGGGGTGGCTTTTGGCCTGCCCCCGCTGGAGGAGGGTAAACTCCAGCGTGACCTGCCCATGGCTGCGGCCAACACCGTGTTCAAGCTCTATGAGAGCGAGGAAGATGCCCAGAACGCCGGGTACCATGAGCGTGTTCCCGTTGCCACGTACCTGACCTCCTCCGTCAAGGGGCTGGCTCCGGGGGCTGTGGTCAGCATGTTTGGGATTCAGGTGGGCAACGTGACCAGTGTTAAACTGGACATGACCTCCACCCCCGGCCACCCGCGCGTGCGTATTGGCATGGAAATCCAGCCCGAACGGGTGATGACCTCCAAGGAACTCTCGCACGAGGAGGTCACGGACATGCTGCGGACACTGGTGGCGAACGGCCTGCGGGCCTCCACCGACAGCGCAAGCCTGCTGACGGGGGAAGGGCTGATCTCGCTCAACTTTGTCAAGAACGCGGGCAAGGCCACCACCAGCATGGAAGGCACAACGCTTGTTATCCCCGGTCAGCCGGGGGGTATGAGCGGGATCATGGAATCGCTTTCCACCGTAACCGACCGTCTGGCGGCCATGCCGTTCGAGCAGATTGGCACCAACGCCAACAACCTGCTCGCCCATGCGGACGAAACGCTGAGCAGCCCGGATGTCAAACAGTCTCTGGCCAGCCTGCGTGTGTCCATGCAGCATTTTCAGGCTTTGACGCAGGACCTGCAAAAAGGTCTGGCACCTCTCAGCCAGCGCCTGCCCGCCATGGCCGAGCAACTGGACCAGATGCTCCACAACGCCAACCGCCTGCTGGCCAGCTACGGGGGCGACAGCGACTTCAAGCGCAGCCTTCAGGCCATGGTTATCCAGCTTGGACAAACCGCGCGCTCCCTGCGCTTTTTGTCTGACTTCCTGACCAACCACCCCTCTGCGCTCATATCGGGACGATAAGATCATGGCTCGCGTTAAACCTTACGGACTGGCTGGGGCTGGTCTTTGCCGCCGCAACGTTCTGGTCGGCGGGGCCTCGCTGGGGCTTATGGCGTTTACCCTTGCAGGCTGCGCCAGCAGTGGGGCCTCGCTTTACACGCTGGCGGTTGTGCCGGGGCAGGCACAGGCCGGTGGCCCGCGCTTTGTGGAGGTGCGCCTGCCCAGCATTGCCTCCGGCCTGGACCGTGACCGGATTGTTACGGCCGATAGTGGTTATAAGCTGAGCGTTTCCAGCACCGATGCATGGAGCGATTCCCTTGCCAGCCAGATCGGCCACGCACTGGCGGGGGATCTGGCCCAGCGCCTGCCCGGTACGGGCGTGTTTGTGGAAAACGATGCCGCCGCCGCCGACCCGCAGGTTTATGTGGAGCTTTCGGTCAGCCGCTTTTCCACCGGGCCGTCTGGTCATGTGGAGCTGGATGCCATGCTCTCGGTCCAGCCTGCGGCGGCGGGGGCACCTTACGGGCAGGGCACGCTCCAGCGTATCAGCCTGAGTGGCCCTGCCGGTGGCAGCACCATGAGCATGGTGCAGGGCCTCAGCTAGCTTCTGGGCCAGTTGGCGGATGTGGCGGCCGGGCAGATCCGCCTGCTCCCGCCCGATGCCCCCAATGCCACGGCCGCCGCCGCGGCGCAGGATGCAGCCCGGTCAGCTCCGTCCTCCTCCGCGCAGGGGCATCGCAGATAAGGGGCACTCCGGCCTCTGTCGTGGTGTTTTGCGCCAGCCCCCGCATGTGCCGTGCGGGGGCTGTTTTTTTGGTAATGGCTTTTTCCTGTTATTGCACTACGCTCGCCTCGTTTCCCATCACATGCGAGAGGTTCTCATGGCGGATATTACAGGAAAAGTGGCGCTGGTTACCGGCGGCGGGCAAGGCATTGGCCGTGGCATAGCCCTGCGGCTGGCCAGGGACGGTGCGGACATAGCTCTGGTGGACATCCGCGAGGATCATCTGGCAGGAGTGGTTCAGGAAATCGAGGCACTGGGCCGCAAGGCCACCAGCTTTATTGCCGATATTGGCGACCGCGCGCAGGTGGCGGCCGCGATTGACCATGCCGAGGCCACGCTGGGCAGCTTTGATATTATGGTCAACAACGCAGGCATTGCCCAGATCAAGCCGCTGGCGGATGTAACACCCGAGGAAGTCCAGCGCATTTACCGCATTAACGTGGAAGGTACGCTGTGGGGTATCCAGCTAGCCGCGGCCAAGTTTATTGCACGTAAAAGCCGCGGCAAAATCATTAACGCCTGTTCCATTGCCGGGCACGAAGGCTACGCCATGCTGGGCGTGTACTCCTCCACCAAGTTTGCGGTGCGCGGGCTTACGCAGGCTGCCGCCAAGGAATATGCCTGTCACGGCATTAACGTAAACGCCTACTGCCCCGGTGTGGTGGGGACGGATATGTGGGTGGAAATCGACAGGGAATTCGCCAGACTGACCGGCGCCCCCGTGGGTGAGACGTACAGGAAGTTCGTGGACGGCATAGCCCTTGGCCGGGCCGAAACACCCGATGATGTGGCGGCACTTGTGTCCTGGTTTGCTGGCCCTGATTCCGATTACGTTACCGGCCAGTCGATCCTGATTGATGGGGGTATGGTGTACCGCTAGGGGCACGGCCTGCGCGCACCGCCTGACAAAAACCCCGCCAGAGTGGGTCTCTGGCGGGGTTTTTCATAACAGGGCGGCAGGCCGTGGCTCAGGCTGAGTCCGGGCCGTATTCCGCATCGTGGTCAACCAGCGCAATGGGGTATTCGCCGGTAAAGCAGGCGTCGCAATAGGTGGAGCGACTGGCCTTGCGGCTTTCATGCCCCATGGCGCGGTACAGCCCGTCGAGCGAGATAAAGGCCAGACTGTCCACACCAATCAGTTCAGCCATTTTCTGCAGGTCGTTCTGGGCTGCCAGCAGCTTGCTGCGTTCTGGCGTGTCGATCCCGTAGAAGCAGGAATGCTTGGTGGGGGGGGAGGAAATGCGCATATGCACTTCCCGCGCCCCGGCCGCACGCACCATGTCCACGATCTTGCGGGATGTGGTGCCACGCACAATGGAGTCGTCCACCAGCACAACACGCTTGCCGTCCAGAATCGGGCGGTTGGGCGAGTGCTTCATTTTAACGCCCAGATGCCGGATATGGTCGGTGGGCTCAATAAAGGTGCGGCCCACATAGTGGTTGCGGATGATGCCCAGCTCGAACGGAATGCCGCTGGCCTCCGCATAGCCAATGGCGGAGGGCACGCCGGAGTCGGGTACGGGCACGACCACATCGGCCTCGACCCCGCTTTCCTGCGCCAGTTCACGCCCGATTTCCTTGCGCACGTTATAGACCGGCAGGCCTTCAAGCACGGAATCCGGGCGGGCAAAGTAGATGTATTCAAACACGCAGAAATGGGGTTGCGTGTCCCCGAACGGGCGCAGGGAGCGGACACCCTCGTCAGTGATGATAACCAGTTCGCCCGGTTCCACATCGCGCACGAATTCCGCGCCAATAATATCCAGCCCGCAGGTTTCGGATGCCAGAACCCATGCGCCGTCCTTGTCGCCTTCGCCCGGCAGCCTGCCCAGCACCAGCGGACGCACACCCATGGGGTCACGCACGCCGATCAGCGCATCCTGCGAAAGAACAACAAGGGAGTATGCACCAGTAACCCGCTTGAGCGCGTCAATCAGCCTGTCTTCCACCGTGGCGTAAAGCGAGATGGCAATCAGGTGTACGAACACTTCCGTATCCGTGGTGGACTGGAACAGGCAGCCACGGCGGATCAGTTCGCGGCGCAGCGTGTCAGCGTTGGTCAGGTTGCCGTTATGGGCCACCGCCAGACCGCCAAAGGCGAACTCGGCAAACAGGGGCTGCACGTTGCGCAGCAGGGTAGCCCCTGTTGTGGCGTAACGGTTATGGCCAATGGCGCGTGTGCCAGTCAGTGTGGCCATGACGCGCGAATCACTGAACACATCGCCCACAAGGCCGAGCCCACGGTGGGAATTGAAGCGGTGATGCGCCGGATCAAAGGAGACAATGCCCGCTGCTTCCTGCCCACGGTGCTGGAGGGCGTGCAGTCCAAGGGTTGTCAGGGTTGCTGCGTCCTTGGCGTTCCATATGCCAAAGACGGCACATTCCTCCTGTAGGTGATCCTCGTCCGCACGGACAGGATCGGGGAGGGAAACGGACGGCGTGGAATGGGAGTGCATAAGCGCGCAGGGCCTCCGCAAATGGCTGGTACTGGCCGTATGGGGATTACAAGCTGGCGTCATGACCTGTTGAACGCTTTGGCGCAACCCCCTTTGCGTCAAATTCAGTCAGATAAGGGTGGATATAGGTTGTGGCGGCGCGAATATAAGGGGTCAGCCGTCCGTTAGCTTCTATGGCTTCCATGTCCTCGGGCTGCAAAAGCCATTGCCCGGCCATGAACAGCAGCACAATCACACACATACCCCGCGCAAGCCCGAACAGCCCGCCCAGCGTGCGGTCCAGCCCGTCCAGCGGGGTTGCGCGTACCAGACGCACAATGGTAGCCGCCAGCAGATAACCGGCAATAAGAAAAAGCAGCAGCACCAGCGTAAAGCTGGCCAGTTGCAGCCCTATGGGGGAGTGAATGAAGCGCCCCAGCCAGGGCGTGGGCACAGCATGGAAGCGAAAAGCCAGCACAAATGCCACGGCCCAGCTAAGCAGGCCCAGTGCAAGCTGCGTAAACCCCCGCCACATCCCATGCAGGATGGAAAGGGCCACAATGATCAGGGAGAGTGCATCTATGGCTGCCATGAGCGCAGGTTTACAGCCCCCTGTAGGGTGGGGGAAAGAGGGAAAAACACATAAAGCCCGCGCCGCCTATGGCAGCTTGCTTGTGGTAACGCGCCATGGCCTGCTGGGGCTGCCGTTTTTCTTTTTACGGTGGGGGGGCTGGTTGAGCTTGTGCAGCAGTTCGGACACTTCCACCCGGCGCAGGAGTTCGGTCCAGACATCGGCCTCCTCCACCCCGTCCTGCATCCACATATGGCTCAGGGTTTTCAGGAACAGAGCACTCTCGCGCACAAGGTCTGCGCGTCTGGCCGCAATAAAGGCAGTTGTGCATCCGGTCGCGTGCAGCCCCACCTGCATATACAGGTCCTTGCGTTCCTGAGTAAGCGGAGGCGGCAGATGCGGACGGGAATAGACCATTGCGGGATGATGCGCTGCACCATCCCGACTGGTCAATGCCCGGCGGATCAGATCGTGAAATATTTGGCGTGTTTATTCAGCACCACCAGAGCGGAGGTGGACTGCTCGGGGTGGAGCTGGTCCCCATCGGTCAGGGAGACGCCAATACGCTCTGCATCAAGCAGGTTAAGGATGCTGCTCTGCTCCTCCAGCCGGGGGCAGGCCGGGTAGCCGAACGAATAGCGCGAGCCACGATAGCCCTGCTGGAGCAGGTCCTCCATGTTCCGCGGGTCTTCGGCGGCAAAGCCCAGTTCGGCGCGGATACGCTTGTGCGTGTATTCGGCCATGGCTTCCGCCATCTCCACCGAAAGGCCGTGCAGGTAGAGGTAGTCCTGGTAGCGGTTTTCCTCAAACCAGTCGCGGGCAATGTCGGAGGCTTTCTGCCCTACGGTTACAACCTGCAGGCCCACCACATCACGCTCGGGGTCGTTTATGTCACGCACAAAGTCGGCAATGCACTCCCCATCCGCGCGGGGCTGGCGGGGCAGGGCAAAGCGGGCGGCCTCGGTTGTGCCATCGGGTTCAAACAGAACAAGGTCGTTCCCGTCGCCCGCGGCTTTCCAGTAGCCGTAGCAGGCCTGTGGTTTGAGAATCTGCTCATCCGCTGCCAGCTTGAGCATGCGTTGCAGAATGGGGCGCAGCTCCTGCCGTGCCCAGACCAGAAACTCGTCCAGAGAACGCCCCTGTTTACGGAAACCCCACTGGAACTGGTAAAGGGCGCGCTCGTTCAGGAAAGGCAGAACGGCCTCGGGGGTGGCCTGCAGTACCTTGGCACCCCAGAAGGGGGGTGTCAGGCGGGGTTCATCCGCGGTCAGGCGTGCACGGCGGGTGGCAACCTCGGCCTTGTCCACGGGGCCGTAGCCGCGTGTTTCCGCCACTTCTGGCGAGCGGGCGTTTTTGCGGGTGGCCTTGCCCTCACGCCGTTTCTGAATGGCGGCCAGATACCCGTCAAACCCGCTCTGGGCGATCTGGTCCATCAGGGTCAGGCCATCAAACGCATCGCGCGCATAGGCTACGCGGCCGGTGGTGCCGTAAGCGGCCACGCAGTCCTCTTCCACGTAGTTGCGGGTCAGGGCCGCCCCGCCGAGCAGCACGGGGGTATCCAGCCCCGCGCGGGCGATTTCTTCCAGATTCTCGCGCATGATCACGGTGGACTTTACCAGCAGGCCGGACATGCCAATGGCGTCCGCTTTTTCCTTGCGGGCGGCGTCGATCATGTCGGCCACAGGCACCTTGATGCCAAGGTTGACCACACGGTAGCCGTTGTTGGTCAGGATGATGTCCACAAGGTTTTTGCCAATGTCGTGCACATCGCCTTTGACGGTGGCCAGAACAATGGTGCCTCGCTGCTGGCCTTCGGCACGTTCCATGTGCGGTTCAAGCCATGCCACGGCGGCCTTCATGGTTTCAGCGGACTGAAGCACGAAGGGGAGCTGCATTTTACCCGCGCCAAACAGTTCGCCCACCACCTTCATGCCATCGAGCAGCACGGTGTTGATGATGTCCAGCGGGGCCATGGTCTGCATGGCTTCGGCAAGGTCGGCTTCCAGCCCCTTGCGGTCGCCATCCACAATGCGGTCCTTCAGGCGTTCTTCGGCGGTTTCGGCCTGCTTGCGCTTCACGGCTTCGGAGGCCTTGCGGTCCGCGAACATGGCCAGCAGGGCCTGCAGGGGGTCGTAGTCCTCGGTCCGGCGGTCAAAGATCAGGTCTTCGGCAACCTTGACTTCCTCCGGGGCGATCAGGTGCAGCGGGCGGATTTTGGAGACATGCACAATCGCCGCCGTCATGCCCGCCTTGACCGCAAGATCAAGGTAAACCGAGTTCAGCACCGCGCGGGCCGCAGGGTTGAGCCCGAAGGAGATGTTGGACAGGCCCAGCACGATCTGGATATCGGGGAAGGCCTCGCGGATCATGCGAATACCCTCCAGCGTCCACTGGCCGAGCTTGCGGTCGTCCTCCGCCCCGGTGGCGATGGTAAAGGTGAGCGGGTCGATCATCAGATCGGACTGGGGCAGGCCGTATTTGTTGCAGGCAAACTCCACCAGACGGCTGGCAATGCGCAGCTTGTCCTCGGGTTTGCGGGCCATGCCCACTTCATCAATGGTCAGGGCGACAACGGCGGCACCAAACTTGCGCGCCAGCGCCATGCGGTCGGCGGCCGGGCCTTCCCCATCTTCGAAGTTGATGGAGTTGATGATCGGCTTGCCACCATGCAGCTTGAGGGCTGCCTCGATCACCGGGGTTTCGGTCGAGTCAATGACCAGTGGCGCGTTGACCGAGGAGGTGAAGCGCTTGATTACCTCATCCATTTCCTCGCGTTCGTTGCGGCCGACAAAGGCGGTGCAGACATCCAGCGCGTTGGAGCCTTCGCGCAGCTGTTCGCGGCCTACGGTTACGCAGCCATCCCAGTCATGCGCTTCCTGGAGTTCGCGCCATTTTTTGGAACCGTTGGCGTTGCAGCGCTCGCCGATGGAAAAATAGGCGTTTTCCTGCCGCAGGGGCACCTGCGAGTACAGGCTGGCAACGGAGGGCACCCACACAGCCGTACGGGCAACAGGGGCCGGGCGGTGTCGGCCCGTGGCTTCCGCCCGGCGGCGCAGCATGGCGTCCAGTGCGGCAATGTGTGGGGTGGAGGTGCCACAGCACCCTCCGGTCATGTTAATGCCGTCTTCGTGCACAAAGCGCTCGACCCATGTGGCCATGTCTTCGGGGCTGAGCGGGTAGTGTGTTTTGCCGTCCACCAGTTCGGGCAGGCCCGCATTGGGCAGGACGGAAACCAGACGGGGCCAGTTTTCGGCCAGCCAGCGCACATGTTCGGCCATTTCCTGCGGGCCGGTGGCGCAGTTCAGGCCGATCAGGTCCACATCCAGCGCGTTAATGACCGTGGCGGCGGCGGCAATGTCTGGCCCAACCAGCAAGGTGCCTGTGGTTTCTACCGTAACCTGCACAAAAATGGGGAGTGTGACGCCCGCTTCGGCCCGCGCAATCTTGACGCCATTGACGGCCGCCTTGATCTGGAGCGTGTCCTGACAGGTTTCAATCAGCACCGCATCGACCCCGCCTTCAATCAGGCCACGGGTCTGTTCGGCAAGGGCGGCTTCCAGGGTGTCGTAATCAATATTGCCAAGGGAGGGCAGCTTGGTGCCCGGACCCATGGAGCCAAGCACGTAACGGTGGCGGCCATCGGCAAAGCTGTCCGCTGCCTCACGCGCCAGAATGGCGGAGGCGCGGTTAATCTCACGCGTGCGGTCTGTCAGCCCGAACTCGCCCAGTGTAATAGGGGAGGCACCAAACGTGTTGGTCTCCACCATGTCGGCCCCGGCCTCAAAATACCCACGGTGGATTTCGCGGATCAGTTCAGGGCGTGACAGGGTCAGGACTTCGGTGCAGTTTTCCTGTCCCCAGTAATCACGTTGCACATCAAGGTCGAGCATCTGGATGCGGGACCCCATCCCTCCATCACAGAGCAGAACCTGTTCACGCAGGGCATCAAGAAGCGGCAGACGAGAAGACATGACAGCACAAGACCGGAATAGTGGGGAGGGTACGCCTCAGCCGCAGGAACGGGCCAAAGCCACATCCTTATTCCAGACAGAGGCTACCCTGTCCACCGCCATGCGTGCTCCACCGCACATGCGCGGCGGGCGCATGCCGCTTTTTGTGCTGGAGGATGCTCCACAAGGGCAGGCATGGCGGGGCAAAGGGGGGGTGGTGTTTGCCGGTATAGCCCCTGAACCTGCGCAAACTCAGGGGTGGCGGTGTGTGCTGGAATGGTCCGGGCCCGAAGGGGGCACAACCCATGGCGGGCATTGCCTGTGCTGTGTGGGGCGGGGTGGGCTGGACCAGTTCCTGCTGGCGCAGGCGCAAAGCCGGGTGCGCGGCGTGGGGGAGCCGCTTGAGGTTATGGTGGTGGTGTGCGCCCCCCAACTGGTGGAGGTGTATAAGACCCAGCTTAAAGCCTCGGTTTTCCTGTCTGCTTTTTACGTGCTGCAGGCATAAAAAACAGCCTGACGATGCGCATCAGGCTGTTTGGGGGAGTGTTGAGGTTACGCCGGTGGCTTAGAGGTAGTTGGCCAGCGACATATCTTTCATATTCGCGATTAGCATGAACGATGCCTTCAGGCTTGTCTGCACGTTGGCGGACTGGATGGCCACCATGCCAATATCGGTTGTACGGGCGTTGTCGAGCTGGGTTTGCAGCGCTGTTGCCGTATTGGTCAGCAGGGTGGAACGCGCGCTCAGGGCGTTCTGCTGTGCCCCCACGGCTGTTTCCATGCTGATTAGCTGGTTGGTCGTGTTGACCAGCGAGGTGTGGAGCTGGGTGATCATGTCGGAATAACCAGGGCTGGTGGAAGACATACCCTGCATGCCCGAAACCAGCATCATATCCCGCATCAGGTCCTTGATGGGGGAGCCGGTGGAGATAGGGGAACTGGTAGAGGTGGTGTTCGCGTCTGCCGGATTGCCCTGTGTGGCCACAATCCCGTAGTGGCTTGCCGTGCTGTCCCCCGTGATCGTGCTGGTCTGCTGGCTGTTGGCCAGTGCGAGGGAATCCGCAGCGCTGGTCGGGCTGGAAATGGTGCTCGAAAAAATGGAGCTATCCCCGTTCATCAGCACGGTAGCCTGTTGCAGGACGGAGACCATGCTCGCCCCCGATGTCAGAGAGTTGAGCGTATCTGCAATCTGAGTGCTGGTGGTACCGCTGGTCACGCTGGACGGGTTCGCAACCGGTGCTTCGGTCGAGGACTGCCCGGCAAAGACATAGCCCGTGCCATTGGAGGTGTTCAGGACGGTTGCAAGCTGGCCAAGGCTGCTCGAGGCCTCGGTCGCGACCGTGTTCACGGCGGAGGTGGAACTGGACCCGCCAATGCTCAGCAGGTTTGTGGCCATGCTCTGGGCGAGCGAGACAATCTGCTTGAGGGCGCTGGCCGTAACGGTCAGGCTGTTCTGGGCACTGGTAATGTTGCTCTGCCACGCATTGACCTGCGTGATCTTGGGCGTCAGTTCAAAGACATTGGTGCGCGACGAGCCCAGACCGGCAAAGGTTTCCGCCGTAATGCCTTTGCTGGAGGTCTGCCACGCCAGAGTGGTCTGGGCGTTGGTGAGTTCCTGAACGGCGGCGGAAAGAACAAGGTTTGCAGCGCTCGCGCCATACTGCCCGATAGAAGTGCTCATGGTAAAGTATCTCCCATTCTCAAGGCTTAGTTGATGGCGTTCAGAAGAGCGCTGAACATGGTCTGGACGGAGGAAATGATCTTGGCATTGGCCGTATAGGCATTCTGCAACGCCACGATCTTGGCCATTTCGTTGTTCACGTTTACGCCCGACACGTTGGTCACCTTGGCGTTAATGGTGGTCTGCACGGCGGTTGCGTAAGTCAGGTTGGTGCCGGCCGTGCCAATAACCGCGCCCTGGGCGGAGGTCAGGGAGGTGGCAAGTGCGACCAGCCCCTGTGTGCCGCTATACCCGGTCTGGAGTGTCCCGCTTGGTCCCAGCCCTGTGGTGGGGGCGGAAAGTGTGCCGTCCACATCAGCGCTGGAGGTGCCGAACGTGGTGCTCAGCACCTGCGTAATGCCGCTGATGCTCCCATTCGGGGCAAGCTGGGATGGTGTGGTGGCGTAGCTGTTGCTCACGCTGATCGCGGAGGACAGGCTGACAATCCCGTTAGGCGTTGTCTGGGTCGGGTTGTAGGACTGCGGGGTGGGGGTCTGGGGTGCGCCAGAGCTATCCACATCCGTGCCGTTGGTGAACAGGGGCATACCCGCGTTGTTGAAGCGGTTGATCAGCGTTGCGGAGAACGAATCAAGCTGCGCCTGCATGGTGGGGTAGGTCGTGTCGCGCAGGGTAATGTTCGCACCCAGCGTGCCACTGGTCAGGTGGGAGGTGATATCCGTTGTGGATGTGTTGGTTGTCCCATCCGCGACCGTAATGCCCGCAATGGCGGAATTAGCCGGATCACCCGGCTTGTAATACATGGAATCGGTAATGGTGGTGTTGGCCGTGCCACCATTTGTCGCGGAGAGCGGCCACGTATTGCTGGGCAGGGTCTGGGTGTTGTTGTTCAGGCCGATCTGGTCCGGACGGGTTGGCAACTGGGTGCCATCCTCGGTCGTGACGATCATGTCGCCCTTGGATGTTTCGGTGAACTTTACCCCCAGTTCGGAGGAGAGGTCGCTCATCACCTCAAGGCGGCTGTTTTCCAGACTGGACGTGTCGGCTCCCACAGCCTGCAACCCCATGATCTGCTTGGAAAGCTGGCCGATCTGGGTGAGATTCTGGTTGATGGTGGACACGGTGGAAACAATGGTGTTTTCCGCCGTCTGCCGCTGCTGGGTGTAAGTGGACGCCAGCGTGTGGATCGTATCGGTCAGGGATGTGGCGGCCGTAATGACGGCCGTCTGCGCCGAACTGTCCAGCGGGGTGGAGGTCAGGGAGGTCAGGGCGCTCTGCACATTGCCCAGTTCATCCGACAGGGTCTGGGTCTGCCCCGATGTGGCGGAGGTGGACCCCTGAACGGATGCAACCGCTGCCAGCGAATTGGAGGAAGACGTCAGGGCCGAGACCTTGGCGTTCTGCGTGTACAGCGAGGATTGCAGGAAGGGGCTGACATTGACCACCGTTTTGCCAATGCGCACGCCCGTGCCCTGATTGCCTGCAACAGCCGAGGTCACACTGGCCGATTCGGCAGCGTAGCCGGTGGTGGAGGAGTTGGCGACGTTCTGGGCAACAACGGAGTACTGGTATTCAATCCCGTTCAGCCCGCTGGAGGCGATTGATAGAGCTGATCCTAGGTCCATTGTGTTCCCCGTCCGTCCATCACGGCGTTTTTAAAATCCGGTCACGCATAGCAGCCATTTGGCGGCATATAAAGGAGTCTTACGGCGCAATGGTTTTCAGAAGGTTAACGCGCGACGCAAAACAGCCTGCCCGGTTGCTCCCTAGCTGCTGGAATCCTGCGTGATCTTGTCGATCGCGTTGGTCCGGCGGGTGGATTCGGTCTGCACGAGCTGGAAGTTCAGGTCGTAATCACGCTGGATTTCCACCATGCGGGTGGTTTCCGTAATGGCGTTGACGTTGCTGCTTTCCAGCATGCCCTGCCGTATTTCCTTGCGGGGCAGAGCCCGCGTGGGGGTGGTGGGCTTGAGCAGATAGTTGCCCTCGGGCTGGAGGGTGTTCATGTTGTCCACCGTCATCAGGTCCAGAGTGCCGATTGCGCCGTTCTGCGTGGAAATCGTGCCATCGGAGGAGACGGACAGGACATCGTCCTCGCGTGGGATAACGATGGGGCGCTGGAAACGGTTGAGGATCGGGTTGCCGTTAATATCCACAATGGTGCCATCGGAGCGGCGCTGGAACTGGCCATTGCGCGTCAGCCGCACGCCCTGCGTGGTCTGCACGGCAAAAAAACCTTCCCCGTTGATGGCAAAATCGGTGGGGTTGCCGGTCTGGCGCAACTGGCCCTGCCCGTGGTTCTGATAGGTGGCGCGGTCCTGTGTGTAGGCTTCCGTGCGCGCACCCGGTGTGCCGTGAATGTCCTTCTGTTTGACGACGTAATCCGAAAACAGCTCGCGGGAAGCCTTGAAGCCCGTTGTATTGGCATTGGCCAGATTGTTGGACGTCACGTCAAGGTCATGTGTCAGCGCATTGATGCGGGACAAGGCGATGTAGCTCGTGTTGTCCATGGCTTCTAACTCCGGCGGGTGATCTGGGTGGTCTGGGGCTGGTTACGCACGGCAGGCCCCGAATCATGGGGTATAGTATGGGTTTGTGTGCCAGAAATCTATTGGTTTGACCACAATACAGCAACAGTGGATGTGTGGCATATACAACAATAACGTGGCTGGATGTATAAGTGGTAAGGAAATGGCCAGACAAAACCTCTTGCAATGGTCATGCGGTCGTCTTACCTCTTGCAGGCAATACATGGTGTGGCAGCTACAGGCTGTGCGTATGGCCATGTAAGTTCCCGCCCATGCTCCCATCATCGTACTGTTGCTGGGGCGAGCATGGCGCAAGGTACACCCGGAGGCTTGTCATCCTATGATGCGTTCCCTTGATATCGCCGGTACGGGCATGCAGGCCCAGACGACGAACGTCGAGACAATTTCCCACAACATCGCCAATATGACGACCACGGGCTACAAGCGGCGTCGGGCGGAGTTTCAGGATCTTATCTATCAGGATCTGCGCCGCGCGGGGACCATGAGCTCGGATACGGGTGACCTTGTGCCATCCGGCGCGCAGGTCGGTCTGGGTGTGCGTACCGCGGGTATTTACCGCATTAACGAGCAGGGCACTCTGGAACAGACCGGCAATGCGCTGGATATGGCCATTGAAGGGCGCGGCTACTTCCGCGTCACCCTGCCATCGGGCGAATACGCCTATACGCGCGACGGCACGTTCTCCCTCTCCAACGACGGGACGATCGTAACGGCAGACGGTTATCCGCTCAGCCCCGATATTTCTCTGCCAAACAACGCTGAAAACATTACCGTCGATCAGAGCGGGCAGGTGCAGTACACCCTGTCCGGGCAGACCACGGCGCAGGTTGCCGGGCAGATCCAGCTCGTCACCTTCCAGAACGAAAACGGTCTGGCCGCCATGGGGCAGAACCTGTTTACCTCCACCACCTCTTCGGGCGACCCCATTACGGGCACACCGCAGAGCACGGGCTTTGGGGATATCCGGCAGGGCTTTGTGGAAGAATCGGCCGTGAACGTCGTGACCGAAATTACCGACCTCATTACTGCGCAGCGTGCGTATGAAATGAACAGTAAGGTCATCACCGCTTCTGATGAAATGCTTCAGACACTTACGAATCTGAAATAACATGTCCCTGCGGGCAGCCATACTGCCGCTGCTGGCTGCGGTTTTGGCGGTTCTGCCGCCCGCAGCCTGCCTTGCCGCAACCCTGCGCACGGCAACCACGGTTACATCGGATACGGTGCGGCTGTCGGACCTGTTCATGGACCTCGAACCCGGGCAGGACCGGGTTCTTGGGCCCGCCCCCCTGCCGGGCAGCAGTTTTGTTGTCGGTGGGCGGCAGCTTCTGGCCATTGCCGACCAGTACGGGGTGGACTGGATGGACCAGTCCGCAACGGCGCAGACCACCATTACCCGCGCTGGCCGCGTGCTGGACCGCGATTTTTTTATCCATATGGTCAAGCAGAACCTGCCTGATCTGGGCGAAGGCCCGGTCACGGTTGAACTGGGGGATTTTCACCCCATGACCGTTGCCGCGGATGACCCCAAACCCGTTGTGATGTCCGATCTGGACTGGGACCAGAAGAGTGGCCGTTTTTCCGCCACGGTGTACCGCTCTCACCCGCTGGGCGATATTACGCAGGATTCGTTTCTGCTGACCGGAGTGGTCCATGCAGCGCAGCGCGTGCTGGTTTACACGCATGCGCTCTCGGCCGGAACGGTGCTCGCCGCTGCGGACGTGCGGGTGGACGACTCCTACACGGGGCGGAGTGGCGCCAAGGCCTATACGGGGGATGTGGACGTGGCGGGCATGACCCTTGTGCACAGTGTCATGGTGGACGAACCCGTGCTGGAGCGGGACCTGCGGCGGACGGTTGTCATGCACAAGGGTGACCCTATCATGCTCACCTACACCGCGCCGGGCCTGCGGTTGTCGGCCACGGGCCGGGCGCTGGAGGATGGGGGTGTGGGCCAGTATGTGCATGCGCTCAACCTTGCCAGCAAAATGATTCTGACGGGGCGGGTCATCAACGGGTCCGAAATGGAGGTGGACACCACATCGGGCGCCGTGCCATCGGATGGGAACGCCCTGCGTCGCCTCAGTTCGTCCTCCCGCTCCGGTGGGTAGGGCGGCATATGCCCCGGTGGTAGCTGAATGACTTGGAGAGACTTATTGACCCAACACCGTCTGTCTGGCGCCATTATGGTCGGATTGCTGGGCCTTGCCTCCTGTTCCGGGCTGGCGGATACGAGCGAACTGGGGCACCCCCCGCGCATGACCCGTACATCGGACCCCACGCAAACGCCCGATTACCGGCCTGTCACCATGCCCATGCCCCCCCTTCAGCCACCGCCAACCGAGGTGGGGAGCCTGTGGCGGCCGGGGAGCCGCGCCTTCTTCAAAGACCAGCGCGCCTCTCAGGTGGGGGATCTGCTGACCATCAAGGTCGAGATCGCGGATAACGCGAATCTGGTGGATAATACTTCAGCCTCGTCCAGCGGGTCGGAGGATTTCGGGATTCCCAGCCTGTTCGGCTTTCAGGGCAAGGGGCTGTCGCATCTGACCCAGTCTGATGCGCTGAACACGAGCAGCGCAAGCGCTAATGCCGGTACCGGCACCATCCGCCGGACAGAAGCGGTTACACTCACGCTGGCTGGCACCATTACGCAGGTGCTGCCAAACGGTAACTTTGTGGTGGTGGCCCGTCAGGAAGTGCGTATTAACGGGGAGTTGCGCCAGCTTATGGTGAGTGGTGTTGTCCGCCCGCAGGATATTCTGGAAGACAATACCGTAACCCATGACCGTATTGCGGAGGCGCGCATTTCCTACGGTGGACGTGGGCAGCTGACCAAGCAGCAGACTCCGCGTTACGGCCAGCAGATTCTGGACAATGTCCTGCCGTTCTAGGCGGGCGGATGCCGGGTTTATGTTGCGCTGCGATGACGGTTCCAAAAAGGTGGGGCATTCCCCAACGCATAACTTGACATAACGGTTCAATTTACCCCATTCAACAAGCTGTGCAATGCCTGTTTTCTGTGTGTTGCATGGCCATCAATGCCGGGGCGGCGTGCTGCGGCCAGAAGGACGCTGGCGGTAGCTGGAGTGTGCAGGGATGGCCATGTTGGCATCATCGGCAGGTAACACCACGGGAGATAAGCATGAATAACGGTGACAACGCATTCGGCACCCTGGCCGAGCCTACCCAGACCATACTCGTACAGGGGCTGAATGTAGCCAGCCTGAAGTGTGAAACCGACGCCCCCATCGCCATTGGTGGTACGGTACGCAGCGCGCATCTGCAGGCCCCGATTGTGGACGTTCTGGAAAGCGGCATGGTCTCGGGCGAACTGGTGGCCGAGGAAGTGGTCATTCGTGGCACGGCGGAAAACGTGGTTGTCCGCGCCAAGCGCTTTTTTGCAACCGGCACCGCCAAAATCCAGAACTGCACGCTGTTCCTTGAAGGCGTGAGCGGGTGCAGCATCCAGCAGGGTGCGGAACTGACCGGTGACTTCAAGATCACCACGGCAGCCCTTGCCGCGGCTCCTGTTGCGCCGGTAGCGCCCGTAACGCCTGCGGTCTCCCCTGCAAGCTTTGCCGCTTCGACCAGTGCGCCCACACCTGTCAAGGCTGTCAAGGTCGAGGTCAAGCCTGCTCCGGTTGTGGCGACGTCCTCCAAGTCTGCTACGACGGAATCCTCCAAGTCCACCTCTTCGGGCGCGGATAACGGTTCAGTCTGGGGCGATATGGATCAGGTCATGCGTTCCACGGCGGAAACGGAAGATGGCCACGCCTCCCTGATGGGCATGTCCGATACGCAGCCGTAAGTCTGTGTCTGGTCTGGGGTCAGGCCTGTGGCTGGGGTGTGTGGCTGGCTGCACTCCCCTTTATGGGGCCGGTTCTGCCACATGCCCGACCGCCGGAGTGTTTTTATGAAGAGATGTCGTAGGTTGTGATGCTGATACCCCGTTTGTCGTTCGGGAAACTTGTGCATATTTCATCAAGCCTGATGACTCTTCTTCTGGCGATGAATATCCACACCATCGCCGGACACATGAAGGACAAGAGTACGGACACGGCTGCGCAGCCTCTGGTTTCTGTCGCGCAGGCGGCAGCGGCCGAGAACATGCCTTCTGTCAACGATTCCAGCAGCAAGACCAAAAGCGACAAGGACGCGCTGGAGGGCTGGGTTTCCGTGCTGGACGCCAACGAGGCGGCGGAAATGTCCCCCGATGTGGGTGATACCGCGGGCAAGAGCAAAAAAAGGTTTCTGTTGCGGCGGATGACTGTGCCAAGGGTATTTCCTGCGCACAGGTCAAAACCGGCGCGGCTGGCCTTGGCCCCGACCCGGACCCCGAAGTCAGCAAGGCCGAGGCCGATCTGGTCAAGGATATTCTGGCCCGTCAGTCCACCATCGAGGGTGAGCAGCAGCAGCTTGACCAGCAGAAGCATGTGCTGAATGCAGCCCGCGCCGTGCTGGACCAGAAAATGAACACGCTGGATGCCTCCATGGCCACGCTGGAGCAGAAGCAGGCCGCCCACCGTGAGGTGATGGACGCCGAGACGGACCGGCTGGTCAAGATTTACGAGGACATGCCCCCCAAGGAGGCAGCGGCGGTCTTCAACATCATGGACATTCATGTGCTTATTGCCGTGGCCAGCAAAATGAACACCCGCAAGGTGTCGGCCATCATGGGTAACATGTCGCCCGAGCGTGTTAACCTGATTTCCCAGTTCATGGCCGGGGTCCGGAGCTTCCGGGCGTCCACGGACGGGGGGGAAGGCGGCGACCGGCTTGCCCAGACCGTGGGCACGGCAACATGGTGGGCCAAACCCAGCGTAAGCGCTACCCCGGCCGCGGGGGCTCGCGCGGGCAGTGGGGCGCAGTCCTCTTCCCAGTAACCGCTGGCTTCTCCGGGTTTTTTGGCGCAGGGGTGCCTCTTGTCTCGCATTTACATGGGAAATGGCTTAAAATAGCATGTTCATCTGGTAGCCATAGGCCCGTATGCCGGGTCTGGCGGCATCAGGCATCAGGATAGGCCATGCCGGTCGTAAGGGTGTGCGTGTGGGCTTGAAGGACGGGAACAAAAAGGCATGATGATCAGGCGCGGAATGATGGTGGCCCTGATTCTGGCGGTTGCGGGGTGTTCACCCGACCATATTGCCAGCAAGATAACGGGGCGTGAGTGTAACGCCGGTTATATTCAGGAAGGGGAGGACTGGTGCGCCCCCCCCGAGCGCCCGCCCGCGCCACAGCCCTACTGCACACAAAGCTGGAATGGTGTGGACTGCTGGGCCCGCCCGGACCTGATGCCCAATGTGGCGCGTGAGGTGGCGGAAGGCCCGACAGGGCTGACGCAGGACCAGAACGCACGGCGCCTGAATATGCCGATTAAAAAAGTGCCGCCGACAAACGCGTATTATCCATAAAACGGGGTTCGTTTGGTGCGCCGGACCGGGTTACAATACAAACTGGAGTGGGTCTGGTGTTGCAAGACTGTTCTTTTACTGTGGCACAACGTGCTTATGATGTGTTTATGGCGATACAGAAGCCGGTTTACCTTGACGGGTATGACAGGGCGATGGCAAGGCCATGGTTTGGCGGAGCGCGGAGTGTTTGGATGCTGAAACGTCTGGAGAGTTGTGTGATTCCCCATTTTTCCATCGTGACAGCGTAGCCATTCCCGTATGAAAAACTTTCTTACAAGCCTCAGGGCTCTGGGCCGCACGCAGCAGATCGCACTGGGTTTGGCGGGTGCTGCCCTGCTGGGGGCTCTGGCCTATTTTTCTTTTTACGCCGGAGCGGGGGCCAGTGCCCTGCTGTACGGTGATCTGGACCTGACAGAGGCGGCCGAAATGGCCGATGATCTCGCCAAGGCCCATATCTCCTTTACCACCAGTCAGGACGGCACCCGCATTTTTGTGGCCAAGGACAAGGTTGCCAGTGCGCGCCTGCTGCTGGCCAAGGATGGCCTGCCCAGCGGTGGCGCGGTCGGGTATGAGCTGTTTGACAAGAGCGGCACCCTGACCAGCACCCAGTTCGAACAGTCGATCAACGAAACCCGCGCCATGGAAGGTGAACTGGAACGTTCCATCCGCCTGCTGCATGGGGTGCGGAATGTGCGTGTGCATCTGGTTCTGCCGCACAGGGACCTGTTCTCGACCGAGACCAATCCCTCGCAGGCCAGTGTGGTGCTGGATATTGGCCGTGCGAGCCGTATGGCGCCCGATGGTATTCAGGCTATCCAGAACCTTGTCGCCGCTGCTGTGCCGGGCCTGCGCCCGCAGAATATTTCCATTGTGGATACGCGCGGCGATGTGCTGGTCAAGCCGGGTGACCCCGATAGTCTGGCCGGGCAGGAAACGCAGATGGAAAAAATCCGTCATGCGGAAGAACAGCGCCTTGCCCAGGCGGTGGAGGACATGCTGGTGCCCACACTGGGTGCAGGCCATGTGCGCGCCCGTGCTGCGGTGACCATGTCCACCGAGGAAGTGCATGAAACGGAGGAAAGCTTCGATCCCAACCAGCAGGTGTTGCGGTCGCAGCAGACAAGTTCGGACAAGAGCACCAATACCGAATCCAGCCCCAGCACCACGGTTGGCAACAACCTGCCCAATGCCAACGCCAATCAGGACAACAAGAGCGGCTCGAGCAGCGACCGCGAGGAAGAGACCAATAACTACGAAATTGGCAAGCGTGTGCGCGTTGTTAACCAGTCGCGCCCCCGCATTGCGCGGGTGAGCATGGCGGTGCTGGTTGATGGCACCATGACCAAGGACAAGAACGGCAAGGAAGTCTGGACCCCGCTGGACGACTCCGAGATGGAGCGGATCACCACCCTTGCCCAGACCGCCGTAGGCTTTGACAAGGCCCGTGGGGACGAAGTGCGCGTTGTGTCCATGCGGTTCATGCCCGATGGCGGGTTTGATTTTGCTGGTGGGAGCGTAGACTACTTCAGCCGCGAAATGCTCATTTACGTGGCGGAGTGGGTTATTCCCATCCTGCTGGTGCTGGGTGCGCTGTTTATTGGCCTGCGCCCCATGCTGCGCCGCACCGGGCTGGTTACCCTTATTTCCAAGGAAGTGCCCGGGCAGGAAAAACTGCTCGAGGGTGTGGAGGATGGCTCCATTGTCATGGGCGCCAATGGCCAGATGCTCCATGCCAGCAGCGGCCTGCCTGTGGGAGAAGGGGGTCATGAGGTCGATCTGGATGGCGTTCAGGGCAAACTGCGGCAGGAAGCACTGGATAAGGTGGCCAACCGCTTCGAAAACAACCTTGATGAAACCATACTGATTATCCGGAGCTGGCTGGCCGCCCCGGATCCGAAGAAGGGAGCCTAGGCCATGTCCGAGACCGCAGCCTCTGATGCACGGCAGCCGGAAACGTCTTCTTCCGTTGTGCATGATGAGACCAGACACCTGACCGGCAAGCAGCGTGTCGCCATTCTTCTGCTTGCTGCCGGGCGTGAGCGCGCGGTCAAGGTGCTCAAGCAGTTGCAGGAAGATGAGGTCCGCGACGTATCGGTCGCCATGGCCGGGCTGGGGCTGATCAGCGCTTCCGTGGTGGAGGGAGTGTGCGCGCAGTTCTCCAAGAACTTCGAATCGGCCGAAGGGCTGGTCGGCACGTACGAAACCACCGAGGAACTGCTGCGCAAGGCGCTGTCGGGCGAGCAGGTCGACAAGATCATGGAAGAAATCCGTGGTCCGGCCGGGCGCACCATGTGGGACAAGCTGGGCAATGTGCAGGAAATGGTTCTGGCCAACTACCTGCGCAACGAATACCCGCAGACCGCCGCCGTTATTCTCAGCCGCCTGCAGCCCGCCCACGCCGCCCGTGTGCTGACCCTGCTGCCAGAGGACTACGCAACCGAAGTGATGATGCGTGTGCTGCACATGGAAACGGTGCAGCGCGAGGTGCTGGACAGCGTGGAGGCCACCTTGCGGTCCGAGTTTATTTCCTCCCTTGGGCGTTCGTCCAAGCGCGACAGTTACGAACTGCTGGCCGAAGTGTTCAACAACTTCGACCGCAAGACCGAAACGCGCCTCATGGCGTCCATGGACAAGCGCAACCACGCCGATATGGAAAAGGTGAAAGCGCTCATGTTCACCTTCGAAGATATCAAGCGCCTGCCGCACGATGCCCTTATGCGCATTGTGGCGCAGGTGGACCGCGAAAAACTGCCCCTCGCCCTCAAAGGCGCGTCCGAAACTGTGCGCAAGATGTTCCTGCAGTGCATGTCCAAGCGTGCAGGCAGCATTCTGCTCGAAGAAATTTCCGCCCTTGGCCCTGTGCGCGTGAAGGATGCTGATGCCGCGCAGGTCGATATTGTGACCATTATCAAAAACATGGCCAATGCGGGTGAAATCGACCTGACCGAAAACGGCGGCAACGACGAGATCATTCCGTAATGCTGGAACGGGTACTCTTCCGGTCTGGTGTGCGCCGCATGGCGGATGGCGCGTCCTCCAGCGAGGGGGCGTGTATGCCTGCGCACACGTATCCACGGATGATGGATCTGGAGGATTTCAGTCTCCCGGAGGTGGATCCCGCCTCGCAGACGGACCCGGATGAGGATGACACGTCCTCTGAGCCACCCCCGCCCGACCCTAACCTGCTCAGCATAACGCGTGACGATCTGGCGGCCATGCAGCAGCAGGCGCGTGATGAGGGTTACGCTGCGGGTGCAGCCGACAAGGACGCGGAGCTACAGGCCTTTTACACCGGATGTCTGGCTGAGCTGACCAATGCCTTCAAGGCGGAAAATGCCCGGCGGGATCAGGCGCTGGCCAAGGCGTCGCAGGTTTTTGTGGCGACAGTGGTGGATATCGTGCGGAGCCTGACAGCACTGGATGGCACGGTGTTGCAGGGCATGCAGCGCGACCTGCTGGCCGATGCCGCCAGCTTCGCCCGTGAGTGCGAGGGTGATGTGACCGTGCAGTGCAGTTCGGCCGACATACAGCGCCTGCAGGCGGCCTTGCAGACTGACAGCGGTGTGCAGGTCGAAGCCCTGTCTGATCTTGCACCGGGTATCATACGGATTTCCACGGCGGCCAATACCATTGTCATTGATCCAGTGCAGTGGCGCAAAAACATGGCTGAAAAAATAGTTGCCAGTGTAACGGCTCTTGCGCGCGAGCGCATGCAGCACAACACTGGACAGGCATAAGCAGGCGGAGACAACCATGACAACAGACAACACCGATATCGGGCTTGAGGATTTCGCCACCAGCGCGCAAGCGCCGGATGCCTCCGCAACGGCTGCTCCCGGAGCCGCCCCCGCTCCTGATGGCAAGGATGCGGACGACGTGCAGAAAGAAGCCGTTTACGATATCCCGGTCAAGATCACGGCGGTTATTGGCACGGCCACCATGCCAGTCAACCAGTTGCTGCGTCTTGGGCGTGGGGCTGTGGTCGAGCTGGACCGCAAGCTGGGGGAAGCCGTGGATATTTACGCCAACAACCGACTGATCGCCCGAGGTGAAGTGGTGGTGGTGGATGACAACCATATCGGTGTGACCATGACGGAAATCCTGTCCTCCTCCGCGACCAACGGTTAAAACCCTTGCCCGCGCCCGGTACAGTCGCCGCAAACGTTGCCCAGCCCGCTGCCGGGTTGGGTGCTGGGGCGTTTGTTGTGCCGGTTTTGACCTGCATTGTGGCGTTCGCACTTGTTATCGGGCTGATTTTTCTGGCCCGTTACGGGCTCAAGTTCATGGAGCCGTATCTGCTTAAAGGGCGGCAGACGCCCAATCTGGCGGTTGTGGAAAGTGTGGCCGTAGACCAACGCAGGCGGGTAAGCGTCATTCGTTACGGGCAGAAAAAAGGGCTGGTCCTGACTGGCGGCGGTAACGATGTGTTCATGGGCTGGGTAGAGGATGGTGGTGCCGTTATGCCAGTCCCCGCAGGCCAGCCCCCGGTACTGGCACCTGTTGCCACTTTGCCCGGCGGGCAGCCAGCGCCCGGCCCGGTCCCCCCATCTGATGCATAAGCGGAGCCCCAAGCCTTGACAGTTCCGGCCTTTACAAGACGTGGCGTGTGGTTTGCGAGCCTTGCGCTGTGTACTCTGGCGGTGGGCGTGCTGGCTGGCATGCCGGTTGTGGCCCATGCCCAGTCCATAGCTCTGGACCTGGGCAAAGGGGGAGACCCGGGTACAACCAGCCGCATTATCCAGTTGACCGCGCTGCTGACCGTGCTTTCACTCGCGCCCAGCCTGCTGGTGATGGTTACGGCTTTTACCCGTATTATTGTTGTGCTCTCTCTGCTGCGCGGGGCTATTGGCTCGCAGGGTACACCGCCCAACATGGTGCTGATCGGGCTTGCCCTGTTCCTGACCTTTTTTGTCATGCAACCCACGTTCCAGCAGTCATGGGATCAGGGGATTGCCCCCATGGTGGACGGGCAGGTGGAGGAAATGGAAGGGCTGAAGGCGGCAGCGGAGCCTTTTCGCACGTTCATGCTCTCCCATGTCCGTTCGGCCGATCTGGCTACGTTTGAGCGTCTGGCCAACGTAACTCCCACCGCAAACGTGGCGGATACGCCATGGCGCGTGCTGATGCCCGCTTTTATGGTGGGCGAACTCAGCCGCGGGTTCGAGATGGGGTTTCTGCTTTATCTGCCGTTTCTGGTTATTGATATTGTCACATCCAGTGTGCTGATGAGCCTTGGGATGATGATGTTGCCCCCTGCAACCATATCCCTGCCATTCAAGCTGATTTTCTTTGTGCTGGTCGATGGCTGGCAGATGGTGGCGGGGGGGCTTGTCCGCAGTTTTGGCGGCTGAGTCCGGGCGGGGGACTGTACCCTGAATGGGGGTGAGACTGCCGGTTTCATGGCGCCGTAATAATAAACGGTCGCAAATGGAGCGTTTGAGCCTGTAATATTGCAAGGTTTTTAGAAATCGCCATGCGGTTACAGGCTTGCTCATTGTCACGAAAAAGCTATCATTTCACGCAGGGCAGCCATCAATTCCTCCTGGTCACAGGGCGGAGCCGGGGCGGTGGCTACCTGCGGTATTGTTTTGTAAGAATTTTATCTGACGGGAGCACAAAGCCTATTGTCTGAAGATCGGACGATCTTCTGTAAAGACATCCAGCCATGAACGCGGTATGAAGGCGTTTATGTGTCTGGTCCGTGTGTCTGGATAGGGACAGGTTATCTGCTTTATGTCTCACAGGGGACGTCCACGGGCGTTTTCTGGTTTTTGTAAATAGGCATGGGGGCCATTAAGGTCAGGGCAGGCTGGCATTTTTTCCATGTGAAGGAAAAAAAGGTCGGGGTCTGTCTCGCAAGGCGCCCCAATAATATAAGGGAAGTTGCACTGATATGCTGCAATGGCTGAACAAGGACGCTCCGTTCCGCGAGAAGATTCGTGTCGTTATGCTGTGTCTGGAAGCATATTTCATGTTCCAGATCATTGTAGAGACGGTTGGCTTTTTCTGGCATGCGCCAGTCCATTACACGTATATCATCAACATGGCGGCCCTTGTTTTCGGTCAGTTGGTTGTCTGGCAGATCTGGCGGTGGTTCACGAGCCTGATTACCGAACCGGTTGAAAAACTGGCCACGATGGGTGAAGAACTCGGCAACGGCGTCGCCCACAGCAATATTCCCTTCCTCAAGAACAAAGACTGCGTTGGCCGCCTTGCCCGGATTATGGCGCGTTTCTCCCGCATGGTGGAAGAGCAGGCCACTGCCCGCCAGCGGCAGGAAAAAATGGCGTCCGAAATTCAGGGCGCGCTGACCGGCAGTCAGGAGCGCGACAAGCATACCCATCTGGTTATCGAGCGTCTGGGGCAGGCTCTGGCCGACATGGCGCAGGGTGACCTGCGCGCACGGATTGAAGACCCGATCTTTGATGGCGAATTCGCCCCCCTGCGTGATGCGTTCAACCATTCCGCCTCCCGCCTGAACGAAGCGCTGAGCGCTGTTGCCTCCAATTCGGACCTGATCTCCACCGGTGCGGCAGAAATTTCCACCGCCTCGGACGATCTGGCCAAGCGGACGGAAAAGCAGGCCGCCAATCTCGGGCAGGCGGCTTCCTCCGTGCGGACCATTACCGAAGGTGTGCAGAGCAACGCCAAAGCCTGCGCCGACGCCAATGCCGAAAGCCAGAAAGCGCTGGAAAAGGTCAAGGCCGCAACAAAGATCATGACCGAAACCACCGCCGCCATGGACGGGATCAAAAGCTCTTCCGATGCGATTGGCGAAATTATTTCGGTCATTGACGGCATTGCCTTCCAGACCAACGTGCTGGCCCTGAACGCCGGGGTGGAAGCTGCCCGTGCGGGCGAGGCCGGGCGCGGGTTTGCCGTGGTTGCGCAGGAAGTGCGCTCGCTGGCCGAACAGTCCGCAACATCTGCCAGCGAGATCAAACGCCTGATTTCCGTGGCGGCCGAGCAGGTGAGCAAGGGTGTGGACCTGGTGCAGCAGACCGGGCGTTACCTGAACGATTTTGCTGGCAGCACCCAGAACATTGCGACCCGGGTTGAGGAAATTTCCTCCTCCACGCAGGATCAGGCCCAGCGCCTGTCTGAAGTTACGGCCTCTATTGGCGGTATGGATCAGGTTACGCAGCAGAACGCCGCCATGGTGGAAGAAACCACGGCAGCCAGCCATAACCTGACCGCCGAAACCCGGACGCTGGCAGCGACACTCAGCCGCTTTAAAATGGATACGGCCGGGGGGCGTGCAAGTCAGGCGTCCCGTCCCGCACTTGTGGCCCCGCGTTCTTCTCCCCCCCGGCCCAAACCGTCTGCTCCGGCCCGTGTGGCGCCGCCAGCTCCAGCACCGGTCACGCCTCCCCCGGCGGCCCCGGCCTCGTCTGCGCTGTCCATGCCCACCACCTCTTCCGATGCGGGCTGGGAAGAATTTTAATGGTCATTATTCCAGTATGTCAGGGGTCGGTTGACCCCTGCCTGCGCGGCTGACAAGGGAGCGGACCGTTGGTTAGTGTGACCTTACCTGAACGTCTGGACAGTTCGGCGGCGTTTGCCCTGAAGAGTGAGATCGAACAGGCTGTTAAAAATACCGGAGGCGGGCAGGTTGCTCTGGACGCCTCCGGCGTGACGTACCTAGGAGGACTGTGTTTGCAGGTTCTCCTCGCCAGCAGATGCCCCCTTGTGGCGCCATCGGAGCCAGTCGTGGAAGCATACGGCCTTTTTGGCGTAAGTGCGTATCTGACCGAACCGCTAGCGTCATTGAAGGAGTGATGAGGACTATGGTGGAAAAATTGGGCATTCGTGTCCTGACAGTTGATGATTCGCGCACCATGCAGGGTATGCTCCGCAAGGCTCTGGAAGGAGCAGGGTACGAGGTTATTCAGGGTGGAGATGGCGTAGAGGGGCTGGAAGTGCTTCAGGAAGCCGACCCCACTCCCAATGCGATTATTACAGATATCAACATGCCCCGCATGGATGGCTTTGAGTTTATCGAGGCGGTCCGGGCGATGGATCAGTACAAACATCTGCCAATGATCGTTCTGACAACGGAAAGCGATCCCGAGAAAAAAGCCCGTGCCCGTGCAGCAGGCGCGACAGGGTGGATTGTCAAGCCGTTCAGCACAGATAGCCTTGTGGCGGCTATCCGCCGGGTGACCGCCTGAAGGAGAGAGAGACCAGAATGAGTGGTGACATGGACGATATCCTTCTGGTTTTTTTCCAGGAGTGTGAAGAGCAGCTTCAGGAACTGGAGCGTGGCCTGTCTGCCCTCTCGGATGGTGAGTCCGGGAAGGAGACAATCAACGCCGTTTTTCGTGCCGTGCATTCGGTCAAGGGCGGGGCTGCATCGTTCGGTCTGGAAAATCTGGTCCGCTTTGCGCATGTCTTCGAAAGTTCTCTCGATGGTCTGCGTTCCGGCCGTGTCGCCCCTACGCCAGAGATCGTCAAAACCTTTCTCAAGGCCATGGATGTTCTGAGCGATCTGGTCGCCGAGGCACAGGGGGGTGCTACGGTTGATACCGGCCGGATAGAGGAAAGTCGCGTCGAACTTCAGGCCATTATTGGTGAAGGCAGCGGCAGTGCCGGGCCAAAGGAAGATGATACCGTTCCCGCCGATTTTGCGCCTGTTCCGGTGGATTTTGAACCGGTCATGGCCGATTTCGACTTCGGTGATTTCGGCGTGGAGGAAGACGCTCCGGCCGATGCGGCATCGCTTGTCGTGACGTTCAGCCCCCATGCCGCCATGTATGACCGGGGAGATGATGCGCGCAACCTGCTGATTGGCCTGTCCGATGTGGCCGTGGCCCACGGTGGCACAAGCATGGTCACATGCGAAACCGCAGCCCTGCCTGCGCTGGGAAGTCTGGAAACCGAAAAATCCTACCTGTCATGGCGCGTGGTCCTGCCCGCCGCCGTGCCGGAGGAAAGCGTGCACACGGTCTTCGACTGGGTGAGTGATGTGTGCGATGTGACCATCACGCGTGATGGTGGCTCCAGCCCCGGTTCCAGCAGCCAGGAAGAGCCGGCCGAGGCACAGGCAGCCCTGGCCGAGCCGGAAGCGGAACCGGAAGCGCCCGTTCCGGCGGCAGTTCAGGCCGCTCCTGTACAGGCTCCTGTGGCTGCCAGCCATGCGCGTACTCCGACGTCCATTGCCGAAAAAATCATGGCGGAGCTGCCGCCTGCGCCAACCCCTGCCGCCACGGCCCCTATTGCCGCAGGCAATACCGCCACGCGCCGCCCGGTTGAGCAGGCGACCATCCGCGTGGATCTCCACCGTGTGGACGACCTGATGGACCTTGTGGGCGAACTGGTGATTGCACAGGCCGCTCTGGAATCCATTGGCCAGCGGGAGGACGGTGGCCAGCAGGAAATGATCAAGCGCATTGCCAGCATGAAAACCCTGACGCGCGACATTCAGGACGCCGTCATGGCCGTGCGGGCCCAGCCGGTGCGCAGCGTGTTCCAGCGCATGCAGCGTGTTGTGCGCGAGGCCTGCTCCATGACCAACAAGGACGTGGTGCTGACGCTGGAGGGTGAGGACACGGAAGTGGACCGCACTCTGGTTGAAAAACTGTCTGATCCGCTGACCCACATGCTGCGCAACGCGGTGGACCACGGGATTGAAAGTGCCGAGACCCGGATTGCCGCAGGCAAACCCCCCACCGGGCAGATCCTGCTTTCCGCCGGGCACCGTTCTGGCCGCATCCTCATCACCATCAAGGACGATGGGGGCGGGATCAACCGTGAGCGCGTTCTGGCCACTGCGGTCAAGCGCGGCATTATTGCCCCCGACGCGGTGCTGACGGATGATGAGGTCAACAACCTGATCTTTGCTCCGGGCTTTTCCACCGCTTCCACCGTGTCCGACCTTTCGGGCCGCGGGGTGGGGATGGACGTGGTCAAGCAGGCCATTCTGGGGCTTGGCGGGCGTGTGACAATCAACAGCGTGGAAGGACAGGGCACCACCTTCTGTCTGAGTCTGCCGCTGACACTGGCCGTGCTGGATGGCATGCTGATCGTGGCCGCCGGGTCCACCATGGTTGTTCCGGTGTCCTCCGTGGTGGAAACCATGATGGTCAACCACAAGGACATTTACATGCTGCCCGATGGCGCCAATGTTGTGTCCATCCGTGGGGCGTGCATGCCGCTTATTCCGCTGGCGTCCGAACTGGGGCTTGACGGGTACAAGGCGGGTGGTCCGTCCGAGGAGGACGTCATTCTGGTGGTGGAAAACGAGTCCGGGGCGCGTGCGGCCCTGATTGTGGAGGATATCCGCGATCAGGCGCAGGTGGTGATCAAGAGCATCGAGAAAAACTATCGGCAGATGTCTGGTGTGTCCGCTGCCACCATTCTGGGGGATGGGAGCGTTTCCCTCATTCTGGATGTTCCCGCACTGGTTGCCAACGCGCTGGGACGGATTGACACAAGACCATCGGATGTTCGCACAGGACTTGCGGCATAAAAACCCAACACCACATCAGCCGATCTGTATTTGAGTAGGAAAATGGATATGACGGACGAAGCCGGGGCGGACACCAAACTTGTCAAGATGATCGTGTTTGCGGTGGGTGAGCAGGAATATTGTATTCCTATCCTGAGCGTGCGCGAAATTCGTGGCTTTGAAAAAACGACAGCCCTGCCGTTTGCCCCGCATTATGTGTGCGGTGCGATCAACCTGCGCGGTATCATCCTGACCGTGATCGACCTTGCGGTCTATCTGAACGTGGAGCCGCTGCCCGATAACCCGCGCCGCGTGGTGGTGATTGTGGAATCCCGCAATGGTACGGTGTGTGGCCTGCTGGTGGACCGGGTGATCGACATGGCCGATGTCAATCTGGCCGACATTCAGGCCGTGGCTGAGGAAGACAGCAGCCTGAGCGGTCTGGTCATGATTGCGGACCGCATGATTGGCGTGCTCCGGCTTGAGGTTGTGGTCGGCCAGCTGGTGGGTGGGATGACTTCCTGATGGGGGAGGTGAGTTCCACTGCCGATCCAGAATATACAGACGCCGACTTTCAGATGGTTCGGCGGATTGCCAAGCAGGAAGCGGGGATTTTTATTCCCGATTCCAAAAGTACGCTGGTGTATTCGCGCGTGTCCCGCCGCGTGCGGGAAAACGGGATGGGCAGTTTTCACGCCTATCTCAACTATGTGCAAAGCCCATCTGGCCGGGCGGAAATGGAAAAGCTGGTCTGTGCGCTGACAACCAACGTCACCAGCTTTTTCCGCGAACGACCGCATTTTGTGCATATGGAGCAGACTGTCATGCCAGCGCTTGCCGCCAAGCTGCGCAGTGGCGGGCGCGGGCGCATCTGGTCTGCCGCATGTTCCACAGGGCAGGAGCCGTGGAGCATTGCCATGTCTGTTCTGTCGGCTTTTCCCGAAGCGGCGTCGTATGACATGCGTATTCTGGCAACCGACATCAACTCCAAAGTGGTGGCGCAGGCTGCCGCTGGGACCTATGTCGCCAGTGAGACGGATGGCATTTCCAATGCCCAGAAAAACCAGTTCATGCAGGCCGACGATCAGGGGAACCTGACTTTTGTTGGCGATATCCGCGCGCTTCCGGTCTTCAAGGTGCTGAACCTGAATGCCGACTGGCCGATGCGGGGACAGTTTGCGGTTATTTTCTGCCGCAACGTCGTGATTTATTTTGATGAACCCACGCGTGAGCGCCTGTGGGGGCGTCTGGCCGACAAGCTGGAAAAAGGGGGGTTTCTGTATGTCGGTCACTCCGAAAAAGTGGCCGACCCCCGCCAGTGCGGTCTGGAGCAGGTCGCCCCGACCATTTACCGGAAAGCAAGCTGATTGATGCCCCAGCCAGTAAGAGTTCTGATTGTCGATGATTCACGCACGATCCGTGCGCTGATCAAGCGTTCCTTCGCGCAGAATCCTGATATTGAAGTCTGTGGTGAGGCGGCAAATCCGCTGGAAGCGCGTGACCTGATTATCAAGGACCAGCCGGACGTGATTACCCTGGACGTGGAAATGCCGGGGATGAATGGCCTGCAGTTTCTGGAAAAAATCATGCGGATGCGCCCCATCCCCGTTGTCATGGTGTCCAGCCTGACAGCCAAGGGAGCGGATACGGCCATTACGGCGCTCCAGATGGGGGCGTTTGACTGCTACCCCAAACACAACGTGGCTCCGGGGGAGGATGCGTTTGCAGGCCTTGGGCGGCTGGTTGTGCTGGCGGCCCGTTCGCAGCCGGTCTCGCGCATTCAGCGGCGCACGCCTCCTTCCCCGGTGGGTCACGTGCAGACCACGTGGGGCAATTCGGTGGACCTTGTGGCGATTGGTTCGTCCACCGGTGGGGTGGAGGCGCTGGAAGAAGTGCTTACGGGGTTTCCGCCAAAAAGCCCGCCGGTTGTTATCTGCCAGCATATGCCTCCGCTGTTTACCGCCAGTTTTGCAAATCGGCTCAATCAGTCCATGTCGGCACTCTCCATTGCCGAAGCGCGGGAGGGAGAGGTGCTGCAACCCGGCATGGTCCGCATTGCCCCCGGTGGGGACCGGCACCTTGTGGTCGATAATGGCGGCGGCAAATACGTGACACGGCTGATCAGCGGTGCGCCGGTCAGCGGGCACTGCCCCTCGGTGGATGTGCTGTTCAAGTCTGTCGCCAAACATGCCGGGAGGAATGCGCTGGGAATCATCCTGACCGGCATGGGGCGGGATGGCGCCGAAGGACTGCTGAGCATGCGGCAGGCTGGTGCCTATACAATCGCGCAGGACAAAACGTCCTCAGTTGTTTATGGAATGCCACGGGTTGCGGCGGAAATTGGTGCGGCCTGTCAGGTTGTGCCACTGCGCCAGATCAGCTCTGCGGCCATGGCCATTCACACGCGCTAACTGTCACAAAAAGGACGGCTTTGAACCGTCCTGTCTATCGGCTGCCGGTCTTTGATGGCTGGAATTGAGACTAGGAATAAGGGGGAGACAAATGCCTGCCGCTTCACAAATCAAGGCCCTGATCGTAGATGACCAGGCCTCTATCCGTCAGGTTCTGGCTAACAGTATGGCTGAAATCGGCTTTACCAACATAGCCCAGCGCAAGGATGGCAAGGAGGCTTTGGAATATCTGGACCAGAACCCCACACATCTGGTGATTTCCGACTTCAACATGCCGGTTATGGATGGTCTGGCCCTGCTGCGTGCGGTGCGGAGCAACCCGAAAATCCAGAAAGTGGCATTTATTATCCTGACCGGTGAAGCCAGCAAGGATCTGGTGCAGGAAGCGGTCAAGGCTGGTGTTAACAACTTCCTTGCCAAACCTTACACTGTAGCCAAGCTACGTGAGGTTCTGGAAAAGGTGTTCGGACCGATCAAGTGAGCGATCACACCGTAGTTAAAACGGTTATTCAGGGCGAAGTAGAAATTTCTGGCGATCCGTCAGTTGTTTTTGCAACACTGCTTGGCTCCTGCATTTCAGTCTGCATGTTTGACCCGCTGGCGCATGTCGGTGGCATTAATCATTTTCTGCTGCCAGATGGCGGTGTGAGTGAAACCGGCATGGCCATGCGGTTTGGCGTGAACTCCATGGAAATGCTGGTCAACGGTCTGCTCAAGGCTGGGGCGCAGCGCAGCCGTCTGGTGTGCAAGGTTTTTGGTGGTGCGGCCGTTGTGCCCAGTCTGGGCCGCATCGGGCAGGAAAATATTCGTTTTGTAACCAACTATCTGGTGGATGAAGGTATTCGCTGCGTGTCGCAGAGTCTGGGCGGCACATTGGCACGGCGTATTCGGTTCTGGCCAACAACGGGCCGTGCACAGCAGAATCTGGTGCAGGACGTGCTGGGTATTGGCAAGCAGGAAGTCGCCTACAGCCGGCGTGAGGCTGAAGCAGAGCGGAAATGGGCTAAGGAAGCCAGTTCCGAGGTCGAGCTGTTCTAAAAAGCCGGGCCAAAGAGGAAGAAGAACATGGATGTGGTGCCCCCTTTGCCCCATGGTGTAGCCGGAAGCGCATGTAGCCTGCACGATGTTATGGACCATCTGGTGGAACTTCTGGATGAAACCTGTCAGGACTTTATGGGTGTGCAGCGCGTGGTCGGCGAAAACATGGCCACCGCATCGTTGAGTGATACGGATGCACACATCCTGCAAAAGCTGGATTCCGCCACGCAAATGGTGGAAGCCGTGTCCACCGTGCTTAAAAATCTGGTTGTCTGTTATGAGCAGGACGAAACACAGCCGCTCGATGTTGGCACTCTGAGTCAGGGCGTTAAGCTTTCCCATGTTATTCGGGTGCTTCGCTATGGCATACAGGCTGAGACAGTCAGACCTTCTGGCGTAGTGGACCTGTTTTAACGCCTGACCTCTCCGCTCCCGGTGTTGGTGTCAGTCTCCCCAACGCCATATGCAGGGCTGTATGGTTCATGCTCCGGTTTGCGGAGCGCGTGCGGAGCCAGCAAGCCGGGCACGCGCCAGTCCCCACCCGACCATTAAAAAGACCCACCCTGCCGTGCGTTCCGTAAACAGGGAACTGGTCGAGGCAAGGGGCCAGAACAGCATGCACGCTGTAATAAAAAGCATGGCTTGCATAAGGTCCCGGCCCGCAAGTGCGGCCTGAAGCAGTTTTTTCAACCAGAGCAGAACCATCCATACAAACAGGAACAGTCCTGACAGCCCCGCCGTGGTGGCGATTTCCAGATAGGTGTTGTGCGGGTGAATGGTGCACCCCGCTCCTATGTCCTGCCCGGCAATCATGCTGGTAAACTGCGGAATACCGTACAGATAGGCTGTCTCGCCACAATGGATGCGAAAACCGTTATAGCCCAGCCCAAGCAGGGGGTGCGCGTGCACCATGTTGAGCGCACGCATATAAAGCTGGCCATAAGGGGACTGCGAAAAATGCCCGAGTTGCTCAAAAAAGCGCAGGATCAGCTTGTTATAGGACGGGGGGGAGATAAACGGCAGGAGCCCCAGCGCCACAACACCGGACAGTGTGGCCAGCAGAACCGTAACCCGTGTGGTTTTGACCAGCATGGCGCACAGGAAAAATCCAAAAAACACCAGCAGTGCGGGCATTCTCTGCCCGATCATGACCATGGTCAGCAGTAGAAAAGACATAAGGGCCAGCCCCGCCAGCTTCCGGGCCAGCTCCTTTTTCTGCACCATGCGCATGGGGTAGATCATCAGTCCGGGGAACATGATGATTGCGAGGGGTGGTCCGGCACGGGGTTGAAAAAACGGGCCGGTCAGGGCGCCATCCTGCCAGCGGGGATAGCCCCACAGGTTAACTCCGAGCAGATACTGCTCCCAGCACTGGCAGATGATCCACACCCCGGCCAGTGTGACGCTCAGACCCAGCAGGTGCTGCTTTTGCGCACTATCCAGCAGCCATTCTTCCAGCGCTTTGACAAAAACAAAATAACGCAGGAGCGCTATGGCTTCCAGAACGGCATGTGTGGACCCGTTGAGTATGGAGGAAACAACGATAACGCCCCAAAGCCCCAGAGCGCAGGGGAACCACCCATGCAGGAGGCATCGGTAATGTTTTTCAAAAGTGCAGTATAGTAAAAAGCTTATTGCAATAAACAGGATACTCAGATCCGCTATGGCGCGACCACGTAATTGGAAAAAAGGCAGGAAAACACAGAGGGCCAGAGAGATTTTTTTTAAATGAACATCGCACGATATAAGAAAGGTTTTCATGGTCATATCGGGGCGCTCCAGTCAAACCTGATATTAAAAGACTCTTTGCGCAAAAGCCATTCTTAAAGCACCCGTGAGGAACGCTCCTCTGTAAGGGGTGTTCCGGGTGAGGGGTTTTGGAAAGATAATGGAATGGTCGGGGTTTTTGTTGGTGAGGTATTGGCGGGGTTTATTGTGCACAATGGCGGAGAAGACACGCGGAGGCCGCGCCGCAAGGGGGGCTCCTGCGCAGGAGAATGAAAAACCTGTTGCCACTGGCAATGGTTTTCCCCGCAGGGCTGCGGGGATAAGGGGCGGAAAGGGGGTGGGCAGACCATGCTGGGTATATGCGCTGGCTTGCGCTCCGGTGGTCTGGCCCTGTGGTCTGTTCGGGCTGTTCAGGAGGGCAGGGTCAGCAGCCGGTTTGCCAGAACGGAGGCGTTAAGAGGCACCAGCCCACCCACAATGCTGGAGGAGCAACTGCCATAGGTCAGGGTTAAGCCGCAGGCGGCAGCGGCAATAATGCCCCCCACCCGACCTGCCTGATCCATTTTGCTGGCAACCATGGTGGTGGCGCCCTGCTGGGCAAAGGCATAGCCGATATCGGCCGATTCCTCGGCATCCAGCCCGGCGGGCAAGACCAGACTGAGTGTTGCACCAATACGTTCGACCATCTGCATCATTCTGCCCATGCTGACTGGGGAATAGACGCAAATACCCGGTAGATCGACCAGAATAGGCTGCCCCGGCTCCTTGTGGTGCACGGCATCGGCCAGAATTTCGGGCGTGTTCCCCTGAATGATGGGAATATTATAGGGCTGGAGCAGAGCCGAGAGCTTGGCAAAGCTGCCAGCCGTATGGTCGCACGCAATAATCAGGGGTGGGGGGCTGTTCCTGTGTTCTTCGGCCAGAACGTAGCGTGCGGCCAGCTTGGCCAGCACCAGCGTTTTGCCTGACCCGGAAGCCCCGCCAAAGGCAAGGGGGGTCTGCGTGGCGTCGGGCAGGGTGCCAAAGGAGAGCATATTGCTCAGCCCGTCGGCCAGTGTTTTGCCTGCAAGGGCCTGAATGAGCGGCTGCGGCACGGAGTGCCAGCGCAGAATGTCCTCTACCCTCAGGTGGCTGACCGGCAGGGCTACGCCATTGGTCGCGGCTGTACTGTCATCCGTGGCCTGTTCCGGCACGGCTGATTCCTTCCGCGTGTTTCCCTGACGGCGCTCCGCAACCTTCTGGCTTGCGGTGTCGGAGGGACTATCCTGCATATTCTACTCCCATGCTGCGGTCTTCTGGCGGACTGTCACGATATGGTCGCAACTGTCTTGATCCGGGCACGTGGGTATATCTCAGCTTGTGACAGAACGGAAATGGAAGGACGGACACGTTCGACAATGGCGTGCATGGAATCTCTTACAGGGGAGGCGACAACAATAACCGGAATTTCGCCGTTTGTGGAAAGGGCGTTAAAGGTATCGCGCAGTTTTCCCACAAAAACATTGAGCATGGAAGGCGGCATGGCCAGCTTGCGGTCTTCCGCCGGGCCGGTGATATGCGCCATAAAATCCGATTCCCATTTGGAGGAAAGGGTTACAATGGGAATATATCCCCCCGGCCCAACCAGCGCGTTGCAGATCTGACGGGACAGGCGCATGCGCACATGGTTGGTCAGCGGTCCAATACCGCGCAGGCCCATGCCGCACGCTTCCTGAATGCTTTCCAGAATGGTGGGCAGGTCACGGATGGAAACACGCTCGGCCAGCAGGGCCTGCAACACGCGCTGCACGGTGCTCAGCGGCACCTGCGAGGGAATAAGGTCGTTGACCAGCTTCTGCTGCTCACGCGGCAGGTCGTCCAGCAGGGCCTGTGTGGCCACATAGGTCAGCAGGTCCGGCAGGTTGCTGCGCACCATCTCGCTCAGATGGGTGACAATCACGCTGGCCGGGTCCACCACGGTGCAGTTCATGGCCATGGCTTTGGTTTTCTGCGCAGGGTCTATCCATACCGCGGGCAGGCCAAAGGCGGGTTCTGTCGTTTTTTCGCCTGCCACGGGGGGTGCCCCACCAGAGGGGGTCATGGCCAGCAGCTTGTGAGGCCGGACCTCGCCCGAGGCGATCTCGATCTCCTTGAGCTTGATGACGTATTTTTCCGAGGGCAGGTGGATGTTGTCCTGAATACGCACAGGCGGGGTGACAAAGCCCATCTCGGTCGCAACCGAGCGGCGCAGCGCCTTGATCTGCTCGGCAAGCTGGGGGGTGTCTCCCCCTGTCAGGGGCAGCAGGCCAAAGCCCAGCTCAAGACGGAGCAGGTCGAGCTTGAGAATGTCGGAAATGGGGGTGGTGGTCGCCTGCGGAGCAATTTCGGTGACGTCCCCATCACTGTCGGCGGCGGGGGCGCGGCTGCGCAGCCAGGCCCCCGTGCCAGCCACGACCGCAATGGCCAGAAAGGGGAAGGCGGGCAGGCCGGGCATCAGGGCAAACAGGACGGACAGGGCGGCGGCCACACCAAGCGGTTTGGCGTTGCCACTGAGCTGGCGGGCCAGAATAACGTCCGCCGTGCCATCCGTGCCACCTTTGGTCACCACAATACCGGCGGCGGTGGACACCAGCAGGGCCGGAATCTGGGAGACAAGGCCATCACCCACGGTCAGCATGGTAAAGGTGCTTGCGGCTTCGCTCAGCGGCATGCCGTGACGGAGCACGCCAATGGTCAGCCCCCCCACAATGTTGATGGCGGTGATGATGATGCTGGCGATGGCATCGCCGCGCACAAACTTGGCGGCACCATCCATGGAGCCGTAAAACGCGCTTTCTTCTTCCAGTTCCTTGCGCTTGGCGCGGGCGGAGCGCTCGTTGATCGCGCCGGAGGCCAGGTCCGCGTCAATGGCCATCTGCTTGCCGGGAATGGAGTCGAGGAAGAAGCGGGCCGCCACTTCCGCAATACGCCCGGACCCTTTGGTAATGACCATGAAGTTCACGACCAGCAGGATACAGAAGATGATCCCCCCGATCACCACATCCCCACCCATAAGGAACCCGCCAAAGGCCGCCACAACATGGCCTGCGGCATAGGGGCCTTCGCTGCCATGGCTGAGGATCAGGCGCGTGGTCGCAATTTCCAGCGAGAGGCGCAAAAGGGTGGTGAGCAGCAGAAGCGTGGGGAAGGAGGTAAAATCCAGCGGGCGCTCAAGGAACAGCGCCACCATCAGCACCAGCACCGAGGAGGTGATGGAGATGGACAACCCCATATCCAGAATAAAGGTGGGCAGCGGCAGGATCAGGATGGACAGCAGAAGCACCACGCCCACTGCCAGCCCTATATCGGTCCCCGGCACGGCGGCGCGCCAGGGCAGGGCTTTCCACCCGCCATTGCGCAGGGTGCCTGCCGCGTGGGTCAGCAGGCGCGAGCCCGATGTAAACCTCAGGCGTGCGGCTGCGGTTCTGTCCGCCAGTTTTCCTGCGGCGGCTTTGTTGACCGAGTTGCCATCGGCAGTATCCAAGAACCACGTTTCCTTTTGTAACCGGGCGGCACGGCTCGTGGCGGATTGTGTGACGCTGGTCCATCCTGCCGCGCATCTGGACCGGCCACGCCATAGAGGGCCATGCCTGTGCCCCAGTTATTACAGTTATCACCAAGTGTCATTCAAGGCCAGAAAATGGTTCTGGCCGTGCGGCTCTGTCCGCCATGGGTATTGCAGCGGGTTGGGTCTGGTTAAGTCGGGGCGGTATGGTAAGATCACCCACCATGATCACAGGATGCAGATAGGCGACATGAAAGCGACTTGGGAACCTGAAAAAGCCCATATGCAAAAGCTGGTGGCCCGCAAAGACGCCGTTTTGCAAAATCCCACGCCCATGAGTGTCGGCCAGCTCTGCGAGGAGCTGTGCCGGGCCGAACTGGCGGGGGAAGCGGTCAGGCTGTCGCTGGAAATGGTGCGGCGCGAGCCCGATAACGTGGCGTATCTGCTGGTTGCCGCCTTTGTGCTGAGTACGCATGTCTTCCGGTACGATATTGCCGTGGCGCTGTTGCGCAAGGCCATGCTGCTGGAGCCCGATAACCCCGCCATCAAGATCCTGCTGGCGCAGGCCCTGATTGTGAACGGGGACCTTGCGGGCGGCACGGCGCTGTTTTCGGACATCATCAAGCTCTATCCCAGCCAGCGCGTGGTGGCCACGGTGCAGATTTCGCAGGTTTTCCTGCGCATGGGCTACCCGGTAGAGGCGTTGAACATCCTCCTGTTCGCCGTGCAGCAGGAGCCGGGGCAACCTGCGCTGTATAACGCGGTGGGGTGTGCGCTGGGCTGCCTCAACCGTGCGGAGGAGGCCCTGCCGTGGTACGAGCAGGCCCTGCATATGGCCCCGCATGATGAAGGCATCCAGCTTGGTGCGGCCATTGCCACGCTCAAGGCAGGCCATTATGCCAGAGGGTGGGAACTGTTTGCGCAGCGGTCCCACAAGCTGACATCGGTTACAAAATGGTTCGGTCAGTTTCCCCGCCTGCAACCTGATAATGACGTGGCGGGCAAAACGGTTGTACTGTTTCAGGAGCAGGGGCTGGGCGATACGCTCCAGTTCATCCGTTTTGCCCCGGTTCTGGTGGCGCGCGGCGCGCGGGTGACTGTGGCTGTGGGGGGCTCTCTTGTGCGGCTGATCAGCCAGTCCTACCCGGAGCTGACCGTGCGTGACGCGGTGCAGTTCGGGCTGGATGAGAGCTTTGATTATGCCCTGCCCATTCCCAACCTGCCCTATGTGACCCGGATGCAGAGTGTGGCGGATATTCCCGACACAATGCCCTACCTGCGCGCGGACCCGCAGGACGTGGCGCGCTTTGCCGCCCTGCTGCCAGCAGCCGGGCCGCGCATTGGTCTGGTCTGGTCGGGGGAGAGGCGGACATCCGCGCAGGATGTCATGGCCAACCAGCTCCGTTCGAGCACGCTGCCCGTTATGGCAGGGGCCCTGACCCCGGTGGATGCAACGCTGGTCAGCCTCCAGCTTGGCAGCCCGCGGGAGGATATGGCGGAGTGGCATGGCCAGCCGGTCTGTGACCTGATGGACAGCGTAACGGACATGGCCGATACCGCTGCGATCATAGCCAGTCTGGACCTTGTGATTTCGGTTGATACGTCTGTCCTGCATCTGGCGGGCGCACTGGGCAGGCCGGTGTGGCTGCTCAGCCGGTGGGATGCCTGCTGGCGGTGGCTGGATAGTGGGGAAACCACGGCATGGTACCCCACCATGCGTATTTTCCGCCCGCAGGAGCGCTCCTTTGCTCCCGTGCTGCGGCAGATGGGTGAGGCCCTGCAGACATGGGTGGCCACATGGCACGCCACCCACCCCACGCCCTAGACGCACTGGCGACACCCGTGGAGAGAACAGAGGACCAGCCAATGGACCAGCCAGCACAAGCCCCCACCATAAGGTTGCCCAAAGGCATGACCGTGGAAAGGCTGTGGGAGGCCAGACAGGCTCTGTTGCAGAACCCCACTCCTGAGGGGCTTAAAAGTCTGGCAACGCTGATCTTTGATGCGCAGCAGTATGTTGCGGGCGAACGTCTTGTGCTGGACGTTATTGCCGCGCATCAGGACAACCTGCCCCTGCTGCTGGCCGCGGCCGATGTGCTGGCCACCTACACCATGCGCTACGATATGATCGTGGCCATTCTGGGCAAGGTGCTGACCGCGCTGCCCCATATGGCCCAGCTCAAGGTTTTTTTAGCCACGGCGCTGGTCACCAAAGGGGACGTTGCCGCTGGCCTGCGCATTTTTACCGAGATCATGCAGCAGCACCCCGAACTGCATCAGGATGCATGCGAGCATCTGGTGGTGGCCCTGCTGGATGCGGGCTACGCGCAGGAAGGGTATATGGTGCTGGATGCGTGGTTCAGGGATAAAAAACCGGTCACGACCGCGTTGCTCAACAACATGGGCTGTGTGCTGCAACGCCTGAACCGATCGGAAGAAGCGCTGGGCTGGTACAGAAAAGCGCTGGAAAATGACCCCCATAATGCCAGCACCCGCATGGGGTATGCGGTGGCTTTGTTCAAAACCGGGCAGTTTAAAGAAGGTGCCCCCTATTACTTTGCCCGCATGGGGCTGGTGCAGGATACGGTCAGTTGGTACCTGTCCCTGCCGCGCTTGCAAAAAGGGGCCCCCCTGCAGGGCAGAAACCTGATTTTCTATCAGGAGCAGGGGCTGGGCGATACGCTCCAGTTCATCCGTTACCTGCCCATGGTTGTGGCGCAGGGGGCGCGGGTTACGCTGGTTGTGCCCACAACGCTGGCCCGCCTGCTCAGCCTTGCCTTCCCGCAGGTCCGGGTGGTGACGGAACAGGATTTTGCCCCGCAGGATGGGTATGATGCCATTCTGCCCATTCCCGACCTGCCCTTTGTCATGGGGCTGGAAACACTGGCCGATATTCCCGCACAGGTGCCCTATCTGGGCGCCGTGCCAGCCGATTGTGCGCGTCTGGCGGAACTGCTGCCAGCGCGGCGGCCCCGTATTGGCCTTGTGTGGTCCGGAGGGCGGCGCACAAAAGCCATGGATGTGCTGACCGACCAGCGCCGTTCCACAACAGCGGGGCAGATGCTGGCCGCCATTACCCCGGTGGACGCCACACTGGTCAATCTCCAGCTTGGCCCCCGCCGGGAGGACCTTGCCGCCTGGCACGGCCAGCCGGTGTGCGACATCATGGACCATGCGCACGACATGGCCGACACCGCCGCCCTGATTGAGAATCTGGACCTTGTGATTTCGGTCGATACATCGGTCGTGCATCTGGCGGGCGCACTGGGCAAACCCGTGTGGCTGCTCAGCCGGTGGGATGGATGCTGGCGGTGGGGAGATACGGGGGAAACCTCCCCCTGGTACCCCACCATGCGTATTTTTCGCGCGCAGGAGCGCACGCTTGGCCCGGTGCTGGAGCAGGTGGGGGCAGTCCTGCGCACATGGGTCGCTACATGGCAGCCGGGCAAGGGCGCGCTGGACTAGGCCGGTAATCTCAGGTTTGGTTTTGTGTGAGGCCGTTTGAGTGTGGCACTCTGGCATGCAACGAATCGGTCTTTATCCGCACGCGTTCGCTTGTGAATGCATGTGCTGGATGCGTGCAGAATAACCTGTAAGGAGCCCGCGTGTTGAAGGTGTTTTGCGCGTTGCCTCTCTTACACGTCAAACTGTAAGAGCTAGACAACATAGCATGTTGCTGCTACTGGCCATGACTATTATCAATACAAAATATTGATTGGAATTAGAATGCCATTTAAGAAAACAATTTATTTTTTCATGGTATATTGTGCGGCGTTAGTGGTTTCTTATTTAATATTAATGAGATGCGAAAGTTATTTGTTTGGATTGAGCATCTTTTTCGTATCCACTATTTTATCTGCCATGATCCCGGCCGGGATGTTTTATTTTGTCAAAAAATATTCCTTTATCAAATCGTCATTTGAAAATTTTCTCGTGGCCGTGATCGGCTTTTTTGTCCTGTTTACGTTTTCGGTTTTTGGTCCGGTTTTCATTGACAGGTCCATTTCCTACCATCTGGTGTTTTACGCCGTAGAGAATGGCGCAATTCAGGAAAATGTTTTTCAGAAACAGTTTGCAGATTCTGTCTTTCAAAAGCGGATACTTGATGCACAGATGGCCAAATTCCTCGAAAAAACGCCAGAAGGAACGTATGTCCCGACAAAAAAGGCATTTATTTTTTCTGGTATCATGAAGCTTATTGGAAAGCTGTCTGGGACAATGGATAATTATGATAAAACAAAGGTATAATATTGTGTGGAATTATATGGAAAGAAATGTAACGATTTTAACGGTTCTGTATTTTTTATTATTGTGTATATTTTATAGATTCCATTATTATGTTCCGGATTTTGATTTGTATTCCGGATTTCAGCATAATTTTGGACACTTTAGTAAAGACGGTTTTTCAACATTATTTGTCAAAATCTCATCGCGTATTGCACATTACCCAGCCAGCCCATTTATTATAGCAAGCATGCTCTTTATGGCATCTGGGTTTTTCGCAGTTAACTTCCTGGCATTCAGATATATTGGGACAAATATTCGTTCCGTACTTGTCTGTATATTCATATCGTCCTGCGGGATATGGTACTACCTGAGCGGGAAAGTATATTATGACTTTCCCTTCACTGTGTTTTCTTTTTCCATTGTAATTTATATTCTGCTCAAGGTATATTTTTCAGAGACAGATAAGTCCGCTCTTGTTTATCTTTTTGGCATGGCCTGTGGGTTCATGCTGTCCTGGAAGCCGTATAATATTTTTATCCTGTCCGGGCTTTTTTCATTCCTTGTCTGTGATGAGAAATTAAAAACACGTTTCCTGAATAGTCTGCTTAACCCACTCAGACTGCTTACCGCCGTGTTTCTATTCGCGTTAGGATATGCTTTAGGGAATTACTCATTCTTCTATTCTGTTGAAAAAACGGTTCTGGGTATTTCTGCCTATCCGGCGCAATCGGATTTTATGACCTTCCTGTTCGAGAGGGATGGCAAAATCTGGGATCATGTAAACTCTTTAGGATACACCTTTTCAAATATTAACATCCTCTCCCTTTTTATCGTTATTATCATTATTCCTCTTGTTACAAAAAGATATTTATGTCTTGTCCTGAATAGTATTAATTTTTCATTGTTTTACATTTATATTTCCTATTTTTCTCCCGGCTATCCATGGCATGGTTTTTGCTATTCCCTGAGTGTTTTATTAGGTCTGATTTCTGCGTGTCAGAAAAATGAGTCACTCGGTGCCATGCGGGAAAAAGTTCTGACCTGCCTTCTGGCCGGTTCTGCAGCGGTGCAGGTCGTGGTGACATTTTTGTACTACGTCCCGCAGCAGGCCTACTGGATTGAGCAGGACGACCAGACATACAATACGCTGCGTCAGAAGAGCTTTGAGATTTATGAAAATGTGCAAAATGTTGCCGGGAAATTACAGGGCAGTATTTCTGTATCGTGCGATTTCAATAGATTCATTACTTATGAAAATGAAGGGAAAAATAAACTCATTCCCGCATATCAGTCAGATAACCCACAGGCATGGGAAAAACTGGAAAGAGAGAAGTTCGGTTCCGGTGATGCCGTTTACAGAATACGGATCGTGCCATCCGGCATGCTCTATATGGGGAATATATATTCTATAGATATGAGCGGATACAGTCAGATTTCTCAAACCGCGTATTCTGGCTACAGTATTTATATCTACAAAAAAATCTGAGCGGCGGGAGCGCGTAGGTTCTGGCGGCTGATCGCCAGAACGCTCGCGTGTTATCGGCCGGGTTGAAGCACCATCCGGGTTCGTCTGTGTGGCGCTCCGGCTTATTCGCTGCCTTGTGCGAGGATGCGCGGAGCGCTGGCCCGCGCCACGGGGGCGGCCCGGTAGGAGGCAAGGGAGCGTCCGCGCATGCCACCGCCCCGGCTGTTCCCCACGGGGCCGGGTTCCACAAAGTTCCGCATGCCCTGAAAAGGGTGGAACACCTTGGGGTGCGAGATCTGAGGCATGCCATCCGGTCCCGTGCCGGTGCTGGCTTCCGCCACCATCATCGGGCCATGATGGGTGACGGGCATGACCGGGTGTGGGAACACCTGCGGCATAAGGGGTGACTTTTGCGCAGGCTGCGGGCTTTCCCGCCCGTCTTGCGGCACGGCCCATGCCTCCAGCACCTTCCACTGGTAGGGGGTGCCTATGCCGGGGGTCTGGGAATGGTAGGCCGCCGCAGCCCGTGGCCAGCTACCCGTCTTGTCATACATCTGGAGCAGAAAGCCACCCGCGAACATGGCGTTGCGCAGCGGGTCAAACGCCTGATCGAGCGAGGCGAAGGCATCGGGGTGCTGTTGCAGGTTGACCTGCATGCACCCCACATCAAGGGACATGATGCCCTGCTGGCGAAAGCTCTGCACAGCCGCTATGGCCTCGGCCTGACTGTTATAGTGGTGGCCGATGCCTGCTGCGTTGATTGTCCATGGCCATGCGGAAACCGTTCCGTCGGATTCGGCCTTTCCGCTCTCCACCCGCCCCATGGCGGATAAAAATCCGTCGGGAATATGCAGGTTGCGTTCAGCCTGCGCCATGGCCTCCGTGCACAGCCCGGCCTCGGCTGAGCGGGCATGGGCCTGAGGGACGCCTGCGGCCATGTGGGCAGCACCTGTCAGGGCTGCAACAGCAAGGAGCCAGCGGATGAACCGGACGGGGGGGAAGGGTGACGTCATGCGCGGTCTGGCGGGGCTCGGGTCGGGAATTATCCGCATGACGGGGCCCTTGGCTCCTTGGCTGGTTGTGGTTCTCTGGTCGTCATGTAAAGACTTTACCGGATGATGCACAAGTAATACTGGCCTTGTCTGACCGATTTTTCACATGGCTGTAGTCCTGCGGTACGGATCATGCAAGGATTCACGGTCTGGAACAGCCCTGTCCATGCGGCTCTGTCCCGCCAATAGTTCTGGCCTCCCTGTTTGTTGGAGGCTCGGGTAACGCCATGATTTTGCGTGGTCTTGGGCTCCCTGTATGGCCGGGCGTGTTGCTTTTTGGCATGGTGTGGAGCGGGGGCGGACAAAAAAGGCTTTTGGGCATGGCCCGTGGCGGGTTACATGGGCATTGAATGTGCTGGCCCGCGCGCCTATTCTTATGGCACAAGTTGACGTGATACGCCTGCACAGTGTGCCGGGCTGACCAATCAGGGGTAAACAGGTATATGCGGAACCGCCTCAAGGCGAGCAACGGGCAGGCCAGCACGATCGGCCAGCATGGTGGCAGGGCGGCCCATTCCTTGAATCGTATGGTGGGCCAGTCTGGCGTGCTGCGGTGGGGCAGGGCCGTCATGGCCGCGTTTTTCATGCTCTCCCTGCTTGTCCCGCTCTCTCCCGCCCACGCTGTTACGGTGCGGGTGAAGGATATTGTGGATTACGAAGGCGTGCGCGACAACCAGTTGGTCGGCTACGGGCTGGTTGTGGGCCTGCATGGCACGGGTGACCGTCTGACCAACATCATCTTCACGCGTGAGACGTTGATCAGCATGCTCAACCGCCTTGGCGTGAACATCCGTGACCGTGAAATCCAGTTGCAGACGCATGACGTGGCCGCCGTTATGGTGACCGCCACCCTGCCGCCGTTCTCGCACGGGGGCGGGCGGATCGACGTTACCGTTTCCGCCGTGGGTGACGCACAGGACCTGACCGGGGGCACCCTGCTGGTAACCCCCCTGCAGGCGGCTGATGGCGAGGTCTATGCCGTGGCGCAGGGCTCGCTTGTGACCAACGCCTTTACGGCGGGGGGGGCGGCGGCATCTGTCTCGCGCAACATTCCTACCAGCGGGCATATCGCCAATGGCGGGGTGGTCGAGCGTGAAGTGCCGGTCAAGCTGGGTGAGACAGGGGTCATTCACCTCTCGCTCCACAACCCCAATTTTACCACCGCGACCCGTATAGCCGAGGTTATCAATCGCAGCATTGGCGCGCGCATGGCGCGGGTGGATGACCCGCGCACCATTACCGTGGACCTGACCGGGCGTAATGCGTCGCTGACCCTGTTCCGTATTGGTGACCTCCAGATCGAGCCGGATACCATGGCCAAGGTTGTGGTGGACGAGGCCAGCGGCACCATTGTCATGGGCGATAGCGTACGGATCAGCACCGTGGCCATTGCGCAGGGCAACCTGACCATTCAGGTGACCGAAACGCCCGAGGTGGTCCAGCCAGCCCCTTTCTCCAATGGTGTGACTGCCGTTGTGCCACGGACGCAGGCCAATGTGAGCACGGATAGCTCGCACAGACTGGGTATCCTGCGTGAAGGGCCAACACTGGCCAGCCTTGTGGCGGGCATGAACGCACTGGGCATGGGCCCACGTGACATGATTGGTATTTTGCAGGCCATCAAGGCCGATGGCGCCCTTCAGGCCGATCTGGAAGTAAGGTAGGCAGAGCATGAGCACGGTAGCCAATGTGAGCGCGGCCCAGATTGCCAGCGCACAGAACACCGCCTCCACCCAGTCCGGGCTGAAGGCGGAAGCGCTGGAAAAAACCCGCAAGGCCGCCGTCGAGTTCGAAGGCATGACCATAGGCGAAATGCTCCAGCCGATGTTTGACACGGTGGATACCGCCAACGGCCTGTTTGGTGGCGGTGCCGCGGAAGCCCAGTTCCGGTCGTTGCAGGTGCTGGAACTGGGGAAGCAGATTGCCAATAATGGTGGCATTGGTCTGGCCGACAGTGTTTACCGTCAGATGCTGGCCATGCAGGAAAAAGCCCAGCAGGAAGCAGGTAAATCATGACCGATACGCCGCAGGATCTGCAAAGCCGTCTGTTACAGGCGTTCGGGGCCGTAAGCGCCCTGCTGGAGCAGGAAAATGCCCTGCTGAAAACAGGCCGCTGGCAGGATGTGGAAACACTGCTGCCCCGTAAGCGCACAGTGCTGGAAACTCTGCGTAAGCTGCTGCCACTGGAACAGACCCGTCCCCTGACCGCCGAGCAGCGCAGTGCTGGCGTAAGCACGGAGCTGGAGGCGGCGGCAAGACAGTTTAACATGCTGGTCCGTGCCAATGAGGACCTGCTGCAAAGTGCTATTGCCGCTCAGGGCACGCTGATCCAGCTTGTGCTGGATGACGCAGCACAGGAGCAGCGTACAGGGTATGGGGCTTCTGGTGGTTATACGGTGGACAGTCACGCCGGGGCGCTGGCCCTGCGGAGTGATGTGTAACGTCCTCTGGAGGGAGCCGCCAGCTTACCAGTAAGAGCCCATGACCTTGCGGGGCTGGTTTCCGGCGGGGTCGGCCCCTGCGTACCAGGCGCTCCAGTCCCACAAAAAGGTATCCCGGCGGTTTTCCGCCGTCATGGCGGCCAGTTCATCCACAACGGAGGGGGGCTGCTTCTTTTTGCTCCGCAGTTCTGCGGCGGTCATGTTGTTCAGGGTTCTGAACGCGGTCTCCGAGCCCATATACACGCAGCCACACCCTAGGGGGTCCGCGTAAAGGTAGATCGGGCCATCGGGGGAGGGACGGTAGGTCAACTGCCCCGGTGGCAGCAGGTTCATCATGGCGTAACGCGCGGTTGTATCGGCCGGATGGGCAATAAACCCGGCTTCGGACAGGGTTTTCCCTTTTTCCAGATACGGTGCGGCGGGGGGGGTGCAGCCCGCGAGTGCCGTGCAGAGCAGCCCGGTTGCCGCCTGCGCCAGCCATTGTACGGGGCGGGGGATGGCCTTGGCGGGTAAGGAGCTGCCTGTGTGCATCTGGCGGGTTCCGTGCTGTGTTTTTTAATAAGGTTAAAGGGCGGGCGCGGCTGCGTCTGTCATGCACAGGGGAGGCACGCAGACAAAGGCCTTCATGGTCGAGTAATGCAGGCTCATCAACTGCTGGAGCGTCTGTGCGGCCATGCTGCCATCCGTGGGGTTGGCGGCGGGGACGGTGGTGCTTGTCAGCGGCAGGCACGCCTTGATCATTTTTGCGGCCCCTGTGGGGGAAATGGCATAGCCGCACACGCTCTGGGTCGCCAGAAGCGGGAAGGCGAGGGAAGTTACCTCCATTTCGCTCAGCGCGCCTGCGCCACGGGCGGAGTAAGGGGGCTGCACCGCACCGTTGAACAGGGCCAGTTCGGGCAGAACATCAAACTGGAGCGTGGAACCGGGCGTGTTGCCCCAGAGAACAAAGTCCCAGTCCTGCGGCAGGCTGGTCAGAATGCGCGTGCTTTCGGCCTCGAAATTGGCGCACAGCACGGCGTTGCTTTCAAACACGTGGGCGGCGGTCTGGTGCTGGGCCACGTTCCCCCACAGGGCAACGTGGGAAAGGGCCTGCGCAAATGCTGCGTGCGAGAACAGGCATTCGGCGGAAATCAGGTTCATCTGCCGCATGGCCTGTGCGTCCAGCGTGTGCTCGTCCACGCCCACGGAGCGCACAAGGTCGGGGACATGGGCGTTCAGCCGCACAAAGCGTTCGCTCTGGTCCGGAGTAGCGTCGCTGCTGATGAAAAACTTGAACATCGAAGATTCCTGCTGGTGGCGAGAGCAAAAAATGCGATCACTAACGGGGCGCAATGGATAGCTGGCTCCACCATGTCCAACACAACCGCCACGACGAGACCATAATCCGGTGCGCACAAGGATACGGCAGAGTAAGGCGCATGGAAAGCCTTGAGAGGCGCTTCAGGCCCGGCGGGGCATATTCCTGTGGCTTTGTCGGGGACAAAATCGTATGATAGACACAGGTCTATGTTTTCTGGGGTCTTGCACGACAGGGTCCGGCATTGGTGTGCAGTACGTAAAGGATTGGATTAATGAGCATTAGCGGTATCTCGCCGGTAAGCCAGTATCTGACGGCCCTGAAAAATGAAGATGCCGCTGCCTCTACCTACGCCAAAACGGATGTGACCACCAAGCAGGCTACCGCCGGGTTTGAACAGGCCGCCGCCTCCATTACCACCGTTTCCGGGCTGATGAAGAATTACTCGGCGCTGAACGTGGTGCTTGGCGCGTATGGCATGGGTTCGTATGCTTCGGCTACCGCGCTGGTCCAGAAGCTGCTCACGCAGGACCCGACTTCTTCCTCATCGCTGGCCAAATCATCGAGCAACGCCACATGGCTGGCCTTTGCCGATGCGTTCAAGACATGGGGACAGGGCGGAGGGAGCGTGCAGACTTCCCCGCTGACCTCTTCCACCATTACGTCCATTGTCAACGAATACCAGACGGATACGACCCAGTCGCTTCAGAGCGATCTCGCCGCGTTCAATAATGCGGCCCCTGGCATTACCACCGCGTCTGCCCTGCTGGCCAATACGGCCGTGCTCAATGTTGTGCTGAGCGCCTATGGCATGGATGCGCTGGAAGGGGATACATCGGTCCTGACCGCGCTGCTCACGCAGGACCCGTCCTCCTCCACCTCTCTGGCGCAGACATCGGGCAATGCGGCGTGGCAACTGTTCGCCAACGCCTTTCAGGACATGGGCAAAAACGGCGGCACGGCCAGCGCCTCGCCGTTTACCAGCATGACCATGACCACCATTACCCAAGGCTACAGCATTGCGGTGGGTTCGGCGGTTAATAACAATGTCAATGCCTTCAAGGCCGAGGCCGCGACCATGACCTCCGCCTCCGACCTGATGAACAACCAGACCGTGCTCTCCATGGTCATGTCCACCTACGGGCTGGATTCCAGCACGGATAACAGCAAGATCCTGACCGCGCTGCTCACGCAGGACCCCACCTCCTCCACATCACTGGCGCAGGCTTCGGGCAGCACAGCATGGCAGGACTTCGCCACGACCTTCCAGAGCATGGGGCAGAACAATGGTGTGGCGGCGTCCACGCCGTTTACCGCTGCGACCATCAGTTCCATTGCCGCCAAATATGCGGATGTCATCGACACCGGCACCACAAGCGCGATTGCGTCCTTCCGAAGCGATGCGGCGGGCATTACATCGGTCAACAGCCTGCTGGGCAACAGCAGCGCCCTGCAGGTTGTTCTGGGGGCGTATGGTCTGGGCTCCCTTGCCGCCGACCCGGCCGTGGTCAAGACCCTGCTGACGCAGGACCCCGATTCCGCGACATCGCTGGCCCAGACATCGGGCAATACGGCATGGCAGACCTTTGCGCAGGCGTTCAAGGCATGGGGGCAGAACAACGGTCAGGGCGCTATCATGTCCACGTCTTTTGTGGCGTCCCTGAGTGCGAGCTTCCAGAGCAACACCAATACGCTGGTGCAGTCGGGTCTTACGAATTTTGAAAACGCGGCTGGCTCCATTACCACTGCCTCGGCCCTGCTGAGCAATACCGCCGTGCTGAGTGTGGTTACCGGCGCGTTCGGGATTGATGCGTCGAGTAATGAGACCACGCTGCTGAACTCCCTGCTCACGCAGGACCCCAGTTCCTCCACGTCGCTGGCCAGTGCTTCGGGCAATAGCACGTGGCAGAGCTTTGCAACGGACTTCAAGGTATGGGGCGCTAACGGGGGCAGCGTCAGCGCAACACCGTTCACGTCTGACAAGATCCAGAGCATCGTGGAAAGCTACCAGATGCGGCAGTACGAAAGCAGCAGCGCGCTGAGCGATAACGGTGTGGGGAATGCCCTGTACTTTACCCGCACCATGAGCAGCGTCACCTCTCTGGCGCAGCTCATGTCGGACCCGACCCTGCTCAAGGTGGCAGAAACCGTATCGGGCTACGACCCGGACCAGTTTGGCGCGCTGGACTACGACCAGCAGGTGCGCCTGCTGTCCAAGAAGGTGGATCTCAGCAAGCTGTCCACCCCCAAGCAGATCCAGCAGTATGCGGAGCAGTATCTGGCCATGTTGCAGATCAACCCGCAAACGCCAGATACCCCCGCTTCCATGCTCGACCTGTTCGGCGGGAGCAGTGATGATGACATCCTCTCCCTGTTCGGTGGGGATGATTCCTCGGGCGACCTTTATTCCAGCCTGTTCTAGGCGCGCTGGTCTGCCCGTTATCCTTTGGGGCAGGGCCGTATAACACTGCATCTGTTTGGTTGGTAACGTGAGTCTGGACCCGCAATCCCCCTCGTCTGTCGAGGCATCCGTATCCGCTCTTTCCGGTGTGATGGAGGCGGTGCGTGGCGCCATTGCCAGCCCCCGGCATGATGTGCCGGTCGGGCTGCTGGAAGGGCGGGTCACCGGGCTTTCGGGGCTCTCTGTCTCTCTGAGCGGGCTGCGGGATTTTACCGGCGTAGGCGACCGCGTGACCATATACGGGCTGGATGGGCGGCAGACGCAGGCCGAAATTGTGGCCTTTGCGCAGGATATTGCCATTGCCATGCCCTTTGGCTCGCTGGAGGGTATTGGCTCGGGCTGCCGGGCAACCTTTTTACTGTATGATCCGGAGCAGCGCCGCCGCAGGGCGGGGGGTACGCTCATGGTCAATGCTGGCTGGCAGGGCCGGGTGGTGGACCCCATGGGCCGCCCGATGGATGGCAAAGGCCCGCTGCCGTCCGAGGGCACGGCCCAGCGGCTCCACGCCGCCCCGCCCGAGGCCGCCATGCGTGCGCGCCTTGGCCCGCGCATAGACCTTGGGGTGCGTGCGCTCAACCTGTTTACCACCTGCCGCGAGGGCCAGCGCCTTGGCCTGTTTGCAGGCTCTGGTGTGGGTAAATCCACCCTTATGGGCATGCTCGCGCGGAATACGGCGTGCGATGTGGCGGTTATTGCGCTGGTAGGGGAACGTGGGCGCGAAGTGCGCGAGTTTGTGGAGGATGATCTGGGGCCGGAGGGGCTGGCCAAGTCCGTTGTGGTGGTTGCCACGTCCGACACATCCCCCCTTATGCGGCGCGAGGCCGCCTATGCCGCCATGGCCGTGGCCGAGCACTTCCGCGATCAGGGCAAGTCGGTACTGATGCTGATGGATAGCGTGACCCGCTTTTGTCAGGCCCTGCGGGAAATTGGCCTGTCCTCGGGCGAGCCACCGGCCACGCGTGGCTACCCGCCCAGTGTTTTTGCCGAACTGCCCCGCCTGCTGGAACGCGCAGGTCCGGGGCTTATGGACGAGCACGGCCATGCAGGGCAGATGACCGCCATGTTCTCCGTGCTGGTGGAAGGGGATGACCAGAACGAACCCGTGGCCGATGCCGTGCGCGGTATTCTGGACGGGCATGTGGTGCTGGAGCGCCGTATTGCGGAATCTGGCCGTTACCCTGCGGTTAACGTGCTGCGTTCGCTCTCGCGCACCGTGCCGGGATGCCTGACGGAGGAGGAAAACCAGCTTGTGCTGCAAGCCCGCTCCTGCCTGTCCACATGGGATGAGATGCAGGATATGGTGCGTCTGGGGGCATACCGCCCCGGCAACGACCAGCGTGTGGACGAAGCCATTCGTGTAGCCCCGGCGGTGGAGGAAATGCTGAAGCAGCGCAAGGGCGAGCGTGCGACCCTGCCCGAAAGTTTTGATGCCCTGCGGGGCGCGTTATCGTAGCTGAGCCTGCATGAGTAGTGCGCGAATCCGCTCCCTGCACGCGCTGGTCCGCGTGCGCAAGCAGGAGGTGGACGAGGCCCGCGCAGGCATGGCCCGTGCGCTGGCGGCCGAAAGTGCGGCTCTGGCCGAGCTGGAGCGGCAGCTGACCCAGATTGAAGTGGAGCGGGATGAGGCCGAGGGCGATGCCGGGCGGGAATCCTTTCGCCTCTGGCTGCCCATAGCGCAGGAAAACGTGGTGCGGGCCGAGCATGTCGTGCTCAGAACGCGCAATGATTCCATGCGGGTGCGTGAGGAGCTGATACAGGCCAACGCCGCGTTCAAGGCCGCGCAGACCCTGCTGGAGAAGCGCGAGGAGGAAGCGCGTGTGCTGCTGGCCCGGCGCGAACAGGCGGAGCTGGACGACCTGGCCCGACGTGCGCGTCCGTTTTTTCCGTAGGTCGGGCAAGGGGTATTATTTGGCGGCTGTAAACGTCAAAGCCATGAAAAAACGATGGCGCATGGCTCTTTTCTTATGTTTGATCCTTGAGAAAGCGGAGTGCGCCCGCTATCGCTTACAGATCATAGGGGGCTGACAGTGATCGTGTACCATGTGACCCGTTTCTCCCCACCCTCGTGAGTGATTAGGAAAACGTATGCAACAGACAGAGCAGCAACCCGCAAAGATTTTCATTGCGACCCCGTGCTTTGGCGGGATGGTGACGCAGGAGTATATGGAATCCATCATTGCTTGCGCCGGTGTGCTTCAGGTTCCCATGACCCTGTCCCTGCTGGGGGATGACGCCATGATCAGCCGTGCGCGCAATACCCTGATGCACAAATTCCTGACCCTGTCTGACGCAACACATCTTCTGTTCATTGATGCCGATATCGGTTTTCCGGCTGAAGCTCCGGCCCGCCTGCTGGCCGCGGGCAAGGACGTGGTGGCCGGGGCCTATCCGATCCGCCAGTATTTCTGGGACAAGACCACGCAGGAAAACATGCTCCATGGCGAACCGCAGGAGACCGCATCCCTGCGCTACGTGGGCGAGACCGAGGCCATGCACCAGCAGATTGAAAAAGGCCCGATGGTTAAAACCCATTACGCGGGTACGGGGTTCATGCTCATCAGCCGTGGCGCGCTTGAGCGCATGGTCAAGGCCTATCCCGAGACCGCCTATTCCCGCATAGACGCCGCCAATGGCGAAACAGGCAGCACCGCCTATGCCCTGTTTGATGGCAGCATCGACCCCGAAACCGGAACCTACCAGAGCGAGGACTTTACCTTCTGCCGCCGCTGGCGCGAAATCGGAGGAGAAGTCTGGCTGGATACTTCCATCAATCTGACACATGCAGGCCGTGCCGCATTTCATGGCAAGCCGGGCTGCCGTGTTGGCATGGTTCACCACAAGGGCGCCTAAGGTCGCAATAGCACCCCATGCCAGATAACAAAAAACGGCCCGTTATTATCAAACGTGTGTCCGATTCCGGCGAACATGGCCACCACGGTGGCGCGTGGAAAATTGCGTACGCCGACTTCATGACGGCCATGATGGCCTTCTTTCTGGTCATGTGGCTGCTGAATGCGACAACGGAGGAGCAGCGCAAGGGTATTGCGCAGTTCTTTAACCCCATGGCGGACAAAGACACCCGCCTTGGCTCCTCCAACGGCATGCTCGAAACATCGCCTTCTCCCCTGACCGCAGGGACCACCTTGCGCAAGGTCAAGGACGGGGATGCCCCTGTGGATGACGGTGGTGAACAGCCCGGCGCCAGAGATGCCCCCCGCCGCTCGGAAGATGGCGGGTCGCCCGATAATATTACCCGTGGGCTCAAGGCGCACCTGACCCCCGCATCCCCCGCCATTATTCCCGTCGGCGGGCCGGAAAGCGGGGGCGGCAGAAACATTGGCACCATTGGCGTGGACAACCCTGTGGCCGCTGCGGCCGAGCAGTCCAGGATCGATAACATGGTGCAGGGGCTGGAACAGTCCGTGGAGCAGAACCCCGATACGCAGGCGGCGGCAAGGAACATGTCCGTCTCCTTCGGGCGGGATGATATCCGGATCGAACTGCGTGACGCCAACAACACCCCCATGTTCGACACGGCCTCCGCCACCCCCAATGCCGCCGGGCGCAAGATGCTGGAGCAGATTGGCGCCTGGCTGGCCCCCATGCCGGAGCAGCTTTCCATAGTAGGCTATACGGATGCGGATCAGTATCGCGCCACCAAACATGGCGCGGGGATGTCCAACTGGACCCTGTCCGCCCTGCGGGCCGATGGCGCGCGGGAAGTGCTGGTCAAGGCAGGCTACCCGGATCGCAATATTCTGAGCGTATCAGGCCGTGCGGATCGGGACCTTGCGTTACCGGCAGACCCTGCCTCCGCCGCCAACCGGCGCGTGGTGCTTATCCTGCACCGCCGCTTTGTCAATCCGGGGGCTGATGGCGGGGCCATTGTGCCCCTGACCGCCGGTGGTGGCGCACCCGCAGTGCCGCCGTCCGCCGGGCAGGCTGGCCAGTCTGCTACTCCGCCTGCCGCTCCGGCGGGGAATGCGCCAGCCCCTTCCGCAGGCGGGCAGGCTCCTGCTCCTGCGGCCCCGTCCGTGGCCCCCGCAGCACCAGTCCCCGCTGCCCCGGCTCCCGCCGCCACGCGGCGGCATCGGGGTGTGCGGGTGCGTAGCGTAACACGGCCCGGTGCGGCGCAGGGCCAGCCGCCAGTGGACCAGCCTTTTCAGCCCTCGCAGGATACGTGGACACCCGCGCCGCAGTAGTCCGCCCGTAACACGATGATGACCGTGCCGCAGGCAATATGTGCCCGCCTGGTGCAAGTAGATGGAAGTGGAGACCGTTAAATGCTGTTCATCGGGGGGCTCATTTTTGCGCTGCTCTGCGTATTTGGTTCGTTTGTGGCATCCGGGGGGGCGCTGGCACCCCTTATCATGTCCATGCCGTTCGAACTGCTGACCATTCTCGGGGCCGCGGTGGGGATTTTTGTCATGTCCAATTCCAAGGACGTGCTCAAGGAGTTCCCGCACTATCTGCGCCGCACCGTTAAGGGGCCACGCTACAACAAGGCGGCCTATACGGAGCTGCTGGTCACGCTGTTCCGCTTCATGCGGCTTGCGCAGTCCAAGGGCAACATGGCGCTTGAAGAACATATTGAAAACCCGAACGATAGCAGCATTTTCGCACTCTCCCCCAATGTGCGGGACGATGTGCCAACCCGTGCGTTGATCTGCGACTATCTGCGTCTGGTCAGCCTGAACATGGATGACGCCTACCAGCTTGATGAGGTCATGGGGCGCGAACTCAAAAAGAACCTGAGCGAAGAGCTGCATACTTCCGAAAGCCTGCAAAGCATTGCAGACGCCCTGCCAGCTCTTGGCATTGTGGCCGCCGTGCTCGGGGTTATCAAAACCATGGCTTCCATCAGCAAGCCGCCGGTCATTCTGGGTGAGATGATCGCAGGCGCACTGGTCGGGACTTTTCTCGGGGTGCTTTTGTCTTATGGCATTGTGGCCCCACTTTCGTCTAGAATGCGCGATGTGATCATGCAGGACGCACGGTACCAGGACCTGATCCGCACGGTATTTGTGGCGCATCTGCAAGGCAACCCGCCACAGATCTGCGCGGAAATCGGGCGTAAGGACATACCGCATGCGTTTATGCCAACCTTTGCCGAGCTGGATTCTGCCTTGTCCGAGGCCACTAACCCCGGTGCGGCCGCAGCGGCCTGAGCGTAGGGGAATATTGGCGGCGCGTCCGCTGGCGGGAGGGAGCAAGTAATGGGTATCAAATCAACAAGTGGGTCCAACCTGAGCGAAAACGCGCAGGAAGCACCGCTTTCCTCCCTGCTGGCCGCCATTGCATCGCGTAGCACCATGGGGGTTGCCTCCAGCGCGTCCGGGCAGACCAGTGGTTTTGCGGCGGTGCTCAAAAGCATGTCCGCCCCGGCCACCACCACGCAGGCGCGTGCGACGACCACACAGTCCGGCAGCACCAGTGCCGCCAGCAGCACACAGCAGGCGGACACGGACCAGACCGACGCCACAACAGACGATACCACCAGCCAGAGCAGCGCCACCGACGCCCAGTCCGGCGCGCATACGGTGGCGGATGGGCACCATACCCATGCCACGGCCAGTGCAAAGGCGGGCAAGGGCAGCACCAGCAAGGCTGCGACACCCCCCCAGACTCAGGCCGCCCACACTCAGAAAGGCCAGTCCGGCAGCCGCAGTGCTCATGATGCAACGGTTGAGGCGGACAGCAGGGCGGATACCACCAGTGCCGCCACAGCGGATGCCGGGCAGGGCGGGCAGGGCACAACGGTCTGGAACATGGCGGACATGCTGCTGCAAATGGCCATGCAGGGTGCCGCCGTGGTGCCGGGTGCCGCCCCGGGTGTGGCTGGGGTGCAGGCCGGGGCTGATGCCTCCACAGCCACAGCCACAGGGGCAGGCAATACGGCTGACGCGGCACAGGGCGGGGGGGCGCAGGCTGCCTCCGCACCGGTGGCGGCTGTACAGCCCGGTACCGGGCCGGTCACAGGGGCGCTGCCTCCATCCAGTACGGTGCAAGGGAGCGCTCAGGCTGCGGCAGATGCGTTGGGGACGCTGGGCCTGTCCACCGTTGCCGGGCAGAGCGGTTCTGTTGCGTTGACTGCGGGTCTGGGGGTTCAGCCCCTGAGCGCTCTGCCCTTGGGGCTTGCCTCCGCCGTGGCGCAGCCCACCACACGTATGACAGGGGTCGGGTCTGCCAGCCTGTCGGCTTTGGGCAGCGCGCAGGCTGTGCCGGTGGCGCAGACCACATTAGCCCAGACCGTTACCGCCAGTGCCGCCGCAGGCGGGGTCATGGGCGCAGGGAGCCATGAGGCGCATGTCAATGCCGCGTCCCTTGCCACCACCCAGACAGGTAGCGCACAGGATGCAACTCCGGATACGGCCCAGCAGGTGGCGCTCACGCTCCAGCAGGTTGCCGCGGCGGTCAGCAATGTCAGCGTAACCCGGACCACCGGCACCGCGCAGGGCGCACAGGTGCCGGACGGGGTTGCCGGGCTTTCCCTGACAGCAGGCGCCACCAGTGGTCTGGCGCCCAGTGCCCCCACGGCCATGATGGCGCTGGGGAGTGCTGTGCAGGAGGCCACGGGCCAGAACCAGTCCGGTTTTTCCGACCAGCCCGGTACGGGCGCGGAGGCGGAAGGGCAGGCAGTGCTGGCCGATGGTGCGGCCTCGGCCAGTACGCTGGCGCAGGAGGCCGCACAGGGGGCTTCCAGCTTTGCGTCCACGCTGGGTTCGGCGCTGGATGGTGGGCGTACCGCACAGGCCGCCCCCCCTCAGGCCGCGGCCCTTCCCGCCTCCACGGCGGAAGATGGCATGGCCACGGGCCTGTTCCCCCTCGCTGGTGCGGATACGGGTGTGTCCATGACGGTCATGACCGCCGATTCCACCCCCGTCCATGTGCGCGTGCAGGGGAGTGATGGCGTGACGACCGGCGTTGTCCTGCAAAGCGAGGATGCCGCAACCGCGCACCATCTGGCCAACACCCGGCACGAGCTTGTTGCAGCATTGGATGCGGCGGGTGTAAACGTAGGGCAGATCAAGATTGATGTTGTGAGTGCGAGCGACACCGGCAACAATGCCAGCCAGCAGGATAATGGCAGCACGGCAGGCGGGGCTTTTGGCGGGGCGGATACCAGTGCCGGGCAGGGCGGCCACCAGCCTTCTGGCGGGAACGCGTGGGCTGGCAGCGTCCTGCCAGCCATACAGGGGCTGGCGGCGGATCAGGCGCAGGTGGATGGGGGGGCTTCTCCTGCCACACGCTCGTATGATGGACGTGGGGTTAACATTACCGCCTGACCCGGGCGCGTTACAGGCAGACAGGAAGGAAGCGGGCACATGTCCTCGACATCACTGACAACCAACGAGTACACCCTGCTCTCGGCAGCGGAAGCAACGGCCAAAAGTTCGGCGGCCACGTCCGGCCAGTCATCCGCATCCACGTCTTCCGCGTCAAGCACGGCGGCGCTGTCTTCCCTTGCCAATAACTACACCACATTCCTGACCCTGCTGACCACGCAGCTCCAGCATCAGGACCCCAGCAGCCCCATGAGCTCGGACTCGTTCACCAGCGAACTGGTGCAGTTTGCCGGGGTGGAACAGCAGGTGGAGACCAACTCCAAGCTTTCCTCGCTCATCTCCCTGAACGAGAGCGGGCAACTGAGTGCGGATAGTGCGCTGGTGGGGTCGCAGGCTACGGCAAGCAGCACCACCCTGCCGTTGCAGAACAGCTCGGCCACACTCAATTACAATGGCAGCTCGGGGCAGACCGTGGCCATTGCCGTGTCCAACTCGGCGGGCACCATTGTCAAGGACGATCTGGTTACCGCCAGCAACGGCACCAACACTTGGACATGGGACGGCACGGACAACAAGGGCAACAAACTGGCCGACGGCGCATACAGCGTTGCGGTCAAAACCATGGATTCTGCGGGCAATACGTCCGATGTGCCCTTTACCGTTACGGGCACCATTACCGGTATCCAGACCGGCACCAACGACATGCAGGTGCAGATGGGTGGGGCCACAATCCCCATGAGCAAGTTGATCAACGTGTCCAACACGTCCAAGTCTTCCTCATCTTCTTCGTCTTCTTCTGGCAGCAATACGACTACACCTTCAACCGGGTCATAAAGCCTGATGGGGCCGTGCTATGGGGGTGTGGCGATGCCATGCCCCTTTTTTTTGCCCCGATACCAGCGCGGGTTGGATCGGGGCGTATGCCTTGTAAAACCAACATCGGTTGGGTCGGTACGGGGGCTGGCCGAGCCGCATCGAGACCGGATTTCTACCTAATGTTTTTTTAAATTTAACATATGTCTTAACGTTAAATTGACGAACTTGGGGGGAAATCGGCTATCCTCATGCCGTAACTGGCATTGAGGTGGAAAAATATGTTGGCATGGTTTACCGAAAAAGCGCCCCTGAGACGGAAAATTTCCATCGTCATGGCCTGTTTGCAGGCCTACATGCTTTTGCAGATCCTGGTGCAGCTTGTCAGTTCTGAAATGGACCTGCCGCTGTCTGTGCAGCGTTATCTGGGGCTGGGCGGGTTTGTCGTCAGTTCCCTTATGGTTTTTCTGGCCCGCTGGATGCTGATCAGCCACGCCGCCGTGCCGTTTGAGACGATTACAGCCCTGACCGAGCGTATTGCGGCAGGCAAGCTGGATGAAAAAATCCCCTATGTTGACTGGTCAGACTGCGCCGGGCGTCTTGCCAGAGCGCTGACGACCTTCCGCACTGCGCAGGTCCGGCAGCTTGATCTGCAAAAGATTGCTCAGGACAGTGCCGATGAACAACAGCGCATGAGTGAGCTGACACAGCAGCGGGCCCTTGAGCAGAACGGCATGATCGTGGAACTGGGCAAAGGGCTGCGCACACTGGCGGATCGCAATCTGGCCTTCCAGTTTACATCTCCCTTTGCGCCAGAGTTTGACGCCCTGCGCCGCGATTTTAACGAGGCCGTGGCCTCCCTGTCCGAAGCCATGGCTGATGTGGCTGCGGCTTCTGCCCTTATTCAGGGCGGGTCGATGGAAATTGCCGAAGCCTCGCAGGATTTTGCCCAGCGAACCGAACGGCAGGCAGCGGCCATGGGCCAGATGACGGCCTCCATAACCAGTGTTAAAAACGGTGTGGATAATCAGGCCGAAGCCGCGCAGGAAGCGCGCGATGCGGCGCAGAGTGCTCATGCCGCCGTGCAGCGCTCTACCACGGTCATGCTGTCGGCCATGTCCGCCATTCAGGAAATTGCAACATCGTCGGCCAAAATGTCCGCCATTATTGGTATTATTGATGACATTGCCTTCCAGACCAATCTGCTGGCCCTGAATGCCGGGGTGGAAGCCGCCCGCGCGGGTGACGCCGGGCGCGGGTTTGCCGTGGTTGCGACCGAAATCCGGGCGCTGGCGCAGCGTTCCTCCACCTCCTCGCGCGATATCCGGAGCCTGATCGAGATTTCCACCCGGCAGGTGACCGAAGGCGTGCGCCTTGTGGAACAGACGGACAAGGAACTCCGGCTGGTGGCCGGGCAGGTGGAAACCATTACCACTCATGTAGGCAATATCGCCAATGTGGCCCGCGAGCAGGTAGGCAGTCTGGGCGAGGTCAATACCGCCGCGACCCATATTGACGCCACAACCCAGCAGAACGCCGCCATGGTGGAACAGACTGCGGCTGCTGCCCATAACCTCAAGAGCGAGGCGGCTAATCTGGTGGATGTGGTCGGCCACTTCACCCTGCCCGGTGCTGGTCCCGCGCTGGCCGGGCCTCGTGGTGGTTCGGCACGTCCGGCACTGGCCAAACCGGCCAGCACGCCCCGTCGCCCTGCGGCCCTTGGCACTGGCAAACCTGCCGCTCCGCGCCAGTTGGAAAGCAGCGGGGCCGGGGACTGGTCGGACTTCTAGGCTGTTGCCCTGCCTTGCAGGGGGCTGTGTGTAAAGCAAAGGCCGGGTGCATATGTGCCCGGCCTTTTTGCTGTGTGCCGGATCATGCGCTCACGCGGGCGTGTTGCAGGCGGAGGTCCGAGCCGGTAGGAAATCGGCAAAAATATAGAAAATTTTTATAAATTCCTGCCAACACTTGGGGTTGTAGGTTCCGTTAGGTTGCTCTGGTCACGCTCTAACGCCCGGTGTAGGATAAATGATACACACACACATTGCTGATTTTTGCCCTTGCTGGCGGGAAACAGCCGATTAAAAATATGGTGCAATCATGATCCATCCCGCAATGCGTGCCTACCAGAATGTGGCTGGGTATTCCATGACGGACCGACAGGCCGATGCGACCTGCTTCAGGCTGCTGATTGAAGAGTTGGAAACGGCATCCGCCAGTTCTGATCCTTCTGTCCGGCTGAAGGCCCTGACCAAGAACCAGCGTTTATGGTCCATGATCATGAAGGCGAATTCGCTGGATGCAGGGGCTACCAATTATGAGGACAGGGAGCTGTTTGTAAGACTTGCCTCTCAGGCGCAGCGTTATGGCATCCGCGCCATACTTGATACCAATCTGTCTCTCGCACCCCTGATCGGGATTGCAGAAACCGTTCTGGAAGGTTTGGAAGCATCCGCAGGTTCCGGACAGGAGTTCGATACCAGCACCATGCTCTGAACGGTCGAGGGGCCAAAAAAGGTGGCTCGACTATGGAAAATTCGGACGCGCGGGCTGGCCACTGGTAGCCTGCTTCAATAGCTGACAGACTGTCTTTTATGGGCATAGAGCGGCGAGAGCGGGAAACGCTGGCCGGTATGCGCCCTGATATGGCCGAGATTCTGGACGAGAGTCTGTCCGAATTTTATCAACGTGTGCAGGATGTGCCTGAACTGGCCCGTTTTTTCCCGACCGAGGCCATTACGTCCAAGGCCCGCACCTTGCAGCAGGCGCACTGGGAAACCATTCTATCGGGCAAGTTCGGGCCGGACTACGTTAGTGACGTTACCCGGATTGGCCACGCCCATGCCCGCATCGGGCTGGAGCCACGGTGGTATATTGATGGCTACGCCGTGCTGCTGGATGCCATCTGCCGCCGTCTGATCCGGCGGGGGGTGCGCGGCGGGCGGCGTTTTTCCCTTGGCCGTGCGGCGGCCGAGGCCGAAATGGGCGAAAAGCTGGGTCAGCAGATCGGGTCTATACTCAAGGCCGCGTTTCTGGACATGGATCTGGTCATTTCCATCTATCTTGCGCGGCTGGAGGAGGAACGGCAGAAAGCCGCGTCCGAGCGCTCGGCGCTGGAACAGATTGCTCAGGCCCTTGAGCGTGTGGCCGAAGGCGACCTGAGTGCCACACTGGCGCGGGATGTGGCCGAACGCTCGCCCGTGCTGGCGGCAGCCTTTGCCAGGCTTAAAACCGGGCTGAACGAAGTGGTCTCCGATATTCGTGAGGTTTCCACGCAGGTGGAGGACGCGGCCTCCTCCATCAGCCAGAGCAATACCCGTATTCTCAGCCAGAACGAGGCACAGGTTGGCTCCATCCACCGCCTGACCAATGCTACGGCCACGCTGGAAGCGTCGCTGGACGATGTTTCGGGGCAGACGGTAGCCGCCGAGCAGGCCGCGCGCAAATGTGTGGACGCTGCGGCACGGGGCAGCACCAACATGAACGATGTGCGCGCCACCATGGCGGATATTCAAGCCTCATGGAAAACCATATCCGATCTGGTTGGCGCTATTCAGAACATTGCGGCCCAGACCAATTTTCTGGCCCTTAACGCCAATGTGGAGGCCACACGGGCCGGGGCCATGGGGCGCGGGTTTTCGGTTGTGGCCATGGCTATTCGGGACCTGTCGGTGAAGACATCCCACGCCGCCCGCCAGATTGCGGTCAGTGCGCAAAAGAACGAGGCGGTGATCCGCAGCGGGGCAGATGCGGTTAACCAGATGGTGGAGGACCTGTCAGATATAGGGGCGGGCATTGCGGTGGTGAACAACGCCATCAGCAGGATTAACAAAGAAATGAGCGGTCAGCAGCAGAGCGTTAAAGGGACACACCGTGAGGCCGCCGCCCTGCGTGATCTGACGGAAAAAACATCCGCCATGAGCGAACTCGCCTCCGCTGACTGTCAGGACCTGAGCCAGCGTTCCGCCAGAATGGTGGAACTGGTGAGCAATTTTGTGCTCTCCGATTGCGGGCTGGATTATACGGCTGATTACCCGATAGCCGCCGAATAGGCGGGCACAAAAAAAACCGGCCTGCTTTGTGGCAGGCCGGTGCAGAAGCGCTTTGGTTTAAAAAGCGGCTTACTGCTTCATGGCGATGGTGGCCTGAAGCAGCTGGTCTGCCGTGGTCACGATCTTGGTGTTGGCGGTGTAGGCTTCCTGCGCCACGATCAGGGCGGACAGGTCGCTGGTCAGGTCGGTGGTGGAGGATTCCACATAGCCAACCGTCAGGGAGCCTGTTGCGTTCTGGCCGACCAGCCCGGTCTGGGCGCTGCCCGAGGCGGCTGTGGCCGTGTAAGCCTGCCCATCCTGCGCCAGCAGACCGTTGACATTGGCAAAGTTGCTGAGGGCCACCTTGCCGATCAACTGCGTGTCCCCGTTGTCGAACGTCGCCATGACGGAACCATCGCTTTCGATGCTCGCACTCTGGTACGTGCCGGTGGTCACGCTGTCACTGACGGTTTTGGGGGTTGTGGAGGTGACACTGAGGGACATGCCGCTTGTGCCACCAATGGTGCCGATGTTGACCTTCACATTCTGCGTGTTGCCATCGGGGTAGGTGATGGAGATCGGCAGGTTGGCGGTGGCCCCGTTCAGGGTAGAGGTCACGTTGTTGCCGGAGCTGTCGGTCACGGATTTCAGCGAACCATCGGTATTGAAGTCCACCGTATAGGCCGTTGTGGGTGTGATGGACATGCCCGAGGTGCTGGACGTGGCTGCTACGGTCCACTCGGTAGCGGAGGACTGGGTCCACGTCAGCGTGACATCCCCGGTATTGGCTTTGGGGTTGGCCTGATTGTAGGTGCCATCATAAACAGTGGTGTTCGTTGTCACCGGGGTTGCCCCGGTCACGGAGGACAGGGTGCCTGTTGCTGTCAGCGTTGTGGTCTGCGTAGGCCGGAACGTTACATTGGCGACATTGATCTGGGTTACGCTGGATGTGTTCAGCGCGCCGGTCGTGGGGTCCACCATGTAGCCATCAAGGTAATAACCGCTGGTGTTCTGCAGGTAGCCGTCCTTGTCTTCATAGAACTCACCGTTACGGGTGTAGTACTGTTCGGGCGCAAAGTCAGCGCCAGCCGAAGTGACGGCCCCGGTCTTTTTGGAAACGTTGAACAGCCCGTTGCCGGAAATGGACATGGCCAGTCCGTCCGTGCTGGAGGCCGCGGTCCCCTGGGAGTTGACGTGCTGCACGGTTACGGCGGCCACGGAGTTGGCCACACCCTGTGCAAACGACCCGGACGTGGAGCCCGCACCAGCCACAAAGTCCTGAAACGCGGTGGTGTCGGCCTTGTAGCCGACCGTCTGGCTGTTGGCGATGTTGTTGCTGAGGTTGGTAAACGCGGTGGCCTGAGCGTTAATCCCGCTGACAGCCGTGGTAAGGGAGTTGAAAATAGACATGTGTCGTCCCTGCCTTGTGGATGCGCAGTTATCTTACGCTGGCTGTCTGTGCCGGTTGGGCACACGCTTCAGCCACTGGGTTGATGGCTAGCAGGTTCCGGGGCAACAACACGCCTGACCACACGACCTGCGCCTGAGTTACCCAACTGAGTAGCATGTAGGGCACGAAACGCAAGTTTTTCCTGCGTGAAAGAACTGTAAACCGCCGTTTTCCGGCTGTTAGCGGCGTGGGGGTGGGGGTTGTTGCGGGGGTGGTGTCACAGCCCGCGCACCGGGGGTTTTGAGCTTCATGACATAAGCAATAATGGTGGCGACGGGCTGGAAGTATTCGGCCGGAATTTCCGAATCCAGCGGCAGGGTGTACAGCGCGCGCGCCAAAGGCGGGTTGGGGACAATAGGAATGCGGGCCTCCTCTGCCGCCTCACGCATACGCGCGGCCAGTTCATCCGTGCCTTTGGCGACAATTTTAGGCGCGGTATGCACCCCGTTTTCGTATTGCAGGGCCACGGCGTAGTGGGTCGGGTTGGTAATGACCACGGTGGCTTCGTCCCTGACCGCCTGCACCATACGGCGGCGGCGGCGCATGCGCATCTGTCGCTGGCGGGCCTTTACCTTGGGGTCCCCGTCCATTTCCTTGGTTTCGTCTTTGATTTCCTGAAAGCTCATGCGCAGTTTCTGTAGCCGGTTCCAGCGTGTCCACACATCATCGAGCACGGCTATGACGGCCTGCACCACCAGCACCACCAGTGTCGCGTACACAAACCACGAGATAAGTTCGGACGTTAGGTGCCGCACACTCCACCGCTCGGAAACGGGAGCCACGCGCAGGGTCTCCTTGGCGACCCCGAACAGGACGCAGCCAAACACCACCAGCTTGATCAGGCTTTTGGCGGTTTCCACCAGATTGTTCTTGCTGAATATCCGCGAGATCCCCTTGGCGGGGGACAGGCGCGTAATGTCGGGCATGATGGCCTGCGGGCGGAACAGGAATCCGCTCTGGACCACGCCAAAAGCCAGCGTGACCAGCAGTGCCGTACCCACCAGAGGGGCTGCCAGCCAGACTCCTTCCAGCGATGCCTGTACGGATGCGCGGTAGAGGGAGGCACGGTCGAAGGGAATACTGTCAAAATGGGCCATGAGCCCATACATGTGCCTGGTAAACCTGTAGGCGGACAGGCCGGTGCTGGTGGTAAAAACAATCAGGAAGCCGCTCAGAACAATCAGGAGCTGTACCTCGCGCGATTGGGCAATATTGCCTTCCTCACGTGCGTTTTCCAGCCGTTTTCCGGTTGGGGCCTGACTCTTTTCGCCTGAACTGTCATCGGCCATGCGCGCTTGCTCCTAGGGGTGCGCGGGGGTGGCGCCAATGCCGGGCAGGCCCAGCAGCATGTCGCCCGCCCGTTCCTGCCACACACCACTCATGACCTGAATAAGAATGGCCAGCAGCAGCACACCCCCCAGCAACTGGGCGGGCATGGCCATGGAATAGACCTGAATGGACGGCATAAGCCGGTTGAGCACCCCCAGCATGGCAGGCCACAGCGTGCCGATCAGCACAAACGGGGCCGAAAGCTGGAAGGCCAGCATAAAGGTCTGGGACGTAACCTGCGTAACACTGCGCGCCATATCCCCCACCATGGGAACATGGCCGGGAGGGAACACGCTATAGGAGCCGGTAATGGCGGTCAGTGGCAGCGCATACAACCCCGTGGACAGAAAAATAACCGGGACCAGAAAAGAGGCCATATGGCTGATGGCGGTGCTGCCGGCACCCAGTTCCGGGTCGGGCTGGAGCACGCTGGCAAGGCCGGTAAAAATGGCCACGAACTGCATGGAAATGCCCAGTGCGAGCGAGACGAGCCGCGCCAGCCAGCCAATGAAAATACCGTACAGCAGTTCGCCCGCAATAATGGCAATGGCGCGGGCTGGCATATGCAGCGCCTGCCCCGAGACATCCTTGAGCGCGTTCTGCTCAAGGGGCAGGATGGCAAAGGTAATGCACAGCGCAATGCCTGCGCGGACGATCATGGGGGATGTGCTCTCCCCCAGTCCGGGGGAGGCCATGACCAGCGCGCTGACCCGGCACAGCACCAGCAGGAACATGGCGGCCAGCACCTGAATGGACCCGCCGGGGAACAGCAGGTAGTCGGTCATGCCCACGACGGGGTGTGGGAACCGGTCATGACCCGCCAACCATAATGACCTGATCAAAAATGGTGCGGGCATAGGTGTTCAGGGTAGAGGCCATGTAGGAGCCGGTCAGCAGCAGGGCGGCCATGGCGGCCACGAACTTGGGCACGAAGGAAAGTGTGGCTTCGTTTACCTGCGTCATGGCCTGAAAGAGCGATACCAGAACACCCGCCACCAGCGAGGCCAGCAGGGAGGGGGCTCCCAGCTTGACCGCCACAAACAGTGTCTGGCGCAGGATGTCGTGGATATCGACCGTATTATGCATGGGGCGGTCTTAGATCGACATTTTCATGACGTCCTGATAGGCCTGCACCATACGGTCGCGCACGGTGGTTACGGTTTGCAGGGTCAGTTTGGCTTCTTCGACCGAGGTGGCGATATCGCTCATGTTGCCCTGACCGGACAGACCGGCCGCAGTCTGGGTTTCTGCCGTTTTGCCGGTCTGGATGGCACCGTGGAGTGCGTTGTCCAGCGCGGACGTAAAGCCGGAAACAATATCGGCTCCCCCTGTGGAACCCGTGCCCTGCCCGTCCGTTGCGGACTGCATGCTCTTCTGGGTCTGTCCGTAGGCGTTGAGCGCGTCGAGGCTGCGTGTGGTGAGATCGCTGGTCATAGTGGCCCTGTCTGGCGCGGAGGGGGCATGCCGCCTGCCGCCATGAGAGTGGTCTGGAACATAAAGGCTAGTCTAATCCATTTGGCCCCCGCAAGGCCAGTGGCTTTTATGCCCGCCCGCCCGGTCCTTGCGGATTAGAGCACGTCCATTTTGGTGGTGGGGGAAATCACGTTGATGCCGCGTGTCACTGGCAGACTTGTCTCGCGCGAGGCAGGGGTGGCGCTGTGCGCGTTCATGCGCGCGCCAAGGGGGATGAACGCCTGTTCGTTCAGCCTGTAGCCAATGCCCCACTGGGTTATAAACGGGTCGATAATACCAAAATCGCGCAGTTTCTTGCGGATCTTGCAGACCATCACATCAATGATCTTGGCGTGTGGTTCCTCCTGACCTGCATACAGGTTGTCCAGCAGGGCTTCCTTGCTGAGCACCTGTGTCTTGCGCAGGGTCAGCAGTTCCACCACGTCATACTCACGCGGGGTTAAGGGGAGGGGGCGGTCATCTATCCGGACCTGCCTGCAGTCCACGTCCACGACCATGCGGCCGATATGCAGGCTCAGGCTGTCATGCCCGCCGGTGCGGCGCACAATGGCGCGCAGGCGGGCAAGCAGCTCCACCGGTTCTATGGCGGCACTCACGCAGTCATCCGCGCCAATGGACAGGGTTTCCGCTACTTCCTGCGGGGTGGACGTGCGCACGATCATGATGACCGGGGTGGGAATGCGGGAGTTGCGGATGTGGCGCAGCAGGCGCGTATCGGGCCGGGCCTGCTGGATAACCGCAATATCGTACTGCGAGCGGCGCAGGGTTTCCACCACCCCTTCCGGGCCGGACATGGTCAGGGACAGCGCCCCCTCCACCGCCGCTTCCGCCAGACCTCGGTAGGGACGGATATCCCCCTGGGTCGAGGTGTCTCCGATACACAACAGGCGCATGTTTTTTTCCGTCTATCGGTTCTGTCGAATGCATGTGCCTGATGCCGCAGGGAACTGCGGTGGATCAACTCTGTCTGGCAGGCCGGGGCACGGTGCTGGTCGGGTATTTGGGGTGCATTGAGGGTTGTGCAAGGGCAGACTCCAAAAAACACCTTGGCTAAGGCAAGACCATCCCATAGTCTGAGCGCAAGATTTTTTCTTCCGGTTTGCATGTGGCGCTGCGGTGCGGCATACCGGCTCTCGTGTTTCCCGTAAGCCCTGAATGAGGTTCCGTACACATGGCAGATACCACGGTTGCCGCCCATCTTGCCTCCAGCATGCGCACGGCCACGGCCAACATGGCTCAGGGGGCCCATCGCTCGGTCCAGCCCGAGCATATTGCCTCCAGTGCGCTCAAGGTTGCGTCCACCAGTCAGGACGGGTCTTCCTCCTCCATGCAGTTCGACGCAACGGGGCAGGTTGTGCCCTCGGGCAATACGCATAACAAACATTCCGGCTCGGCCAGCTTTATCAACCTTCTGGCCTGATCGCGCGTTGGGTTCGGGCCTGTCCCGACCCCAGCAGGCAACCAGCCGGGACAGGCTCTCCAGATTTAACGCATGATGCTTCAGGGGATTGATGAGTGCGCAGCAGCGGCAGTGTCCGTTCTGGTCCTGCATGACTGACAGGTTCGTGTTGACTGCTCTGGCTGGCAGGTCGGCAGCTACAGTTCTCCTGCACCTGCTGTCATATGCACAGAAGAGCCCCGCCTCGCGGCGGGGCCATTGTTCGTTCAGGATTAACCAGACGTGTATTTCAGCAGATCCGTTTGCATGAGACGCTGCCTTCTTCCCCTTGCCCTGCTTCTGTCCTGCTCCGCCATGACAACCGTGGCCGATGCGGCGCGGCGTACCCATGCGCCCCATATCCCTCAGGCTGTGCCCCCCAAGGGCAAGGGGCTTAACGCGGCCACTGCGGCAGCCGCCGCCGCAGCAGCAGGTGCGGCGGCCACGGCAGGTGCTACGGCTGCTCCGGCCGACCCCGGCACCGCAGCGGATGCCGATCTGCTCAAGGGCCTGCCCGCACCGTGGAAAGCCACAGTGCTGGACGTGCCGCTCTCCCCGCCTGATTCTGCCCCGCAAACAGCGGGCAAGGGCCGTAAGCCGGGGCAAAAGGCAGGGCTGCCCGGTGGTTCCGGCTCCGGTGTCGCGGGAGCTGGTAATGGTCCCATTCATGTGCCTGCCACATCAACCAGTCGCGTTCTCATTCCCCTGTCCCCCCGCATGGGGCTGGCCGCCTTCCGCAGTGGCGACAGCTTTGTGATTGTGGTGGACAATGCCGAACCCATGGATACCAGCGCCTTGCGCGGGGACGGTGTTTTTTCCACCCTGACCGTGACAACCCTGCCGGGTGCTACCCTGTTGCAGGTCAAGCTGCCTGATACGCGCGAGTTCTTTTTGTCCCAGCAGGCAGAAGGCTGGGTGCTGGGGGACAAGCCCCCGCCGGGCAATGTTTATGGCGACCGGCGCGTGATCAACCCGGTTATGGCGGATGGGGGGATTCTCTACCCCATGCGCAAGCCCGGCCGGGTGCTCAGCATTACGGACCCCGCTTCCGGGCAGAAGCTGTTTGTGGGCACCTCCACCACGGATGACGGGGGGATTCTCTCCTTCCGTCATGGGGAGGGGTATGACATCTGGCCCACGACCGAAGGCGTGGTCGTGGCCGCGAATTCGCCTGATGTGGGGCTGCGCGCAACCCCCGATGGCGCGTTGCTGACATCGGGTGAAAACCAGATCCCCGACAGCAAGGTGGCCGTGTACGCCAATACGGTCGATCTGGACTGGCTGGGTCTGCAAAAACTGCCTGATGAGCAGCTCGAAGCCCGCCTGCACAAAGCCCTGCTGGCCGCGGCGGATTCCGACCCGGCCCAGCGCTTTGCCGCCCGGCTGGAGGAAGCCCGTGCGGCCTTTGGCGTTGGCGCTTTTCTGGAAGCCCGCGGAATCCTGACCGTCGCTCTGGAAGATGATCCCGAGGAGGCCGCGCGCCCGGAGGTCAGTTTTCTGCTTGCCGCCTCCGAACTGCTGAGCGGCAATATGGATGGCGCGTTCCTGCTTGAAGGCCCCTGGCCCGATAACGAGCAGCGCGCAACACAGGTCTGGCGTGGTCTCTACCTTGCCTTCAAGGGCGGGCACGAGGCCGAGGCCGCCCACCTGCTGGCGCGGGATTTTACCCGGCTGGATAATTACCCGACCAGTGTGCGCAGCGTGCTGCTGCCCTTTGCAGCCGAGCAGATTGGCCGCTACGGCACGGCGGAAGACCTGAGCGCGCTGGACAGGCTGCCAGCAGGCTCCGCGTACAAGCTGGCTACGGCCTTCCGCGACCTGCGTACGGGCAGGCGCGCTCAGGCGTATGATGCGTTTAATGCGCTCTCGGTCGATCGGGACCCTGTGGTGGCGGAAAAGGCGCTGGAGCAGAAAATCTCGCTCGACATGTCCGACGGCAAGCTGACCCCGGTTGCCGCAGCGGAAATGTTTAATGGCCTAATGCCCGATGCCCGCCTTGCCGGGCGCGAGGCCACCGTGCGGCTGTTGCAGGCCGATGCCTACATGCGTGCGCGCAAATGGCCCGAAGCACTGGCCACGCTGGATATGGTCAAGGACACGCCCGAGCAGGTGTCCGAGCCTGTTTTGTCGCCCATGCTGTTCCAGACCCTTGCCGCCGTGGCTTCCGAAGTGGTCAAGGATACGGACCGCGATTCCATCCTGCACGGTGCGGCCATGCTGCGCGCCCATCTGGCCGACCTGCAACCGGGCACCAAAAAAGGCGAAATCCTGATGGCCTACGGCAAGATGCTGCTGGGCCTTGGGCTGGCGGATGAGGCGCAGGAAGCGTTCTCCGATGCCGTGCCCATGCTGGATTCGCCCGAACTCAAGGCACTGGCGGGGCAGGGGCTGGCGGAGTCCTACATTGCGCTCAAGGACCTTGCGAGCGCGACCGACGTGCTCCAGCGCACGGATAGCCCCGACCTGCCGGAGGACATGAAAGCTTCGCGCCGCCGCCTGCAGGCCCGCATTACACTGGCCAAAGGCGACCAGACTGCTGCTCTGGCCCTGCTGAACGGCGATAGTTTTTCCGATTCGCTGGATATGGCCGCCCGTATTCATGAAAGCCGGGGGGAATGGCCCGCCGCCGTAGCCAGTGTGCGCAAAATGGCCGAGGCGGAAATTCCGCCCCAGGGTCCGCTGAGCGCTACCCAGCAGACACTTGCCCTGCGTCTGGCCTCTGATGCCTCTCAGGCATCGGATGCGCAGACGCTGGCATGGCTGGGTCAACTGGTGGGAGACCGGAACATGGATGGTGAGAGCGGGCGCGTCTTCCGCCTGCTCACACAGGTCGGTGGGCCAAAACCCGGTAAGGCTACGACACCCAAGCCTGCTGCGGCCACCGCCAAACCCTGACCAGCCAGAATGGATTCGCTTGGAGCGGACCCGGCCAGTGTTGCCCCGACCTGTATGACCCCTGACCGGATAACACGGGTTTGCTGCCGCAGGGGGGATGTCTGCTTCCGGCGTGCTAACCGCCCAGCATGAACTGCGCCCAGTAGGGCAGGGCGGGGCTGTTGCGCAGCAAAAACACCATCAGCATTCCAACGGCGCAGGGCAAGGCCGTAGGGTAGCGCCAGACAGGGTGCGCGGTGGAGCAGACAGCCGCCTGCACCATGGGGGTGTGCGTGTTGCGCCGCAGGCCGCGCATGGCCCAGAACCCAATCCCCGAAAGGAACAGAAACGCCCAGAACCCGCCCAGTCCCACCCATGCCCCGCATGCGCTTAGCAAGAGTAGATCGGCAGCGGACATAAAATTACCCCGCCGGGTCATGGACAGGCCGAACAGGCCCGCGCCCCCCAGCATCCAGCCGACACAGGCCCCCCCGATGGCGCTGCCCGCATGGCCAAGTGCCGCCCCCGCCAGCAGCCCGCATAACAGCATGGGCATGAGGATGGCGTTGGGGAGCCAGCCTTCGCGCCGGTCAAACTGCACCAGCAGGTTGGCAAGGTGGAGGGCTACCCCGTCCGCCAGAACAATGGAGGGAGGGGTGTAGATCAGCAGGGTGAGCGAGCAGGCCGCCGCCAGCAGGCAGCCTGCCACCAGTTCATGCTGCTGTTGGGAGTTCGGCGCCTCCATAGGGGGGCGCACCCCTGCCGCCACAGGCAGCCAGCGCAGCGCAAGGGCACAAACCCGCACGGAAAGGGGGAACAGCAGGGCAATGCACATACCGGCCAGAGCGGCGGGCACGGTACGGGCCAGCAGGCTCCAGACCAGCATGGCCAGTGTTGCCCCGACCTGAAGGGTTGCATCAGTCATTCTGGGTGTGCGCATGCTCTGCTCGCTCTGGCAAAGGCGTGGTCTGTGCTGTCCGCATCATGCCATAACGCTGTGCCGGGCATCTGTCATGGGGCATTGGGCGGCGCTGGAGGGGATGGGGCCAATAAATCTGTGGCAATCGGGGGGAAGGAACGCTATTTATAGACGAACTGCCGTGAGCAGAGGAGGTCTGGCCTCCCCTACGGCACCGCACAAACACAAGGGAGCTGGCATTTTCATGCTGGAGGCACTGTCATCCCAGACCGCGCTGACCCATAGCGGGACGGACCTGTTTTCATTGGCAGAGCGACGCTTGCAATGGCTGGAGTCGCGCCAGTCCGTTCTGGCAGGCAATGTGGCCAACGCCAATACGCCGGGTTACGTTTCCAAGGATGTGACGCCTTTTGCAGGCGTGTTGCAGAACCAGATGACCATGGCCATGGTGCAGACCGAGCCGGGGCATATGGTCGGGCCGGGTAATACCGCCCTTGCGCGCAAAACCGCGGGCGGCACCGCCTCCATTGATGGGAACGAGGTCCGGCTGGAAGATGAGCTGGGCAAAATAGCCGATACCAACGACCAGCAGCGCTTTGCCACCACGGTTTACACCCGTTACATGGGCATGTTCTCCACCGCGCTGGGCACCAGTTCGTAAGGACGGAAGCAGCAGATGGACTTTACCAACACGATTGGCATTTCCGCCGATGGCATGCGCACACAGGCCGAACGCCTGCGCGTATCGGCCGAGAACCTCGCCAACAAGGATACAACCGGCTCCACCCCCGGTGCGGACCCTTACCGCCGCAAGACCATTACCTTCCAGACCACGCTGGATCAGGCCACGGGCGCATCCAGCGTTAAGGTCAAGTCCATCGGGCAGGACCATACGCCGTTTGAAACACGCTACGACCCCTCTCACCCCGCGGCAGACGCCAAAGGGTACGTGAAGGTGCCGAACGTGAACACCATGGTCGAGATTATGGATACGCATGATGCCCAGCATTCGTACGAAGCGAATCTGAACACCATGCAGATCACCCGCTCCATGCTGACGCGTACCATCAATCTGATGAAATAAAGCCGGTCAGTAGAATATCTGAGTGTTTTGTCTATTCCAGTGCTTTGCACGTCTATGGCCTGTGGCACATTGTATTGGTTCTGTCCCCGGCTGTAGTCGAGTATAAACATGAACGCTTCTGGTTTGTCCCCGCTCCTGCGGCAGTCCCTGCAGGGGCAGGATATTACGCATTACCGGACTGAACTGCTCCAGAAGGCCGCACAGGCTCCAACAGCGCAAACGCTGCTCGATCTGGCGCTGGTCATGCAGTTAACCTTTGAGCCAGAGCAGGCCGAGGCGTTTTTGACCGAAGCTCTCAGGGTACAGCAGGTCTTCACCCTCACCCATGCAGGTGGGGACGCCCTGCGCCTGCTGGTGGTTAAAACCCCCGGAGACCTGACCGCCAACACCCCCATAGAATGTATTCTGGAAAATGCGCCCGTTCATATGGATGTGGTGTATGTTGGCCCCGGTCTGGCATGGCCGCAGACACTCCCCCCGCATGACCTTGTGTTTGTCGCGGTCGGCGAGGGGGACACCCATACCCCCGTATTGGAGCAACTGGCACAGGTGCTGGCACACAGCCCGGTGCCGGTGCTCAACAGACCTCAGTATATTCCCCAGCTTTCCCGCTCTGCGGCGTTTGACCTGCTGCACACCGTGCCGGGCTTGCACATGGCACAGACATACCGGGTCGAACGCGCCACACTGGAGCGGTTAAGCACCGGGCGTGATACGCTGGATTCTCTGGGCCTTAATCTGGCTTACCCGTTTATTGTGCGCCCCCTTGGGCTGCATGGCGGTATTGGCCTGCGCCGGATAGACCAGCCGCAGGACCTTGCCGCCTATCTGACGGATGTTGGGGCAGAGCTGTTTTTTGTCGCCAATTTCGTCAATTACGCATCGGACGACCAGCTTTACCGCAAATATCGCGTGGTGATGGTGGAGGGCAAAGCCTATCTGGCACATATGGGTATTTCCACCCACTGGATGGTGCACTACCCCTACAGGGAAATGAAGGAGTTTGCCGCCCGCCGTGGGGAAGAAGCCCACGCCATGCTCCATTTTGATCAGGAGTTTGGCCAGCGGCATGCTGCGGCCCTGAACGGTATTTATGATGCGGTCAAGCTGGACTATTTTGGCTTTGACTGTGCCGAAACCAGAGATGGCAAACTGCTGGTGTTTGAACTCTCCAACGCGCTGATCATTCATGCCTGCGACGATCAGGCCGTTTTTCCCTACAAAATTCCCCAGATGCACAAAATCTTTTCGGCATTTTATGCCATGTTGCGCAACAGGGTGGCGGCGCAAGCAGCCCCCTGATGCGTTGGCTGGAGAGGTGTGACCCATAACCGGGTCCCCTTTCGGCCCGCTTTGCTGCCTTGAGCAGTGAGTCCAGCAAGTGTCTCTGCATGCGTGGTGCACTGTCTGCTCTGGCAGAAGGGTGGTCATGCGCGTTTTTTATCGGGAAGAGTGGCCTGTGTCGCCAACGGTGCAGGTGTTTCCACATACCGGAGGGCCAGACTGGCCTGCGTGTCTTACGGGTCAGGTCAAAGGCCGGAGCGTTGCAATATGGGCAAAAAAATACCCCCGGCTTTCGCCGAGGGCATTTTTCGTCAACTGTCTCAGTAAGGTTGGCTGAACCTGATAGGTGTTCAGCCTGCGTCTTACTACTGGAACAGGGACAGGATGTTCTGGGACTGGCCGTTGGCGATCGAGAGGGACTTGATTGCCAGGGACTGCTTGGTCTGCAGGGAGGTCAGCTTTGCGCTTTCTGCGGACATGTCAGCATCGGTCAGTGCGCCAACACCAGCCGTCAGGTTGTCGGAAACCGTCTGACCGAATGTGGTCATGTTGGCGATGTTCTTGGTGTTCTGACCCAGTTCAGAGGTCACGTTGGTCATCGCCGTGATGGCTTTCTGAACAGCGGCAATGGCCGAGGTCAGGGTGACGCCGCTAGCAAAGCTGCCAGTGGTGGTGAGGAAGGCGTTGTTGCTTGCCAGGCTGTCGCCGTCAAGCGAGCTGGACAGGCCCAGAGCTTCGGTCAGGGAGCCGGAGCTTGTGGAGGTGATGCCACTGCTGCTGATGATGTTGAACAGGTTGTTGATGGTTGCCGTGCTGCCCTGCAGACCGGTTACGTAAACAACGCTGGCAGCGGTGATGCCGTTGAAGGAACCAGAGGTGGATGCGCTGGCGGAGCTGACCAGCAGGTTCACGCCGTTGGTGGTGGCGTTGGTTGCAATGGTGTCGATCTGCTTCAGGTAACCCGTGATTTCGGTGTTGATCTGAGCGAGGGACGTGGTGCTGCCCTGGTTGTTGCCCATGGTGGTCACAGCAGCCTGAACTTCTGCCAGAACGGAAAGGATCTGGTTGGCGGCGCTGTTGGTGGAGCTGACAACGGTGGAAGCGAAGGACAGGCCGTCATTCACGGCACCCTGACCGGCAATGTTGCCGTTCATCTGCGAGGCAATACCGAAAGCAGCCGGGCTGTCGGAAGCATTTGCAACTTTCTTGCCGGTGGAAACTGCGTTTTCGGTGGCGCTCAGCTGGGTCTGGGTCGCGTTCAGCGTTTCCAGAGCAACCATGGCAGAGGTGTTGGTGTTAATAGAAAGGCTCACGTTGTGATCTCCATTTCGAGCGGGCATGGTGCCCGTGTTCAAGCTTGAATAAACCCTCGAACGGCTAAGAGAAGGTTAACGCGATCATTTTTTTTTGAGAGGGGGGTAAAAAAAGCCGCCAGCGGGCCAGAACACCGCCCGAAAAAAGCAGGGAAAGGTAAAAAATGGCAGTTATCCGCCATTTTTCTGTGCGGCATTAAAAAAGCCCCCTCCCATGACAGGAGGAGGCTCTGGCTGGAATCGGGCGGTCTGTCCGGCTGATCCGTTAAGATGTGGCTTAACCGTTACGCACTTTCGCGCTCGGGTGGGGTGGTGGGATTTTTGCCAAGGGCGCGCAGGTAAGGCCGCTCCTTGGTCAGGGTTGCAGGCATTGGCATGTCCAGCGTGTCGGCAAACTGGGTGGGGGCTGGCCGGTCCTGCCGGGTGGATGACTGCTGCGCCACCGCCTTGGCGATGGCGTCCTGTGCAGCGGTTGCACTCTCCTGCGCGGACTGCACAAGGTCCTGCGCGGTCCGCTGGGCGGTCTGGCTGGCCTGTTGCAGTTTTTCCAGTGTTTCTTCTATGGCCAGACGTGCGGTTTCGGCCTGTTCGATCAGGCTTTCCATCCGCTTCTCCTGCGAGGGCACCTGAGTGAGAACCGAGTCCAGCCGGTCGGCGACCGAATCGGCCTTGGTGGCCATGTCGTCCAGTTCGTTACCGGTTATCTTGGCCTGTTCGATCATGCGGCTCAGGGGGCGACCACTGACCTCTCCCGCCACGCGCAGCTTGTCCACGCCTTCTTCGGCCTGGTTAACGCTGTTTTCGAGCTTGTCCACCAGTTCCAGCAGGCTGGTCCGGTCGCGCTTGAGGTTGCCCAGAACCCGCCCAAGGTAAAAACTGTAGATAATACCAAGGAACAGAAAGACAGAGAGCGTGATCTCAATGATCATCTGAATCTGTGTGAACATTATTCAGGAGATCCTTCAGCCTGAACCGGCGTTGGGTTTGCTGCGGGTGGATGGGGTGGCTGTGGGAGCACGCCAAGGGGAGGAGGCAGGTGGTGGTCCTGAGGCGGTACCAGCCTGCGTTCGATTTTGACCGCGTTCTTGTTGCCCAGCTTGCCCAGACGGCCATCAAACAGCGGGGTCTGCCCACATTGCAGGCGAATGGGGAAGGGCGCGCCCTGCTTGTGCGGGAAGGTCATGAGTGAGCCGATCTTGAGGTTGAGCACCTCGGAGAGTGGCACGATCTTTTCATCAAACACAGCGGAAACCTGAGCATCGGTTTCCAGAATTTCGGAAAACAGATGGTCTTCCCAGATGGAGTCGCGGCCGAATTTTTCCCCCATGAACTGCTGCGACAACTGGTCGCGCACCGGTTCCAGCGTCGCGTAGGGGATAATCAGGTCCATGTTGCCGGTGCGGTCCTCCATATCAATATGGAGTTTGGCCAGCACCACGGCGTTGGAGGCGCGGGCAATGGCGGCAAAGCGGGAGCTGACTTCCAGCCGCTCAAACGTAAGGTCCACGTCGCAGACCGGGTTGAACGCAATGGACAGGTCGTTGAGTGTAAGGGTGATCAGCTTTTCAATCAGCGCGCGTTCAATGGCGGTATGGGGGCGTGTTTCCACCCCTGCATGCCCAACCCCGCGCGGGCCACCCATCAGAATGTCGATAATGGAATAGGACATGGCCGAATCCACAACGACCAGACCGTAATTGTCCCACTGCACGGCCTTGAACACGGCAAACATGGAAGAGGAGGGAACCGCCCCCATGTAGTCCCCAAAGCGCAGGGAGCGAATGCCTTCGATGGTTATTTCGACGTTATCATTGGTGAAGTTACGTAACGTGGCCGAGAGGATGCGTACAAGCCGGTCAAAAACGATTTCCAGCATGGGCAGGCGTTCATAGGCCACGAACCCGGCCTTGATAACGCGCTCCATGCCGGTTTCTTCCGGCTCTTCAAACCCGCCAAAGGTGTGGCCGAGCAGGTTGTCGATTTCAGACTGGTCCAGCAGGTGGCTGCCAAACGGGTCTTCCTCGGGGGTGGCTTCGTGCTCACCCTGTTCACCCTGTTCTGCGTGGGCGTCCTGTGCATCATGGGCGGGAGCATCGTCCTGCGGGGGGGCCGCTGTGTCTGCGGTGTCCTGCTCCTGCGCGGGGTCCGTTCGCCCGGCCGTACTGGCTGCGGCATCGGGAGTGCGCTCCTGTGCGCCGTCCTGCGCCTCTTCCGTCTGCGGGGCGTCCGGTGCGGCGTCTGCTTCGGGCTGGTTCCCGGGCCCTGATGCTGTGTCGTCTACATCCTGCATGTGGTTTGTCGCTACGGTTCCTGAGAGGTGTCGGTTTGAACGGGTGTCAGAAGCCGGAGAGCTTTACTGGACAAGGAATTCAACAAGATACAGGTTTGTCACCTGTACCGGGGCAAGTTGCGCGCGCAGGCGGCGCAGAATGGCTTCGCGCAGCCTGTAAATGCCGTTCCCCCGAATATCCTGCGGGCGTGTTTCATGCAGGTAGGTCTGGAACACATCCTGAATTTCCGCAATCCGGTCCTGTAGTGCGGCCTCGTTGGGCACACCGCTGACTTCCACCTTGGCGGTCAGCTTGACGTAAACTGGATGACCACCGGATGTGTCGAGGTTGGAGACCATGGGCGGAATACCCACCAGAACCGGCGGATGCATGGCGGCCTCGGCCTTGCTGCCCACGTTCTGCTTGAGCTTGGAGGTAAAGATCTTGTCCTTTTCCCAGTACACTCCACCGCCAATAAGAAGAACAAGACCGGCAGCGCCCGCCATCATCAGTTTCCGCTTGGATTTGGGGGCGTCTGCTCTGGGAACTGCTGCGGCAGCATCTGCTTCTCTTGCGCCGGTTACAGTCTCGCTCATGTCTGGTGGGCTCCGGAATGGTTAATCAGTCACACTGTTAGCAGTTTAACGGCTGGCGCGCACCTACTCAATGGTGTGTGGTTGGCTATATTCGTGATAGCGTATGTTCTAATGGCGTTTCCTCATGTGCCTCTTAGGCTATTCAAGCTCCATGGGGGGGTATAGTTATCATCGGATAAACTGATTGGAGCGGTAGAACGTGCGTTACCATGTCCTTAATTTGGCCAGAGACCCGGAACGCTTGGCTATATTCCGTCAGAATAATCCAGAATGTACGTATTTTTCCCAGCGCATTGCCGTGGATGGCAGGCAGGTTGACCGGGCATGGCTTATCAATCAGGGGGTTATGCAACCTGATCTGCTGTATACGGACGGCGCTGTTGGCTGCGCGCTTTCACACATGTCGTTGTGGACGGATGTCGTGCAGCGTCAGGAAGCTGCGACCATCGCAGAAGATGACGCCATTCTGAGAGAAGATTTCCGTGAGATACAGGAAAAGCTGCTCGCGGACCTGCCCGATGACTGGGAACTGGTGCACTGGGGGTTCAATACGGACGCTTATGTTACATTCCAGTTAATACCCGGCGTGACCCCGTTTACCGGGACGATGTACCATGATCTGGTGTTGAGCCACCTTCCGGAGTTCCGCCGTGCCAGAGTGGCTCCCCGGCTTGAAACGCTCCTGCGGTGCCACGGCACCATGTGCTATTCCATTTCGCCCCGTGGGGCAAAGCGGCTGCTTGAGCAGGTTGTGCCGCTCCGGCCTATGTCTGTTGTTTATCCCGGGTTAAGTCATCAGAAAATCAATACTGGTATTGATGACATGATGGCGGATTATTATGGGCAGATGAACGCCTATGTCTGCTTTCCACCTGTTGTGGTTTCGTTGCATGATGTGGAAAACAGCACCGTGCAGACCAGGGACATGCCATGTGACCCGCAGGTTGTGCCGCTTTTTCCCGAAGAAAAAACGTTGGATGAAGATGCGCTGGTGACGCACTCCTTATGGCGGTGCATGAACGGGGATGGGCAGGTGATGGTGCCCCGTATCGGTCTGTTGCCAGACGGGCGGCTTGGCGGCTTGCCGGAAAAGCTGAGCGGGTGCTCATGGCACAGGCAGGGCAGGGATCTGCTCTTTAAGGATGCGCAGGGCGTACCTTGGTTGCGTTTTTATCTTCAATCCGGTGGGTATAAAAGTGAGGGTGGAGGGGAAACCCTTGTGCCCATAATGGATTTTCCTCTTCCATTCCCTGTTTTTCCATCGGTGTGCGGTAAAATGCCGCAAAGGCGCAATCTGGTTATTGTGCGGGCTGGTCCGTCCTCCTTGCACCCGCAGTGGCTGGAGGGTCTGGCCCCGGAGGAAAGGACGTGGGATCTATGCGTCAGTTATTACGGAACTGAAAGCGAGTTTTCCAGACTTGATGGTTGCGAATATGCCATCTTGCAGAACAAGGAGCGTAAATGGCCTGCCATTGCTGCGTTGCTGGGAGAAGATAGCGCTTTTTGGCATTATGATTATGTGATGATGCCTGATGATGATTTGGCAATGACCGGTGCCGATATCAATCGGTGTTTTGCGATCATGGCGGAATACAAGCTGGAGTTGGCGCAACCGGCCTTGCCAGCCAATACGCCCCGCTCACAATATTCCCATGACCTGACTTTGCAGCGTATGGGGAATGTGCTGCGCTACACATCGTTTGTGGAAGTCATGACCCCCCTGTTCTCGCGTGAAGCCCTGCGGGAGTGCCTGCCCAGCTTTGGTCTTTCCCGGAGTGGTTGGGGGCTGGATTGGGTCTGGCCGTCTATTCTGGGTTACCCCAGAAACAGGATTGCCATCATTGATAGCGCGGTTGCATACCATACTCGTCCGGTAGGGAGCGATTATGCGGGCCTGACACCGACGCAGGATGAACAAAAACTCGTAGCTCTGTTCGGTACAGGTAAAGAATTACGGGATTATGGGGCTGTCCCACTCGGTTGAGTGGGGAATGCGTGATTTAACCAGCTTTTTTCTGGCGTGAGGTTTTGATGGTTGTTTATACTCGCAACGATGTTCTGGATGCTGCCGCAGCTTATTATGACTCCACTCCGGCCAAGGCGTTTGTTCCGGGGGAAACATTCATCCCGTGTAGCGGCAAGGTCGTGGATTCTGACGATTTGAGGTCTCTGGTTGATGCCTCTCTGGATATGTGGCTGACGACCGGGCGTTATGGTGATGAATTTGAAAAAGAGCTGGCTCTTAAAACAGGTATTAAACATGCCAGACTGACTGTTTCTGGGTCGGCAGCAAATCTTCTGGCGTTTTCATCTTTAACGTCATGGAAATTGCAGGAGCGTCGTATTCAGCCCGGTGATGAGGTGATTACGGTTGCGGCTGGTTTCCCCACTACGGTCACACCCATTGTCCAAAATGGCTGTGTGCCGGTTTTTGTGGATGTGGATCTGCCAACGGCCAATATCGACGTGTCTTTACTGGAGGCGGCGCTCACACCCAAAACCCGTGCCATCATGCTGGCCCATACCTTGGGCAACCCGTTTGACTTGCAGGCGGTGACTGATTTCTGCCGCATGCATAACCTTTATCTGGTAGAAGACTGCTGTGATGCTCTGGGCAGCACATTTAACGGGAAAGGTGTGGGGCAATGGGGGGATCTGGCGACGCTTTCTTTTTATCCGGCCCACCATATTACCACGGGCGAAGGTGGCGCGGTTCTCACCAGTCGTAAATCTTTGGCTACTCTTGTGGAATCTTTTCGTGACTGGGGGCGTGACTGCTGGTGTCCCCCCGGTGTGTCCGATAGCTGCCATAAACGGTTCGACTGGAAAATGGGTGAACTGCCAGCAGGGTATGATCATAAGTATATCTACTCTCATATTGGCTACAATATGAAAATGACGGACATGCAGGCTGCGCTGGGTGTCAGCCAGTTGCGCAAGGTTGACGGTTTTGTGCAGAAACGGCGGGAAAACTTTGCCGCATTAACACAGATGATCAAGGCCGCCGGTCTGGAGGATTATTACATTCTGCCAGAGGCAACACCCGGTTCGGACCCAAGCTGGTTCGGGTTTTTGCTGACCATACGTGATGGCGTCAGTCTGGACCGCCGTGCGGTGACAAAAGGGCTGGAAGAGCGCAAGGTTGGAACCCGCCTGTTATTTGCAGGTAATCTGACCAGACAACCGGCTTTTCAAAGAGTGGATTATCGTGTCTCCGGCTCTCTGGAGCGGACGGATAAAATTATGAAGGACAGCTTCTGGATTGGTGTGTGGCCAGGTATCGGGGCACAGGAGCGCGCATACATGGTTGAGACCTTGCTAGACGTGACGCGTAGGGAATTACGATGAAAACAGTCATACTTGCCGGTGGGTTTGGTTCGCGCCTGAGTGAAGAAACCGATAGTATTCCCAAGCCGATGGTGCAGATCGGAGGGCGCCCGATCCTGTGGCATATCATGAAGATATACAGTGCTTATGGCCTGAATGATTTTGTGGTCTGTCTTGGATATAAAGGGCACCTTATCAAGGAATTCTATGCCAATTACTTCATGCATCTGAGCGATATGGTGGTTGACCTCTCCAATGGTACAATCGAGTACCAAAAGGGGGATGTCGAGCCTTGGCGCATTACGCTGGTGGACACGGGATTGAATACCCAAACGGGCGGGCGACTCAAACGGGTCAGCCGTTTTTTACAGGATGGCCCTTTTTGCATGACCTACGGTGATGGTGTGGGGAATGTAGATATTCGAAAATCTATTGATTTTCACAAAGAAAATAAAAAAAAGGCCACGGTTACCTGCGTTGTGCCTCCCGGGCGTTTTGGTCTTATGGAAGTTGAGGGTAGCGCGGTAAAAAGATTTTCTGAAAAAACTGACAATACAAAAAATCTGATAAACGGCGGTTTTTTTGTGCTTGATCCTTCTGTTCTTGATTATATCGATGGAGATGACGTTCTGTGGGAGAAGGGACCCATGGAACATCTTGCCAGAGATGGTCAGTTAGAGGCGTTCCATCACTCTGGTTTCTGGCAGCCAATGGATACCTTGCGTGACAAACGCCTGCTGGAAGATTTGTGGGACCGTCAGGTGGCACCATGGAAAATATGGTAAGCCGTTTTGCCGTAGACAAACGGTTCTGGTCCGGACGCAAGGTTTTTGTGACCGGGCATACGGGCTTCAAAGGGAGCTGGCTGACGCAATGGCTGGTCGATCTGGGGGCTCAGGTAACCGGTTATGCCCTTGCGCCCGAAACACAGCCAAATTTGTTCGGGTTGGCGCAGTTGGATAAGGTTTGTCGTCATATCATTGGCGATATCCGTAATCTGGGAGATGTCCAGTCTGCTCTGGCGTCCTCTGCTCCAGAGGTGGTGATCCATCTGGCGGCACAGCCTCTGGTGCGTCGTTCTTACCAGCAGCCCCTGGAAACGTTTTCTACCAATGTCATGGGGACGGCGAACATATTGGAGGCGGCAAGGCAGCAGACAACCGTTAAGGCCGTGCTCATTATCTCGTCCGACAAATGCTATGACAATCGTGAATGGTCATATGGCTACCGGGAGAATGATGCACTTGGTGGGCATGACCCATACAGTGCCAGTAAAGCCTGCACGGAAATTGTAACAAATGCATGGCGTAGCTCTTATCCTCATGGACCACTGGTTGCCTCGGCCCGGGCGGGTAATGTGTTCGGAGGGGGGGACTGGAGTGAAGACCGGTTGCTGCCTGATGCCATAAAGGCTTTTTCGGCAGGAGAGACACTGGTCATACGCTCGCCTCATGCCGAGCGGCCATGGCAACATGTGGCAGAGCCGCTTGCGGCCTATCTTATGATCGTGCGGGCTATGCTGGAGGAGGGGGCTTTATATGCAAGGGCATGGAATGTTGGTCCCCGTGTGGAAGATATTGTGTCTGTAGAGCAGATTGTAAAAATGCTTGCACAGGCTTGGGGACACGGCGCACGGTGGGAAGTGCGGCCACCAGCCGTAATGCTCCACGAAGCGGGCCTGTTGCATCTGGACTCTGCGCAGATTGCCCGTCTCGTTGGTTGGCGTCCCTCCGGTTTGCTGGAGCAGGCCCTGAACGCAACAGTCGCCTGGCGCGCTGCGACTACGACCGAAGACGCCGTGCAGTTCATGCGTAAGGATCGGATTGTTTTTGCCAGGGCCAACATATCGGGTCCAGAACAGGCATGAAAATTCTCCTGACAGGTGGAACAGGTTTTGTTGGTCACCACCTGCAGCGCAAGCTTGTTGCGCTGGGGTGGGAGGTTGATGCTCTGGTTAGGCCAACATCTGATTGCAGTAGGCTTGATCCGGCTGTGACGCCAAGAGTATGGAATGGCCACTCTGGTTCGTTATGTGACTTGCTCAAACAGAGTAACCCTGATATTGTGTTTCATCTGGCCACACATTTTCTGGCCCGGCATGTTATGGACGACATCCCTGCGTTGGTACGCAGCAATATTGAGTTTCCATCTCTGGTTTTGGAGGCCATGCGCGAGGCGGGGTGCAGCAGGTTCATCAATACGAGCACGACCTGGGTTCATGTCGGCCCCTTGGCAAACGAAGCAGCATCCTTTTACGCGGCGACAAAACAGGCATTTGATCAGATTTTGCGTTTTTATCAAACGGCCTACCAGTTTCAGGCGACAACACTGACGCTGTGTGACACCTATGGTCCGTCTGACTTGCGTGGAAAAGTGCTGTCTCTTCTTATAAATGCAGCTTTGTCTGGCCAGAAGCTGGAAATGTCGCCTGGCGAACAATGTCTGGATCTGGTCCATGTGGATGATGTGAGTGAGGGTTTCATACAGGCGGCCCGTTTGTTGCAAAATGGCGTGACGGGTACGTTCAGTATTACCTCTGGTCATTTAATAAGTCTGAAAAATCTGGCGCAGAAGGTTGCGCAGGCAACCCGCTGCAAACTCATGATTGAGTGGGGTGGACGTCCTTACCGTGCAGGGGAAATCATGTTGCCCTGGCAGGGGGGAGTGCCTTTGCCGGGCTGGACCCCCATGATAGACCTTGATGATGGCATAAAAGGTTTGTTGTCATAATGTTTGATCAGATTCCAACAGCCCTGTCTGGCGTTTTTATGCTTCTACCCGTTGTGCGCAAGGATGAGCGGGGGAGCTTTACAAAGCTGTATCATGCGGACTGTTTTGCCCGGATGGGGATGAACCGGCCGATTGTGGAACAGTATGTCACAACCTCGCACAAAGGAGTCCTGCGCGGCCTGCATTTTCAGAAACCGCCTCACGATCACGACAAGCTGGTCACCTGCCTGTCAGGCGAGGTGCTGGATGTGGTGTTAGACCTGCGGCGTCAGTCCCCGACGTATGGGCACCATTGCTGCCTGCGCCTGAGCGGGGAGCAGCGCATGCAGGTTTTTGTTCCTTCTGGTTGCGCGCATGGTTTTTATACTCTGAGTGATCAGGCTGAATTGCTGTACGCAGTCAGCTCTCTTTATAATCCGGAGTATGATGATGGCATTTTATGGCATAGTGCTGGCATAGACTGGCCTGATCAGTTTCCTCTGGTGTCACAGCGGGATCAGGAGTTTCAGGCCTTTGCGGACTTTGATAGCGAATTTTGATGGTCGGTCATCTGGTTTGGATCAGATGATATTTTCATAATGAAATTGGGATACGGGATATGCTTGTAGTTCGATATTCTGCGTTTTTCAATGCGGATATTGCTAGTGGCAATAAATATTTTGAATTGGTTATTTCTCTCATGACTGTGAACAAGTTTTTGCAGCCATATGTAGATTTAAAAGTGATTATATATACAACGCAGAGCTACAAAAAATCCTTTGAAGTGCTTCTTGAAAAATACAGTTTTTCATATGAGGTGTGGGCTCTGGATGCGATGCATCCGCAATTCTGGAATAATTCTGTCGAGTTTTCCAAGTCTTTAAATAATTTAACGGAAATTGATAGAATATGCACCGTACGGATGCTTTCCGATTTTTATTTGCTCGATAAAAATGCTTACCGTCTTTTAATCGGGGCCGATGTGTATTTTCTGGGGATTCCTGACGAAGTTTTGGGCTTCGTCTGGTCTGGGAGTGCAGAAAAAAAGGAAAAAATCCTTTATATGCGTGACATGTACACGTTCGGTGGCTTTGAATACAGGATAAGGCACTGGGCTGGTGAGCATCTGTCTGGTCTTCTGGGCGATTTTTATTGTCTGGCCCCAGAGGTGACTCTGGATGTGAGCGCAGTACAGGGATGTTTGAGAATGATCGATAGCTGGCCAGTCGTGCCCAGCAGATACGATCCGGCTCCTCCGTGCAATCTGTCAGGTGTGACTACGCCAGAGCAGCAGGCGGCATCCCTGCTGCTTGCACCGTTTGGTGGCAAAAAATTGCCAGCAAACCGCTACTCACACTACCAATATTTTCCAGAACTGGTGGTTTTGCACTCCCACACCCTCGCTTTTCCACTCACGCATCTGGGGGACGAGTTTGTGCGTGAGTTTGTATCCATCATCGGGGTGGAACCCAATGGGGGTCAGTTCCCCGGTGTACAGGAGCCTACCTTATCAGGGCAGTAAGCTCCTTTACCGCGCCAAGGGAATGGTGGCGTTTACCCGCTCGGCCAGCTGGATCACCAACCCGCGCATAAGGGAGGCCACTTCGGCTGCGGAGCCAACACCCCCTGTTGCGACAAGGTGGGTGCGCTCACGTATGAGCGGCAGGCTGGGGTCGCGCGGCAGTACGACCCATGTGGCGTCCAGCGTGGCCACGCCGTTTGTATCCACATCAAAGCGTGAAATATCAATCTGCACACGCATGGTGGCGACATCGGCCAGCGGCTGGTCCGTAATCATTTCGGACGGGCGTTTGTTGGACAGCACGTTGGTCAGCAGGTCCGTGACCCCAAGGGACAGGCGTGTGGCCCAGCGCGCACGCGCATTGCGCAGGATTTCCTCGCCCTGACGGGTAATGATGTCCTGTGAGTCCAGATAATCAGGCAGGATCACGCGGCTGATGGCAATGGTGGCCGCGCGGGAGGAAAGGTGCGGCTCGCCTATATTGGCGTCCGATGGCACGCCCAGCGTGTACAGCCGCAGCGGAGGCGAGGCGCAGCCAGCAAGGGACAGGAGCGGGCAGCAGGCCATAACGGCAAGCAGGGTGCGGCGTGGCGCGGAGGTCATGGGCGGCGTCCCATCAGCAGGAGTTGCGGGTTGCGTTCTATATCGGACGAGAAGCCGCGCAAAAAGGCGGCAGAGGCGGCAATATCGCGCAGGGCCGCGTCCAGATTGGCGCGGTCGATTGAGCGGGGGGAGAGAATATCCTGCAACGAATCCAGCGTTTTGGTGGCTGCGGCCAGCGTGGCGTGCAGGTCCGCTCCACGGGTGTTAAGCTGCGCGTTTCCCGTTTCCATCAACTGGTCCACTTTGCCCAGGGTCACGTCCAGCTTGGTTTGCAGGTCTTTTATGGTCCCGGTCGTGGTTTTCAGCATTTCATGCGAGAGTTCGATGGCCTGTCTGGCGCTGGACAGAAGAGGCGGTAGTTCACGGTTCAGGCTGTCGCTGAGCTGGGTGACGGAGAGCAGGGCGGCATCCGCATGGTGGCTGATTTCCGTTATGGGAATCTGGCCCAGCGAATCCTTCAGTTTTTCCACGGCTGACATACGGACCGGAATCTCGGGCAGGCTGGTGACGCGCGGATGCAGCACAGGGGGCACCGAACGGTCAAAGTCCAGTTCGATGTTGGATTGCCCGGTTACAAAGCTGAGCAGGTTCAGCTCCGCACGCAGGCCAATGCCGATCAGCTCCTGAATGCTCACCTTGTCCCCGCCGGGGACGTCCTTGACCACGTGGATCTGGTCTGGCTCCAGCGTCAGCACCACGGGAATGTAGGCTTTGTGGTCGGCCGGGTCAAAGCGCAGGGTAATGCTTTTGACCGTGCCGACCTTGACCCCGCGGAAGTTGACCGGCGCGCCAACGGACAGCCCGGTAATGGAGTTCTGGAACACCACCACCGCCTCGCGCGAGGGAGCGAAGAAGCTGACATGCCCAAAGACCATGACGATGAACAGGGCCAGAAAGCCGCCTAACAGCACGAAGGCCCCGATAACGGTTTTGCGGTTTGTGCTCTCAGACATGCTGGTCAGCCTTTGTCTCATCTGTCGGGGGAATGGTGGAGGCGCGGTTCATGAAGGCCATGACTTCGGGAATGGTGCTGTGGTCCCTCAGGTCCCGCGGGGAGCCGTGGGCTATGGGCTGGTGGGTGACCGCGTCCAGAAAAATGCCGTCATCGGCAATGGTGAACAGGCTTGGCAGTTCGTGGCTGACAATCACAATGGTCGCCCCCAGCCCGTCGCGCAGGGTCAGGATCAGGTCATCCAGCCGGGCGGAGGTAATGGGGTCCAGCCCTGCGGAGGGTTCATCAAAAAACAGAATGTCGGGGTCCAGCGCTATGGCGCGCGCAAGGCCTGCGCGTTTGCGCATCCCGCCCGAAATTTCGGAGGGGAACAGGTCTATCGCCTGTTCCATGCCCACAAGCCCAAGCTTGAGTTCCACCAGTTTGCGCACCACGTCGGGCGGCTGGCTGCTGAACATTTCTATGGGCAGGGCTACGTTCTCGCCCACGGTCATGGAACTCCACAATGCGCCGGACTGGAACAGAACGCCAAAGCGGTGGTTGATCTGGGTCCGGCGGTGTTCGTTCTGGGCCCAGTAATCCTCCCCGCCGACCAGAATCTTTCCGGTGGTGGGGCGGAGCAGCCCGATCATGCTTTTGAGCAGGGTGCTCTTGCCGCAGCCCGAGCCCCCCATGACTGCAAAAATGGAACCGCGCCTGAGGTCAAACGAGACGTTCTGCTGGATGATCTTGGGGCCAAAGGACAGTTCCACGTCCCGCACGGAAATAAGGGTATCGCTCTCGGCCATTGCTCAGATTCCCAGCGCGTTGGCCATAACGGCGAACACCGCATCCATGGCGATAATGCCGACAATGCCAATGACCACCGCGCGGGTGGCGGCAATGCCGACATCGGCAGCGCTGCGCCCCGCCTTGAGCCCCACGCGGCAGGCGGCAAGGGCGATAAAGCTGCCAAAGAAAAAGGCCTTGATAAACCCGAACACGAATTCCTTGAGTTCGACCCCGTTCACGGTGGAAATCCAGTACCCCACGGGGGAGACATCCATCATGCTCATGCTCACCACAAACCCGCCCAGAATGCCAATGAGCGTGCCGTACAGGTAGAGCAGGGGCATCATGAGCGAGAGGGAGAGAATGGCGGGGAGCAGGATATAGCTCGAAATGGGAATGCCAAAGACCTGCAGGGCGTCGATTTCCTCATTGCCCAGCATGGTGGCAATGCGCGCCGCATACGCCCCACCCGTGCGCCCGGCCATGATAATGGCGGTCATGATGGCCGAAATCTCACGCGCGCAGGCAATGCCCACAAGGTTGGTGACATAAATTTCAGCAGCAAAGCGGCGCAGTTCCACCAGCCCCACAAAGGCCAGAATGGCCCCGATCAGGAAGTTGACCACACCTACGATCAGCAGCGCATTGGGGCCTGCGTTCCACAGGTCCGTAATCAGGTCCTTGGTGCGCATGCGGCTTTTGCCGTGCAGGGCCTGCAGGGCCCCACGCGTTGTGTCCAGCGCGAGGGAGGCGGCAACCCCCGTCTCGTTCAGGGTGCCAAGGGTCAGGTCGCCGGTTTTTTCCAGCAGGTTCTGCTTGTGGCTGTTGTGGCGGGCGGGGGGCGCGGGGTTGGGGGGCAGCAGGGCCAGCAGGCGCTGGGCGGGGGCGGGCAGGCCGTCCTGCTCAAACGCCAGCCCGGCACTGGCCGCAGCCTGCTTGGCTTCCCACAGAAAGGAAATGAAGGACGAATCCCACGCCGTAATGCCTGTCGTATCCATGCTCAGGCTGGTCGCGCCCGGTGGGGGGGGCGGAATATCCGCCGCCGTAAAGGGCATGACCCCGCCATGGGGCACAGTCCACGCGCCCCGCACACTCAGGCAGGGGCCATGCGGCCCGGTCTGCAGGGACCATGCAGGGCGCGCGGCAGGTTCTGCCGGGGCGGTGGGGGGGGAGGGATCTGTTTGCTGGGTCATTGTTTGTGACAACGTTTAAGACACGCCATACCGTGCTGGCTAGTCCCGACATGGTGAGAGCTGGCCCGCAGGGTACGCTGTGTGGAGGGTGTGCGCCGTCTTGGTCTTGAGTTTGCTAATAATTTCCATGGTTAGGCATTTTCGTCAGCCCAGCATTGCATGGGCGCATTGCAGGGGGGCGCACGCTCGGCTAGATGCAGCCCTTGGTATGCGCCGGGTGGGTCCGGGGCGGTAACCGGGAGCTGCGCAGGCCAGCATGGCGCGCGCTCCCCCGCATACGGGAGTTGATATGCGACGCAGACGCGGGCGGCCACTTAACGGCTGGCTTATAGTGGACAAGCCCTCGGGCATGACCTCCACACAGGTGGTGGGGCGGGCCAAACGGCTGTTCGATGCGCAGAAGGTGGGCCACGGTGGCACGCTGGACCCGCTGGCGACCGGGCTTCTGCCGCTGGCTTTTGGCACGGCCACCAAAACCGTGCCTTATGTTATGGACGGCACCAAGGTTTACCAGTTTACCCTGCGTATGGGTGACGCGCGCGATAGTGATGACGCCGATGGCGCAGTGACCGCCACATCGGATGTGCGCCCCACGGATGAGCAGCTCCGCGCGGCGCTGCCTGCGCTTACGGGCGACATCATGCAGGTTCCTCCGGTGTATTCCGCCCTCAAGGTGGCGGGCGAGCGGGCCTATGACATGGCGCGTGATGGCCGCCCGCCAGAACTGCCCCCCCGCCCCGCCCGTGTGGACCGCTTTGAGCTGATCGCCCGCCCCGATGCGGATACGGCGGTGTTCGAGGTCGAATCCGGCAAGGGCGTGTACATGCGCGCACTGGCGCGTGATGTGGCGCTGGCATGTGGCACGGTTGGCCATATTGCGGTGCTGCGCCGCCTGCGCGTGGGGCCTTTTACCGAGGCCGATGCAATTATGCTGGACAAACTCGCGCCAAACGACGACAACGCGCATGCTTCTGCGGAACTGCTTCTTCCGGTCGAGACCGCGCTGGCCGACATCCCGGCGCTGGCCCTGACTGAGGAGGAATCCGTTCTTCTGCGCCACGGGCGGGCTCTGAGCCTTCTGGATCTGATGGGACGTATCCCACAGACCGATGCCTCGGGGACCGTGCGTGTCATGGACGCAGGGCGTGTGCTTGGCCTTGGCCGCCTGGAGGATGGGCAGCTTAAGCCAGTACGCATTCTATGACATTTTTCTGATGGAGACATGTGATGTCGATTACCGCTGAACGCCGTACCGAGGTTATTGCCGAATACCAGACCGCCCAGGGCGATACGGGTTCGCCCGAAGTGCAGGTTGCAATCCTGACCGAGCGCATCAACAACCTGACCGACCACCTCAAGACCCACGCGAAGGACTTCCATTCCCGCCGTGGTCTGCTGATCATGGTTGGCCGTCGTCGCCGTCTGCTGGACTACCTGCGTGGTAAGAGCCAGAGCCGCTACGAAGCGCTGATCGCGCGTCTGGGTCTGCGCCGCTAATTTCCGGTTTTTGTCCGCCAGCCCGGCATCCTGCCGGGCCGGAGGGCAGGCCGGAGGGTCTGTGGGGGTTTTTGTGCTGGTCATATGGCCGCCAAACCCCCATATACCGTTGTATGCCACAGGCTTTGGCATGCGGGCTCTGATGTTCCGGGTAAGGCCACGGCGTTTCCGACCACATGGCGCCTGGGCGGTGCTGCCGCCAGTCTCCATGCCGTCCGAGGCGCTGTCCGCCATTCGGTTCTGTCCCGCTGTTTGCCGTGGTTTTGAATAAAAACTGTGTCAACAGAAGATGAGAAGACAGAATGTTTAACTACTTCCGCAAAGAAATTGAGTGGGCAGGTCGTCCGCTGGTGCTCGAAACCGGCAAGGTTGCCCGTCAGGCCGACGGTGCAGTGCTGGTCACATATGGTGAAACCGTGGTCCTGTGTACCGCTGTTGGCGCGCGTGACGTCAAGCCGGGACAGGACTTTTTCCCCCTGACCGTCAACTATCAGGAAAAAGCCTACGCAGCAGGCAAGATCCCCGGCGGGTTCTTCAAGCGTGAAGGCCGTCCTTCCGAAAACGAAACTCTGGTCTCCCGCCTGATCGACCGCCCCATTCGCCCGCTCTTCCCCGAAGGGTTCCGCAATGAGGTGCAGGTCATCGCCACGGTGCTGACCCACGACATGGAAAACGACCCGAGCATTCCCGCCCTGATCGGCTGCTCGGCTGCCCTGACCCTGTCTGGCATTCCCTTCTTCGGCCCCGTGGGCGCTGCCCGCGTTGGCTTTGCCGATGGCGCGTTCATCCTCAACCCCACGCTGGAACAGCTCAAGGAAACCGACCTTGATCTGGTCGTGGCCGGGACCGCCGAAGGCGTGCTGATGGTGGAATCCGAAGCATCCGAACTGTCCGAAGACGTGATGCTCGATGCCGTGACCTTTGGCCACACCGCCTTCCAGCCCGTGCTGGACGCCATTATTGCGCTGGCCGAACACGCCGCCAAGGAACCATGGGACCTGCCGAGCGAAAGCAAGGAAGAAGCCGCCCTGCGCAAGCAGGTGGACAAGCTGGGCCGCAAGCTGATCGCCGATGCTTACAAGGAAAAGCAGAAGCAGACCCGCTACGAAAAGCTCAAGGCCGCGCGTGACGCCATTGTGGAAAAACTGACAGCCGCCGAGCTGGACGTGTCCGCCGCCAAGCCCATGATCAAGGACCTTGAAGCCGATGTGGTCCGCACCTCGGTGCTCAAGACCAGCAAGCGTATTGACGGGCGTGATCTTGTAACCGTGCGCCCGATTGTGCCCGAAGTGGGCGTGCTGCCCCGCGTGCATGGGTCCGCCCTGTTCACCCGTGGTGAAACGCAGGCTCTGGTTGTGACCACGCTGGGCACTGGCCAGGACGAACAGGTGATTGATGCGCTCGAAGGCGAATACCGCACCAACTTCCTGCTGCATTACAACTTCCCTCCCTACTCCGTAGGTGAGTGCGGCCGCGTAGGCTCCCCCGGCCGACGTGAAATCGGGCATGGCAAGCTGGCATGGCGCGCCCTGCACCCGCTGATGCCCAACCGCAAGGAATTCCCCTACACGGTGCGTGTTGTTTCCGAAATTACGGAAAGCAATGGCTCCTCCTCCATGGCGACCGTTTGCGGTAGCTCGCTGGCCCTTATGGATGCCGGTGTGCCCCTCAAGCGCCCTGTGGCCGGTATTGCCATGGGTCTGATCAAGGAAGGCGACAAGTTTGCCGTCCTGTCCGACATTCTGGGTGATGAAGATCATCTGGGTGACATGGACTTCAAGGTCGCCGGGACCGAAGAAGGCGTGACCGCGCTGCAGATGGACATCAAGATCACGTCCATCACGCCCGAAATCATGAAGATCGCTCTGGGTCAGGCGCGCGATGGCCGCCTGCATATTCTGGGCGAAATGAGCAAGGCGCTGACCGAAAACCGCACGGCTGTCGCCACCACGGCGCCGCGCATCACCACCATGAAGGTGCCGCGCGAAAAAATCCGTGATGTCATTGGTTCAGGTGGCAAGGTTATCCGCGAAATCGTGGAATACTCGGGTGCGAAGGTCGATATCGGGGACGATGGCACAATCACCATTGCCGCCACCGCCGAAGACCAGACCAAAAAGGCGCTCGAACGCATTAACGGTATTGTGGCCGAGCCCGAACTGGGCCGCATTTACGATGGCAAGGTCGTCAAGACCGCCGACTTTGGCGCGTTCGTCAACTTCCTTGGCGCGCGTGACGGGCTGGTTCATATTTCCGAACTGGCGCAGGGTCGCGTGGGCCGTACCTCCGATGTGGTCAAGGATGGCGACGCCGTTAAGGTCAAGGTCATTGGTTTTGATGATCGCGGCAAGGTCAAGCTGTCCATGCGCGTTGTTGATCAGGCTACGGGTGCCGATATTACGGAAACCGTGGGCGAAAAACCTGCCCGCGCACCGCGCCGGGATGCCGAATAAGGCGCTTCCTCTGTGGAGGGGTTCCGCTCCCCTCCACGTCGCGGACCAGAACAGGTGTCTTAGAGAAACGACAGGATAGTCATGAAGGCGATTAACACGCTTCGCATGGGAGGGACGGATGTTCTGCCGCTGGTAGAGGGCGGTAAGGGCGTTTCCGTTTCCACAGGTGCATCGGCCGGGGCATGGGCGGCTGCGGGGGGTGCGGGTACGATCTCCATCGTCAATGCGGATAGCTATGACGAGCAGGGTCACCCGGTACCGCAGATTTACCATGGCCGCACCCGTCGGGAACGGCATGAGGAGCTTGTGGACTACGCCATTCGTGGCGGCATTGCGCAGGCGCGCATTGCGCACGAGGTTTCTGGTGGCAAGGGGCGCATTCACGCCAATATCCTGTGGGAAATGGCTGCCTCCGAACGGGTGATTACCGGCGTGCTCGAAGGGGCCAGGGGTATGATCCACGGCCTGACCTGCGGTGCGGGCATGCCCTACCGTCTGGCCGACATTGCCGCTCAGTTCGGGGTGTATTACTACCCTATCGTTTCTTCCGCCCGGGCCTTTAATGCGTTGTGGAAGCGTTCGTACAGCAAGGCATCCGACCTGCTGGGCGGCGTTGTGTACGAAGACCCGTGGCGTGCGGGCGGGCATAACGGCCTGTCCAACACCGAAAACCCCTTTGCGCCGGAAGACCCTTACCCGCGTGTGCTGGCCCTGCGGCAGGCCATGCGCGGCTTTGGGCTGGACAATACCCCCATTATCATGGCCGGTGGCGTCTGGTGGCTGGAAGAATGGCAGGACTGGATTGACAGTGAAGAACTGGGGCCGATCGCCTTCCAGTTTGGCACACGCCCGCTGCTGACCACCGAAAGCCCGATCCCCGAGGCGTGGAAGCGCCGGTTGCTGACCCTGAAAAAAGGTGATGTCTACCTCAACCGCTTCTCCCCCACGGGGTTCTACTCCTCCGCTGTGAACAACGGCTTCCTGCATGAACTGCGCCAGCGCTCCGAACATCAGGTTCCGTTTGCAACCGAAGCGACGGATGAACTGACAGCACCTTACGGTGTTGGCCCTCGCAAGCGCGAAGTGTTCCTTAAGCCCGAAGACGTGGCGCGCGTGCAGCAGTGGGAAAGCGAAGGCTTTGTTGAAGCCCTGCGCACCCCCGATTCCACGCTCATTTTTGTCACCCCCGACCGGGCGCGCATGATTGTTGCGGACCAGACGGACTGCATGGGCTGCCTTTCGGAGTGCAAGTTCTCCAACTGGAGCCAGCGTGGCCCCAGCTACAGCAACGGCCACCGGGCGGACCCGCGCTCCTTCTGCATCCAGAAAACGCTTCAGGCCGCAGCCCACGCCTCCGGCCCGGATGCGGACAGGGTGATGGATGAAAACCTGATGTTCGGCGGCACCAATGCGTGGCGCTTTGGCACGGACCCGTTCTACGCCAACGGGTTTGTGCCCACGACCAAACAACTGGTCGAGCGGATCATGACCGGTAAATAACATGCCTCAGCCCGGTGCAGGCCCAGACGGGGCCGCACTGGGCATGGGTACAAAAAAGGCGGCCCTGCCTTGCGGGGGTCGCCTTTTTTGTTGCGCGCAGGGGGTGTTGCCCCGCTGCCAGCTCTAGCTGCGGGAGGCGCGGCTCATGCGGGCAATCTTCTGGTCCGTTGTGTACTGGCTCAGGGCGTAAACCGACCAGATTGTGGCCGGAATCCAGCCGATAAGCGTAATCTGCAACACAAGGCAGGTAATCCCCGCAAAGGGGCGGCCAATGGTAAAAAACTGTAACCACGGCACAAGCAGGGCAAGGATAAGGCGCATCAGTCGTAAACTCCCAAGTTATGGGTCATGATGGGCATAGCTGGCCGTTCGGGGCAAGATAATCAGCACCCCCTGTGGGTTTTATGCCTGCCCAAACCCCTGCCAGCGCTAGGAGTTTGCGGGGTTTGGTGCTAGAAAATACACCGCACCGTGGCAACCGGTGTTCAGGTGGATTTGGCGGGGCGTGCGGGCACTAGCCCAGACAGCCGCGCAGCATGACAGAACGGATGAACCTTGACCGAGATTTCTGACCAGACCGGATCACCGCAGCCTTCAGACCTTGTGCCCGTGACCATTGAGGAGGAGATGCGCTCCTCCTACCTTGCGTATGCGATGTCGGTCATTGTCAGCCGTGCGTTGCCTGATGTGCGAGATGGTCTCAAGCCCGTGCACCGGCGTATTCTTTACGCCATGCACGAGAGCGGCTTTACGCACGACAAGCCTTACCGCAAGTCCGCCCGTGCAGTGGGTGAGGTCATGGGTAAATATCACCCCCATGGCGACAGCTCCATTTACGAAGCCATGGTGCGTATGGCGCAGTCCTGGTCCATGCGCGTCAAGCTGATCGACGGGCAGGGTAACTTTGGCTCGGTGGATGGGGACAGCCCCGCCGCCATGCGTTATACCGAGGCGCGTCTGGCCCGCTCCTCCACTTTTCTGCTCGGTGACATTGACCGCGATACGGTCGATTTTCAGCCCAACTACGATGAAAGCGAAAACGAACCCACGGTTCTGCCCGCCGCTTTCCCCAACCTGCTGATCAATGGCGCAACCGGCATTGCCGTGGGTATGGCCACCAATATTCCCACCCATAATCCGGGGGAAGTGGTGGATGCCACACTGGCCCTGATCGCCAGACCGGACATGACGCTCGAAGAGCTGATGGACATTGTGCCCGGCCCGGATTTTCCCACCGGTGGCACCATTCTGGGGCGTTCTGGCATCCGCAGCGCCTATGCTACGGGGCGCGGCTCCATCATCATCCGCGCCAAGGCCGATATTGAGGAAATCCGCAAGGACCGCAAAGCCATTGTGGTGAGCGAGATCCCCTATCAGGTCAACAAGGCCACCTTGCAGGAGCGTATTGCCGATCTGGTCCGCTCCAAGCAGGTGGAAGGCATTGCCGATATCCGCGACGAGTCCGACCGCTCGGGTATGCGCGTGGTGATTGAAATCAAGCGTGATGCCACGCCCGAAGTGGTGCTGAACCAGCTTTACCGCTTTACCCAGCTTCAGACCTCCTTTGGCGTGAACATGCTGGCCCTTGATGGCGGCAAACCCCGCCTGATGGGCCTGAAGGATGTGCTGGAGGCCTTTATCGCCTTCCGCGAGGAAGTGATTCTGCGCCGCTCGCGCCATGACCTGAACAAGGCGCGCGACCGGGCCCATATTCTGGTCGGGCTGGTTATTGCGGTTGCCAATATTGATGCCGTTATTGCCCTTATCCGCGCAGCGCCAGATGCCGCTACCGCGCGGGAATCGCTTATGGCAGCGCAGTGGAATGCCGCGGATGTGGAACCCCTGCTGGCCCTGATCCACGATGAAGGCAACGTGGTGGTGGATGGCAAGGTCCGCCTGACCGAAGCACAGGCACGCGGGATTCTGGAACTGCGCCTGCAACGCCTGACCGGGCTTGAGCGCGACAAGATCCAGAACGAACTGTCCGAAGTGGCGGTGCGGATTAACGAACTGCTCGAAATTATCAGCAGCCGCCCCCGCCGTATGGAAGTGCTGTGCGAGGAACTGGCCCGCGCCCGTGCCGAACTGGTAACCCCGCGCGTAACCGACATTACCGATTATGACGGGGATCAGGATGATGAAAGCCTGATCGAACCAGGCCAGATGGTTGTGACCATCACGCGGGAAGGCTTTATCAAACGCACACCGCTGGATGTGTTCCGCGCGCAAAACCGTGGTGGCCGTGGCCGCACCGGGGCAGGGACCCGTGGGGATGATATTGTGGTGCGCTCCTTTAACGCGCACACGCATCAGTGGGTCATGTTCTTCTCCTCCGGTGGTAAGGTGTACCGCCAGAAGGTGTGGCGTCTGCCAGAGGCTGGCCCCGCCGCCAAGGGCCGCGCGCTGGTTAACCTGCTGCCTGATCTTGGAACAGACACCATTACCGCCGTGCTGCCCCTGCCGCAGGACGAGGAACTGTGGGAAAGCCTGCACCTTGTCTTTGCCACCGCCAGCGGGGGTGTGCGCCGTAACCGGCTGAGCGACTTCCGCAATATCCGTGTTTCGGGCATGATCGCCATGAAGCTCGATGACGGCGATAGCCTGATCGGCGTTGCCACCTGCCGCGATGGGCAGGATGTGTTCCTTGCCACCCGCAAGGCGCGCTGCATCCGCTTCCAGATTACCGATGACACGGTGCGTGTGTTTGCCGGGCGTGGGTCCTCGGGTGTGCGCGGGATCCGTCTGGCTGAGGGCGACCGGGTGATCAGCCTTGCCGTGCTCAACCATGTTGAGGCCACGGTGGAAGAACGCGCAGCCTACCTGCGCATGGCCAACGCCAAACGCCGGGCCGAAAACGTAGCCGACACCGAGGATGATACCGACGTATCCGTGGTGGATGGGGATGAGGATGAAGGTGCAACCGGCACCGAAGCCCTGACCCCCGAACGCTTCGCCCAGCTTGAAGCGGCCGAAGAAGTGCTGCTGATTGTGAGCGATGGCGGGTTTGGCCGCCGCTCCTCCGCCTATGATTACCGCGTAAGCGGGCGTGGCGGGCAGGGCATTACCAACATGACCTTCTCTGCCAACAAGCGCGGGACGGAGGTTTCGGCCACCCTGCCGGTGCTGCCGGGTACGGATGTCATGCTCGTGACCGATGCTGGCCGCCTGATCCGCGTGCCGGTTGATCAGGTGCGTATCATGGCCCGTCAGGCCAGCGGGGTGACCCTGCTGCGCCTGAATGATGCGGAACGCATTACCAGTGTGTTCCCTGTCATGGATGATGGTGAGGACGAAGCAGGCGAGGCGGAAGATGCCGCTCCCCGGCAGACCTCGGATGATGGTGCCGGTCCCACGGTATGACCAGCCCTGCTGCCGCACCCAAACGTGTCGGGCTGTACGCTGGCACGTTTGACCCGGTAACAGTCGGCCATCTGGACGTGATCGAGCGGGCAAGCAGGCTGGTGGACCGGCTGATTATCGGAGTTGCCCGCAACCCCGGCAAAAGCCCGCTCATGCCGCTTGAAGAGCGGATCGAATGCGTGAGCGAGGCCCTGCCCGCCATCAAGGCGCGTACAGGGGGGGAGATGACGGTTGTCTCTTTCCATTCGCTTCTGGTGGAGGCGGTGCGGGCCAATGGGGCTACGCTTATTTTCCGTGGCCTGCGCGTTCTGTCCGACTTTGATTACGAAGTGCAGATGACGGGCGTAAACCGGCGGCTGGATAGCGGGATAGAAACCGTGTTCCTTATGGCGTCGGAGCGCACGCAGTTTATTTCCTCCCGTATGGTGAAGGAAATTGCCAGCTACAACGGCGATATTTCGGAGTTTGTAACACCCTATACCCAGGCGCGCCTGCTGGCCCGTCTGGCTGAACGCACGGGCTGAACCGCGCATTTGGACGGGTGTTACCTTAACAGGAGAGTTTCTGATGTCCACAGAAGATAAAAAAGACCTGATTTACATGGATGTGCCCGCAGGCCGCGTGGTTATCCGCCTGCGCCCCGATCTTGCCCCCAAGGCCGCCGAACGCCTGCGCACGCTGGCCGAACAGGGTTTTTATGACAACGTGGCATTCCACCGCGTTATCCCAGGCTTTATGGCTCAGGGTGGTGACCCCACGGGTACTGGCATGCACGGTTCCGACCTGCCGGACCTGCCCGCCGAATTTACCAACAAGGCCAAGTTTGAACGTGGCACCATTGGCATGGCGCGCACGTCTGACCCGAACAGCGCGAACAGCCAGTTCTTTATCATGTTCGAACCCTCCCCCCATCTGGATGGCCAGTACACCATTGTGGGTGAAGTGGTTGAAGGCATGGAGAACGTGGACAAGATCAAACGTGGCTCCGGCTCATCCGGCGTGGTGAACGAGCCCGACCGGATTGCCAAAATGGTCCCGGCGGACAAGGCGGAAGCCTGATCCCACGCAAACGGCCCGCCCTGACCCGGCGGGCCGTTTTTGTATGAACCCTTGCGAGACATGGCCGCTTATTGCGCCCGCGATAGGTCTGATGTGGCACAAAGAGGCGGAAAAATGCCTTTGTGTGCTTGACGCAGGGGGTTAATCCGGTTAGGAACAGCCCCATCACGCACGGTCTCTGACCGCCCGCGTGGTTTCATGTGTGAGCCGGTAGCTCAGCCGGTAGAGCATTCGACTTTTAATCGAATGGTCGAGGGTTCGAGTCCCTCCCGGCTCACCATTTCTTCCCAAAAAGTGCTAAAAACTGCCATTTTTTGAATGGTTAGAAAGTAAGGTTATACAATACCCTTCCTCTGTAGGGTGGCCATAGCATCTTCCGCCAGCTTTTTGCGCTGGGCAGATTTGGTATATCTCTCCACCTCTGCAAGTGTGGAGTGGCCCGTTATTGATGCGATCTGGTGAGTTGTGCATCCCGCCTCGGCAAGTCGGCGCGCGGCGGCCTTTCGGAGGCCGTGCGGTGAGCACCCAGATGGAAGCCCCGCTTCTGCGCACCATTTGACAAACTGGTTATAAAACCCGTTCGACGAACATTTCTTACCAGATGCAGTTTGCAGGAATGTCGCCCCATGGCAGGGGAAAGATTTTATTGCCTCGACGAGTTGGGCATGCATGGGTATCTCAAGGTACGCGCCTGTTTTGGCCTGCGTAATTCTTATTGCGCCACCTTTGATGGAAAACTCCCCCATCTCCACAACATCGCTTCTTCGCTGCCCGGTATAGAGCAGAAGTGCGAAGGCAAGCCTCTGCCTCGTGCCAATAGGCCACCTGCGCTCATATTGCTCTATTTGCTCCTCTGTCCATGCTGCTACCCCTTCCTCTTTAGTTTTCAGGCGCTTCACACCTATCGTGGGGTCGTTCTCAAGCCATCCGATCTCTATTGCGTAAGAAAAGACAATCCTAAACATACGCAGGATATGGTTTGCACGCGCTGGGGTTGATGCGCGCGCCTCAAGTATATGCCTTATATGGACAGCCCTGAATTTCATCACATGAAACTGCGCATACGGCTGGGCGCGCATATACTCCAGTATGCGCCTATATGTTGTTTGCGTGGATGGTTTTATGCTTTTGAAGTGAGCTGACCCATACCAACGCTCAATTAGATCGCACAGAGATTGCTCTGCATACTTTCTTTCTGGTTCTTCATCTTTGAGAGATTGCATCGCTGCCATATAATAGTGTGCGAAATCATGAGAGCTTGGGGAGGGAAGGGCAATCGCCCTCTTTCCCGGCACCCTCAAATAACACCTCTCCTTCCCATGCCGGTCTTTGTAGACTTGGATGTGTTTGATTCTAATTGTTGGTGATCGCATCCATTAAATCATCTTCTGATGTCTGGTTGATAAGACCGGCGCGGGCATCAATCCATTTATCAAGCTGGTCTTTTAGCCATACTGGCCTACGAGGCGTCAGATAAACAGGGCGCACAGAGGGGGCTACGGTGCTGCGAAAAGCCGTTTCCGATAAGCCCACGTATTGGGCCGCCGATGAAATCGGCAGGCAGCGCGGAACAATATCACCCATCCGTCACATCCTTCCCCGGAATAGGCCGGTCGTTGCGTACCTCTGGGATGGTTATTGTGTCGGGGGCAGCTTGCGGTGTTGCGTTGGGTGGAGTGGGGAGGGATTGCCAGTGGGTAGGTTCATCTCTCAGCATCAGGCCGTTTGTAGTCTCTCGCCAGCCCGTGCCCCAGAACGACACCACATCACAGCCAATGTGCTTTACTGTGACAAGGATCAGCGTTCCATCCTTCGGCGCGCTCGCAATCGGCCTCCAAGCTGCCGCGTCTGCTGCTGCGAGGGAGACATGCGCCAAGTCAAAAAAGGCATCCTGCGTGCAAAGCCTTGCTGCGCCCAAAGCTTTACCGTTTTTCATGAACTCTTTGCAGATGGCCCGGGCGACCGCCTCAATCCTTGGGTCAGTCATCTCTGATCCCTCCATTCCTTAAGCCTCGAAAGGCTTTCGTCCCGCCCAGACTTCCAGCCTGTTGAATTGCATGCGGGGCACTCAATCTCTCCATAAAAGGCGTTTCCTGAGCATGACGGACACGCTTGGCATGGGCTTGGAGGATAACAAACATCCTCCTGCCATCCTTCGTGCGCCTCATCTATGTCGATAAGGACGCCATTAACGCACTCGGTATCACCAAGATTGAGCCAGCCGTTTTTGCAATGTGTGCAACCATCCATCACCCCACCTCCCGCGCTGCGTCGATGGCGGCCCGGATTGTTTCAGAACTCCCGATGACACGCTCTCGGGGTTTGGCCATATGATGCTGCACGATGTCGCAGTAAACGTCTGCATCCCCGGTATCTGCTATTGGTTCTGATCGAAAGCGCACATCACAACATCCGCTTTCTAACCAATCCAACCGCTCACTATCCCGCCTGATATTCTTGTATTCTTTTGGGAATAAATGCAGAAGTTGGCTCCACGATGGAGCCGCAATCTCTCCCCTCAGCATGTTTACATGCACGCACTCAGGATTTTTGAGTTCCCGCGCAATCTCCGCCCGCACGCGCTGTTCTGCTCGGAGTTCGGCTTCGAGGATGTGGGGCGCAATGACTGAATCATATAATTCAGCAGCTAACTCACCACATTCGCTTTCCCCGACATCGACGGTTCTCCCATCTGGGGTTAATGCGTCTATGAGAGGGTATTCATACCCATCATCTCCATATGTGTGCAAAAGCGTGTAATCCTTCATCGCTTCAATTATTTTCTCAATCTGTTCCTTTCTCGTCCTCATGGCGCGGCTCCTAGGTTGCGGATAGCTTGAGCAATGTGACGTGCCGTATTGCTCGGAGAGAGTTCAGTGCCGTCCCAGCTTTCTCCGATATGAAGCGCCTCTTGAACGCACCGCTCCCGCTCCCCCGCCACCACCTCGTCTATTTGCGTGGGGGTGAGGCAGGGGCCGATGTATTTGGTTCCAACAGTATCTTTCAGAATTTCAGGAATCGTTCTGTAAAACCGTTTCTGGCTATCCCACCAGTATTTGTTTGCAGAGTCCCAAAAGAATAGACCGAGAGAATAGGTGCGCAGGCTATGCCACCCATCCTGCTCAGGGAACATCGGAACACCGGGCCGCTCAGGGTTAGGCCAGTTTGTGGAATTGGTCACGCCTTCTCTCCTGCGCGGGAGTTCCATGCAGCGGTAGATGCCTTCCGAGTTCTATGCCGCGTGAACTGCCGTGATTGGCACGATACGCAAAAGGCACGGTAAAACGGCCTCTTGATGCTTACCCTATACCCTTTAATGATTTGCGATTTCCCGCCACAAAATGGGCAGCTTTTCAGTTCCTCGCTCATGCCGCCACCTCTGGCCATGCAAAGTCATCACCGCGGTAAAGCGGACACATAGCGAAAGCCGCCGTTTGGCCGACCGGGGTAGCATGAAAATAGCAGTCGCCTTCTCCCCATCCTTTCTTGGTGCTTTCCATCAGGCCAGCTTCGACAAGTTCAAGCATCTGCGGATTATTGGATGAGCAATAAAAGTGGGAGCGATAACCGCATTTTTCTGGCCGTTCACGCGTCACGCCACATGCGTGAAGCAGCTTCTCCAAGGCGATCTTGGAAACGCTAGTGGCCTCTGTAGGGATGGGTGGGAAAGTAATATCTGCGCTATGTTCGCGGAGCACCCGGATGTCAGCAAACGTCACTGCATCATTACAGTCTGAAACACTCAGATAGGCTTCATAGCGAGCTTTTCCTGCCGTGGCAGCATATTCAATGCTTTCGCCGTCATATCCACGTATGGAAACACGCCATGCCTTGCGGGTTCTGGTTGCGCTCATGCCGCACCGCCTTTCAGGGCTTTTGTGCATGATGCATGGATTCCACAAAACATCATTACGGGGTCACTATTCCCCATAATGAGGCGGTCAATCCGCTCTAAGTGATGACGCAACCGCACAACCTCAGCCTCAAGCGCCGCGATCTGGGCTTGCGCATCGGACTGGCGGACGAGTTTTATGCTTTCCGTGCACGGCTTTGCGCGAGATAAATACCCTGATCGGCAATTGTCGTAAGCTGCCACCTCCAACTCACCACCCGTCACAGGCGTTCCGATGGCAAGAATAGCTTTATCATGGCTATCGTCAGGCTTTCCAAAAGCAGCAGCATCAACAAGGAGTTCTCGTGCCGCCTCACTCAACGGAAACCGCACGAACACGCCGGTGGGTTTGTTGCTCATGCACCCTCTCCCGGCAGGACTTCGCGGACGTGGATTGTGCGGATGAAATTAAAGGAACCTTTCCACTCGGCGGCCTCTTCTTCCGTCTCAAACATTCCCCCCCATCCGCCATTCCTAAACTCATTAACCCAAAACTCCCGCGCCACAGGGACTTCGCGGGCGTTCATGATGTCGTATTCCGTGTCACTCATGCGTGTTGAGTCAAACTGCCCATTAGATTCCCATTTAGTTAGGTCTTTTGAATCGCCCTCGTAACCCAGAATTTTCCCATTCCGATCCACCTTTACCGCTATCTCAATGGGAGCCTTCTTCCGATTACAAAACGGCCCCGGATGCTCCGGCGTGTACGGGCCGATGATTTCTAGTTTCGTTTTCTGGGTCATGCTGGCACCTCATCAACAGGCGCATTGGTATAGGCGGCTTCACGAAAAACCTCGGCGCGTCCTGAGATGATGTTGCGCACAGCATCGACGGTTTTTGAGGGAATTGGTTTTCCCATCTCGCGTGCTTGGTCTATCTTTTCATCCCATGCCTTCCACAGACCGTTGCAACATTCCGTGTCCATGCATGCGGCGGCACGGCCTGCATATAGCGTGACATATCGCTCGTGACGCTCCTCTTCCGTCAGTTCGCGGTGTGATGGGGGTGACGGGATTGAGTGCGCATCAGGTGTGATGTCAATTGCCTCCCGCTCATGATGGGAGGTATCAAACTCGTCAGGCGAGTAAACGCCCAGCATTACTTCCGGCGCATGTCTTCGGGCCCATACCCGGGCAGCATGATAGGTCAGCATTTGGTCTGGCGTTTTTGACCACCATTCGTTGGTGGTCTTGGCGCTTTCAAGAGTCACTTCTACCGTGCGCTCTTTAGGCTCACCCCGAATGTGTCCAGAACAGATGACTTTGCGCTCGTTGCCGTCACCCGCAAAATCGTATCGCAGGCGGCCTTCAAGGATGCCGCTTGTCTGGATAGCCGCTGCTACTAGCTTCCCTTCAAAGCACATTTTCCCGCGCACAACTGCCGTAGCTTGAGCAACTGCAAACGGCGACATCTGCCAGCGCATCGCTTGCTCAATGACCATAAGGCAATCTCCCGGACTTCCTTGGAGGTGTTGCGGAACCATCTTCGCGGATGCCATGGCTTTCGCCAGGTTCATTGCCCCTTGCATGCCGTCAATCGCAAAAGCACCCGCGGCCGTCAGTGCATTACTCATAATTCAAGCATCCTTGCGGGCGCTAACAACCAGAACGGGTGCGCCACCATTGGTTAGGGAAACGCCGGGAATACTCTTCTTCCGGGCGAGTTTTTTCATTTCGTTGGTCTGAAACTTGTCAGGCTGGGGCTGCCAGAGTTCCGGGTACGCTGCCTTCAATGCCGCTTCATCCGTCACGAACGGTTCTGGCGGTTTATCGCGCAGGCTGGCCTTCCAGTTTTCTGACTGGAAACCTGTCACGCCATCGCTTGACATACGTTGGGCCAGTTCGGGCCGTAGGAGTTGCGCGGCCTGCTTGCCCTTCCGTTCCAGCTCCTCTGCCGCGCCGATAAGTTCCAGATAGCAGGCATCAATATTCGCGCCCTGTTCACGTATGGCAGTGATGAACTGGCTCCATGCTGCTAAAGCCGGGCGCAGAACGTCTGCGTGTACACGGTTGGCGACTGCGAGGAGGGGATCACTCACGCCACCACCTCCTGAGCCTTCATAAGCTCCGCATCAAACGCCGGAACGCGTGGAGGGCGTGTGCTGGCGTCCAGCTTTTGCCCAAGGCTCAGCAGATAGTTTGCGCTGCCCCAGCTCAAGTTCTGCTCTTTGAGGCACATCATTGCTGTCGTGATAACGCACCCCAGATGTTCTTTTTGCTGTTCGGTAAGCATCACGCCGCCACCTCCAGCCCACGCATGGCATCATGTCGCGTTTGTGCGACAACCCCACGCTCCATACGGTTCTTTTCGTGAAGCTCACGCACCGCGCAAACCATGTCGCCAATGGCTTCCTCAGCAAAAGCCAGCTCAACAGCGGCAAACCTGTTGTCAGTGAAGAACGGAAAAGTCATCGCGTCTGCTACGCGCAGCAGGTTTACGATTGCCGTTTCATATTTCTGCACCTCGATGGCAACAAAAGGTGTCAGCCCCTCAGTGCTGAACATGCCTTCGTTAAGTGCCTTCTCGTACGCCTCGTTTTTGTAAGACATTTTCCAAACTCCCTCGTGGGAAACATTCGGCCAATGCGGCCACAAGACCCGGCCCGCGAGCCGGGAAGTGCGGTGGCATCAGGGGGTTAGGTAAGGAAGCCGGGATACACCAATCAGATCCGCTCCCACGTTCAGAACGCAGAACAGGACATTAAGCAGGTCCGCCGTCACGGCTGGCGCGCTCTGGGCGAAACAGACGTACGCAATCATCGCAGTCCAGAACACTGCGCCGATGGCGAGCTGTACGAACGGGTTATACAGAGCAGCCAGCGCCCAGCTTGTGGCGATGTAGTCCCATTGCTGGGTTATTGGTTTTTGTGGAGTGGTTTGGTTCATTGCCCATCACCTTCGTGGTTGATGGGTTATGTGTGACATGACATCACATATTGCGTCAATAAAAATTGTGAGATGAAATCACATTACCGCATAAAAAATATCCCGGCGCTGGGCCGGGACGCGGTAGCTTAGTAGCCCAATTGAGACAATCTGATCCTGGCGGCCTCATCTGAGGCTCCAAAGACTCTGGCAATTATAGATGGATTAGTCACCCCTGCTTTGCAGAACGATCTCACCAACCCTTCTGGCATGAGAAGTTCGGCTGCTAATCTGTTGGCCTGATACTCCTCGTTCCTAGATGCTCCACTACGGTACATGGCATCATCAACTAGCCCGCGCTGGTCAATAATATCTCTATGAAGGAGAAAATGAGATATTTCGTGGGCAAGTGTGAATCGCTTCCTATTTGGCGAGTGATCCTTATTGATCGATATTAGGTAAGAGCCATCCCGAAGCAGCCGAATTGACCCGGAGGTATTGGGGTCTTTGAATGTGGCATCAGGATCAACGCCGATTTTAAGGGCGCGCGCCATTCCAAAAAGATCAACCGGTGCGGAGTTCTTGAATTTATCCACAATATCAAAGGGCGTGAGGCCAAGCGCAACATTGATTTTTGGCAACATCAACTATCCTCCCCATACCCTAACGTTTCCGTCTCACCATTATCATCATTTGGCGCTGTCCCTATGGAAAGCAACGCTATCTGACGCCTCATTTCGTCTACAGCGTCCTGTGCGGTTTCCCTAGCTATATTTTCAGCCTGCTCGCGGAGTGTCGCGTATCCCCATATGGCAATGATCCCAACCATCAGCGTTACGGCAGCCATTACTATAGTGGCCGCCGTTAAGGCCATTGTCGCTACAGTAGGTCCGTTCCAATCGCCATCGAATGACGCTCGATGGTAAGAAAAGAAGACAATTATAACCCCAAATAGAATTACATTTGCAGCGAACATGGCGCGAGAGCACCAGCGCCGAGTTATTGCGCGCTTCGTCTCAACTCTACGTGAATTCATCGTATTTCCAAGCTAAGTCAACTCACTTGTCGTTCTCATTTTGTTCTGACATACTCACCCTATGGCACAGCTTCATAGAGTCGAGGGCGAGGGGTTACGCAGCACTGGTGGGGTCAGCTCTGTCAGCAAGCCGCTCGGCCACGGCTCTCAAGGCGGCGCGCTCCGCATCGTTCATGGCCCTCCACATGCGGATGAGGGAGCGCTCGTCGGCGTCTTTGATGACCTCGCCAGATCCTTCAAGAGAAGGAACCGTTTGGCCGTGGCGAAGGTAATCAAGAGAGACACCGTATAGATCGGCCAAGGCGCACATCTTATTCCATGCGGATGGAATACCTTTGCTTTCCATCCGAGATAGATACGTGCGGTCAATACCAGTGGCGGCCTGAATATCCACCTGGTTCAAGCCACTATCAATGCGGAGCCGTTTGATCCGCGCGGCAAAGGCTTTGTCCATTTCGATATAGTGGCACTTTCCTACGTTTCATGTGTGAGGTCAGGGCACGTTTTTCCTTGACCAAATTTGTGATGTCATGTCACATTGCGGCATGAGCATAAAAGCAATCATCAAAAAGGCTGGAGGGCCATCAAAGGTCGCCCGTCTTCTCGGCATTCATCACAGTGCGGTCCTGCGCTGGCAGGATGTCCCCTACGAGCGCGTCCTTGAGCTTGAGGCCGCAACTGGCATCCCCCGCGAAGAACTCCGGCCCGACTTCTTCAAACGCACCCCCACCGAGGAGGCGCGGGCATGAGGAGAAAACTGAGCGCGGCGCACCGGCAAATGATTTGGGACTGTTTTGGATGGGATTACTCGTGCCTTACAAAGGAAGAGCGAAAAAAATTCACTCCTAAATATACCGAGACCGTCTGGCTTCTATCGCGCCCAAAACCTCGTCCATCTGAGCAATGGCAATCGCAAGAGCGGAGGCGCGCAGGTCATCCGAGTTGGCAGTGCACTCCTTCTCAAGAGCGGCCTTTGCCTCGGTCAGACTCTCAAAGATCGCAAGTTCGGCTGTTCGGTCTGTTTTCGACAGATGGGACAGAAGACTTTGCCAGACGTATTTTGCAGCGATTGAGTTCGCGTAGGCGGCATCAAGCATCGCTCGTTCGGTCTCATTCATATCGAATCTCCATGGTGATTGTGGCGATTGCCATGGTGATGCTGCTGCGGGCGCTGGTCAATCGGCGTCCGCAGCATGGCGGTGCGGCATGAGGATCGGACCCTTCAACGCATGGGTGTGGCTGGATAGCTCGGCTACATCTCACACTTTCAAGCTGTCCATATCCCGCAGCCAGCCGGAATTTGCCTTCCTTATTCGCGGTCTGGCTGCCCGGTGCATGCTGCAGCTTATCGCGTGGATGTTCCGCGATATGCCCGGTGTGAAAGGGAAGCCGGAGACAGTGAAGCGCATGATCGCTGCACTGGCCCCGGTCTTTGATGGGGAGGGCGTTACGAAATGAGCGCCATCCCACCCGGATACAAAGCAGCCTATTGCCGCCCGGTCAGTGCGCGCGAGTGGACCGCCTTTGGTTCGCCCAGTCTGTCCCCCAACGCCATGCGCCAGCTTGGCAAGCCCCAATGCATCGAAATCCGTGACGGTGATGTGATCATCCTCTGCATGAAGGTGAAGTGATATGGAAATGAGCAAATCAGAACTGTGCAAGCAGCGGGCTGCTGAGCGCAACGAGAAGATTGTCGCACTGCATGCCACGGGCATGCTGACGAAAGACATAGCCAAAGAGGTCCGTGCCTCTGAAAGTACAACCTGCAACATCCTCAAGAAGGCTGGGCTTTCCAGCCATGGCGCCCTCAAGAACAGCACGCGGAAGGAAAGGCTCGCGGCAATCCGTGGCCAGCACGCCCAGGGCCTTACGAATATCAAAATTGCTGAGGTTGTTGGTCTGAGTCCTGCAACTGTTGGGCAATACGTTCGGGAAATGGGCCTCATACCCAACCAGAATGCAGGTATCTTTGGGGCTGCCGCAAAAAGCCGTGCATCTTTTAATGAGCGCATCAAAAGCGTTGCGCGCCTGATCAAAAAGGGCATGAGCCACGAGCAGATAGCGGCAGAGATGAGGGTGACGGTTGGGGTTGTGAAGAAATGGTATGCCTCCGCCAAGATGCTGGGAGCTTCCGGCGCGCCTGCCGCGCAGAAGGTAGCCCAGCAGGAGCCAAAGCGTTCCGATCTGAATAGGGATCCTCTTCCTGTTGGCCATCCCATTGCCGTGGATGCCATGTGGCGTGGCCTTGAAAAATACCGCGAGCCTCTGGCGCTTTAACCCCCGCACGAACCCATGCCCGTAACTGCATCCTCAATCCCCAATTTCTGCGCGACTTCCTCCAGCAGGGCACGCCTCTGCTGGATGGTCGCGTATGGGTGCAGGAACGACCAAAGCTCCGCTGCTCTGACAGTAGACTGCCAGAGGAACGGAGTATTGTGCATGGCGGCGG
>NZ_JACHIE010000007.1 GCF_014207635.1 Acetobacter lovaniensis
CGACACAAGCATCATTCTGTTCTGATCGCTCTGTCATGAACAAAGCACATCACCACACCATAAACTCAACAAGGCGTCTCACACCGGAAGCTTACTGGAAGACCTCCCTTGTTTGTATGAACATATGTATCACATACGTTTATACAAATGAAGTGTCATCGTATCGGCGGGTAAGCATCTGTTAAAATCTGATCGACGATCAAAACTGCCTTCTCATGCTTTGGAAGGCGTTAAACAGTGCTCACGATTATGTGATTCCCTGTTTTTTCGTGCGTCCATGATTGGAGGCTGAGCATTCAGGACTTGTCGGAGAGTATTCTTGACTTGTCTTGACCCGGTTCTGTCTTCAGAACCATGACGATAGCCTTGATTACAACCAAGAACAAAACATGAAATCGCCAATTTCCTACGCTATGATCCTTCCACAAGGTCTTGGATATGTCAGGCCTGTGTAATGGAACTCTCTCAGGAGGTGGATCATGGTCTCTTTTCGGAAACGATGCGCGACATTTGCGGAATTGGCAGCCCCGTGGACGGGACGCAAAACCGGTATGGATCATGACTTGCGTGAACGCCTTCGCAATATGGATGCCCGTCCTCTCCGTCTTATGAAAGAAGCAGGTCTTGCGACCCATACGAGGACAGAGGAGATAGATCGTGTGTGCGAAGTGACCTTGGCGGTTGAACATCTGCCGGGCATTCGCCTACGTCGCACGTTGCTCATTCCTTCGCAGGCCTATGGTATCCGGCGGCAGTTAGCAGACGATCTTTTGTATTTTCATACGCTCACCTTCCCGAAAAAACGCCGTGCTCCAAAAAACGAGGATGACAAGAGTTCTTTGAGAGGTCTTGTCCCTGTCATACCGCTTTGCGTCGGGACATTTACTTCAAAAGTGCATATTGGCGTTTACGGTGACCTTAAAAAAGAGATGAAGAAATTACGCGCTCGTATCAGCCGAATGCTCTATTGGTATAAAAAAAGTGCTTATGTGCAATTTGGATTTCAAATTCATTTGCTCATGAATGACTTTGCTTTTGCCCGTTGTCCCAATCAAGACGTTAAGGTCAATGGACATGTGAATTTTTTCTATACTCTAAACAAACCGATGCCCAAGGATATCTGGACAGAGTTTTGTCAGATCGTAAGGAAAAAATTTAAGCTTGGTTTCTATATTGATGGTCCTGTCCGCTCTCATAGCGACACCATGGATTACATGGCCAAATTGTATAAGGCAGAGCGGACAAAGCCAGATGAAATTCTCTTTTCTGACCTGAGTGATGAAGCGGCAATCTGGTTTCTTGAAGAACTGAATGGAATGCGGAACATAACTCCCAAAGAGGGTTTTGCTGCCTTTCGGAAAGGGCTCAAAACACAGGGTGAGAAGGTGGTCCGGAAGAAAGCTGTTCCAACGCCCATGAACCCTAGCCCTGGTCATGAGTTGGTCAGAACCAAGAAATTGACTTCGCGCATCCTGTCTGGCGCGGATGGCTCTCCCTTTCCGAAGGGAAGCGTACCGAAGGAAAGCGTAGGACCGGGTGAGAAAAAAGCGCCGGTTGAAAATATGATTGTGGCTCGGGAACGCCCTTCACCGACTGCAGTCGGTATCTGGCAGCCCCATACGCTGGTCAAGAATTTCACCCTGACGCCTGTAACAGAACAGGGAAAGCGTAACCTCGGTCTTCTCCGACGCCATCACCTGCAGGCCTTGGGATGGGCTCAGAAGAACGGGTGGTTTGGGCGGCCATCGGGCGCTTTGGCGCGTCTCTTTGCGCCGCAGCATAATCCTGACGTTGTGAGGTGTTTTATGTATGCTAACTCTCCTCGGCTGAGGACAGATCGTGTTGATGACGGGGTTTTAGGAGGTGCGCTCTGGCGAGAAATCATGGCGGCTGAGGTGGCCATGCGTGCCAAACAGAGTGACGCGAGGCGTCATATCTGAAAACGCCTCTGTCTTATTCCAGTCTTATACGCGTCTATACCATTTGATCAGCGTCCAGAGGGGTATCAGCCCTTTGGAGGACGACTGGCTTCGTCTTTTAGAAAAGCGGATACGGTCTGCGCACAGGAGAGGTTTGTCTGCCCGAATGAGGGGCAGGCCGCATCTAAGGGAGCAATAAAAAAGGGGAGGCGTAAAGCGCTCCCCTCAGGGCTTTGGTTTCGTGAGGTTCTCAATCGCGGTCTTTCCTCCAGCGACGCACCTCGTCAAGGGGAGGCAGCACCAGAAGGGCTCTGATCAGGCGGTTTCTAACCGTCCAGCCAATGAGAAGACGCAGGATCACAAACAGCATTGGACCAGCGGCCAAAAGCGCCCACGGGTCGTAAGACGCCAGCCAGATGGAGGGTGTGTCATGCGTGCCGGCAGAACCGCCTTCCCAGAGTTTTGCCAACCAGACTCCCAGCCCGACCAAAACCGGCCCTATGCCCCACTGTGTGATCATGAGGTGTTGCTCTTTCACGCATGTCTGTCGTTCCAGACTGTCTTCGAGGCGGGTGGCAATCGTTTGTGCCAGGGTCTGGGCCAGTTCAGCCTGTCGGGCGGCAAGACGGGCCTGAGCGCTTGCCTCTGTCTGAGACTGGGCGGTTTCAAAAGCGCGGAGGGCTTTGGTCGTCGCCTGTTCCAGATCGGCAGAGAGCGCGTTCAGGGTTGTTTTAGTGTATTCTGTGACCAATAGGCGCACGACTTCCGGATCATCCGGGCTCAGGCCCAGATCCCCCAGAGTGGCCCAGACACATTTGCGGTCTTTGGGAGACATCTTCAGGGCCTTGGCCGTATCGTCAAAAATCGTCATGGCTGCCTCCTCATTCCAGACCAAGAAAGGTTGCTGCCGGGGTCAGACTTTTATGAAAGTCGCGCAGAAAGCGAGAGACGGCACTCCGTTCTGTAATGGTCAGGTCCGGGTGCTTCAGACATTGAGCATATCGAAGGTTCAGGGCGTTGACCTTGGCGCGGGTGGCCGCGTGGAGACCGGGCATAGTGATTTCCACACCGCCCGCAGAGAGGATGCGCTCTCGCGCTTTACCGTAACGGCGTTGCCCTGAGACCTCATGACCATACCAGTATGGGAAGTCATTGCGCAGGTCGCGGCTTTCCCGGAGATTGAGAACGGCGACATGGTTGACCAGATCTGTGCCGAAGGTTTCCAGATACTGGCCGACGGATTGGGCACTCTCGATCTCATGATCCAGAAGATGCACAAGGGTAAGACGGACATGGTTTTCCGTCAGGGCGGTCAGAAACCCTTCGACGCTTTTACCATCGCCGATATCAATGATTTTCGAAATTTCAAACCGTGATCCACCAGGCAGATCATGCAGAATGACGGCTTTGTCGGTATCAATGGAATTGAGAAGCGTGTCGCGTTCTCTCTCCTGCCTCAGGTCGTAAAACAGGACACCCAGATCCTGATAGGTGCGGGCTAGACCACCCACCTGACCATCAGCGTCAAAGAGGGAGGCCTGTATTTTTCGGGTGTGATAAGTATCGACCAGAAGGCGAGCAAAGGTTGTTTTCCCAACGCCGCCTTTGCCAGAAACGATCAGCACGAGGCGTTTGACAGCCTGTTTCATAACCTATGTCCTTTTGATTGGGAGGGCTTCAGTGCCTTCCCAATCAAGAGTGTAGGGTCGTCTTATGAAAAACTCAGATCGTGACAGGGGTGATGAGACGGCACCGGGAGGTCGAGATGGCCTCAGGCGTCCAGAAGTGGCGGTGGCTGGGAGATAAAGCCGCGCATGGAGGGCGATGGAGGAGACGGTGTCGCGGAATCCACTTTGGGTGTGCGCGGTGGTTTTGGCTTTATGGTTCGTTTTTCCCGACCAATTTTCTTCATGTAGGTAGAGAGTGTTCCGGGGCTGAGGGTGATGCCTCGCGTTTTGAGCGTTGTGCAAATCTCCATATCTGACCAGCCATCGGCCTTCATCCTGAGAAGGGTTGGATAAATCTGTGTGATGACACCAAAGGCTGTGGCCGGTTTTCTGGCAGCACGCTCTTTGCGTTCATTTTCCAGATCGGCAATCAGATCTTCAATCGTGCCGAGCATTGTAACTGAAGAAATTTTGTCTTTGCGAGGCATGAGTATCCCTCCTGTGATGCAACAGAGTTTCAGGGAACAGGGTGTCATAGAATAAAAGAGCATCTTCTTTTCCCATGACCTGACAGGATCCTGATACGCAGAGTGTATCCGCCCTCACAGCAACCTTCACATCTTCGAAGACATGGTCTGGTTTCATACCTTCCTTTGTATTGTTCCCGTTCCCTTTAGAAATTAGCAACACACCACGCATCTTCGATGCTTTTAGGAAGAGACGGTGCATATTTTCCGGCAGGAAAGAGCCGTTTGTTTCGCGGAATCCATTGTGAAGGATCGTCAGGTATTTCAGATAGTTTTGCGGAGGATTCCGAGCATTATGTGGAATTCTTTTGAGCTTTCTGCCGGTCTTCCTGATGTGGCCTGAGGGGAAGAGGTGATCCTCTTCAGGCGACGCTATCCTGATCAGACAAGTAGTCTTCTCAGGACATAAAAGCATGTTTACCTGCACGCCCTTATCGGATGTCGAATATTATATTGACGCAGTGAATGAGGATCTCACGGCGCAAAGCGTTGTGACAGGGGAGGGGGCACGCCCTGCACGTGCCCCTCGGAAACGCGGTGATTGGTCAGGGCGGGATCGGGCTGCTTATTATCTGGATAATGGCACCGGCGAAAAGCCCGGCATCTGGTGGACCACTGTTTGTAAACTTCCGGGACAAAGCCTTCCGTTTGTTGAGCAAAAGGCAGAGGTCAGTCCATCTGATTTCAGGGCATTGGCAAGGGGATGCGATCCGCTGACGGGGCAGGCTCTGGTTCAAAGCAAAGGGCAGCGTCGTGTGGGGTATGATCTGCAATTTGCGGCCCCCAAATCGGTATCGGTTTTGTGGGCCATGGGAACAGAGAGCCAACGTAATCGGATTGAGGCCGCGCAAGAAAAGGCCGTTTTTGCGGCACTTGAGTATGCCTTTACAACCGGCCTGATCGTCACACGCAGGGGTCACAATGGCAGTCAGAAAGAAACACCCGCCGAATTAATGGCCGGCACATTTCTGCACACCACCAGTCGTGCGGGGGATCCTCAGATCCATACCCATGCGGTGTTGATGAATGTGTGTCGCCGTAAAGATGGCTCAACCGGCACGCTCGATAATCGGGAACTGCTTTTGCACCAACAGGAAATGGGCGCGGTCTATCGTTTGGCATTGAGTGAGGCGCTGGAACGGGACCTTGGTCTGACAACACTCAAGGATGGTCGGAATTTCCGTGTGGCCGGTGTGGCGCCCAGTGTGGAAGAGCGCTTCTCAAAGAGACGGGCGGCCATTGAACAGGAAGCGCGTCATAGAGGGATACAGACAGCCCATCATAGGGAAGCGGCTGAACATATTTCCCGGAACACGCGTGGGGCCAAATCAGACCTGCCGTCACGGGCCGTTTTGCGGACGCGGTGGGAACAGGAAGTCCGGGAGGAGGGATGGACACCAGAGGCTCTATGGGAGTGTGCTTTGGCCGCGACAGGCTTGGAAGAGGTTCCATCACAGGATCCCCAAACGGTATTTGCCTGCGCCCTTGAGGAACTGACCCAGACAGAAGCTGTGTTTGAAGATCGCTATCTGATCGGCACCGTCTTGGAACACTGTCAGGGACGCAGGCTGACGTTGGCACAGGCCTTGGAAGAAGCCCATGCGGCCCGTCGGTCGGAGCATCTGATTGAGTTAACGGGGAACGCTCTCTCCCAGACCAGAAACCTGCATTACGCCACACCAGAGGTGATCAATGCGGAACGTGCGCTTGTGCGTCTGGCCACCACTCGTCGCGATGAACGGGCCTTTGTGTCACGAGACAGACTGGAAGGCGTTGTGGCAAAGAGAGAAACCCTTTCAGAGGAACAGGCCGATCTGGTGCGCCATGCTCTGAACCGCGATGGGGTGAGTGTCGTTGAAGGATCCGCTGGCACTGGGAAATCCTACAGTCTGGGAACAGCGGCAGCCGTGGCACGGGAGGCGGGCTGTCGGGTCTGGGTAACAGCGCCTTCCCATCAAGCGGTCTCTGTCATTGCGCAGGATACGCAAACACCCCCGGCACAGGCTGCTGTTCTGCGGAGTTTTCTGAATCGTCTGAAAGATCCTGATCATGCGCAGGCCATAACATTAGCGCGCCATGATGTGGTGATCCTTGATGAGGGCGGCATGGTTGGTACCATGGAAATGGCGGAGCTTCTTGAGGTGACGTCCAAAGCGGGAGCCAAGGTCATTGTGGCGGGGGACACACGGCAACTCAAACCGGTGGCTCCCGGATCTCCCATGCGGTTGTTGGCGGAGACACTGGGGACACAAAGACTGGAAGCCATCAGGCGCCAGAAAGAGATGTGGCAAAGACAGGCCAGTCAGGATTTGGCTGCCGGGCAGGTCGAACAGGCGGTAAGGTCTTATGACGCCCATGGTCGCATCATCGTAGGGGAAGGCGAGGCGTTGCAGCAGACATTGGTTGATGCGGTCTGTCAGGATGTCAGTGAAAACCCCAATGATACACGGCTGGTTCTGGCCCGTACCCATGCCGAAGTAAAAGCCCTTAATCAGGCGTTACGTTCTGTGCTGATCAGCAAGAGGGACCATGCTGGCGCGTGTGAGATTAGCGTTGAGGCAACAGCGCGTGGACGCAACCCCGTCGTCGAAGCCTTGCCTTTGGTTGCTGGTGATCGGCTCATCTTTGGAGAAACCCTAAAGGCCGGGGCGCATCTGGTGCGTAATAATGATCTGGCAACGGTGAAGGCGGCGTATCGGGACCCTGATGGAGAACCGGTTCTCTGTCTTGTTTTTGACCGGGGTTTTGAGGTGACGACACGCTGGACAGATTTGATCCCTGTCGGCCGCCATTCCAAGGGGCACAAAGAAGAACGTCCGATTAAGGTGCAACATGCCTATGCGGTAACACTTCATTCTGCCCAAGGGGCCAGTGTGGATCGGGCCTTTGTCCTCAATCGTGCGGGGTTGGATCGGGAACTGCTTTATGTGGCCATGACGCGGCATCGTCAGGCCTGCACACTCTATACCGATACGGCGCGCATGGCGCTTCTTTATCAAAAAAACCAGATCCGGCGTGACGGGGTGGTTGTGGATATTGATGGCGCTGGTCGGTTGGAGGCGCCTGATGCGCTGGATCAGGAGGACGAACAAACGCAGACCCTGACACCAAAAATGGCCATCAGGCAGATTATTCTGGAAGGACAGCAGTCTTCAGGAAAACAGAATGCGGCTGACTTCGTGGTGAACCGGCAGGCATGGGCCGAGGCGCGTTCGGCTGAAGAGGCCGTAGCGCATGAGATCAGGACGCGGACGATCGCGTCAGAGGCTGTATTTGCCCAACCAAGACAAGATCCCTCTTTTCTACCGCAAATTTCTAGGTCTTTTGCCAAACAGAGGTCAGATGGAGTGTCACATCGTGTGTCTGTACAGGACCAAAGGCAAGAAGAGGTGTGGAAGAAGGAAGCGATAAAAGAAACGCGGCCTCAAGGGCCGCGCCATGAACCAGAGTGGTAAATATGGGGCGGTGTTATCCCCACCGGGGCCTTGGAGAACGAGAACGGACTTGTTTGGGGCCTGGTCCTTTGCTGGTTGTTATTCTGCCACTGCTTCCCAGAGGGGGGCGTGTGAAATGTGTCGGCGGAGTCATGAAGGGCTGGAAATAGCAGTGGGGAATTGTGTCCAGAATGCTGAAAAGACGATTTTCGATCTCCCCTGTTCTGTCGAGGAAACCTTTGGAGCGCTCTGCAACATGATAGGCATCCGGCAGGTTTTCCATGACAGAAAACAGGATACTGGCCAAAAGGAACGACAAACGCCCGATCCTGTTATCTCCGATGTCTGTTGCGCGGGCAAAAGCATCCAGCAGATCTTCCCAGTTTGGGACCTCCTCGGGTCGTTCTCCCAGAAACGCCATAAGGGTCATTGTATTAGGAAGGGCCGGGAGGATCCGGTCGACATCAACCTGTGCCCGATAGGTATGAAGGGCACCAGGGCGTGCGCCCATGAACAGGCGGGCGGCGATCATGGCGATGAAGATGTTTTCACCGTCCTGATCAAGGGTTTTTGAAGCCCATTGGAGGATTTTGGTTTCATGGACGGTCAGGATGTTCTGCTCATCCTTAAAGTCGAGGGCGGTGTGGGGGTGGTTGAGGGAGACCAGACTGGCACCTGAGAGACTTGTGAGAGGTTGGATCAGCAGTGTGTTTTCTGGATCCGGACGCAATGCTTCCAGATTGCCCAGAAGCTTGCGGACAGGTCTGTCGTCAAGGGTGATGAAGAGCAGATCATTCAGGAACGCGTTTTCGGCAGCCTGCGTCTGCATGGCCTGAAGGGTCTGCTGTGTTGTGACAGACAGGCGCAAGTCGTAACCATTCCAGTTTGGGTAAGTATTAGACATGATATAGGCTTCCTTAAAACGTTATACACTCCTTGAGTCTAAGAGATGTGCGGTTGGATCTCATTTTTCGTGCAAATTTTTTCTGTCAAAAAAATCGTTCAGAGAAAATCATTTTTCAGAAAATGGCGGATTTCTGGGATATTCTGACCGTAAAATTCTCGTTTTCCGTGTGCAGACGCGCGGAATCGAAAGTTCAGATTTAAGAGAATAAGGATGCTGTTTTCAGGCGGCCTGTGGGGTCAGGGCCGCCAAGGAAAGGACCATCTTGAGGTTAGGAGAAAGAGGAAGGGGGCAGATGTGTATAAGCCCTGAGCCCTTAAGATATTTTTTTGCTGCATCAACACTCATGCCGGGTTTTCCCACAGATGGCCCAAAGACTTGCGCGACATACTCTGTCAGCCAGTGCTCGGCGGTTTCCTCGTCCGTTGTGACATACCCTGCAAAGTCGTTGTCTTTATCCAGCATCGCAATAAACAGAGAGTCACCAACAGTCTGACCAACGACTGGGACGAGGAGTGGTGAAACAAGAGCTGTTATTTTAATGTCCGGATTGCTGAAATAATCATCAAGCGCGTGCTGCATCATGTCATCGAGCGCGTCTGGATCAAGAGTTTCGTCAGAAGCCAGCATGCGTATCTCTGAATTTGTATAAACGCCTGAATACCAATAAGGGCAGAGCAATGCGGTATCAGGATATTTACGCTGATCTTCAGCATGCATTTCAGCCATGGAGCAGATGAATGTCGCAATCATCTGGAGACAACGCCGCTTGGTTTCGGCGCCAAAGGGATAACACTGCCCGTCAACCGTCAGCCACCCGGCATAGAGGTTCATCGGAGAGGACGCACGATCAGTCTGTGCCATGGTTATTCCTTCATTTTATTCCGGTGTTAGGAGGATCAATCGGGTCTTTTCTCTTGGATCGTGACGGGACGGGTCAGGAAATCGCCTCTCTGTGCAACAGGGCAATGTGCGCTGACGAGGTGATCTGGGACATGATGGGCTGCCATCTCCCGCATCAGCGTTGCAAACCAAAGATACTCACGCACGGTTAAAGGGTGACCGTCGACACGGTAATGCGACCCAAGAGAGTGCTCCATCATGGAAGGCTTGCCTTGAGCCGCCCACAACGCGTGTGTCTGTTCCATTAACGAGAGGGCCAACAGGGGAGCGGATGAAAGCGCTTCATTGACTAGGGAGGCGTCTCGAAGATCATGAGAAAGGTTCAGATGCTCGGCTTCTTCCTCGTGTAGAACCTGTTGGCTTCGCGTCAGATCAGATTTCAGGTCTTTGCATTTTTGTTCAAAATGATCAGCGGCAGACAGGAACGCCGCGTTGTCCTCATGAAGACGCTGACGATCGCTTTCTGCCGCAGAAAGTGTTGCCCTCAATTTTTCATTCTCTGCCTGAAGAGCCGCCACCTTCTGCTGTTCAGCGGTCAGAGCCGCATGTGTCGTATCCAGAGTATTGCTAAACCAATTCCAATCCTGTTTAAGCTGCGCGATTTCGTTATCCTTGTCGGCCGAACGGGACTTCTCATCCGCCAGTTGCTGTTCTACCGCGCGCTTCGCGTTTGTTTCCGCTTTCCGACCGGCGATTTCTTCATCCAGAAGACGCCTCGCCAAGACAGCATAGTCATCATGCTTCCTGACCAGATCGTTCGCAAAGGCTTTCCATTTTGCATTTTGCTCGCGTGCGTCATGGAGAAGCTGGTGATTCACAACCGCATATCGAGCGTTGGCGACTTCAAACGAATGGCGATGCTGGGCCAGACGGTTCGCCTCTTGGGTGCGTTCGAGCATCCCATAATACCAGTCCTCACCCGCACGGAATGTCGCGTTGATGAACTGGGGACTCATGATGATCGCTAATTCTTCAGGCCCCATGATACTGTCCCCTTATTCTTTACCGTTGATCAGCGTGCAATCGCGAGAGTGCCATCATTGAATTGCTGGAAGATTTCTTCCCATTTCCTGCAGACGACTTCGGCGTTCTTGTCCTTGCCTGTATTGTAGAACCATTGCGGATGATCGAGACTCTTGACGGTCAACCGGATACCACTGTTTTTCATGGCTTTGAGGGTGGGCGCCAGATTGGCAAAGGAGTCATTGACAAAACCCTGGAATGCCTGACCTGGGGAGCCTCCGGTCGTGATCTGCTTTTGTGGCGTGATAATGGCCCATTCCCACTGACGGACATCACTCCATTTCAATGAGGCCATCTTGTTCTTTTCAATAATGTAGAGGAATTCACCATCGTAACAGATGGCGGTGAGGTAATCATCCACATCAAGCCGGTAATTAATCTGGATAGGCGGGTGAGCAAAAATCTCCCCATACATCTTTGGAAATGAAACCAGAGGATCACCGCTGATCGCTCTGGCAATTTTGCGAGCAAGCCATCCGCCACCCCCGACGCAGAAAATGCCGAGAATAACACCGACTGGCCCGCCGTTTGAAAGCCCACCAAGAAGGCAGGTCATGAGAACAATGGCAACGAAGCCGCCAGCAACGGCAAGGTATCCTTTTGCTGTGTAGAATTTCAGGTCAACATCTCTGATCAGCATCAATCAAATTCCTTTTTTGTCACTGGCGGATAATAAATCGCCTTATTCTTCGTATTGGCTCCATTTCCCTTCGATTTTGACGTAATCGAGCTTCTGTTTCTGCTGATCTTCCCCCACTTTGAAAGTCACATCACAACGGAAGATTGGCAGTTTTTCACCGTGAAACTCATAGGAACCCCGCGCTTCACACGTCCGTTCCGTGACCTTTACGACCGGGGGTGTCGGATGATTGTGACCCAGAATGTCTCCGAATGACCGGTTCCCTTCCACAGCATCCGCATAGTTTTGAGAGATTATGGACTGAAGTTCTTCCAGAGAAGGGCCACTCTCGCCACACCCGGCCAAGGGGAACAGTGCGAGAAGTCCACATACAGGAGCGGCCATTCTGGAGATGGTGAGTATAGAGCGAGCGTTCATGATTCTCTCAGCAGATTTCGATTTAAGTGTGGAGAAAAAGATTAAAGACTAAGGTGAAATCACCCTTGGCAAACGCCATCATCCAGCTTGCAGGCAGCAGGGATGGTCTTGCCGTTCTTCGTCAGGATTCCGGTCGTAAGGTCGTAAACATCGACTTCGGCCGGCGTGGTGACGTATTTCCCGATATTGCGCGGAAATTTCAGTGTGATCTTGCTCCCGAAAATGGACGGCTTGGCAGTTGAGCAATTCCCGAAGAATAGTGTGGGCGTCTTGATTCCGTTCGGCGTGACCGGCAGGATTGAATACTGAGCGTCACAAGCCTGACCGCCAACGGATGTTAAAAGAACGACATCAGTGTCGCCGGATTCCGCTATTTTCTGGACGAAAAGCGCACTATTCCCGGCAATTTTCGGCGTTGTGGGCTGGCCGTTAATCAGCAAGGTATTGAGCGGACCGGTTCCAGAGGCCAGTCCGTAACGGGTCTGGGCTTCTCTCGGTGAGTCTGCCGATGCCAAAGTCAAACTCACCCCGCCCATAGTCAAAAAGGACAGGGCTGCAATCGAGAGGTGCATAAAACGAGATTTCTTTAAATCACGACACATTATTTTCAGACCTTTACCAACACACTTTGAGACGGCGTGCTGTGTTCCGGAAATATGAAATCCTTCTCACGCCACACTACACTGAATGGTGTGAGCAGAATCCGTGGTTTTTGAACATCTCTCGCGTCATGCGGAAGATGTAAGAAATTCCGGGTCAAAAAGGGGGTTTATGGGTCATGCGACGTTATGGGTATGTCAGGGTGTCGACAGAGCATCAGACCAATGATCCGCAGATTTTGGTTTTGCGGCAGGAAGGTCTTTCTGATGAGCAGATTACACAGGATGTGATTTCAGGGGGTGTGCCGGCCCTTCACCGGCCTGGTCTCTCCTGCCTTCTGAAAATTCTTCAGTCAGGAGATTGTCTGGTTGCGGCCAAACTCGATCGCCTTGGTCGGGATACCGTGGATGTCATTGGTCTGATCCGGATCTTGAATGAGCGCGGTATCAAGCTAAGGATTATCAATATTGGTGTTGAAACGCATACGCCTAATGGGCGGTTGTTTCTGACCATTCTTGCGGGGTTTTCGGAGTTTGAGCGCGAGATTATCAGGGAGAGAACCATTGCTGGTCTGGCAGCCGCCCGTGAGGCCGGGGTGAGGCTTGGGCGTAAACCCAAGCTCACGGCGGCGCAGAAATCCCATGTCAGAATGCTGGCAACAACAGGTCAGACCAATGGTCAGATTGCTCAGGTCATGGGGGTGTCTGTCTCAACCATCCAGCGCCTGACAGCAGCAATCGACTCATCAAAAAGCCGCATTTTGGGTATGTCATCATGACTGACAAAGATGGGTGCTTGACGGCAATCCGAAAACCACCGTTTTTGACTCTTTCTTCTTCCAAAACGAAGTCTGTCAGAACGGGTTCCAGAACCCCGATACTCTGCGGCGTATCACTGGTGACTGTGTTTCGCACACTGTTCGGCTTGGGGACTTTATATCTCTCCGCGCTTCCCTTGATGCTGATAAATCCCCACAGGCATGACTTTGTTTTGGCTGACCAAACTGCTTGTGTTCAATTTGAACGCGAGGCGTCCATATCATGATGCTTGATCTTGAACGGCTGCGAAAAATCTGGACCCTTGTCGAGCGTGGTGGTTCAGCTGGGGAGCGCGCTGCGGCAAAGGACAGAGCATGCGCGATTGCTGGGCGGCATGGTTATGTGCTGGAGGATATTCCAGTCCTTCTGGCCGGTGGAAATGTGCATAAGGCTCGGGAGGTCCGGGAACGACAGCAACGTGAAAAAGAAACCCAGAGGCAGGAGGCAGAGGAGGCTTTAGCCAAAAAGGCGGCACTTAAGGCGCACCGTCAGGCTTTGCGTGATCAGGCGAATGAGATCACAGGACGTTATGAGGGAAGGCTGTTCCATGTGATGCCTGACGAGCATATTCTCGTTGAAGCTGTGCAAAGCTACGCTCTGCCAGGGTGGCGTGCAGGATATGACTGGTCCTCAAGCGCGTTGGAGGCGTTGCGGAGCGCTCTTCCACTCTCAAAGACGATTGATGACGCTCTTGCGGAACTGAACCACTGGATCACGCTGCGGGATGATCGCCAGTTTGTAAGGCGTGCCTACAGACAAGCCAGTCAGGACGAGGATGTCATGCCAGAGGCTGTTTTGAAGCGTATGGTGATTCTCGCTGACCTTGTTCAATTTGAACTCCCCATCAACACGATTGATGATCTGATGAAGCGGGTCAGTTTTCAGATGGACACAAGGAAAGGCCGCCAGATGTCGGAGGCGATAAATCTGGAAGCGATCCTGCGTGATCTGGCGGCTGTTCGGCAGACCCATATCAGTGAGACTGAAGAACTGAAAACGCACATCAGGGAGACTGAGGCTCCGGAACCCCCCGATCCTGTGCAAACGACATGTCCGCCCAAGCCCAGACACAATACGGCCACAGGGCGCAGGAAGGAGATTGAGGCCATCCTTGCCTCCCCGGACAGTCAGAAAATGACGTTGCGTGAGATTGCCAGTCTGGTCGGTGGGTAATCCCCCCACTTTTAGTGGGGTTCTGACTGAGAATTCAGGCAATTGCTTTTAGTTTCTGAGCGGGTGTGAACCCGCCGTTCCCCATGTTGGGTCTGTCATGGTTATATGTCCAGAGCCATTGTGTTGCGACCTCCTGTACGTCCTGAATGCTTTCAAACAGAGACTGCTCCAGCCATTCCTGCCGGACTGTTCTGTTGTAGCGTTCGATATAGGCGTTCTGTTGCGGATTGCCCGGTTGCGTATAGATCAAGGTAATTCCTTGTTTTGCGGCCCATGAAACCAACGTATGACTGATATATTCAGGGCCATTATCCATTCTGATAGCCCCTGGCCTGCCGCGCCACTCCATAACCTGTTCCAGACAGCGGACAACCCGACAGGCCGGCAAGGAAAAATCAACCTCAATCGCCAGTCCTTCACGATTAAAGTCATCCAGAATGTTCAGGAGACGAAAAGCGCGTCCATCCAAAAGCCTGTCTGCCATAAAATCCATGGACCAGACCGTGTTGGGAAGGGTCGGAACCGAAAGTTTTTCAGGCTTTTCGCGAACCAGACGTCTGCGGGGTTTAATCCGCAGGTTAAGTTCCAGCTCCCGATAGATCCGATAAACCCGCTTATGGTTCCAGGGCTGTCCCTGCACATTACGTAGATACAGGAAACACAGGCCAAATCCCCATCTCCTGTGAGCCTGGGTCAGTCCCACCAGAAGAGCGGCAATCCGGTCGTTCTCCGCTGCCAGTCGCGGACGATAGCGAAAGCAGGTTTCCGATATCCCAAAAATCCGACAGGCCAGCGCAATGCTGACCCCGTGATGCGCCACAGCCTCTACGGCCAGTTCCCGGCGCTGGACTGGCCTCTTCATTTTTTTCCAAAGGCTTCCTTCAGGATATCCGTCTGCATGCTCAGATCCGCATACATACGCTTCAGCCGACGGTTCTCCTCTTCCAGAGCCTTCATCTGACTGATCATAGACGCATCCATGCCGCCATATTTCGCGCGCCACCGGTAAAACGTGGCATTGCTGATCCCATGCTCCCGGCACAGCTCTGGAACCGGGACGCCACCTTCAGCCTGACGGACCACACCCATGATCTGCGCGTCAGTAAAGCGATCACTCTTCATCAGAATCTCCTCATTCCATACGCTGAGAAAATTCTCATTCAAAAGCCACTCTTTTTATGGGGGGATTACCGGTGTATCGCCAGAAACGGTTCTGAATATTCGGCGCAGGATGGAAAGGGGGCGTTCAATTTGAACATGAGGTCACAGAGGGTGAGAGGTCAGTCATGTTTCTCTTTCTGTGATCTCGTGCTCCAATCATCACTCTCTGTGGGCCAATAATATCGGCGGTTATGGGATGGAACTGCGCAGCCATTGGGCATTGCGCTGATCGATGGGCTGCTGGCAAGTCAGGCCCAGCCCATGTTCATGATCAAAGCGTTTGATGGCAGATATGGGGGGGGAAGCGAAAGTCCGCTATCTGCGCTTGAACGTAAAATAGCAGACGTTCTTATTCATCTAAACTGTATGTTGAACGATGTGAAAACCTTCGTCTGGTTTGGGCAGCGTGAAACCTTGAGAATGTAACGTTGCCGTTGATAATCTCACTGTAAGATCCAGAGCAATTCAACCGTAGGAAAGCCACTGAATGTTTGACACAGGGAAGTTTGTATCCGTTGGCGATACAAATTTGTTCGTCTCTGAAGCCGGGAACCCAAAAGGAAGAGTTATAGTCCTGCTTCATGGAGGCTTGCAGAGCCGTCTCGATTTCATCCCACTCGCAAAGCATCTCTCAGAAGATTACAGGCTGATTGCTATTGATACGCGTGGGCATGGTCGATCCGGTATCGGGACCGCCCCTCTGACATATCGACAGCTTCAGGATGATTTTACCGTGGTTCTTACCACGATGGGGCTGCAAAAATCCGGTATAATTGGACATAGTGACGGTGGCATTGTCGCTTTGCGGCTGGCTGCATCGCGTGCCGTACAACCGGAGTTCGTCATAGCGGTCGGCGCGCATTGGGTGTTGCCGGAAAATGATCCGGCCCGGCAGATTTATCAGACGATCACTCTTGAAAAATGGCGTGCGATGTTCGGGAGTCAAATATCGGTCTACAACGCGGAAAATCCCGACCCGGATTTCGGCAAGCTATTCACGGCGGCGACGCAGATGTGGCTCGGCTGCGATGAAGATGCCTATCCCGGCGCGTCTGTAAAAAACATCCGGTGCCCTCTGCTCGTAGTGCATGGTGACGATGATATGCTGGTGTCTCGGCAACAGGCCTTTGACCTTACTGAGCAGGTCAAAGGTGCCAGGTTACTTAACCTGCCCTTCGCTAAACACACGCTACTTGAAGACATGCCTGAGAGTGTTCTTCCCTTCTTACAGGATTTCATCACGCGCGTTACAATCTGAAGGCTATGCAGTTTTATGTCCCGTCATAGCAATCCCTTTCTGATTCCCGAATGTCTGCCATGAGGCGTATCCCGTCAATCCGCCACACTCCCAACTGACGGATCCTCTGGGTTGGGACGATCAATCGCCCTTGGCACCATAAACTGGTCGATTTGTGCTAAAGAAAGGTATGTCTGACCGCTACTATTCTGATCTTCGCGCACTGTGCTGTATTATCGATCGCGGCAGTTTTGTCGCCGCTGCGAGAGAACTTTGTGTATCGCGTTCAACGCTCAGTGAAACGATCCGCCGACTGGAAAACTTTGTTGGCGTCCAGCTCCTGAACCGAACGACACGCAGTGTCAGCCCCACGCCCGCCGGTGAACGTCTGGCGGCGCGGTTCGGCGTGGCGTTCGAAGAAATCGGGGCCGCTATAAGCGAGGCCGGTGCGATGGGTGGCGAAATCGCGGGACCCGTGAGGGTTCACGCCCAACGTCTTGGTTATGAGCTCTTTCTAAAATCGCTCTTGCCTGACTTTGTCCGACGTTTCCCCCGGATCAGCGTAGAGGTGCAGATTGATGATGCTGGCTTGGACATCGTACACGAACGGTTCGACGTAGGCATACGGCTTGGAGAGATGCTGGATCAGGATGCTATTGCGTTTCCGCTTCAGCCCGGTTTGCGGCAGATTGCCGTTGCCGCCCCGTCCTACCTTAATCAGCACGGGGTACCACTCCATCCGCGTGAACTCCGCGATCATCTCTGCATCGGCTTTCGCTGGCCGGGGCACGCTGCCTTGTACAACTGGGAATTCTGCGAAAATGGCGTCTGGTTCTCCGTAGCCGTATCCGGCCCGCTGACCTTCAATGATCAGCGGGCCGCACTTGATGCCGCCGTTGCTGGTGCGGGCATTGCATTATGGGTTGAGAGCGAGGTCCAGCCGCTCATTGAGGCCGGCCATCTTGTTCCCCTGCTGACGGAGTATTCCGCCGCTTTTCCTGGCTTTGCGCTTTACTATCCCCCACACCGTCATCGGTCGACTGCGGTGAAGACCTTTATTGCCGCCGTGCGCGGTGCAAAGAAGCCGTGACAGATTGTACCTGCCCAGCCGTATAACCCATCCCGAATATCCGGTATTAAACTTATGGCCCGGTCACTCCAGATAATGTCCTCGACATCACAGGAGGTTTGTATGGATCCGGAAAACACATCAGGAAATTTTGCAGGCAAAGTCGCGATTGTTACCGGCGCTGCAAGCGGGATCGGTCGCGCAACTGTGGAACTACTTCATGCGCGTGGGGCATCGGTTATTGCGGAAGACCACGATCCCAGTGTCAGCACTCTGGCCCGGCCTGGCATCGTCCCGCTCGTCGGGGACGTGACAGAAGAAGGCGCTGCCCGACTGGCCGTGGCAACGGCGGTCGAGAAGTTCGGTCAGCTGGATATTCTCGTAAATAATGCGGGCATCATCATCAACAAACTGGTGGTGCACATGACTCTTGAGGACTGGGACCGCATCTTCGCCGTCAATATCAGGGGCGTATTCCTGCACTCACGTGAGGCGATGCGTGCGATGATCCCGAACGGTAGCGGAGCTATCGTCAATGTCGGCTCCTATGCCTGCTTTCAGACATTTCCATCGATCGCAGCTTATGCCGCATCAAAAGGGGCTCTCGCACAGTTCACCCGGACCCTTGCAGTGGAAGCAATCGGTCATGGGATCCGGGTGAATGCCGTGGGCGCTGGAGATACCGTGACCAATATTCTCAACCATATTCATGCAGACGGCCAAGCAGCCCTTGCAGACTATGGCAAACACGCCCCCATCGGACGTGCGGCTCAGCCAGAGGAGATCGCAAGGGTAATAGCCTTTCTCGCATCTGACGAGGCCAGCTTCATGGTCGGGGCAATCACAATGGCCGATGGTGGGAAAAGCGTAGTTCTTCCCGCCTGATCAGATCATTTCCACTCTCTCGCTGCTCGTCATGGCCAGGTCTGCTTTGCGGAACGGGCTATGACCGAGCGGATGACGGGGATGAGGCGACTGCAGTCTGTCCGCTATGTTTCCATTAAGACGATAGGTAGTTGTGGGGCTGAATGGAACGTCGTCTGTAAGGTGAAATACTGACTCAGTCGACATTCATGTGCGCGTTTTTCACCATCATTCCCGTCTTGCTAACGGGCTTTTTGCGCGCCATATTCCTTGCATCGTCCGACACTGCTTATCAGATACGGAGGATTCCAAAATGCATTTTTCGCGGATGATTCACGCTGGCGCTGTTGTCGCCACATTGGCTTTCGGGGTGGCTGCCATGCCAGCGCAAGCACAGGGTAATTTGCACGTCATTGATGCGCAAGGGCATCAGGTTGGCATTCTGGTGCCAGTCCAGAATATTCCCGCCACCCCCTCGATATCCGATATCGCGATGTTTGACGCCCTTGATCGCATGATGACACACGATATCGCTGTCATGGAGGCTGCCGACCGGGAACTGACAGCACGACTGGTCAGCACGTTACGCGCCGTTCCGGCTATTGAGCACGGGCTGCCGAAGCAGGTCATGTCCGAGCAGCGTGTCGAAGCTGTCAGTATCGGTGGGCCCAGCGCATCCTGTACGCAGACAATTATGATGACCTCGAACGGTCAGTCGGCGCCGATCGTTTATGTGTCGAGCACCGGAGGCAAGGCCTGCTCGACGCTTGTATCATCACTGACCGTTGGAAAGCCCGAGAGTCAAAAGCCTGAGGCCATGACCTTGACCCCCGCCGTGGATACGCGGAAGGTAGGTTCCGTGAACGAGCATGCCGGGAGTGTCCTGTAAAAAGCAGTCCCTTCCCGCAGGAACGAAGCGATGCTGTTCAAACGGACGGTGAACGCTTTTGATCTGTGTCGTGTCCTGCATGGCGATACGCTCCGTTGTGGGAAAGCCCAACAGAAGGCGTGAAACAGTATAATTCAGTTATTGGATGGGAAAACGGTTATGGATGATATTTCTCTGAAACGTTCCTGGCACAGCAGGGACTGGTCCCGCCTCATCAGACTGTTCAGCGGCCTGACATTCTATGAGCGCTTTGAACAGGCGATCATCTTGACCCTGATCGCGCTCATTATGCTGGTCAGCGCCGTTGCGACGATGCATCTGATCCGGGCGGTCTGGCATCTGGTTGTCGACGTCGGGGTCGATCCTATCAACCAGACAGTTTTTCAGACGATTTTCGGTGCGATCTTTACTGTCATCATCGCCCTTGAATTCAAGCATTCCTTGTTGGTCGTTCTTGCCCAACATGAGAACGTCATCCGGGTGCGGACCATAGTTCTGATCGCCCTGTTAGCGATTGCCCGCAAATTCATCCTGCTGGATCTGCATGAGTTAACCGCCGCAGAATTGTTCGCTCTTTCAGCCGCTGTTCTGGCTCTGGGTATCGTCTACTGGTTGGTTCGCGATCAGGATGCACGCGTCGCGCGAGATGCCCGGGAACAGGCACGTCTCGAAGACACTGCCCTGTCCTGCCGCAAGGCTAAATATCCCTCGGCCTGAACTGTCAAGGAGAAGGCGGCACGAGAAAGTGCCACCTTCTCCTAAGGTTCATATTACATGACGTGCGACGAAGGCGTATTCTTTGTTGTCTCCTGGCCTGATCGGCTCAGATGCTCTGTGTCGATCGCCCGGAAGGGCGGGATGGGCTGTCCGGGATAATAAACCGGCCCATTATAGTTCTGATCCAACTGGCTTTCATTCAGCCGGTCAATCAGCATATCGCCTGTGCCGTCCACATAACGAGTGCGCGGCTCGCTTTTTTGCGTTGCAGAAGTCGACGGTGCCGTTCTTGCATCGAATGATGTCTGGGTCTTCCGGGTAACACCATCAGCATATGCACCCGATTGGCACAGCAGAGGCGCAATCAGGGCCAGGCACGACAAAACTCCTCTCATTCTTTTCATGCTCATGATCTTTCGAGACTTCCCCTGGTCGTTCAGCCGACCGGGGAAGAGTTTTTGTCACGCCATCAGGCAGCCTCTTTCTGCGCCTCAATCTGAGGCACAACTTGCCCTGCAGGCGTCGTGGACGACGTGATTGCGATACGGCGCGGTTTCAGCGCTTCCGGTATCTCACGCCTCAGGGTGATGGACAGGAGCCCGTTCTCGAAGCGGGCGTCGGTGACTTTCATATGCTCGGCCAGAGCGAAGCGACATTCGAACTCTCTGCCTGCAATGCCGCGATGGAGATACTCGATCGCGTCTTGAGGCTCGGGCGCCTTTCGCCCTGTCACGACCAGAGTATTACGCTCCTGCGTGATCGTAAGGTCATTCTCGGCAAGACCGGCAACTGCCATGTCGATCCGGTAATCATCCTCACCGGTCTTGAGGATGTCGTAAGGCGGCCAATTATCGACCGTCGGAATCCGGTTGGCGAGATCAAGAGCGTTCAGCATTCTGTCAAAGCCGATGCTTGAACGGAACAGGGGTGCAAAGTCAACAGTGGCTCTCATAGCCATATTCTCCTTTGAGCAACATGGACACAAGATTAATGCAGCTTCTGACTGCACGCCGACCCCTTTCGGCAGCCAGCAATCTGTATCTGGATTTCCCTTCAGAGTCTTCAAGAGGCGAAAATGAAAATAACACTGTAATCCCGACTCTCCCTATATCGTGGATCTGAAATACTGCGGCTTAGAGAAGAAACGTTGGAAGAACGACGTCTGCTCTCCGAAAACTTATGTAGGCCTTAAAATGTCGATAGAGAGGGCGATTGCCGCCTGTCTGCTGTTGCCATGCCGAGGAATAAGGGAAGTGGGGAAAGGAAAGGGGCGTGTTTCAGGCACGGGCTGAGAAACGATCCCATGCGGTAATTTCACGGGTGAGCAGGGCGACCTCACGAAGATAGATTTCTGTTTTCAGGAAATGCTGTTCGTCTTCTTTTTGCGCCTGCGGCACTTCGGTAAACCACGCTTTGGGGCGACCATCTGTGCCGTCATTCCAGCGGTAGCCACGCGCCTTGAGCTTATCTTTAAGGTCAAAGGGGGCATTCTCCGCCCAGATCTGCCAGCGGGGTTGCCGCGCTTCCTGAAGCAGGACGGAGAGGGCTGGGGTCTGTGTTTTAGGCAGACATGTGCTGAGTAAGGTAACACCAGCCAGACAATCATCAGCGGTCCGGTGTCCCTCAAAAAACCACCCGGCCTGCATGACGAGATAACCAAGGCTGCGCCCTTCATAGCCTTCTGCCTGCCAGGGCACATCTTCCATGGAACAGGCCCAGGGCAGTGTTGAAAATCCCTCCCAGAAGCGTTCGGCAAATAGCCTGTCAAAGCGGGCGTTATGGGCGACGATGAGGGCTGCCTGGGCCGCGAACTGGGCGACCTCTTCAGGGGCGATGGTTTTACCTGCAACCATCTCCTGTGTGATGCCGGTAAGGGCTGTAATGTCGGAAGGGATGGGGTGGGAAGGCTCTCTCAGACGATTGAAGGGCGGTAAGGTGCCGAGAACGCGCCCATCCAGCGTATAGACAAAGGGCACCATCCCGAATTCGATGATTTCATGACAGGCCGGGTCGAGGCCGGTGGTTTCAAGATCCAGAAAAAGGCCCACACGGGTCTGGTCGCGCGGTACGTGCGTCTCAAGCGGAAGGGGCGCGATACGACGTAAAACCCGGTAAGCACCTGTGGCTTCCAAGGTGCGTGCCTGATCTTCCAGCGAGGTGTGTTGCACAGAAGCGCTCCCTTAACGCCTGGTGTGATAAACAGGGGGCAATCCGTTACAGGCTGTGACAGCATTAGAAGGAGGAAGTCTCATGCGCAAAGCCGGTTTTATGTTGATGATAGCCCTTGGTCTTTTAGGGCCGGTTTGTGGTTTTGCCCAGTCATCGGGGGACTGGCTGCCGCAGTCGGGTGTGAAATCCCCCTATAGTCCGTTGGCGGTTCCCACGACGTTGAAACCACTTGCGTTGTCTTTGACCGAGTTATTGAACAAGGGTTTCAAGGTCATCAGCGCGACGGATTATTCTGGGCAAGGGGTTCTTTTAACAGTAGAGGGGCGTAAGCAAACTGTGTTGTGTGTGTTAACCGCACCCAATCTCCAGACAGATCAGAACGTGCCGACTTCACGCTGTTGGGCTTTGAATTAAGGGACTGATTTAACGTCATAAATTGATTGGGAAGAGGTGTCCGGTTGGGCAACAGCGCATCTTTTTGCGGACACTGTGAGGGGCGTTTTATGCGACCATTGGTCGCCTAGGTTTCCTCTCAAAGCGACCAATGGTCGCATTTGAGGGTTTGGCCATGCGACCAAGGGTCGTTGATGAAGGGAGGATGGTGCGACCGTTGGTCGCCTGGGTTTCCTTCCAAAGCGACCAATGGTCGCACTTGAGGGTTTGACCATGCGACCAATGGTCGTTGATGAAGGGAGGGTGATGCGACCGTTGGTCGCCTAGGTTTCCTTTCAAAGCGACCAATGGTCGCATGGCGAGAAAGGGCTGGTGATAAGAAACAGCACCAGTGTCCTTCATCCGGTCCCTAAAGCCAGCGCAGGCCGGCTAGGTGTTCACCAGTTTGCAATGTCATCGGGATAGGTAATGGCCTCCACAACCCGCTGGAGATTTTGCAGATAAATAGCCGATGTGTATTGGGTCGTGCCCTGACTTTTATGAGTGGCTTCATGGCCTAACAGGTCATCAATCCAAAGCTCTCGAATGTGATTGTCCTGATTTCTGAGCACGGTTGAAACCAGATGGCGGAAGGAGTGAAAGGTGACCTGCGTTGGCAGGTTCAGGCGCCGTTTATGTTTGGAAAAGATCAGTTCAAAATTGGCGCCCCGCACCCCGAAATTGGAGATAGGCAGTTCGCTGAAGAAATAGGGGCCGGCGTTTCTGAATTCCTCAAGGATCCCTTTTTCCAGAAGTTTGCTGTGAATGGGCACGATACGGGTGCCAGCCGATGTCTTGGGAGACCATTCCCGAATTTTGCCGTCGATCTCAACCGTATGGGGCCGGATGTGGAAACAGGGAATACCGTTCAGGACTTCGATATCCTCATTCCTCAGATTGCAGATCTCGCCCAGACGCATGCCGGTATAAAGAGCAATGCGCACAATGCCCCGATAGGTGCGTTCGGGGAAAACACGTCCCAGCCATTTTGACGTCAGGAGTGTTCTCAGTTCGTCTTCTGACCAGGCCCGGCGATTGGTCTTTTGTGTTAAATCGAAAGACCAGTTGGCCCAAGGGTTTTTGGGGGCGAGGTCTCGTAAAACTAATGCATTCCATATTGGGGACATGCGCGAGAAATGATTTTTGACGGTCTTGCCGGAGACGAGTTCCGCTCCATCTTCCTCCGCCTCTCTGACAGCGTCTCGAAGGGGGAGGGTGATCTTTCCTTTACCATGGGTGGTCGGCAGGCCAGACAGCAGGTCGTAAAATTCTCCAACAATGTCGCCTGTGATCTGATGAACCGGGATATCCCCGAAGGCTTCGGTGAAGAGGGCTACGGTCTTGCCAGTTCCCTTGATAGTGCCAGCACTTTTGGATGGCACTGAGAAGACAAATTTGTCCGCCGCCGTCGACAGTTTCATGCTGCGCGGTTGTTTGGACGAGGATTTCTGCCCATCGGTTTTGTCTTCATTGTGAGGCAGGTGGGTCTGGATCAAGTTACAGAACGTGGTGATCTGGTTTTGTAAGCCCTGTTTTTCGGTGACAGACCAGATTTCTCGTTTTTCGAGGGTGTGCCTGAGTTGTCCCAGTCCCTTCAGAAGGCCTTCCATGTGAGGCAGGACCGTATTGAGGAAGGTGGACTGCTTGGTGACCAGATCGGCTTTTTCAATGAGATGCTGGGCGCGCTCGGCTTCGAGCACTTTCTCGGCACTCTCTTCCTGAGCCTTCAGAGCGGCCTCGTAGCTTTGGATCAGGTCGCGATAGAGGGCCAGAAGGTCGTCTTTGGTGGGGTGTTGCATCTTGCCTGCTCTGAAAAGCTGTCCCGTCCTGGCATACAGGGCGGCTGCACGTTCACGGGCGACCAGTTTATCAGAGGTATGGAGGACAAGGGAAATCTCGGTCTTGCCCAACAGGGGACGGAGCAGTGCCGGGACGATGCGGCGGAAGTGATAACGAGGCTGTCCTGTGCGTCGGGACGGGATGGCGCGGAGCATGAAGTTTTCCCATTATGGGAAAATTCCCTCTCGGACAAAATACCTCTGTTTTTCAACAGCTTGTGGTGCGAACTGCGGGACTCGAACCTTCATAGTCCTGCACAGTCCCGCAGTTAACCTCTTGAAAAGACGAACAAAGTGCTCTGTCGTCACCTTCGGGGTTGAATTTCTGGTAGGCATTTTGGTTGAACATTATGGGAAGGTCAAGCCGGGCAAGGGGCCGCATTCGCGGTGTTGCGTAGTGTGGGAATACGGTATGACTACATGAAGGTATGAAGCGTAGCAGAAGGTAAAGAGCAGCATGTTGTATCTCACGCCATTGGAAAGGGCTCTTGACCGTTTGAAAGAAGGTTGGGTGCGGCATGAGGCTGAACCAACGGATGAGCAGTTACGCGATGGCCTGATACAACGCTTTGAGTTTACCTATGAACTTAGCCACAAAACCCTGAAACGGTTTTTGGAACAGAATTCCGCCTCACCAGAAGAATATGACCGGATGGGATTTCCAGACCTTATTCGCTCCGCCAATGAAGCTGGTCTCCTAAAAGGGTCTTGGGCTGAATGGAGTGTGTATCGGAAGATGCGCAATTTAACGAGCCATACCTATAACGAGATAACGGCACGGCAGGTTGTGGCGGGTATTCCTGATTTTATAGAAGAGGCTGCATTCTTGTTGCAGGTCTTAAAAGAACGCACCGCATGACATCTGCTTTGGCTCTTTCCTCAAAAGAGAAACTCACAGTCACAACTCTTCTCAAAGAGTTTGTGCCAGATAAAGAGGTTTGGGTGTTTGGTTCCAGAGCAAAAGGAACTGCCAAGCCATATTCAGATTTGGACCTTGTGATTATTGGCGAAGAGCCACTGCCTTTACTGGTGCGCGTCGGTTTGGAAGAGGCTTTTTCTTCATCTCTGCTGCCTTGGAAAGTCGATGTGCTGGACTGGGCAATAACCGATGACGTTTTTCGTGACCTGATTCAGAAAGACCATATTGTTATTCAAATACCCTTAGAAAATATTTGCTAAAGACGCGTTCACTGAGGGTTCCTTTTCTCTGACGTCCCTCGTTTAACAGTCTTCTGAAAATACCTTTTAAAGGTGAGCTGTTGAGAACTCATCAAGAGCTAAAAGGCCTTTTCCAGCACTAGAGCCTGCCACACAGTGAGGGCATCACATTCCCAGCCCGGTCACTTGCAGAAAAGTTGGTTACCTTAAAGCCAGCCGTGCAAACCAGCGGACACGTTGTGTCGCGATGGTTTGCAATCTGGTCAGGGGGAAGCGTTGCTTTCCCCCGTGAACCCCCTTTTCTGTGGTGAAGGAGTGCCTTGCCATGTCTGTCAGACAATCCCCAAAAACCCATGGCCGGTGCCATGATATGCGTATCCGCCTGTCCGATGCGGAACATGCTGTTTTAAAGCGTGCGGCATGTGCCGCTGGTGTCACCTGTTCGTCATGGCTGCGGTCTGTGATGCTGGCTGCTATTGCAACCAGAGGGCGACATGACGCCCTTGTTGTTGCCTTGCAGGAGGTGGCGCATCAGCTCTCGGCCATTGGCAATAACCTGAATCAGATAGCTCATGTTTTAAACGGGGGCCGGAGTGCCGATGTTGGACAAACCCTCCTGGCCGTCGATGACGCTACCGCTCATACTCGTGCTCTTTTGCGGGAGATACGGGCGTGATTATCAAGGCCTCCCGTATCACGGCAGAAAGCACGCACCGGCATCTGTTCCGCCACCTCATGCGGACGGACGAGAATGAAGAGGTCCGAATAGTGCAGGGTAGAGAGTTTGCCCTTGCCGAGGCGGTCAAAGATGCACGCCACGCTAAACGGCGGTATGGCTTGCGTCACGTTATTCTCAGCCCGGAACAGGCGACATCTCCTGAGACATTCCAGAAGATAGTGACACTCTACCAAAGTGAATTTGGGGCTGACCCACCTCTGATGATTGTAGAGCACCAGAAAAAGCGGGCTGATGGTCTAAGCTATGACAGGCACTGGCATGTGGTGTTTGCTGAAACCCTCGCTAACGGGCGCAGTCTGGACTCTCGCTTTATCCGTATCAGGAACGAAAAGGTGGCCCGATTTACGGAACTGGCCTTTGGTCACCCTCTGACATCAGGCAAGCATAATGATGCAGTCATCAGGGCGCTGGAAGCCTCTTCTAATCCCCATATGCAGCGGGCTGCCACAGACCTCAAGCAGGCTTTCTGGGGAGAAGGCCATACGCCACAGTCAACATTTACGGACAAGGCCCATCAGGTCACGAAGCGCAAAGCTGGGAAATCAGTGTTACCAGTCCTGCGAACGCACTTGCGCAAACGTTGGCAGGAAGAGGGAAGGGTCTTACTTTCTTTTATCGAACGGGTAGCTGAAGAGGGGTATCTTCTGCGAGAGGGAGAGAAGCCTGACGTCTGGTTGATTGGTCAAAATGGAGGCGCTCATCTTGCTTTGCATCGTGTGCTAGGGCTGAAGAAAAAAGAGCTCGTCGCCTTATTGTCGGATGCCAATAGGTCTGTTTCCTTATCTCCACCGCGTTTGACGGTACGGGAGATGAAGGCAGTCAAGCCTCGGCCCGTGGTTGTGCCTCCTGAATACGCACAGAGGCTTGAAGCGTTAATAAAACGTATTCGGCCAAGGTGGAAACGGTCTGAGTGTCGGGCGGAATTAATTGCCTTACCCTACCAAAACATGGTGCGACGACTGGAAAACAGCACGTTGGGAGAGATGCTGGAGCGGCTGCTGGCAGCCCTTATTGCCCGAATGCTGAGGGCACTCTTTGGGTTGTCCATAGAGGTGCCTCCCATAACAGCAGTCGAAGCGAGAGGGCGGATTTCAAAGGCGTGCGCGGAGGTAGCCTCTTTACGGCAGCAGGACGTGCAGGAGCATTTTGCATCACCAGAAGTGCAGGCAGCCTTGAAAGAACGCAGGCTTTTAAAGCAGTGCCTGGTGTCAGCCAATCCGGTAACGCGGCAGGCGATGCAGGAGGGTGCGTGGACGGAGGCAATGATGAGTCTAAGAGGCGAGCCGCGTGTGCCAGTTCACGCTGTGCTAAAAATGCAGCAGCAGAAGACGGTCTCGTATTTAGGTGGTCTGTAGGCTCTCTGGCCTTTCGGGGGCATGAACTGGTTTTGCTGTCAAACATCTTCATGGTTATGGTCGGCTAACGCCTCTTCTCGGTCGTAAAGAGAGTCGCTCAAGGTTTTGGTAAGCGGACATCCTGTGTCGGTGATGCAAGCCAGTCCGTGAGTTGCCGGACCATGGATCGCGCGACACGGCCCGCTCCCAGGAGGGTTGCGGATGCGGGACCGCACCAGAAGCCATACCCCAGCAGCCACAGGCGTGGCTCCCTGACGGCCTGCTGCCCGTTCACGTGGATCAGCCCGTCCGGCTCGATCACGTCGAGTGGTGCAAATGCAGAGAGCGCGGGACGGAAGCCTGTACACCAGATGATCGCGTCAATGGCTTCTTCCTGTCCGCCGGGCCAGACGACGCCCGTAGCCGTCATGCGCACGAACGGGCGCACCGCGTGGAAGACACCGCGCTCCCGGGCGGCCCGTACGGGCGGCACCATGACGATATCGCCAAAGCCTCCTGTCGGCATGGCGCCGGCGTTGCCCAGGACTCGTGCGGTCGCCCGTTCGAACAGAACCCGTCCATCCACATCGTCGGGCAGGAATACCGGATCCTGCAGCGTCACCCACGTTGCGTTCGCGAGCAGTGACACTTCCGCCAGGATCTGCGCCCCGGAGTTACCGCCACCGACCACGAGCACGCGCCGACCGGCAAAAGGTGCGGGGATCTGATAGTGCGCGGAATGGATCTGCGTCCCGCCGAAGAGGTCACGCCCCGCGACATCGGGAACAAAGGGGGCTGACCACGTACCGGTCGCCCCGATAACCGCACGGCCAAGAAGATCACCCGCGCTGGTTCTGACAGTCAGAAGTTTTCCGTTCGCGCGCTCCACACACTCGACCATGACCGGACGGCGGATCGGCGGCGCATAGCGCGCCTCGTAGCGGTGCAGATAGTCCAACACCTCGTCACGGGTCGGATAGCCGCCATCCGGCATGTCTGGCATCGGCCAGCCGGGCAGCGAACTGTAGGACGCGGGTGAAAACAGATGCAGGGAGTCCCAGCCATGCACCCATGCACCACCCGCCTGCGTCCCGTTATCAAGAATGACGTAACGCAGTCCGGTCCGTCGTAGAAAATACGACGCGGCGAGGGCCGCCTGACCGCCTCCCACGATCACAACATCGAACTGTTCCGCCATTGCCCGGCTCACAGACTTTCCGGGAGACGGAATTCCGCCTTGCGTTCGCTGTAGCGATCAACGAGGTAGTCGGCCCGGTCGCGCAGCAGCCATGTGAACTTCATCAGCTCCTCCATGACATCTACCATCCGGTCATAGAGGGGGGATGGCTTCATCCGGTCATCGTCACCGAACTGGGTATAGGCCATCGGCACGCTGGACTGATTGGGGACGGTGAACATCCGCATCCACCGGCCCAGCACCCGTAGGGCATTGACGGAATTGAAGCTCTGCGATCCGCCCGAAACCTGCATGACCGCCAGCGTGCGGCCTTGAGTCGGACGGATCGATCCTTCGGACAATGGCAGCCAGTCGATCTGGTTCTTGAACACGGCGGTAATGTTCCCGTGCCGTTCGGGGCTGCACCAGACTTGACCTTCCGACCAGATCGAGAGTTCCCGTAGTTCCTGCACTTTCGGATGGGTCGCGGACACAGAATCCGCTACCGGCAGGTCGGTCGGGTCAAACACCCGTGTCTCGGCCCCCAGCACCTTCAGGATGCGTTCCGCCTCAAGAACCAACAGATGGCTGAAGGATCGGGAACGTAAAGAGCCATAGAGCAGTAGGATACGCGGCGGATGGTCCACACGCGGTTGCGGTTCCAGCCGCGCGAGATCGACCTGTTCAAGATATTCGGGGTGGAGGGCTGGCAAGTCAGATTCGGTCATTATGGTCCATTCGTGCATTATGGGCGGCTGATCCAAGGCAGCCACAGAGCCAGCGCCCCGAGTGTCGCCAGCAGAACGGGCGGAGTGATTGCCAGTCCGACTTTCATGTACTGCCCCCATGTGACCCGATGGTTCTTGGATGCCAGCACATGCAGCCACAGCAGTGTGGCAAGACTGCCAATCGGCGTAAATTTTGGCCCGAGGTCGCAGCCGATGACGTTGGCATAGATCATCAGGTCGCGTGTCAGCGGCGTGATGTCGTGAGCCTGCTGGATCGCCAGTGCCCCGACCAGCACACTCGGCATATTGTTCATGATGGAGGACAGAGCAGCCGCCAGAAAGCCGGTGCCGATGGTGGCCGTGAATGTCCCTTGATGGCCCAGCCATACCAGTGCGGTTGCGAGGTAGTCGGTCAGCCCGGAATTGCGCAGGCCATAGACCACCAGATACATGCCCAGCGAGAAGATCACGATCTGCCATGGGGCACCCCGCAGCACCTTGCGAACAGGGATGACCCGGCCATATCCGGCGACGAGCAAGAGGATTCCGGCGGCCAGGCAGGCTACGACACAGACCGGGATATGAAACGGCGCGGTCAGGAAATAGGCCGCCAGAACCAGGGCCAGCAGCGGAAATGCCGCCCGAAATACATGATGGTCGCGAATGGCCAGGGCAGGTTCTGGTAGTTTGGTGACGGGATAGGTTGCAGGCACTTGCCGCCGGTACCACAGCCACAGGACGGTTAGCGTTGCACCAAGTGCTACCAGATCGACAGGGATCATGATTGCGGCATAGCGATCGAACGCAATGCCAAAGAAATTGGCACTGACGATGTTCACCAGATTGGAGATGACTAGCGGTAGACTGGTAGTATCTGCGACGAAGCCAGTCGCAATGATGAAAGCTAGGGCTGCGGTATGGCTCAGGCGGAGTTGAGTGAGGATGGCGATGACAATGGGCGTGAGCAGCAGGGCCGCGCCGTCATTGGCGAAAACCGCTGCAATGGCCGCTCCCAGCACCACGATCAGCGGGAATAGCGTCCGGCCTCGTCCTTTGCCCCAGCGCACGACGTGCAGGGCGGCCCAATGGAAGAACCCGGCCTCATCCAGCAATAGCGAGATGACGATCAGCGCGATAAAGGTGAAGGTCGCGTCCCAGACGATGTGCCAGACGACAGGAATGTCGTGCCAGTGGATCACTCCAGACGCCAGGGCCACGGCGGCACCTGCCATTGCGCTCCAGCCGATGCCCAGCCCCCGAGGCTGCCAGATGACAAAAACCAGCGTGACAACGAAAAGCAGAAGAGCCAGCATCAGGAGATCCGCTTTCCGGATTCATCGACGATCTTCTCGCCGTCCTCTTTGACGAAAGCGCCCCGCTGCGGGTTGGGCAGGATTTCCAGAGCCGCCTCGGACGGACGGCAGAGCGCAACACCGAGGGGGGTGACGACGATCGGCCGGTTCATCAGGATCGGGTGTGCGATCATGGCGTCGATCAGCGTATCGTCCGTCAGGGTCGGATTATCGAGGCCGAGCTCGTGAAAGGGCGTGCCCTTTTCCCGCAGGACCGAGCGCACCGGAAGCCCCATACGGGCGATCAGATCGACCAGTTCGGCCCGGCTCGGCGGCGTTTTCAGATATTCGATGATCCGGGGCTCCTCGCCGCTGTTGCGGATCAGTGCCAGCACGTTGCGCGACGTGCCGCAGGCCGGGTTGTGGTAGATCGTGATGGTCATGGGCAGGATTCCCGGGATGGGCAGCAGGAGGACAGGTTCGCGACCAGGGGCGCGCAGAGTTCGGGGCTGCCCGCACAGCAGTCTCTTACGAGGAAGAGCATCAGGTCGCGCAAGCGCGGAAGGCGCGCACGATAGACGATCAGCCGGCTGTAGCGCTGCGAGGTCAGCAGGCCGGCACGGGTCAGGGTGGCAAGATGGGCCGAGATCGTGTTCTGCGAGACATCGAGATGCCGCGCGACGTCTCCAGCGGGTAGTCCGTCCGGTTCGTGGCGCACCAGCAGGCGGAAGATCTCCATTCGCGTGGACTGCGACAGAGCGCTCAGGGCAGCGAGGGCAGATTCTGTATCCATAAATCGACGATCACGGATATATTAGATGAAGTCAACACTACCGAGGACATGCCTCGTTCAAAACCTGGAATACGGTGTCACACGCCGAACAGGCGGCCGATTCCGCCCGTGACGATCATCGCAACAATACCCCAGAACGTCACACGCAGTGCTGGCCGCAGAGGCGCCGCGCCGCCGGCAAGCGCGCCGACGACGCCCAAAATGGCGAGAACCACGACCGAGGTCAGGGACACGCCCCAGGATACCCACGCGACAGGGGTCAGAACAGCTGCCAGTACGGGCAGCAAGGCTCCGGACGAAAAGGCGGTTGCCGAGGCGAATGCCGCCTGTATGGGTCGTGCCGCCGTGGCTTCGGACAGACCCAGTTCATCCCTGGCATGAGCACCGAGCGCATCATGTTTCATAAGGGCGACGGCGACCTCGTGTGAGAGGTCTCCATCCAGTCCTCTTTTCTGATAGATCCCGGCCAGTTCGGCGACCTCCCCCTCCCAGTCCGTGGCCAGCTCCTGTTTTTCGCGGGCGATGTCAGCGTGTTCGGAATCGGCCTGGGAACTGACCGAGACATACTCGCCCGCCGCCATGGACAGGGCGCCCGCGACAAGCGCGGACAGTCCCGCGACGAGAATGCTGCCGCGTGTCGCATGAGAACTGGCAACGCCGACGATGAGGCTGCCGGTCGACAGCGTTCCGTCATTGGCGCCGAGAACAGCCGCACGCAGCCATCCCAGTTTCTCGACGGCATGACGTTCGGCCAAAGGATGGAGACGCGACATAAGATGACCTGCTGCTTCTGGTGAATACAAATAAAGGTTAAGATGCATCATTTGCCGCGACAACAGATATTTCATTCTGATATTGCGAGTTATTTTCAATATTATTTATGTTTTAGGAAAATCTGTTCTGTTCAGAATCCTGTCAGGTAAGCATGATACGGAAGTGGATTCAGGGTTCTTTTTTGCCGAGACGTATATGCCTTATTCAACGCCGGACATCACAGATAGCCTGCTGCGTTACGACAGGCCGACGATCATCCTTCACTGGATGACGGCCTTTCTGGTGCTGCTTCAGTTTGCTCTTGGCGAAACCTGGAATTGGCCAACAAAATCCGTCCATCATCTGATGGTGGTCGCGCATCTGACAGCCGGCATCCTGCTGACCGCAATTATGGTGTTCCGCATTGTCTGGCGTCTGACGAAAGGCCGGCATCTGTCGGACCTTCTCGTGCCTGTGGACCGGGTATTCGCCCTTGGAGCAGAGTACACGCTCTATGTGCTGCTTCTGGCGGAAATCTTGCTGGGCTATCTCTGGCGATGGGGTGCCGGGCAGACGATGAGTTTTTTCGGCCTCCTGATTCCATCCCCGTTCGCGCGGTTCCCGGCGGAAACCGTGACGTGGTTTCAGACGCTACATTACTGGAACGCCTGGTTGATTATGGGTCTTGCGACAGGCCATGGCGCGGCGGCGCTTTTTCATCAGTTTGTCCTGAAAGACAAAGTGCTTGGACGCATGCTGCCGCGGGGTTCCTCACTCAGTCAGTGATTGCGATCGGGAACCTATCTGATTTTCATGATTGGGCAGCATCGTGATGCTGGATTGCCAACAACGTCAGCTTTTTTCGGCTTCCGTTGTACAACAGATGTTCCGCTGTCCCCTCAAATCTGCCTGTCGGCTTCACCAATTAAGCAGACAGGCAGTGCTCACCTCAAGTCAGACGAGGTGGTAAGTCTTCTGTTGTATTCCTCGTGAGGCTTCCCAAATTCATAGGAACTGCGTCTTTTAAGAAGGATCTGTCATGACCAGCCTGTTTGAGCCGATTGAACTGGGAAGCATTTACGCCAAAAACAGAATTCTCATGGCGCCGCTGACACGCGGTCGGAGCACCCGTGATCATGTGCCCACCCCCATCATGGCCGAATATTACGCGCAACGGGCCGGAGCCGGTCTGATCATCTCAGAAGCGACCGGGATCAGCCGCGAAGGTCTTGGCTGGCCGTATGCGCCGGGCCTGTGGTCGCAGGAACAGGTGGAAGCCTGGAAGCCCATCACCGCCGCAGTTCACGCCAAGGGCGGAAAGATTGTGGCCCAGCTCTGGCATATGGGTCGGATGGTTCATTCCAGCGTGACGGGCCAGCAACCTGTGTCCTGCTCGGCGACAAAAGCGCCTGAAGCCCTCCATACTTACGATGGCAAGCAGGCTCCCGAAGTCGCCCGCCCTCTCACCAAGGAGGACATTGCCCGCATCCTGAACGACTACGAAAATGCTGCTCGCAATGCCCTTCAGGCAGGCTTTGACGGTGTGCAGATTCATGCCGCCAACGGTTATCTGATCGACGAATTTCTGCGGGACGGCACCAATCATCGTTCCGACGAATATGGCGGTTCGCCGGAAAACCGCATCCGCTTCCTGCGTGAAGTCACCGAACGCGTGATCGCAACGATTGGCGCGCACAAAACGTCAGTAAGGCTGTCCCCCAATGGCGATACGGTGGGCTGCATCGACAGTCATCCAGAGCAGGTTTTTGTGCCGGCCGCAAAGCTGCTGAATGACCTCGATATCGCTTTCCTTGAACTGCGCGAGCCCGGACCGAACGGCACGTTCGGCAAGACCGACCAGCCCAAGCTGCATGGTCCGATCCGCGAAGTCTTCAGGAAGCCGCTGGTTCTGAATCAGGACTACACACGGGAAGAAGCGATCGAGACAGTCGCTACCGGTGTTGCGGACGCCATTTCGTTTGGTCGGCCTTTCCTCGCCAATCCGGACCTCGTGCGTCGTCTGGAAGACAATCTGCCCCAGAACAAGGACGATATCCGCACCTGGTACTCGCAGGGTGCAGAAGGCTATACGGATTATCCGCTTGCTCGCTGATACCCTATTTTTCCCGCAAGTTCCTTCCAATGGAAGGAACTTGCATTTGAACTATAGAAAATATTTAGCCGCCGACGTGATACTTGTCGTGAAGTAGGCGAAATCACCTGAATAGCTCTACTCCCTGCCATGAATGTGAACACTGCGAAAGGCTGTTTTCGGTAACTCCATCCCGATAGCCGACTGTCTGTTTCCCCCCCCCATATCTGCCGCATCAGCGTGTGAGGAGCAGTTCTGCCATATTGTCTAGCCGTACCTTATGTCGCTCCCAGTCGGGCATAACGCGTTCAAGGAGTGCCCAGAAGGCAGGGCTATGGTTGCGTTCTTTGAGGTGGCACAGTTCATGCAAAAGCACATAGTCAATGCAGTCTCTTGGCGCTTTGACCAGATGGGGGTTGAGTGTAATGGTGCCGCCCGGTGAACAATTACCCCATTGGGTTTGCATAATCTGAAGCTTGAGGGCCGGGGCCTGTGTAACCCACAATGTGGAGGGCAGTAAGGCTTGCAGCCGTGCCTGAAACACCTGTTGTGCCCGCTTAAAATACCAAAGCTCTAATAGCTTTTGAATACGTAAGGGGTGGCGCTCCTGTACGCAAACGTCTAGCCGCCCACGCAGCATACGCACGGTTTCTGGGGTGTTAGGCTGATGGTGCACTTTAAGTAGATGCCGCCGCCCGAGATAGAAATGGCTCTCGCCACTCACATAAGCGCGTGGTGTGGCCTGTTCCTGCACAGCACGGAAGTCACGCAGTTTTTGCCATATCCAGCGGGTTTTCTGGTGTAACGCCTGCTCTAGAGCAGTGTCAGAGGTTCCCTCAGGTACAAAAGCCTGCACGCTCAGGTCTGGGTAGACTTTAAGGCGTAGTGTTGAGCCAAGGCGGGGGCGTGGCAACAACTCCACACGGATAGTGTCTCCCCCATAGGTTAAAATGCGCTCTGCCATGCTCAGCCGCGTAAGGTATCAGCAGGGCCTGCCCGCATAATCTGAATAACCTGTGTGGTAATTTCGGTAATTTTATCCAGACCAAATCCTATTTTTTGCCCAACAGGAAAAAGAAGGGAGATGAGCGCCAGTGTAACAGTTTTTTCCATGTCCGGACGGCTCAGAGAGTTTTCCCGCACGGCTTTGCTGACAATGCTGTCAATTTGAAAGGCCAGATCAATCCAGCTTTGCTGCTCTTCTTCTGTTTGTTTATGGTTAAAAATTGCTGCAAAGGTTTTGAGGAACACCCCATAGTAAGCCTGTGCATGGCGGTGGCCTTCAAAAATTGCCGGAATAGTATCGAGTTTGCGTTCTGTAACCTGTTCCTCAAACTCCTTAAACAGCATGAGTTGCTTTAAAGGGTGGTCAAACAGGCTTTCTGCTTCTTCAATAACCTTGCGCAGCAGGGCGGAGAAGGCCTCTTTGGCATAGGGGTCATCCTGCATCTCATGGTCAATAACCTTTGTAATGCGGGTGCGAATAAGGTCTGTCTCGTTACGGGTTTTTTCTTCTGTCCAGTTTTCTGGTTTTTCGTCTTCTAGTTTTTGGCCCATTTTGCCAACAGCATACAGGCCGCCAGACTCATGCACTTTTACGCCTGCCACATGCCGGTCGAGCAGTTTTTTAACCTGTTCGGCATAGTGGTCAAAGTCTACGGTCTCACCTGTATCTTGCAGCACCATCTGGCGCAGGCTGGTGAGTTGCTTCAGCGTCTCCTTGTAGGTGGCGCGGTCCTTTTCCGTAAAGCTGGTGTCTTCAAAAAACGCCACGGATTGCAGCGCCACTTTCAGGCAGGCGGCAAACTTCGTCAGCGCCTCATAGAAATCATCCCGGCGCTTGAGGTTCACGTCCACCATCTGGCCGTGTTCCTCCACCATGCGGGGCATGAGCACGGCACGCAGCTGCTGGAGGTCACTCCTGTTCTTCACGCCCTCAAAAATGGCCCAGAGCGCTTTGTGCAGGGCGGGGAGTTCGCGGTATTCCGTGCTCATCTGGCTATACAGCCCGGCAATGTCCTTCGGGTCATACCCGCCGACATTCTCGGCCGCCAGTTCGTCGTATTTGGCCAGTGTGGTGTCCAGTTCCGCCAGAATGCCGCGATAGTCGATCAGCAGCCCGTGCTTCTTCTGGTCATGTAGCCGGTTCACCCGCGCAATGGCCTGAAGCAGATTGTGCTGCTTGAGCGGCTTGTCGATATACAGCACCGCGTTCTTCGGCTCATCAAACCCGGTCAGCAGCTTGTCGACCACGATGATCAGCCTGAGATCCGGGTCATTCTCGAAGCGCTCGATGACGCCGCGCGTGTAGTCATCCTCGCTCTGGCTGCCGACATTCTCCTTCCACCAGGCCTGGATCTCGGGCTGCCTGCGTTCATCCACTTCCGTATGGCCTTCGCGCGTATCGGGCGGGCTCATGACGATGGCGCTTTCGAACAGCCCGACCTCGTCCAGATACTGCTTGTAGCGGATGGCGGAGAGCTTGCTGTCACAGGCCAGCATGCCCTTGAGGCCGCTGTCGATGTTGCTGTCGAAATGCGTTGCCAGATCCATGGCGATCAGCCGGATGCGGTCATCCGCCTTGTAAACCTGATTGGCGCGGGCGAAGCGCTTCTTGAGGTCCGTGACCTGCTCCTCGGTCAGCCCCTGTGTGATACGCTCGAACCACGCATCAATGGCCCGGTCATTCACGTCCAGATCGGGCTTGCGCTCTTCATAGAGCAGGGGCGTCACCGTCCCGTCCGCGACGGCCTGCTGCATGGTGTAGGAGTGGATGATCTTGCCAAAACGGTTGGTGGTCTCACTCCCTTTGAGCAGCGGTGTGCCGGTAAAGGCGATGAAGGCGGCGTTGGGCAGGGCGTGCTTCATGCGGGCATGGTTTTCACCGCCCTGACTGCGATGGCCTTCATCTACCAGCACGATAATGTCCGCGCTGTCGTTATGGCATTCGGGCAGGGTGGTGGCGGTGTGGAATTTGTTGATGAGCGAGAAGATGATGCGTTCCTGGCCGTGCCCGATCTGCTGCGCCAGACGGCGGCCTGAGGTGGCCAGCGCCTCTTCCTTGTCCTTCTTGTCCGCCAGTTCACCTCCTGTGGAGAAGGTGGTGCTCAACTGGCGTTCCAGATCCTTGCGGTCTGTCACGACAATAATGCGACATTGCTTGAGATCATCATCCAGAATGAGGGCGCGGCTGAGGAACACCATGGTGAAGGACTTGCCCGACCCCGTGGTGTGCCAGACCACGCCGCCCTCACGCCCGCCATCGCTGCGGCGGGACTTGATGCGTTCCAGCAGGCGCTTGATGCCAAAGACCTGCTGATAGCGGGCGACGATCTTGCCTGCCTTGCGGTCGACCAGCGTGAAGAACCGCGCCATGTCCAGCAGGCGATCGGGCGAGAGCAGGCCGATCAGCAGCCGGTCCTGATCCGTGACATGCAGCGGGCGGGAGGCCCAGTCCTCGAACCATATCCGGGCCGGGGGCTTTCGATCGGCAAACAGCGCGTCTTTTTGCGCACCCGAAAGCGGCGTGTTCTTGAGCGTCTCCATCCGGCTTTCAGGAATGTCCTCTTCCTTCCAGCTTGCCCAGAATTTTTTGGGTGTGCCGCAGGTGCCATAGCGCCCGTCATGCCCGGTGATGGACAGCAGCAGCTGGCTGTAGGCAAAAAGCTGGGGGATTTCATCTTTGTTCTGATTGCGGATGCTCTGGGAAATTCCGGCGTCCACGGTCGGGCCTTTGCCCGGCTGGCCATCAGGACGCTTGGCCTCGATCACCGCCAGCGGTATGCCGTTGACGAAACACACGATATCCGGCCTGCGCGTCTGTGTCAGATCCGTGCGGAGGACGCTGAATTCTTCGGTAAAGGTAAAGCTGTTATTTTCCGGGTTCTGCCAGTCGATGAGGGCGATGGTCGGGTTGGCCTTGCGGCCGTTAATGAACTCGGTAATGGCAATGCCGAACAGCAGATGCGTGGTCATCTTGTCATTGGCATCGCGCAGGCCGGAGACGAAATCCGGATGCGTGACGTGGGAGACCAGCGCATCAATGCCCTGATCGGACAGGGCGTGTTCCTGTCCTTCAAACGTAAAGCGGCGTTTTTTCAGTTCCGCCCGCAGGAGAGAGTCCAGCACCACGGCGTCCTGTTTGCCGCCCCGCAACGCCAGCGCCTCGGATGGCGGCAGAAACCGCCAGCCGAGGGTGCTGAGCAGGGCCAATGCTGGTAGTTTGGCGCTGTATTCTTCCTGAAACTTCGGGACGGAAACCATGTTTTCAAATATCCTGTTTCTGAAATACCTTAATCGACCGTCACGCGGCGCTTGCCCGTGAGAAGTTGCTGCATCAGGGCTTTCTTCTCCTGACGCAGGCGCAAAAGGTCGGATTCAAGGGCGGTGATTTCTTCGTCTGCTGAGCTCAGGACAGCAGCTATGGCTTTCTGTTCATTCGTATCTATTGGATGATGTATCAGAAGTGATTCCAGAGATTTTTTTTGAATATTGGGAAGTCCTGATCCAACCCTAAGTCTCATGATTGTGGGCTGTGAAAATTTTAGAGTTTGATAAAGAAATTCGATGAATATCTTGGGTTGTTCTACAGAATAACAATGTCCGCCGCACCAAAATTTTTCTTTTTGGTAATCAACATATCCACACGAATTTCCTCCTTCGCTGATAGTGATCGTACCTGCTGGGCGATTGGCCTCATTCGTATATCCTGATGGAGTAATCCCGCCGTTAATTACTGGAAATGTTCCATCACTCACACAGTCAAGACGATTGAGCTGTGAACCTTTGGTGAGTTGCGCAGTTTTCTTGAAAGGTAACGTCTCCCACTCCCCCGTGAACCCCGGGAGGCGCTTTTTGCCTGTGAGGAGTTGCTGCATGAGGGCTTTTTTCTGCTGCTGGCTGTTGGCCAGAAGCTCCTCCGTCCCCTCAATCGCACGATCCCACGTCGAGAGGATCGCCGCGATCTTCTTCTGTTCGGGGAGAGGGGGAAGGAGGATGTTTGAACTTTTGATGGTTTTTAAAGATAAATTTCGTATTGTTGTGCCTGTTAACTCTGACAGAAAGTAGTTTTGTAGATGTGACGATCTTAGGGAGTGAAGAATAAAAATAAGATCTATGCTCTTCTTTATATTAAGGTAGCAGGCGCTTTTACCAAGAACAACACGCTCATTGTTATATAAACATGTATTTCCAATTGTGCCGTTTATAGACATAAGAATGGTATTTGATCCAATGTCTTTTTTGTATTTTTCATAATCACGCTGAGAAACCTTTTTTGTATTTTCAAAAAAGTTCAGGCCATCAGTTTGTATATTATTGCCGTTTACAAAGAAAACGTCAGAATTTTCATCGTAATTAGGTGTTGTATGTATACCATCGCTGATCTTCTCGCATAGATCACCAAGTCTTTCTTCTTTCCACCCCTCAGGAAGCATAACCCAGCTCCTTCAGATAAGCGTCCATCTGGGCTTCCAGCTTTGACAGTTCCGCCTTGATCTCCGCCCGTTCCTTGCGCACGGCGTTCAGGTCAATCTCCTCTTCTTCCTCAAATGTATCGACATAACGCGGAATGTTCAGGTTGTAGTTGTTCTCCCTGATCTCGTCCGGCGTGGCGAGGTGGGCGTATTTGTCCACGTCCTTGCGGGCGCGGTAGGTGTCCACAATCTTCGTGATGTTCTCTTCGGTCAGTACGTTCTGGTTCTTGCCCGCCTTGAACTCGCGGCTGGCGTCAATGAACAGCACGTCCTTCGTCTTGCGGTCCTTGCGGAAGATCAGGATGGCGGCCGGAATGCCCGTGCCAAAGAACAGCTTTTCCGGCAGGCCGATCACCGCATCCAGCAGGTTTTCCTCAATCAGCTTCTGGCGGATTTTGCCTTCCGAACTGCCCCGGAACAGCACGCCATGCGGCACCACAACACCCATGCGGCCCGTGCGATCCTTCAGCGTGGCAATCATGTGCAGGATAAAGGCGTAATCACCCTTGGTCTTGGGCGGCACGCCCCGGGCAAAGCGGTGATGCACGTCCTGCTCAGCCTCGTCATGCCCCCATTTGTCGAGGCTGAAGGGCGGGTTGGCTGTCACCACATCAAAGCGCATCAGGTGGTTCTTGTCATCCAGCAGCTTGGGGTTGCGGATGGTGTCGCCCCATTCAATGCGATGATTGTCCTCACCATGCAGGAACATGTTCATCTTGGCAAACGACCATGTGGAGCCAATGGCTTCCTGCCCATACAGGGCGTAGTCCTTGCTGCCGTTATGGTTTTGCGTCACCTGCTTGCCGCACTTCATGAGCAGGGAGGCCGAACCACAGGCCGGGTCACAAATGCTCTCACCCGGCTGAGGGCTTAGAATACGGGCCAGCAGTTCACTCACTTCCGGCGGGGTGTAGAACTCGCCCGCCTTCTGTCCGCCACTGGCGGCAAAGTTCTTGATCAGGAATTCATAGCCGTTGCCAATCACATCCAGATTGCCAACGCGTGAGGGGCGCAGGTTCAGGTCAGGCTTGGCAAAATCTTCCAGCAGATGCCGCAGAATGGTGTTTTTCTGCTTTTCATCACCCAGCTTGTCAGAATTGAAGCTGATGTCCTGGAAGACGCTCTTGCCTGCGTCCTTCAGCTTGGTGCCATTGGCCTCTTCAATGGCGTGCAGCGCCTTGTCAATCCGCTCGCCATTGCCGGGGGCATTGCGTTCTTTATAGAGGGTATAGAAATCAGCACCTTTTGGCAGAACAAAGCGTTCCTGCTGAAGCATGGCTTCAATCAGGTCCGGATTGTCCCCATATTCCTTTTTGTAAGCATCATAATGGTCCTGCCACACATCGGAGATGTATTTCAGGAACAGCAGGGTCAGCACGTAATCGCGGTAGGTGTCAGGGCTGACGGTGCCACGAAAGGTATCGCACGCGCTCCATAGGGTTCTGTTAACGGTATCTTGTGAAATTTTTTCGGTCATCACTGTTGTCCTGCTTTCAAATCAGCGTGCCAGAAGGTCTCTGGCTAGTCCGGTCATAATGTGTTGATTGCTTTGGCGAAGGCGCATCAGAAGGGTTTCTTCTTGGTGCATGGCTAACGCCACGCCCGCAAGCTTCTGCTGTTCGGCAAGGGGGGGTAACGCAAGGGGCGTTGTTTCCAGCACTGTGCGGGCAATGTTACGCACAAGGGTAGAACTCTGGGCATTTTGCTCTAGGTGGCGCTGTACGGGGTCTTGGTTCAGCCACCATGCCAAATAAGCGGGCAACAGGCTGGCTTTCTTGGTGCGCAGCAGAAAGAAATGGGGGGCAGCAACGGCCTTAAGGGTGCCAATCTGCTCATCAATTAAAACAGCACGAGACACGTTGCCACGGGCCGGAAAGAGAACATCCCCCGTTTGCAACCAGTCTGGTTCACGCCGCCCCGGCACGGTAGTGCGCACGCAAGAGGCCCAGTTGACCCCATCGGGCGCAGTATCGCGCATTTGCACAACTAGTGTCTCAGCACCCGCAACAGGCTCAATCCGCCCTCTAAAGGGGTGGCCTGCTATGATTGTTACCTGCGCTGAGAGGGGTAGTTTTTTCACACCATTGTCTTTCATGTGGTGTAGATGCTCTCATAAACGGGTGTCGTCAACAGATTTTTTCCGCTCCACTTCCTTTGGTGCGGTTTGAGGGGGCAATTCCTTCATGTTGCTCTTTGTGGCTGGGTTAAGCTTATTCAGGCAGCGGAATATGAAAGGTGGGATAGTTCAGAGCCTCTACGACCTGTTGCAGGTTCTGTACAGCAATGCCGCTTGTGTAGGTTGTGGTACCCTGAGACCGATGGCTGGCTTCATGGCCCAGCAAGGTATCAATCCAGAGTTCTCTGATATTGCCACCTTGGTTTCGCAGTTTGGTCGAAACTGTATGCCGGAAAGAATGGAAGGTGACACTTTCTGGCAGGCCAAGGCGTTTCTTGAATTTTGAAAAGGCTTGGGCAAAGTCCGTTCCGCGGCCTCGGGCGGAGGAGTTCAGGTCTGGGAACAGGTAATGTTCTCCCTCCTGCACAAGGTCGAGCACACCCCATTGCAAAAGATGGCTATGGATAGGGATAAGCCGTGTTCCAGCTACTGTTTTGGGTGACCAGTTATCCTCCGGGTGAGGGCGGACATGGAAGCAGCGAATGCCATTGACGGTCACAATATCCTGCGTGCGCAGGTTGCAGAGTTCCCCAAGGCGCATGCCGGTATACAGGGCGATGGTAATCATCCCGACATAACTGCGTAAGGATGTTGTGGTGCTTGTCCAGCGTGCTGTGGAAAGCTGGGCCAGTTCGAGGTCTGTCCAGTCCCGACGGTCAATCTTCTGGGTGACATCATAGCTCCACCCGGCCCAGGGATTACGGGTCACGATTTCGCGTTGTACCAGGTGCCCCCAGAGGGCGGAGAGGCGTGAGAAATGGTTTTTGACCGTCTTACCGCTGAGGGTTTCCAGCTCTTGCTCCTTGGCGCGCACAATTGCGTCATGAATGCCAGGAGAGTTCTTATGTTTGCCATGCGTAGAGGGCAGGGCGAAGAGCATATCCCGGAACTCCCCAGCCACCCCGCCGGTAATCTGGTCAACAGGCTTGTCGCCAAAGGCTTCTACAAAAAGACCGATGGTCTTGCCGGTATCGCGAATAATGCCGGGGCTTTTGGTTTTATCACGGTAAATGAACTGCTCAGCCATTTCCGTGATGGTCGGCGCTGTCGTCTTCTTAGCGTTGGGTGTGGCTTTGTTGGGAGCTGTGCGGGCGGAGGGCTCCGCCTGCACAGGCATGAAGGCGGCCTCCGTTTCCTGCGCTGAGTTTTTGATAGACACCACGATGCTGCTCAGGTTGGCAATCTGCTCGCGCAGCATGGTTTTTTCTGTGGCGTTGCGTAGATAGTCCTTGGAGGCCGTGGCGTGCAGTTTTTTGAAGCCTGCCATCAGCCTGTCTATGCCGTCATTGGATATCTTAATAAACTCTTGCAGTTGCTTCAGGCTGTGCGCCTTGTCGAGGTAGAACCTTGCCTTTTCATAAGTGCGTTCGAGTCTCACTTTCTTTTCTTCAATAGCAATCATACGGTCTGTATCGCGTATGAGGTCCTCATAGTGGGCAAGAAGCTTTCTCAGTTCTTCTGGAGAGGCGTCTTCGTACATGGCTTTGGCTTTACTAAAGAACAGTCCTGTTCTGGCATAAAGCCCGGCTGCGCGTTCGCGTGCAACCCGTTTGCTGTTGGTCTGGAGAGAGAGCGAGATTTCTGTGCGGCCCAGCAGGGGGCGAAGGGTGTGGGGAATGGCACGGCGGAAGTGGTAGTGTGAGCCAAGCAGACGGAGCATGTCGGTTCCCATTATGGGAAGGTGAACGGGACACGGTCCTTTTGTCCTGCCAAGCAGGTACTTTATTCAATATTTTCAATAGGTTAGTGGTGCGAACTGCGGGACTCGAACCCGCACGCCCATACGGGCTGGAGATTTTAAGTCTCCTGCGTCTACCATTCCGCCAAGTTCGCATATGCTTTGTATGGCCTATGCGGCTGTTCTTTAGCATGCTTCAGCTATTGCGCAAATCTTCGGTTTATCTAGCTTGCAAAAGGAGTGGTCCTTTCTGTCGGAGCCATGTTTCAGCTTGTGTTTTATGTGGTGTGATTCTGTTCACGCATTGCCAGAAGAGTGGACCGTGGTTCATGTGCAGGAGGTGGCTCAGTTCATGGGCAATCAGGTAGTGCCGTACCAGTTCCGGGGCCATGATTACGCGCCAGGATAGCATGATCCGCCCTGTTGATGAGCAACTTCCCCAGCGGCTGGATGTGTCTCGGATGTCCACCCGGGTCGGGCGCAGGCCTGTGTAATGGGCCATTGCCTGCACTTCTCTTTTCAATACGGTCGCGGCATGGCTGCGGAGAAAATCGGTCACGCGCCTGTTAATGAACGCTACATCTCCACTGACCATAAGGTGGTCGTTTTCCAGCCATGCGCCCCCCAGTTGTTCTGGGGAGTGGACAATCCGGTATGGCTTTCCTTCAATCAGAATTATGTTATTGGCTGAAAAGAACGGTGCTTTTTCCAGTTTCTTTAAACGCTCACTAATCCATGCATGATTTTTCTGGACAAATGAAAGTGCCTGGGCGGAGGTGCAGCCTTGCGGGATGGTCACAACAAGCTGTTGCTCGTGCGGCGCAATGCGCAGGGTTAGGTGCCTTGCCCGTAAGGAGTGTTTCCAGATGACCTGTAAAGGCTCCTGAGCAGAAATGTTAATTTCCGTCGGGAGTTGCTGCAGGCTCTGCTGGCCAGTCAACAATGTAATCCTCCAGTGCTCCTGCGCGTCTTTCGCTAATGCAGCGTCCGGCGGCGGATGCGCCGGAGGTGATAACCGTGCTGGGGTCGCCTGTGATCAGTGGGTGCCATGCGGGCAGGTCGTGTCCGTCAGACAGTCGCTTGTAAGCACAGTCTGGAGGGAGCCAGTCCAGATCAGGGATCATGGCGGGGGTTAAGGTCACGCAATCCTGCACTTTACGGTGGCGGTTGGGATAGTCCGTGCACTGGCATGTTTTTACGTCCAGAAGTCTGCAGGCGACAGATGTATAATGAAGTTCTTCCGTGTCATCATCACGAAGTTTGTGCAGGCAGCACCGACCACAGCCATCGCATAGAGACTCCCATTGTTCGGTTGTCATGTCCACAAGGGGAGTCGTTTTCCAGAAGGGGGCAGAGGGTGAGGATGTCATTGTACGATGCTAAAGAAAATTGAGAGAAAAAGACTAGCACAGGCAGAATTTTTCAGGAGTGGCCACCAGAAAAGACGGAGCCTTGCTTGCCTGTCTGCGCCGAGTTCCCGTGCTGTTGCAGACCAGTCCCTCTGCAGGGTTCTGATGGGCAGGGATAACGGAAACAAAAGCAGGGGAAGAAGACAAATCCCCTGCAAGAATGGTGTGGTTTGTGCGGATAGCAAAAAGGGCAGCATTACGGACAGGCCGACACAAGGAAGCAGGAGAAAAAGCGTGGTGGCATAAAGCCATTGCTCAATACGCAGGACAATACTCAGCCCCAAGAGCAGGGCTGTAACCACCAGACCTGTTATTACGATCAGCACGCCGTGGAAGCATGCTGCGTGTACATCAGCAAGACCCCAGTAATATGGAATCATGCGTGGTGCATCCATTGCTGGAAGCGCTCATCCAGTGCCCCCAGATTGGCTTCCCAGAAGGTGTCATCTACCGTAATGGCGGGTGGAATATGCTCAAGGTGTGGGGCAAGGGCGTTCAGTTCCGTTAGGGAGGGGAGGGAGGGCCAGGCATTGGCAAATGCCTGTTGTTGTGCCGCCTGTTCCAGCCAGGATACAAAAGCCAGAGCAGCGGGGTTGCGTGCTGCTGATGTCAGCACACCCCAGCCATATTGGACCAGAAAGCGCTGTTGCCAGTGCAGGCCAAAACGCTGGCGATCTGGCTCGGATGAACCTAGAATTTCCCCTGTGGGAACGCATCCCATAAGAGCGCCTCCCGAAGTCAGGATATGTCCGGCCTCTTCTGGTGTGGACCACCAGGCAATATAGGGCCTAACCTGTTCAAGTTTGAGAAAAGCGCGGTCAACCCCTTTGGGTGTGGCCAGAACAGTGTAGAGCGCATTGGCCGGTACGCCATCGGCCAGCAGGGCGATTTCCAGCGTCAGGCGTGGGTCACGGCGGAGGCTGCGGCGACCGGGGTGGCGCGCAACATCCCACAAATCGGGCCAGCCGGGTTCTGTGTCAAACCGGGCGCGGTCCCATGCCATGGCGTAATCTATGGCGGCGGAAGGCTGGCCACAATTACTCAGGGAACTATCCGTCTGGTGGCGTGACAGAAGCTTGAGGTTGCAGCCGATGCGCAGGCTGCTGCTTTCCATCATGGCCGCTGCCAGAGGGTGGTGTGTCTGTTTTATAACGTGTTCCAGATCGTTGATCTGTCCATTCCATCCGTGCGGGATAATGGTCTGGTGGGTGAGCTGCTCGTAAGGTTTGAAGAGGATTTTGCTCTGTATCCCGGCAATTTTTCCTGAAAAGGTCAGAATATGCAGGTGTTTTGCGGCGCTGGTCGGTGCGGTGGGGCGTCGGGTCATGGCAGAGGCGGGGACTAGCGGAGCCAGACAGCCCAGCCCGGCCAGCAATGCGCGACGGCGCGATAAGACGCTAGGAGAAGGAACCTGCCCCTGTTCCTGGGAGGAGACTGCCTGCCTGTCGGATGTGTTCAGGAAAGGGAGAGAGAACAGGGTAAACCTCATGCGTCGTTAGTGTTGGCCAGTTTTGGCAGCCTAAATCTAGCTGGTTTTTTTATCCATCGGAAAGGCTGTTGCGTTCCGTGTTTGCCAGGCCAGCAGGGCGGGGCGGCCTGCGCTTAGCTCGCGCGGTGTATGCACGGGGGGGCGGTTAACGGTTATTTCCGTTCCGTCCCGCAGGCGCATGCGCAGGATAATGGTGTGGCCAAGATGGTGGGCGGAGACAAGAGTGCAGGGCAGGTCGCCTGCTTCGGCACTGTTATCAGCCTCCATCTGTCGTGGAAAGAGAACGGAAAGCCGGTCGGGTAGAATACAGATGCTCGCCAGATCATGCTCTGCCAGATCCCCATCGGCCATTGCCTCGACTGTTTCGCCTGATGGTAGCCGGAGCTCGGCCACATCATCTTCAAGGCGCAAAACCTTGCCGGTCAGGATGTTGGCGTCTCCCAATGCCAGCGCCACGGCAGGCGTGGCAGGGCGGTTGAGCAGGGTGGGCGCATCCGCCACCTGTAGCAAATGCCCCTGGTCAAGCACACCAATGGTGTTGGCGGCCATGAAGGCCTCGGTCCGGTCCGAGGTGAGGAACAGGGATGTCAGGCCAATGGCCTGGCGGAGTCGTTCCAGAAACGCCAGAGAGCGTTTTGCGGCCTGCGCGGGCATACCCTTCAAAGGCTGGTTGAGTACGAGCAGATCGGGAGAGGTAATCAGCGCGCGCGCCAGTGCCACGCGAAAAACCTGCTCGGTGGAAAGTGCAGGGGGAAAGCACGAGCGCACTGCATCCAGCCCTGTCAGGGCCAGAACCTCGTCACGCCTGCGGCTGATCTCGGCGGGGGAGAGCAGGCCCGTGGCGCGGAGGGGAAACAGGATGTTGTCGCTCACACTCAGATGGTCAAACAGAGGTGCATGCCCCCCTACCGTAGCGATCCCACGGTGTCCTTGCGACCGATGGCTGACATCCACCCCGTGTAGACATACCTGCCCCGATGCCGGGCGACGTCCCGCCAGAGCCTCGGTCAGTGCGTTCAGGTCATCTGTGGCGGAGCCGATTCCCAGCAGGGCCATGCAGCAGCCGGAACTCAGGCGTAAGGCAAAGGGGGAGGCTTTGGGCAGGACAGTAAAATCCGTAAGCGCCAAAGCCGGGAGTGAGCCATGCGCTGGCGGCATGCAACTATGTCCTTTTTTATGGGTTATATAAGGTGTTGTAATTTAAAACGGTAAAGTCAACGAGGTTTGTTTCATGTCATCAGATAAAATCAAAGACGTTAAGCTGGCTGGCGAGGCCGCAGCCGAAACCGCGCGTGAAGAACTGGAGGCCGTTAAAGCCCATATCGAGCGTCTGGTTACACAACATATTGTTCCCGCACTGGGTCGCGCAGGCGGCAAAGCGGGTGATCTGACAGAACAGGCAGTTGCCAATGCCCGCGAACTGGCGGATCATACGCGGAACGATCTTGCAAAGCGTACAGGCAGTCGTTCGTCCTGGTTGTCCATTGCCATTTCCGGCGTGGTAGGGTTTATCATCGGGCGCATGTCTCGCTGACGTTTTGCGCGTCATCTGAACGAAGGTAGCTCCAGAGCCCATGCGCATCTTTGATCTTGGTAAATCCGCCCTATCTGCCCAGTCTTCCCTGATGCAGCAGATGGCCATCCGTTACGGTCGTCAGGCCGCTTTTTTGATCATGGCTGCGGTGTTTGGCCTTTTTGCCCTGATCACGGGGCATGGTCTGCTCTGGATTCTTCTTGTGTTTGTTGGCCACTTCGGGCCGGTTGGCGCATCCTTTACCGTTTTCGGGCTGGATGTGCTGGCCGCCCTTGTGTGCGTTCTGTTTGGCCGCCGCTCCTACCTGACAACGGAGGAAGTGGAAGCCCGGATCATGCGTGACCGCTGCATGACCCAGATGCGCGACTCCGTAACCATGGCTGCGGTTACGGCCACCGTTGCCACCGCCGTTGGCCGCGGTGGCACCCGCAAGGTGTGGGATATTGTGCGCGGTAAAAAGGACTGAATCTGTCCAGTCTAGGTTAAGCCATAGGTTCCATTCCAAATTTGCATTGGCGCGCTGGATTGTTTCTGTAAATGATGGCGTCAGTCTTTTGTGAGTGTGCAAATTTTTTGCATACTCGCTAGTGTGAGCAGTGAATGGAACTTGAGCATAATCCTGTTGTGGACAACGAGACCCGCCGGTCCTTTGGTTACCGGCTGGCTCGACTTGCGTCCATGTGGCGGCGGGAAATTGATGCCGATCTGCGGGTATTCGGCCTGACAGACGCCACGTGGCGGCCCATTTATTATCTCAATTTTTCATCCTCATCCATGCGTCAGACCGATCTGGCCCGTTCCCTGTCACTTGAGGCCCCTTCACTGGTGCGGCTTCTGGATGTGCTGGAAAAACGTGGCTACGTCGTGCGTGAGACGGATGAGGAAGACAGACGTTCCAAGCTTGTCAGCATTACGTCCGAGGGCAGGCAGGTGGCGGCTCTGGTCAGTCGTGTGGCGGATCAGGTTACCGCCCGGCTTATGGCGGGTGTGTCCGACCCGGAGCTGGAACAGTGCTGTGGCATTCTGGACCGGGTAGAGCAGGCGGCTCAGGCCCATAAAGAGAGTGCCGATGCTGAAAAAAGGGACGCACGGTAATGCTGGTGTCCAGGACGGTGTCATGCTGACGGAATTTAATCTCTTTGGCGTCTTCATGGCGCCTATTGTTGTGTATGCGCTGGCAGCACTCCCACTGACCATGTGTATCCGGTTTGCGTTGTGGTGGAGTGGCCTTTTAGGCTGGTTCTGGCACATCGCACTGTTTGAAGTTTCGCTTTACGTCTGCATTCTCTGTCTGCTGATCCTCTACGTCTGACCTGAAAAGGCTTTTGAGTCTCTGCAATGCCCCTTCTGCGCACCCTGATACGAGTTGTTCTGACCCTGGCGGTCGTCTCTCTTGCGATTGTTCTGGGGATCACTCTCTGGAACGTCTACATGATCGCCCCCTGGACCCGTGACGGGCGCGTGCGTGTTTACGTGGTCGATGTGGCTCCCGAAGTCTCTGGCACCGTGGTGCAGATTCCGGTGGTGGATAACCAGTTTGTCCACAAGGGCGATCCGCTCTTTGTGCTTGATCCGGTCCGCTTCCGTCTGGCTATCCGCGAGGCGCAGGCCCGGCTGGATGGCGCATTGGAAGACCTGAAGCTCAAACGCAATGACGCCAAGCGCCGTATGGGCCTGGGTGGCATTGTGTCGGCCGAAGAGCAGGAAGTGTTCAACTCCAACGTGGCAACCCAGATTGCCGCGGTTGATGCCGCCCGCGCCGCGCTGGACGTGGCCAAACTGAACCTGCAGCGCTCGGTTCTGTATTCCCCCGTCAATGGTTATGTGACCAACCTGAACCTGCGGGTGGGCGATTACGCAGCCGCCAGTCAGGCGCGTATGGCGGTGATCGACGCCGACTCCTACTGGGTTTACGGGTATTTTGAAGAAACCAAGATGTGGGGCGTGCATGTGGGTGATGTCGCCCGCGTCAAGCTCATGGGGTACAAGCCAATCCTCGCCGGGCATGTTGTCAGCATTGCGCGTGGTATTAACGATACCAACGGCACGCCGGACAAGCTGGGCCTGCAGGATGTGAACCCGATCTTTACATGGGTGCGTCTGGCCCAGCGTATTCCGGTGCGTATCCATCTTGACCATGTGCCTGATAGCGTCACCCTCGCAGCAGGTATGACAGCCACGGTCAGTGTGGGGCCGGAGCCAACCGGGCGCAGGGGTACGTTGACCACCTGGCTGCAAGATCATCTCTGAGCGTGGGCCAAGGATGAAGCGCATGAAGGCTCGCCGTCGCTTTGGGTTATGTGCCGCAACAGGCATGTTTCTCTCCGCCTGTACCGTTGGGCCCAATTATCAGCCTGACCGTATGAAGCTGCCTGCCCAGTTCAAGGAGGCAGCGGAGGAACATGTTGCCACTCCTGAAGAGATTGAGCGCACAAACAAGGAAATGGTCGAATGGTGGGCCCTGTTCAAGGACCCCCTGCTCTCCCGCCTTGTGGAAGACGCCATAAAGGGGAACTATGACCTCCAGATTGCGGGGCAGCGTATTCTGGCCGAACGCGCCATGCGTGACCGTTCCGCCGCGCAGTGGTACCCGCAGATGGATGCCAACATGGGGGGCGGGGATGTCCGCTACTCCCTGAACATTGATAACTGGCCAATCCGCCCGGGTAATCCAATGAACAGGCCGGAAGCCTCCATGCTGACCTATGGTGCTACCGCATCGTGGGAGCTGGACATGTTCGGGCGTATCCGGCGTGATGTGCAGGCCCGTGAACACGCGGTTGAAGCCACGATTGAGGCTCGCCGTGCGGTGCTCATGGGGCTTTTGTCCGAACTGGCGTCGGATTACATGCTGCTGCGCGTAACGCAGTTGCAGATCCAGATTGCCACGGACAACATCCGCGTTGCCAAGGATGCCGTGGACCTGACCAACAAGCTGTATCTGGAAGGGGTGGGGAATACCTTGCAGATCGCGCAGGCTCAGGCGGAACTGGATGCCCAGATCGCAGCACGTGAACCGCTTAAAACCCGTGTTTCTCAGGTTACGCATGCCATTGCGGTGCTGCTGGGTAAAATGCCGGGTGAACTGGAAGACGAACTGAAGCAGCAGCGCCCGCTTCCTGTTGTACCGGAGTTCCCGGCGGTTCTGCCTTCTGTTGTCATTGCCAACCGCCCGGATGTGCGCATGGCGGAGCGACGTTACGCAGTCGCTACGGCCCAGATTGGCGTTGCAGTCGCCAATCTGTACCCACACTTTGTGGTGCCACTGACCTTCAACCCCAACGCGTCTGCCATGTATCAGGCGTTTCAGGTCAATGCGATGAGCTGGCAGTTCCTGCTTATGGCCAGCCTGCCGCTGATGCATGGTGGGAAGATGACGGCAGAAGTCCGCGCAACGCAGGCTTCAGCCGAGGCAGCACGCCTGACATACCGGCAGACAGTTCTGACGGCCTTCAAGGAGGTCGAAGACTCCATGGCGGCCTGGCATGATGATATTGAATATGCCGAGCAATTGCACAAAGCGGCGGAAGATAGCGCAACTGCGAGTGACCGTGCCCGTAAACTGTACGGCGCAGGGTTGGTTGGCTTTCTGGAAGTGCTGACAACCGAACGTACCACACTGAACGCGCAGAACATGGAAGCTCTGGCCCGCCTTGAACGCCTGCGCGATGCGGTGAACCTTTACACTGCCCTTGGTGCGGGGTGGAAGGGTGTGGCCCTTACCAACTCTACCCTGCCAGTGTCGCTTGAAACGCAGAATATTCTGGCAAGAGCTTTCTCGCAGTAACGCACTCTGGTTCGTATGCTTAAAAAAACCGCCCGGTTATTTGCCGGGCGGTTTTTTGTTGTGGGTCGGGGCTAAGCATCGGGGCGCGATGCTTAGCCCCGACCCCTGTATCCTGCATGCAAGGGCAGGGTGCTGCGTAGAGTTGCGGGCCCGGATGTGCCTGGGCCTGTTGGTTGCGTCAACCTTGCGTGGTGCGGGCGGCAAGCTGCTGGAATGCGGGGCGGGTGGTCTGCCCGTGCAGAAAGCGCAGCATGGCTTTGCGCGCCAGCCCGGCATCCCGCCCCAGAGAGATCAATCCACCAATCTGGGAAGGGTGGCGGAGCAGGGAGCGCAGCAGCAGGCCGATTTGCAACCCACCATCGGGGGACAGAACACAGGCCGTAATGGGGGGGAGGGAGCGTGTCGCCGGGTCACACACAACACGCAGCACGGCAAAGGGCAGACCTGCTTCATGGGCCGCACGGGCCAAAAAGCCACTTTCCATATCCAGTGCGGCACATTGTGTGCTGGCAAACAGTTCGGCCTTGTGCTGGGACTGCAACACGACCTGATCGCTGTGGAGGAGAGGTCCACTGATAACCCCTGTTTGCTCCCCACCCAGAATATGGCGCAAGGTCGGGTCACTGGGCCAGACATTGCCCCATGCCTGAACGGCGCCGGGAATAACAATGGTTCCAGGGGGCAGGGCCGGGTCCAGTCCCGCTGCAAGCCCAAAGGATAACAGGCAGTCTGTTCCACACGCAGCGAGCCGGTTGGCCTCGTGCTGCGCACCAGCACTTGTAGCGCCACTTGCGGCAATGGCCGCACGGGGGAAGACTTTCCGGATAAGCTGTGCTTCCGCCTTAAGCCCGACCAGAATGCCAGGGTGTGTCGGGGCGTGGTGCGGAGGAGTTGGTTGTGTCATGGATCAGAACCTAAGCCTTGATGGACACGAAAAGACAATCGGAGGAGCAGTGTGATGGGCTCCAGCCAGCGGGTAGGTTTTTGAGCCAGTACAGATGGCACGTGTAGCCGCCTCAAACAGTCTGGCGACTGGCCTGCGCTTAACCACAGGGTATACGGATCAAGGTGATACTTTCCCCCGCAATTTCGTAACGGGCCGTGGGGGCAGACTAACGGCCGCAGCCCGTGTGCGTTCAGGATGGCGTCTTAAGGCCCAGTGCATGGACTGCGCGTAGGCCCGAGCGCATAGCGCCTTCCAGAGTCGCGGGCAGGCCGGTATTGGTCCAGTCCCCTGCCAGTGCCAGATTGATCAGAGGAGTGGCCGAACCTGGTCTGCGACGGTTCTGTTCCGGGGTGGCGGCAAAGGTTGCGCGCTTTTCCCATACAATACGCTGGGCATCCGGTGCGGGGGGGAGGGGTTGCTCCAAGACCGCATCACAGGCGCTGCGGAGTTCGGACCAGATGATACGGGCCAGTTCCTCGTGGTCATGCTTGGCGTAGCGGTTGGCCGCACTGACGGTCACAGACAGGATATTCCCACGCAGGAACACCCATTCCGTCACGCCGCCAATAACCCCCATAAATCCGCATTGGGCAAAAGAACCAACTGGGCGCGGGGCCTCTGCCAGACGGAAATGCAGGTTAAGAATACTCTCAAACGCATTGGGTGTTATCAGCCCGGCCATGTGCTGGCTCAGCAGCCCTTCGGCGACCGGTGCGGTGGTGGCGACAATCACCTTATCATGCCCGGACAGGGTAATGCTGTCCTGCGCGGTATGGAGCGTAGTGACCCGGCCTTTGGCGACATCCATCCCCGTGATGCGGGTTTGTGTGCGGATCTCGGCGTTCATGGACTCCAGATAGGCAACGGCAGGGTCCACGAGAGACTCGGAAAGACCGTCACGCGCAAACCACGGCACGCAGGCATGCCCCCCGAGCGAGAGCGATTCCCGCACCACAGCGCCAAGCAGTGCCGCGCTACCTGTATCGCTCAGGGTATTCAGGGCGGAAATGGAAAAAGGTTCAAGCAGCCTGCGGGTAAAGGCACCGGGCAGCAGGCAGTCGGCTACGGTTGTCTGGTCGTCTGCGCGGATCAGGCGGTAGAGGCTCTGCAACTCGGGCAGGCGCATGTCCGGCACGCGGCGGTGGGGCTGGAAAACCCATAACGGCAGACGCCCGCGGGACAAATCCAGCGTCCAGCGGGCATCCTCGGCCAGATCAACAAACGGGAAAACCGGTTTGCCCGGTCCGCTGAGCGTATCCAGTGCTCCCGTGATGCCAAGGTAGCGGAACATCGTGCTATTGGCGGACAGGAGCAGGTGGTTGCCATTATCTATGCGGCAGTCCAGATGCCGGTCATGGTAGGAGCGGGCGCGCCCGCCGCATGTCCGCCCGGCTTCATGCACGATCACACGCGTGCCGGTGCCCGCGACTTCCACCGCGGCGGCAAGACCAGCCATACCACCGCCAATAATATGCAGAATACCAGACATGCCGCGTTTTGCCGTTATCTCAGGACGTGTAGGAAAGGGCAAACCACCGGGCTTTGCCAAGAAGGGAGGTATGGGGGCGTTTGCGCAGCACGTCTGCGCCCCAGCCACGCTTGCACAGCGCCTTGAGAATGGACTCGTAGCTTGCCCCCATAATGCGGGCCGGGAGCATGGAGCGGGGCTGGCAGATTTTCATGGTGGCAAAGGCCGTGCGGAAGTGGTCCTGCGCACGGGCGGCCATAATGCGGGCGACCAGTTCCAGCCCCGGAGCGGACAGGGCCTTGATCGGGTCTTTGGGTACATCAAAGCGTTCCAGCAGATCAGCAGGCAGGTACAGCCGCCCACGGATTGCATCTTCGGGAATGTCACGCAGGATGTTGGTGATCTGCAAGGCCCGGCCGAGATGGAAGGCCACGAGGTCACCATTTTCTGAACTGTCGCCAAAAATGCGAACAGACAGACGGCCCACGGCGGAGGCTACGCGGTCGCAATACAGGTCCAGCGTTTTTTCGTCCGGGGCAACAATGGCGGTCTGCGTGTCCATCAGCATGCCATCAATCACGGCATCAAAATCAGCCTGCTGAAGAGAGAAAAAGTTGATGGTGGCCAGCAGAACCCGGTCCAGCGGTTCGGTCGGGAGGACAGCCCGTTCCGCAAAAAGTTCGGCAATGCGCTGGTGCCAGTCTTCCAGACCTTTGGTGCGTTCGGCCAGTGGGGCCGTGCCATCTGCAATATCGTCCACAACGCGGCAGAAGGCGTAAATGGCGTACATGCCGTACCGCCGCATGGGCGGAAGGATGCGCATACCAGCGGCAAAGGAGGTGCCTGCCTGTTTGACGGTGCTTTCCACCCAGGCAAGATCAGCCGGATCGCATCCGAGCGGGGTCGGTTTATCGTGCATCTGGATGTTTACGGCTGTCACGCGCTTTTCACCTGTTATTCGTCAAGATTGAAGAGAACCGGTCCCTTTTTACAGAACTTTCACCGTTCGGGAAGGTCATGCCCACGCCCGCAGGGCCGCAATGGCTGCATGCATGGCGTCTGTCCGGCGCAGGGCCACCCGTCCGGCCAGCGGGTCTTCACGGCGCAGGCGCTGTGTCAGGCGGTGGGCAAGGTCCACAATGGCCGCGCATTCCATACGGAAACGCCGGTCCCTGATATGGGCAGGCAGGGTGCTGGCCTGTCGGTTAAGGGCGTCCACTCCGTCTAACAGGGTGTTGAACACCCTGCGCATGGCAGGGCTGGTCTGGCCTGCCAGAAGGTCCTGGGCGGAGGTGCCCGCACGTTGCATCAGTTCGGTGGGCATGTAGCAGCGCTGGAGCCGTTTCAGGTCCTTGGCGCAATCCTGCAGGTGGTTCAGAATCTGCAAGGAGGTGCAAAGAGCGTCCGACGGGTCAAAGGCCGCGGTGTCTTCCCCGTGCAGGCAGATCAGGTAGCGCCCGACCGGGTTGGCGGAATATTTGCAGTAGTGCAGCAGATCATCCCATGTGCGGTATTCATGGCCGCGTGAATCATCGCGGAAGGCGATCAGCAGGTCTGTTGCGGTTTCGAACGGCACATTGGTCTGTATGAGCGAGGCCCGCAGCCGTGCGGCGCTGAGCGCATCGGCGCGGTTAATGGCACTGCGCTGGCCAAGGAGCACCTCCTCCATGGCGTTCAGCCGGGTGATCTTGTCTTCGGGGAGGAGGGTTTCGCAGTCTGCTATGTCATCGATAACACGGGCATAGTCGTAATAGGCATGCACATGCGGGCGCAGTTTGCGGCTGAGAAGGAAGGAACCGACAGGAAAATTCTCGTCAGACGCACCCTTGCCGGATGAAACGTCAGCTTTTCCCCAGATGCGTGTATCGTCAGTCATGCCGTGCCGTGTTCAAAAAAAGGGACCCCAAGGGCAGCTTGGTGTTTACATGAGGCCGCCTGCCATGCCTATCCCTTAATGCCGGAGGGCAGGTGGCGGCAAAATTCTACCGGCCCGGGATCTGGATGTTCTGTCCTGCTTCGGGGGGGCTGGCTCGCCCGTTGTTGGGAATGACCCCGGTATAGGCCCGGTTCTTCCACACTACACCGTGACCACGGTGGTGGTTGAGAGCAGAACCAAGGGTGGCGGCGGTATAAAAAGCGGCAATCAGGGGCAAAGCCAGCGCCCAGAGGGGAGAAAGCCGAAAACGCCTGAGCGTGGGTAAAAAGGACAGGGTGGAGGCAAGCCACACCCCGGTTCCAATCCATTGTGCGGCCCCGTGGGCGTAAAGAGCCAGCGTGATGGGGGCAACCCAGACCACCAGCATGGCCAGAACGGTCAGAACCAGCAGCAGGGGAGAAAAGTTGAGCTGCACGTAAGCCGTGCGCGTGATCATGCGCCAGATATCGGCAGCCGACGGGTAGGGGCGAATGGAACGGGCAAGGCAGGAATGACCAAGATAGAGCCGCCCCCCCGCCTGCTTGACGCATGCGGCCAGCGTGCAATCATCAATCAGAGCCCCTTTCAAGGCCTCAATGCCCCCGATCTGGCGGAGCATGTCGCGCCGGAGCAGGATGGTTCCTCCCGCGGCCCCGGCTGTTTTGTCCTTGGGGTTGTTGACCTTGGCAAAGGGGTAAAGCAGCGTAAAAAAGAAGACAAACGCAGGCACCAGCGCCCGTTCGGCCAGTGTGACGCACTGAAGCTCCACCATTTCGGAAACCATGTGCAACCGGTCGGTCTGCGCTTTGGCGACAAGAGTGGAAATATGGGCAGGGTCGTGAATAATGTCGGCATCGGTCAGGAACAGATAGCCACTGCCATGCGGGCTCTGACGCTCCGCCTCGTGTACGCCCTGTGCTACGGCCCATAATTTACCGCTCCAGCCTGCTTCGGGGTTTGCGCCCTCCAGTACACTCAGCCGGTTATGGGTGTCAGGCAGGGCTCTGGCCAGAGCACCCGTCCCATCGGTACTGCGGTCATTGACTAAAATGACCGAGAGCGCGCCGGGGTAGTCCTGTTGCAGCAGGGAGCCAAGTGCAGCCTCAATGGACGCCTCTTCGTCACGGGCGGGTACAACCACCGTAACATCGGGGGCAATATCGGCCTGCGCTCCCGCCACGCTGGCGGGCTGGAGTATGGGGCCAGACTGCCAGAAGTGTCCGTGGCAGAAAAGAAGGCCCATCCAGATTATGGCGCATAGAACAGCCAGAGCCACCAGAAACATGATGGACCGTTCCTTATTTCAGCATGCCGTTATTGCGGAACCATGTAATGGCGTCTTCCACCGCCTTGCGGGCCGGACGCGGGGCGTAACCCAGTTCGTTCATGGCTTTTGCGGAGGAGAAGAACATTTTCTTGCGGGACATGGCGAGCATCTCCCGCGTGACACGGGGCGAAAAGCCAAAAGCGCGGGACAGCCATTCGGACACAACAGCCACCGGCCAGATGACTTCCTGCGGCAGGCGGATCCTGGGCGGGGGCACATGCGCGATTTCGGACACCATGGCAAACAGGTCACGCAGTAGATAGTTCTCGCCACCCAGAATGTATTTTTCGCCAATTCTGCCCCGTTCAAGGGCGAGGGCATGGCCTTCCGCCACGTCATCCACATGCACAATGTTCACGCCCGTATCCACGTAAGCGGGCATGCGGCCTGCCGCGCAGTCCAGAATCATCTGGCCTGTGGGGGTGGGTTTGATGTCGCGCGGGCCAACGGGGGTGGAGGGGTTCACAATAACCGCTGGCAGATTCTGGTCGCGCACAAGGCGCAGCACTTCCTGCTCGGCGCGGTATTTGGAGCGTTTGTAAATGCCGATAACGGCATGTTCTTCTACCGGCGTGTTCTCATCCGCAATGGTACCATCGCCAATCAGGCCAAGGGCCGCCACGGAGGAACAGTACACAATACGTTCCACACCGGCCTGCTGGGCTGCCAGCATAAGTAGGCGGGTGCCTTCCACGTTGGCGGTCATCATGGGGGCGGGGTCGGGCACCCACAGGCGGTAGTCGGCCGCGACATGAAAAACATACCGGCAGCCTTTGACTGCACGCGCAAATGTGTCCGGCTGTGACAGGTCGCCTTCCACCAGCTCGGCCGGAATGTCGGCAATGTTGCTACGGTCGCTTCCTTCTCGCACCATAAGGCGCAGGGAATGGCCACGTTCCAGCAGTGTGCGCGCCACGGCGGAACCGACAAAACCAGTTGCGCCGGTTACGAGCGTATGAGCAGTCATGAAGGATGCGCTCCCGGTAGAGGGCTGAAAGAAAAAACAGGTGTTGGGCATTAAACCCGAACAACTGGTCTGTCTCTTTATCCTGACACCCGAGGTGGCGCCAGACCCCGTGGTAGTGTAAGGGGGCGGAACATTCACACATGCGCCCGGTTGGGCTTCGGGCGTGCCCATGGGCGTGACGGAGCCGCGGGCGTAACAGGCGGACAGAGCTGAGGCCTTGAAGAAGCTTACGGTTTTTCTCACTTTTCTTGGACTCGTGGTCGTTACGGCAGCAATGGCGTGGAGCGGTTTCGATTCCGTTTTACGTGCTGTTATGCGTATTGGTCTTGGCGGCTTTCTGCTTATGGTATGCTGCCAGCTGGCCGTGGATGGCCTGCTGGGCATGGCCTGGCATGCCGCGTTTCCAGAAATTGGGTATGTCCGTCTTCTGCTGGCCCGCATGGTGCGTGATGCGGCTGCAACCTGTCTGCCGTTTTCGCAGGTTGGGGGCATTGTCATTGGTATTCGCGCGACCTGTTCGGGCCATGGCGTGCACCGCGCCACCGACCGGGAAGTGGAACTGCCCGAGGCCGCCTGCGCTAACCTTGTGGATATTACAACCGAGGTCATGGGGCAGGTGGCGTTTGTACTGCTGGCTGTGGCCTGCCTTGTTGCGCACCAGCGTTCCAGCCCGTTTGTGGTGCCGGTGGTCGGAGGGACCGTGTTCCTGATCGCGGGAACCGCAGGTTTTATCTGGACCCAGACGCATGGTGGTAACCTGTTCCGCAAGTTCGGGGGAATGTTTACCCGCAGTCTGGCCTCCCAGTGGCGGGACAATATTCTGGCCGGTGCGGATAACCTGCAGGAACGTATGGAAGCCGCCTGGAGCCGCCCGTGGCATATCTGCCGTTCGGCCAGCTATCACCTGCTTGGCTGGCTGGGCGGTGCTGGCATGCTGTGGCTGACGGCGCGCTTTTTGGGCGCGCACCTGACTTTTCCCGGTGCTGTGGCGGTGGAGGGTGTAACCTGCGCCATTATGTCCGTCGGGTTTCTGGTTCCCGGCAGTCTGGGCGTGCAGGAAGGAGCCTATATGGCGCTCGGTCATGCGTTTGGCATAGACCCGTCCCTGTCCCTTGGTATTTCCCTGCTTCGCCGTGGGCGGGAAATTACCATTGGCATTCCCGTTCTGCTGTTGTGGCAGTTTATGGAAATGCGTGGTCTGCGCCAGAATGCGCCCCAGCAGCCAGCGTCGGTCAAGAGCGAGACTATGGGATATTCTGCCCCCTCCAACACAATCAAGGACAGCTGAACCGTGGCGGAAGAGCATCTTCAGGTCGTGTTTGACACGCTTGTTGTGGTTGGGCCGGGGCTTATCGGTTCGTCCGTGCTGCGGCGTGCCAAAGTGCATGGTCATCTGGCCCGCAGACTGATCGCGGTGGATAACAGTGCGGATGTCTGCGCGCGGGTGATGGAACTGGGGCTGGCGGATGAGGCAACAACAGACGCCGTCGCCGCTGCTGCACAGGCGGATTGCGTTATGCTGTGCGTGCCGGTCGGGGCCATGGGGCCCGTTGCCGCACAGGTTATTCCTGCCATGAAGCCGGGTGCCGTGTTGACCGATGTGGGGTCCACCAAGGTGTCGGTCACTGAGGCCATTTTACCCAGCCTGCGGGCTGATGTGCCCTATGTGCCTGCACACCCCATGGCTGGTACGGAGTTCTCCGGCCCGGATGCGGGGCTGGCAGACCTGTTTGAAAACCGCTGGTGCTTGCTAACCCCGCTGGAAGCCACAACGCCAGAAGCCCTGCAACAGATCCGCGAATTATGGACGCGCTGTGGTGCCCGCCTGCGGGAAATGACCCCCGCCCACCATGACCGTGTATGCGCCATTGTGAGCCACCTGCCGCATCTGCTGGCCTTTACCATCTGCGGCACGGCTGATGATCTGGCAGAAGAAACCCGCTCGGAAGTGCTGGACTTGGCGGCCTCGGGCTTCAGGGATTTTACCCGGATTGCAGCTTCCGATCCTATTATGTGGCGCGATATTTTTCTGGCCAACCGTGAGGCTCTGCTGGAAATGCTGGGGCGCTTTATGGAAGATGCTCAGGCCATGGCCCGCGCGATCCGCTGGGGAGATGCGGATTATATTGTGAACAAGATCGAGCGTGGCCGCGAGATCCGCAAAAGCCTGATTGAAAACCGGCAGGCCTGAGCCTGCTCAGGTTGGCTGGCCAAAAGCCTTGATGCGTAGGGAATCGGAGCGTTTGTGGCTCCTGTCCAGCATGGGGTTGAGGGCGGTTGCCTTTTGCCATGCTTTAAGTGCGGCCTGACCATCGTTCAGGTGTTCTTCCACACTGGCCAGCAGGCTCCAGCTCTGTGCGTCCTCCGCGTCACGCATCAGGGCCTCCCCCAAATCTGATACAGCGCCTTTCAGGTTGCCTGCGACAAGGCGCATCTGGGCACGGGTGCGCCACAGAATGGCCTGATCGGGCTGAAGCGCCAGTGCGTCCCCCATATCGTCCACGGCATCATCCGGCTTTTCGGATGTCAGGTCTTTTTCCGCACGGCGGACCAGAAGTTGCGTGGTGGGGGAAAGGTGCGCTGCGCGTAAGGTTTCAAGCCTTTCTTGCAGGGTATGGGCATCTTCAGGTGTTGGGGCTTGGGCAAGCTGCTTGACCAGCAGGGCAATCTGTTTTGCAGTGCCAGTGCCAGTGCCAGTGCCAGTGCCAGTGCCAGTGCCAGTGCCAGTGCCAGTGCCAGTTGCTGGAACTGGGGCTGCCAAAGGGGCTGGCTGGGTTTTGGGCGCTGTATCCGCCCATGCAGCAGGGACAGCCGTAATGCTGAGGGCTGTGGACAGGCCGAAAAACAAAAACCCGTTCCTTCGGGGACCGAGGGAACGGGCTTTATGCATGATCATCATGATAAGCTTGCCCGTAAGGGCCAGACCAACCATGAATTAGCCCTGACGGGCCTTCATGCGGGGGTTCTTTTTGTTGATGACGTAAACCCGGCCACGACGACGAACCACACGGCAGTCTTTGTCGCGCACCTTGGCTGACTTCAGGCTATTTCTGATTTTCATGGCCCGTATTCTCCGTCGATGCCGCTCAATGCATAAATAAGTTGGCTCGGCACATACCGGCCCCGTGCGCCTGAGTCAATATTCCGCGCATTTTTCTTGCGGATTTTGCCGCCTAGAGCGCGTTTTATCGCATGGAGGCGGGCAGATTGAGCGCTTAAGCAGGGTCCAGTGCAAGTGTGAGCAGCGTGCTGGCCAGAGTGGAAAAATCAGTAGTCCGGGGGGAGCGGGGTCGCCAGGCTAGGCCAATGGTGCGCCACGCTGCGCCATCGGCAAGGGGGCGGGCGGCAATTTTACGGTTTTTAAGAATGCCCCCGTTAATGGCCAGAGCTGGCATGATGGCGATTCCTAGACCCAGTTCCACCATTTCCGCCATGCTGTGGAGGGACATGGCGGTAAAGGTGGGTTCGCTCTCCCCTTCCGCGCCACTGCGGCTGGGGCTTTGGCGGCAGATGGCCAGTGTCTGCTCGCGCAGGCAGTGCCCATCTTCCATCATGACCATATTGTATTCGGACAACCGCTCCACGGGCACGCTCTCCAGTGCCGCAAAGGGGTGATTGGAGGGCATGATCACATAAAAGGGGTCCTGCCACAGGGGGTGGGTTTCCGTGCCATCACACAGGCAGGGCATGGCCAGCACCAGCATGTCCAGCTGCCCAAGGGAGAGCTTTTCCAGCAGATGTTCTGTGGTGTCTTCTGTCAGGGACAAAAGCAGGCGGGGGAAGTGCTCGCGCAGGATATGCACCGTGCGGGGGATAAGGAACGGGCCAATGGTGGGAATAACCCCGAGTCGTAATGGGCCAGTCAAAGGGGTGCGGGCGGCTGCGGCCAGTTGGGGCACGGCCTCCAGCGCGGCCAGTGCCTGCCGGGCTTTGAGTGCGATCTCGTGCCCCAGAGGGGTAAAAACCACTTTTTTGCCCACGGTGCGGTCCAGCAACGGGGTATCCAGCTGGCGCTCCAGTGTCATAATCCCGGCAGACAGGGTGGACTGGGTTACGGCACAGGCCGCCGCGGCCCGGCCAAAGTGGCGCAGTTCGGAAAGGGCGATCAGGTAGCGGAGCTGCTGTGCGGAGGGGAGGGGAAGCATGGCCAAGTCCTACCTGAAAACCAGAGAATGGTTAATCGATACCTTCAATTGTTCTTATATAAAATATTCATTGGATTAAATGAAAAAGGCGGGTCATACATACCTGCACCGCCTGACCCAGCCTGAAGCAGGGTCAGGCACTGTGCCAGAAACAAGGAGCAAACATATGCTGACCGTTGGCGATAAGTTTCCCAGCTTTGATCTGACCGCCGTTCCGGGTGGGCCGGAAGGCCTGAAGGGCGAATTCGTTCAGATTTCCGACAAATCCGATGCCGGTAAGTGGAAAGTGGTGTTCTTCTGGCCGAAGGACTTCACCTTTGTCTGCCCGACCGAAATCGTGGCTTTTGGCAAGATGTCCAAGGACTTCGCAGACCGTGATGCGGTTGTGTATGGCGTGTCCATCGACAGCGAGTTCGTGCATCTCAACTGGCGCCTGCACCACGCTGACCTGAAGGATCTGCCGATCCCGATGCTGGCTGACATCAAGCGCGAACTGACCGAAGGCACGGGCGTGATGGCAAAGGACGCTGGCGTTGCCCTGCGTGCCACCTTCATTGTCGACCCGCACGGCGTGATCCGTCATGTGTCCGTCAACGACCTGTCCGTTGGTCGTAACCCGCAGGAAATCCTGCGTATCCTTGACGGTCTGCAGAGCGATGAGCTGTGTCCGTGCAACTGGAAAAAGGGCGAAGACTTTATCAAAGTCTGAGTCTGACGCACGACCCGGTTCGCGTTTGCGGGCCGGGAGTGGTTGCGGTGGCATACCTGCGTATTCTGCCGCACCCGCTCACTCTTCTGTCGGGGCTTTCTGGCCCGCTTCCAGCCGTTTTCAGGCTGTGCCTTGTGCTCCAGGTTCCATGTATTGGTCTGGCACAGATTTTTCCAAAATAAATCATGACGGAAAAAGCCATGTCTATAGATGCACTCAAAGACCGTATTCCCGATTACGCCAAGGATCTGCGCCTGAATCTGGGGTCACTGGCGAGCGATATTACCCTGACCCCGCAGCAGCTTGGCGGCACGTTCATTGCCTCCGCCCTTGCCGCGCGGAATGATGATGTGACGCGTGAAATTGTGGCCCAGTTCCGCGATACGCTGTCCGAGCAGGCATTGGCTGCCGCGCAGTCTGCCAACGCCATTATGGGCATGAACAATATTTACTACCGCTTTGTGCATATGGCGGGTGGCGAATACACCAAGATGCCAGCACAGCTACGCATGAGCGTGATTGGCAACCCCGGCGTGGATAAAGCGGATTTTGAGCTGTGGTGTCTGGCCGTGTCGATCATCAACGGATGTGACATGTGCGTGACCAGCCACGAAAAAATCGTGCGAGATGCGCTTGGCGCGGCTGCGGTGCAGACTGCGGCACGGATTGCCGCAACAGTGCATGCAGTTGCTGTAACCTTGCAGGGTGCGGATGCCTTGCAGCAGTAAGCACGACCCAGCGTAAGGGCAGTGTATAAAAAACCGGTCGTTCTGGCGGCCGGTTACAGGGGGTTTTGTGGGGGGGCGCAAAGGGGCGCTCGACGCCACTTTCTGATACGATAAATATGTAAAGGAAAGTGGCGCGAGTGACGGGGCTCGAACCCGCGACCTCCGGCGTGACAGGCCGGCGCTCTAACCAACTGAGCTACACCCGCATTTTCCAACGCTCATCAGTCATGTGCGTCGGTATGTGGGGCTTTATAACGATGTTTTTTGCTTTGGCAACAGGCATTTCATAAAAAAATGCAGAGAAGTGCATTTTTGCCCGAGCCGTCTTGTACGGCCGTATAAAATTGGCCGCACAAGAGCCGCTTCAACCAAAACGGTAGCCCGAGAGCGCCTTGCCCAGCACTGTATCGCTGTAAATCTGCTGGCCGTAATCCTGCCCGGCTGCACCGGCGGCCACCATCAGCGGGAGCAGATGCTCCTCGCGGGGGTGGCATAGGCGCGCACCGGGGGCCTGTGCCCAGTGGGTCAACTGCGCGGTGCGCTCTGGCGGTGGCGCGCAGACGCTACGGGTCAGCCACGCATCAAATGCCTTTGCAGGCGCGTCGGTTACGGGTGAACCGCTCATGAAATGGGACAGGTTATGGTAGCTCAGGCCCGTGCCCACGATCAGCACGTTGTCTGCCCGCAGGGGGGCCAATGCTGCGCCAATGGCCAGATGCTCGGCCGGGTCCAGCGCCTTTTGCAACGAGAACTCTACAACGGGAATATCAGCCTGAGGAAAAGCCAGCATGAATGGGATGAACACACCGTGGTCAAACCCCCGTTCGGCATTTTCGGCACTGGCAAAGCCTGCCTGCTCCAGCAGGGTACGCATGTGGGCTGCCAGTGCGGGGCTGCCGGGGGCAGGGTATTGCAGCGTGTAGGTATGGGCGGGAAAACCGTAATAATCGTAGATCAGGCCCGGTTTTGCACCGGACATGAGCGTGGGCACCTGCTCCTCCCAATGGCCGGAAACCACCACAATGGCATCTGGTTTTTGTGGGAGCGTGGCGCTTAGTCCGCGCAAAAAGGCGGCCATGTGGTCCCATGTCTGTGGCCAGTCCATAAAAAAGCACGGACCACCCCCATGGGGGATGAACAGGGTTGGCTGTTTGGGGGGCGTTGCGGCAGCAGGGGCAGGCATGAACATCACCATGACAGAATGAAAGGGTCGGAGGTGTTGTTCACAGCATGGAGCAAAACTGGTGGGCTGATAATCCGCGCTATACGGAATATATTTCACACTCAGGGTGTGATGCCGGGTGTGCAGGTACGCTGCAACAGGCATGGCGCACCGTAGCGGCCATGCCTGTTGCAGGTCAGGAGAAAGCGCGCCTTATTTGGCTTTTGCGGCTTCCAGAGCCTTGAGAATAAAGTCCCCGGCCTCTTCCTTCGTGCCCCAGCCGGTCACTTTAACCCACTTGCCTTTTTCAAGGTCCTTGTAGCGGGTGAAAAAGTGCTCAATGGCCTTGATCGTGATTTCGGGCAGGTCGTCCGTGGTTTCAACCTTGGAGAATTCAGGATGCACCTTGTCGTGCGGGACGCAGATGATTTTTTCGTCCTGACCGGATTCGTCTTCCATCTTCAGCACGCCAATGGGGCGGGCCCGGATCACGCTGCCCGGCACCACGTTTGTGGGGGTCAGGACCAGAGCATCCGTGGGGTCACCATCGGCTGCGAGCGTGTTGGGGATAAAACCGTAAGCCGTGGGGTAGGCCATGGGCGTGAACAGGAAGCGGTCCACGAACAGAGCGCCGCTTTCCTTGTCAATTTCGTATTTGACTGAGGAACCCTGCGGGATTTCAATAACAACGTTAATGTCGAACGGCACGTCCTTGCCGGGGGAAAGTTTGGAAACGTCCATGAACACTGCTCCAACCGATAAACAAAGGGAATGCAGCAGACCCTATCCGCCCACCTGCGGCTTGCCAAGAGCCGGATTTTAAACGGGCGATATATGGATTTTCCTGCCCCAGACCCTTGCCAAATGGCTCTGGTTGCGTAATCAGATACTCGCCTGCGCGCCCGTAGCTCAATTGGTTAGAGCGGGCCGCTCATAACGGCTTGGTTGCGGGTTCAAGTCCTGCCGGGCGCAGGCTGTCCCAGCCGGCAGCGCACCCTGTAGCCGCTTCATTTTTTCAGTTTATTCCGCATAACGGGAGTTCATCATCATGGCATCCTATCAATACGTCTATGTGATGAAGGATCTTACAAAATCCTATCCCGGTGGGCGCGAAGTGTTCAAGGGCATCACCCTGTCCTTCATGCCGGGTGCCAAAATTGGGATTCTGGGCGTTAACGGCGCTGGTAAGTCCACCCTGCTCAAGATCATGGCGGGGATTGATAAGGAATACGGCGGCGAGGCCTGGGCGGCTGAAGGCGTGCGGGTTGGCTATCTGGAGCAGGAACCCCAGCTCGACCCCAAACTGACCGTGGGCGAAAACGTTGCTCTGGGCTTTGGCGACCTGAAAAAGGCAGTTGATCGTTTTAACGAGATTTCTGCCCGTTTTGCCGAGCCCATGGAAGACGATGAAATGAACGCCCTGCTGGCCGAACAGGCTGAACTGCAGGAAAAAATTGACGCAGGCGACGGCTGGGAGCTGGATCGCAAGCTGGAAATCGCGCTGGACGCCCTGCGCTGCCCGCCTGCTGACAGCTCGGTAGAAAAACTCTCCGGGGGGGAATGCCGCCGCGTGGCCCTGTGCCGCCTGCTGCTGGAAAAACCCGACCTGCTGCTGCTTGACGAACCCACCAACCATCTGGACGCGGAAAGCGTTGCATGGCTGGAAACAACCCTGCGGGATTACGACGGCACGGTTATGGTCATCACCCATGACCGTTACTTCCTGGATAACGTGACCAACTGGATTTTGGAAATCGAGCGCGGTCGCGGTATTCCGTTTGAAGGCAATTACTCCTCCTGGCTGGAACAGAAGCGCAAGCGCCTGTCGCAGGAAGAAAAGGAAGAAAGCTCCCGTCAGCGTGCTCTTGCCGCCGAGCAGGAGTGGATTAACGCCAGCCCCAAGGCCCGCCAGAGCAAAAGCAAGGCCCGTATTGCCAAATATGAGGAAATGCTGGCCGCCAGTGCGGAAAAAGTGGGTGGTGTGGCTGATATTGTCATTCCCCCCGGTCCCCGCCTTGGCGGCACGGTTATCGAGGCCGACAACCTGACCAAAGGGTTTGGGGACCGGCTGTTGATTGATAACCTCAGCTTCAAACTGCCACCGGGCGGTATTGTGGGGGTTATCGGGCCAAACGGTGCTGGTAAGTCCACCCTGTTCAAAATGATCATCGGGCAGGACAAGCCAGATTCAGGCGAGCTGAAAATCGGGGAAACCGTAAAGCTCGGCTACGTTGACCAGTCGCGTGATGACCTGTCCCCCGATAAAACCGTGTGGGAAGAAATTTCAGGCGGGACGGATGTCATCTATCTGGGCAAGCGGGCCGTGCCGTCGCGTGCCTATGTGGGAGCCTTCAACTTCAAAGGGTCCGACCAGCAGAAAAAGGTTGGCGTCCTTTCGGGGGGTGAGCGTAACCGCGTGCATCTGGCCAAGATGCTCCGGCAGGAAAGCAACGTGATTCTGCTCGACGAACCGACCAACGATCTGGACGTGGATACCCTGCGTGCGCTTGAAGAGGCACTGGCCGAGTTTGCCGGTTGCGCCGTGGTTATCTCCCATGACCGCTGGTTCCTTGACCGTCTGGCCACCCATATTCTGGCGTTTGAAGGTGATTCCCACGTTGAGTGGTTTGAAGGTAACTTTCAGGCTTATGAAGAAGACAAGCGCCGCCGCCTTGGCCCGGATGCGACCGAGCCGGGCCGCATCCATTACAAACCGCTTGCCCGTTAACGGCATGCCTGTGCGAAGGCTTCCCTGTGGAGCCTTCCACTGTTACGGGGGCTGAGCGGTGGATTTACGCTCGGTCCGCACACCCCGCCTGCTTCTTCAGCCCGTGACATGGCGGGATATGGAAGATATGGCACGCCTGAAGGCCGATGGCGGCGCTTTTGGCCAGATGCTGGGGGGTGTTTGTACCCGCCAGCAGGCCGAGCGTGAGATGGCGGATGACATTGCTTTCTGGGCCTGTCATCGCGTCGGTATTTTTACCATTCATGAAAATAACAAGTTTGTCGGCATGACCGGTATCCACGATCGGCCAGATGGTCGCGGGTTCGGGTTACGCTTTGCCCTGTTTGCCAGCGCAAGAGGGCGTGGTATTGCGCGTGAGGCTGCCAACGCGGCCCTTAACTTTGCGCATGATGCCGGTTTGCACCGGGTTATTGCCGTGGCATCGGAAAGCAATGTGGCATCGCGTACCATTCTGGGCAGTATCGGGATGCATGTCTGCGAGACATTTGCCAGAAATGGGCAGACAATGATGGTGTATGAAAGCAAGCGGGCATAAAAAAGGCACCCCGATGGGTGCCTTTCCGCCAGACCGGGGGTTGCCCCGCTAGATCGGGCTTTAGCGGTTCAGTTGGTGGACTGGTTGTGGCGGTCCAGCTGCTTTTGCAGGGCGGAAAGCAGTGCCGCCACGCTATCACCATTCCGGGCGATAAAGGAGGAGTAGTCGTTACGCTGCGTCAGGCGCAGGCTGGCACCTTCCCCGATAACGTCCACAACCTGCGGCTGCCCGTTTTCGTAACCGACAATCCACTGCATGGAGGCTGGTGGCTGCTGCGGGCGCGTCAGAATGGCGTTTACGGAATCTTCATTGCCGGATCTGGTGACATCACCAATGGTAAAGCTGACACCGCGGTATTCACCCAGCTTGTCGGTAATGGCATTGACCAGCACTTCATGGAAAAGGGCCTGATAACGCTGCTTCTGTTCAGGTGTGGCAATTTTCCAGTAGCGACCAAGGCAGTAGCGGCCGATACCATCAATATCCACGTTCTTCTGAACCAGAGGAAGAACCTTGATCTTTTTTTCAGACAGGGGGACGGGGCTGTTAACAATGGCAACAAGCTGGGTGCCAAAGCTCTGAATGAACTGCTTGGCGTTATCCGCCGCACGGGCAGGCAGGGCAAACAGTCCGCTGGCGCATGTCAGGGCCAGAGTGGCAAGAACAATACGGCGACCAGAAAGGAGTCTCATGTTTGCGCTACCTTCTTGTTGTTAGTTATTGATACCAGTCAGGCACGGTGGCGCGGCGGTCATTCCTGATGGCCTCGGCCTGTGCTTTCCGCTGCTGCTGGTAAGCGCTGCGAATGGTGGCGTATGGGTCCAGAGCATCGCGCTGGAGGGCATCCAGATCTTCCAGATGCTCGGAGCGGCCATGCACGACCCCCATCATGTTATAGGCCCAGTTGAAACTGACAAGCCCGTAACCACGTGGCACGTAATCCCAGGGGGAAAGCCCCTGATCAATGCCGTAACCAATCCCGTCACGGAAGGAAGATGGCCCCATGGGCAGGAATAGATAAGGCCCGGAGGAAATGCCCCAGTTGGCCATGGTCAGGCCCGCATCGTTATCGTGGTGGGGAAAGCCCGCCATTTTGGCAACGTCAATCAGCCCGCCAACGCCTGCGGTCATGTTAATGCACCAGCGTACGAACGAGTCCCCCGCGCGGCGCGGCTTGCCAGCCCCGACGTCGTTAAAGAAGACGGAGGGTTCGTTCATGGTCGTAATCATGTTGCCAAGAGAGTTGCGTACGGGCCGGGGCACGGCCCACACATAGGCTTTGGCAACCGGGCGGAGAGCCCATTTATCGAACTTCATGGTCATGTTGAACATTTTACGGTTCAACGGTTCATACGGATCGTTCGCGGCCTTGTATTCGGCCAGAGCGTCGGGGTCCGTAGGCACAGGGGCTTTCATGGAACTACATCCGGTGGCGCCGAGCAGCACCAGACCAAGGCAGAGTGTTCCCAGACGGAAACGGCGATGTACCGAGGAACCTTCCCGCGCCTGATCGTGCTGATCCTGTGCGCGAGGGCGGAGCCATGAGCCGTTCCGTCCTGAAATCATTGCCGCCTTTACCTTTACCTTGTGACGTCCGCATGGCCTGCCGGGCAGACCTGTTTATTGCTGCCTTCTCTACCATGAGAAACGCAGGGTGCAATGGCAGGGCTTCTCTGCGTAGAGGGCAGGGGACAAAAATTGCCCTTTGCATGTTACCTTTTTGCCGGGAAGAATAGATTTTTGCAATCTCTGTTGCCATAAAGTCGCACATCCTGCCCGGGATGTGATGGGCACAGGGAATCCGGTGTTACAGTCCGCGCTCGCGTTTGATGATGTCCCATGCGGCATTGATTCTGGATATGCGGACCGAGGCAACCTGCACCTCCTCGGGGCTGGCGTTGCGCGCGGCCATGACATCCGGATGGTACTGCCGGACGAGTTTTTTCCAGTGCGCACGCAGTTCCTCGTTGGAGAGGGAGGCGCTCACCCCCATAGCGGTATAGGCGTCATCTTCCCCCATGGCCGCGCGGGCCCGGCCCTGTTCGGCCCGTTCCCACGCTCCGCGCCCCAGCCCGAACAGGGCATGCACACGTTTGAGAAAACGCAGCTCCTCCGGGGCAAGGGGTTCATCCGCCGCCAGATCGGCGCGGGCAATGGCGAACAGAATCCCCATCAGATCTTCCAGCGGGGGCTTGTCCGTGCCGTAAGCCTGCCCGAGTTCACGGGCAAAGGCTTCGTAATCGTCTGTTCTCTGGCGGGCCATGTCAAACAGGCGGCCAATGTCGCGCATGTTCTCGTCGGGCACACGGAAGCGGGTTTTGAAGGCGTTGATCTCCCGCCGGTTAACCGGGGCATCGCACTTGGCCAGTTTGGCGCACAGAATAACGCAGGTCAGCCCGTAAAGCTGGTCTTTTTTGCCCAGTGTGGCAGCCAGTTTGGCAGCGACAAAGGCTGCCGCGCCGTTGGGGTCGGGGCGCGCGCGGGCAGCCCATCGGTCGCTCCAGCCAACAGCGGGTGGTTGCAGCAATGTGCCGCTGTCCGCGGCATGGCCCAAAGCCGTGCCCAACGCCGCACCTAGTGGACCGCCAACGGCAAAGCCGGTTACGCCACCAAATATTTTGCCCCATATCGCCATAAGGGTCTTTTATCATGTTCTGGAGCGGAACCCTAGCCTGTGCCGGGTGGGTGCCAGAGCTTGGCAGCAATGTGCCAATATCGCATTGGCTGCAAACAGTACCAGAAAGGACAAGGCATGCGCACAAACACACCCTCTGAGCAGGCGCCTGCGCCGCTCGCCGTTGCCCTGATTGGCGCAGGGGCGGTCGGGCTTGTTGTGGCCGCAGCCTTTGCCCGCGCTGGGTGGGGGGTATGGATCTGTGGTGCGCGCAGCCCGTTTGCACACCTTCATGTGCAGGAGGCCGGGCAGGAGGCGGAATACCCGGTCCGGCATGCCCGCAGCCCGGCCGAGCTTGGCCCGTGCACAGTGGCCGTGGTGGCGGTCAAGGCGTATCAGACAGGTGATGTGGCGGAGTGGATTGCGGCATTCAACCGGCCGGATGCGCGTATTCTGGCTGTGCAGAATGGTCTGGAACACCGTGAGCGGATTGCTGCCTATGCGCCTGTGGCCGTGGCATTGCCTGTCATTGCCTATTTTAATGCACAGCGGTCGGCTCCGGGGTGTTCGGTCCTGCGCCGAATCGGCCCGGTGGATATGTGCCTTCCCGCGGATGCTCCTGTTCAGGACGTGGCAGCGGCTTTGCAGGCAGGCGGGTTACGGGTTGTGCTTGCCGCGGATATGGTGAGTGCGGTCTGGATCAAACTGCTGGCGAACAGTGCCGCCAACCCGCTGACTGCCCTGTGCGGCAGGCGTACGGGGGTTATGCGTGAGCCAGCCTGTGCGGCCAATGCCCGGCAGGTCATGGCCGAAGTGGTGCGGGTCGGGCAGGCCGAAGGGGCCGCCCTTACGGCGCAACATGTAGAGGAGGCCATGACATGGCTCCAGAGCGTGCCGCCAGAGAGTGCTACATCCATGTTGCAGGACCGGCAGGCAGGTCGCCCTCTGGAGTATGATGCCATAACCGGGGCTATTGTCCGCGCAGCAGACCGGCATGGTCTGGATGTACCGCTTAATCGCTTTGTTCTGGGCCTGCTATCGGCCATAAAACCCATGCAGCCTTCATAAGCATGGCCTCTACCGGCGGAGCATTGCCAACTTCGAATTCAGGCGAGAACTCTCATGCAACGTACTTACAAAGTTGTGGATGTTTTTACAAAAGTGCCGTTTGCGGGCAATCCGGTTGCCGTCGTGCTGGACGCGCAGGGGCTGGATACACAGGCCATGCAGGCCATTGCCAGTTGGACAAACCTGTCGGAAACCACGTTTCTGCTTCCCGCACAAAGCGATAAGGCAGATTATCAGCTGCGTATTTTTACCCCCCGGAACGAGCTGCCGTTTGCAGGCCACCCCACACTGGGCAGTGCGCACGCTGCACTGGAGGCAGGGCGCGTCGTGCCAAGGCAGGGGCAACTGGTGCAGGAATGCGGGGTTGGCCTTGTGACGCTGCACGTTAATGGCAGTGGGGAAGATCGCTTTCTGTCTTTTGCTTTGCCGCCCGCCCGGCACGTTACGCTGGATGAAGCCGATAGAGCGGAACTGGAAGCTATTCTGGGTGTGCCCGTGGATCACACGGCCCCACCGATGATGGTGGATGTCGGGCCGGTCTGGATTGTAGCGCGCGTGAGCCGTGTGGAACAGCTTCTGGCGCTTCGGCCGGATTTTGGGCGTTCGCAGGTTTTTGAGCAGCGTCTTGGCGCAACCGGGATCAGTGTTTTTGCAGCCCATGACCCTGACGGTGTGGATATTGAGGTGCGCTCCTTTGCTCCATCGCAGGGTGTGAACGAGGACCCGGTTTGTGGTAGCGGCAATGGCAGCGTGGCCGTGTTCCGCCATGTGCAGGGTCTTCTGCCGTCTGGGCAAGGGCAGTATCTGGCTACGCAGGGGGGCTGCGTTGGGCGCGCGGGCCGTATTTCTGTGCGCGTTGGCGCAGATGGTGCGGTGGACGTGGGCGGGCAGTGCGTGACCACCGTGGAAGGCCGTCTGGCTGGTTAGCCGTGCAGGGGGCTTCGCGCCTGTGTGCGGGCAATGCGTGGGTTAGAGCGGCTCTTTTAGGCTCTGGCTCTGTATGTGCTGTTGCAGCCATTCCACAGCATGGACCCGCAGGGCGGAGGCAAGGGACTGGTCGGGCACACGGGTTGCATCCACCTGTGTTACCAGTTGGACCAGCGTGACATTCTGGTGGGCAATCATGCGTTCCAGCACGGTCCAGAAGGCGGGCTCCAGCGCTACACTTGTGTCATGCCCGGCCAGTATCAGGCTGCGTTTGCGCAAATGTCTGCTCATGCTGTGGGGCTTTCAAGCTGTGTCATGGCCCAGTCTGCGGCATCGCGCACAACCGGGTCTGGGTCTGTGGTCAGGGCACGGACGTGGGGTAACAGGTGTGCCCTGCCGGAATTACCCATGGCAACCAGCACATTGCGGATAAAGCGGTTGCGCCCGATCCGCTTGATGGGGGAGCCTGAAAACAGGGCTCTGAACGCTGCATCGTCAAGCTGGCTGAGGGTGGCAAGGTCCGGGGCTATCAGGTCTGCTCTGGGCTGGAGTTTGATGGTGCTGGCCATTTTGGCAAACCTGTTCCACGGGCACACGGCCAGGCAGTCATCACATCCGTAAATATGGGTGCCCATCAGGGGGCGCAGGGGCAGGGGTATGGGGCCTGCGTGTTCTATGGTCAGGTAGGAAATGCACCGCCGTGCATCCATCTGGTACGGGGCGGGAAAAGCCTGTGTGGGGCAGGCGTTCAGGCAGCGGGTGCAACTGCCACATCCCCCGCCGGAGGGTGGGGAGGCTGGCAGGTCGAGCGTTGTGTAGATTTCGCCCAGAAACAGCCAGCTCCCGTGCTGGCGGGAGACAAGGTTGGTATGCTTGCCCTGCCACCCCAGCCCGGCCTTGTGCGCCAGAGGTTTTTCGGCCACGGGGGCGGTATCCACAAAGACCTTGACCTCCGGAGCGGCCGGATGGGCCTGCCTGCCCTCGCGCACGACAAACTGGGCCAGATGTTTGAGCATGCCCTTGAGCACATCATGGTAATCCCGGTGGCGGGCATAGACGGAAATATTGCCACAGTCGGGGTTTTGCAAGGTGGCCAGCGCATCGCCCTCCGGGGCGTAGGACAGGCCAAGGGCAATAACCGTGCGGGCTTCGGGCCATAGGGCCGTAGGCTGGCTGCGCTGCTCCGTACGGTCGGCCAGCCAGTCCATTTCGCCGTGGTATCCGTTTGCCAGAAAATCCTGCAGGCGCACACGCGCCTCCGGTCCCAGTGTGGCCGGGCAGAAGCCAATGGCGTCAAACCCCAGTTCCAGCGCCTTGTCCCGGATGCGCGCACTCAGGCGGCTGCCCGGATGCAGAGTGCTGGTCTGGGGGGCTGGGGCGGAAGGTGTGGCCTCTGTCATGCGTAAAGGGCTGGTTCGGAGAGGAAGGTCAGGGGGATGCGTGCTTTAGGGAATGGGCGGAATGTAGGGTTGTGGCATGTCATCTTCCGTCCAGTCCTGTGCTGCCCATTCGCTGCGTATGCGCGCGGCTGTGGCTTCCAGATTTTTGTCCATGATCGCCTCACGGATCTGGCGCATGAGCCGCTGGTAATAGGCAATATTATGCCATGTCAGCAGCATGGGGCCTAAAATTTCGTTCGCACGGAACAGGTGGTGCAGATAGGCGCGGCTGTGGCGCGTACAGGCCAGACAGTCACAATGGGGGGAAATGGGGCGGGCATCCGTGGCGTGGCGGGCATTGCGCAGGTTGAGTGTGCCCCGCTCGGTGTAAGCGCGCGCGGTGCGGCCTGCTCGGGTGGGCATAACGCAGTCAAACATGTCCACGCCGCGCTGCACGCTGCCGAGCAGGTCGTCTGGCGTGCCAACCCCCATAAGGTAGCGTGGCTTGTCCTGCGGCATAAGCGGGGTTGTGGTGTCCAGTGTTGCAAACATGAGCTCCTGCCCCTCGCCCACGGCAAGGCCACCAATGGCGTAGCCTTCAAACCCGATATCGGTCAGGGCTTTTACGCTTTCAGCGCGCAGGTCGCCTTCCGTGCCGCCTTGCACAATGCCAAACTGGCCATAGCCCGTACGCTGCACATAGGCCTCGCGCGAGCGGGCGGCCCAGCGCATGGACAGGCGCATGGATGCGGCAATAGCCTCGGGTGGGGCTGGCAGGGCCGGGCATTCATCAAAACACATGGTGATGGTGGCATCCAGATCATGCTGGATGCCGGTCGAACTTTCTGGTGTCAGTCGGTGTTCGGAACCATCAATATGCGAGCGGAAGGTGACGCCATCCTGGTCCAGCCGCCGCAGTGCTCCGAGCGACATGACCTGAAAGCCCCCCGAATCGGTCAGGATCGGGCCGGACCAGTCCATAAAGCGGTGCAGCCCCCCCAGTGCCCGCACCCGTGCCGCGCCGGGGCGGAGCATAAGGTGGTAGGTATTGCCCAGCACAATGCCCGCACCGGTGGAGCGCACGGCATCCATGGTCATGGCCTTGACCGTGCCCACCGTGCCTACGGGCATAAAGGTGGGGGTAGCCACGGGGCCGTGGGCTGTATGCAGCATGCCTGCGCGGGCTGCGCCATCGGTGCTTTCACACGTCCAGTGGAAACGGCTCATCGGGTGGTCCTTGCTGGGTGGAACGGAGGTAGGGGGTTAGCGGGCATGGATGCTGCTTGCGCATTCAAGCAGGCAGGCATCGCCGTAGGAATAAAAACGGTAGCCGGTGTTCAGCGCATGGGCATAAACCGCCTTTGCACGCTCCTGCCCCGCAAAGGCGCAGACCAGCATGAACAGGGTGGAGCGTGGCAGATGGAAGTTGGTCATCAGCACATCCACCGCCCGGAAGCGGTAGCCGGGACGGATGAAAATGGCCGTCTCCCCCGCAAAGGGGTGCACAATGCCGTGCTCGTCGGCCGCACTTTCCAAAACGCGCAGGGTGGTGGTGCCTATGGCAATAATGCGCCCCCCCGTAGCCCGTGTTGCGTTAATGCGCTCGGCAGTCTGGGGGGTGATGACCCCGTGTTCGGAATGCATGTGGTGGTGGGCAATATCATCCGCGCGCACGGGCAGGAATGTGCCTGCCCCTACGTGCAGCGTTAAGGTGCAGCGCTCGGCCCCTGTGGCGTCCACTGCGTCCAGCAGGTCTGGCGTAAAGTGCAGCCCGGCGGTGGGTGCTGCCACGGCCCCTTTGTAACGCTCGAAAATGGTGGCGTAGTCCTTGCTGTCCTGCGCCGTGGGGCCATTGGGGCGGTGGATGTAGGGCGGGAGTGCCAGCGCTCCTGCAGTTTGCAAAAACGTATCAAACGCATCGCCCTCGCATGAAAAGCGCAGGTTGGCCCCCCCGCCGGGTTCCAGAGCCACAACCTGCGCTGTCTGGTCCGAGTGGGCGAAGGTAAGCGTATCCCCCACCCTGAGCCTGCGGGCGTTACGCACCAGAACATGCCATGTGCCATCGGGACGGATCTGGTCGAGGGTAATGCCAATTCTGGCCTCCCCCCGCAGGGCGTGCAGTTGTGCCCGGATAACCGCGGTATTGTTGGCCACCAGCAGATCACCCCTGCGCAGCAGGGTGGGCAGGTCGCGCACATGGCGGTCAACCAGCGTGTGCGGGGTTGTTGCATCCAGCAGGCGTGCGGATTCACGCGGGCGGGCAGGCTCCTGCGCGATCAGGGATTCGGGGAGGTGGAAGTCAAAATCTTCGGTGCGGTTGCTCATGGTGTGCCGGGTTTACGCAATAGGGCAGCGCAATGCCAGAGGGAAAGGGAGGGCAGCCTCCACCCGGCAGGGGCTTGCGCTGATGGCTGCACAGGGCCAGATTCTACTCCACACCGCCAGAGCACTTCCACTCTGGCGCACAGGTATGATTTAAGGAGACGTTCCAGCATGTCCTATGCTCTGCTCGATGCCGCCCGCGTGGCCAAGGCTTCCGGTGTTTCGCTTGGTGTTCTTAAAACCAGTGCTGAAACATCCGAAGCACATGTCCGCAAGGTGATCATGATTGAACGGATTGAAGCGCTGGCCAGTGCGGCCGCCGACTCTGGCGAGCGCGTGACCCTGACATCCGAAGAGTTCTGGCTGATCAGCAAGAACTGGTAAGAGGGGCTTTGGGCATGGCATTTGTTCTGACAAGTCCGGCTTTTGCCAATGGGGATGTCCTCCCTCAGGCTCAGGTTTACAATGGTATGGGCCAGAGCGGGCAGAACCTCTCCCCCGCCTTGCAGTGGCATGGCGCGCCGCAGGGGACCAAAAGCTTTGTGATTACGGTTTATGACCCCGATGCCCCAACCGGTTCTGGCTGGTGGCACTGGGTTGTGGTGAATGTGCCCCCAACCGTAACATCTCTGCCTCAGGGAGCGGGTTCGGGCAAAGCTGGCCTGCCCGATGGAGCCGTGCAGGTCCGCACGGACTTTGGCGTACCCGGTTATGGCGGGGCCGCACCGCCAGCAGGGCGGGTGCACCGTTATGTGTTTACAGTTTATGCGCTGGACGTGCCCACGCTGGACGTAACAGCAGATGCAAGCCCTGCTCTGGTCGGGTTTATGGTGCACCACCACCAGTTGGCTTCGGCCAGCCTGACTGCCCTGTACGGTAGCAGCAAACATTAACCCCCTGTGTATGGCTGGCCCGCATGTTGCGGGCTGGCCAGTCAGGCGTTTGGTGGGGGGAGTTTTGCGGGTCTGCGGGGCGTGTGTACCGCCAGATCATGCAGGACATCCGCCTGCGAAACCAGCATCGCGCTGGAGGCAATGCTCCCTGCTGGCATGACCAGAATATCTGGTCCTTCGTTCAGGAACCGGATGGATAGCTCGTTCCACCGGGGCAGAATGAAGTGGCGCAGCATTTGCGCCAGCGCGCAGCGGTCCATGGCGGTATGGGCCATGCTGCGGGGTGTATAAACGGTGTTCAGGTAATCACTCATGAACGCCGCAATGGCTGGCAGGCGTTCGGGTTCGCCAAAATAGGCGGTGTCCGTGCCAATGCTCCATGGTGTGCCGCTGTGCTGGCGGCCATTCTGGTCGAACAGGGGCAGATCAAACCCGTAAGAGGCCGTGTTTTTGAGCGTGCGCAGCAATGTGGCCGTATTGGCGGGAAAATACCCGGCACAATCCCCCGTAAGCACAGGGCAGCGGAAGCGGGCCACAATGTCGGGCAGAATTAAGTAACGCAATGCGGGTTCAAGGGCTGTGTCCTGCTCGGCTGCGGGGCCATGGCCAAAGCTCAGGCGCAGGCTGGTGGCGTAGAGTTCCAGCCAGTCGGCAATGGTGCGTAAAAAAGCCAGCTGCTCGGCATTGGGGTTGGCAATGCCAATGCAAAGCTGCACAGGCCCGCAGGAACGATCCTGCCGGTATGCCTGAAGCAGGGACAGGATAAGACCGGGCAAATGGTGGAAGTGTGCACTGTCGCACGCAAAGACCAGACACAGGGCAGGGGGTACTTCCGCCCTGCCAAACTGCCACTCCCAGCGGGAAACACCCGTGCGGTCGGGTACGGCACGGCTGGCAAGCTGGCGGCATTCCTGCGCCCCCAGCCAGGAAAAAATCCCAGTATTGTCCGGCGCTGGCATGGCTCCTTCCTGCAAGGCCAGACGGCGGGCAATGGCATAGTGGGCATCGGCCTCGGCCATAAGCCCGGCCAGCCAGCTTGTGTGGCCCATGGCGGTTTCTGTCCACCAGCTCAGGCCGTTCAGGCGGGCTTCTGTTTCCAGCAGGCGCAGGTCCTTGGTGGTGTTGAGCCGCTGGTAGGCGTTTTCGAACAGCATGGCGTAGATCTGGCGGATGTCCGGGCCATTGCTGGCGGCCAGCCGCATGGGCACCAGCAGGGTGTCAAACCGCTCGTCAAAACCGGGCAGGTCGTGCTCGTACAGCATGTCGGGGATCAGGAGCAGCGCATCCTCGCCTTGTCGCAGGCGTGTCAGGAGTGCGGGGAGTGTGTCCGAAAAATCATGTCTGGGGTAGCGCTCACGCAGCGCAAGGGCCAGCAGGTCTGCCGCGCGCTCATGGTCGTGCAGGCGCAGGGCTATAAGGGCCTGCAACCACACCAGATCGGCGATCTGGGCAAAAGACTGCGCATAGGCTGCAAATTGCGCGCCCAGTTCCCCCTGCCCGAACTGGCAGCAGAGCTGGGCCAGACCAATACATGGAGCAATGGCCGAAGGGGTAATGCTGAGTTTAAGCACCTGTTCGTGCACGTCATCCACCGTGGCCCAGGGGCTGAGTGCGTGGCGGAAGGCCCCGATCTCCAGCAGGTCGGTCACGTTTTCGATCAGGTTTTCCAAAGCGCGGGACGGGCATACCCGCAGCGCAACCCGCCGGGGGGCCGCATGGGTCCACAGGGTGAGTGTGTCGGCCCGGATTTCGGCCTGTAGCTGCTCCACGGGCCATGTGTGCGGGCCAAGCCGCAGTTCATGGCCGGTGCAGGTGGGTTGCCCCACAAAGGTCTGGCCATCATGCCAGGTGCTGCGCAGCAGGGTGCGGAGCAGGTCAGCACTTTCGGGGGAGATGAGCAGAAAATGCTCCCATGTGGCGCACAGGGGAACAACATCAAACTGGGTAGGGCTTCGGCTGGAAAGATACGCATTGCCAGCTCTGAGTGCGACCAGAGGGCGCGTGTGGGCCGCCGTACCCAGTGGCTGGGCGCGCACAAAGGCTCCGCCGGGGGTAAGCGTGTTGTGCTGCATGTCCAGCGCAACAGGGGCGGTTGTGCGGCTTGTGCCCATTGTGGGGCAGAGCGGGTGCAGGCGCTGGCCGGTAAAGCCAACCAGAGCGCCATGAAAGGAGAGAAGATAAAACGCCATGCCTACCCCGTTGCTCCTAGTGGCCTGCCCGGCACCACACATGTTAAACGCTTGTCGGGAACAGTGCGCCTGTTCAGGCCACCGCATCAAGCAGGGCGGGCAGGTAGTGTTCGAGTTTAACGCGTACGGGCATAAGGTAGGCCGATCCCTTGTCCTGCCCAAGTTCGCGTAGGACAGTCTGGGCAAAGGCTATGTTGGATTCAAGCGTTGTGGAAAAATCCTTCGGGAACACAATGTGGTTTGTGGTTTCCCAGTATGAGCGTGAACGCGGGCCAATAACGGGGGACAGACCCCAGAACACGTTTTCGCCCTGCAACCATTCGCGGCACAGGTCGAACAGTTTGTAGTCAAAGACCGGCTGGGTGAAAAAACCGCAGGCTCCAGCTTCCTTTTTGCGGGCTACGTCCTCCAGCTCCTTCCACGGCGCGCGGCGGTAGGGGTCGAACGCGGCATAAACATTCAGGTGCGGCGCTTCCTTACGGTAGCGGCGGATAATGCTTTCCGTGCTGTTGGGGTATGTGCGCATGGACAGGTCGGCCGGAGGGTCCCCGTGCACGACCAGAATTTCCTCCAGCCCGTCCTGCCCGGCTCCGGGCAGGGGGGCGTGGGGGGCAATGTCTATGGCGCGGATATGCGGAATAACACGGGGGAAGACCGGGCGCAGAAGGGCTGCGGCATCCCAGCTGCGCAGGGGAAAGCGCATGAGGTCGGGCACATTGAGCGTATCCGCCGCGGGAAAAACCGTCTGAACAGTTTTTACGTCCTGCTCCAGAGAGTCTGCGGAGCGGGGGATCAGTTCAACGCACAGGCGGTTCAGGCTCATTCGGTTTTTCCCTCGATCTGCATCTGGGCCGCGGTGAGTGTGTTTTTGAGCAGGCAGGCAATGGTCATGGGGCCAACGCCCCCCGGCACGGGTGTAATGCGCCCGGCAATCTTTACGGCCTCGTCAAATGCCACGTCCCCCACAAGGCGGCTTTTACCACTTGCAGTCTGGGTGCGGGTAATGCCCACGTCAATCACCGTGGCACCGGGTTTGATCCAGTCGCCCCGCACCAGCTCGCGGCAGCCGGTTGCCACAACCAGAATATCCGCCTCGCGGGCAAGGGCTGCGGTATCGCGCGTGTGAATATGGGCGATGGTGACCGTGCAGCCTTCTGCCAGCAGCAGCAGCGCCATGGGTTTGCCCACAAGGTTGGATGCGCCAATAACCACGGCGTGCTGGCCCTTCATGTCCCCCAGCTGGTCGCGCAGCAGCATCAGGCAGCCCAGCGGGGTGCAGGGCACAATGCCGGGCAGGTTTACGGCCAGACGGCCAGCATTGACCTCGCCCAGACCATCCACATCCTTTTCAGGCAGAATGGCGTTGGTAATGCGGCGTGCATCCAGCCCGTTGGGCAGGGGGAGCTGCACCAGAATGCCATGAATTTCCGGGTCGTTGTTCAGCCGCCCGATCAGGGTCAGCAGTTCGGTCTCGGACGTGGTTTCGGGCAACATGTGCATAAAGGAGCGCATGCCGGCATGATGTGTCTGGATCGCCTTGTTTTTAACGTACACCTCGCTCGCCGGGTCGTTGCCAACCAGAATAACAGCCAGTCCGGGGGTTACGCCGTGCTGGTCATGGAAGGCCAGAACATCCTCACGGATCTGCTGGCGCACGGTTGCGGCAAACGCCTTGCCATCAATCAGGCTGGCCTGATGTTCGGGGGGGAGGGTGTGGGATGTGCTGCTCATCAGTTCTGTGCCGGTCCGGTCGCGTAAACAGGTGGGAAAAGGGTCAGGCGGGCATACGCAAAAAAACACCTGCCGACAATGTTTGCAACCCTTGCCCGCCCGCTTTGCCAAGGGGCCGGGAAGGGCCTGAGTACTAGGGGTTCTGAGGCGGGAGGTCCTGCCTGTAGGGGGTTAACGTGCTCAGGGCCTGTGCTTCGGCCAGTATGGCGGGGCGTTCGGCCTGCAAAAAACGGTCCACCGCATTGCGCAGGCCGGGGCTTTGCAGCCAGTGGGCGGAGTGGGTGAGGGTTGGCTCGTAGCCACGCTGGATTTTGTGCTCTCCCTGCGCGCCTGCCTCCACCCGTTGCAGGCCGTGGGTAATGGCAAAATCTATGGCGCGGTAATAGCAGAGTTCAAAATGCAGGAAGGGCCAGTTGCCTTCGCACCCCCAGTTGCGGCCATAGAGCGTATGGGTACCCATCAGGTTCAGGGCCGCGGCCACGGGGGTTGAGCCGTTGCGCGCCAGCATAAGCACGACCCGCTCGCCCAGCCGTTGCGCCATAAGCGGGAAGAACTCGGCACTCAGGTAAGCGCTGCCCCATTTGCGGTCGATCGTATTGCGGTAGAACTGGTAAAACGCCTGCCAGTCCGCCTGCGTTATGCTGGCTCCTTGCAGGGTTTCAAACGTTAGTCCTGCGGCGTTGGCATCCCGTCGTTCGCGTTTGATGCTCTTGCGCTTGCGGGCGGAGAGAGTGGCCAGAAAATCGTCAAACGTTGCATAGCCCCTGTTGTGCCAGTGGTATTGCAGGCCAAGGCGGGGCAGCCAGCCCTGCTGGTGCAGGGCCGTACTTTCTGCTTCGGTGCAGAAGGTCACATGGGCGGAGGACAGGCCCGTATCCGTACAGATCTGGCGCAGGGCATCAGCCATAACGGCGGTGGTCTGCGGTGGGGCATTGGGGTGGAGGAGCACGCGGGGGCCGGGTACGGGGGTAAAGGGGATGGCAATCTGGAGCTTGGGGTAGTAGCGGCCCCCCGCGGCTTCAAACGCACGGGCCCAGCCCTGATCAAAGACGTATTCGCCCCATGAATGGCCTTTAAGGTAGGCGGGGCAGACAGCGGCCAGTTGCCCATCGGGGCTATGCAGGCGCACATGCCGTGGCACCCACCCGCTTTGTTGGCCGGTGGAGCCGCTGTCTTCCAGTGCGCTTAAAAACGCATGACTGACAAAAGGGTTATCCGGCCCTGCGCATTGCGCCCATTCCGCAGCGGGAATGTCGTGAATGCTGTTGTGCAGGGTAACGGACCAGTCAGCCATGAGTTTTTTTCCGCTTGGTCAGGCGATCTCGAACAGGCCTTCCACTTCCACCGGGGCATCCAGCGGCAGGGAGGGTACGCCAACGGTGGAGCGGGCGTGGCGTCCGGCATCCCCAAAGACGGCTACAGCCAGATCAGACGCCCCGTTCATGACGGAAGCATGGGCCGTAAAATCTGGCGTGCAGGCAATAAAGCCGCCCAGACGTACCACGCGCTTGACGCGGGAGAGGTCACCCACTGCCGCTTTAACCTGCGCGATCACGTTGATCATGCTGTAACGCGCGGCTTCCACCGCTGTTTCCACACTCACGGCGTCCCCCAGCTTGCCGGTGGCGAACAGCTTGCCATTGTGCAACGGCAACTGGCCTGAAACCACAAGGAGCGAGCCTGTCTGCACACAGGCGACGTAATTGGCCACGGGGGCTGCGGGTGTGGGCAGGTCAATACCCAGTTCGGCCAGACGGGATTGGGGGGTGCTCATGGCGTTGTGTTCCGTTCCTTGTAAAAAAACCGGGACCTAGCAGACCAGACGCAGGTTGCGCCGTGGGCGTGTGGGTTGCGTATCATCTCCATCCGGCAGGTCCAGCGGGAGCAGCGGGTCCGGTTCGGACGTGCTGTCCTGATGGGGGCCGTCGGGCAGGCGTCTGTCCAGATAGGTGTCGGACAGGGCTCTGAAGGCATAGTCCAGCATGGAAGTGGCGTAGGAGGCAACCGGGTCGCCCTCTACCGTGCCAGCCGGACCAAAGCAGGAATAGGCAAAGTTTTCCACATAGGCTTCCAGCGGCGCGCCGTATTGCAGGCCAATGCTTACGGCATCCCCAAAGCTTTCCATCAGCCCGCGCACCATACCACTTTCCCGCGTGGGGGTCAGGGACAACTCACCCAGTGTGCCGTCTTCATACTCCCCTGTGCGCATGAACAGGCGGTGCCCGCCAATGGTGGTTTTTTGTGTAAAACCGCCATGCCGTGCGGGCAGAATCCGCCGCATGCCCCGTTCGAGCCGGAGTTTGACAGGGGTGGGCAGGGTTTCGGGGCGGGCGGGCATGCGGTCCGCAAAGCCGGTAAGCGCGCGGTACATGGCCAGATGCGCCTTGGGGCCGGGCTGGGGCAGCACAGTCTCGCCCGCAAGGGCTGCGGCCAGCGCGGTTTCCACTGTAAAGCCACGTGCATCCAGCCGTTGCCGGGTGCTGTTGGCCAGCCGTCCATCAGGCCGGAGCATGGAAAAAACAGGGGCCAGACCGCACGCTTCCACCCCAAGCAGCCCATCTATGGGGTTGGGGGTGGAAAACCCTGTTTCGATCGGGGCCAGAGGGGCATCGGTTTCCACCGCAGCTTCGTTCCAGACCGCGCGCAGGGTCTCGCCCAGTCCGGGCAGCACGGTGCGTACGGGCGGCAGGGGCAGGGACTCCGGGCCACGGCCCGCATGGGCGGTCAGCGTGGCCAGTGCGGTAATGGCACAGGCGGCGGCGCGGCCATCTTCGCTGTCATAATCCAGACCAACACCGGCAAGGCAGGCATCCATGTTGGTCAGCAGGATGTCCCCCGCTGTTGCGGCCTGCATGGGGGGGGCATCTGTGCCAGCGGAGGGGGTAGGCACAAACAGGTCGGGCAGCAGCAGGTCGCCATTGCGCTGGTCGGCCATGTTGCGTGCCGTCTGGCGCAGTACCGCGCAGATCAGCTTGAGTGCGGCAACAAAGGTGCGTGCGGCAAACCCTTCCCCGGGGGAGACAAAGGCCGCCAGATTGACCACAAAGCCCGCAGGGCGGTCGAACGCGCAGTGCCACACGGCTTCCACCGGGGCGGCCTGGCGCGTTAGCAGCAGCCATACCAGCGAGCGGGCAGAGGCCTCGTCCAGCGCAAGGGCCGTAATCCAGCGTGACGCAAGAGTAGGCAGGTCAAGCGGGCCGTCGCCCGGCATAAGCTGGGCGAGTGCGGACGCGGCATCCACATCCCACTCTGCGGGCAGCGTTACGGAGCGGAGCGGTGCGTCCGGGTCTGCTGCGGCGTCCAGTGTGCTCATCAGCACACCGTTCCAATGGCGTCTGGCTGTTGTCATGAGTGGCATGTTACTGCTGCGCATACACGCCGCGTAACCCGACAAAACACGTCTGGCACGCCGTTATCACCCTGCAAAGTGAGGATATGGGGGATAACTTTTGTCTCTTCCCGCTCGCGCGCGGTTGATCGGAGACTTTGCGATAAAACATGGACCGCGGGGGGCGCGGAGTCCTATCATCACTTCCATGGCAAATTTCGGAACATGGCTGCATACGCGCCGGAAGGGTCGGCTGTTTGGCAAGGATGCCGATGGCCGCTGTTATTACGAATCCACCGGCCCGGCCCGCAAGGGTGGGGGCACGGAGCGCCCTGAGCGCTGGGTCATCTACCTGAAAGGGGAGGATGCCTCCGCCGTGCCGCCGGAATGGTGGGGCTGGCTGCACCATACGCTTGACGCCCCGATTGCCGAGGCGGAGCGCAAGCCCTGGCAACTGCCCCATCAGGCCAACATGACGGGTACCGCACAGGCCTATCACCCGCAGGGCAGCCTGTACGCAACGGGCCAGCACCCGCCCGCAACCGGTGATTATGAGGCGTGGACACCCGAGGGTGTTCCCAAGGCGTGATTTACGGCACATTCCCTGCTAGAGTGGTTTGTCTTATCAGGGAGTGTACGTAGTTCATGGCATCGGCAATGGCGGAAAGATCACGGCGCAGTCTGGCGGAGCTTCTGACTGGCGCAGCCGTGCTGGTGGCTCTGGCAGGGATGCTGGCCGCAGCGGTGGTCGGCGAAGGCCGCAAGACAGATACGGTGGGCTACCAGCTTGGGGCCGACTTCTCGCATGTGGACGGGTTGAGTGTTGGTTCGGATGTGCGGCTGGCCGGGGTAACGATTGGCACCGTGCAGAGCGAGAGCGTAAACCCGCAGACCTTCAGGGCGCATGTGGTTTTTACTGTCCGCCCGGATATTCATCTCTCGGCTGATACGGCGGCGATCATTACCAGCGACAGCCTGCTTGGTGGCAAATATATTGCCCTTTCCCCCGGTGGGGATGACAAAACCCTGCCCGCAGGTGGCACCATCAGCCAGACACAGGGTTCGATCAGTCTGGAACAGCTCCTGAGCAAATTCATTTTCTCTGTGACGGATACGCTGACCCGCGCCAACAAGAGTGCCGTAGCCGGGCAGAATGAGGGCAATGGCGCAAATCTGCCCTGAAACAGACATAAAAACGGTTTAGCAAGACGAACATGATTGAGGCGGACACAATGACGGCGCTGCGCATATGGCCGCAAGAAGACGGGCAACCCGTTACGTGCCAGGAAAAACTGCGCATGCTGGAAGAAAACTGGCAGGAAGTACAGCAGGTTCTGGCCGACGCGTTTGAGGATGCGGTGCTCATGGGGGTCAGTGAGCGGGTTATGCGTGAACGTCTGGCAGAGCTTGTTACCTCTCTTTCCTCTCCCAAGGTGGTGGGAGCATGATGTTGCTCCTCCGGGGGCGGTGTGCCCATATGCTGGCAGCAGGTCTGTCTGGGCTGGCTGGTTATGGCGGTGTGGCCTGTGCCACAGGTACGCCACTTGCTCCCCCAGCCGTTTACCCGGCTGGTACATGGCAGGGTAAGGGTACAGCCGTTGTGCGCGTTCTGGATCGGCTGGACGCCCATGTAGAGGTCCTGTCCGTGCCGGTTGGGAGCGAGGCGATACATTACAAAAATCTGGATATTCTGGCCCGCCGCTGCCTTCAGCGCCCGCCAACCCGGGCGCCCGATGCCGCCGCATGGCTGGAAATACAGGACACACATCCCGGAGGGGCCTCTTTTAAAGGCTGGATGCTGGCGGCCGAACCGGGGATCGGGGTGCTGGAAAGTTCGGTGTATGATGTGCGGATGGTCAAATGTGCAGGGGATGACATGGCGCCGTTCCTTCCCGCCCTGCCCAAGCCCGTCGTCCCTTCACCTTTGCCAGAGGCGGCTCCGGTTGATGGCGGCGCAGGCACGGGCCAGAATACGCAGACCCTGCCTGCCCAGCCAGTTCCGCCGGGTCTCGTAGCACCTCCTGTAGCACCCCCTGTCGCTCCGCGTCCGGCCACGCCGAATAACGCCAATCCGTTCCAGCCGGATAGTGATGGAGCATATTAAGGCGGCGGACAAAAACCATTTTCATTGCGTAGCGCAACACACGGCATGCGGGTTTTGCCCAGCGCTGCGAACAGACAATAAAGAGGTGCGTTGTGTTTGGTTCCTCCTTTGCGCAGGATAGCCGTTTTAAAATTCCCCCATTGAGCCAGACCGCTTTTTTGCTGGATTTTGATGGCACACTGGTGGACATAGCCCCAACGCCCGAAGCCGTGGTGGTCCCCCCCGATCTGCTGGAAACCTTAAGCCGCCTGCGTGCGGCCTGTGGGGATGCGCTGGCAGTTATTTCTGGCCGCCCGATTGATCAGATCGACCAGTTTCTGGGCGATGTTCCGTTTGCGGTTGCGGGTGAGCATGGTGTGACCATCCGCCACCGCCCCGGTGGTCCTGTTGAACGCGCTGTACTGCCAAGCATGCCGCAGCGCTGGCTTGTGCAGGCCTCTGACCTGCTGGCGACCCTGCCGGGCACACGGCTGGAGCATAAGCAGGGTGGCTTTGTGCTGCATTACCGCGCAGCGCCCGAAAAAGCCGAAGTATTGCGCCAGACAGCCGAGCGCTGGGTCAGGGAATCTGATGGAGCCTTTACGCTTCAACCCGCAAAAATGGCATGGGAAATCCGCCCGACCGGGGTGGATAAAGGCTATGCTGTCTCGCTGCTGATGGAAACTGCACCCTTTGCCGGGCGTAAACCTGTTTTTGTGGGGGACGACGTAACGGATGAGGACGGTATGGCCGCAGTTCACCGTATGGGCGGGACCTTCTTCCGTATTCCTGCGGATTTTCCAACACCGGCGGTGCTCAGGGCCTGGCTGGCGTCCCTTGTCGCGGGACGGGGGTGAGGCATGCAGAGGCTGGTCATTGTTTCCAACAGGGTACCAGCAGTACGTGACCGCAAACAGCCAGCAGGTGGTCTGGCTGTGGCACTCAGGGCTGCTGTTCAGGACCATCCCTGCCTGTGGTTTGGGTGGTCCGGCCAGCAGATAGGCGGAGATGGTGCGGACAGGGCACTCGGTGTGGATACGGTGGGTCACGTAACCTATGCCACCATAGGGTTGACCCATAAGGAATATAACGGGTTTTATCAGGGATATTCCAACGCTGTCCTGTGGCCTTTGTGCCATTACCGGGCCGGGTTTATGAACTATAACCGGCATGACCAGCAGGTTTATGCCAGCGTGAACACCCTGTTCGCCACCAGACTGGCCCCCATGCTTAAACCCGACGATATGGTCTGGGTGCATGATTACCACCTGTTCCCGCTCGGCAAGGCCCTGCGTGATTTAAAAGTCAAAGCGCGGATCGGTTTTTTTCTGCATATTCCTTTCCCGCCGTGGAGCCTGATGCGTGCCCTGCCGGAAGCCCCGGCCCTGATGCGCGACTTACGGGCTTATGATGTGATTGGCGTGCAGACCGAGGATGATGCACGGAATATGAATGAGGCTTTCGCGGTTCTGGGGATTCCCGCCAGAGCCCGCGTTTTTCCCATAGGTATTGATCCGGACAGTTTTTTCGCCTGTGCGTGCGAAGGACAGAATCTGCCACAGGTGCAGCGCCTGCGTCAGGACCTGCGCGGCCTGCCGCTGATTATTGGCGTGGACCGCATGGATTACTCCAAAGGCCTGCTGGAGCGGCTGCGCGGGTATGATACGTTCCTCAAGCGCTATCCTGAATACAGGGGCAAAGTCACGTATCTGCAGATCACACCGGTTTCACGCGGGAGCGTGCCTGAATACCAGAGCCTGCGAGCCGAACTGGACCAGATTGTGGGGCATATTAACGGCACCTATGGCGCGTTCGACTGGACCCCCGTGCGCTACCTGACCCACCCGCTCCCGCGGGAACTGCTGGCGGCTTTTTTCCAGCTTTCCAGTGCCGCACTTGTCACCCCCCTGCGCGACGGGATGAACCTTGTAGCCAAGGAATATGTGGCTGCCCAAGTCCCGGAAAATCCCGGCACGCTCATTTTGTCCCGTTTTGCCGGGGCCGCGGCGGATATGGAGGATGCCCTGCTGGTCAACCCGCATGATTCGGATGAAATTGCGGCTGCCCTGCACAAGGCGTTAAGTCTATCCGGTTCCGAGCGGCGGGTGCGCTGGGAGCGTCTGCGGGCGGAAGTATGGCGGGTGACGGCGGCAGGCTGGGCGCGGTCGTTTATTGCGGCGATGTCAGAGGTAAGAACGACATGAAAAAAAACATGCGGCTGAGCACGGTTGCGTTTTTTGTGATTCTGGCTGGTTTTGCCGCACTTGGCGTTGCCTGGTGGACGCAGCACAGGCTTGGAATCATGCCGTGTGAGCTATGTCTGTGGGAACGCTGGCCCTGGCGGGTGCTGATTGTGCTGGGGGTTGTGGCCCCGTTGCTGCCAACCCGCATGGGGCGTGGTACCTTGTGGTTATGTGTGCCAGTCCTGCTTGTGGCGGAAGGTCTTGCAATCTGCCATGCGGGAGTTGAGTGGAAGTGGTGGCCAAGTCCATTCCCCGCCTGCCATGCAGCTCATGTTGTGGGGCATACACTGGCTGAGCGCTGGGCTTCCATGCCACTGGTGCCATCCAAACCGTGCGATGCCCCTACATATCTGATCCCCGGCCTGCCTGTTTCCATGGCGGTCATGGGGGCTGTGTTTGCACTGCTTGTGCTCGCCGGGTTGTGTGTGGGCATGGGGCGGATTAAAAAAAGCAACTGGATTTAAGGTTTTTTTTCGAATATTTTCCGCATATTCCATGCGGTGTTGAAAAGCCCTGTGTTCAAAAGCAGATGTCTGGTTCTGGTGTATGCAGCGCGCGTTGTTCTGGATACTGGTTTTTCAGGAAGGTGTCTGTGCCTGCATGATGGTTTGCGCAAGTGTGTGCAGGCGCGCGCTGGCTTTTGGGCCAAGCTGGGCGATTTCCTCATAACTGAACCACCGCACTTCCCGCGCATCATCCCCTGCAATGGGGGTGGTCAACGCTGGTTGTGGCTCGGTGCAGAGCACGGCAAGAATAAGATAGTGAAAGACAAGTGCGCCATCGGGCGCGTAATGCATGCTATCAAACACATCCACCAAAGATGTTGCGTGGGCCTGTAAGGACGTTTCTTCCAGAAGTTCCCGTTCCGCAGCGTGGAAAAAGGTTTCTCCCCCCTCCACCTTGCCACCGGGAAAGCCCCATAAGCCCGCATCGGGGGCATTGGCACGCCGGACAAGCAGAAAATCGCAGCCACGGCGCACAATGGCCAGCACACCAGCACGGGGAAAAGCAGGAAGGGAGGCAGCATTCATGGCCCTGTAGTCTATGAGGGTGTGCATGCAGGTCAACCCATCTTTGCTGTAAAACACTGCATCTCTATTCCGATAGGGTGTTTAATGGGTAAGGTGTGGCAATGGTGCCGTAACTGGCCTGTTGGTGCAGAACATAGTCAAGGAGAGTAAACGTGACGGCGGAATTTATAAAAATTGAAGGTATTCCCAAACCGGCCTCGCGTATTGCCTTGGGCACATGGGCCATGGGTGGCTTCATGTGGGGCGGCCCTGATGATGCCAATGCCGCAAAAACAATAGATAAGGCACTCGATGTTGGCATAAACCTGATTGATACGGCACCGGTCTACGGGTTTGGCCATTCGGAGGAAATTCTGGGCAAGGCGCTGGAAGGGCGGCGTGACCGGGTGGTGCTGGCAACCAAGGTAGGTTTGGACTGGCAGGATGGCCACGTGTTCCGCGATAGCAGAAAAGCACGGATTGAAGCGGAACTGGACGCATCGCTCAAGCGGTTACGCACGGACCATATCGACCTTTATCAGGTGCATTGGCCAGACCCCAAAACCCCGTTTGAGGAAACCGCGCGCGCACTGGAAAAAAGTGTACAGAGCGGCAAGGTTCGCGCCCTCGGGTTAAGTAATTTCTCCCCCGAACAGATGGATGAATTTCGGAAGTTCGCACCGGTTGCGGCCATTCAGCCCCCCTATAATCTGTTTGAAAGGGAGATTGAAAAAGACGTTCTTCCTTATGCCGTAAGCAATAATCTGGTTGTTCTGGCCTATGGTCCGCTCTGCCGGGGACTTTTGTCTGGTAAAATGACAGCAGACCACGTGTTTACAGGGGATGATCTGCGCAAGGTGGACCCCAAGTTCCAGCAGCCCCGCTTTGCCCAGTATCTGAACGCGGTGGAAGGGCTTAAAACCATTGCCGAGCAGCACGGCAAAAGTCTGCTCGCTCTGGCTATTCGCTGGGTGCTGGACCGGGGCCCAACCATTGCCCTGTGGGGTGCCAGAAAACCCGAGCAGATTACCGGCGTGCAGGATGCTTTTGGCTGGACACTCAGCAAGGACGATATGGCCGCCATTGATGCCATTCTGGACAAAGCCATTACCGACCCTGTGGGGCCGGAATTTATGGCGCCACCAGCCCGCGCATAAAACCAGACCTGTGTCCTTGCCTAAGGTGGGGGCACAGGTGCTGCTCTGGTGCAAATGCAGGGGAGGGGGCATCTTCCCCTTTCCTGCATGGAGTATTGTGGAATTGTGCGGGGTCGTTACCGCTGCTCTCTTGCATAGGGGAGCAGAGTTGCCCATCTTGTGGGCATGGGTGCTTCATCTTCTTCCGCCACGCCGCTCGCGCGGGGCAAAAAACGGGCTTCTCTGAGCGAGCGGGCAGCAAGCCTGCCGCCTGTTACGTTTGTGCCGGAGCAGCAGCCCGCCCGCCCGCGTTTGCGCCGGATGGAGGTTGTCTCCGAATATGAACCGGCAGGGGACCAGCCGCAGGCGATCAAGGAACTGGTCGCGGGGGTGGAAGGGCAGGAGCGCGATCAGGTTCTGCTCGGGGTTACCGGTTCGGGCAAAACCTTCAGTATGGCCAAGGTGATCGAGGCCACCCAGAAGCCCACCCTTATTCTTGCACCCAATAAAACACTGGCCGCGCAGCTTTATGGGGAGATGAAGCAGTTCTTCCCCAATAATGCCGTGGAGTATTTTGTCAGCTATTACGACTACTATCAGCCCGAGGCTTACGTGCCGCGTTCTGATACGTATATTGAAAAAGACAGCCAGATTAACGAGCAGATCGACCGCATGCGGCATGCTGCCACACAGGCGCTGCTTGAACGTAATGATGTGATTATTGTTGCCTCTGTCTCGTGCATTTACGGTATTGGCTCGGTCGAGACTTACTCCCGCATGGTGGTCAAGCTGGAACTGGGGGGCGAAATTGACCGCGACAAGCTGATTAAAAGTCTGGTGGAACTGCAATACCGCCGGAACGATGCAGCCTTTGCACGCGGGGCGTTCCGTGTGCGGGGGGAAAGTGTGGATATTTTCCCTGTCCAGAACGAAGACAGGGCCTGGCGCGTCTCCCTTTTTGGCGATGAGGTGGACGGCATTATAGAGTTTGACCCGCTGACAGGTGATAAAACGGCTGATTTGCAGGAAATCACCATTTACGCCAACAGTCATTACGTTACGCCCCGGCCCACGCTTAATCAGGCCATAAAAGGCATAAAGCACGAGCTGCGCACCCGGCTGGATGAGTTTACCCATGCAGGCAAACTGCTGGAGGCCGAAAGGCTGGACCAGCGCACCACGTTTGATCTGGAAATGCTGGAAACAACAGGTGTGTGCAAGGGGATTGAGAATTACTCACGCTACCTCTCCGGGCGCAAACCGGGTGATCCCCCGCCAACCCTGTTTGAATACCTGCCAGAAGATGCGTTGCTGATTGTGGATGAAAGCCACGTGACCGTGCCCCAGATCGGCGGCATGGAGCGGGGGGACTTTGCCCGTAAATCCATTCTGTCGGAGTTCGGGTTTCGGCTTCCGTCCTGTCTGGATAACCGGCCGCTTAATTTTGCGGAGTGGGACAAGTTCCGCCCCCAGACCATTTTTGTCAGCGCCACCCCCGGCCCGTGGGAAATGGAGCGTACGGGCGGTGTGTTTGCAGAGCAGGTTATTCGCCCCACGGGCCTGATCGACCCTGTAACGGTTATCCGTCCTGTGGAACATCAGGTGGACGACCTGCTGGCCGAATGCCGCGAGACCATAGCCAAGGGCAGCCGCGTGCTGGTAACCACCCTGACCAAACGCATGGCCGAAGACCTGACCGACTACATGAACGAAGCCGGTATTCGGGTCCGTTACCTCCATTCCGATGTGGATACGCTGGAGCGGATTGAAATTATCCGTGACCTGCGTATGGGCGCGTTTGATGTGCTGATCGGCATTAACCTGCTGCGCGAAGGGCTGGATATTCCCGAATGTGCGCTCGTGGCCATTCTGGATGCGGATAAGGAAGGCTTTTTGCGCTCGCGTACATCGCTCATCCAGACCATAGGCCGCGCTGCGCGTAATGTGGATGGGCGCGTGCTGCTGTATGCCGATAAAATGACCGACTCCCTGACGTATGCCGTGGAGGAAACTGCGCGCCGCAGGGAAAAGCAGATGGCCTGGAACACAGAGCACGGCATTACGCCCCAGAGTGTGCGCAAGCATATTGGTGATATTGTAGGCTCCGTGTTCGAGCAGGATTACGTGACCATCGCCCCTGATAAAGAAACCGGAGTGACCGAGTTTGTGGGGCAGGACCTGAGTGCTACCATTGCCGGGCTGGAAAAGCGGATGCGTGATGCCGCAGCCGAACTGGAGTTTGAAACGGCAGGCCGCCTGCGTGATGAAATCAAAAGGCTGGAAGCCCTGCAACTCGGGCTGGACGTGCCTCCTGCCTCTCCGGCGACCAAAGCCGGGATGGGGCGTAGGGGGGCAGGTAAAGAGCCGGTCCCGCGTCCCTTGGGGCCGGGTGGCGGGGGGTATGAGCCAAAACCCGGAAAGGGCCGCAGTAAACGGCGCTCGTAATGGCTGGCTCTTGTTTATACCGCGCAACCCTTCTACCGTTTCGGCGGTTAACAGGTTCACTTTTGCGGACAACAGGGTATGACCACGTCAGAATCCACCATCCGGCCCGATTATGCGGCATTAACGCAGGCGCCTGTCTGCGCAGAGCCGTTTACGCATATTATGGTGCCGCACTTTATTCGTCAGGATGACTTGCCCAGACTGTTCGCCAGTCTGCCTGCCATTCATTCGGGCGGGTCTTTTCCTCCGCAATCGCTCGGGCTTAGCCCGCTGATGCAGGCACTGGTGCGGGAGATGGAAGGCCCGGAGATGCGGCAGATCATTGCCCAAAAGCTGAACCTTGATCTGGATACAGCCCCTTCCATGCTGACCATTCGTGGCCGCACGCGGGAGAAGGATGGCCGCATCCATACGGACTCTCTGGCCAAGCGTGTGACCATTCTGCTCTACCTGAATCCCGCAGGCCCCCATTGGGAAAAGCAGGAAGGCTGCCTGCGCCTGCTGCGTGGCCCGCATGATATTGAGGACTACGCAAAGGAAGTGCAGCCTGTGGATGGCACACTGCTCATCTTCCCCAACGGGCCGACCACATGGCACGGGCACAAGCAGTTTGTGGGGGAACGTTATACCATTCAGCTCAATTACATGACCGAGGACGCCAAGGCCCGTTCCGAACTGCGGCGGCACAAGCTGTCGGCCTTTGCCAAAAAGCTGCACTTGCCTGCCATGGGGTACTAGGCATTTTTCCTTTGCCGTTTTCCACAGGACACAGGATTTTTCATGATTTTCCGTAAAATGACCATCTCCCGTGCGCGTGGTGTCGCTTTGGTTGCCGGGCTGGCTCTGTGTGGCAGTGCGCTCTCGCCCGTTGGTGCGTTTGCACAGGCGGCACCACCTTCCATGCCATCGGAACTGGTGCCGCCATCGCTCAGTAGTGCTCAGGTCGTGCGGGCGACCCTGCCCAATGGCTTGCGGGTTGTGATCGTGCCCAACAAGCTCGCACCGGTGGTTACGACGGAAATCAACTATCTGGTTGGGTCAGCTGAGGTGCCAAAGGGTTTTCCCGGCACGGCGCATGCGCTGGAACATATGATGTTCCGTGGCAGCAAGGGGCTGGACAAGGACCAGCTCGCTGCCGTGGGCACACGCCTTGGCGGTAGCTATAATGCGGACACGACCGAGGATGTTACCCAGTATTTTTACACCGCTCAGGCGCGTGATCTGCCGGTGCTGCTCAGGATTGAAGCCCTGCGCATGAACGGGCTGACCCTGTCCGAGGCAGACTGGAGCAAGGAGCGGGGTGCCATTGAGCAGGAAGTCTCACGCGATCTGTCCAGCCCCGCCTACCGTTATCTTGAGCAGTTGCAGGCCATTTTGTTCGCAGGCACACCGTACGAGCATGATGCGCTGGGCACGCGCCCGTCGTTTGATAAGACAAAAGCGGCTGACCTGCGTGCATTTTACGAAAAATGGTACGCGCCCAACAACGCCATTCTGGTGATTGTAGGGGATGTAAACCCGGTTACCGCCCTGCAACAGGTGGAAGACGCTTTTGACGATGTTCCACGTAAAACATTGCCTGCACGGCACAAGGTTGCCCCGGTGCCGCCACCAGCCAAAACGCTTGGGCTGGCAACGGACTACCCCGTAGGGTTTGCAACACTTGCCTTTCCCATGCCCGGTTCTTCCGCTGCGGATTACGCCACGGCGGATATTCTGTCCGATGTGCTGGCCAGCCAGCGTGGGGCATTGTACGACCTTGTGCCACAGGGCAAGGCGCTGTTTGCCGGGTTTGAATACGCTCCCAAAAAGGAAGCAGGGTTTGGGCTGGCTCTGGCGGCGTTCCCCAAAGGGGGGGATGCGGCAAAGGCCATGGCGGATATAAGGGGTGTGCTGGAAGCTATTCGCAAGAATGGCGTTCCGGCTGATCTGGTGGAAGCGGCCAAACGGCGCGAGATTGCCCAAATGCAGTTTGCTGCCAATTCGGTCAGCGGTCTGGCTTCTACCTGGTCCACGGCGCTGGCTTTTCAGGGGCTGGACGCACCGGGGGATCTGGTCGCTGCGTATCAGGCTGTAACGCCAGAGGCGGTGAACAAACTGGCTGCCACCCTGCTTAACCCGGCCCATGCGGTTTCTGCCGTACTCACGCCGGAAAGTTCGGGTAATCCTGTGTCGGGCAAAGGGTTTGGCGGGGCTGAGTCCTTTGCGTCTTCCCCCGATAAACCGGTCAAACTGCCGGACTGGGCAGAAAAAGCCCTGCTTACGCTGGACAGGCCCGAACCCACACCCCAGCCTTATGTGAGCACCCTGTCCAACGGGATCAGGCTGATTGTCTGGCCTGCCCATGTCAGCCATACCATTCAGTTAAGCGGGCAGGTCCGGCAGACACCCTCCCTCCAGCAGCCCGCAGGGCAGGATGGGGTGAATGATGTCACCGAAGCCCTGTTCTCCTACGGGACCACGCAGTATGACCGGCTGGCCTTCCAGAAAGCGCTGGACGATATTCCTGCATGGGAAAGTGCGGGGAGCAGCTTCTCCCTTCAGGTTCTGACACCCGATTTTGCAAAAGGCGTTGCCCTGCTGGCCGATAACGAACTGCACCCGGCTTTTGCGGACAAGGATTTTCAGGTTGTGCGCCAGCAGACGGCACAGGCACAGGCAGGGGAACTGCTCTCGCCAGACCATCTGTTCAGCCGGGCCATAAAAATGGCTGTGCTGCCGCCCAAAGACCCCACTTTGCGCGAGGCCACACCGCAATCCATCATGAGCGTGACGCGTGATGACGTGCAGACCTATTATAAAAAAGTCTGGCGGCCAGACAGAACAACCATTGTTGTGACCGGGGACGTAACCCCGGAAAAAGCACAGGCTGTGCTGGAGCAGGCGTTTGGGGGCTGGAAAGCCGATGGCCCCGCACCCGATATTGACCTGCCCGCAGTGCCCCTAAGCAAGGCGTCCCACGCACAGGTGCCTGATAAGAGCAGTGTGCAGGATGAAGTGGTTCTGGCCGAAACACTGGGCCTGACTGCGGCCCAGCCCGACCACTTCATGCTCCAGTTGGGGAATGAGGTGCTGGGGGGTGGTCTGTTCTCCTCCCGCCTGTACCGCGACCTGCGGGTTAAAACCGGGTATGTTTACACAGTGGGGAGCGCGTTTGAGTGGGGGCGCACGCGTGGCCTGTACACAGTCAATTACGGCGCAGACCCCGATAAGGTCGGCAAGGCACAGGCCGCTGCGGTGCGGGACATCAAGGCCATGCAGTCGGCCCCTCCTTCGGATGATGAACTGGCTCTGGCCAAGGCGTCACTTCTGCGGAGTATTCCTCTGGCCCGCGCCAGTCTGGACCGGATTGCAGCCCAGTACCTGCATCTGACCGATCTGGGTCTGCCGCTGGATAACGCGGACCGCGGGGCACTGGCCTATTACAATGCAACCGGTGCAGATGTGCAGGCCGCATTCCGCCAGTGGATCCGCCCGGATGATCTGGCATCCATTGTCAAGGGGCCTGCTCCGTCTTTGTAAAGGACGTAGAATATAAAGGTATTTTATGCAGGCGGCGGAAAGTTTTCTTTCCGCCGTTCTGTTTTGTATTGCATTAAGTATTAGAAGACACTGTTAAACGCAATCTGGGGCGAGACGTTAAAACCCGTGTTGTGGCCAGCAAAATAAGTGGATACACCCGCAATAATCCCAAAGCGGGGGGACCAGCTATACTCAATGGCAGGAGCAATCAGCCAGTCACCGGAGGGCGAGGCTACGGTGTCAACCTTTTTGCCCGTGGCGGTTGTGCCCCGTAAATGGGAGCCGTTGGACCAGTCCCGTGCAAGATCAAGGGCCAGAACCCATTTCTGGTTAATGCCGAACTCGAGCGAAAAACCACTCTCGCCATACATGCCCGGCTGTGCCCTGCCTTTAAAACCTGCTGATGTGCCATAGCTGGTTACGTCATGCAGGTGTGCGGTTGTGACCGCACGCCGGAAGGTGCTCCATACCCGCAACCGTAGCTCATGCTGGCCGGGCAGGGTGTAGGTGGATTGTTCTGTTAACGCCAGCCGAAAGGTATAGGTCCCAGCGCCCACACCATCCTGCGCGCGGCCCAGCCTGTTATAATCCCCCGTAGGCATCGCCATGCCCGCAAAAACGCTCAGGGCGGGTATGTAGCGTTTGGGGTCTGCATCCACATAACGCCACATCAGGTCCACGGGCAGGTCACCAAACTTTAAACCGCTGCTGGTATTGTTCCCCTTTTTCCAGCGGTACTCGATCACGGGTGTCAACTGGATACTGATGGCATCCGTGATCGCGTATTTATACAGGGTGAAGTTACTGACCGTCTTTTGCCTTGGATGCAGCGGTTGGCTGACACCATTGCTGTTAAACTGCCCCACCGGCTGGCTGTAGGTCATGTAAGGTTCCCACGCGATCATGCCCTTTTGGGTCATGGCTCCCGACGGGGAGACAAGGGAACCAGTGTACCACTGGGGTTTTTCCGCCTGCATGCTCTGGCCCTGTGTGGCTGTGGTGCTGTTTGCATCCGCCGCCCAGGTCGGCGTGGCGGCCATGGCAAGAACTGGCACGCCAAGGGTTGCAGGTAAACGCCAGTGCATGGAGCCGTACAGACAGGTGCGGGCAAAAAGCCGCTTTGCATGCTGTATCAGGGATACGCTCATGGGGGCGTATGTTGCCCTGTCCCTGCCCGGCAAGTCTGCCAGTGCTGGTCCGGCTTTGTGCCCGCATGGGCGCTTGTGTGCGGCTTTGACTGCGCCAGTGGGCACGATGGTGGAAAACGGGGAGGGGGGCGCAGTCATTCAGCCAACCTTATAGGAACACTGTTTTGTAATGGAACTGTGTCGGTTGCCCTGAATTGTCGCGGGTGTAAAGATACTTACGGGGTCAAATTGAGTGTATCGGCAGGGTGTCTGGTTTTGTTGTTTGCGCTGTAGTCTTGGTGTATCCGCAATTTTGGAGGTGTTTTCCTTATTTTGTGGTAATTTTGACTTTCAATACATTTTGGAATCAAAACATTTTCTGTGCTGTACTGGATGTGGTCAATCTGGCAGCGGATTATGCTGCACATGTTGCCTTATGGCAGCAGGGAAAGCTGACGGTCTGCCGCAGGCTGTCCCGCTACACTCAGCCCGGCAAGCGATATGCCCAAAAGCCGGACAGGCTTGGCAAGGGGGAGCAGGGGGGCCAGCAGCCGGTTCCCGGCGTCTCGCAAGGCGGCTTCGTTCTGGATGGGATGGGGGAAGGACTGGCTGCGCGTCAGTTGTGTAAAATCCGAATGGCGGAGTTTGAGTGTGACCGTGCGCCCGCTGATCTCGCGCTTAAGGCAGCCAGCCCAGACCAGCGTTACAAGTTTGTCCATCGCCTGTTCCAGCTCGGGGGTGGCATGCAGGTCCTGTAAAAAGGTTGTTTCTTTTCCAAGGGATTTTCTTGGTCTGTTGGGTTCAACAGGTCGGTTGTCCACGCCGCGGGCAATGCCATGGTAAAACGTGGCGGCCTTGCCAAAATGGTGTTTGAGAATATCCAGAGCACAGGCGCGCAGGTCTGCCCCGGTATGAATGCCCAGACTGTTCATGCGTCGGGCCGTGGCCGGGCCTATGCCGTGGAAGGTGCCAACTGGCAGAGGTGCTACAAAAGCCTCCCCCTTGCCTGGTGGAATAACAAACAGACCGTTGGGTTTGCGGTAGTCCGATGCCAGTTTGGCCAGAAATTTGTTGTAGGAGATCCCGGCCGAGGCGGTTAGCCCGGTCTGTTCAAAAATGCTGGCCCGGATTTCCTCCGCAATGGCGGTGGCGGAGGCACGGCGGAGCAAGGGCTGGGTGATGTCCAGATAAGCCTCATCCAGCGAGAGCGGCTGAACAAGGGATGTATAGCGCGAAAAAATGGCGTGAATCTGGGCCGATACAGCTCTGTAGGCCTCAAACCTTGGGGGAACAAAAATCAGTTCGGGGCATTTGCGCCGCGCAATCAGGGAGGGCATGGCAGAGCGCACGCCAAATTTGCGGGCTTCGTAACTGGCGGCGGCTACAACGCCACGTTCCTGGCAATGGCCAACGGCAACCGGTTGCCCTTTAAGGGCCGGGTTGTCGCGTTGTTCGACCGACGCATAAAATGCATCCATGTCGATGTGGATAATGCGGCGTATGGGCGTAGGCATGGCTCGGCCACTATGGCATGAACCGCACCAATATGGAACAGAAAGAGAACAATTTTTACGGGCTCATTCCCGCGCAGTTCTCTGGCTATGGTGTGCCTGGCAGGTTTAACCTGGGGTGTGTTGTGCAAAATTGCGGCGTGGTGGCGCATAACGCCACGAATGGGCGATGCTCATATCCAGATCATGCCAGCGCGCGACTGAAAGGGCTGCGGTTGCTGGGTAGGCGGCACGGCTGATGTGCGGCATGGTTACGGGCTGCTGCAAAGGGCGCGCCGCATGGTGGGAGAGCCAGTAGCCCGCTCCCGCAAGGCATGCGCCCAGAGTGGTCAGGGCCGCCACCATGCGCTGGCGCAGGCGCGCAAAGGGGAGCAGGGGGCTCAGCAGGGCCTGCATGTCCGTTTCCCGCTCATTCTGTGCGGCTTCGGTGGCGAGGAGAAGATTATACTCGGTGTCGGTCACGGCCAGTGTGCTGCCTGCGCAAATATCCAGTGCGGGCATTTCATGCGCGGCCATGTCGGTTAGCGCATCCTGAAAAGCCTGGGAGACAGCCATGAACTCCTGCCGGAAGCAGGGCAGGAACAGGCTGCCCGATGCACCGGGCGCTGCCCCGCAGGGGGGAGGGGCTCCAGCAAGGCGGCGAATGGTCCACAGGGTCAGCCGTTCACTTGCGGCAAGGTCGGTAAGATACACAGGTGTATGCTGCATGGCGTGATCCGGAGGCAACGCCTCCCTCCCTAGCTATCGGTCATGGAGGATTATTAAATGAGAATCACTCTTAGTTGCAAGTAAAACTTTGAACAATAATCGTGTGCTCACGGGGCTGGTTTTTTCTCTTTCCTTAGGGGGCGGCTTGGGGCAGTACAAAGGGCATGTCAGTGCTAGCATCCCTCTCCCTGCCGTTTGTGCGCAAACTTGACCCCGAAAAAGCGCATGAGCTTGCCATAGATGCCCTTACGCTGGGCATTTCCGTCCCCTTCAAGCGCCCCGAGGACGACCCGGCCCTTGCCACGCGCGCGCTGGGTCTGCGTTTTTCCAACCCCATTGGCATAGCCGCCGGGTTTGACAAGAACGCCCGCGTGCTGCGCCCGCTTGCCCGTTTGGGCTTCGGGTTTGTCGAGGCCGGGACCGTGACCCCCCGCCCGCAGCCGGGCAACCCCAAGCCGCGCCTGTTCCGGCTGGAGGAGGACCGGGCGGTTATCAACCGTATGGGGTTCAATAATCAGGGGATAGACCGCTTTGCCGTGCGCCTTGCGCGCCTGACCCGGCCGCTGCCATCTGGCAGGGCAGGGGGAGCCGGTGTGCCGGTGGGGGCCAATATTGGCATCAACAAAACCGGTGCGGACCCCGAGCGGGACTATCCGGCTCTTGTGGCGCGGGTCAAACCGTATGTGAATTACATTGTGCTCAATGTCTCTTCTCCCAATACGCCGGGTCTGCGCGGGTTGCAGGATGCGGCAAAGCTCAAGGGGATTCTGGACGCCATTGCAGCGCGTCACCCCGAACGCCCGCCCCTGCTGGTCAAGCTGGCCCCGGATCTGGAAGACGATGCCATTGCCCCTATTGTGGAAGCTGCAATTCAGGGTGGTGTGCAGGGGTTGATCATCAACAACACCACACTGGCCCGTCCCGATAGCCTGCGTAGCCCGCACAAGGGCGAATCCGGTGGGCTTTCCGGCCGTCCGCTGGCCGCCCGCTCGACCCAGATGCTGCGGCTGGTCGCCAATATTGCCGCAGGCCGTCTGGCTCTTGTTTCCTGCGGGGGGATCGAGAGCGGGCAGGATATTCTGGACCGCATCCGCCTTGGGGCTGATCTGGTGCAGGTTTACACGGCCTTCGCTTATGAAGGGCCAGCCCTTATTGCCCGCCTCAAGCGGGAGATGCTTCAGATCATGCGCGCGCAAGGCATAGAAGCGCTTGATGATGTGCGTGGGGTGGACCTGTGAGCACCATCACAGACTGGTCACTTCCCCAGATTGCCGGGCTGGAAGCGCTGTCTGATCGGTATGATGGCTACATCATAGACCTGTGGGGCACCGTGCATGATGGCGTAAACCCTTATCCCGGCGCTCTGGAATGCCTGCATGCACTCCGTAATGCGGGCAAACGGGTTGTCATGCTTTCCAACGCGCCCCGGCCTGCTGCGGTGATTGCCACCCAGTTGGAAGGGTTTGGCGTGGACCGTGCCCTTTATAACGGGGTCATGACCAGTGGGCAGGAAACCCATCGCCAGATGAAGGAGAAGGCAGACCCGTGGTTTGCCAGCCTTGGCCACAAGGTGCTCCATATTGGCGGTGTGCATGATCTGGGTCTGTACGAGGGGCTGAACATCCGGCGCGTAACAGAGTTGGAACGGGCTGATTTTGTGATGAACACAGGGCCGGATCTGGAGCGGGGCGTTGCAACGCTGGACCCCTACCTGCCCGAACTGCGCGCCTGCCTTGCCCGAAACCTGCCCATGATCTGCGCCAACCCCGACAAGGTGGTGGTCAAAGGGGGGAACCGGCAGATCTGTGCTGGTGCTCTGGCTGCGTTTTATGCCGAGCAGGGTGGGGATGTCCGCTGGATTGGCAAGCCATACCCCGGTGTGTACCAGCCCGTGTTTGATATGCTGGACGTGCCCCGCACACGTATTCTGGCCATTGGGGATGCGTTGGGGACAGACATCAGGGGGGCTGCCGCCGTGGGTGTGGACAGCCTGTGGATTCTGGGCGGCATTCATCAGGAAATGGTGGGCAATGACATGGCTCTGGCCACGGCCGAGGCTCAGGCGGCTGGTCTGCGGCCAACGGCTGCGGTGCACAGGTTGGTATGGTAACACCCGTGCAGCCAGCGGTTGGGTGTGGCGCGTTTATTCTGCGAGATGGCTGTCTGCTGCTGATCCGGCGGGTCAAGGCGCCAGAGGCCGGGTGCTGGGGTTTACCCGGTGGCAAGGTGGACCTGTTCGAAACTGCAGCACAGGCCGCCATGCGTGAAGTGCGTGAAGAAGTGGGGCTGGAACTGCAACCCGGCCCCCTCCTGTGCGTGGTGGACCAGATTGACCGTGCCGCAGGCACACATTGGGTGGCCCCGGTTTACAGGACAGGCCCCGTGCGGGGCGAACCCCAGCTATGCGAGCCCCATAAACATGATGGTCTGGGGTGGTTTGCCCTGAACGCCCTGCCACACCCGTTAACCACAGCCACACAGGTTGCCGTGCAGGCATTTAACACGCAGGCGGAATAGACCTTGCCACCAGCCACCGCAGGACGCGGTGGGCTGTGTCTGTGGCGGATATCTTTGGCGGTTCAGAAATCCGGCAGGGTCTGGGCCAGCAATCCCCCCTGTCGCAAGGGGGCGAGGCGGCGGGCCAGACCGGTTGCATCGTCCGTTTCCACCATAATGCCGCAGATCGTGGCCTCACCCTCGGAGGGTTGGAGCCGCTCGCCGGGCATTTTGCGCACAAAGCGGGCAACGGCGGGTTCCTTGGTCATGCCGATCACGCTGTTATAGTCCCCGCACATGCCAGCATCGGTCTGGAAGGCAGTGCCTGCGGCCAGAATACGGTGGTCTGCGGTGGGGGTGTGGGTATGGGTGCCTACAACAAGGGAGACCCTGCCATCGAGCATATGGCCAAAAGCCCATTTTTCGCTGGTGGCTTCGGCATGGATATCCACCACAATGGCATGCACCGTGACCCCCATGCGGTGCTTGCCCAGCAATTCGTTGGTGCAGCGGAAGGGGTCGTCCAGCGGGTCCATGAACAGCCGCCCCATCACATTGACCACCAGCGCCTTGCGGCCATCGGCCAGCGCCACCACCACACTCCCCTGCCCCGGCGTTGCCGGGGGATAGTTGAGCGGGCGGATAATGCGGGGTTCGCCATCAATATGGCCGATCAGGTCGCGGCGGTCCCATGCGTGGTTGCCAAGAGTAATCACATCCACACCGCTTTGCAGCAGGGTTGTGGCAATGGCGGGGGACAGGCCAAAGCCGTGGCTTGCGTTTTCCGCATTGACCACCACAAGGTCCAGCCCAAGTTGCGTGCGCAGGCCACTCAGGCGGGAAAGAACGCCATCACGCCCGGTGCGGCCGACAATATCGCCCAAAAACAGAATTCTCACGCGTGGGTCTTTCTCACTGTGCAGGGGTGTGGGTTAGCCAAAACGAATAACCTCCTTTTCGGTTACAATACAGTTCAGGGGCTGGTCATGGGGGCCACGGGGGAGGTGCGCCACCTCCTGTGTGGAGGGAGCATAGCCTATGCTGGCGGCATGGGGCAGGGCCGCCAGTGTGCGGTCGTAATAACCACCGCCGTAACCAAGCCGGTTGCCCCTGCGGTCAAACCCCAGCAGGGGGACCAGCACAAGTGCAGGCTCCATAATCGGGCCATCGGGGTGGTGTGTGCCAAAGCGGCCCGCCAGCATGGTGGATTCGGGCTGCCACTGGCGAAAAACCAGCGGGGAGCCCCGCGCTGGTGTCTGGGGGAGCACAACGGTTTTACCCGCTTGCGCCAGAGCGTGGCAGAGCGGGCGCAGGTCCACCTCGTGCGGGAGTGGCCACACGCAGGCAATGGGGCCGGTGCTTGCGCGCAGCAAAGGCTCCAGCCGGTGGATAATTCCCCAATCCCGCGCATAATCCCGCGTGCGCATGGCTGCAAGGCATTCAACCCGCAGGTTTTTTTTGCGCTGCGCAATATCCGGCGGGTCATTACAGGGGGAAGGAATGTGCGGAGCCACCATGGACCGTGGGTCTTTCAACCTCCAGGACCTGCTAGTGCAGGTGGGCGCCGGGTAATGTGACCAGGGTCACAACAGAGCCAGCTCCCTAGGAAGTGCTTATCGGCCCAGGGGATGACTTGCCTCACGCGTCGGGCAGCCCCGCATCTTCTATGTAGGCGCGCTCCATCTCCGCTGCAAGAGATTCCGCAGTATCGGCCAGATCAGCCAGCCGGGTATTGGTCAGGGCCAGTTCCGCCCGCAGGCGTTCTGCGTCCAGGGCCGCCAGTACCGTGCTCTCTGGCACGCGGCTGCCTGACAGGTCCTGAATTTCGTCCGCCATCAGCAGTGCGGCCAGTACCAGCACGCGGCTTTCGCCGCTGAATCCCAGATTGCGGACCTGCTGCACACGGCGTTCAACCTGATGCGCCATGGCCTGAACGTGGCGTTCCTGCCCGTTTTCGCACCCGACCGTATAGCTGTGACCGTTGATATTGACTGAAACAAGCGCCATGGGTTCAGTTCCCTTCCTCATGCCGGGGCAGGAGCGGGTCGTGGCCGGGTGTGGCCTGGCCTGTCTGGTCCAGAATGTCGCGCACGCGCATGATCAGCGCATCTATGTTGGCCAGCAGTTCCTCCCGGTTGGTTTCCGGACGGTTCCGTTTTGTCTGCTGCTGCTTATCAAGAGCAAAGGAAATACGCTGCAACGCACGGTCCAGCCGGGTAATGGCCTCTTCCGCAGGTCTTGCGCGGGTGTGCATGCTGGCATAGCTGTTGCCCTGGGGTGAGTGCGGCTCCACGTCTTGATCCTGCATTCCTTTTCCCTTCTCTTGGGGTAAGGAATCACCTGCAAAAGCGATTGCGTCAAGCATGCTCACGGAAAACAGGCCACTTTTCTCATCTTCTTCCACGGGTATCCGCTATGTGTGCGTCCATGACCGTGCTGGTGTGCATGTGGCTTTGCGTGCGGCGGGGCTGGCGGAGTATGGCGGCTGCATTGGCCTGCTCTCCCCCCCCGGTGCGGTGGCATACATGGGGGTAGGCTGGTGGCATGCCCTGATGAACGACGTCGCAGAATCGGCCCGGCAGGCTTTTGTGCATGTGCTCGATTGCGACAATAGTCCTGCAGGTGCGCTCATGGCGTTGCGTTGTGGCCAGCAAACTGCCATTCTGCGCCCGCAAAACCCACAATATGAGACAATCCGGGCCTTGTATGCACAGGAAAAAGCGGCACTTCTGCCACAACGCCCGCCATCATTTAACCTTATCATGCCGTTAAGTGCCATATCGTCTCTTGTCGGGTATTTCGCCCACGGTTATTGCCAACACCAGCATCCGGAAAATAATGCGCCGGACACAAGGCAAAAGAAGGACTGTTCCCCATGACGCTTACCCCGCAGGTTAAGGCTATTCTCAACCAGTATGAGAGCGATAACCCCGGTACAAAGACGAATCTGGCCCGCCTGCTCAATGCTGGCAAGCTGGGTGGAACCGGCAAAATGGTCATTCTGCCGGTGGATCAGGGGTTTGAGCATGGTCCTGCCCGCTCTTTCGCAGCCAATCCGGCCGCCTATGACCCGCACTACCATTTCCAGCTTGCGATCGAAGCGGGGCTGAATGGCTATGCCGCTCCCCTTGGCATGCTCGAATGTGGTGCTGCGACCTTTGCGGGTGAAATTCCGCTGATTCTCAAGTGCAACAGTTCCAACAGCCTTGCGACTGAAAAAGATCAGGCCGTTACCGGCACCGTGGCGGATGCGCTGCGTCTGGGTTGTGCGGGCATTGGCTTTACCATTTACCCCGGCTCCGAATACTGCTTCGACCAGATGGAAGAACTGCGTGAACTGGCGGCTGAAGCCAAGTCCGTGGGTCTGGCCGTGATCGTATGGAGCTACCCGCGTGGCCCGGCACTGGACAAGAAGGCCGAGACAGCCGTGGACGTATGCGCCTATGCCGCCCACATGGCCGCCCTGTGTGGTGCCCATATCATCAAGGTCAAACCCCCGACCGACGTTGTGGCACTGGATGCCTGCAAGCCTGTGTACGAAAAGAACAAGGTTGATGTGGCAACGCTTGCCGCACGTATCAACCATGTTGTGCAGTCCAGCTTTGCCGGCCGTCGGATTGTCATCTTCTCCGGTGGTGAACACACGGGCACGGACAACCTGCTGGCCACCATTCAGGGTATTCATGATGGTGGTGGCTTTGGCTCCATTATCGGTCGTAACGTGTTCCAGCGCCCCAAGGCAGAAGCGCTGGCCCTGCTCGACCAGATTATCACCATCTTCAAGAACTGAGCCCTGCAAATGCGCATCGTGCGGAAAGGATAGTCGCAGTGTCGGACCTTTATCTTGTGACGCCTGCGCTCCTGTATGCCGATGCGTTTTTGCCCGTGATGGAGCAGCGTCTGGTCAACCACCAGCCAGCAGCATTGCTGCTGCGTCTGGTGGAGGGCATGGACCCTGCCGCAGCCATAGCCCTGATCGAGGCTATTCGCCCGCTTGTGCAGCATAAGGGTATTGCCCTTATGCTGGAAAACGCACCCGAACTGGCTGTTCAGACCGGGTGCGACGGGGTTCATCTCTCCCAGTCCTACACGGCGGCCAGTGTGCGCGACGTACGACGCCGGATTGGTGACGAACTGCAACTTGGTGTGGCCGTAGGCAGCAGCCGCGACGGCGCCATGCGCGCGGGGGAGGAAGGAGCGGATTACGTCTGCTTTGCCCCGGATGCTGTGCAGAATGCGGAGGACACACAGGCTGTTCTGGCTCTGGCTCAGTGGTGGTGCATGATGATGGAACTGCCCGCCGTAGCCTGTGCCGCAACACCCGAAGACGCCCGTGCGCTGGCCGGGTGTGATACGGATTTTGTCATGCCCGATACCAGTTGGTGGGATGACCCTGCCCCGTGGACTTTTTAAGCCCAGCCAGCCGCCCGGCCAGCCAGTAGCCCTGCGCCATATGGGCGGTATGGGCCAAACCCCTTAAGGGGTGTTAGGGCCCGGAGCTGCCTGTTCCGCTGGTGGCAGAACCAGCGCGCGCGTAAAATACAGCACACCGTTGGATTGCGGAATCCCCATGACCCAGAGCGGGCTGCTTTGCCCGTGGGGTGGGCCGACCATGACCTGCTCTGTTTGTGTGTCCAGCCAGACAGGTAGAGCCTGCCCGCTCAGGGTGGGGAGTGACAGGCTATGGCCCGGTGCGGCAGCAAGGGCTGCGCGTAGGGCCTTGTGGGGCCATTTTCCGGTGACAATCGTGTAGCCGAGCAGGTTGCGTACCCTGCTGGTGCTGGCCGGGTCCAGAAGCTGGCCGCCATTTTGTGTGTTATAGGTTTCCAGCGCCGCATTGGGCAGGGCGAATACGGTAAAAGGCCCTGCCTGCTGCAAGGTGGGGAACAGGCCGGTCCTGTCCAGCAGATGCGTATAGTCGGCCAGTTCGATGGAACTGCGCAGGGTGTCCGACAGGGGGCGGTCGCAGAATGCAGGCGTTTGCGGGTTGCCGTAGGCAACGGCGCTATCAATCGGATTGCTCTGTCCGGACGTCGGGGAGCCGGATGCGCCACGGAGCCCCTGTGTATATGTGCGTGTGCCAGAGACTGTTGGCATCATATACGCACAGGTAGAAATTGGCGTTGTGTATGTATCCTGCCGGGCGGGGCTCTGCGCGCATCCGCCCAGCAGAACCATGCCCGTCAGCATAAGTGCCGGGGCAGCCAGACACCCATGCCAGCCGTATGGTGCATGGCGTGGAGTGTGGGTACGCAAAGGGGCTTTCTGGGCCGTCATGGCGTTAAATGGTACAGGCAGGTCGGCAGGCACGGCACGATGTATGCGCCCTAGCAGCCATCGCCCCGCATTGTCCAACTGATGACAAGGCCCTTGACCAGTTCAAAATTGGTCTGGCAGCTATAGGTGTACGCGGTGCCCATGCCGCCGCCCCAGCCGCCGCCATAACCCCAGCCACCGTAGCCCCAGCCACCATAACCGCCCCAGCCGTCTCCCCATCCGGGGCCATACCCCCAGCCACCGCCCATGGGCATGGTGGTGTAGTCGGTCTCCTGCGTGATGTAGGCAAGAAAAGTGTGATCCCCCGTGGTGAACTGGCGCGTAGGTACACCAAAGGTGCGGATAACATCCACGGTTGGTCGCCCGATCATGGAATCGAGCTTGCGCCGCTGCTCCGCACTGGGAACCTGGCAGGCGGCAAGGGCTAGAAGCCCGATCAGTAAAACTCTGTTTGCGTATGTCATGGCACCGACTTGCCCCTTGGTGGAATACGCCTGCGGTATGCGTCGTACGAGTGGAAGATAAGCAAAAACACCTGTCAGGGCCAAATGTTGCAGACTAATCCTGTATCCACAAGACATCCTGTATCTGGCGTGCGCCACTGGCCAGCATGACCAGCCGGTCAAACCCCAGCGCAATGCCCGAACAGGGAGGCATGTGGGGCAGGGCGTGGAGCAGTTTTTCATCCATTGGCCAGGTGGGGCGGGTGGGGTAAAGCTGCTGGCGTTCGGTCCTGTCATGGGTAAAACGCTGGCGCTGTTCTACAGGGTCTGTCAGCTCTTCAAACGCATTGGCCAGTTCCATGCCTGCGGCATAAAGTTCAAACCGCAGGGCCACGCGCGGGTCTGTGGGGTCCCTGCGCGCCAGTGCGGCCTGACTTGCAGGCCAGTGGGTTAAAAATGTGGGGCAGGTCTGGCCAATGGCAGGTTCGATTCGTTCCAGCAACAAGCGGAAAAACAGGTCTTCCCAGTGTTCACCGTCGCGCAGGGTGCAGCCTGCCGCATGGGCCAGTGCCTGCGCATTGCCTTGGGTTGGAAGCAGGTCAACACCAGCATGGTGGCGGAATGCGTCCTCCATGCTTAGTCGTTCAAAGGGCTGGCTCAGGTCCAGCGTGCAGGTGTTGCGGTGCACAACAGGGGGCAGAACGGCCTTGAGCAGGGCTTCTGTCTCGTCCATCAGGCCGCTCAGGGGCATGCCGGGCTGGTACCATTCCAGCATGGTAAACTCGGGGGCATGGGTGCCGCTGGCCTCACCATTGCGCCAGACACGGGCAAACTGGAACAGCGGCAGCCCGGTGGCGGCGATAATCCGCTTCATGGCGAATTCGGGGCTGGTGTGCAAAAACAGCGGTTGGCGCTGGCCGTCGGGTGTTTCCCGCTCGGTCTGGAAGGGGAGCAGATGCACCTCTTCCCCCGGCACGGGCACGGCGCAGGGGGTTTCCACCTCTACGCAGCCGCGGGATTCCAAAAACGCGCGCACACCCCGCATGGTCAGGTTGCGGCGGATTAAAAATGGCAGCCGGTCGCGAATACGCTCGGGGTCCGGGCCACCAAAGGACAGATGAGATGTTGCAGACACAGACATGGGCAGAGTAGAGCCGGTACATGTCTTTCCCGGTCAAGCCCCCTTTTGCGACCAGCCGAACGCTGCGCACCCCAGATGACCTGATTGCCGCCGGTATGGCCACGCCCGCGCAGAAAGCGGACCTGCAAGCCATAGCCCGGCAGTATGCTACGGCCATACCGCCCGCTTTTGCGGAGCTGATGCACAGTCTGGACGACCCGATTGGCGTGCAGGTTGTGCCCACCATGCAAGAACTGGTGGTCACGCCGGAGGAGCGCTCCGACCCGATTGGAGATGATGCGCTCTCCCCCGTGCCCGGTATTGTGCACCGCTACGCGGACCGCGCCTTGCTTAAGCCCCTGCTGGTATGCCCGTTATACTGCCGGTTCTGCTTCCGGCGGGAGCATGTGGGGCCAGATGGCGGCGTGCTGGATGATGAAGCCCTGAGCCGCGCGCTGGACTGGCTCCGCACGCATGAGCAGATCCGCGAGGTTATTCTGACCGGGGGGGACCCGCTCATGCTCTCGCCCCGGCGGCTGGGGGAGATTGTGCAGGCCCTTTCCGGCATGGCGCATGTAACCACCATCCGGGTGCATACGCGCGTGCCAGTAGCCGCACCCGAGCGTGTGACAGACGCATTGCTGGATGCGCTGGAAACGGACAAAGCCATGTGGATGGCCGTACACATCAACCATGCGCGGGAAATGGCTCCCCCCGCACGGAGCAGCCTGCGCCGTATTGCCCGGCGGGGCATACCGCTGCTGGGGCAGTCGGTGCTGTTGCGGGGTGTGAATGACAGCGAGGAAGCGCTGGAAGACCTGTTCCGCACCATGGTGGAAAACCGTATGCGGCCATACTACCTGCACCAGCTCGACCCTGCGCCGGGTACGGCCCATTTTCATGTGCCGGTCGCACAGGGCCAGCGTCTGCTGGCAGGTCTGCGGGGGCGTGTTACGGGGCTTGCCTGGCCCATTTACGTGCTGGATATTCCCGGAGGCTACGGCAAGGTTCCTCTGGGGCCGGAGTATATTACGGGCGAGCGGCAGGTGCGTGACCCACAGGGCGGCACCCATACTCTGGACCGCCTGTAAGCAGTGTGGAGGAGGGGAGCTTACTCCCCTATAGCCGCTCCGCCGGGGTGGCGGTGGTCGGCCCCACCATAAAAACGGGCAGGCCCGTGGCTGTTCAGGCTGGGGCCACCTACCAGAATCCCTTCGGGAATACCCCACGGCGCATGCAGGACAAAGCTGTAGCCCTCCTGTTCCAGCGTTTGCTTTACCTGCGGGGTCAGGGCGTTTGCCTCAACCTCCACACTCTGTGGCATCCACTGTTCGTGCAGGCGGGGCAGGTCTATGGCCTGCTGGATGTTCAGCCCGTAATCCACAACGCCCAGAATAACAGAGAGTATAATGGTGGGAATGCGCGACCCGCCGGGGCTGCCAATGACCATGACCGGCCTGTCATCGCGCGAGATAATGGTCGGCGCCATGGAGGAAAGGGGCGTTTTGCCCGGTGCAATGACGTTGGCCGTACTGCCGGGAATGCCAAACATGTTCAGCGCTCCGGGTTTGATGGAAAAATCATCCATTTCATCATTCATAATGATCCCGGTGTCCCCTCCCATCACCTTGGCGCCAAACCAGCCGTTCAGCGTATAGGTGGTGGAAATGGCAAACCCGTTCTGGTCGATCACCGAAAACTGGGTGGTTTCGGGTTTTTCGGGCGAGGCCACACCTGCACGCAGGTCAGCCGAGGGAATGGCCCTGTCGGGGGGAATATGCGCGCGTATGCTGGCAATATAGGCCGGGTCCAGCAGGCTGCTGACCGGGTTATGGATAAAAGCCGGGTCGCCCAGATCCCGCCGGTCGGAATAGGCATGGCGCATGGCCTCGATCTCACGCTGGAGAGCGGGGGCTGAGTGCAGGCCAAGGGCGTGCATGTCATACCCGGCCAGAATTTCCAGCATTTCGCACAGGGCTATGCCACCTGCACTGGGGGGCGGGGCTGTTTCCACCAGCAATCCACGGTAGGTGCAGCTTATGGGGGCCAGTGTGCGGGGCTGGTAGCGCTCAAAATCCGTGGCCTGCAAAATGCCGCCATGGGCTTTGGACTGCTCCAGAATACTGGCGGCAATGGGTCCTTTGTAGAATGCGGCCGCCCCGTTCTGTGCGATCAGTTCGAGCGAGTGCGCCAGATTTTTCTGCACCAGCCTGTCACCGGGCTGGAAGGGGGAGCCATCGGGGCGTAGGAAAATCCTGCGGGCATAGGGGTCCTGCGCCAGCGCCGCGGTGGAGGTGTTCAGGAGTTCCACATCCCCTTCCTCCAGCACAAAGCCATCGCGGGCGAGTTGAATGGCAGGGGCCATGACCACTTTTCGGGGCAGGTGGCCCCAGCGTTCATGCACGGCATCCAGCCCGGCCACAGTGCCGGGTACGGCTACAGCCTTCCAGCCCAGAAGGGACAAGTCGGGAATAACATTGCCCTTGCTGTCCAAAAACATATCCGGCGTGGCGGCCAGAGGAGCCTTTTCCCGAAAATCGAAAAAAATCGCAGATTTGCCGGGTGGGCGCAGCATCATAAATCCGCCACCCCCCAGATTGCCCGCAGCTGGGTACACAACAGCCAGCGTATATCCCATGGCTACGGCGGCATCGGCCGCATTGCCGCCTTTGGCCAGAATGCGCGCCCCCACTTCCGAGGCCAGTTTCTGGGCGGAAACCACCATGCCATGCTGCCCGGCCACAGGGGTGGCAACGGACGCAGCAGCCGACAGTGCGGTGCCATAGGCCAGCGGGTCAGCCACTGGTGCCGCGTGGGCGGGTAGGACTATAAGGCCTGTGCTCAGGCAACAGGCCACCCGTCCCACATAACGCGCAACACGGGAGAACAGCGTGGTTGGGGCGGCCAGCATGAGCTTATCCTTTCATCGGGTAGGGGGGGCAGTCATACCCGGCGGGAGAGAGGGTAAAAATCTCATACCCTGTCTGGGTGACAGCCAGCATATGTTCAAACTGCGCGGACAGAGAGCGGTCACGCGTGACGGCGGTCCACCCGTCTTCAAGAATTTTGACTTCGGGTTTGCCAATGTTGAGCATGGGCTCAATGGTAAACACCATACCGGCCTTCAGTTTCATGCCCTCGCCGGGGCGACCGTAATGCAGGACGTTGGGTTCGGCATGGAAAACCTGCCCGATCCCGTGTCCGCAAAAATCTTCCACAATGGAGTAACGGTGTTTTTCGGCATGGCTCTGAATGGCGTAGCCAATGTCACCCAGAGTGGCGCCGGGACGTACAACCTCAACACCGCGCATCAGGCATTCGTAAGTGGTGGTGATCAGCTTGGCGGCCTTGATGGACACCTTGCCCACGGCGTACATGCGACTGGTATCTCCAAACCAGCCGTTCAGCTTGGGGGTGACGTCGATATTGACGATATCGCCCTCAACCAGCGGCCGGTCACCCGGAATGCCGTGGCACACAACATGATTGACCGAAATACAGCACGACTTGGGGTAGCCTCGGTAGTTCAGCGGGCCGGGGGTGGCGCCATGTTCAAGCGTGTAGGCGTGAATAATGCGGTCCAGCTCGCCCGTGGTTACGCCGGGTTTGACGTAAGGCGTGATCATGTCCAGCGTAGCCGCGGCCAACTGGCCAGCCGCACGCAGGTATTTGAAGTCTTCTTCGGTATGGAGAACGATACCGCCTCTGCCCGCCATTCTGCACTTCCTCATCGTTGTTGATACTTTTTAGTAAAGCAGCAAGATGAAGAGTGCAGACCACAAAGGCAACCCGCTTTGGTTACAACGGGCGGCCTAAATGGTCAGAAAATATTCAGGTCCGGTTGTGGGCGGTCGTGTGGCGGACCATGCTGCGGGAGATGGCGGGGGTGGCAATGGTGTGAACCTTGGCACCAATAACCGTAGTATGACGGCCGTGGCTGACATTGGTAATCGCTGCATGACGGCGGTGTGTCGTGGGGGCTTCCGCCACTTCAAGTGGTGTGTGCCTGTGGCTGGCATCCGCCATGATCAGCGTACCACGGTGGCTGCGGTGGCGCTGGCTGCTGCTGGCCTGCGCTACAACAAGCGGGCGGGCGACGGGGGCCACGCCTTCGGCGTCAAAACCGTGATCAAGCTGGTTGGCCATAACCAGCGAGCGCTGGGTGTTGCTGGACGCACCCAGAACAACGCCAACCAGCCGCACATTGTCACGCAGGGCGGAGGTAACAAGGTTGCGTCCGGCCTCCTGCGTGTATCCCGTCTTCATGCCATCTGCCCCGGCATAGACTTTAAGCATGGGGTTATGGTTGGGAATGTAGCGGCCATGGAAACGGAATGCCGGGGTGGCGAAATAGTGATAATATTCCGGAAAATCGGCAATCAGGCGGCGACCAAGAGTGGCCAGGTCCCGCGCGGTTGTCATCTGGTCCGGGTCCGGCAGGCCTGAGGCGTTGCGGAACTGGGTTCTGGACATGCCCAAGGCGTGGGCCTGCTGGGTCATCATGGCGGCAAACTGGGGTTCGCTCCCACCCCCGATCAACTCGCCCAGAGCACAGGCGGCATCGTTGGCGGATTTGGTGACCAGTGCCAGCACGGCCTGTTCAACAGTCAGGTGAGTGCCGGGAACCAGCCCGAGCTTGGAAGGTTCCATGGTGGACGCATGAATGGAGACCGGCACGGACTGGGTAAGGGATATGGTCCCTGCGCGCAGTGCGTTGAAGGTCATGTACAGCGTCATCAGTTTTGTCAGGCTGGCCGGGTAGCGCCGCAGGTCCGGATCGGTCTGGGAGAGGACAGCACCGGTTTTGGCGTCCATGACAATGGAGCTGATCTGCCCGGCATACTGGGCGCGGGCCTGACTGGCCGTGGTGAACGCCGCCAGAGTTACACCTGCAAAAAGGCCTGCCCATTTGCGCAGGCGCAGGGGTTTTGCATTGCCAGATGTTAGTCTGCTCTGTTCTGTCATCTGCCGTAACGCCGGTTTGTCTGCCACTGCTACCCCCACCTGTGCCGTATGGAGCACTATTCCGCCTACTGTCAGGAATCGCAAGAGCATGGCGGCAAAAAACTGGAACTCTGGCGCACGGAATCCAAATAAGCAGCTCCGGCATCCACCCTGCCATGTGGTGTTCATGTGTGGCATAAATATGGCGCGCTGGTTCCATATTGGGCACGCACACCAGCTATTCTGTCATTCCGCTCTCTTTTATTGTACTTTGGCTTTGCCAATATGGTGGTAAGGAACACCACTCGTTTTTCACCCTGCCTCGGGAGTTTGGTTGCCATGGCCTCGTTTCATCTTCCTGTTCTGCATACAGGCAACGGGCCGTCGCGGCGTGATGGAGGCATGGATTCGGACCGGGATGATGCGGAAATCGGCGTGGTTGTGCGGGCCAAGCCCAAAACCCGCAAACCCGCCATGTACAAAGTGCTCATGCTCAACGATGACTACACCCCCATGGAGTTTGTGGTGTACGTCCTTGAGCGCTTTTTCCAGAAGAATCGTGAAGAAGCGACAGACATCATGCTCAACGTCCACCGCAAGGGTGTGGGCGTCTGTGGTGTGTTTACGTATGAGGTGGCGGAGACCAAGGTGTCTCAGGTCATGGATCTGGCACGCCAGAACCAGCACCCCTTGCAGTGCACCATAGAAAAAGACTGATACCAGCACCTCTGCCGTTTTCCTGAACACGGTTCGGCTGCCAGCAGCACTCTGCGGCGTGTGCGTCTGCGCGAGCCCGTGGCCGATGGGGTGTCGGTCGCGTTTCTGGCCTGCAGATGCGGCTTTGCAGGCAGGGCACGCATATTTCTGCGCTTGGTCGGGCTTGGTAAAAAGCGCGGAAAACCAGCATTTTTATCAGAGATGCTAACGAAAAATGCGTGAACATGTGTTTTTTGCGTGGTTATGACTCGCATTTCCTGCCGAAGCAGCCAAATATGATTGCAGGGCACCCGATCATGGTCCCGTGGTTGTTTTACCGTGGTCGGAAAGTCCGGGGAAAGGAGCGTCTCGTCATGTTGTCACGCAATCTTGAGCAGACGCTGCATCGGGCGCTTATTCTGGCCGGAGAACGGCATCATGAATATGCCACGCTAGAGCATCTGCTTCTTGCCCTGGTTGATGATGCGGATGCCGTAACGGTGTTCCGCGCCTGTGGGGTTGATCTGGACCGGTTGCGGACAGACCTGACAGGCTTTCTCGACAAGGACCTTGCCGGTCTGGCGTCTGAGCGCCCGACCGAACCCAAACCAACAGCCGCATTCCAGCGCGTTATCCAGCGCGCAGCCATTCATGTGCAGTCCACCGGGCGCGATGAGGTGACAGGCGCTAACGTACTGGTCGCCCTGTTTGCCGAGCGTGAAAGCCACGCCGTGTACTTCCTGCAACTGCAGGACATGACACGTCTGGACGCCGTGAACTTTCTCTCCCACGGGATTGCCAAAGCCCCCGACCGCGCCACCCGGCGCCCGGTTGCAGGCAGCAATACCGGTGCGGAAAAAGGGGAAGAACCCGAACGGGCCGAAACCAAGGCACAGAAAAGCCAGGATGCGCTGTCCACCTACTGCGTCAATCTGAACGACAAGGCGCTGGCTGGTAAGGTTGACCCGCTGATCGGGCGGGATACCGAAATTGAACGCACGATCCAGATTCTGTGCCGCCGTACCAAAAACAACCCGCTGTATGTCGGCGATCCCGGTGTAGGCAAAACCGCCATTGCGGAAGGGCTTGCCCGCCGGATTGTGGAAGGCAGCGTGCCTGAAGTGCTGCTTAAATCCACCATCTATTCGCTGGATATGGGCGCATTGCTGGCTGGCACCCGCTACCGCGGCGATTTTGAGGAACGCCTCAAAGCCGTTGTAACGGAGCTGGATCAGGACCCGCACGCCATTCTGTTTATTGATGAAATCCATACCGTTATCGGTGCGGGTGCAACATCGGGCGGGGCCATGGATGCGTCCAACCTGCTCAAACCCGCTCTGGCGGCTGGCACGCTGCGGTGCATTGGTTCGACCACCTACAAGGAGTTCCGCCAGCACTTTGAAAAAGATCGCGCGCTTGTCAGGCGGTTCCAGAAGATTGATGTGCCCGAACCCAGCATTGATGATGCGGTCAAGATCCTGCGCGGCCTGAAGGGCAGCTACGAAAAGCACCACAAGGTCCGCTACACGGAAGAAGCTATTCGTGGGGCTGTGGAACTGTCCGCCCGCTATATTCATGACCGTAAATTGCCCGACAAGGCGATTGACGTGATTGATGAGGTCGGGGCTTCGCGCATGCTCCAGCCTGAAGGCCGCCGCCGCAAGACGGTCAACCTGAAGGATGTGGAAGACATTATCGCCCGCATTGCCCGCATTCCGCCCAAAAGCATTTCTGCTGATGACAAGGAAGTGCTGCGTTCTCTGGAGCGTGACCTCAAGGGTATGGTGTTCGGGCAGGATCAGGCGATTGACGCACTTTCCGCCGCCATCAAACTGGCGCGTGCTGGCCTGCGTGATCCGGAAAAGCCGATTGGCAACTATCTGTTCTCCGGTCCCACAGGGGTTGGTAAAACGGAAGTGGCCCGCCAGCTTGCCAACGCGCTGGGTATTGAGCTGATCCGCTTTGATATGTCCGAATACATGGAGCGGCATTCCATCTCCCGCCTGCTGGGTGCGCCTCCGGGGTATGTCGGGTTTGATCAGGGCGGTCTGCTGACCGATTCCATCGACCAGCATCCTCATGCCGTGCTGCTGCTGGATGAGATCGAAAAAGCCCATCCCGACCTGTACAATGTGCTGCTACAGGTTATGGATAACGGCCGCCTGACGGACCATAACGGCAAAACGGTCGATTTCAGGAATGTTATCCTGATCATGACCACCAATGCCGGTGCGTCCGACATGAGCAAGGAAGCCGTAGGCTTTGGCCGCAAGGTGCGTGAAGGCGAGGATGAAGAGGCCATCAAGCGCCTGTTCACCCCCGAGTTCCGCAACCGGCTGGATGCGGTTATTCCCTTTGCTCATCTGACGCAGGAAATTGTCGGGCAGGTTGTTGAAAAGTTCGTGCTGCAGCTTGAAGCACAGCTGGCTGACCGGCATGTGACCATTGAACTGTCTTCGGCAGCCAAGGAGTGGCTGGCGGAAAAAGGGTATGACCGCCTGTATGGTGCCCGTCCGCTGGGTCGGGTTATTCAGGAATCCATCAAAAAACCTCTGGCTGAGGAACTGCTGTTCGGGCGTCTGGCCAAAGGGGGGGCCGTTAAGATCGGCCTCAAGAATGGTGAACTGGCGTTTGATATTGTGGAGAGCAATGCCAACGCTGCCTCCAGCTCTGGCGAGGATGAACGCGGGAGCGAAAAGGAAGAGGAAGCCGCAGACTAGTTTTTGCGCGGATTTTGAAAAACATATTTGGCTGGCCAGTTTTTCTGGCCAGCCATTTTTTGTTCAGTCGTATTTTGTGCCGTTGACAATAACGTAGCCCGGAATGCCCCAGGAGCGGCCAGTGCCACGGTGTGTCCAGTCCACGCCCTGCTGGCGGGCTGAATCATAATAATACCGTCCTACCACTTCGACCTTGTCGCCCTTGGCGACCCACGGCCAGGCGGGGGTATGCATTTCGTCCAGGTTGGTCACAATGCGGATGGAAATATTGGGTGCGACCGTTATGTAAAAATAGCCATGTCGGCCGCTGCGGGTCTGTCTGGCTATTCTGGAAAGAGTCAGAACAGTTCCGCAAATATGCACTGCGGCATCGGTTTTGGGGCCACCGTTTTCAAACGCCTGCTGCTTGTTCAGAAAATCCTGATTATCGCATGAGGCAGATACGGAGGTGGGCTGGTCTGTATCTGCATGTCTGTGCCGGGCCTGTGCCGGGGTGTTCAGGGTGGGGAGGGCCAATCCGGCGCATAAGGCCAGCAAGGGCATGCGGCGTGTTAAATGGAGCATGGGAATCCTTGTGAGCGGTCAAAGGGTTTGTCTGTTTGTGTTCATGACCGGACGGTTACACCGTGTCAAATGCGCGTGATGGAGGTGGAATAGCTTCATAATCAGGAGTTTACAGGTTCTGATAATTTAGGCAGAACAGAAAGACACAGCATGTTCTGCTGTTGTTATGGCGAAAATGGTTATGTGTCCCATTACGTCATATTGTTTCGATTCCGGATTGAAAGACATATCCCGCATGCAAGATGATATCCTGAAACTTGCTTACGAAGTCTCTCAGATGACGCGGGAGAAAATTCATCTGATTGCCTCAGTCATGAACGAAGCCAAGTTCCTTGCCATCAACACACGCATCGAAGCGGCGCGGGTTGGGCAGGCGGGTGCGGCTTTTGGCCTGCTGGCAGATGAAATGGGTCGTATCTCCACCCGCATTGTTGGTATTGCCTCCGAATTGCGCGTTGCAACGGACAACAGTACCGAGCGTCTGTTAAAAGCAGGGAACGATCTGCTGTTGCGTGGCAGGGGGGAACGCCTGACCGATCTGGCGCTGAATGTTGTGGACCTGATCGACCGCAATCTGTACGAGCGTTCGTGCGACGTAAGGTGGTGGGCAACCGATAGTGCCGTTGTGGAGGCGCTGGAGAAGCGCACTCCCCAAGCCTACCAGTATGCCGCGGGGCGTCTGGCAACAATTTTAAAATCCTACACTGTTTATCTTGATCTTTTTATTGTGGATCTTTCCGGCAAGGTCGTGGCTTGTGGCCGCCCGCAGACACACCGCGCTCTGGAAGGGAGTGATATGTCGGGCGAGGCATGGTTCACAAAGGCCATGCGCACGCAAAGTGGGGAGGAATATGCTGTAGCGGATGTCAGCCGCGTGCAGGCGCTTAATAATGAACAGGCTGCCATTTACAGCACCGCCATTCGCGCAGGGGGTGAAGCGCGCGGGCAGGTGCTGGGTGTTCTGGGCATTGCGTTTGACTGGGCACCGCAGGCCGAAGCCATAGTCAAGGGCGTGCGTCTGTCCAATACGGAACGGGAGCAGACGCGTGTTATGCTGGTGGATGCCCAGAAGCGTATTATTGCATCATCTGACGGTAATGGCGCATCTGACGAGTATTGCAAATTCACACCACAGGCGGAACGTGGCTACTACGTGAACGGGGACACGCTGATTGCCTATGCCCATACTCCGGGGTACGAAACCTACAAAGGTCTGGGCTGGTACGGGGTGTTGGAAACAACCCTGTAAAACATAAGAGTTTATACGGGTTCGCTCATTTTCCAGCGAGTTCCCCCATTGGGGTCTATGGTCCCGATGGGGGAGTGTCTCAGGGTTTTTCCTGCAACAGGCGTGTGCGATAGTCATCAAGCTGATGCATCACGTCGGGGCTGGGCTGAGGCGTGACCTGCCGCAGATTGTGCAAGGCCCGGATAATGGTGCCAATCACGACAAGGCGCGCATACCATTTATGATTGGCCGGCACGATAATCCAGGGGGCATGTGGGCGCGCAGTCTGGGCAATGGCGTCCTGGTAAGCGGTTGCGTAGTCATCCCAGTATTCCCGCTCATGCAGGTCCGAAGGTGAGAACTTCCAGCGTTTTTCAGGAATGTCCAGTCTGGCCAGCAGGCGTTCGCGCTGCTCCTCGCGCGAGATGTTCAGGAAAAATTTGAGTACGACTGTGCCCTGTCTGCTCAGGTAGTGTTCAAGGTGGCGGATATCGCTATAGCGGCCTTCCCAGAATTCGGGAGTGTTGAGTGCTCCGGGAACATGCCCGTTTTTAAGCAGGTCAGGGTGGACACGGCTGACCAGAACATCCTCATACTGGCTGCGGTTGAAAATGACGATGCGTCCGGCCTGCGGTGCCGCGGCATGGATGCGCCACAGAAAACCATGCAGCAGATCGGTCGGGCCGGGCTGCTTGAATGAGGTCACGGCAACGCCTTGCGGGTTTACGCCGGACATGACGTGCTTGATCGTGCCATCCTTGCCCGCGGCATCCATCCCCTGCAGAATGATCAGGAGTGAGTGGGTCTGGTTGGCGTACAGAAGTTCCTGAAGGTCCTGCAACAGACCCTTGACCTGCCTGAGCAGGTTTTTGCCCATGTCCTTGTCCAGTCCCAGATGCCCATCATCATCGGGGTTGTGGTCGGCAAGCCGGAACTGGCTGCCGTCCGATATCTTGTAACTGTCGAGTGCATTCAGAAAACGGGAGAGGGTGTTCATGGACATGTGTCCTGAAAATTGAGCAATATGTGTCGGATGCATAGAATTACAGACAACAGTTGTGCTGGCAATCTTGCCAAAAAAGGAAGTGTTTCTCATATCTTGGGAGATGGCATTCGCAAACACTCCCCAACTCGCCCCCGCTGTTATGGATAACGGCCTTTCACTGGCAGGTATGCTGCTGGTGGCAACGCCCATGCTTGGGGGTACCCTGTTTGGGCAATCCCTTATTTACATGTGCAGCCATACGCCAGATGGAGGGGCCATGGGGCTTGTGATCAACAAGCGCCTGCCCCGTCCCGATTTTGATGACCTGCTGGAGCAGTTGCATATTACTCCTGTGCCCCCGGTACGGCGGATTGGCCTGTGTGCTGGTGGCCCGGTGGAGGAAGGGCACGGCCTTGTCCTGCATTCTGCGGAGTGGAGTGGTCAGGACAGCCTGCGCATTACCGAAAATGTTACACTCACCTCCAGTATGGATGTGTTGCAGGACATAGCTAAGGGGGACGGCCCGCAGGACGCCCTGCTGGCTATGGGGTACGCGGGCTGGTCTGCGGGGCAGCTTGAGCAGGAAATTTTCCAGCATGATGCATGGCTGGTCGTGCCTGCCACGCGCGAGCTGATTTTTGGTATGGATCATACCGTCAAATGGCGGCGGGCTCTGGCGTCCATCAATATTGATCCCGCCCGTCTGAGCGGGCAGGCGGGCCATGCCTGAGCGCATGGGTATGGGCTAAAAGCCATGCCAGATTAAGGCATGGTTACAGGCGGGTTACTCAGTACTGTTCGACCCGTGTGGTTTCGGTCGGTTTTCTGGCCCAGCGCCAGGCACTTATGCCCTGCCGCGCCAGTTCGCGGTGCATGAGCATGATCGGCCATTGGCCAGAGCCCTTGTAATGACCCATGCCATCAGGAGCGGACAGGCGCTTGGCCAGTGCCTCCACCAGTGTAACCGAGCGGTGCCGACCGCCGGAGCAGCCAATGGCGATGGTGGCGTATTTTTTGCCTTCCTGCACAAAGCGCGGCAGCACAAGCTGGAGCATGGCGTGGATCTGGTTCAGAAAAGGCAGGTAATCCGGGTCGTGGGTTACGTAGGCCGCGACATCCTCATCCAGCCCGGTTTTTGGGGCCAGTTCGGCTACGTAGTGCGGGTTACGCAGGAAGCGTGCGTCAAACACGATATCCGCCTCCCGTGGCAGGCCCGCAGGGTAGGCGAAGGACATAAGGGTTACAGTCAGCCCTTCGCTCGCGCCTCCAACCCACGGGCTAAACCGGCTTTCCACAAACTGCCGCAGGTCCGGTGGGGGCATATCGGTGGTGTCGATCACCAGATCGGCTGCGGCGCGCAGGGGGGCAGTCAGGGCTACTTCGGCCTCTATGCCTTCCTTTATGCTGCTATGGGGGGCAAGGGGGTGCCGCCGCCGGGTGGCGGTATAGCGGCGGAGGAGCACACTTTCGTCCGCTGTGGCGTAAATCAGTTCCACGCGCAGGTGGGGATTAACCCGCAGGCGGGCAAGAGCCGCCAGCACGGCGGAGGCATCAAACCCTCTTGTGCGGGAATCGACCCCTATGGCCACGGGCCGTTCTGCGCGGGCTACAATGTCATCCAGCATGCCAAGTGGCGGGTTGTCGATCACCTCGTGGTCAAGGTCTTCCAGAATCCGCAGGATGGAAGACTTGCCCGCCCCGGACAGACCAGACACCAGCAGAATGCGGCGCGGAACAGACGTATCATCCGCCATGTGCATGGCCGACTCTTCCTTTTTATTGTCCGAACAGAGGCGCGCCCCTAACGGGCTGTTGGTGGCCTCCGGCGCGCAATTCGGATGCCGCTCGAGTTTAAAGCAGTTTCATGCGGAAAGAGAAGGCATTCTGCTCAGACCAGCTATACCGGATGCTAAGGAATGAGGCCAACAGGCGCAAGGTCGTGCATTTGTTACGAAAGGGAAAATTGCGGTTCCTGTTCCGCTGCCTTACATCATCATTCCGTGATGAAAGATAAAACCCTGACACGGCCTCCACGTTCCGTCGCCAGTCGTCCGCAGGTCGTGCAAACGGCTGGGGGCTTTGAGCTTGCCGGGCTGCATGCCCCCCAGTTCCGGGGGGTAGACCTTGCCGACCAGTGCCGGGCTGCCTTTGAAGAGGCAATAAGTTTGCTGGAGCCGCATGACCTGACATTGCGCGATGTCAGCCGCATTGTCTGCCATATTGCGGATGCGGATGAATTTCCTGCCAGTTTTCCGGTTTTCCGCCAGTTTTTTCCCGCCACATCACCGGGTATGACCATGATGTGGCTTAAGGATGCCCCCTCTTCGGCACCCAAGATCATGGTTGATCTGATTATCAGCCTGCCGGAAGAGGAAGACATGGGGGTGGCGGCCGGGTTCTGACCTTGCAGGACCTGTCCTTGTCTAGCGTGGCGGCAGGCTGAGCACGCGGGGAAGTTCAATAATGAACCGGGCCCCGCTTATGCCCCCCTTGCGGTCATGCAGGTTTTCCACCGCAATGCTGCCGTGCAATGCCTCTATGATCTGGCGGCTGATGGACAGGCCAAGGCCCGAATGCTGGCCAAAGTTCTCGCTTTTGGGGCGTTCTGAATAAAAGCGGTCAAAAATGGAATCCAGCTTGGCCTGAGGAATCCCCGGCCCCTGATCCGAGACGGAAATACGGACCATTTTACCATTGGCCGCGGCATGCAGGGTAATCTGCCCATTGGGTGGAGAAAACGATATGGCATTGCCGATCAGGTTACGCAGCACCTGCACCAGACGGTCTTCTACCGCCAGAGCGGTCAACGGGTGTTCGGGGGTGTCATCGTGCACATCAGTCACCATGACCGGCTGCCCGTCCTGACGGGTGGCCTGATGAATTTCCGTCAGAACAGCCAGCAGCGGGCCAACTGCTACGGGGCGGGCCTTGGCGCGCGACATTTCCGCATCCAGTCGGCTGGCGTCGGAAATATCGGTAATCAGCCGGTCCAGCCTGCGCACGTCATCATTGATAATGGTCAGCAGGCGGCGCTGCTGGTTGAGGTCCTCTATGCGCAGCAGGGTTTCGATCGCGGAGCGGATGGAGGTCAGCGGATTTTTGATCTCGTGGCTGACATCAGCCGCAAAGCGTTCAATGGCATCCATGCGCTTCCACAACGCCTGTGCGCTGGCCTGCAGGGCGCGGGCGACATCACCAATTTCGTCCCGTCGGGCCAGCAGGCGCGCGGGCACCGTGCCTGTGCGCCCCGTGGTGTCCCGCATGACCTGTGCCGAGGCCGCCAGTCGCAGCAAGGGCCGCGCAATGGTGAGCGACAGATACCACGACAGCAGGACCGTCAGCACCAGAGCCAGAAAGAAGAGCGAGAGAATGGTCGAGCGGATGGCAAATAACGAGCGATCGACCTGCGAGGCCACACGGGTCAGCTGGATCACGCCAACTGTCCAGCCATCGCGCATGACGGGTTCAGCCACCGTAATAATCAGCCTGCCGCGGGATGTGCGGCGGATATAGGGCGGGGCTTCAGGCGGTGGGTGGTCCGTGCCGTCAAGGCGCTGTGGGCGGTCCGGGCGGTCGGGAATATCTTCCTCATCGGTATTGAGGGTGACAATGCTCGGATTATGGCCAGACCACAGCCACGTTAAAAACCGCTCGTAAATGCCGGGCTGGAACGCGGGGGGGAAGGGAATGGTATGGGAGTGGAAGTGGTGTGGCTCCGGTGGCGTGTCCAGCGTGTCGGCTACATCGATCAGATTGTCCGCGACCAGCCGCCCATCGGGGCCAAACAGGCGGGCATGCGCGTTGGGGCTTGGTTCAGTCAGGCGCTGAAGGAGGGGGCGGGCCAGTGCCGCTTCCAGTTCATACCCACGGTCCTGTAGCTGGGCGGCGTGGGGGTGGATGGCGCGTACAGCACTCTGCCCCAGCGCTCCGGCGTAAATGCGGGCCTGCTCGCGCAGGGCGGTGACCTCGGTCGTCAGCAGGCTGTTGCGGAACTGGTTAAGGAACAGCACCGTAAGCCCCAGCAAGGCCAGTGGCAGGATATTGACCAGCAGCACACGGCGCATGAGGGGAGAAATCAGCCGGGTGCGGGACGCCTGATAGGCCGCCGTGGCTTCCACCCCGCCATTATGCGGACGCTGGCCGGGTATGCGCAGGCTGCGGGCCTGCGCATACAGATGCGTCAGCAGGGGGGGGCGGTTGCTCATGCCCTTGGGTCAGTCTTCCTTGTAGCGGTAGCCAATGCCGTACAGGGTTTCGATCTGGTTGAAATCATCATCCACCTGCCGGAATTTTTTGCGGACCCGCTTGATGTGGCTATCAATGGTGCGGTCATCCACATACACGGTGTCTCCGTAGGCCGCATCAATCAACTGGTCGCGGGATTTGACCAGACCGGGGCGCTGCGCAAGGGTCTTGACCAGCAGGAACTCGGTTACGGTCAGGGGGACATCCTCCCCTTTCCATGTGCATTTGTGGCGCAGTTCATCAAGCGAGAGATTGCCGCGTGTGAGTGCGCCCCCGCCTGTGGGCGCGCCATTGGCTTCCGCCCGGCTGACCTCGTTGCGGCGCAGCAGGGCGCGAATGCGCTCCAGCAGCAGGCGCTGGGAGAAGGGCTTGGTAATATAGTCATCAGCCCCCAGCCGCAGGCCCATAAGCTGGTCCACTTCCTCATTCTTGGAGGACAGGAAAATAACGGGCAGGTTGGAGCGCGTGCGCAGGCGCTGCAAAAGTTCCATGCCGTCCATGCGGGGCATTTTAATGTCCAGAATAGCCAGATCGACCGGGTAGGCCGTCAGCCCCTGCAATGCCGATTCGCCATCCGTATAGGTCCGGACGTTAAAACCCTCGGCTTCCAGGGTCATCTGAACCGATGTCAGAATATTGCGATCATCATCAACCAGCGCAATTGTCTGCTTGGTGCGCTCTGTCATCGTTTGTGTGTTCCTTTATCCCTTGCCATCAGCGCAAGCTGTTTAGCTTAGGCGCCGCAGGCTTCCAATGCCAAGAGGGGGAATGGCGTGATGCACGCTTTTTTCCGGTCAATGGCTGCCGTGCATAAAATCCTGCATTGCAGGGGGTCAACGGGTCTTGTCGGCTGGAGCGGTGTTGCCTACTTCTTGCTACATGACCCAAGATACAGAACCCACACAGGTCGAGACCCCGGTAGATCCGGCTCCGGCCGAACAGGCAGCCCCCCAGCAGGCGGGCGTTGCCGAAAATGCCGCCGATGCACACGTGCAGGACCTTGAACGCTCGGTTACGGAGTTCAAGGAAAAATGGCTGCGTGCTGAAGCCGAAAACCAGAACCTGATGGCCCGCGCCAAGCGCGACGTGGAAGATGCCCGCCAGTACGCGGTGCAGAAATTCGCGCGTGATGTGGTGGAAGCCGCCGAAAACCTGCGCCGCGCGCTGGACAGCCTGCCTGCCCGGACCGAGGGTGAGGACACGGTTGTGACCAAGATGCGCGAGGGGATTGAAAGTACGGAACGTTCCTTCCTGTCCATTCTGGAACGGCACGGGATCAGGAACGACAACCCTGCGGGCAAGGCGTTTGACGCCAATCTGCATCAGGCCATGGCCGAACAGCCCAGCACCGAGCACACACCCGGTACGGTCATGCAGGCATGGACGCCAACATGGACGTTGCACGGCCGTCTGCTCAAGCCCGCCATGGTGGTTGTGGCCAAGGCTGGCGACGCACAGTAACACGACGTGGGAGGGAAGATAAAAAACCTTCCCGCAGAGTGGTTTTTCCTTCTTGAAAAAGGGAAAAACGCACCATACATCAGGTTGGTCATTCTGATTGCGCCCCGACTTTGGTCCGGGCTCGGTCGGTTGCGATGGAACAGGGCTTTGTCTGATGCTTCGGGTCGGATGAAGTCGCTAGAAGGAGCACGAAATTGAGTAAAGTCATTGGTATCGACCTCGGCACCACCAACTCCTGCGTGGCCGTGCGCGAAGGTAACGAAACAAAAGTCATCGAAAACAGCGAAGGCGCACGCACGACGCCGTCCATGGTCGCTTTCACCGAAGGGGGTGAAATGCTGGTCGGGCAGGCCGCCAAGCGTCAGGCTGTGACCAACCCCACCAATACCCTGTATGCCGTAAAGCGCCTGATTGGCCGCCGCTTTGATGATGCGACCGTCCAGAAGGACAAGGGCATGGTCCCTTACACCATTGTCAAAGGCGACAATGGGGATGCATGGGTTGAAGCCCGCGGCACAAACTACGCCCCGTCCCAGATTTCTGCCTTCATTCTGGGCAAGATGAAGGAAACGGCGGAAGCATATCTGGGCGAAAAAGTGTCGCAGGCCGTTATTACGGTTCCCGCGTACTTTAACGATGCCCAGCGTCAGGCAACCAAGGACGCAGGCCGTATTGCCGGTCTGGAAGTGCTGCGCATCATCAACGAACCCACCGCAGCAGCTCTGGCTTACGGGCTGGAAAAGAAGAGCGGCGGCACCGTGGCTGTGTATGACCTTGGTGGCGGCACGTTTGACGTTTCCGTGCTGGAAATTTCTGATGGCGTGATCGAAGTGAAATCCACCAACGGGGATACGTTCCTGGGTGGGGAAGACTTTGATAACCGTATCATCGGGTTCCTGGCAGACGAGTTCAAGCGCGAACAGGGCATTGACCTGCGTTCCGACAAGCTGGCTCTGCAGCGCCTGAAGGAAGCAGCGGAAAAAGCCAAGATCGAGCTGTCCTCCTCCAAGGAAACCGAAATCAACCTGCCGTTCATCACGGCCGATGCCTCTGGCCCCAAGCATCTTGTGGTCAAGCTGACCCGCGCCAAGCTGGAAAGCCTTGTGGATGACCTGATCAGCCGTACGCTTGAGCCTTGCAAAGCCGCGCTGAAGGATGCCGGTCTGTCTGCTTCGGGGATTGATGAAGTCATTCTGGTCGGCGGTATGACCCGCATGCCCAAGGTGATCGAAACGGTTAAGGAATTCTTTGGTAAGGACCCTGCCCGCAACGTGAACCCCGATGAAGTGGTTGCCATTGGTGCTGCCATTCAGGGTGCCGTGCTCAAGGGTGACGTCAAGGACGTTCTGCTGCTCGACGTAACCCCGCTGTCTCTGGGGATTGAAACGCTGGGTGGTGTGTTCACCCGCCTGATCGACCGCAACACGACCATCCCGACCAAAAAGAGCCAGGTGTTCTCCACGGCGGAAGACAATCAGGGCGCTGTGACCATCAAGGTCTATCAGGGCGAACGTGAAATGGCGGCTGACAACAAGCTGCTTGGCAACTTCGACCTGACCGGTATTCCCGCGGCACCGCGTGGCGTGCCCCAGATTGAAGTGACCTTTGACATTGACGCCAACGGCATTGTGTCCGTTTCCGCCAAGGATAAGGCCACGGGTAAGGAACAGCAGATCAAGATCCAGGCTTCTGGTGGTCTGTCTGACAGCGACATCGAAAAGATGGTCAAGGACGCGGAAGCCAACGCAGCAGCCGACAAGGCCAAGCGTGAGCAGGTAGAAGCCCGTAACAGTGCGGAATCCCTTGTGCATCAGGTCGAAAAGTCCCTGTCCGAAGTGGGTGACAAGGTTCCTGCCGCAGACAAGACCGAAGCCGAAGGTGCCATTGCCGCCGTTAAGTCCGCTCTGGAAGGCACGGATGTTGAAGCCCTCAAGAGTGCAACGGAACGGCTGACACAGGCCGCCATGAAGGTGGGTGAAGCCGCCTACAAGGCTGGTCAGGAAGCTGAGGGTGCTGAAGCCGGTGCCGCAGGTGCCAAGGCAGACGAAAAAGACATCGTTGACGCCGACTTTGAAGACGTGAACGAAAACAAGAAGTCCTGATCGGACGCATGCAGCCCCAAGGCCATGTGACAGGCATGGCCTTGGTGTATTATTTTTCCGGCGTCCGTGCTTTTTATAAGGCGGACGCCGTTTTACGTTTTACATTCTGGACAGATGCTGTGCTCATGCAAGAGGCAGCCCCAAGAGGACTTTCATGGCTACTCAGCTTGATTACTACGAAATTCTTGAGGTAACCCGCACGGCCTCTGCCGAGGAAATTAAAAAATCCTACCGCAGGATGGCCATGCAGTTTCATCCTGACCGGAACCCGGGGGATGATGCGGCGGAAGCCAAGTTCAAGGAAATCAATCAGGCTTACGATGTGCTCAAGGATGAGCAGAAGCGCGCCGCCTACGACCGCTTCGGCCATGCAGCGTTTGAAGGGGGTGGGGCAGGCCCCGGCGGGTTCGATTTTAACGGATTTGGCGGCGGTGGTCTGGGCGATATTTTTGAGCAGATGTTCGGGGACATGATGGGCCGCCGTGGTGGGCAGGCCCGGAGTGGGAACGACATCCAGACCCATGTTGAAATCACGCTCGAAGAAGCATTTGCAGGCGTTGAAAAGGATGTGCGGGTTATTACCCGTGTTGCCTGTGACTCCTGCCATGGCACTGGCTCCAACAGTGGTGCCGCCGGGGTGGAAACCTGCCCGAGTTGCCACGGGGCGGGTAAAGTGCGTGCCCAGCAGGGATTTTTTGTGGTGGAACGGGCCTGCCCGACCTGCCATGGTGCGGGCCGAGTGGTCAAGGACCCCTGCAAGGCCTGCCGTGGGGAAGGGACCGTGGAGCAGGAACGCACCATAAAGGTGCAGATCCCAGCAGGTGTTGAGGACGGAACCCGCATCCGCCTGACAGGTGAGGGAGAGGCCGGTGGCAATGGTGTGCCATCAGGTGACCTGTATGTGCATGTCTCCGTTTCCGAACACTCCATTTTCCAGCGTGATGGCGCCAACGTATATTGCCGTGTGCCCCTGCGCATGGCGCAGGCCGCTCTGGGGACCGAAATAGAAGTGCCGGTTATTGATGGCAGCCGCACCATTGTTAAAATCCCGGCAGGCACACAGACCGGCGCGCATTTCCGCCTGCGGGGCAAGGGCTTCTCGGTCCTGCGGTCCAGTGCGCGGGGAGATATGTATATTCAGGTTACGGTGGAAACACCGCAGGTGCTGACCAAGCGCCAGCGTGAACTGCTTGAAGAATTTGAGAAAGAAGCGGGCGAGGACATCAAGCATAGCCCCGAGCACACAGGCTTCTTCCGCCGCGTGCGTGATTTTTTTGAAGGATCGGAATAACACACATGCGCATTGGTATTGCAGGGATTACAGGCCGCGTAGGGCGCTTGCTGGTTGAGGAAGTACTGGCAGCCGGTGCGACCGTAGCTGGTGGCACTACCCGTTCGCCCGAGCAGGCCGCGGGCCTGCCTGTGGGTATTCCGCTGTTTACAACCATGTCCGCGCTGGCGGAAGAATGCGAGGCGGTGATCGACTTCACGCATGCCGATACGGTTGCGTCGAGTGCGAAGTCTCTGGTTGGTACGGGGGTGGCGTGGGTGCTGGGCACAACGGGCCTGTCCGCACAGCAGAACCAGATGCTGCGGGAAGCCGCAGGTTATATGACCATTGTCCATGCCGCCAACTTTTCACCCGGTGTCACGCTGGTGCGTCGCCTTGCCCAGATGATGGGGCAGGCCTTGCCAGCAGAGTCCTATGATGCGGAAATTGTGGAAATGCATCACAGGCAGAAGGTGGATGCGCCTTCTGGCACAGCACTTGCCATTGGTCAGGCCGTGGCTCTTGGCCGTGGTGTGGCGCTGGAAGATGTGCGCGAAAGTGGGCGTGATGGCCTGACTGGCCCCCGCAAGCCGGGTGCCATCGGCTTTGCCGCCCTGCGCGGTGGGCAGATTGTGGGGGAACATGACGTTCTTTTCACATCCGCGGATGAGCAGATTACCCTGTCGCACCGGGCCTTTGACCGGCGTATTTTTGCCACGGGTGCAGTACGCGCCGCATTGTGGGCAAAAGGGCGGGAAGCAGGGCTTTACGGCATGGAAGACGTGCTGGGCTTGCCCCCGCTGTAAGGGGTAAACCGGGCAGCGTGGGACGTGCCCCGCGTCTGGCGCAGGGCTGAAAACTGGGGCTTGTCTTTTGCGCCGGTGGCGTATGGCTCTTGACCATTACTTTCTATGCCGCCATAGGATGCCGTCCCCTTTTTTGGGGATGGTTACCTGTTTTCTTTTTTCACTGGCGTGGGGCGAACGGCACCATCATGCGTAAAGACGGCGATTTTCTGTTTACTTCGGAATCAGTTTCCGAAGGTCATCCCGATAAAGTTGCTGACCGGATCAGCGATACCGTTCTGGACGCGTATCTGGCGGCAGACCCCGAAGCGCGCGTGGCGTGTGAAACGCTGGTAACGACCAACCGTATCGTTCTGGCTGGTGAAGTGCGCGGTCCCGAGTCCGTAACCTCCGAGCAGCTGATTCATCTGGCGCGTGAAGCTGTTAAGGATATTGGCTACGACCAGACCGGCTTCTCTTGGCGCCATGCCGAAGCTTCCAACTACCTGCATGCTCAGTCCGCTGACATTGCCGTTGGTGTGGACAGCACATCGGACAAGGACGAAGGTGCAGGCGATCAGGGCATCATGTTCGGTTATGCCTCTAACGAGACAGACACCCTCATGCCTGCGCCGCTGTATTATGCGCACCGCATCCTGCACACCATCCGCGACCTGCGTCGCGCTGGTGATGACCGCGTTGCAGGCCTCCAGCCCGATGCCAAAAGCCAGGTGACCCTGCGTTACGTCAACGGTCGTCCGGTTGGTGCTACTTCTGTTGTGATTTCCACACAGCATGATGAAGGTGCGGACCAGAAGGTTCTGCGCGACCGTCTGCTGGACGTAACCCGCAGCGTGCTGCCCGAAGGCTGGATGCCGCCTGAAAGCGAATTCTACGCCAACCCGACCGGCGTGTTCGTTATCGGTGGCCCCGATGGGGACTGCGGCCTGACGGGTCGCAAGATCATTGTGGACACCTACGGCGGTGCAGCCCCCCATGGTGGTGGCGCATTCTCCGGTAAAGACCCGACCAAGGTTGACCGTTCTGCGGCCTATGCCTGCCGTTACCTTGCCAAGAACGTTGTGGCTGCTGGTCTGGCAGACCGCTGCACCATCCAGCTTTCCTACGCTATTGGCGTGTCTCACCCGCTGTCCGTTTACGTGGACCTGGATGAAAGCGGCAAGGATGTGGATGAAGCCCGTCTGGGTGAAGTCCTGCGTGAAGTCATGGACCTGACGCCGCGCGGCATTCGCAAGCACCTGCGCCTGAACCGTCCGATTTATGCGACCACATCTGCTTATGGTCACTTTGGCCGTACGCCGGATGACAAACTGGATACCTTTACATGGGAACGCACCGATCTGGTGGACGCCCTGCGCAGCGCCCTGAAGCGCTGATATAAAGGTAGCGAGTTCATGACGGAGGCAAAAGGTCAGGCCATTGCTGGCCAGCCCGAAGCAGTGGATGTAAAACCCCCGCCGGAAAGGCTGTATGGCCGCCAGCGTGGGCATCCGCTCCGCCCCCGTCAGGAACGCCTGCTGGACGAAACGCTGCCACGCCTGCGGTTTCCGCTGGATAAGGCAGCGGACCCAGCTTCTGTTTTTGGTCATGCACCACAACAGATCTGGTTCGAGGTCGGCTTTGGTGGGGGCGAGCATGTGCTGGCCCAGACCAAAGCACACCCCGAAGTTGGCTATATAGCCTCCGAAGTTTTTCATAACGGTCTGTGTTCGCTGCTGAACAAGCTTGTGCCTGTTGAGCAGGAGGCCACCGCCCCGCTGCCGGATATGCTCCGCCTGTGGGATGATGATGCGCGTCTGGTGCTGCGGGCCCTCCCCGATGCCAGTCTGGACCGGCTGTTCCTGATGTTCCCCGACCCGTGGCCCAAGGCCCGGCATGCCAAACGCCGGTTTGTGCATCCGCAGAATGTGGAACTCTGTGCCCGTGTGCTCAAACCCGGTGCCGTCTGGCGCGTTGCCAGTGACGACCCGACCTATCAGGCCTGGGTGCAGGAGGTCATGTCCGCACAGTCGTATTTTGAGGCACCATCCCCGGCGACCGTCCGCCCCGATGGCTGGTTCCCCACCCGGTATGAGGCCAAGGCCATCGCCGCAGGCCGTCAGCCCTTGTACTGGACGTTTACCCGCCGCTAGGCGGTGTCCATCTTCTTTATTCCGGCTGGTTGCCTCTGCGCGGCATGTTGGCTAATCAGCCGCATTACGTTTTTTGCCGTGCGAAAGGTCCACCCATGAGCCAGACGACGCTTCCTATCCGTCGCGCCCTTATTTCCGTATCCGACAAAGCCGGTCTGCTTGATCTGGCCCGGGCCCTTGTGGCGCAGGGGGCGGAAATCCTGTCCACGGGCGGTTCCGCCAAAGCCCTGCGTGATGCTGGCGTGCCTGTTACGGAAGTGTCGGATTATACGGGTTTCCCCGAAATTCTGGATGGCCGCGTTAAAACGCTGGTACCCAAAATCCATGGGGGTATCCTTGGCCGCCGTGACCTGCCCGCGCATGTCGAGCAGATGAAAGAACATGGCATTGGTCCGATTGATCTGGTTGCCGTGAACCTTTACCCGTTTGAAAAAACGGTTGCGTCTGGAGCCGATGCCGAAACCTGCATTGAAAATATTGATATTGGTGGCCCGGCCCTGATCCGTGCAGCCGCCAAAAACCACGCGCATGTGGTGGTGCTGACCGATCCGGCCCAGTACGAAGGGCTGATTGATGCGCTGGGCGATGGTGGCACCACGCTGGACATGCGCCGCTTTTATGCTGGTGCAGCCTATGCCCGCACAGCTGCGTATGATGCGGCTATTGCGGCATGGTTTGCCGCACAGGCGCAGGATGCGTTCCCCGAACGGTTTGCGCTGGCTGGCCAGCGGGCTGAAATCCTGCGCTATGGTGAAAACCCCCACCAGCAGGCTGCTTTTTACCGCGATGGCAGCACCCGCCCCGGTGTGGCCACGGCCGTACAGGTGCAGGGCAAGGCGCTGTCTTACAACAACATCAATGATACCGATGCTGCGTTTGAGGCTGTTGCCGAGTTTGATGCTCCGGCTGTGGTTATTGTCAAACACGCCAATCCCTGCGGTGTTGCCGTTGCAGACACGCTGACCTCGGCGTGGGATCAGGCCCTGCGGTGTGACCCGGTTTCTGCCTTTGGGGGTATTGTCGCTCTGAACCGTCCGCTGGATGCGGTCACGGCGGAAAAAATTTCCACCATCTTTACCGAAGTCATTGTGGCCCCCGATGCAGCGGACGATGCAAAGGCCCTGCTGGCGCGCAAAAAGAACCTGCGCCTGCTGCTGACTGGTGGCCTGCCTGACCCTACCGCTGCCGGTACGGTTGTGCGCTCGGTTGCCGGGGGCTTTCTGGCCCAGACGCGCGATAACGGACGGATTGCCCCCGAAGCGCTGAAGGTTGTCACCAAGCGCGTTCCCACGGAACAGGAAATGCAGGACCTGATCTTTGCCTTCCGGGTGGCAAAGCATGTCAAGTCCAACGCCATTGTATACGCCAAGGATTGCGCCACGGTGGGTATTGGTGCAGGGCAGATGAGCCGCGTGGACTCCGCCCGTATTGCTGCCAGCAAAAGCGGGGAAGCCGCCAAGGCCGCAGGCCAGTCCACCCCTCTGACGCAGGGCTCCGTTGCTGCCTCCGATGCGTTCTTCCCCTTTGCGGATGGGCTGGAAACCATTGTGGCCGCGGGTGCGACAGCCGTTATACAGCCCGGCGGGTCCATCCGTGATGAGGAGGTGATTGCCGCAGCCGATGCCGCAGGCATTGCCATGGTGTTCACCGGTATGCGTCATTTCCGCCACTGACACGCTTTTCCCGCTCTTGCGGGAATGGCCCTTCATGGCAGAGTATGCAGACGAGTCTCACGCATTGCCGCGTTCTGCCCCGGTGGGGGCAGGGCGTGCCTGTCCTTAGTGGTTGTTTCATGCGCTCTTTGCTTAGTTTGTCTGGTTTGATTCTGGCGTCTTCTGTCGCGGTGGCAGCCCCTGCACATAAGGAGGCGTCATCCGGCACGACCTTTGCCTCCAGGCAGACCGTGACGGAAAAACAGGCGACAGGCGTGTATGACCTGTCCGCGCTGCCGGTGTTTACGGGGAGCGTGGTGCAGTTTCTGCCAGCGCCCCACGGGGGCATTGTCGGTTTTGTGCTTGATGATGGCACACAGGTTTTTGTCTCATCCGAACAGGCCCATACCTTTGCTGGCCTGATCAAGGTCGGGGACAAGGTGGATATCCGCGGCATCAAAGGGCAGGTCCTGCCAATTATCCGCGCCTTTAGCGTAACCAGTCCGCGTGGGCGCACGGTGCAGGACAGCTTTATTGAAATGCCGTTGCATTCCCCCGAAATGATCACCGGGCCCGACCTTGTGCTGCATGGCGAGGTCTGGATGCCGCTTTACGATGCAGGCGGCCACCTGACGGGTGCCGTGCTCAAGGATCATTCGGTTATTTATCTGTCTCCGCGCGAAGCCGCACGGGTTTCTGACCTGCTTAAGGCCGGGCAGACGCTCTTTGCCGTGGGGGGGGGCAGCAGTGGTGATCTGGGTATTGCCATTGATGCGCGTGAAATTGGACCAGAGGCGGATAAGCTGATCGGCGTTGCCGTGGGCAATGTCCCCCCGCCCGGCCCTGCTCCGGGGTCTCCGGGTTATGATCTTATTCCCGGGGCGGATGAGCACTAGGCTTTCGGATACAAAGTGTCCTGCCGGAATGGCGACCACAGAACTGTGGTCGCCATTTTGCGTTAAACACCCACGGAAGCATGGCGCATGCAGGGCATGAACAGGGATGATGGGAGGCCAGAATGGCGTTGATACGGTGGATTATTGTTTTTCTTATTTTTGCTCTGCTGGCATCCCTGTTCGGATTTAATGGCGCGGCCTCGGGGTTCTCGGAAATTGCCAAGGTTCTGCTGTTTATTTTTGTGGTGTTGCTGATCATCAGCCTGTTTTTTGGTGGTCGTTCGCGCTCGGGGCCATAAAAACATGCAGGGCCTGCACGATCCGGTCGCGCAGGCCCTGCAAAAGGCGGAATACCTGTCTGTGTATGCCCCCACCTTCCGGCATGGAAGATGGGGTGTTTTTTTAGCCTTCGATCTGGCTGAAGTCGGCAATCAGACGCATCATACGCACAAGGCGGGACAGGAGTTTAAGCCTGTTCAGGCGGAGTGCGGCATCTGGCGCGTTGACGGTGACATCTTCAAAAAAACGGTCAAGGGGCTGGCGTAGGCTGGCTGCGGCCCGCATGGCATCGGCAAAATGCTCGGCAGTAAAAGCCTGTTCCACAGCGGGTTCGACCGTTTGTAGCGTTGCATAAAGGGCGCGTTCCTCGTCCTGCTCAAACAGGGCGGGGTCGGGCATGCCTTCATGCGGGCCGTCTTTTTTGTCCTCAATCCGCAGGATATTGGCGGCACGGCGGGTAGCGGCCAGCAGGTTCTGGCCGTCCTCGGTTTCCAGCATGGTCTGCAATGCCTGTGCGCGGGCGAGCAGACGCACGATGTCCGTGTCTTCATTATCGACCGAAATCGCGGCAAGGCAATCATGCCGTGCCCCTTCGGTGCGGACCTGCACGCGCAGGCGCTCGGCAATAAACTGGGGCAGCAGGGCCAGATCCGGTGCATTGCGCAGGGGTTCGGGCAGGGCTTCTGCCGCCAGCGTGAACAGTTTGACCAGATCCAGCCGCAACCCGTTTTCACGGATCAGGCGGATAATGCCAAGGGCTGCGCGGCGCAGGCCAAACGGATCGCCCGAGCCGGATGGTTTTTCGCCAGCGGCAAAAAAGGCCGTCAGCATGTCAAACCGGTCCGCCAGCCCCAGCACGACGGAAACCGGGGCTACCGGCACCTCGTCTCCCGGCCCACGCGGTGTGTAGTGCTCGCTGATGGCCTGCGCCACTTCGGGCTGTTCGCCATCATGGCGGGCATAATACCCACCCATGACACCCTGAAGCTCGGGGAACTCCCCAACCATACCGGTTGTCAGGTCGGTTTTGCTCAACTCGGCAGCGCGTTCACACAATGCGGCAGGGGCGCCAACCATGTCAGCCAGAATGGCTGCAAGGCGTACCATACGGCGGGTACGTTCCCCCTGTGAGCCCAGCTTGGCGTGGAAGGTGATGGTGTCCAGCTCTTCCACGCGGGAGGCAAGGCTTTGCTTGCGGTCGAGGTTCCAGAAGTGCCGGGCATCGGCAAAGCGGGCGCGCAGCACGCGCTCATTCCCGCTGACAACCAGAGAGCCATCATCTGTGGGAATGATGTTGGCGACAAAGGCAAAGCGCGGCGCCGCCGAACCATCACTGTTGCGCAGGGCAAAATAGCGCTGGTTGACACGCATGGACACCTGCATGACCTCGGGGGGGAGGTCCATGAAGATGGGGTCGATCTGCCCCAGGAAGGGAACAGGCCATTCGACCAGCCCCGCGACCTCATCCACCAGCCCGGCATCGGGCACAATGCTCAGCCCTTCGGTCTGTGCCAGGGCATTCAGCCCCGTGGTAATGGCCTCACGGCGTTCGGCGGCATGCACCATCACATGGCGTTCATGCAGGCCCTGCTGCCATTGCGCTGCACTGGTTACGTCCATAACGCCGGGGTTGAGGAAGCGATGCCCCTCGGTCTGGTTGGAAGTGCTCAGGTTGTGGCCGTTATCGTCTGCCGTAGCCATGGAAAATGGTACGATCTGGCCGTCCAGCAGGCAGACAATCCGCCGCAGGGGGCGGACCCATGTCATGGTGCTGCCAGCACCCCAGCGCATGGATTTGGGCCAGGGGAAGCGGCGCAGCAGGTCGGGCATCATGGTGGCAATATGCGCAGCAGCCCCAATAGGGGCTTCCTCGCGCTCGAGCACCCAGAACCCGTTTTGCAGGGTCAGGGCGTCCTTGCTCACGCCATGTTTGCGGGTAAAGCCTTCCAGTGCTTTTTCTGGAGCGTTCTCACGCGGGCCCCGTTCGGAAACGGTGCGGCCGGGCACCATGGCGTCCAGATTAAGGGAGGCGGCAATCCGGCGGGGGCCAGTATAGCTTCTGGCATCCACAGGGTTGAGCGGGGCCAGAGCCTCGCCCAGCAGGCGGAGCAGGTTTTCGCCTGCCTGCTGCTGCATGCGGGCGGGGATTTCTTCTGAAAAAAGTTCAATCAGCAATTCGGGCATGGTCTTATTTGTCCTCGCCTGCCAGCCAGGTTTCGCAACACAGTTTTGCCAGTGTGCGCACCCGGCCAATATAGGCCGCGCGTTCGCTTACGCTGATGACGCCGCGCGCATCAAGCAGGTTGAACAGATGGCTGGCCTTAAGGCACTGGTCATAGGCGGGCTGGGCAACGCCTGCCTCGGCCAGTGCAACACTTTCCTTTTCCGCATCGCTAAAGTGCTGGAAAAGACGTTCCGTGTTGGCCAGTTCAAAATTATGGCGTGAGTAATCCTGCTCGGCCCGCAGGAACACATCGCCATAGGTCAGGCCCGTGCCGTTGTAGTCGAGGTCGTACACGTTTTCCACGCCCTGCACATACATGGCCAGACGTTCCAGCCCGTATGTCAGCTCCGTAGAGGGCAGGGTTACGGGAATACCGCCAACCTGCTGGAAGTAGGTGAACTGCGTGACTTCCATGCCATCGCACCACACTTCCCAGCCCAGACCCCATGCGCCAATGGTCGGGTTTTCCCAGTCGTCTTCCACAAAGCGGATATCGTGCCTGTCGGGGTCAATGCCGATGGCACGGTAGCTGTCCAGCAGCAGTTTCTGGCTTTCTTCGGGGGTGGGTTTAAGCAGGACCTGATACTGGTAGTAATGCTGGAGACGGTTGGGGTTTTCCCCGTACCGGCCATCGGACGGGCGACGGCAGGGCTGCACGTAGGCGGCCTTCCAGGGTTTGTTCCCCAGAGCCCGCAGGGTTGTGTGGGGGGAGAGTGTGCCTGCGCCTATTTCCTGATCATAGGGCTGGAGAATGGCGCACCCCTGTCTTGACCAGAACTGGTGCAGGGTCAGGATAAGGTCCTGAAAGGAGAGGGGCCGCTCTGTGGGGCGGGGAGACGCCGGGTCCATGGTATGGATGAAACTCCGCAATATGACGGTCAGGTTGAATGTGCGCAGGGCACGCGTGGCCACACCATACAGCCCCATGCGCCAGACCGGAAGAGAAGGCAGGCCTTATGGCAGGCTTTCCTTTGTGGGGGTCTCTCTTGTAACAGGCTTGTGGGCGCGCCACATCTTGGCCAGAGTGTTCTGGCACAAAGCTCTGGTGCTGTAATTGGCCCGTCAGGGCGGGAAGGTATGGAATGACAAACGAAGAACGCGACCTTATTGAAAAATTCATGGCCCGTGTTGGCGGGGCGGCCCAGAGCGGTTTTGGCAGCGTACCGGCAAGCCAGCCCAACCTGCCTGCGATTGACCCACAGGCAGACCAGTTTATTGCGCAGGAATTCCAGAAATACCCGGAAGCCCGCTACCGCGTGACCCAGATGGCCGTGGTGCAGGAAGCTGCATTGGTGCAGGCACAGAATCGGATTCAGCAGCTTCAGTTCCAGCTTCAGCAGGCGGAGCAGGCCTTGCAGGCCGCACAGCAGCAGAGCAACGCCGGGCAGCAGAAATCTGGCGGATTTTTGGGTGGCCTGTTTGGTGGGGGGCAATCTGCCCAGCCGCAGTCCGCACAGCCACAGTCCGCGCCGCCTCCGGGCTGGGGTGGGCGTCCGGCCATGTCGCCGCAGTATCAGCCGCAGCCCATGCCTTATGGCATGCAGCCTTCCGCATTCTCGGGCGGGTCAGGTTTTCTGGGGAGTGCGCTGACAACAGCTACGGGTGTTGCCGGTGGCATGCTGGCGGCCAATGCGCTGACCAGCCTGTTTAGCGGCCATCATGATGGCGGCACGGGGGACGGTGGCGCGGCGGGTGCCACCACGAACGAAACCATTGTGAACAATTACGGTGATACAGGCGCCGACCCCTTTGCGGGTGCTGGCGTACAGGCCGATCAGGGCTTTGATGCCGGTGGTGGCGATTGGGGCGGAGATGCTGGCGGGGACTGGGGTGGTGGTGACGATCAGAGCTTCTGATCCCCGGTTTTTCTCACTATAGGAATCAGAAAAGGGTGGCGCGCAGGTGTCACTCTTTTCTGCGTACATGTATGTGCAGGCCGCTGGTAATCTGTGCTGTCAGCCCGAAGTATTGGGCCGGGCCATGGACTGGATAAGGTCCAGCATTTTCTGCCGCAGGGTTTTGTCCGGAATCTGGTAATAGGCGCGCACCAGATCGAGTGTCTCTTTTCTGGCCAGCAGGTCCTGTTCTTCCGCCATGGCCTGTGTGGTGGGGGTAGGTGGCGCAGGTGCGGGTAAGGGCGAGCCAAAGGGTTTGCGTGTTTCGGCAAGTCCTGTGGGGGGCATGCCGGGTATTGGCGGGCTGGCCATATCATCAAAAAAGAAGCTGATCGGCACGTCCAGCGCTGTTGCAATATCGTATAGTCGGGAAGCCCCTACCCTGTTGGTGCCCCGTTCATATTTCTGAATCTGCTGGAAAGTAACCCCAAGTGCCTCGCCCAGCTTTTCCTGTGATAACCCCAGTAATGTCCTGCGTAGCCGAATGCGTTTGCCAACATGGGCATCTATTGTTTCGGCATGGCTGGATATCGTGGAGGCTGGATCCGTCAAAGGCTCGGTTTTGCTCACGACTGGATTTTTTCCCGCGGCTATAAAGGCTGGAACAAGATGACGGATAACATGTAGTCTTAACGTTTCATAAAGGAAAATTGGAAACGTTCGAGAAAAACATGAAATAATGCCGCCATAACAGGGCCTGCCTTTTCAAAACTGTGTTGTAATGTTGGAGGGAGTAGTCGCTTGCTGGCGATTGCAACGGGGCAGGCAGGCCAATACTAGCACCATAACACAGAGCGACAGTGGAATGGATTGTCCCATCCTGCCAAACAGGGTTGGCGGAAGTGAGGCAGGGAGTGCTACGACCAGCACCCCTGTTTTGCCCCATTCCAGATGGTCCAGCATATGGCCCATTCCATCATAAGCGGTGGAAATACCGGTATTGGCGGCACGGGCCACAGGAAGCCCTTCCTCCACAGCCCGCAATCGCACGGAGGAAAGGTGCTGGCGTGGACCTGCGCTGTTCCCGAACCATGCATCGTTCGTCACGTTCGCCAGCCACCGGGGGCGATCGTGGGCGTTAACCACGTCGCCCGAAAAAATAACCTCGTAGCATATAAGGGGCCCAACTGCGGGAATATCGGGCAGGTGCCATGTCTGCGGGCCGGGCCCTGCGGCCATACCGCCTTGTGGAATAATCTGGAGAGGGATGAAAGGAGGCTGATATTCACCAAACGGCACAAGCCGGGCCTTATCATAGACGGCCTGTATGCTGCCATCTGGGGCCAGCGCCATAACGGAGTTGCGATAATGCCCTCCATTATCCATGCGGAGCGCGCCAATAATGCCTGCATCGGCCCCGACCGCCCATTCCATAATGGCCTGTCGCGCACGGGGGCTGTCCTGCATCAGGTCGTAGCCGGGAAAAGCGGTTTCAGGCCAGAGAAATACAATGGGGCGGAACCGCTCATCCGGCTTGCGCAGGGCCACCTGCAGGGCCTGCGCGTCCTGCACACCCTGAGCGGTCAGATGCAGGTAGCGCGTAAAAACATCACGCGGGCTTTGTCGGCCGATCTTTTCGGATTCAGGCACATTCCCCTGCACAATGACGGCAATGGGACCGGGTGCGCTGGTCGGGTGAACAGTGTAAAGCCGTACAGCGCCTGCGGTGCACCACAGTAGCATGCCAGCGATGGAGGCCGCAAAAACACGTCTGCGTACGGCCGGTGGCAGAGGGGCGGGGGCATGATGGGGGCCAGACAGCCGGTTCGCCCAGCGGGTGAGTGGTGTCTGCTCCAGCAGGGATGCCCCGCAGAGCAGGGCAAGCAGAACCAGAGCCAGGGTCAGGCCGTCCTCTCCCACCCATGCGGCTGGCTGGATCAGCAGGGTGCCCACAGGGCCGGGTATGGCAAGGCAACTCCCCAAAGCGTTCCATGTAAAACCGCTGAAAATGAAGGTGCGGCCCATATCAAACAGGGTCCACAGGGCAGCAAAGGCGCTCAGGCGGCGCAGGCCGGGGGGGAGCAGGGTGCATAATGCAGCCGGAACCGCCACTGTGGGGGCCAGAATGAGCGCGCAGCCAAGGGAGGGGAATGGAACAAACCACCAGAATTCATCTGCCCGGATCAGCACGGCATTGACCAGCCAGTACAGACCGGCGGCATAAAAGCCAAATCCGAACAGGGCACCCGTCCACGCCGCGTGCCGCCAGTTCCGGGTTGTGTTGAGTTTTTGCCCAAGCAGACCAAAGCTCAGGAGAAGCACTGGCAGAATATGGAGCGGGGGCAGCGCCAGTGTGGATATGCCACCAAGCCCCAGCATAAAGATAACAAAACAAAGAGTTTCCCGTTTTGGACAAAAGCGGGAAAACACGTTTTTTAAAGGCATGGGAGTGCTCATGGCACAGGCAGGCTGCCTGCCTGCCTGATGAATCCGTGAAAGATCAGGATGACGGGCAATCTGCCATATACGACCTAGTCCAGCGCATCGCGCAGGCGGCGTTCGTAATGACGGTAATATTTGTCTGCCAGCAGTTCGCTTTTGACCAGAATGGCAACATCGGTGGTGTTGAACTGCGGGTCAATGACGGCGCCATCCCCAACATAACCGCCAAGGCGCAGATACCCTTTGATAAGGGGCGGTAGCCCCACAAGGCAGCGGCGCACATTCAGCGTGTGCGGGTCTGAACGCAGCATTTCTACCCGGCGGTTTTCCAGCGCACGGACGCGCAGGGCAGGGGGAGCCAGATGATTATGGTACAGATAGGTCAGTTCATCTGCAATCTGGTCCGGGTCCGTGCAGGGCAGGCTGGCGCAACCAAAGAGCAGGTCTATGCGGTGCAGAAAGATGTAGGAGGCAATGCCGCGCCACAAAAGCTGCATGGCCGCCCGGCCACGGTAGTTCTTGTCCACGCAGGAGCGCCCGACTTCCAGCAGGCGACCGGGGAACTCCTTGAGCGGAGTAATGTCGTATTCGTTGGAGGAATAGAAACGCCCGATCTTCTGGGCGGCATCCCCCTGCACAAGGCGGTAGGTCCCCACAACACCGCGTGCGTCCGAGGCGATGGCGTTGTCGATGACCAGAAGATGGTCGGCAACGCTGTCAAACTCGTCAATATCACGCTTCAGGCGCAGGGTTTCCGGGCTTGGGTGAGCGCCCATTTCCTCATAAAAAACGCGGTAGCGCAGGGCCTGTGCCGCATCGCGTTCGTCATCGGTTTCAGCAATGCGGACACTCAGGCTACCGCCATGCAGTTCGGGAAAGCGCGAGCGGTCAAGATCAAGCGTGGAGAGCCCGCCAGTGGTTTGTGTGGAATTCATGTCTGCTCTCCCTTGCGGCGTGAGCGGGGCGTTGTTTTGCCCGGGGAAGCGCTGGCTGCGGGCTGGCGTTTTTTACCAAACAGTTCCAGCCGCATGGAGACAAACTCGAATCCAAGCCTGTCTGCCACCGTCTTCATGAAAGCCTCATGTTCGGGGTCTTCAAACTCGATCACTTTCCCGTTATCCACGTCGATCAGGTGGTAATGGTGCCGACCATGTTCCGTTGCTTCGTACCGAGCACGTCCACCGCCAAAGTCCCGGCGTTCCAGAATGCCTTTTTCCTCCAGCAGCCGCACCGTGCGATACACGGTGGCCACCGAAATGCGGGAGTCCAGCACAGCCGCGCGGCGGTACAGTTCCTCCACATCCGGGTGGTCATCTGCTTCGGAAAGAACACGGGCGATAACGCGCCGTTGTCCGGTCATTTTCAGGCCGTGTTCGATACACAGCTGCTCAATCCGTGATTCTGCCGCTTGTACCTTCAAGGTCACAAACCCTGTCTCATGTTATCATCTCTGCGTTCGTCATTCAGGTAGCCGAAGTCAGAGGTGTTTGTCCAATTTTACACGATCATACAGTTTTTTTATGGTGTGTATGCCTGCCTGTATGATGCTGGCGTGTCATTTTTTTCCCTCGGAAGGAGGAAAATCCGCATGAATGAGACCCTGATCCCGGGACAGGACGAGGCTGCCAACACGGCGGTGCTGGATATTACAGGGGAAAAATGCCCCATGACCTTTGTGCGCACCCGGCTGGCGCTGGATGGTCTGCCCCCCGGTGGCCTGCTGGCGGTGCGGCTTATGGGGGAGGAACCACACCGTAATGTCAGCCGCTCCGTGCGGGCGTTAGGGCATATCATTCTGGCAGACGCTCCCCAGTCGGACGGGAGTGTGGTGCTGACAGTCCGCAAAAAAGAGGCCGCATCTGCTTCGGCCTGAAAAAACAGACACTCAGCAGATGCGGCCCGCCTGATCCGCAGGGCCTGACCCTGCGGCTGGCCTAGTTGTTCATGGCTTCAAAGAAGTCATTGTTGGTTTTGCTGTATTTCAGCTTGTCGAGCAGGAAGTCCATGGCATCCATGGTGCCCATGGGAGCCAGAATCCGGCGTAGAACCCACATTTTGGACAGGGTGGCCCGGTCAACCAGCAGTTCTTCCTTACGTGTGCCGCTCTTGGTGATGTCAATGGCGGGGAAGGTGCGCTTGTCGGCCAGCTTGCGGTCAAGGATGAGTTCGGAGTTACCCGTACCCTTGAACTCTTCAAAGATGACTTCGTCCATGCGGCTGCCGGTATCAATCAGGGCAGTGGCGATAATGGTCAGGGAGCCACCTTCCTCAATATTACGGGCCGCACCAAAAAAGCGCTTGGGCCGCTGCAGGGCATTGGCGTCCACACCACCGGTCAGCACCTTGCCCGATGAGGGTACAACCGTGTTGTAGGCGCGTGCCAGACGGGTGATGGAGTCCAGCAGGATCACCACATCGCGCTTGTGCTCGACCAGCCGCTTGGCTTTTTCCAGCACCATTTCCGTTACCTGCACATGGCGATGCGCCGGTTCATCGAAGGTGGAGGAAATGACTTCGCCACGCACGGAGCGGGCCATGTCGGTCACTTCCTCGGGCCGTTCGTCAATGAGCAGCACGATCAGGAACACTTCGGGGTGGTTGGCGCTGATGGAGGAGGCAATGCTCTGGAGCATGACCGTTTTGCCCGTGCGCGGCGGGGCCACGATCAGGGCGCGCTGGCCCATGCCAATGGGGGATACCAGATCGATCACCCGTGGGGTGAAGTCCTTCTGGGAGCCCTTTTTGTTGTTTTTATCGCCCTTGGGTTCGGGAGCGGTGGCCTGATTTTCCACTTCCATCTGCAGGCGGCGCTCGGGGTAGAGCGGGGTCAGGTTATCAAAATTGATCCGGTGGCGAACGGCATCGGGGGACTCAAAATTGATCGTGTTGATCTTGAGCATGGAGAAGTAGCGTTCGCCATCACGCGGGGCGCGAATCTGCCCTTCAACCGTGTCACCCGTGCGCAGGCCAAAACGGCGGACCTGTGTGGGGGAGATGTAGATATCATCCGGACCGGGAAGGTAGTTGGATTCGGGCGCACGCAGGTATCCAAACCCGTCATGCATGATCTCAAGCGTGCCCTCGCCATAAATGGCCTGATCATTATCCGCCAGCGTTTTGAGGATGGCGAACATCATGTCCTGCTTGCGCAGGGAGGACGCGTTTTCGATATTCAGGTCTTCAGCACAGGCCAGAAGGTCGGCTGGGGACTTGGCCTTGAGTTCCGCAAGATGCATCTAATAAATGCCCTGACTGGCAAGAAAAGTTCAAAAGGGGAAGGTCCGGATCGTTCCATGCTGCGGCAGAGCCGGTCGGGGAGACCGGAGGCAGGCATGCCTGATAAGGCAGGGCCGAGCCAGAAGGAACCTGACGGGAAGGAATACCGCTGGGCAGGTGAAGTCAGCCAGCGTCTGGAACCGGATACTACGCGCGGCGGGCTTGATCGTCAACACAGGAATGAGGCTGGCGCGCCGGAGATCAAGGCTACTTGATGCCGCCCAGCCAGCCTTTTTTCCAGAACCACAGCAGGGGCAGTACAATGGTGGCCGCCATGAGCCCGAGCGAGTACCAGTAGCCAAAAGACCAGCTCAGTTCCGGCATGTCTTTGAAGTTCATACCGTAAATACCAGCAATCAGGGTGGGGGCGACGCCAATGAAGCTGACAACGGTCAGCACCTTCATCACCCCGTTCTGTTCGATGTTGATGAACCCAAGGGTGGCATCAAGCAGGAATTCAACCTTGTCCTGCGACTGGGAGACATATGCATCGAGCGAGGACAGGTCACGGCTGACCGATGTAATGCGCGCACGCAGAATGCCCGATAACGCATAGGCCGCCGTTGTCTTGCCCTCTTCCCCCGGCGCTGCCGTGGCAAGTGGGGTGGGCGGTGCGGTGCGAGGGGTACACAGGGCAAACCCCGTGACCGGAATGGTGGATGCGGTTTTGCGGCTTTCGCCCAGAAACAGGGCAATGCGCTCCATGCCCAGCAGCGTGTCCCGCATGCGTGAGCACAGATTGCCCGCCTCGCCAACACGCTGGAGCAGGTTGCGCTGCCATACGGCCACGTTACGGATGGGGGGCTGCTGTGTGCGGGCACGAAAAATATCGTGCGAGAGCGTGTCCAGCAGGTTACCCATGCTTTCCAGAATATCGGCCAGCCGGTCCACAATGGCTTCGATCAGGGCGACCAGTATCTCGCTCGGGTGGAGCTGGGTGTCGTGCTGGGGTGGGATCTCGGTTGGTGGTGGGGGTGTGCTCGGGCGTTCAGGTGCGGCATGTGGTGGGGGCATGGCGGAGGTCACGCACCCTGCTACAAGCTGGGCTACGCTCTCGAACGCCAGATAGAACTGGAAACGGATGGTAAAAAGCCGCTTTTCGGTCAGGATAAAACCCACCGGCATGGTCTGGAAATCCGACCCGCTCTTGCGCAGCAGGGGGGAGGACAGAAAAGCCGCGCCATTGCGTACGCTGATGCGTGATGAACTTTCGATCGCGCTCAGGTCTTCCAGTGAGGGAATGGGCTGGCCACAGAGCTTTTCCGCCAGAGCCAGTTCATGGGAAGTGGGGTTGAGGAGATCCAGCCAGACAGCATTTCTGGCATCGTCTTCCGTTTCAACGGCGCGAGCAGGCATACCGGGCCTGTGGGCCAGAAACATGCGATTCTCCCAGTTCGTGCCCTGTGGGCCTGTATAGCTGTATTGTCCGGTTCCGGCGCTTGCCCGCCGGAGCACGTGCATGTTCAAGTATGACGCGTTTGTCGGGTTTGTGGCAAGATGACCACGCGGGACCGTGCAATGCGGTGGCGCATCTGGTAAGCCATTTTGCCAGTTGAAAAGAGTAGAACACGAGGTGCCCCGGCAGGGCGCGCCATGGGGTCAAAGGAGCGGCAGAACGAGTAATGGCGAACCCGATCGAACACGGCGGCGCAGCGGCGCAGAGCAATTCCTTCAGGCAGCAGCCTGACGAGCACGGGCATTTTGGTGGCCGGTACGGTGGCCGCTTTGTGGCCGAAACGCTCATGCCGCTTATTCTGGAACTGAATGAGGCGTACGAGGCCGCAAAGGCCGACCCCGCTTTTCATAAGGAACTGGCATATTACCAGACCGATTATATCGGTCGGCCCAGCCCGCTATGGTTCGCCCGCCGTATGACCGAAGCGTTTGGGGGGGCAAAAATCTACCTCAAGCGTGAGGAACTCAATCACACCGGTTCGCACAAGCTCAATAACGTCATGGGGCAGATCCTGCTTGCCCGCCGCATGGGCCGCACCCGCATTGTGGCAGAAACCGGGGCAGGCCAGCACGGCGTGGCTACTGCAACCGTATGCGCCCTGTTTGGCATGAAATGCGTGATCTACATGGGGGCTACCGATGTGGAGCGGCAGAAGCCAAACGTGTTCCGCATGCGCCTGCTGGGGGCGGAGGTTGTGCCCGTAACCGCTGGAGCCGGTACGCTCAAGGACGCCATGAACGAAGCCATGCGGGACTGGGTGGCCAATGTGGCTGACACCTACATGCTGATCGGCACCGTGGCTGGCCCGCACCCGTACCCCGCCATGGTGCGTGATTTCCAGAGCGTGATCGGGGAGGAAACCAAAGCGCAGATGCAGGCCGCCGAAGGCCGTCTGCCCGATGTGGTGGTGGCCGCCATTGGGGGTGGCTCCAACGCCATGGGGATTTTTTACCCGTTCCTCGATGATGTGTCCGTGCGCCTGATTGGCGTGGAAGCCGCAGGCCACGGGCTGGATAGTGGCAAAACCGCCGCCTCCATCGAGCGTGGCCGCCCCGGTGTGCTGCACGGCAACCGCACCTACCTGCTACAGAACGCGGATGGCCAGATTGACGAGGCCCATTCCATCAGCGCCGGGCTGGACTACCCCGGTGTCGGCCCCGAACATTCCTGGCTGAACGATATTGGGCGCGCGGAATATGTGGGTGCGACCGATACCGAGGCGCTGGAAGCCTTCCAGCTCTGCACAAAGCTGGAAGGGATTATTCCCGCGCTCGAATCGGCGCATGCCGTTGCCTATGCGGCCAAGATTGCCCCCACCTTGTCCAGAGACACATTGCTGGTGGTGAACCTGTCCGGCCGGGGGGACAAGGATATCTTCACTGTTGCCGAACATCTGGGAGTCACGCTGTGAGCCGTATTGCTGCCCGTTTTAAAGCCCTTGCTGCCCAAGGCCGTGGTGCGCTCATTCCCTATCTGGAGGCATATGATCCGGACCGGGAGACCTCTCTGGAGCTGTTCCGCGCCATGCCAGCGGCTGGTGCCGACCTGATCGAGGTTGGCATGCCTTTTTCCGACCCGTCGGCCGATGGTCCTGTTATTCAGGCCGCCGCCCTGCGCGGGCTCAAGGCCGGTGCCACGCTGGTTGGCGTACTGGATATGGTGGCCGAATTCCGTAAAGGGGATGATGCAACCCCGGTGATTCTGATGGGGTATGTCAACCCGGTTGAATCCTATGGTTACGAGCGTTTCTGCAAGGATGCCGCCGCCGCAGGGGTGGATGGGCTTATTCTGGTTGATCTCCCTCCCGAGGAAGGCGCGGTTATCGCCGCTCCCGCACAGGCTGCGGGGCTGGACATCATTCGTCTGGTCGCCCCCACCACGCCGGATGCCCGTCTGGAGTATGTGCTGGGGCATGCATCGGGCTTTGTGTATTATGTGAGCATTGTGGGCATTACGGGTACCCGCTCGGCCAGTGCGCATGACCTTGCTGGCGCCATCCCTCGCATACGTGCCGCCACAGACCTGCCCATAGCCATTGGCTTTGGCGTTCGCACGCCCGAGCAGGCCGCGCAGGCTGCCAGCATTGCCGATGGGGCCGTTGTGGCCTCGGCCCTGCTGGCCACACTGGCGCAAACGCTGGATGAGCAGGGGCGCGCCACACCCCAGACCCTGCCGCGTGTGCTGGAGCAGATCCGTGGTCTGGCACAGGCAGTCCGTGCTGCGGGCCAGTTGCCGGAATGACAGGCGGCCGTGACTGCCCATGACCAATAAGCCGCGTAGTGTTGTTGTGGGCGGTGGCCCGGCCGGGCTTGCCGCAGCCGAGTATCTGGCCGAGCGCGGGTTTGGCGTGCAGGTTATGGAGCGCATGCCAAGCCTTGGCCGCAAGTTTCTGATGGCTGGGCGGGGTGGGCTGAACATTGCCCATTCCGAAGCGCATGAGACGGTGCTGGAGCGCTATGGTCCCGCCAACTCCTGGCTGCGTCCCGCTCTGGACGCGTGGACCATGCAGAACATCCGGGACTGGATGGCAGGGCTGGGGCAGGAGAGCTTTATTGGTTCCTCTGGTCGGGTTTTTCCCGTGGGGATGAAGGCATCCCCCCTGCTGCGGGCATGGCTTGCCCGCCTGAACGCCGCTGGCGTGACCTTCCAGACCCGTGCGGACTGGCAGGGGTGGGGGGCACATGAACAGCTTGTGTTTAACCTGCAACAGGCAGGAGATGGAGCGCCCCACACGGCTGAACTGGCGGCCGATGCCGTAGTGCTGGCCCTTGGTGGGGCAAGCTGGCCACGGCTGGGCAGTTCCGGTGGCTGGGTGCCCCTGCTGCAACAGCGCGGGGTGGAGGTGGCCCCTCTGGAGCCTGCCAATTGCGGGTTCTGTACCCCATGGTCCACCTTTTTTGCCGAGCGTTTTGCCGGTACCCCCTTAAAACCTGTAGCCCTGACATTTGAAGGCAGGCGTGTGCGGGGTGAAATTGTGTTGACCCGCACAGGCATGGAAGGGGGCGCGCTTTATGCGCTCTCCCGCGCCGTGCGGCAGGCCATAACCGCGCAGGGGCAGGCAACCGTGCTGTGTGACCTGCGCCCGGACCTGAGCGAGCAGGACCTGCTGGACAGGCTGCGCGCCACCCGAATGCGGGAGAGCCTGAGCAACCGCTTGCGCAAGGCCATAAAGCTGGCCCCCGCAGCCGTGGCTCTGCTGCGGGAGGCGAGAGACGTGCTGCCAGCAGACCCGCGTGTCTTGGCAGCCCTGATCAAGGCCGTGCCCGTTACTTTTTACGCGCCAGAGCCGCTGGCCCGCGCCATTTCCACCGCCGGAGGGATTACGCAGGCAGCGTGTGACGAATCCTTTATGCTCAGGGCGTTGCCCGGTGTGTTTGTTGCGGGTGAAATGCTGGACTGGGAGGCCCCGACCGGGGGCTACCTGCTCCATGCCTGCCTTGCTACCGGCCGTGCGGCGGCAAAGGGGGCAGAGGCATGGTTGCGCAAGGGTGGGGCAAGGCGGTATCCCCTCCAGTCATGAACAGCATGATTACAATGGGGGAGGTGCCGGGAGGCGGTCCGGCACAGATGGACCTTGGCGAACTTCTGGCTACGCGTCTGCTGGTTCAGGGGAACTCCGGATCGGGCAAGTCGCATCTTCTGCGGCGGTTGCTGGAGCAGTCTGCCCGTATGGTGCAGCAGGCTATTATTGATCCCGAAGGCGATTTTGTCAGTCTGGCTGAAAAATTCGGCCATCTGGTCATAGATGGTGCCGATCATTCAGAAATGGCCCTGCACGCCGCAGGGGAGCGCATGCGCATGCACCGCGCGTCCGTTGTGCTGAATCTGGAAGGGTTGGATGCAGACCAGCAGATGCGCTGGGCGGCCGCTTTTCTGGGTGGTATGTTCGAGGTGCCGCGCCAGCACTGGTACCCTGTGCTGGTGGTGGTGGACGAGGCCCAACTGTTTGCACCAGCCGCAGCGGGCGAAGTATCGGACGAGGCCCGCCGGGCCTCCCTTGGCGCCATGACCAACCTGATGTGCCGTGGGCGCAAACGTGGCCTTGCCGGGATTATTGCAACGCAGCGTCTGGCCAAGCTGGCCAAGAACGTGGCGGCGGAAGCCTCCAATTTTCTGATGGGCCGCACGTTTCTGGATATCGACATGGCGCGTGCTGCCGACCTGCTGGGTATGGAGCGCAGGCAGGCCGAAGCGTTCCGGGACCTCGCACGTGGTACGTTTGTCGCCCTTGGTCCGGCCCTTAGTCGCAGGCCGCTTTCGGTCCGTATTGGCTCGGTGGAAACCGAAAGCCGCTCGGCCGGGCCGGTGCTTGCCCCCTTTGAGCCGCCAACCGCGCCGGTGCACGAGCTTATTCTGGCCCCCGTGCCGGTGCATGACCTGCCCGCCCGCCAGCGCAAGGCCCCTGCTCCTTCCGCCCCCGACCTGCTGACGCAGCTTGCTGCCCACGGGGAGGCACAGGCCAGTGTGCAGGCCGAACAGGAGCAGGAGGAAGATACGGCCGAAACCCAGGCCGAGCGCGAAGCCCGCATGACCGCCGTCCTGCGTGACATGATGGAGGATGAGGAGTCGTCCTTCAGGCCCGTGCCTGTTCTGTATCAGGACTTTCTGGTGCGTTGCCGTATTGCCGGGCTGGGGCGCAATGCGCTGGACCTGCGGCGCTTCAACCGTGCGCTGGCCACAGCACGCAGCGGGGTGAGCGAAGATACCTCCTCCTCCACGCAGTGGCAGGAGGCAGAAAGCCGCGCATCCTCCCTGCCGGAAGATTTGCAGGCGGTCTTTCTGTTTCTGGCCCGCGCGGCCATTGAGCGCACACCATGCCCGTCCGATGCCCAGATTGCCAAGGTGTATGGCACGGTTTCCACCGGGCGTGCACGCCGCCTGCTGGCATGGCTGGAAGACCAGAATCTGCTCGTATTGCGGGCCGATGGTATGGGGCGGCGGGTGCTGACCTTTATAGGAACAGGGTGGGAAACACTGCCCGGTATGGCCGATAGCTGACCAGTCCGCCCGTTTTGTGGGCAAAAGGCGCAAAAGAACACGCCCGCGGGCATGACGGGCGGAGCGGGGAGTGCTATAGCTCGAGGCATGACGGACGACCCGCCCTTTAGCCCGGCCCTGCTGCCTGCTGGCTTTGTAGATCTGCTCACCCCCGATGCCCGAACGGAAGCGCGGGGTGTGGCCACTCTTATGGATGTGTTTGCCTCCCACGGCTACGACAGCGTCCGCCCGCCTCTTATGGAGTTTGAGGAGACCTACCTTGCCGGTGCAGGGGTGGCTCTGGCGGAGCAGTGCTTCCGGGTCATGGACCCGGATACGCGGCGCATGATGGTCCTGCGCCCAGACATTACCCCCCAGATCGCCCGTATGGCCGCGACTCGCGTTGCCGGGTCGCCGCGCCCGCTCCGTGTTTCTTACGCCGGGCCGTGTGTTGTGGTGGCCCCTGTGGCGGCGGAGGAAAGCAGCCGCCAGATCATGCAGACCGGCATAGAGCTGATCGGCCCGGATTCCCCCGAAGCCGATGCCGAGGTCATGTCCATCGGGGCAGAAGCGCTCATGCGTCTGGGTGTGAAGGATGTCTCCTTCGACCTGACCATGCCGCCCTTTATTCCCGCCCTGCTGGAGGAGGCCGGTGTGCCCGCCGCCCAGCGCCCGGCACTTATGCGCGCACTTGACCGCAAGGATGCCGCCGCCGTGGCCCAGCATGGGGGTGCATTGGCGGCCACGCTTATTGCCCTGCTGGATGCTACCGGGGCTGCCGAACATACTGTGGCGCAACTGGCAGAACTGACCCTGCCCCCCAAGGCCCGCATTGTTCTGGACCGGCTGATTGATACGGTCGCAGCTGTGCGCGAAATCTGCCCGGCCCTGCGCATGACCGTGGATCCGGTGGAGTTTCGGGGCTGGAAGTACCATACCGGCGTATGCGTAACTCTGTTTGCCGTTGGCCGCTCGGAAGAACTGGGGCGTGGCGGGCGTTATCTTTGCAATGATAACGAACCGGCCTGTGGGTTAACCCTGCGCCCCGATGTGCTGTTCCGCATGATCCCTCCCACACCAGCCCGTGCCCGCGTGTATCTGGCAGCAGATGCCAGCAGGCAGGAAGCGGCAGCTTTGCGTTCGCAGGGATACGCCACGGTGCGGGGCTTTGCATCCGGTGCGCAGGCCGAGGCCGAGGCGCGGCATTTGGGCTGTGGCATCATTCTTTCTGGCACTCAGCGGGTGGATCTGGCCTGAGGGCTTGCCCCTGGGTGCGATTGTTTTCTTTTTGACCAGCAGGCAGTTTTTTTCAGGAGCAGACCGTCTATGTCCAACGTAACCGTGATCGGCGCCCAGTGGGGCGATGAAGGCAAAGGCAAAATTGTTGACTGGCTCGCCAGCCGGGCCGACGTGGTGGTGCGTTTTCAGGGTGGTCACAATGCTGGCCATACGCTGGTGGTTGGCAATCAGGTTTACAAACTGTCGCTCCTGCCTTCAGGTGTTGTGAGCGGTAAGCTGGGCATTATCGGCAATGGCGTTGTGGTGGACCCGCAGGCTCTGCTGGCCGAAATTGCCCGCATTGGCGAACAGGGGCTGAAGGTTACGCCCGAAACCCTGAAAATTGCTGAAAACGTGCCCCTGATCCTGCCCGTGCATGGAGCACTTGACCGCGCGCGTGAGGCCGCCCGTGGCGACCGTAAGATCGGCACCACAGGCCGTGGCATTGGCCCCGCGTATGAAGACAAGGTGGCCCGCCGTGCCATCCGCCTGTGCGATCTGGCAGAGCCTGAAACGCTGGACTGGAAGCTGGACGAACTGCTCCTGCACCATAACACCCTGCTGGCAGGCCTTGGTGCGCAGACTTTCTCCAAGGAAGAACTGCTTGCCTTCCTGAGCGATGTTGCTCCCAAGGTGCTGCCATACATGGCTGCAACATGGGACATTCTGGACGATGCCCGCCGCAATGGCCGTCGTATCCTGTTTGAAGGTGCGCAGGCTGTTATGCTGGACGTGGACCACGGGACATACCCGTTTGTGACCAGCTCCAACACTGTTGCCTCCAATGCGGGCACGGGGGCTGGCATGGGGCCATCGGCTGCCGGGTTTGTGCTGGGTATTGCCAAGGCATACTGCACCCGCGTGGGTGAGGGGCCGTTCCCGACCGAACTGCATGATGGCATTGGCCGCCGCCTTGGTGAGCGCGGGCATGAATTTGGCACGGTTACGGGGCGTCCGCGCCGCTGCGGCTGGTTTGATGCGGTTCTGGTCCGTCACGCTGTGCGGGTTGGTGGCATCAACGGGCTGGCCCTGACCAAGCTGGACGTGCTGGATGGTCTGGACGAGATCAACATCTGCGTCGGTTACGAGCTGGATGGCCAGAAGATAGAGCGCTTCCCGTCCGGTTCAGCCGCACAGCAGCGTGTGCGCCCGGTGTATGAGACGATTGAAGGCTGGAAAGAAACCACACAGGGTGCCCGCCGCTGGGCAGACCTGCCCGCGCAGGCTATCAAGTATGTTCGCCGTGTGGAAGAACTGGTGGGGGCACCTGTAACCCTGCTGTCCACCAGCCCGGACCGGGATGACACCATTCTGGTGCGTGACCCGTTTGAAGACTGATTTATGACGGCTTTATGACAGGCTCTTTAAAGCCCCGGCCTTTGCGCCGGGGCTTTTTTGTTGGGGGTCTGCTGCTTTTTGGGGTGGGTCATAAAACATTCATAAAGTGGTTTTTCCCGTGTGAATGGCGGCTTTTATGGGGGTGCGGCGGGGCATCATGCGGCCTGCGCGGGGTTTGGGGCAGACGGGCGGTTGTTTTTTGTCATCTGCGCGTCATATCCTAGGTGCAGGTTTTTAAAAGGCATTCTGGTATGCATAAGGCAGATCTTCTGGTTGTTGAGGATGATCCGGCACTCGCCCGGCTTGTTAGCTACAATCTGGAAAAACAGGGTTACATGGTTCGCCACGCGGCGGACGGAGAGGCGGCCCTGGAGTATGTTCGGCAACGTCGGCCGGACCTGATCCTGCTGGACTGGATGCTGCCGGGTATTTCCGGGCTGGAAGTTTGCCGTCGCTTGCGCGAGCAGGCCAGAACGGCGGCCTTGCCCATTATCATGTTCAGTGCCCGTGGCGAGGAAGCAGACACTATTCGTGGGCTCGACACAGGGGCGGATGATTATCTGGTCAAGCCCTTTAGCATGGATGCGCTGTTTGCCCGGGTCAAAGCCATTCTGCGCCGGGCTCCCCCGGCGGATAAAACCCTGCGGTTTGATACGCTGGTCATGGACCGGGTGAGCCACAAGGTTGAGCGTGATGGTCGCCTGCTGTCTCTGGGGCCAACGGAATACCGGCTTTTAGAGTTCCTTATGCTGCACCCGGCACAGGTTTTCTCGCGTGAGGAACTGCTTAAACACGCATGGGAGCGCAGTTCTTTTGTAGAGCTGCGCACCGTGGATGTACATATCCGTCGCCTGCGGCAAACCCTGAACGAAGGGGGCGGGGTGGACCTGATCCGTACCGTGCGGGCCCGTGGCTATGCGCTGGATAAAGTGCAGGACCCGGACTAAGCAACAACCGCAAAAAGGGGCGGCTGATCATGCATGCTTGGCTGGCGGCACTCTGCGGTATGGCAGGGGGCGGTGCGTTGGCGGCTCTGTCGCTGTCTATTGCCCGCTCTGGCCGCTTTGAACCCTTGTCGGGGAATACGGAACGGCAGAAAACCCGGATCGGGCGCGATGCCGCTTCCGCAGTAACGCTGGACGAGGTTATGGCCTGCCTGCCTGCGGCAACATTGGTGCTGAATGACACACGCCTGCCCTTTGTGATTTCGGCCGAGGCCAGGCGGCAGTTTACAAACAGCCTTGGCAGCATTATCCGCCACCCGGCTTTTCAAAGCTCGGTGGACAGGCTTCTGGCGCAAAAAAAGGAAGACCAGCAACCGGCGGAAGCGCTGATCGTGCTGGATATTCCCCATTACCGCGTTGTGCGGGCATGGTTGCAGAAAAAAACCGTGCCAGATGCCTTTCTGCCTGAAGGTTATCGCAAGGGCGGTGGTGCGTTTTCATCCAGAATAACGCTGGTCTTTGTTGCCTTGCATGATGAGACCGAGGCCGTTCTGGCCGAGCGGCAGCATACGGATTTTGTGGCCTTTGCCAGCCATGAACTGCGCACGCCGCTGGCTTCCCTGCTGGGGTTCATAGAAACCTTGCAAGGTCCTGCGGCGGATGATCCGGTCATTCAAAAAGAGTTTCTGGGTATTATGTCCGAGCAGGCCAGGCGCATGCAGCGTCTGCTTGACGGGCTGCTTTATCTGTCACGCGTGCAGATGCAGGAACACCATAGACCCAGAGAAACAATAGGCATTGCCGAACTGCTCAGACGTTTGTCGGATGAGGCAGCGGGGTTGATTGCGGGTAAGCCTGTCCGTTTTCAGGTGCAGGTGGATGACGCGCAGGAACTCTGCGTGCAGGGAGATGAGGCCCAGCTTTTGCAGGTGCTGATGAACCTTGTGGAAAATGCGCTCAAATACGGCCTGTTTGATCGGGGTAAACGCAATGGAGATCCGTTGGATATTACGGTTTCCTGCACGCGGGCTGCCAGAAATTCTGGCTGGCCTGCCGAACCGGGGCTGGTGCTGAGCGTTACGGATACGGGGCCGGGTATTCCCGCGCGGCATCTTAACCGCCTGACCGAACGGTTCTACCGCGTGGCCAAAACGGCCGCCAGTGTGCAGGGCAGCGGGCTGGGTCTGGCCATTGTGCAGCAGATTCTGGCCCGTCATGACGGGCGTTTTGTTGTGGAAAGCACGGTGGGTGAAGGAACAGCCTGCCGGATATGGCTGCCGCTGCTTAGCTAGGCCCGCAGTGTCATAAAACCGTCATTCAATTGTCCTGAAAGCATAACACCATTCTGTTCTGATTTACGTTAACCCGGCATGGCACGGCACGTTTTTGTAGCCGTAAACTTTTGCAATTGGCTCAGGGAAAAAACCAACATGCGTTTTTCAGTCAGGTCTGGAATGTGTCTGGCCGTCATGACCACCTTCCTTACGGCACTTCCAGCTGCATCTCGGGCCGAGAGCGTGACCGGTGCAGGTTCCAGCTTTGCCGCTCCGATTTATGAAGCATGGGGCGCAGTTGCAAAGTCCGCTACTGGCGTGACCGTTAACTACCAGAGCGTGGGTTCCAGCGCAGGCCAGAACCAGATCGTGGCTGGCACGGTTGATTTTGGCGCATCCGATGCACCGATGGATGCCCAGAAGCTTGAAACCAACCACCTCTTCCAGTTCCCCACGGTCATGGGTGGCATTGTTCCGGTTGTGAACATCCCCGGCGGGATCAAGCCTGATACGATCACGCTGAGTGGTGATGTGCTGGCCGCAATTTATGCAGGCGCCATTACCTCCTGGAACGATCCCAAGATCGTTGCGCTGAATCCCGGTGTCAAGCTGCCAGAAGTGGCCATTGCACCTGTTCATCGTGCGGATGGTTCGGGCACGACCTTTGTGTTCACGTCCTACCTTGCCGGTTCTTCCTCCTCATGGAAGGAAAACTACGGTGCCAGCACATCCATCAGCTGGCCCGGTGGTCTGGGTGCGCGTGGGAATGACGGCGTTGCCGCAACCGTGCAGAACACCGAAGGTGGCATTGGTTATGTGGAATACGCCTATGCAAGCCGTAACCATCTGACCACTGTTCGCCTGCGCAACCATGCAGGGGCCAGCGTTGCAGCGGGCATGACCAGCTTCTCCCATGCAGCACAGGCAGCAGATTGGAGCCACGCTTCCCACTTTGCCGTGAACCTGCTGGACACGGATGGCCAGGAAGCGTGGCCGATCATGTCTGCAACTTACGTGCTGGTTCCCGTGCCTGCCCGTAACGCCGGGCGTGATCAGGCCGTGCAGAAGTTCTTTGGCTGGAGCTTCAATAACGGTGATAGCATTGCGACCAAGCTGGATTACGTCCCGCTGCCCAAGACCGTTAAGGACAGCATTATGTCCGCATGGAAAAGCGGTAAATAATCAGCCGTCTATAATTTTCACGGCGTATTTGAGCTTATTGGAAAGCGGCCCCGAAACGGGCCGCTTTTTTTCATAATTCTGTAACGAAACCATCACCGAAGCATCACGCACAAAGACGTTGTGGCGGGTTATTCACTCCTCATCGTTCTTATCATGGAATGGCCACAATGCGCTGTAACTCGCTTTTTTCCTCTGTTGCTCTAACGTCTTTTATGTTGGCTGGAATCGCTCCTGTGGCCGAGGCGGCTTCCACTGAGGATTCCGAAATCCGTTTGCTGCGTGCGGAAATGTCCCAGATGCGTCGGGATATGCAGCAGCAGATTGTCATCCTCAAGCATCAGCTGGCTAAAAGCGATGCAACCACAACCAAAGGCCGCATGGGTCAGGCAGCTGGTCACGGCCGCCACACCACGCATGTTGCCGATGGGGGCTATGACCCGAACGTGCAGTTCGGCGAGCAGGAACCCATGAAAAAGGTTGCGCCCCTGTCTGGCGTGGGCACTCCCCCGTCTGACCGTGGTGACACCATGTCCTGGAAAGACTTCAAGGCTGCCACGGCTTCTGATGAAGAAGTACGCATTGGCGGCATGATTGTCGGCTTCCCTAAAGGTCGCTTTACGGTTTCATCTGAAGATGGTGCGTATGGCTTCTCGGTTGGTCTGGCATTCCATGAAGACTTTGGTGGCTTCCTTGGCGCTGGTCCGCGTAGTGGGGAAACAAATGGCGATTTCAACAGCTTTACCGAAAACGCCCGCCGTGTCCGTATCCCCTTCACCTTCCGTTACAAAGACTGGGTTGCTAACGTAACGCCAGACTTTGGTGCTGGCGGTGCAGACGGTGCGACTTCTGACCAGACCCTGTATGAAGCAAACCTGAACTACACGGGGCTGCACAACACGATCCTGACAGTGGGTTACTTCCAGCCGCGCGTGACGGAAGAAGATTCCGAAAGCTCGAACGACTTCGAAATGATGGAACGTCCCGCTATTACCGATGCCGTGCGTAAGATTGCGGCGGGGGATGCGCGCTTCAGCTTTGGTGGCCTGCATTACGAAAAACGCTGGTGGATTGCTGCTTACTTTACGGGGCAGAGCTTTGGCCAGCGCAGCGGCAATGCAAGCGCCAACACCAATAATTATGGTTACAACGGGATTGTTAACAGCCAGACGGGCGGCACTTTCCGTGCTGCGGGTCGTCCCTACATGTCCAAAGATATTGATGTGCATGTTGGTATTTCCGCCATTAGCGCTTTCAAGGTGGCAGAAGTCTGCAAATCGGGTTCCGCTTCGTGCAGCAAGTCTTATGGCCCCAGCCAGTCGCCTGAAGTTAACCTGACCAGCACCAACCTGATTGGCGCGACAATCAACAACGCATCATCTGTCTGGTCTGCCGGTCCGGAACTGGGCTTCCGCTGGAAGAAAATGGTGCTCAAGGGCGAATACTATAATATTGGCGTCAACCGCAGCAATCAGCCGATTACGGGTGTGACGGAAGCGATGTCGCAGAAAACCGTTCACCTTCAGGGTTATTATGGTTCTGCCAATTATACACTGTTTGGAAAAGGTCGTGAATATAACATCAAGGAAGGCGCATTCAGCGCACCGGGTGTTGAACACGAATTTGATCCCTCACACGGTTACTGGGGCGCGCTCGAAATTACGGGCCGTTACAGCGTAACCGATTTCAGCGATGTTTCGGCTGATATTCGTGGTGGCCGTCAAACCGTCTGGTCCGGTGGTATCAACTGGTACCCCAACCGTCACTTCCGTTTCATGCTTGACTTCAACCACTTCATTGTTTCCCGCACGGCTACGGATGGTGGCATGAGCGCTTTGACGTGGAACAATGCAGGGCGCGATGGCAACTCCTTCGCTGCACGTGTGCAGGCTGCGTTCTAAAGTTTCTGCCTCTGGCGTGAGCCAGATATTCAGTATGGAAAAGGGCCATTCTTTTGAATGGCCCTTTTTTTATGCGCAGGTATGAAAGTATTTTTTAACCCGCCTGCTAAGGGACGGTCTTTCAGTAACACCGTGCGTATGGGGTAAGCGGTTTACCAACGCACGGTCTATACTGGGTGTGTTCCCCTGCAGAGGCCAGGCGCTCTAGCGGACGTAGCCGTAAGCGGGCTGGGGAGCGGGCAGGACGTTTTTGTAGGCAATCATGCAGGCCACATAGGCATTGTTATACTGCGTTTGAATGCCGCCCTGCTGGCTGTTGGAATAGAGACTTCCGCCCAGACCGCCACCCATGGCCCCTGCGGCGGCCCCAATGCCCGCACCGGCGCCACCGCCTGCGGCGGCCCCAAGTCCAGCACCCAGAGCAGTTGCGGCCAGACCGCCGTAAATGGCTTTATGATTCTGGCGTTCGGCCTGCCCCTGCACGGCGGCGGCAGCCTGAGAGCGGCAGAAATTCTGTTCCTGCAGGAATTGTCCATACTCCTTGCCCGGACCGGGGAGGACCTGCGCGGTTGGCCCCATTGGAGTTTCCGCACAGCCAGCCAGTAAAAGAACGGGCAAAAAAACAATGGGAAGTGCTATAAACTTCATCTCACTTACTCCAGATTATATTGGACGATGTTAGTGTGAGAGAAGTATGTCATTTTTTTTCTAGTATAGGAATAATAGAAAATGCGGGGAGCAGGGCCGCCAGCCCCGAGCAACCCTTGTTCACCTTAATCTGACGTGCAAGCCTAGAGGGGTGTGTTAAGCCGCGTGACCAGCAACTGGTTGATGCGGAAGCCTTCCACGTCCACCACTTCAAACCGGAATCCCGCTGCATCGACCCTGTCGGTCTTGCGGGCCATACGGCGCAGGCGGTGCATGATAAAGCCGCTGATTGTATCAAACTGTTCATGGTCGGGCAGGTTTGCAATATCCAGCTCACGCATGACTTCCCCAATGGGGGCCGCGCCATCCACCAGCCAGGAATTGGCGTCACGCTGGACAATGGCCTGTTCCTCAAACGGGCTGGCCAGTCCGTCCATGAGCACGCCCATGATGTCCTTGAAGGTGATCAGTCCTACAACCAGCCCGTATTCGTTGACCACCAGTGCAAAACCTACGCCAGATGTGTCAAACTGGGCCAGTGTATCCCACAGGTTCAGTGTTTCGGGCACGGAGGATACGTCCCGTCGCATACGGGCGATGGGGTTGGAGTGCGGGCGGCCCGATGGAGCGGTGGAGGGGTCCACGACCGAGGCCAGAACGTCTTCCGCACGGATGGAGCCTATCACCTTATCCAGTCCGCCATTGCATAGCGGGTAGCGTGAATAGGGTTCCATGCGCACTTTTTCGTGGTTGTGCTCTGGTGTGTCCTGAATATCGAGAAAAATGATCTCGTCCCGTGGTGTCATGGCGGATGTAACGGAACGGTCCTGAAGTCCCAGCACGTTCTCGATCATCTGGTGTTCCTGCTGGAGCAGGGCGCCAGAGGCGGTGCCCGCAGCCAGAATGGCATGCAGGTCCTCAGGTGTTACGGGTTCCACCGCCGAGGCTGCCGGGATTTTGAGCGCTTTGAGCACCACATCGGAAATTTTGGAAAAAACCCAGACAACCGGGTAGAGAATCCGTAGCGCCAGCCGTGGGAACCAGCCTACGGCAAGGGCCACCTTGTCCGGGTTGTTCATGGCGACCCGTTTGGGCAACAGGTCGGCAAACAGTACGAACATGCCGGTGACAAAAATAAAGCTTAGGGTGGAGGCCAGATTTTGTGCCCACCAGTTGGAGAGCTTCCATTGGGTGAAAAAATCAGCCAGCGGGGGAGACAGCATTTCGGAACTGACAATACCGCCCATAATCCCCACGCCGTTCAGGCAGATCTGGATAACGGTTATAACCTGTCCGCTGTTGCGGCGGAGTGCCAGAAAAGCCTGGGCACGTGGGTCTCCTGCTTCTGCGCGGCTGCGGAGCCTGACTTCCCGGGCGGCAGCAAAGGAGATTTCGGAAAGCGCGATCAGGATACTGATCACGATAAGCAGAACAAGGGTCAGCAGACCCATTATAAACAGAAGCAAGAGAACGTCCGCTATACGGTTAGAATGCCGCAGTATGGACAAAAAGTGTGTCGCTGGCCAGCGTGATTCCGGATTGTATTTTTTATGTCACGCATGACATGCGAAAGACTTCAAAATTCTGTCAGCACGGGACCCAGAGGCTTTGCGTGCGTTGGTGAAGAGTTAGTGTGCCATGTTGTTCTCTTCGGCCGGATAAAAATTGATGTTTGATGCGCTTTATCTTGAACAGGCAGGTCAGACGGCCACCCTGCGGAAACTGCCCGAAAATGCCTTGCCGGACGAGGAGGTGACAGTCCGTGTTCACTGGTCGGGCCTGAATTACAAGGATGCGCTGGCCATTACCGGGCGTGGTCCTGTGGTGCGGGCATGGCCAATGGTGCCGGGGATTGATTTTGCTGGCGTGGTCGAGCGCTCTTCCAGTCCCGATTTTACAGTCGGGCAGCAGGTTATGCTGAATGGCTGGGGTGTGGGCGAAAAGCACTGGGGCGGCCTTGCGCAAAAAGCCAGCGTTCCCGGAGCATGGTTGCTGCCTTTGCCGCAGGGTTTGGACGCCCGGCAGGTTCTGGCGCTGGGCACGGCGGGTTTTACGGCCATGCTGTGCGTACAGGCACTGGTGCGTGAAGGTGTGGAACCCGCTTCCGGCCCGGTTCTGGTCACTGGTGCTACGGGTGGGGTTGGCAGTGTGGCGGTCATGCTTCTGGCCCGACTGGGGTATGAGGTTGTGGCGGTAACCGGCCGTCTGGAAGAACAACCCTACCTGCAAAGGCTTGGGGCTTCCGAGGTGCTTGCGCGTTCGCATTTTGAAATGCCCTCCCGCCCATTGGAAAAAGCCCGCTGGGCGGGGGCGGTGGATGTGGTGGGCGGGCAGGTTCTGGCTTCTGTCTGCGCATCCATGAAGCCGCAGGGCGTGGTAACGGCCTGCGGTCTGGCGGGGGGAATGGCGTTCCCTGCGACTGTTGCCCCCTTTATCCTGCGCGGCGTAACGCTGGTGGGCATAGATAGTGTGATGTGTCCCAAGGAGGTCCGGCAGGACATGTGGGATCGTCTGGCGCTCTTGGTGAACAGGGACCTGCTGGCGGAAATGACTCGGGTTATCCCTTTGTCAGGCGCCGTAGCTGCGGCCACGGACCTGCTGGATGGCAAAATAAAAGGCCGTGTTGTGGTTGAGGTGCCATGAGTCGCAGTGTTTTTGGCAAAATCTGACGCGGCTGATCATTATTTTAGGCATATGATAATTTATAGAATAATGTAACTATTTTGGTTTTTGTGCGGTTGTGTGAAAATTTTGGAAGGCGAATGGACTACACAATCGTATAAAAACCGATAAAATAGTGATCTGTTTACAACAGAAAAACAAAACGTGCATTTAAGATAAATGAATATCCATATTTATTTGTCTGTATGGAAGATATTAACCAGATTTAAATGCTATCGTGGGAATTGTTCAAAATATCTTTCTGGGTTGGGGAGAGAGTAGCTCTTTCTTGCAGTTGAGAAAATTCTCAACTCCGCATCGCTCTTGACTAAAGTTACAGATAAATGTAACTAACGGAATTGTTAATAAAATTATGTAAGTATTGAGCCATGGACGCCACACCCGCCCGATCAGACGGCGCAGATATGACAAAGGGACTGGCCCGTCAGGTGCGTGGCTGGTTGCTTGGTTCTGTTGTGTGTGGCGGTGTGTCGGCTGTTCTGCTGGTGTGCCAGTTTATCCTGCTGGCCCATCTTGTGGATGATCTGGCCTTCCATGGTCGTGGTCTGGGGACGGAAATTTCTGTGTTCGGGCTGATCCTGGCCTGCCTTGTGGGGCAGGTGGGGGCACGTTTTGCGTCTGATATTATGGGAACGCAGGCGGGTCTGCGGGTGGCGGGCCATGTTCGGGGGCGGCTGCTGACGCACCTGCTTGCGGCGGGTCCCGTGGTGTGCGCTGGTGTGCCCGCAGGGGAGATCGTGACCACGTTTACAGAGGGCGCGCGCGCGCTGGTCCCCTATTTTGCCCGGTATGTGCCTTCTGCCGCCATGATGGTGGTGTTGCCACTCCTTATTCTGGCGGTGGTGGCGGGGGTGGATGGGTGGAGCTTTGTCGTGCTTGCCTGCACTGGTCCGCTTGTGCCGGTTTTTATGGTGTTTGTGGGCTATGGCGCGCAAACCATCATGGACCGGCGGTGGCGGGAACTGTCCCTGCTCGGGGGGAGTTTTCTGGACGCGCTGCGAGGGTTGAAAACCCTGCGTCTGTTTGGCCGCACGCAGGACAGTCTGGACCGGATTACCAGACTGGCGGAGGCGCATGGACGCACCACTTTGTCTGTCATGAAGGTGGCGTTCCTGACATCGGCCTCACTGGAGTTTTTCTCCAGCCTGTCCATTGCTCTGGTCGCCGTTGTTTTTGGCACACGCCTGCTGGCTGGTACTGCGGATTTTCGGTCTGCTTTTCTGGTTCTCTTGCTGGCTCCAGAATATTTTATGCCTTTGCGGACATTTTCTGCCAGTTACCACGCGCGCCAGAACGCCCGGGCGGCCATGGAGCATATGGGTAAACTGTTTGCCCTGCCAGCGCAGGCAGGGCGTTACGGTATGCAGACACCGCAGCCGGTTGGGAGTGTTGGCGCTCTGGCATGCACCGGGCTTGAGGTGCATACCCCCGATGGCACAACTGTTTTGCAGCATGTCACCTGCCATTTTGCACGTAACCGCCTGACTGTTTTAACGGGGGCGAGTGGTGCGGGCAAAACCACGCTGCTCAATACCCTGTTAGGTTTTTTGCAGCCTGTTGCCGGACGTCTGGAAGCGTATGATACATCCGGACGGCCCATGGCGCTTGATGGTGTGCGCATGGCCTGGGTCCCGCAGCATCCGCTTATGATTTTTGGCACTGTGGCTGATAACCTGCGTCTGGGTGTGACGGGTGCGGATATGCAGCAGTTGCGGCAGGCAGCAGAGCTGGCGGATGCGCTGGGATTTATAGAAGCCCTGCCCGATGGGTTTGAGACGCATATAGGCGAACGGGGCAGCCGCCTGTCCGGTGGTCAGGTCCGCCGTCTGGCTCTGGCGCGGGCCTTGCTGCAAAACCCGGATGTTCTGGTGCTGGACGAGCCCACAGCAGGGCTGGACGTGGTGAGTGCATTGCATGTGGCCAATGCCCTGCGCCGGTGTGTAGCCGGGCGCATTGTAGTGGTTGCAACGCACCGGCAGGCGCTGGCTGACCGGGCAGATGTGCTGCTGCATGTGGCTGGCGGCACGGTAGAGAGTCTTCCCGTGCAGAAGGAGACTGTTGCATGACCATGCCGCAAGACTCTTTGGCCGGTGGCGCGCAAGGTTTTTTCCGTCTTTCGGTAGGGCTGCGCTGGCGTCTGGCTCTGGGTGTAGGGTTTGCCTGTGCTGCGGCTCTGGCCAGTTTTGGGCTGCTGTTTCTGTCAGGCTGGCTGCTGGCGGGGGCAGCGGTTGCAGGGCTGGGTGGGCAAGCCGTGGCGCGGGCCTTCAATATTGTGCTGCCAGCAACCGGTGTGCGGTTTTTTGCCATGGTCCGCATTCTGGCCCGCTATCTGGAGCGGGTTGTGGCGCATGATGGTGCTCTCCGTCTGGGCGGGCATTTGCGCGCATGGGTTTACGCACGCCTTGCCCCGCTTGCCCCTGCCGGGTTGGTGGACCAGCAGGGCGGTGACCTGCTGGGGCGCTTTGTCTCTGATACGGACAAAGTGGCGGCATATTACACGGATGTCGCACTGCCCTTTTTGCGGGCGTTGCTGTGTGGTGTTGTGTTTGTAGGCGTATTCGCCTGCTTTACGCTCCCTGCGGCAGCGCTTCTGGCCGCAGGGCTGTTGCTTGGCGGTGTTCTGGTCCCCTTGCTGGCTGGCCCTGCAATGGACCGGCTGGTGCGGGTAGAGGCCGAACAGCAGAGCCACATTCAGGCGGAACTGGCGCAAACACTCCAGAATATGGGGGAATACCTGCTTTTGGATGCCGCCAGTGGCCGGGCCAGACTGTGGCAGGTGCAGCAGGCCGGAATGGATAAGGCGTGCTGGAAGCTGGATGTGCTGGAAAGTGCCGCGCGGGGGCTGATAACCCTTATCACCTTTGCTACGGCGCTGGGGGTTCTGGTTCTGGCTGTGAATGCCTGCCGGGCGGGGCAACTGAGTGTTGCGGAAGTTCCCATGCTGGTGCTGGGGGTTCTGGCTGCTTTTGATGTGGCGGCCCCTTTGCCTCTGGCGCGTCAGGCCGCAGCGCAGGCAAAGCTTGCCACCATGCGGCTGGATGCTGCCTGCCCCCCCAGCGCGCCACGCCCCGTGGTGCAGGGGGCAGACCTCCCGCACGCACCATATGATCTGGTGGTGCGTGACCTGAGTTTTGCATACCCGAAAACTGTAAGCCCTGTTTTGCAGAATGCTAACCTGATCATCCGTCAGGGTGAGCATGTGGGGCTGATCGGACCTTCCGGTATTGGCAAAAGTAGCCTGATCAACCTGCTCTTTGGCTTTTACGTGCCTGATAGTGGCAGTATCAGCTTTGGCGGGGTGGATGTGAGCACACTGTGTGCAGAAGATATGGCAGCTTTTGTAAGTGTGGCCGCACAGGACTTCCACCTGTTTGCAGGTACACTCAGGGACAACCTCCTGCTGGCCGCCCCACATGCCACGGAGCAGGAGCTTGCAGATGTGCTGGAAACAGCACAACTTACACAGTTTATTCAGTCTTTACCACAGGGTTTGCAAACCTGGGTTGGTAATGATGGCCTGCGCCTTTCCGGTGGGCAAGCGCGCAGGGTAGCGGTGGCTCAGGCCCTGTTACGCGGCACACCATGGCTTGTTCTGGACGAGCCAACCGAAGGGCTGGATGCTCCTCTGGAGCAGGCCCTCATGGCCGCGCTGGTACAGCGGTGTGAGCGCACAACCATTGTATGCATGACCCACCGGCAGGCGGTGCTTCCGTTCATGCACAGGGTTATCAGGGTGGAGGACGCGTGTTTTCGCCCCGGAGGAGGGAGCGACATGAAGAGCTGAAAGTGAAAAACGCTTTTATTCAGTAATAAGGTTAAAAAAATGGACTTAATTAATCCTACGGTCGTTGACCTTTCGCGTTTTCAGTTTGCGTTAACGGCCCTTTATCACTTCATGTTTGTCCCTCTGACATTGGGACTGACCTTTATGCTGGCTGCCATGGAGACGGTGTACGTCGTAACCGGCAAGCAGGTGTACAAGGATATGACCCTGTTCTGGGGTAAGCTGTTTGGCATCAACTTTGCTCTGGGCGTGGCAACCGGCCTGACCATGGAGTTTGAGTTCGGCACCAACTGGTCCATGTATTCCCGCTTTTTTGGCGACATGTTCGGAACGCCGCTGGCCATTGAAGGGCTGATGGCCTTCTTTATGGAATCCACGTTTATCGGGCTGATGTTTTTTGGCTGGGACCGGCTGAGCAAGCCTGGGCATCTGGCCGTTACCTATCTGGTGGCGCTGGGTTCCAACCTGTCCGCATTGTGGATTCTGGTCGCCAATGCCAGCATGAACATGCCCAACGGCGCGCATTTCGACCCCGAAACCCTGCGGATGACATTTGACAGCTTTGTTGGTGTTGTCTTCAACCCCGACGCACAGGCCAAGTTCGTGCATACGTCGGTTGCGGGTTATGTGGCGGCATCCCTGTTTGTCATGGGGATCAGTGCGTTCTACCTGTTGCGCAAGCAGCACCGGGATTTTGCAGCGCGGTCTTTCCGTATGGCGGCTCTGTTCGGTATTTTTTCCACCGTTGCCGTCATTACGCTGGGGGATGTGCTGGGGCGTCTGGATTACGAACACCAGCCCACCAAGATCGCGGCTATGGAAGGGCTGTGGCATACCAGCAAGCCTCCCTATGAGCCCTGGATCATCGCGGCCCTGCCCAATGATGCAAAGCAGGAAAGTTCGTTTGAGATCGGTGTGCCTTTTGTGCTCACACCCCTGATCACACACAGCTTCAGCATGCCCATTACAGGCATGATCGAACTGGAAGATGCTGCTGCTCCGCGCATTGCGTCTGGTATTACAGCCGTAAGTGCTCTGCGTCGGTATGAAGAAAACCACCAGGCGGCTGATCTGGAGGAGTTCCGCGCCCATCAGGATGACATGGGGTATGGTCTGCTTGCTTCCCGTCATGCACCGGGTCAGGACGTAACCGCCATTGCGCCCGAACAGCTCCAGAGCGTTATTGAGCAGACAAAGCCCGATATTCTGCCCAATGTTTTTGTAACCTTCTGGTCATTCCGCCTGATGGTGTTCCTGGGCGTGTTCTTTTTCGTGCTGTTTGCCATGGCGTCTTACCTGAGCCTGAAAAACCAGCTTGAGCGTAACCCGCTGTTCCTCAAACTGTGCATGTGGTCCATTCCCCTGCCAGTTCTGGCAACCGAGTTCGGCTGGATTACGGCTGAGGCCGGTCGGCAGCCCTGGACCGTGTTTGACCGTCTGCCAACCTTTATGTCCGCGTCCACACATAGCGTGTCCTACATGCTGTTCTCGCTGGCCGGATTTACTGTGCTTTACAGCATATTTATCGCGGTTGAGCTTTACCTGATGTTCAAGTTCGCCCGGCTGGGGCCAGAGGCGCATGGTCCGCATGAAGATGCAGATCCCGCACACCTGTCCGTTGTGGCGCATTAAGGAAGGTCCTGCATCATGGATGTTTACGTTGTTCTCAAGCTTATATGGGCTGGCCTTTTATGTGTGCTGCTGATCGGGCTTGGCCTGATGGTGGGCATGGACATGGGGGTAGGCACCCTGCTGCGCTTTGTGGGGCGCACGGATGGGGAGCGCCGCACCGCGCTCAACATCATTGGTCCGCACTGGGATGGTAATCAGGTCTGGTTCATTCTGGGTGGCGGCGCCATTTTTGCGGCGTTCCCCACGCTGTATGCCACGTCCTTTTCGGTGTTCTATGTGGTCATGATCCTGCTGCTGTTCAGCATGATCCTGCGACCCGTGGCCTTTGAATACCGTTCCAAGGTGGAAGCCCGCCTGTGGCGTGCAAGCTGGGATTGGGTTTTTCTGATTTCCGGCTTTCTGCCCATGTTTGTCTATGGCGCAGCTTTTGGCAATATTCTGCAAGGTGTAGGCTACCACTTTAACTGGACCGGGCAGTATTTTCAGGATGGGTCCTTTCTGGCTTATCTGCTTAATCCCTTTGCCATTCTGTGCGGCCTTATGGCGGTCTGCCTGAGTGTCATGCAAGGTGGCATCATGCTGATGATCCGCTCGGAAAACCCCATTCATGACCGGGCACGGTTCTATGCCATTCGTGCGGGGATTGCGGCGGTTGTTCTGTTCCTTGTCGGTGGTGTATGGATCCGCAGCATATCGGGTTTTGTGCTTGAGCAGGGTGACCCTGGCATGGCGGCAAACCCCATGCAGGGGCAGCATGTGAGCATGCAGGTGGGCGGGTGGTTGCATAACTATGCAGCACATCCCATTTTGTGGCTGGTGCCTGTGCTTGGTGTGTTCAGCATGCTGGCAGGTGTTGCTCTTGTGCGGGCTAACCGGTCTCATATGGCCTGGTGGATGGGTCTTGGTTCCTGGGTGGGTACAATTGGTACGGTTGCGGCCGCCATGTTCCCGTTCTTCATGCCCTCCACCACACGTCCTGACCAGAGCCTGACAATCTGGAACAGCTCAGCCAGCCAGTATGGTCTGGCCTGTATGCTGGCCGTGGCCCTGATCTTTGTGCCGATTATCCTGTGTTACACATCCTGGTGCTATTACGTGATGCGCGGGAAAGTCCGCACCGCGGATATCATCAAAGATACGCATAGTTACTGAAAAGGAGAGGGCGCATGATCACATTGCTGCGTTTTGCGGGGCTGGGTCTGGCTCTGGTGGTGGCTCTTCTGTTTGCCGTTTTTGTGGGTGACCAGGGGCCTTGGTATTTTGCATGGGTGGTTGGTACGGTCATGATCATTCTGGTCGCAGCCGCAGGTGGCGTCCTGTTTGATGCACAGGCCGAAGAGGCTGTATCGAAAGGGGAGTTCTGACCATGATGGGAGATCTGGAAGCTATTATATTTTTTGTACCGTTTTTGTATTTATCGTTTTATATAATAGCATTTTCTGTTATAAAGAAGATGTTTCCCTAGCCTGCGATTCTAGCATCAGGGAAGCCTCACAAAGGGATAGCCTGCATACCTATGGTATGCAGGCTATTTTGTTTTGTGGGTACAAAAAAACCCGCCCCCATAAACCGATTATGAGAGCAGGTTATAAAAACTATTATTTATTACGAAAGTTTAGGAAATGATAGGTGGCGTCAGGCTTCTAGTCCGCCATCAACAGGTAGGGCAGCACCTGTAATGTAAGATGCTTTGGGGCTGGCCAGAAAAGCAGCCATGGCGGCAATGTCATCCACCTTGCCATAAGTGCCAGTTGCGACAAAACTGCTGATAAGGGCTGCATTTTCTCCATCTTCAGGGTTCAGGTCTGTGTGGATCGGGCCGGGTTCGATCACATTGGCTGTAATGCCACGGCTTCCCAGATCCCGCGCCACGCCTTTGGCAAAGCCACGCAGGGCAGCCTTTGTGGCGGCATAAAGCGAAATACCGGGGAAAGGTGCGCGCGCACCAAAAGCGGAGCCGATGTAAATAATCCGCCCACCTTCCTTCATGTGTTTCACGGCTTCCATGGTTTCCACCATGACGGCACGCACATTCAGATTCAGAATATTTTCAATCTGTGCAACCGTCATTTCATCAATCGGGCCGTAGGGATACGTGCCAGCATTGCAGACAAGTACGTCAATACGGCCAAAGGCAATAATGGTTTCGGCAATGACCTCACGGTTGCCTTCAATTCTGGCACCGTTGGCTTTGATGGTCAGTGCCTTACGGCCCATGGCACGGATTTTTTCCGCAACCTTTTCCGCAGCACCCGAACTGCTGGAATAGGAAATGGCAATATCATACCCGTCTTTTGCCAGAGCTTCTGCAATGGCGGCACCAATGCCCCGGCTCCCGCCGGTTACAATAGCAACTCGATTGCTCATGATTGTTAAAACCTTTCAAAATTCAAGACAGTTTTCAACCGTCTTTCAAACCCAGCATCAGGCTGATGTTCTGCAACGCAGCCCCGGACGCACCTTTGCCCAGATTATCCAGACGGGCAGTCAGCAGGGCCTGTCTGTTTCGGGGGCTGGCATGCACACGCAGTTCCATGTTGTCGCGCCCTGCCAGAGCCTCGGCCGAGAGATTGGGTTCGTGTGGCATAACCCGCACATGGGCCTGTCCGGCGTAGTGTTCGTGCAGAATGGCGTGCAGATCACTCCCGGTGATATGGCCTTTCAGGTCATCCAGATGCAAGGGGATGGAGACAATCATCCCCCGCGCAAAATGCCCGACGGAAGGAACAAAAACCGGACGCCGTGCAAGGTTGGCGTGCTGGTGGATTTCGGGCACATGCTTGTGTTCCAGACTGAGCCCATACAGCTCAAACGCTGGCCCGCCTTCATGCTCGTGCGCCTCAATCATGCTGCGCCCACCCCCGGTGTACCCACTGACCGCGTTAATGCAGACCGGATAGTGGGCATCCAGCACCCCGGCATCCACCAGCGGGCGAAGCAGGGCAATGGCTCCCGTGGGGTAGCAGCCGGGGTTGGACACGCGCAGCGCGCTGGCAATGGCCCGGTCCTGACCTTTTGCCAGTTCGGGAAAGCCGTAAACCCATGCGGGGTCTGTGCGGTAAGCGGTGCTGGCATCCAGCAGGCGAGGGGCGGCATCACCCAGAGTTGCGGCCATATGCACCGCCTCGCGCGAGGCATCGTCCGGCAGGCACAGAACAACCAGATCGGCTGCGGCCATGGCGTCCTTGCGGGCAGCCGGGTCCTTGCGCCGGGCGGGGTCGATTGAAAACAGCGTAACAGGCAGGGCCGAGAGGCGCTCGCGTATTTCCAGCCCTGTTGTGCCTGCTTCGCCATCAATAAAGATAACGGGTTTCTGTGTCATGCCTTCCTCTCCTGTTTCTGGCTGTAGATTAGGCTTTCTGCCTGCAAGCGCATAGACGCGGCACAGGATTATGGCACAATGTTTAACACATAAAGTCCCGCGCTGCCCGCGCGGCAGGCCACCAGAACAGGCAGAGAGCATGACCAGCAGAGCACAATCCCCCGCAACCTCCCCTGTGGATGCCGTACAGAACCGGCACAAGGCCGCGCAGAATATTGAGCGGCTGCTTGCTCTTATGGCGCGTCTGCGCGACCCGGAGGAAGGCTGCCCGTGGGACCGCGAGCAGACACACCAGACCATAGCCCCCTATGCCATTGAAGAAGCCTATGAGGTGCTCGATGCTATTCAGCGGCAGGACTGGCAGGCTTTTCCCGATGAACTAGGGGACCTTCTGTTGCAGGTTGTCTATCAGGCGCAGCTGGCGGAAGAGGAGGGAAAATTTGCTTTTGCCGATGTGGCGGAAATTGTGACGGAAAAAATGATCCGTCGGCACCCGCACGTCACCTTTGGCAAGGATGTGCTGGGGAGTGCTGCTCAATCCCAGCCCGTAGCGGCTGAACTGTCCGCACGCGCCATGCCGGGGCAGTGGGAGGAGATCAAGGAGCAGGAACGCAAACGTCTGGCGCAATCCGGGGGGCAGGCAGCGCAGCGCCCCGGTGCGCTGGCGGGTGTGCCGCCTGTTCTGCCCGCCCTGCTGCGGGCTTCCAAACTGGCATCCCGCGCGGCCCGTGTCGGGTTTGACTGGCCTGATGTTTCCGGTGTGCTGGACAAGGTGCATGAGGAAATAAACGAGTTTGCGGTAGAAATGCAGAAGAATGACCGGGAAAAAATGCAGGATGAACTGGGCGATGTCCTGTTTTCTGTCGCCAGCCTTGCACGCCGCCTGAAGCTGGATCCGGAAGCCTGCCTGCGTCAGGCCTGTGACAAGTTTACCCGCCGGTTCGAGGCGGTGGAAGCTCGTCTGGCGCAGGATGGCCTGAGCATGCAGGACCAGAGCGTGGAGAAGCTGGACGCCGTGTGGAATGCAGTCAAACAGACTGAAAAGCCCTGAAAACCAGAACGGCTGGAGCCTTGGCCCCAGCCGTTCTGGTTTGCGGGCGTAAGGGAGCGCGCTCCCTTACGGTTAGTCAGCGTGACGTTACTATGTGTTGGCGTTCTGTGTGCCACCAGTCAGATAATCCATGATCCGGCGGGAAAAAGCGTTAACATCCTTTGGTGTTTCACCATTCTGGATGCTGGCAACATCAAGCAGGATATGGGCCAGCGTATCAATCTTATCCCCTGCCTGCACCTTTTGGGCCAGAGAGTGGATCATGGGGTGTGCAGGGTTAAGTTCCAGCACAGGGGTTACGTCCGGAATGTCCTGCCCGCTGCGCTGCATGAGCTTGCGCAGTTGCAGGTCCGGCCCACCTTCTGGCGCACTCAGCACCATGGCGCTGGAAACCAGACGATCCGTTGCCCGGATGTCGGATACAGCATCCCCCAGAGCGGTTTTCAGGGCTGGCAGCAGGGTGTCCATATCCGCTTTTTCGGCGGTACTGGCTTCTGGTGCGCCAAATTTTTCAAGGTCATTCAGGCCCTGTGCCACATTGCGCAGGCTTTTGCCTTCATATGTGCCAAGCCGTTCCGGCCAGAAGGAATCCACCGGGTCGGACAGCAGCAGCACTTCCACCCCACGGGCTTTGAAGCCTTCAATCTGGGGGGAGGCATTCAGCACGTCTGCATTGTCGCCTGTTACGTAGTAAATGGCGTCCTGCTCGGGCTTCATGCGGCTTATGTAATCGTCCAGCGAGGTCAGGGTATCCACCGCACTGGAGCGGAAGCGGCTAAGGGCTGCCACATCGGTTTTATAGGTGGGGTCGTCCCACATGCCTTCCTTGAGCACGGGGCCAAAGTTGTCCCAGAACGTTGCATAGGCCTGCGCGTCCTTGGCGCGGGTTTTCAGCTCGTTCACAACCTTGGTGGTCACGGCCTTGCGGATACGGGCCAGAACGGGGGTTGCCTGCAACATCTCGCGTGAGACATTGAGCGGCAGGTCCTCCGTATCCACCACACCATGCACAAAGCGCAGCCATGGGGGCAGGATTTCGGCATCATCGGTAATGAACATCCGGCGCACATGCAGGCGCACCTTGCTCTCACGCGTCTGCTCGCCAAACTCGAACGGGCGGGAGGAGGGGATGAACAGCAGGGCGGAAAATTCCATCATGCCCTCTGCACGCCAGTGCAGGGTATCCCACGGTTTGTCAAAGTTGTGGGAAATATGGCGGTAGAACTCTTCCAGCTGTTCTTCCGTCACATCATTGCGGGACTTGCGCCACAGGGCCGTGCCTTCGTTGGCGGCTTCTTCCTTGCCATCACGCATGATGGTCACGGGCCATGCAATATGGTCCGACCATTTACGAATAATGGCCTGCAGACGCCATGGGTCCAGAAACTCATCCGCATCGGATTTAATGTGGAGTGTAATGTCTGTTCCCGCTTTTTCGCGTGTTGCGGGTTCAAGCGTGTAGGCCCCCTTGCCATCGGACGACCAGCGCCATGCCTCATCCGACCCGGCCCGGCGGGAGACAACATCCACCTTGTCCGCCACCATGAAGGCTGCGTAAAAACCAACGCCAAACTGGCCAATCAGGCTTGGGCGGTCTTCGGGTTTGGCGGTTTCAAGCTTCTGGCCAAAAGCGCGGGTGCCAGAGCGGGCAATGGTGCCAAGGTTGGCGACCAGTTCATCCCGGCTCATGCCTGACCCGTCATCGCTGATCGTCAGCAGGCGGGCGTCCTTGTCGGGGTTGATGCTGATCCTGGCGTTTTCGGGCAGGGCCTGTGCAGCATCGGTCAGGGCTTCAAAGCGGCGGCGATCGGTGGCGTCCGCTGAGTTGGCGACCAGTTCACGCAGGAAGATTTCGCGCTCGGAATACAGTGAGTGCACAACCAGGTCGAGCAGCCGCCCCACTTCGGCGCTGAACTCGCGTGTCTCACTTCCCTGATGTGCCGTGGCGTTGGGGGGTGTTTCTGTCATGCTACTGAGCCCTGTTACTTCTTATAAACTCTGTATATGGGCAGTGTATGCCACGCCTGATGGGGTCGTGCATCCCTGCCTGTTCCGGTTGCACAGATGTGGTGGGGTGGGCCTGTTTTCAATATCTGGCGGGGTCATGTCAGCCAGAATTGTGCGCTGGTTTTTCCTGCGCGGGAAAATGCGCCAGAACCTGAGCGACCAGAATGGTCAGGGCTTCTGCCAAGGCGGCAAACCCTTCATGCGGTGTGTGTGTGGTTTCATCCATATACAGGCTGCGCCGCATTTCTACTTGCAGGGCATGCATGTTCCGGGTGGGGCGGCCGTAATGGCGCGTAATATAGCCGCCTGCGTATGGCGCGTTCCGGGCGGTTTTAAACCCTAGTCCCTGCAAGGTCTGCTCCGCCAGATCTGTCAGGCGTTGCGTGCAGGATGTGCCATAGCGATCCCCCAGCACAAAGTCGGGCGAGCCTGCCTGTGGCGCATCGGGCATGGAATGCAGGTCCAGCAGCAGGCAGAAGCCGTGCCGCGTATGGGCGGCCTGTAGCAGATCAGCCAAGGCAACGTGGTAGGGCATCCAGTAATGGCGGATACGTAAGGCGGCCTCCATAAAGGGGAGGCGCTGCCGGTAAATGGGGCGGCGGTCTGCAACAATACGGGGTATGGAACCCAGCCCCGCCAGCCCCTGCTCAGAGGGTGCGACAAAGGAAGGAATGGCACCATGGAACATCCGGCTGTCCAGGTCCCATGCCGCGCGGTTTACATCGCAAAACACACGGGGGAAGGTGGCGCTCAGCAGCGGTGGCCCGAGATTATGGGCACCAAGGGCCAGTTCATCCACAAAGCTGTCTTCACCACTTCGCAGGATGTCGAGGGGCTGGCGGGCAATACGTATAAACGTCTCCGGATAAAAATGCCCCGAATGGGGGGAGGCCAGCACCACGGGGCTGGTTGCGGGTGTGCCGTTGACCAGAACCGGATTGGGGGACGCCTGCCTGTTGGCTGTGCTCTCTTCCTGCATGTCCTGCTGAGGCTGAAACAACCGCTTCAGGCTGGGTGGGAATAAAGAAGACGCAAAATTTTTCATATTCCCACTATTGTGGGCTTGCGCTTGCAAGGCAAGGAGGATAAAAGGCCCACACACATCAGGAATGGGCGCATAGCTCAGCGGTAGAGCACTACCTTGACATGGTAGGGGTCACAGGTTCAATCCCTGTTGCGCCCACCATTCCTGAGCCGCAGAATTCTGCGGTTTATACCATGTCTCCCGCTGAAAAATTAGCATCCCCAAAGGCAATCAACGGTATCAATTTCCATTATTGGGAATCTATATCCGTGCCGCTTTCCAACCCCCCCCCCACTATGCGCGAATCTCATCCCGGTAAGCGTCGGGTATTTTCTTCGCATAGCGCGCGACGATGCCTATGGTCGCCCATCAGTCTCGCGGCAACAGTCATGTTCTGGCGATGAACCCAGAGCCTAGTGTCTTTTGCTGGATATAATGTGCCGCAAAGTCTCTTCCCAGCTCTGGTCTGTCTCCAGTCTGGCGGAAGTCGAGCTTGGCATCCATATGATCACGCCGTTGATGGCTCTCTTTGCGTCAGCCAACTGGCGGGACCATTCTGTGTCGCTGAGAAAACCGTTCTTTGTTACCCCGGCTCTGTAAGGCGAGACATAGGCGTATATCGGGAGTGATTGATTGATGGCACGATCATTTGTTACGGCAGCATGCAGGTGTGCATACCAGCCGTTATGGTTGGGCCATCGCTGGTACAGGGTTGGCGCAAAGAAATCGAACCCGCCATCCCGATAGATTTTTGCTCTTATATCGAGAAACTTCGAATTAAAATCATAGTCATACATGCCGATTTTTGCTTCGGGGTAACTGTCTCGCGTCCAGGCAATAAATTTTTTGAAGAGTTGAATCTCGTTATTGGCCTGTGCGGCAGAGTCTGCTCTGTCAATCACGATATTTTCAAAGTCAAACGCAATGAATGCGCTTGACCGGAATTGAGCTACATAGCTGGCAAGTGTTTTCTTGAACTCGCTCTCGGTTGGCACGTTGGAGCATTGAGTTTCGTCGCACTTCAGTTTCCAGACATCGTATACGGATGTAAAGGGTACCAGACCGGCTTTATCGAGATGGTCTGCGTTGGCATACCGGGTGCTGTTGAAGACCCGGAAATCTGTCACATAAGGTTGCTGTTTGGCTCCTGCGGATGTACAGCCGCCCATTGTTACCAGAACTAATAACAAAATACGTCGGATCATGAACATGACTTTTCAATATGGTGGGGAGATTTTATAGGCAACTAAGATTGATTTACTAATGCATGCAGCAGTCTGACCGTCAAGTTTGGGGAAATGTAAACTGGAGGAACCAAAAACCTCATATATTACAGACTATTATGTTATTTTGTTCTGTTCGTCTTGGAGTATATATGTCGCGGGCTTGCACACGGATAAGCAGCATCAGCCTTGAGAGCCACAAGCGCTCTGGTGTGCAGCCGGGTGGTGAGAATACAGGGGAGGCGGAGTGCAGGGTAGAATGCTCTTATCCCGTCATATTGCATTTAGTGAAAAACCGCCGCATATCGCCACGTGGAGAAAGCAAGAATGACCGACGATAAAGATTTTGCTCTGTGGCTGGCCAAGGAAAAAAGAGCATTGGCCGATGCAGGCTATCAAGAAACGGCTGCCTCGTTCGATAGGATCAAAGGGCGACTGGGCGCTATCCTTCCGCTGTCCGTCACACTTACAGCGGTGTCTCTGGCGGGAGCTTTTTCCCAGCGGGAATACTCCATTGTCTGCGCGTTTATGGCGCTAGGCTTTGGAATGACAGGTAGCCTATGTGCCGTGGGTCTCTACTCCACAACTCTTATATCCAAGAACGTTGCTCCTGACGTGGTGGATACCATTCTTTCCGATGTGCCTGAGCGCGACGAGACGCAGGCCACTTTATGGATGGCTTACACCGCGTCCTATATCACAGCCGAAAATACCAAAATCATTGGAAGGGACAGGCGTTGGCTTAAGGCGGCATGGGTATCATTAAGCCTCACGCCTATCGTGTCATTTCTTCTGTCCATTGTGTGTGGAGGATGGAGTTCGTTTTAAGGTGGACACGTCTAAGAACGCTTCATGTGATCTCTTCACGTTTTGAATAAGAGATGTGGGGGCGGGGCGTTGAGGGGGAAGTCTGGGTGCAGGATTTTTTCAGTCATACGGATTTCCTTTCGGCCCACCCTGTCAGTGTCCCCCCTTCCCCATGGTACACAGATGGGGAGCGGGGTTAGGACCCTTGGGTGGCTGCGTGTTCGTGCGCCTGTTCTCTCAAATCAAGCGCCACCGCAGTCATGTTCGGAGTCTGGCAAAGTCCAGGAGCGTCCGGTTCTAAAGTTTGTTGTTGTGTAAACTTTGCCTCTATTATCACCTGCTGGGCAATTGGCAGGAACAGAGGCCAGACACATCATTACCTTGTCGCCGGCTTGAGAAGAATCAACCTCAGGAATTTGTTCGTAAGAGACCTGATAGCCACCATTGACAAAACTAATTGCTGAACCTGAATCTGGAACAGGCTTTCCTCCGCTTTCCTGAAGGCGGGTTTCAACGGATTTGACATGGGTGAATACGCAGGTGCCAATCTGATCTGGCAGGTCAGTCGTAGGGGCGGCATGAACTGGGACTGTCAGAAAAGCAGAAAGAGCGGGAAAGGCAAATAGCAGCTTCTTCAATAGAACCTCCTGTTAAATCTGTTTTATCCTTAGGGGCGAGAAGGCATCTTCTAATTCACGCCACATTTTTACAAGGGGTCGTTCAGAATCTGTCAGGCTCTTGCTCTCCAGAGCATGGGTAGGGAAGGAAAAATACATGCCATCTTCAAGTTTCTGAACGATTCAGCGTTCGTCGAGTGAGAGCGCACGTCAGCATGTTCCTGACGTCGGACAAATAGCTCCTTCGGAATCCTAAGATTCAACATGGGTTATCGGTCATCATCGCTCATACTCGGATAACGGTGCTGCGCATCTCTTGTGCTATGACGCATGTAATGTACCATGACAGAAAGGGAGGCGCAAATTGCAGTCCCGTCACCAGACGACCACAGATTAACAGTGTAGCTCAGGCTAGATGGATAAAGAGTTCCCCCCCGATTATCGGAGCAGGATGATCGTGACATCTGGTTACAGCGTTGCATCTCGGGCCAAGAGCATAGACTGCTGGCTGGAACTGGAGGCCAAATTTTCCGCAAGAGAGACAAAATGGTAAAATTTCTTTTTCTACCTTGTGACAAGGCTCCATCTTTGGAAATAACATGTTCACAGTACGAACTTGGTGCGAGAATTGTTTATCCTCCATCCTATGGGGATAAAAGAACGGAAATTCAAAAAATAATAGAATTAAATTCTGGTTTTGAGGAAAAATTCCCAACGATAAATATTGGGCCAGTTCAATTCTGTCTGGGAAAAGGGAATGTGGTCCGGTTGATCTTCCTGTATTTTTCCGGTTTGAAAAAAGAGGATTTTATCTATCAGGAAGATTGTAAGTATGTTCCTCTGGTATCACTTGTGCCGCAGGATATAGATAAATTTCAGGAGGATTTATATTTTAACGAGCAGGTTTCTGTTAAGATTGATAGAGACAGTCGTGTTGTCTATGTTGAGTTTGAAGAAAATGTAAATATTTCTCAAACATTTTCCTTGTCAGATAATTTAATACTGCGTGCAGATAAAGACGGTACTCTGGCAGCTATGGTTTTTCGTAATGTCCATTGGATAGATATGGAAACCGAACCGGCGGTGCTGCAACAGAGCTGTGGCATCATCCGGCGTTTTTTGTCCGGCTTAACCCGACATGTGAGAAAGCTATTCTGAGCCTTGGCTTTACAGAATTAGGTTTGTCAAAACAGGTCTTTCTGCCACTTCAGTTCCCTACTGCTTTTCCTCCCGGCGGATGATCCGGCGTGAGACACTCAGCGCGGCGCCAAGAAGAGCAAATCCTGTGGCCAGTTTCAGGCAATGTACCGCGCCACCACTACCTTGGGAAAAACCAAAGACGAGCGCAACCAGTGCGGAGCCCAGCGCCCAGCCCAGCGTGCGGGCAACGGCCATCATCCCACTTGCTGCGCCGCTGCGGGTTGCCGGGCCGGAGGTCATGACTGTCAGATTATTTGGTGTCTGGTAAAAGCCAAACCCAATGCCGCAAAGCGCCATCCGCCAGCATATGTCCCAGAAGGCTGGCCGTGCGGGCATAAGGCTCAGGGTTGCCAGTCCTGCCGCCAGAAGCGCCAGCCCCATGCTGCTTAAAACCGATGCCGGGTGCCGGACTGCCAGTCGGCCTGCAAAAGGGGCTGCAATGGCAACAAGCATAGGCCAGGGCGTAACAAGCAGGCCTGTTGTTACGGCGGAGAGATGCATGACCGTCTGGAACAAAAACGGGAGTGCGACATAAGCCAGAATCTGTGCGGCATAAGCGCAGATTGATGTCAGGATTGAAAGCGAAAACAGCGGAATAGCCAGAAGATCCAATGGCAGCAGAGGTGTTGTCAGTTTTTTCTGCTGGCGATACAGCAGAATGGCGCAAAGTAAACCTGTTCCGATCTCAAGTATCGCCAGTCCGGTTTTCTGCTGCCCCAGCGCATCAACACCCAGAATACCGAGCCCAAGAGCACCCACATTCAGGAGTGTGCCCATCCAGTCGAACGAGAGTGGAGTGCGGGGGCTCGTCGGAGCCGCCCGCAGGAAAAGAGTAACCGTCATCAGGCCAATCGGCACGTTGATCAGAAACAGCCATGGCCAGGGAGCAACAGCCAGCACCACTGCTGCCAGCGTAGGCCCGACGGCGGCGGAAATGGCAACGGCTAATGCAATAATGGCAAAAGCCTGATGCAGCATGGCTCTGGGATACACGCTGCGCACTAGCGCGCCGCTCAACGCGGCCATGCAGGCTGTCCCCAGTCCCTGCACGGCGCGTGCTGTGATAAGAACGCCCAGTGAACCCGAAAGGGCGCAGGCAAGGGAGGCTGCTGTGAAAAGTGTGATCCCGAACCCGTAAACCCGTTTCAGGCCCAGTGTGTCCGCCAGAGCCGCAGCAGGCAGCAAGCTCACCGCAACTGCCAGATGATAGACATTGACGACCCAGACCGTCTGCGCCTCGCTACAGTGGAGGTCATGGGCGATAGTGGGGAGCGCGATATTGGCAATCGCTCCATCCAGCCCACCCAGAATAATGCCCAGCACGGCGCAAAGCATGACCAGACGGCGCTGTGTATCGGAAATAGGCGGTGAAGTCATAAAAAATTCGGCGTCCTGATCGTTATCATCCGGATGAAAGTTCTATTCTGATAGAACTTCTATCGCCATAACGCTGCAAGTTTTATCTTCTATCGTAAAAAATGGGTCAGGATTCCAGATCGGAATATATTCTGGTATGGTGCCTTGTTGATTTTAGATAAGTATGGAAAGCCCTTGTAAGCAGTTTGATTGCACGAGTATGGTGTATAGGGGAAGATTGAAATTGATCAAAAATTATTGGGTATTATTGAAAATATTTTTGTATGAAAAAATAAACTGGCCTGATTTCTGGATGGCTATCAGAATGGTTTGTTTTGTATTTTTATATTGTATGAATATTTCACCAGTCAGTGCAAAGACTGAAGGGGATTTTCCTGATGATGTTTCTGTATTTTTTCATGATGCGGATATTTGTCAGTATCTGGCGGGAGAATGGGATAGCAATCTTCCCCCGAAAAGAAAAAATGAACTTTCTGATGAAATGAATAAGGTGTGCTCAAATATTCATGAAAGGCAGGAATATTTTGAAAAAAAGTATGTCCGGAATAAATCCATTATACGGAAATTAAAGTCCTATGAGTTTTAATAAAAGGCTGGGTGGTGATCATCGGAGGTCATAAAATCTGCCACTGTGGCGAGATTTTTCCATCCTGTGTCGTTAGTTCTGATTTCTGTCCAGCATATGGGTCATCGATGTGAGTAAGCGCGCGCTGCCTGCCGGTTATTCCGGTGGGTTTTCTGCCCGCCTACGGCGTGTCGTCAGTTAAGCCCTGAGTGTGGCGCATAAGGGTTGTACTTTGTGGCTGCGTGTGCTGACTGTTTTCCCGGTTTTTGAGGGGAGA
>NZ_JACHIE010000008.1 GCF_014207635.1 Acetobacter lovaniensis
TCGCCCACGCTCGGACGGTCATCGACGCCTGGCGGGTCGACTATAACGCCGTCAGGCCACACACCAGCCTCAATGGCATGACGCCAGAGGCTTTCGCTCAACACGCCAAAAAGGCATACAACAACCCACAGACCCTAACTCAAAACTGAGGGCACGTTCGGGGCAGGGTCAGCCGCAACTGCATCGAAATCATGTTCGGCAGGCTCTAGGACTGGAGGCGTGTCGCCACGCGCTACGACAGATGCTCTACGGTCTTTTTCTCGGCTGTCTGTCTCGCCGCAACAGTCATGTTCTAGTTATGAGTCCTGAGCATAGCTTTTCGTGAGAAAACCCAGCGTCACTATATCCAAACTGATTTCCACAACACGGACAGATATCGTACGAAGCACAATTATGGTTATCATAAGCCGGCTCATTCAGCTTCGCGTATCCAAAATCGGGCATACATAATTGCTATTGAGCATTAAAATAATCCTGTGGTGATGAGTATCACTATGGATCATAGCCGCTCGGGCAACAAAAATATGTCACTCACAGCTTCATCCGCTGCTAATTTACCTGTGAATGACAACACAATACTCAGTTCAAACAATTCATGGAGCCTGCGTTTAGGCAGCCTCCTCCTGTTTAGGGGGGGGCATAAGGCCAATAGCCACCAGTCCTACCCAGAAGGGGGGAGAGGCATCATCTTCCAGAGATACAACAGTAATGGCGGCACCTTTCTGGATCATCAGGAAAATCAGGAAGTCGCTGTTTTCCTTTAAAAGGCGCTCTTTGTTCTCTTCCGTAATGTTTTTGGCCACAAAGCGCCAACCCTGTTTGACCAGAGTTTCCAGCAAGGTAAAGTTCCATCCCGGTTGCCCAAGCACTTTTCCCCTCGCTTCACGGCTGAGGCCGCGGTACTGGTCCAGACGGGCAATGCCGGGGCTGACCTGATACACGCGCTGATGGCCAAAATGAGGAGCCAGATGCGCACAGACCAGTCCATTGTAAATAGCGTCAGGTGTCGCTGCAATCAGGTAATCCGCCGGACGTTCTTCCAGACTTTCCGCCCCTTCCTCCGACAGAACCTCTGCGCAGAGCACCGGTACACCCGCTTTTTGGGCAACTGCGAGATCCCTTGCGGAGCTATCGACCAAAAGCACCGGCGTGCCGACTTCGTGCACAACCTGTGCCAGCTGTGTGGACCACTCGCTTGCCCCCACAATGGCAAGCGCCGGCTGGTTGGAAAGGGTGAGATTCAATTTGCGACCAAGCGGAATAAGCGAAAAACCATGGAGGATCATGGTCGAGGCAATAATGGCGAACACTGCAGGCATGACCAGCCCCGCACCAGGGTAACCGGCATCCTGCAACCGGACACCCGCAATGCCAGCCACTGCGGCAGCAACAATGCCGCGCGGGGCGATCCAGCCCACAAAAAACCGTTCAGCCCAACTCAGGCTGGTGCCAATGGTTGCCAGCCATATGCCCAGTGGACGGACCAGAAACAGAACTGCCAGCGTTAACCCACCAATAGACCACGAAAGGCCAGTAAGTTCGTGGCGTTGCAGGTCCGCCGCCAGAAGCACGAACAGCACGGAGACAATGAGAACGACCAGCGCCTCTTTCATCCGCTGAAGTTCACTCATACCCGGGATACGCAGGTTCGCGAGCCCCATACCAAAAACGGTAGAAGCGATCAGCCCTGCACCATCCATGCTCAAAGTCCCGACAACATAGAGCATGAGCGCCAATGTAATGAACAATGGCAACTTCATGATATCAGGCAGCATATCCCGCACACAGAGCCACTTTATGCACCATGCCGTCCCTATGCCTAACCCGATCATCAGGACAGCACTGGCCAGCATATGGGGGACAATGGCCGTGAAGACTGTACCCGATCCTTCGCCGGGGCGCATGAGCAGCACTTCTAGCACCAATGTTGCCAGAATGGCCCCCACCGGGTCGTTCAGAATGGCTTCCCAACGTAAGAATGCGGCAATACGGGGTTTAAGCTTGGCATGGCGCAACAGAGGCAGAACCACTGTGGGTCCTGTGACCACCACAATCGAGCCAAACAGGAAGGCAGGTCCCCATCCCATGCCGCCAATAGAATGTGCGGCCAGACTGCCCAACAGAAAATTAATGGGAAGGGCCACCAGTGTCAGGCGTAAAACCCCTTCCCCGGCCTCTTTCAACTGTCGAAAATCAAGTGCCAGACCACCTTCAAAAACGATCAGGGCCACAGCAAGTGACACAAGGGGATGGAAAGCCGAGCCGATCATTTCCGACGGATGCATGACCTGCAGGACAGGCCCATAAAGCAACCCGAGCGAGAACAGCAGCACAATAGCGGGCAGCCGGAAACGCCATGCCGTCCATTGCGCGAGCATATTGCCGCCCAACACAAAAAAGACGAAAATAATTACACTATCGGTCATGCGGGTCTGTCTCGGAGCCAGATGTGATCCATGTTCTTTCGTGCTTAAAGCATAAGGGCATGAAAATTATACACCAAACTGGCAGGATAGACCGCAAAAGCAGTGGGGAAATATCCTTTTGTAAAAAATGCTCAGTCTTTCTGTTCCCGTCGTTCCAGCACAGCCGCAAAAAAGCCGTCAGTCTCATCTCGTGCGGGTGTCAGGCTGATCATGGACATCTCACGCAAACTCTCCGGAAGCGTCGGGGAGCCGGACGCAACAAGATGAAAGTCCGGATTACGAGCCACGAACTGTTCGACCTGCCCGGCATTTTCGGCCTTCAGGAGAGAACATGTGGCGTAGATCATGCGGCCTCCGGGTTTAACCAGCGCGGCCGCCCGATCCATAATGGCTGCCTGCTTGACCAGCAGTTCCTCCAGATCGACCTGCGTGGTACGAAAACGCGCATCCGGGTTACGGCGCCACGTGCCCGTACCGCTGCACGGCGCATCTACCAGAACACGGTCAAACGAGGCTGCACGCCTTTTGGCCCATTTGTCCCCTTCGGTCAGCAGGTGGCGCTCCACATTATGCACCCCTGCGCGGCGCAGTCTTTTAACAGCGCCTTCCAGCCGCACGACAGAAACATCGCATGCAACAATATGGCCCTTGTTTTCCATCATCATGGCAAGGGCCAATGTTTTGCCACCGGCACCCGCACAGTAGTCCAGAACACGCATGCCGGGGTCAACGCCCGCCATGGCGGCAACAAGCTGGCTGCCTTCATCCTGAATTTCGACCAGTCCATCACGGAAAGGCTTGCTGGCGGTTACAGGCTGGCGGCCTTCCAGCCGCAGTCCCCAAGGGGATAGCTTTGTTTCTTCCGCATGCAGCCCTTCGCGCGCCAGAGCGTGCATGGCCTCCGAGCGGGTTGTGCGCAGCATGTTAATGCGCAGGTCCAGAGAGGCAGGTTCCGCCATGGCCTTGATTTCTGCCTCAAGGTCCGTCCCGAAGGTTTCTTCCAGTCTGGGAAGCAGCCAGTCTGGCACCTCAAGCCGAACAGCCCGTGGCATATCCGCGCACTCAAGCTCCCTGCCAATCAGGGCATTCAGTACTGCCTGTTCAGACTCACTGAGTAATCCTGCGGCAAAGCGACCACCACCGTAAATGGATGCCAGCTTTTCCATAGGGGTACGATCAAACACCAGCTGGGCACCAGCCAGCATGCGGGGGCTGGCTGTGCCCCCGTTCTGCTCAAGCCACCAGCCCAGCTTGCGCCAGTTGCGCATGATGTCCCACACCAGCCCGGAAATGGCACGCCGGTCGCCGCCGCCAATATAGCGTCTTTCTCTGAAAAAGCTGTTGGCAACGGCATCCGCTGGTTTGCGTGGTGCCGCCTCCATAGCCGCAAGCAGGTCAATACTGGCGGCAAGTCTGGCTGTAGGGGTCATAAAGGCAGATCAGTCCTGACGATAGTTGGGAGCTTCACGCGTGATGGACACGTCATGCACATGGCTTTCGCGCAGGCCAGCCCCGGTAATGCGGCGGAACTTGGCACGGACCTGCAGATCACTGATCTCGCGCGAGCCAGTGTAGCCCATGCCAGCCTTCAACCCGCCAACAAGCTGGTGAATAACGGCAGACATGCTGCCCTTATAGGGTACGCGGCCTTCAATCCCTTCTGGGACAAGCTTGAGCGTATCCTTGACTTCCTGCTGGAAGTATCGGTCTGCCGAGCCACGCGCCATGGCGCCAAGGCTGCCCATGCCCCGGTAGGATTTGTAGGAACGCCCCTGATACAGGAAAACCTCGCCCGGCGCTTCTTCCGTACCAGCGAGCAGCGAACCGATCATGACCACGTCGGCCCCGGCACCAATGGCCTTTACGATATCGCCCGACGTGCGAATGCCACCATCGGCAATGCAGGGAACGTCCATTTCCTTACAGGCCAGAGATGTTTCCAAAATGGCAGAAAACTGCGGCACACCCACCCCGGCGACAATACGCGTAGTGCAGATGGAGCCCGGTCCAATACCAATTTTAACACAATCAGCCCCGGCGGTAACCAGTGCGCGCGCGGCTTCCGGCGTTGCAACGTTACCGGCAATAACCTGAATATCGTCATCCAGCGCTTTCAGGCGCTCGACCGCGGCCAGCACACCAGCGGAGTGGCCGTGGGCGGTATCGACCACCAGAACATCGACCCCGGCGTCAATCAGCAGTTTGGCGCGGCTAAAGCCATCTTCCCCCACGCCGGTTGCTGCAGCACAGCGCAGGCGCCCCATGTTATCCTTGATTGCCAGAGGATGGGCGACCGCCTTGTCCATATCCTTGACGGTAATAATCCCGACGCAACGGTCGGCATCATCCACAACCAGCAGCTTTTCAATCCGATGCTTGTGCAGAAGCTGGCGGGCCGTATCCGGGTCAACACCATTTTTAACCGTAACCAGGCGGTCCTTGGTCATAAGCTCGGAAACACGCTGAGTGGGGTCAACCGCAAAGCGGGCATCGCGGTTGGTCAGAATGCCAACCAGCTTCTGGGTGCCGGGCTGCACAACCGGCAGGCCGCTAATGCCATGCCGGTGCATGATCTCGCGCACGTCTGCCAGTGTCTGGTCCGGGCCGACCGTAACCGGGTTGACCACCATGCCGGATTCAAACCGCTTGACCCGACGCACATGCTCGGCCTGCTCTTCGGGCTTGAGGTTTTTGTGAATAACCCCAAGGCCACCCTGCTGCGCCATGGCAATGGCCATATGCTCTTCCGTTACCGTATCCATGGCGGAAGAAATAAGCGGAATGTTAAGCTCGATGGAGCGCGTCAGATGCGTACGCACCACGGTCTGACCTGGCACGACATCGGAAGCAGCCGGGACGACAAGAACATCGTCAAACGCCAGCGCTTCAGTAACACGGCTGTATGGAGAGAAAGTCATGCAGCGGGCACCCTTGCTGAATTACAACGTGGCGGGTTAACCCTGTAGCAAATCACTGCCGCGGGTCACCCGACCTTTGGCGCTTCCTCTTATGACTTTGGCCGGGTAAACGCAAGCGCCCAAGGCCATTATTCATCATGTTTTTTAAACATCGGCTTTTTAAACGCAATGCGTGTAGCATAAACCGGCAGGGGTAAACCTGCCGGAACAGCCTGACATACGGACAGAAGCAGGAAAATTATTTATAGGCCGCGTTATGACGAAGCATACGGGGCTTCTGGCGCAAAAAGACCACCTGTGGAGAACAGGCCCTTACCGTGCCGCCTTCAACCAGAGCATCCCGCTCCCATGCGCTCAGCAGCGTAATGCGCCAGCGTTCGCGAACGGCCTCACGCCAACGATCCGAGGTTTTTACCTGCGTCGTCTGCACAACCTGATGAAGATGCATATTCGCCTCCTGCTTTGCTGTAACAGAACACTACACGTAAAAAAAACAGTTTAGGCATGACTGTTTTGTGAAAGGTCAAAAAATATTCGCATGTGTTTGTAGCACTGGACAAACTTGCGCAGACGGGAAAAAGCATCATGATAATGTCCTGACAGGCGACGTCTCGCATAAGGCGATTGATCGGATTCAAGCCGGGAGAAACAGAGCAGGGCAATGGACAGCACGGATACCCCGCCCATTTCCAGTTTGAACAGCGCCGCAAAGCACGCCATACTTTGGGCATGAGACAATGGATGCCTTTTTTACGCCCCTATATGGTGACTTTGGGCCTGCTCGCCTGCTCCATGCCCCCCGCATGGGCCACAAATGAGCAGCCGGAAGCCCATAAGGGAGGCACGCTGCGTATTCTCGCCCAAAGTGACGCAGGCACACTCGACCCGCAAATATCTTACATTGCTCTGACAAAAGTGCTTGAAACACCAGTGTATGACACACTGCTGACCTATCCCAAATTTTCTGGCCCCGGTGCGCATCCGGTCGTTGCCAATCTGGTTGAGGCTGTACCCCTCCCAGAGGATAACGGACGCACCTATCGCCTGACCCTGCGGGACGGATTATATTTTTCCAGCGGCAAGCCCGTTACGGTTGATGATGTAGCGGCGTCTTTCCGTCGCCTTTTCAAGGTAGGAAGTCCAACCGCGGGACCATATTACGGGGCCATTGTTGGTGCCCGGTCCTGTCTGGAAAACCCCATCACATGCACACTGGATGGTGGGGTGGAAACGGATGCCCGGACGAGGCAGATCATCTTCCATTTAAACGCCCCAGACCCGGAGTTTCTGGACCGGCTGGCATGGATGCATGCTGCTATCCTGCCAGCAGACACTCCAGCGCATGACATGGGCAACACCCCCATACCCGGAACAGGTCCCTATCGCATTACGGAGTATGACCCGACCACCCTGTTACGTCTGGAGCGTAATCCATTTTTTCACGAATGGTCGCATCAGGCACAACCCGCAGCCTATCCGGATGAGGTTCAGGTTTCCTTTGGTCTGGATGGAGAGGCCTCCGTTACTGCCGTAGAAAACGGGCAGGCGGACTGGATGTACGAAAATGTTCCGCTGGACCGCTTAGGGGAAGTCGGGAGCCGCTACGCCAGTCAGGTGCATCTTTACGCCCCGCTCCTGTCCTACTTTGCCATGCTCAACGTGCATGAGCCGCCGTTTACATCGCTCAAGGTTCGGCAGGCTCTGAATTACGCGGTCAACCGGCATGCCATGATTATTTACCGGGGTGGCCCGGCCGTGGCTTCGCCCCTATGCCAGATCCTGCCGGATGGCACTCCGGGTTATGAGCCGTTCTGTTTTTACACTCAGGGTGCCTCACCGACACATCCGGCAAAAAACTGGGTTAAGCCGGATATGGATGTGGCCCGCCAACTTGTGAAGGAAAGCGGTATGGCAGGGCAGAAAGTGACCATTATTGTCCCATCCGAAGAACACGGCAGCGCCACGGCGGAGGATATACGCAATACGCTGGACATGCTCGGCTTCAAGGCGACAGTCCGCAGTATAAGCCCTGCCATAGCGTTTACCTACATCCAGAATACACAAAACCATTTTCAGATAGCTCTGGCAGGCTGGAATGCCGACTACCCTTCCGCTTCCAGTTTTTTGCAAACCCTGTTTTCCTGCGAGACCTTTCACCCTAACTCTGACAACTCCCCCAATTATTCGGGCTTTTGTGACCCGGAAATCGACCGGAAAATGCAAGAGGCCGCCATGCTGGCCCTGACAGACAGGGAGGCAAGCAACCACGCATGGTCAGACGTTGACCGGGAGATCATGGCGCAGGCACCCTTTGTGCCTCTCTCACAGACCCTGAGGGTGCTTTTACTGTCCCGCCGCGCCAAAAACGTCATTATGACTTTGAACGATGAAATTCTTTTTTCACAAATCCAGTTACAATAATCCTGATGACTGATTACTCTCCCGCTGTACATTGCGGACGACGTCATGGATAAAACGCAGTTTTGTCCTTACACCAGCTGTGAGCACAAAAGGGTAAAAATCGGCCAGTCCCATGGAGCGGTTCAGACTGTTGACTGCATATGTCAAAGGCAGCCAGGCTTCCATGATGTCATCAAACGGCATGTGCAGGTAAGGATCAGACCTGTGGGTTGGAACAGACTTGCCATCCACCATGGGTCCAATAGTCATATCGTAAGATAAGGCCGTTTCCAGTGTGGAGACTATATGAAAATAATGCGCCCATGTTTCGGCAAAATCTTCCCATGGGTGCGACATGGCATAGTGGCTGACGTAATGCTCCCGCCAGTTATCCGGGGTTGAACGCGCATAATGTTTTTGCAATGCACTCTGGTAATCTGTCCGGTCATCACCAAATACGGCCCGGCACTGTTCCAGACGTCCGCCATCACGGATCAGGACGTTCCAGTAGTAATGACCAATTTCGTGCCGGAAATGCCCCAGAAGAGTACGGTAATACTCTCCCATTTCCACACGCATATGCTCCCTGTAGGCATCATCCGCCTCTTTGGTTGCGATGGTAATAACGCCATGGCTATGCCCCGTCATGATCGGTGGCCAACTCTGGGGCGAATCATCCAGAAAATCGAATACCAGCCCTTCCTGTGGGTCCTGCTGGCGGCTTTTGACCGGAAGCCTCAATCTGAGGATAGTATAAAAAAGGCGATGCTTGGCAATTTCCAGCTTACGCCAACGTTCCATATTGCCCGGAATGTTCAGGTTGGGAATAACCCGGTTAAACTGGCAGGCAAAGCAGAACGCATCATGGACCTGCAAGGCTGGTGTCAACCAGTTACAGACATCATACGCATGATTGGCGCAAAAAGCACGCGCGCTGCCCTCTTTATCCTGCCCTAATGGATGGTAAAGACCTTTCTCCATAGGTACAAGAGCCGCAAGGCTGGCCGTTTCGGGCATATAGCCCAAAGGAGCATGACACTGGTCGCAACGGGTATTCTCAAAAAAAACCAGCTGCCCACAGGACTGGCAGGTAAAACGCTTCATCCCGCACCCACCCTTTGCATACGGCTCATAAAAAATGCTTTACCGCGTCTGTTATCAGGTAAACAGACGCTCGACCTTCATGCAGACATTGAAAGTTGCCTCACATCGGTCCAATAGCCCCGAAACAGGGGCTGCGTCCTCCGGTCTGGCAGCAACGGCCAGAGGAATATGCCCCTGCCCGGCGAGAAGGCCGGATGTCGTATCAAACCCCAGCCAGCCGCGTTGGGGAATGAAAATCTGCGCCCATGCATGCAACTCCCCGGTCAGGACTTCCGCTCCGTCTGCCATGCCCGCACTTTGAATAAGATAGCCCGAGACAAACCGGGCAGCATATCCCAGATGCCGGGCTATATTGACAAAAAGCCACGCGCTGTCACGGCAGGAACCCACTTTGCGACGAAGAGTTTCCTCCGGAGACCATACGCCTGGCTCCAGCCTGCGCTGGTAGCCGACTGTTCTGGCAATGCCCCGGTTCATGGCCATCATGTCTCCCAGCATGTCTCCTCCTGTTCCTACAGGGTAACACGAGAGAAAATCTCTGACCTCATCCCCGCATTCGGGCTGTGCCGAATGTTCCTCCAGAGGCATGTCGCTATGGTCATCGGGGGCCAGAGTTTGCAGGAGCGGGTCGTAGGCGGTCATATCCGCGACCAGAGACACCTCGATGTCAAAATGTGTCAACCGGTCCAGAAAACCAACGCAGGCCACATCGTTTCCGCACGAATCACGCTCCCATTTCAGGTTGAAACCTTCTGGTCGAATATGCAAACCATATGATTCAATAGGCGTGCGACAGGTTTCCATCGGACGTAGCCGTATTGTCTGAGTCCCCATAGCCACGGGGCGGTCGTAACGGTAGCAGGTCCGGTGCAAAAGCGTTACCTGTGAACTCATCAGAAATAAGGGCCCTGCTCATGGTGCAACCCAACGCCGTGGGCTGCCGATATCTGTTTGGTATCAGAACAATAATTTAGCGCAAAATCATATCACTCCGTGCAACGCATGCAAGGGACCCATGCGGGTTTATGCAAACAAAATGCGAGTGCGTATTTTGTGCTTGGCAAATGCCGGAAATCCTGCTCCGTTAATGCATATTCGAAACGTTTTGGCAGACAGGGCCCTATCCTGGATGCCAGAAGGGAGGCTTTAATGACGAACGCCCTAGACCTTGCCCCTCCCCCAACACGCGGACTGCTGGACAACTACGCCACTCCCGATTTTTTCTGCGAGTTGATGAACCGCAAAGCCCCTGCTCCGCCCCTCATAGATTGCGTGAAAAAACGTCTGTCCGCATTGCAGATACAGGAACTCCAGAACAGGACAGCCTCGGCCGAAGCTCAACTTTACAGAATGGGCATCACCTTTACCGTTTATACGGACAGGGAAGCCATTGATCGTATTTTACCCTTTGACGCTATTCCGCGCATGATTACCGCCGAAGAATGGCAGCATATTGAACGTGGAGTTCAACAGCGTATTCAGGCTATCAACCTGTTTTTGCATGATATTTACCATGAGCAGCATATCCTGAAGGATGGTGTGGTTCCAGCCGAACTCGTGCTGCAAAACGCCAATTACTGTCAGGCCATGGTTGGTTTACACGTGCCTGGTGGGGTTTATGTCCATATCAATGGAACAGATCTTATCCGTGACCAGCAGGGCCGCTTTCTGGTTCTCGAAGACAATGCACGCACGCCTTCTGGCGTATCCTACGTCATAGAAAATCGCCACATGATGCTCAGGCTCATGCCGGATCTGGCATCTGGCCTGCCCATCCGCTCGGTGGAGGAATACGGCTCTCGCCTGCATAACGCCTTGTGTGAGGTCGCCCCAGAAGGTGTTGACGACCCTCAGGTTGTTCTGCTCTCCCCCGGTATTTATAACTCTGCCTATTTTGAGCATGTGTTCCTCTCGCGCGAAATGGGTGTCCCGTTGGTCGAAGGCCGCGACCTGTTTGTGGATGAGCACAAGGTTTTCATGCGCACCGTTATGGGGCCAAAACCTGTCCACTCCATTTACCGTCGTCTCAATGATGAGTTTCTCGACCCGATTGCGTTTAATCCTGATAGTCTTCTGGGGGTGCCCGGTCTGGTGGAGGCTTACAGGCGCGGCAATGTCACACTGGCCAATGCACTGGGTACCGGGGTTGCGGATGATAAAGCCGTCTATGCCTATATGCCGCGCATTATCCGCTATTATCTGGATGAAGACCCTATTCTGGACAGTGTGGAAACACATATATGCGCAGAGCCGGAGGGACTGGCGTACACCTTGGCTAATCTTGACAAACTTGTTGTCAAACCCGTTGGTGAATCTGGCGGGTACGGGCTGCTGATCGGCCCACAGGCCACACAGGCGGAGTTGAACGATTTCAGCCAGAAATTGCGTCATAACCCGGCGAATTACATCAGCCAGCCGACAATCGGCCTGTCTGTTACACCAACACTTTGTGGAGATACGGTGGAAGCCCGCCATGTTGACCTGAGACCTTTTGCGGTTACAGGCCGTTCTGTCTGGGTCATGCCCGGAGGATTATCCCGCGTTGCCCTGCGCAAAGGCTCACTGGTCGTCAACTCATCCCAAGGCGGCGGTTCAAAAGATACATGGGTCATGGCATCATGATAATTGTTTCCCCCACTCCCCTTCTATCGCGCTATGCGGAATGCATGATGTGGCTTGCACGCTACATGGAGCGCATGGAAAATCTGGCCCGCCTTCTGGAGGTTACGGAAACCTTTGTCCGTAACGCCGAAGGGCAGACGGCCTGGGATTCCATTCTGGCCATCAACTCGGATGAAAGCCTGTTCCAGCGGATACACAACACCACACAGCACACGGAAATCGTGCCGTTTTATGTCACAGAAACCCGTAACCCTTCATCACTGGTCTCGCTTGCGCAGGAAGTGCGCGAAAATGCACGTGCGGTCCGTCCTCTTGTCTCTATTGAACTATGGACACAGCTCAATGTGTTTTCCCGGAACCTGCTTAATCTCAAAAACGGAGATATGGCAGACCACAATCTGGCTGAACTCTGCACCCGGGTAAGGCAGGACTGTCAAACCCATTTTGGGATTGCTGAAGGGACGTTGTACCGTGATCAGGCCTGGCTGTTCTACCGACTGGGCAAAGCTCTGGAGCGGAGCGATCAGATTACCCGGCTGATAGACATCCGCTACCATATGCTGCTGCCGCAGTCTGAAGCGCCGGGGTCCGATATTGATCTGACGCAGTGGACATCCGTATTACGCTCGGCTGCAGCCTACCATGCCTTCCGCAGGCTGCGCCCTGTCACCCTGACACCTGCCAATATTGTTGGCTTTCTGCTCAAGAATGATGGGTTCCCGCGCTCTCTGAGCACCAATCTGCGCCAGATCGACGAAACGCTCACGCTTTTGTCAAGCCATGACAACCTGCGCCAGCTCTGCTCACCTCTGCTGGAATGCGTGGCCGAACTTCGGGCCAGCCTTCAGGACCAGACAGCTGAGGAAATTATCATCCGTGGTTTGCATGACTATATGAGCTGGATACAAACCCAACTCAGGGATTTACAAAATGCCATAGCCGTAACATTCTGGCCGGTGATTACACTGCATGAGGCCGCTCCAACAAAAATGGCTGAACAAGAGCAGAGCTAGGTGTAAGTTCACAGGCACAGTTTTGTACGCTCCCCTGCCGGAGTGAAAACATATGGGATGCTTAGCGTGATCAGGAAGACAACGTTTTTAAACGCCGTATCAGGCTTTTTGGTCACGCTTTCTGTCGCAGTCGGTACATGTCTGGGCGCTGGAGCGGCTCATGCAGCCTTATCCCAGGGAAGCAGTGCCCCAGATTTTACACTCCGGGGTGCTCTGGCTGGCGAACCCTTTACATTTTCACTCAAAACAGCTCTCGCGCAGGGACCTGTAGTCCTCTACTTTTTCCCCGCCGCATTTACTACGGGCTGCACACAGGAAGCGCATGATTTTGCAGAGGCAGTAGAGCAGTTCCATGCTGCTGGAGCTACGCTTATTGGCATAACTGCGGGGAATACTGATAGGGTCGCAGAGTTTTCAAAAGTGGAATGCCGGGATAAATTTGCTGTTCTGGCAGACCCGGGAGCTTTAACAGCTATTCTGTACCACTCGGTTAACACAGAGCATCATACTTTACTCTCACAACGCACTTCTTATGTTATTGCACCAGATGGGACTATTCTACTGAGTTTTACCAGCAACAAACCAGAACAGCATGTTTTGGAGACTCTGGATGCCTTGAAAAAGTGGCATGACGGTAAAAGACAGAAATAAACAACGCAGGTAGTACTACACTGGAAACTGTTTTTTGCTTATTTCAGTATGACCTGTAATAATATAAGACATGAAACATAAATATAATATGTTGAGCCGTAGAGTTTTTGGTTTTTCCATCATGGGATTAGGTCTTGCCTCTCATTTTGGAAAAGCCTTTGGAGACAACGCTCCCCCTCCCGCCCCTATTCCCAAAGCTGCGTTACCCAAAGCCAACCCGGAAAAAGCGGCAAAAAAAACTGGACCACGCATTTTATGTTATGTTGGTGGCTATACACGTTCAGGCCCGGCCGAGAGTAATGCAACTGGCATAACCTTATTTGAAATGAACCAGCAGAGTGGTATCCTAACCCAACTGGGGCACGTCATCCCTGCGGATAATCCTTCTTTTCTGGCGTTCTCTCCTGACCAGAACAGCCTGTACACGGTTAATGAAATCAGTGATTTTGAAGGCGGACATACGGGATCCGTCACGGCTTTTCAGGTCAATCGCCGTACCGGGGTGCTCACCAAGTTAAACGTCATGAGTAGTGGCGGGGCAGATCCTGCGCATTTAAGTGTGCATCCATCGGGCAAATATCTGTTTATTGCCAATTATACCGGTGGCAGTGCAGCCGTCATGCGCATTCAGGATGATGGCAGTCTGGGATTGTTGACTGATCTTGTGCACAATACCGGGCCTAAAATGCCAGAACGGGCAGCAGATAACCCTCCTGGTAATTATGCGGTGAGTGATCACTCCGGCTCTCATGTGCATATGATTCAAGCTGATGTGAACGGAAAGTTTGTTCTGGCCTGTGATGCCGGGCTGGACAGGGTTTATGTGTGGCTGTTTGATATGGAAAGCGGCACCTTGAAACCGGCAGAAAAACCCTGGTTGAGCATGGAACCGGGCTCTGCACCTCGTCATTTCTGCTTTAGCCATGACGGGAAGGTTATTTACATTCTGGGGGAACAGGATTCCCGTGTGGTTGTGGCGGATTATGATGCCAAGACAGGGGCCATGCAGGTCAAGCAAACAGCTTCAACCGTCACGGCCCAGTTTAGGGGAAGTACACTTGCCGCTGAAATTATTTTGCATCCGACAGGAAAATTTCTCTACGTTACCAACAGGTTAGGCAATGCCATTGCCTGCTTTAAAGTGCACGAAGACGGTTCGATCACTTTGTTTGATGAAGTCTGGGTACATGCTGATTACGGGCGAGCCTTAAGTTTTGATCCGTCCGGGAAGTTTGTGTTTGTTGCCAATCAGCGGAGTGATTGCATTACATCCCTGCGGGTCAATACAGAAACAGGTGCGCTTGATTTCACCTGGCACTTTGTGCCCATTGTAAGGGGACAGACGGAATGGAACCAACAGGTGAGACGGGATTGCGTGGGACCAGCAGGGATTACGTGGGATGAAAATTCAAGGGAAACCGCTGGTGTCGACATAATTGGCGGTTGGTGGCTCTTATGATTATGCCGGTGAGTGGTGTCTGGAACCTGAGCGGCATTTTAGCCAAAAGGACACCAAATATGGAACCCAATCTATTGAGAACCCTATTCTGAAGGGGGAGCTTTTAAGACCCTTTTAAAGCTCCATTAAAGCCAGTGAAATCCTTTGGCCATCAATCCGGCCAAACCCAAAGCTACTGCAATGAGCGCACCGAAGATAACGCGAAAGTCGCGGTCATGGCGCTCATCAATCTTGTCCAGCCTCACATCCACCTTATCCAGCCGGACGTCTAGCCGATCAAAGCGTTTTTCAAGGCTTTCTAGGCGATATTTTATGACGTCCATGCCATCGTTTCCTCCCCCTCCTCCTTTAGCATATCTTCCTTCTTCAGACGAAAAAGATTGCAATCCGCGACGTACACGTTCGGCATTGAGTGAAACTGTATTGTTATTAATCGTCATCAGATGCAATCTCTACAAGAGCATCAAGTTGTTCACTCATCACCCTTAGTTCATCCATGAAAGAATCTCTGGGGGCAAATGTAGAAAAAATACTATTATCTCTGCGTTGAATTTCCGCTTGAAGTTTTAAAACTGCACTTATTAGATCAGTTATTATTACAGACTGAGTTGACGCAAGAGCTATTAGTTTATTTATTTTAACAGTATTATTTCTATTTTCGGTCATGACATTGCCTGTAATCTGTAGGCTACGCGGCCTATTATTGTTATAGCGTCTCCGCCGTCTGGTTCGCCCCAGCGGAAACGGCTGATTTCTGCTTCTTGTGTGGGGTAGCGATCATTATCGGAAATTATGCGGACCGTTCCGTGCATACCGGCGGAAAGGCGTTTTACGAGCAAGGTTCCGCTAGCGACCATAACATGTATGCCATCGAGTAACTGACGGCGCTCTGTGTCTACTATCAGCTTGTCTCCGGCACGCATGGTAGGTTCCATGCTGTCCCCGCTTACCTGCAGCATGATTGTTCCTGACGGATTTAGACCGAGTTCGGAGCGCAGAAAATGGCGGGAAATGGACACTTTTTCGGGTTGCGGTGTGTCGGGGCAGGACATTCCAAAACCTGCCGAGGCTGCAACATCATAATAATCTATCAATGATGTATCATCGTTTGCTGTCCCGGAAACGGCCGCCTCAGCATCATCCGTGCCAAAAATCAGCCATTGAAGAGAGACTCCGCAGGCAAACGCTAGACGAGCTGCTGTATCTATTCGTAGGACACGCCCCTTTAGATACTCGTTAAGAGAGCTTGGGGAGACGCCTGACCGTTTTACTATTGTGTTGTAGCCACCACCCTTATCAACAGCATCACGAAGCCTTTCAGGGACACCAGAGACTTCCCAGTTCTTTTTTTCAGCCGGGAAATTAGACATTTCGAGTATTCCAGAACTCTAACGCATTGTTATAGTTCATAAAAACGGTGTTATTCACAGAATATCCACACAAAAGAAGCGGGAAGCTACTCTTTCCTGTTGCAATGCCTCTTTTAGGTTGTATGCTCACGTTCATTCCCTACGGATGCAAAGGCCGGGCGAAAGCTACGGCGTGGGGACCAAAAAGAGGGGCGACTGCCATCGCCCCGGTTTAGGAGGCTATTATGGCACGAAAGCCATTAGGAATGCACGTGGAGGACGTAAAAGCGTCGCTCCGCAAGAAGTGGGGCAGCCTTTCTGCGTTGTCCCGCCACCTTGGGCGCAACTCCAATGCAATTACGCAGGCACTTGCCCAACCGGGTTATTCTGTCCCGCTGGAACGCGAAATTGCCAAGCAGATTGGGCGTGAGCCTCATGAAGTGTGGCCAGATCGGTTTCATGCTGATGGAACTCCTGTCTCATTCCGTGCTGACAGAACTCCTACTGCCATGCCGTGCAGCACACACCGTCAAAATGAGGTGGCAGCATGAACATGGTTGCACCTCAACCACTTCTGTCGGTCGTGTCTATTCCACTCGCAGATATTGACGTTGGTGAGCGCCTGCGTGGGATTGATGATGATGCTGCGGCCGTTATTGCGGCCAGTATGCAGGAACAGGGGCAGCGCACCCCCATTGAAGTAAGGAAAGTTGGCAAGCGGTATCGGCTGATTGCTGGTGCACACCGCATGCGGGCCTTGGCTCTGACGGGCATTGAAACAGCATTTGCTGTTGTGGTGAAGGCCACAGAGCTTGAAGCGAAGTTGCTGGAAATTGACGAAAATATATGCCGCCGGGAACTGAGCCCACTCGACAGGGCAACATTTCTTGCGCGACGTAAGGAGGTTTACGAGGAACTCCACCCAGAAACGAAACACGGTGGGGACCGGAAGTCGGATCAAGTGGACAACCTTGTCCACTTGATCCCGTCCTTTACCGAGGCAACTGCCCAGAAGCTCGGTTTGGATGCCAGAACAATTCGGCGTTCCGTTGCCCGTTATACCAGCATTATGACGGATGTGCGGGAAAAAATTGCCAATACATGGATCGCGGCAAGTGGCGCGCAACTTGATGCATTGGCCCGTGAAACTCCCGACATGCAGCGACAGATTGCGCAGTTTATTGCGCAGTGGCCTGCTGTGAAAAATGTCTCTGAAATCATCCGGCAGATTAAGGGGAAGCCCAAAAAATCTCCGCCGACCATGTTGGAAAAGCTTATGGACCTTTGGGGCAAAGCTGATAGCGCCACCCGCATGCGGTTTCAGGAATACATTGCGCCGGGGCTGCCTCTGGATGATGGGAGGGAAGCCGCATGAATAAGGTAGGAACTCATGCACTGGCTTCCGCTATAGGCGGCATCGTCCGGCGGGAGCGGCTCAAACGGCGCTGGACGGCCGAGCGTCTGGCTCACGAATGCGGGCACAGTGATGAGATTATAAGCAAAATCGAGCGCGGTTTACAGGGTGCTAAAATCAGCGTGCTGTTCAACATTCTTTGGGCACTCGACTGCTCTGAGGAAATCTTTCTGGAAATTGTTCGGGCTGACGCCACACTACGTCAGACGGCTGGAAGTATGGAGAGAGTGGCATGACCCGGAAGGATGAACGTCAGCTTTCTCTGCTGGACTGGACGCCACCAGAGCCGGTTGCCGCCTTTGATCCTTTTCTGATCCGGGGCAACGGGTTTGAGGCGCAGTTGGCGCGGGCCATAGCGGTATCGCTGGACGAATGCAGCCTGAGCCGTGCGGAAGTGGCAGAGCGCATGAGTGACATTCTGACGCGGCCTGTCAGCCTGAATATGCTGAATGCTTACGCCAGCGTGCAGCGGGATGGCCACCAGATCAGTGTGCCTCGCTTTGACGCCCTTGTGGGGGCCACGCAGGACCGGCGTTTAGTGGAATTTCTTGTTCAGCCACGCGGTTGGACAGTGATTGAGCGGCGCTTCCTGCCAATGATCGAGCTGGCAGCAGTGCGTGAACGCAAGCAGGAACTCGCTCGCATGGAAAGCGGGTTGCGCAGGCAGATGGTGCGTGGAGGGCGGTGATGCTGAATAGTGTTCCATGGTTTTCTCCAGCCGAGTTGGCTGCAATGGCTTTACCTGGGCTTCCAGCCACAAAGCGCGGAATTAACATCCGTATTGAGGCGGAAAACTGGCTTGCCCCGGAAAATGAAGGGAAGTCATGGCGCGTTCGCAAGGGAGCGGGCGGCGGTTATGAATTTACGCCTTTTGTGCTGCCTTTGCCTGCACGCGCTGCGTTGGCTGTAAAAACGCAAGATGCCGAGGTTGTTGAACAGGATACGGCGATGCGTGAGCGGCAGGACATCTGGACCCGCTATGATGCCTTGCCGAATAGCCTGAAAGCGCGTGCGGAAAAGGCACACCGTATTGTTATGGCTGTTGAGACCTTGGTGGATGCCGGGTGCCGAAAAAAAATGGCGGTGATGCAGATTGCCAAGATGGAGGGTGTTGGCACGACCACTATCATGAATTGGTATCGGGACGTGCGAGGCTTAAATAAGTGTGACTGGCTGGCAGCATTGGCCCCTCACTATGCCAAGCGTGCCGAGCAGGTTGAATGCCCGACAGAGGCTTGGGATATTCTCAAGGCCGATTACCTGCGGTTGGAAGAGCCTACCTTTACGGCTTGCATGCGTAGGCTTGAGGGGCTGGCTAAAAATCGGGGATGGCAGTTACCATCGGCTAAAACCCTCAAACGCCGCATGGATACGCTGCCCCCGGAATTGCTGACATTGTGCCGGAAAGGAGAGCAGGCTCTAAAGGTTATGTTCCCTGCCCAGAAGCGTGACCACGCCGTGTTCCATGCGCTGGAAGCGGTCAACGCGGATGGTCACAAGTTCGACGTGTTTGTGAAATGGATTGAAAACGGAAAGGAGATGATTGTCAGGCCCGTTTTAGTCGGCTTTCAGGATATTTACAGCGGCAAGATTTTGTCCTGGCGGGTAGATGTTTCTGAAAACAAGGAGTGCGTACGTCTGGCCTTTGGTGACATGGTTGCCAAATACGGTGTTCCGAAAAAATGCTGGCTGGATAACGGGCGCAACTTTGCCAGCAAGTGGCTGACGGGCGGCGTGCAGAACCGCTACCGCTTCAAGGTACGGGAGGATGAGCCTATGGGCATTCTACCTCTTTTGGGTGTTGAAGTGCATTGGGCTACACCATACAGCGGACGCTCAAAGCCCATTGAACGGGCATGGCGTGATCTGGCTGGTGATCTGGCAAAGCCCCCGCGTTTTGCTGGGGCTTATACTGGTAATACGCCTATGGCGAAGCCGGAAAATTACGGGTCTACAGCGGTGCCGCTGGATGTATTTCTGGAGGTAGTGTCTGAGGGTATCCGTGAGCACAATGCCCGTTTGGGACGGCGTTCAGATGTGTGTCAGGGAAAGCGCAGCTTTGATGATGTTTTCATGGAAAGCTATCAGGAGGCCGCAAATCGGGGTGCGATTACCACCGCAACGGAAGAAATGCATCGGCTTTGCCTGATGGCTGCGGAAAGCGTCACGGTGTCACGCCGGGATGGTGTGATAAATCTATCTGATAACCGCTATTTTTCGGACTTCCTGCTTCAGCATCGGGGAACATCTGTTGTGGTCCGATTTGACCCGCAGGCTTTGCATGATGATCTGCATGTCTACCGGATTGATGGCACCTATCTGGGGGCTGCGACCTGTTTTGCCAAGGCAGGGTTTAACGACCAGCAGGCAGCACAGGCACAAAGCCGCGCATTCAAGGCATTTAGAAGGGCAACAAAAGACCTTGAGAAAGCTGAAAAGCGGGTAAACGCACATGAGCTGGCCCGCATTTATGGTGATGTGCAGACTACAGAGCCAGATTTGCCAGAAACCAAAGTTGTTCGACCACTTCGGCCAAAGTCTCCGATAAGTCATGGCAACGCTGCCGTGGCGCATCATGATGACGAAGAAGAAGACTGGTTGACCAAGTATAACGAGCAGATGCGACCTACAGAGCGCTCCCTGCGACTTGTGGATACTGACGAAGACTAAATTGAGCCGATAACGCTCCAGTAAACGAGGAAATTTTTGCGCATGACACAGATCATGAATGACCACGCACGCCTGCGTGACGCCGTAAGGGACCGTAAAGACCGTGACCAGCTCTCCCTGACACAGATCGCGTCAGCATGCGGTGTATCTGGCCCGGTGATCAGTTCATTCCTTGGCGGCAATTATGCCGGGGATAATGAAAAAGTGGCCGGTAAGCTCCAGTTGTGGCTGGAGGCGCAGGAAACCAAGGAACGGAACCGCTCTGAGCGGCCTGTTGTTCCGGGGTTTATCATGACGGAAACGGCCAGGACGATCATGAACCTGATTGAAACGGCACAGTATGACGTTGATCTGGCCGTGATCTCCGGCAATGCCGGGACCGGAAAGACCATGGCGGCGGAGGAGTATCAGAAGCGCACTAACAATGTGTTCCTGATTACTGCGGACCCCAGCCTGTCCAGCCCTTCCGCCGTGTTGCTGGAAATTGCTGAAACCTTGGGCTGCAATGACAAAGGGCAGCGCCGTATCCGTTCCATTATCCGCCGCCTGAAAGGGACGGAGGCGGTGTTGATTATTGATGAAGCCCAGCACCTTTCCGTCAAGGCGGTTGAAGAAATCCGCTCCATTCATGACCAGGCAAAGGTGGGTGTAGTGTTTATGGGGAATGCCCCGTTGAATGCCAAGTTTGATGGGTTAGGTCGCACGGCGGACTATGCGCAGTTATTCAGCCGAATTGGGTTGCGCCGGAAGATCAATAAGCCCCGACAGAAAGACATGTGCGCCATTCTTGCTGGGTGGGACGGTGTGCAGGGCGAAGAGGTGCAGCTTTACGCCAAGGAAATCGGGCGGCGCGAAGGTGGGCTGCGGAGCATGAGCAAGGTGCTGCGCAACGCCACCAAAATTGCCCGTGTGAACAAGCGTGATCAGATTACCAGAAAAGACCTTGAATGCGCCTGGTCTGAACACATGACCGGCGAGTTTCCGAAAATTCGTATGAAAGGAGGCAGCGGCGATGTCCAGTCTTGAAATGCCCGTGCCGTCTGACGTTCTGACAGAAGTTGTTGACAGCACCATTTTTGCCCAGCCCGAACGCCACCGTGCCCTGCTGCGCGATATTCGGGACTTCCTGCGCAGCAGCCCCACGGATGCCACGGCAAGCCATCTGGCTTTTGTCCTGACGCATGAAACCCACATTGCCGGGGATGAACGGCGGCAGGTGATCCGTGAGTTTTTTGAAAGCTACCCCGAAGATACCACCGCAGGTGAAATTCTCGCGCAGATGGAGACACTCTGATGCCATCACAGACCCCCATTGAGAAAATCGACAAGGTGCTGCGCTCCATGCGGAATGGGGCACAGCTTTATGCCCTACCCAAGCCTGTGACCATTCTGGACCAGAATGACCGGCAGGAAGCCGCTGACTGGCTGAATAGCATGGCCAATGAACTGGAAGCAGCTTGTTTCCTGCTGCGTATTCCCGTGCAGGCCATGCCGCAGATTATTGATGCCGAGTTTGTCGAGGTGCGGCCATGAGCGGGAGTTGCACGGCAGTTGGGAACCTGCCCGCCATTTTTGAAAGCATGGGAGAGGCGCTGGATGACATGGCGAAGAAGAACCCCACGCTGTCCCTTGCCAGTGTCATTGATCGCATTGGCGAGGATATGGCGCAGATTGTCAGCATTACGCAGGGCAATGGCGGCATGATGAAAGAGCTGCATGACGCCGCATGGAGTTTGGCTGTTGTCAGTGTTCTCCATTTTTCCATGGTTCAGGCGAACATTGAGCGCACCATGCGGTTGTTGCCGGTCAACCTTAACAAAGGGACGATGCACTGATGGCACCGCGTGTGACTGGTGAAATTTACACCGCGTGGGTCCAGCGGAACGGGCGGATTGAGTGGCACCCCGGCGTGGGTTTTCCCGATGGTGCGCTCCCGCTGTGCTGCGGCACACGGGACGCCATAAAAACCTACCTGCGCCACAGGGCTTTTAACGGCGAGTTTTACGCCGTGCCCGGCATGACGGACCTCATGCCCGACCAGCAGGCTTTTGAAGCAGTCGAGAAACTGCGTGTGAGCCTGATCGGGGCCGCCAAAGACCTTTTTTCATATTACTCAGGAATGAACAGGAGAGACGTAGGATGAGCGTTAACATGGAAGGCATGGTTATGACCTGCTCTGGCCCGTGGCCCCGTGAACGGATGGCTCCGACCACGCTGTTGTCCAATGATCTGGCCATTGAACTGGTGAACGATGCCAAAGCCCTGCACGAACTGATGGTTGAGCAGAAGCGGCGCATGTTTGAAAAAGCCCGCAACTATGAAACCGCGTTGCTTGAACAGTATCGGGTCAAAAAGCGCAAAGGGTCACGGGGAGCGTTTCAGGCAGAGAGTCTGGATAGCTGCTTTAAGGTTGAATTGTCGGTTGCCGACTTCCGGCGCGTCACGTCTGACATTATGGCGGCGCAAGCCCTGATGGGAGAAGTGCTGGATGATCTGACCGAGAATGTCAGCCCGGATATTCGCCTGCTTCTATCTGCTGCGTTTGAACCGGATGAACGGACGGGACGTGTAAACGTGGACCGTTTGCAGCAGGTACGCAAAGTGCAGCTGACACACCCGCGCTGGCCCGATGTTATGGAAGCTGTGGCGAACAGCATTGAGGTTTCCAGCAGTAAGCCGTACCTGCGCTTTTACTGGCGGGAAACGCGGGACCAGGACTGGCAGGCTATCCGGCTCCAGTTCTCTTCTTTGGAGGTGGTGTGATGGCTGTAAAATTCACTGCCACGCCTGAAGAGCGGGCTATCATTAGACGAATTAGTACGCGTGCAGCATCACTGTATATGAACAATGGTAACCGTAGCGCCGGTTGGGATGTGGCAGAGGGGATTAGTATGGATTTGGAAGCAGTCCATTCCAACGGCTGCTCTATGGACTTCGCCCGTCTGGAAAACGCAGACGATTTTAACCTGTTGCATGATGTTGCGGGCATTGCCCGCCATCTGGACCGCAGCACTGGCAAGTTGACTGATATGTTTCTCCCGCGCTTTGCCAAGAAAGAGGTGGCATCATGACCCGGAAACCTCACATGCTTTCCAACAACAAAGCCACTCCGGGCCGTTCTGACATGGTGAAGAAAGTTCATGTTGGACGCCGCCAGTTGGGGCTGGATGATGTGACCTATCGCGCGCTGCTCCAGCGCGTGACGGGGCATGTTTCCAGCACGGCCTGCTCTGTTGGCCAGTTGCATGATGTGCTGGCCGAAATGAAGCGGCTGGGCTTCAAGGCGTCCAGGCCGAACCATAAGCCATGGGTGCGCAAGGTCTATGCCCTGTGGCGGGAAATGAGGCCCATGCTGCGTGGGGATGGCTCCAAGGAGGCACTGCGGGCCTTTGTAGAGCGGTGCGTGAGTGTGAGCGCGCCAGAGTTCCTGGACGAACCACAGGGCCGCAAGGTGATTGAAGCCCTCAAGGCATGGAAGAGCCGGATGGAGAAAGGCACGGTGTCACATGGATGAAAAAATTATGGAGCGGCTGAAGAAGCTGCTCGCTCTCTCCAAATCGCCTAACCCGCATGAGGCGGCCCTTGCGCTGGAGAAGGCGCAACGGTTTATGGCTGAGAACGGATTGTGCCAGGACGATATAGACCTGCTGGATATTGGCGAGACGCTGGCAGACTCAGTGCTGTCTTCAGCATCAGCCCCCCCTGAATATATGGGCTGGTTGCTAACGGTGATTACCATGGCCATGGGTTGCAAGGCGCTTTATGCGCGCAAAAAGGTTGCATTTGTTGGGGTATCGGCACGCTGTGAAATTGCCGCGTATATGTACGATGTTCTGGCGCGGCAGCTTCGCAAACAGCGCCGGGATTTTATCCGCGCTCTGGATAAACGGACTCTTCCCAAAAATAGGACCGCGAAAGCTGATGCGTTCTGTGAAGGTTGGGTCATGGGTGTTCAAAGCCGAGTAGAGGCAATGAAAATTTCTGCTCATGAAAAAGCCCTGATCGAAAAATTCAAGCAAAAAACCTACACATCAGACGAAGAGATCAAGTTGCGGCAATCCAAAAAAGTGCGTGGCCAGAGTGATGCAGCCAATAAGGGCTGGAAAGCCGGTCGTGAGGCACAGTTGGATCGTGGTGTGGCCGGACCGCGTGCGCAGCGCGGCATGCAGGGGTTGGTTATCATTGACGAATTGTGCTGATCGTTCCGGTATTGGCGCAACGCGCCAGATCGGAATGGATTGAGTAAAAATCAAGACAATTCGGGCAAAAACCCTTAAAATGGGAGAACAGTGTACAAATATGCCGTTTGAGGCATATTTTAAGAGCCTCTGAAAAGGCGTTTACCGCGATAATCCTGTTGGAAAAATCTGGAAGGAAGAGAGCCGTGTCCGATGTGCCTGAGAGCGTTGAATGCTTGGTTGACGCCGCAGGAGTGGACACGGTTCTGGCATTTCTGGAGGCATTTGGCGGGACGCGGATGTATGTGCCCAAACGGGCAGACACCAGCCAGTTGACCCAGATGTATGGTGATGAACTGGCCGGGGCCATTTGCAGCTACTTTGGCCCCGGATATTGGGATGTTCCCATGCACAAGGCATGGCGCGTGTTATGCTACCGCAATGCGGGCATGACAGTTGGAGAAATGGCGACACGCACGGGGTTGAGTGAGCGCCAGATCTACGCGACCCTGAAGCGTGCCAGAGAAACCGGCACCCGCGTGTGTGCCCCGCGTGCCCGATGCCGGGTTGATGAACGGCAAATTTCCCTCTTCTGACGATACACCCTGTTATCTGACAGTCTGCCCGCCCCCTTCCATGCGCGCGTATCGTCGCAGGCATGGACAGCAACTTCGAAAAAATCGCACCGGATACTGAAACCCGAGAGGGGCTGTATTCGGCTACCCGGAGTGATCCGGGGAACTGGACATCCGGCATTGTTGGCATTGGCCGACTGGTGGGGTCCATGCGTGGTATTTCTGCCCCCACAATGGCCCACTGGCTGGGTTCGGCCGATCTGGTCACGCCGCAGATCATGCAGCGGATTGACCATGCAACCTTCATGGCAATTTCCCGCGCTTATTACTGGCGCGCGCTGAATGCGGATGCCGTGGGCGTGGGCATTGACCGGATGCTGTTTGACTTTGGGTTTAATGCCGGTGTGTCCCGCGCGGCTAAACAGTTCCAGCAAATTGTGGGCGTACCCGATAGCCAGATTGATGGCGACATAGGTGCAGCCACATTGAGAGCACTGGATACCGTGCGGTTGGAAGCCATTGCTGGCTTTGTTGCGCGCGGATGGGCGGTGCAGTTGCAGCAGGATCTGGGTGTATCACCGGATGGTGCATTAGGGCCGCTGACGCTTTCCGCTGTGAATAAGCAGGCAATGTGGCGCAGGCTTATGATTTACGCTCTCGCCTCCCGACAGGAGCTTGCCTATCGGAGTTTCCGTGGCTTCATGGAGAATGGTGACGGCTGGCTGAACCGGCTGAACTGGCGGGTGAAAGCCTCTCTTTCCGATCTGGACGCATTGGCTCTGGCGTAGCGGTTTTCCGCTGCGCGGGCGCGCGGAGCGGTATGGATTTTACGGCGGCGACGCACCGTTGTTTTTGAGGCTATTCCTCACATGAATAAAGCTCTCCTCCTGTCGTTCATTTCGCCCCTGTTTAGCGTTCTGAACGCCATTGTCCCCTCCATTGCCGGTAGCAAGCTTGCGACCAGTGCTTCCATTGCCCAGACGGCAGTGAAGTCTGCCGTGACCGCCATTGATGGCGGGGTGGACCACCTGCAGGCAGCATTTGCCAATTTTGAAACCCGCAACCCGGTTGTGGCCGCTTCCGTGACCGAGTTTGTCACCCTCTCCAAGTCTCTGGGCGTGGCACTCCCCACACAGGACGCCATTGTGACGCATGTTAAGGCTGCGGTGGCTGACCTTGCGGGCATTCTGGTGCCACAGGTTGCCCCTGCAACGCCTGTCCCTGCTGCCGTAACAGTGACGGCTCCAGCGGTTACCGCAGCGACACCCAACGCGACCTCGGTTGAAGATCAGGGGGGGGATGCAGCGAGCACCGTTGAAGCAACCTCCTCCAAAACCACGGATGACGATGCCGCCAGCGCAATCGCTGCGACTTCTGCTGTGGTGATGGCTGCTTCCACTCCGACCGCCTGAGCGGCCGGGCATGTTGCAAATGGCAGGAGCGGCACAGGGAGTGCCGCCAGTTATCACGCTGCTGATCTGTGTTCTCGCCCTTGCCGTTGCAGTGGTCGCTCTCTTTTGGGTCTTTCGCCTGAGTGAGCGCCACGCGGCCCGCGAAGTGGTGATTGAGGTGATCAGCGGACAGCTTGATGAAATACGACAGGATGGCAAGCGCAACACCGAGCTGCTGCACCTGCTCATAAGTGGCCATGTGCAGGCCAGAAGGGATTAAAACAATGAGCGTTGCTCAGGTTATTATGGAAGACCGCCGCCTGCGGGTGCTGAAGACACTCAAGGAAATCAGTGACGGTCGCATGGGAGAGCCTGTTCTGCTGCGCGTGCTGAAAGCAGAAGGCTGCGTGACAGATTTTGACACGCTGCGGACCGACATGGGGTGGCTGGAACATCAGGGCTGCATGCGTGTGGAAAAGCTTCCCACGGAAACCCCGCATGAAGAGGTGTGGGTTGCAGTGCTGACAGCCACAGGTTCGCGCGTGGCCGATGGCTTGCAGCGTATCACCGGCGTGGCTGCTTCTCTGGCTCGATAACCATGGGGAAGGCGTCATCCGTGGATAAGCTGCCAGAGGAAATCCGTGATGAAATCGACCGCCTGCGTGCACACGGGCATTCGATTGATGAGATTATCACAGCCCTTCGGGAGCTGGATATTACGGACATCAGCCGATCTGCTCTGGGTAGGCATCTCCACAAGCGTGAGAAGCTGACTGCGCAGTTGGTCCGCACCAGAGCAATGGCGGACGCGCTGGCCAAAAGGACGGGTGACGGCGGGGCATCGCAGTTTGCCCGCGCAAACATTGAGCTTCTGCACGGGATCATTCTTGACCTGCATATGGCTGCCGATGGCGAGGGTGAAACCGATACGTCGTGGATTGAAACGCTCCGGGGGAACCCCAAGGGGGTGGAAGCTCTTGCCAAAGCATTAGACCACCTGACCCGTGCGAGTAAGACAGACGCTGAATTCATCAAGGAAATTCAGGAGCAGACAGAAGCACGCCTGCGGAAGCAGGCTGAAAAAGCAGTCAATCAGGTTGCGAAAAAACAGGGGCTTTCGGCTGAAACCGTAGCTGCGCTGATGGAAGGCGCATTCGGGGTGAAGCGTGCAAAAGAGTGAATTTGCAAGTCTGTTTCTCTCCTACCAGTCGGAGCTTATGGCTACGACGGCCATTGAGGCCGTTACGGTTGTCGAGAAGTCGCGTCGTATCGGGTATTCATGGGTGGCAAGCTATCGGGCTGCTCTAACGGCTGCTGCCGCAGCAGACGCCGGTGGTATGGATGTGTTTTACATCGGCTACAATCTGGACATGGCGCGGGAGTTTATCGACTACTGCGCCGAACATCTGGCCCAGATACACAAGATTACCGCAACGGTTCATGAAAGCGTCTTTCATGATCCCGATCACCCGGAAAAAGACTGCAAGGTTTTCCGGATTGATCTGCCGTCCGGCTTCAAAATCCTTGCCCTGCCATCTGTGCCCCGTGCGCTTCGCGGTATGCAGGGGCTAGTTATTATTGACGAAGCTGCCTTCCATGACGATCTTGACGAACTGCTAAAGGCTGCCCTTGCCCTTCTGATGTGGGGTGGGCGTGTCCTGGTCATTTCCACCCATAATGGCGATACCAACCCGTTTAACGTGCTGGTTCAGTCTATCCGAGCGGGACGAAAACCTTACAAACTGTTGCGTGTCACACTGGATGACGCATTGGCAGACGGTCTTTACCACAAAATCTGCGAGCGCACTGGCGAGGTCTGGTCGGCTGAAGGTGAAGCCGCGTGGCGGCAGTCCATTATCGACTTCTATGGTGATGCTGCAGATGAAGAGTTGTTCTGCATCCCTCGTGCTTCTGCTGGTAGCGCCATTCCTCTGGCACTCATTGAAGCGCGCACTACACCCGTGCCCGTTGTGCGCTGGAGCTGCACCACAGAATTTACCCTGTTGCCCGAACATGTGCGCGTAGCGGAAGCAAAGCGGTTTTGCGAAACCGAGCTGTTGCCCCATCTGGAGCTACTAGACCAGAAAACACCCCATGCACTGGGTGAAGATTTTGCACGGAGTGGAGACCTAAGTGTGTTCTGGCCAGTGGCCATTGAGCGCAGTCTGTTGCGTCGCACGCCCTTCCTTCTGGAACTACGGAATGTGCCATTTGAGCAGCAGAAGCAGATCTTGTGGTTTGTTCTGGACCGCCTGCCCATGCTGCGTGGTGTGAAGCTGGACGGACGCGGTAACGGCCAGTGGCTCGGGGAAGTCACCATGCAGCGCTATGGCGGCATCGTGGAAGTCGTGATGCTGTCTGAGGCTTGGTACCGTGACAACATGCCTCCGTTTAAAGCGGCCTTTGAAGACGGTTTAATTACCGTTCCAGCCGACAGGGACGTGCACGATGATCTGCGCAGCCTTCAGATTGTACGCGGTGTGATCCGGGTGCCGGAAGGCCGCTCAACTGGCAGGGATGGCAACAAGCGCCATGGTGACGCTGCCGTTGCGGGTGCGCTGGCTTATGCCGCCAGCCGGGCTGATCCCGAAGTTTACGAATACACCGCAGTGCCTGATCCGATCCGCAATATGGGTGGTCGGGCAGATTACAGCGGTGCTGACACGCCGGATGCGCGCAACCGGCTCGAAGATTACGGCGCGCAATCAGACAATTTTGGAATGCGCGGCGGAGTAGCGCTGTGACGGACATGGCGCGGGAATGTGCCGCCATTAAGGCGCACAAATAACATTTGGACCTGAAGGAACGGGAAAGATGAAGAAAAAGATTGCAGTCTTTGGGTTGCTGCTTGGCCTTGCGGCCTGCGGTGAGACAACGCAGGCCAAGCTGACCACCGCCGTCTATGACACGGATGCGTCCTACAAAGTGCTGGCAACGCCTGCGGCTGATTATGTGACCGGAAAATTCGGCACACCGAATGCCACGGTTAAAGCCGACATCAAGACCGCCAGTGCTGCTGCCATTGCTGCACTGGAGCCGTTGAATACGGCCGTGGAAAATAGCGCCACGATCAGCAGCAGCGATGTGGCGACTGCCCAGAGTGATCTGGCCGCACTCCAGAAAGCCATTTCGGCCGCACTGTCCAGTGTTGCCGCCAGCAAGGAACAGTAAGCCATGAACACGTCCATGATTGTGAACATTATTGGCCTGGTCGTGGCGGCTGCGGAGGAAGTGCCCTCCATTGTCACCACCATTGTGAAGGCGGTGGAAAGCTCCACCTCGGGCACGGCCCCCACGGCGGCCGAGATCGAAGCGCTCTTTGAAGAGTGCAAGACCCTCAACACCACTATTCAGGACTCCTGAACACATGGCGCAGCTCATCAACCAGTATGGCCAGCCGATCAGTGCGTCTGATCTGACCGGAGACGTTGCTGGCGCACGGATGACCGGGCTGCGCCCTGCTGTGGTCGCCACACCGATTGGCGAACTGACACCAGCCAAAATTGGTGCGCTCATGGCGCAGGCGGATCAGGGCGATAGTCAGGCATGGCAAATTCTGGCCGAGCATATAGAGCGGCGGGATCTGCATTACCTTGGCGTGCTGAACACACGCAAACGGGTTGTGTCGCAGTTACCGATTACCGTTACTCCAGCGTCAGACGATCCTGAGCATGTCAAACATGCTGATTTTGTGCGCGCATGGGTGGAGCGCGGCATTCTGCGCCGGTCGTTGTTTGATATGATGGATGCTCTGGCCAAAGGCTTTTCTGTCCATGAAATGGAATGGAACTGCGCGGCCGGGAACTTTTATCCGCAGAGCATGAGTTTTAGACCGCAGCGCTGGTTTGAGGTGAGTTACGAGGACGGTGAAAGCGTTCTGATCCGTGATGAGAATGCTACTCCAGCCCGCAGCCCCATACCCGATGGCATTGCACAGATTGGCCTGACCGACATGATGGCCAGCAAGTTTGTTGTGCATCGCCATCCGTCCTGGTCGGGACTGACAATCCAGAGTGGTCTGACGCGCGCCTGCGTGTGGGCAGTGATGTTCAAGCTGTTCACCAACCGGGACTGGGCATTGTTTGTCCAGAATTACGGGCTACCCATGCGGGTGGGCACATACGGCCCCAATGCATCCGAACAGGACCGGAATGTGCTGTTCCGGGCGATTACGGATATTGCGGGCAACTGTGCCGCCATGATCCCGCAAGGCATGCTGATCGACTTCAAGGAACCAAAGAACGGTGCGGGTGCCAATGACATCCATGAACGCCGGATGCGATTCCTGAATGAAGAAATCAGCAAGGGTGTGTTGGGGCAGACTGGCACGACCGAAAGCAAGGCCGGTGCCCACGCATCCGGTGCTGTCCACAAACAGGTTCAGGACGACATTGAACGGGCTGACGCTCTGATGCTTTCCCACACGGCCACGACGCAATGCGCGGCCCCCATGGTGGCGTTTTCGTTCGGGCCGCAGGACAAATACCCCATTATTGCCATTGGTCGGCCGGATGAACCCCCGCTGACTGAACTGGTCTCAGCCATCCAGTGGGCTGGCCCGCAGGGATGGATGGTCCGTGCGCAGGATCTGTATGACCGCTTTGGTCTGAAGCCGCCTGAGCCTGACGACATTGTGGTGGGAACCAAGGCGCAACCACAACCTGTGGAGCCGCCAAAAACTCTGCCCGCAGAAGCACTGGCACCTCGGGCCGAGCCTGCCCGTGTGCCCGTTCCTACTGTCAGCACGCCACGTGAGCCAGAGCCAGAGCACACCGCGGCGCATACAGCGCTCTCGGCCCGCCTGCGCAGGTTGATGCGCGCGCACAGCCAGTTGCCTGCAAACCCCTCGGTCATGGATCTGGCGGTGGAGGGTATGGCGCGTGACGCGCAGGATGCCCTGAACGGCATGATTGACCAGGCGCGGCACGTTGTAATGCACGCCACGGATATGTCCGACATTGCCCGTGGGATTGCCGATCTGAAGCTATCGGACACGGCATTTGCCCATGCCATGGCCCAAGGCATGATGGTGGCCAACCTGCTGGGAGAGTTTGAGGTGTACGAAGAAATGGCGGCCAATGGCTGACACGGACGGTGCCAGCCTTGCGTCTGCCCTACGGATGCCGCCCGGAAAGGCCATGGAGTTTTTTCGGCAGAAGCTGAATGTGCCGACGAAGCATTGGGATGACCTATGGCACGAAGCGCATGCCCGTGGCTTTATGGTGGCGGGAGCCACGTCTCAGGCATTACTTGCGGATTTTCGTAAAGCCATTGACCAGGCGATTGCGGGCGGGATTACGGCCAATGGCTTCCGAAAGGAATTTGACGCAATTGTTGCCAAACATGGCTGGGCGTACAATGGAAGTGCCGCGTGGCGCTCCGATACTATCTACAGCACCAACATGCTCACAGCTCATGGAGCCGGGCGGTATGCCCGCCAGAGCACGCCTGAAGCGCTGGAGATGTTCCCATACTGGCAATACCAGCACCACACCTGCCAGCACCCCAGACCCCAGCATGTAGCGTGGAACGGTCAGGTTATCCGGGCGGATGACCCGTGGTGGAACACGCATTACCCCCCCAATGGCTGGAAATGCCATTGCACCGTGCGCGCCCTGTCGGAAAAAATGGTCAAGCGCATGGGGCTGACAGTTTCCAGCGCACCGCTCCTGAACGCACGGCCATGGTTGAACAAACGCACTGGTGAGACGCTCTGGGTGCCAGAGGGTATTGACCCCGGTTTTGCCTATAACCCCGGCAAAGCATGGCAAGAGGGATTGGCACCGCCAATAGGGAGCCGGTTCAAGGCTGAGGATGCAGGCTCTGTTGCGCGTCCATCAGCTCCGCCACAAAAGCCCGCTCCCAGTCCTGCTCCCGTTGCGCACAAGCCTGAGCAGGAAGAGACCCACCTTGTGCCGGTGCCGGATGTTCATAGAGACGATGCCCGCCAGACGGACATCCTGCGCCTGCACAAGCACCCGATTGGCAACGTCAATGCCGGAGAAATGCCAGAGGCTGTGCGCAAGGCGCTGGGAGCACAGACACGCACAGTCAAGCTGTCTGGCGAGACGATGGAGAAGCAGCTCCATAAACATGGGGATTTGACGGAGGCGGATTACCGGCGTCTGCCAGCCGCCCTGGCACAGCCTGATATTGTGGCGCGGCAGGGTGAGAAGCGTGTGCTGTTCTTCCATCAGGCTGGATATATTTACAGGGGGGCGCTGAAAACTACCGGCGATGGCGCAGAGAATTACCTGCTCTCCTTCCACCGGACCACGAAGGAAAAGGCCACAAAAGCCCTGCGGGATTTGCCGATCCTCTCGGGCAGTCTGGACGCATTGAGCGAGGCGGACACTGTGCCGGATGAGGACAATTAGGGGAATGACGCGCCGGGGGGCCAGCCAGAACCCCCAAACGAACCCACCGCAAGGGTGGTCCTATGGTCGGCTGAATAACACCGTGTCGCGGCGCGTCACGCACATCATATCGGAAGTCGAGGGAGAAATTCAATGTCTGTTGCAGTGAGCATGGAATGGGACGGCCTGCATGGAACGCTGGAACGCATTGCGGCCATCGGGCTGAAACCTGAAAAACTGCTGGCTGCCATTGGTGTGGGGCTGGAAGGAAGTGTTCAGCAGCGCTTTGACGATGGCCGAGATCCCGATGGTGTATCCTGGGCAAGTTATGCCCCCCTGAACCCACTCTACGCGGCGGTGGAAAAGAAGGGGCCAGGCATTCTGGTGGAAAGCGGCATGTTGCGCGCATCCATTGAATCCATTGTTGCCAGCCCCGAGCTGCTGGTCGGCTCACGGCTGCCTTATGCGGGCATTCATCAGCATGGTGGCGTGATCCAGCCCAAGAACGGGCGACATCTCTCGTTCATGATGGGAGGGCACCTCTGGCATGTTGACAGTGTGCTGATAGAAGCACGCCCTTACCTTGGCCTGTCCGACGAAGATGTGCTCATGATCATGGAGGAACTGGAGGCAGTTTTTGCCCGTGCCCTTGGCGGCGATGGTGGGGTGTAAGGACTGATTGGGTTTTAAAAGGTTTCTAAAAGGGTCTAAAAGGGGTTCACAGAGCGTTTTACGCCTCCCGTGGGGAATTATGGGTCTGTCCCTGTCCAGCGCCCTCTGAGGCGAAAAAACCGGCACGGGTGTTTTTCGCCTTTTCCCCCATGTTTTTCTTACCCTGCTATCTGTCAGTCTGCCCGCATGGATCGCCCCGCGCGATATTCGCGGCATGGCAAGAGCAGCACTCCACATGATCCAGCCCGCTCCGGGAGATACACCGCCGGAGTGGATACACATCCTGCCCGCAGGCACCTTTAAAGGTGATGATGGGCGTGGACCTTACGTGCTGCGTGATCCGGCAAAAGTTATTTCGGAAAGCATGGAGCGCGCCCATGGCAAGCTGACTCTGGACGAAAACCATTCCACAGACACAGCCGCAAAGATCGGCATGTCATCTCCCGCCATGGGCTGGATCGTCCAGCTTGAAAACCGGGCCGATGGCATTTGGGGGCGTGTTGAGTGGACGCCGCCCGGCCAGCAGGCGTGGGCCAACCGTGCGTATCGCGGGGTCTCTCCTGTTTTCGATCACACTTCAGATGGTGTTGTGACGTGCATCTTGCGTGCCGCCCTGACGAATGACCCCAATCTGGAACTGACCTCCCTTCATCATAAACAACAGGAGACGAGGATGGACCTCGCAGCCATTGCGGCAGCCCTCGGGCTGCCCGCAACAGCAACGCAGGCGGACGTTGACCGTGCGCTTGCTGACGCCAAATCCAGCCGTGCCATGCACACCAGTCTGGCCGGACTGCTCAACCTTGGGGCCGATGCGGATGCTGCCGCCATTACCACCGGCGTGCGCGCCCGCCTTGAAGGCGAAAGCGCACATGCCCAGGCACTGACTGCCGTGCAGACAGAGTTGGCCGCACTCCAGCGTAAGGACGCCGAACGCACGGCGGAAGCGGCTGTAGATACTGCCGCACGGGATGGTCATGTGATCAGCAAAGACCTGCGCGGCGAGCTGATTGCCCTGCATGCCAGCAACCCCGAAATGGCGGCAAAGATTATCGCGCAGCTCCCCAAAATTCCGCAGGGGCAGATCGCACGCCAGAACACTTCGGCCCATGCAACCCAGACAGCGGCGGGTGTGGACACGGATGCCGACCCCAAGGCTCTGGCGAAAATGGACGCCACCTTCAAGGTGACGGATGCCGAGCGTAAAGCTCTGGGGGACGCCAATGCTTACTGATGATCGCGCGCTGACCCGTATTCCTTGCGGGCACGGCCCTGAATTTGCATTGCCGGTTGCTGCGGGCATGAAGGTGTATCGTGGTTCCATTGCGGCCGTCTGTCAGGATGGAACGCTGGTTCAGGCTGCAGCAGCCGCACCGCCTTCGCCCATCGTGGGCATTGCAGGCATTGCGCGGCATGGGCAGGACAACACCGGCACGTCCAACGTGTATGGCGACCAGACCGGCGCAGGTGATGTGTGGTGCGAACGCGGCACATGGGCGCTGCCGTTTGATGTGGCACCCACATGGGCGGCCTATGGCAAACCCGTTTATGCGGTCGATGACGAGACCGTCTCCCTCACCCAAACACCCGAAGGTGGTTCTGCCCGTGAGCAGGTTGGCACATTTGCCGGTCTCGACGCGCAGGGCACCGCCTGGACGTATCTGGCATAAGGCGCGCTGAACCATGGAAATTACAGCAGGTAACATCAACGCGCTGAGTACGCGCATCAATCTGGCATTCAACCGCCCACTCGGTGTGGTGCAGCCCACATGGCAGAAGTTCGCGCTTGAAATGCCCTCCACGTCCGCTGCGAACTTCTTTCCACGTATGTCGGAATTGCCCGGCATTCGGGAGTGGCTTGGCCCGCGCCAGATCCACCAGCTCTCCACTGCTGATCGGATGGTGCTGGTTAATCGGACATTTGAAGAGAGCTTCAGTGTCAAGCGTGAAGATCTGGAAGATGACACTTACGGGTATATTTTCCCGTGGGTGGAAGCGCTCGGTCAGGACGCGGCAACATTCCCTGACAAGTTGGTTTACGAAACCCTGTCCAAAGGACGTGCCAGCAAATGCATGGATGGTCAGAACTTCTTTGATACTGATCACGAAGCAACTAACAGCACGGGCAAGACGGTTTCCTACGCGAATATGAGCACCATTGCTGCGGGTGAAGCCGCCCAGCCGTGGTGGTATCTGTTCGACACCAGCAAACCTCTGAAAGCCATGATCTTTCAGAACCGCCGCCCGTTCACCATTACCCCGCGCACGCAGCTCAATTCCGAGAATGTGTTCATGCACCGTGAATTCCAGTGGGGCACGGATGGGCGCTGCACGGCGGGATACGGCATGTATCAGTTTGCCTTCTGCTCCAACCGGCCACTGACGGGTGCAGTGTTTCAGGATGCCATTGCCCGCATGGCAAGCCAGTGCCGCCGGGACGGCACGCCCTATGGTGTGCAGCCAACGGTAATGGTGGTGCCGCGCAATCTGGAAGGAGCTGCGCGCACTTTGCTCAAGAGCACGTTGGTCATGAGTCTGGCGGATGATGGCAAAACGTATGGTCCGGCATCCAACGTATGGGCTGACTACTGCGATCTGCTGGTTTCCGACCGGCTGCCGCAGGCTGTGGGGGCGTAACAGATGGCGCGGGCTCCCCAGACCAACCGTGCGGCTGCTGCTGGCCGTGGTGGTGAAGAGATCAGTCCCGACGAGCTGGTCACGCTGCTCTCCCAGAAAGGGGCGCATGTGCCGCGTCGGAAGCTGATCATTGTGTGCCGTGAGCCGGGGTTTCGGCGTGCGGACATGGAGCACCCGGCCGTGGGGATTTACCCGCATGACCATTTTACGGCCGAGCAGATCAGCGCGATGGTTGATGAGCCCATGCTTGAGCTGATCGGGGTGGGTTTGTAATGGCCTACGCCACGGTTGACGACATGACGAAATCCTTTGGCGAGGATGAGTTGATTACGGTCACAACACCGCGTGGCGTAGAGCGCACGGTGATTGACCAGGATCAGGTCAACACTGCCATTGGCGTGGCATCGGACGAGATCGACAGTTACCTGCGCCGCCGTTACGCGGTGCCGCTGGTAAGTGTATCTCCCAAGATGTTGCAGGTTTGCTGTGTGCTGGCACGGTGGGTGCTGTGGTCAAAGACCGATACAGCACCGTCTGATTCCATGCGGGCTGACCGCAAGGACGCCATTGCGTGGCTGGGGAATATCAATTCTGGCAGCGTGACGCTGGATGGAGCCACCCCCCTGAACGTGGGCAATGACTTCAGCCGTATTGCCACGCGCAGGCCATCCGTGGGGTTTGGGCTATGACCAGCCCTGTTCTGCCTCTTCTGCGCGATGGTGGCCCGTTACTGGCGGCATTTGATGGGGTGCGCGCCCTGCTGGAGCCGGTCTTTCCGACCAGTCTGTTCCGGTATGAGCACGTGCAACCTCGTATGTCTCCTGCACGCTGGGCGGAAATCGCACGGGTAGCACCCACCATTGGCATGAGCTTGGCTGACTGGAACTCCAACACTCTGTCCGGGACCGACTACCGTGGCGATGTCAGTATTCCGGTCTTTTTGGTGGTGCGCCAGGACAAGCCGGAATTTCTGCTCAAAGGCACGAAAACTCCCGGTGTGATGGGGATGATGGCTGCGGCCATTTTTGCCCTGGACAGCCAACGGATTGAGGGCGTGGGGCAGGTTAGCGTGAAGCGCGCCAGCAATCTGGAAGCCGCGAACTGGATTGATGACCGCACAGCAATCGCAACCCTGAATGTGGTCGTGAAGAATGTTGGCTACAGCAAAGAGCTGGCGCGGGCGCAGTTGGCCGATTTGAGTGACGTGGATGGCACATGGGATTTTGCTCCCGTCACCACAGCACAGAGCAGTGGAGCAGAGAAATGAATACGCTTGTGAGCGTTGTGCCCCGGCACCCGGAAACCTTGCGGGATGCGAGTGGGAAACTGATTGGCAAGGGGCCGGTTGACGTGGACCCGCGTGATCCGTTCTGGCGGCGTCTGATCCGCTGGGGGGATGTGGAGGTGCAAAAACCCGCCACGACTTCTGCCACCACTCCAGCCGTTGCAACAGCCTCGGCCAGCCAGAATGGGGGTAAACCATGACATCGGTGACACTGACCGAAATTCCCGACAACTGGAATGTGCCGGGTAGCAATGCCGAAATCACCGCCGTGCGTGATGGTGATAGCCTGGTGGACATGCCACTGCGCGGGCTGCTGATTGGCCAGCTTGCAGGCGGTGTGGCCAATGTGCTGACACCTGTGCCCATTACTGATCCGGCCCAGCCTGCGGCCCTGTTTGGCGCTGGCACATCTCTTGCCCGCGCGGCCGTCAAGCTTCTAGGGGCGGCTCCTTACGAGCAGATTGACGTGATTGGCGTCAAGACGGCTGGAACCTTTACCAAGGCGGCGAGCGGTGTGCTGCCCGTTGGTTCGCCCAAAGCAAATGGCACGGTCGCTCTTTACATTGGTGGGGTGCGTGTGCCGGTAGTGCTGACCCGCGCCATGACGCCTGCCCAGATGCAGGCGGCTGTAATTGCCGCCATCGCTGCTGTGGCTGACGCTGCGGCCATTGTTGGTGCCGCCGCCAATGCCAACACGGCGTCCGTTGACCTGACGGTAAATGAACCAGGTGTTGTGGGTAATGATCTGGACCTGCGCATGAGTGCCGCCCATGCGGATCAGGTGGCAGGGGTGAGTTTTACCGTGACCCCGTTTGCGGGTGGTGCGGGCTCGGTTGATATTACCGATGCGCTGGATGCGGTTTATGCAACTTGGTACACCGACATGTATCTGACGGTGAACGATGCCACGAACCTGACCACCTTTACCACGGAGCTGACCCGCCGGTATGGGGCCATGGTCAAACAGGACGCGCATGGGTTTGTGGGCTTCCGAGGCACCTATTCGGATACGCTGGCCCTGCTGGCGACACTGAACTGCCCATACCTTTCTCCCATTCCCGCTAACGCTTCACGCTGGGCACCGTGGGAGGCTGCTGCCGTGCTGGGTGGTATTGCGTCCCAGGCATCCAACAATGACCCGGCGCGGCAGATGCAGGATCTGGTTCTGACGGGGTTGCAGGGGCTGGCACCGGATGCGGCTGACCTGTTCAATGAGAATATGCGCAATGTCATTCTTGGTCAGGGTGGCACGACCTTCAAGGTGGAGCAGGATGGCACGGTGCTGATTGAGCGCGTGCCAACAACCTATAAAACCGACGCCAATGGAATGCCCAGCACGGCTTATTTCGACATCATGACCCCCAAAACAGATACGCGCGTGCGCTACGAATGGCGCAGCTACACATCTGGCTGGAGTCGCATGAAGCTGGCGGATGATGGTGACCCGCTGGGGCTGGCTGACGGGGTGATCACACCCAAGATCGCCAAGACCGAAGCCTTGATCCAGCTCAAGCTTTACGAGGCTCAGGGCTGGATCATGGATGTGGATGCGCTGGCGGATCAGGTGGTGTTCTGGATCGACCCGGAAAACAAAAACCGCCTTCTTTACAAGATGCCCATCAAGGTCATCGGCAACCTGATCCGGCTCGATGGCCAGATCCAGACGGAGTATTGATGCATGGCGAATGCTGGTGACGTAATCGGCATTATCCAGATTTATTCTGGATCAACGCTGATCGACTGCACACCGGGCAGCAAGATACGCCTGCCCGGCCGCAAGAACACGGCAGTGGCCACCGGATATAAGACCCGCACGGCTGCGGGCTATCAGGGTGGGCAGGTGGATGCCACGGCCCTGATGGGGACCGGAGATGATCTGGACTGGCCCGACCCGTCCGCACGTGGGCCGTTGCAGGTGCGCTGTGACACTGGGCAGGTCATTGCCATCACTGACGCCATTATCGAACAGAAGCCCGACATCAGCGATGGCGGCGGCAAGGCCGCTCTGCGCTGGTTCTTCGACAACTACACTATTCAGGTGACATCATGAGCAAGCACGAAGCCCCTTTGGTTTCCCATGAAGACAACTCTTTCCTTCGGGATCACATGGACCAGGAAGCCTCAGATACTTCTTTGGAAACCGAACTGGAGGACGAGGAAAAGCTGCCAGCGTTACCCAAGCGGGCAAAATGGCAGCCCGATGGTACTGTGCTTCTGACGTTGCGGAAATCGGTGGTGCAGACCACTGAGGTTCCGGGGGGTGGTCATTCTGAGCAGACTGTATCGACACTGACTTTCCACCCGCTGACGGGGGCTGCAATGTTGCGTATTCAGGCCGTAAAGGGCGATGGTCCGCGTGCGCTGATGATGATGAAGGAGTCAACCAAAATGGGAGGCTTCGTTGGAGAAGCCATCTTAAAACGGTTGGATGCACGGGACTATGTCGCGGCCACAGTAATTTCGTCGATTTTTACCAATCCTGGCCTGTAAACTGGGGTGTTGTCGTGACCGCCCTGGCGAATGGTCAGGGCTGGTCCAAGGCAGAATACATGGCCATGACGTGGCCGGAGTTGCAGTTCTGGTCTGAGCAGCTCCGTGCTTTTTTTGAAGAGCAAGCCGTACAAGCACAGGGTGGGAGTTAAAAACAGTGGATGGTTCTCAACTAACCGCTGCCCTGCGGCTGACGCTCAAAGACGAGGCATCCAGCGGCGTAAAGGCTCTGGACGATGTTTTTGGCAAGCTGAATGCCACACTTGACCGACTGACAACCGCACTGGCCCCTCTTGCCCAGCTTGGAGAGGCATTGTCTGCCACAACGGCAGGAACCGTGCGGCTGGATGAAGCGCTCGGGGCTTCCGCCGGGGCGGCAACCCGGATGGAGGAGGCCACCCGAGGTGCGTCTGTAGCGGCAGACGTTATGGCAACAGCTTTCGGCACTGCTGCGTGGCAGGTTTCCGAACTGAATGTGGCGTTTGGCGAGCTGGGGGCCGCAGAGACAGTGGCAGGCACCACGGGCGAGGCCATGGGTGCCGAAATTGCTGGTGGTGCCGAAAAGGCGACCAGCGCCGTGGATGCGCTGCTAACCCGTGTGCGTGCGCTGCGCGATGCCATGGGGGCGGCAGGCGGGGCTGTTATGAATGGCCCCATGGGTGCATGGGCCGGTGACATGCATAGTGCGGGGAAAGGTTTTTCCGAGAGCCTGCAGGGCAGTATGCACCATGCCATGACAGCGGGTCTGTCCACGATAGCCATGCTGGAGCCCATTCACGCAGCGGCTGAGTGGGACAACACTTTAGTACATATCGGCATTGGGAGTGAGTTGCACGGGGATGCGAACCGTGCGTTTGTCCAGTCCTACGGGCAGCAGTTGAATATACTGGCACGCCAGACTGGCCAGCGTGGGCTGGATCTGGCTGAAGCGGCGGGTTTCCTCTCTCGGGAAAACTATTCGGCTGCACAAATTTCCGAACTCATGCCCACGATTGCGCGCATTGGCACCGCATATAACGCAGCACCCGATGCCGTGGCGCGCAGTGCGTTTTCGCTTCAGGAAAGTCTTGGCATAAAATCTTCCGACCTTGGTGGCGCACTGGCATCGGTGGCGCTTGCGGGGAAGTCGGCCGACCTGCCGTTTGAAAAACTGGCACCCCTTCTGCCACAAGCCGCAGCGACGGCCGGGGTATTTGGTATTCATGGCCGTGCGGGCGTGGATGATCTGGCCGCAACGATGGCAATTATCCGCAAATCAACCGGCACCGATGGTGAGGCTGTAACGGACACCAAACAGTTGCTGGTGGATCTGATGCAGGAACACACTAGCCGCCGTTTGGCGCATTACGGCATTGATATGTTCAGCACCGAACAGCATGCCAGAGAGCGGGGCGAAGATCCGTTACTGGCTGTGATGGCGCAGATCAACCGTGTGACAAAAGGCGGCACGGATGCCCGCGCCATGGGCGATATATTTCGTAACCACGATTCATTCGTGGCGGCGGCTGCCATGACCCAGCATTGGGACCAGTATGAGAAAATTCACCGACGCACGGCCGGAGCCGATCAGTCCGAAATTGGGGAGGATTATGACACTGGCCTAACATCCACACAAATCCGGGTTAAGGCGTTTGAGGAATCCCTCTCTCAGTTGAACAGGCGCGTTGGCGAAGGTTTTGTGCCAACGCTTAACATCATGACGTCTGCGCTCAATCGGGTAAATTCCGGCTTTGAATGGCTGGATGGGCATGTGCCTGGGGCGAGTTCAGCCATTATTGGTGTGACTGGTGCAGTGCTTGGTCTGTCTGCCGCAACGGCTGCCCTTGGCGTTGTCTGGGGACCGCTCAAAGCTGGATTTGCTGTGGTTAAAACCGCCTTGCGTGGGGTGGCTCTGGCTGAAATGTGGGCCACCACGGGGCTGGCATCTTTCCTCGGAGTTTCAACCGCTGCGGCAAGCGCCATTGTGACGGCATTTGTCGTTGTGGGCGTGGCGATTGCCGACATTGCCCTGCACTGGTCCCGGTTTTCTGGATCGTTTGCCACCATTGGTCGTGGGCTGATGGAAGAAGCACGGGGTATAGGTAACGTGTTGGCTGGCATCTTCCATCTGGACTGGCAACGTGTCCTGGCGGGAATGGGACAAGGAATGCGTGGTATTGGGGCTGTGTTTTCTGGATCGTGGGGTGTTATCCGGCAGCTTTTTGTGGACTTTGCAGGCTGGCTGAACGGCTGGGGTGCGGGCATTCCGTTGCGTATTCTGGATGGGATTGCATCTGGATGGCATGCGCTCACCGACGGACTTGCGGGCAAAATCGGCCAACTGGAGACCACATTTGATACGAGCTGGTTGGGGCGGCATATGGGTTTTGCGGCCCCGGTGCCTGCTGGCCATGCCGCACATGTGCCAACCATGGCGGGTGCCGCAGCCGTTCATGGCAATCAGGGAGGGCAGTATGCCGTGCATATTACCACTGATCGTGGTGTTACAGCGCGTCAGGTCTCTGGCCCGGCTCAAGGGCTGACCATTGCATCTCCCAACACTGGTCGGATGGTAGGGCGGCCATGAGTGGGGCATTAAGCAAGATCGGCTCTACGGTTGGCAATGTAGCAGGAACTGCCAGTGGCGTTCTCTCTACCGCCAAGAGCCTGACTGGCACGCTTTCCAATGCAGTGGGCATGCTCAACGGCTCTGTCGGAGCCATGGGGGGGCTTGCCAACCTGTCCGGTCTGGGAGGCATGACGTCACTCATTGCCTCGACATTGGCCGAAGCCAGCTTCCGGGGCGTGACATTCTCCATGCCTGCCTCCGAAGATGAGGTGGGACGCCGCGTTGTTCAGATGTTTTTCCCTGGTGTTGATGACTTCGCTCTACAGGATATGGGCGAACTGGACGGACCCATCCATATTCGTGGGCTGATCTGCGGGGACGATTACGTTTACCGTGCGGGTTTGATGCGCGCAGCACTTGCCACCAAAGGACCAGCCACACTGGTGCACCCGTGGTGGGGGGAACTGAAGGTCAGGCTGATCGGGGAGCCAGCCCGCATCGGATTTGATGAGAGCCGTCAGGGCATTGCCACGCTGGAAATGACAGTGGTGCGTGAACCCAAGGGGGCGAACAGTAGGCAGGCCAGTGGGTTTCTGGATAGCCTGACCAAACTTCTCAACGCCGCTGACGACATGCTGGACACGGCAACATCCGTGATGCGGCAAGTTCTATCCCCTTTGCTGATCGGGGTATCTTTGGCGCGATCTGTGGAAAACAGTGTGGCTCAGGTTGGGGCCATGTTCTCGGGGCTGATCACCAGTACGTCCGAACCTATTTCCACGGCGTGTGCAACGCCACTGACCGTATTGAGTCTGGGCATTGCATTGCCTGCAAAAAATACGGGCACAACCTTTGCTGATGCTGTGACAGATGCGTTGGTGGCTGTGCCAGTTGCCATTGCCAATGCCGTTCTGCCCGTGCCCATAGCAGCGGTCGGGTCTGCACAGATCACCAGCGAGACGGGCTCCAATGGCATGTTCGCACCTGCCTCTGTCACCACGTCTGATTATCTTGGGCAACTGACGGCGCAGGGTGCGGGAGGGAGTGTCACACTTGCACCAACGCCTGCGGCCGGGACGGCATTACTGATTGCTGCAGCGAAAGGGTGCGTGGCCATTGGCACAAAACTGGCGACCACACCGGGTGGTTCTGCCGCTCTGAGCATTACACTGGTGGCGGCTGTAGCCTGCGTGACACAGGCGATTGCTACGGCTGCGGCAATCACCTTCGCCAACACTCAGGAGGCATTGAGCACACGGGATGCGCTAGTGGCGGCACTGGATGGATTGAGCAATGCTGTTGTTGCGGCGGGAGCGATAACCACTGGTGACGGTATTGCCCCTGCGGGCATTGCGGATCTGTTTAGTGCCATCCAGACCACCCGTGCTGCGGTTTATGCCGATATTTCCGAACAGTTGGGGCGGTTGCCATCCATTGTTGCCGTGCAGGTTCCTGTGGAAATGAACCCATGGCTGCTGGCCTATGCCCTGGCAGGTGATACGACAGAAAATGTGGTGCCCATGCTGAATGATATGATGACCCGCAATACTATTCTGACACCCGCAGTCATTCCGGCCGGAACGCTGTATGTGCTGGAGCAGGGCACATGAGCACAACAGAAACGGTAACAGTTCACGGCGGGCAACGGCCCATGGTGGTCAGGATCGCAGGGCGTGAGTTGGTGGAATATACATCTGCCGAAGTCGGGCGGGATCTAGCGGACATAGCCGGGCAGTTCCGCATCGGTTATTTCCCCCGGTATGATCTGAAGTTGTTTGGCGACAGTTCTCCTCCTCCAATAACCAAAACAGCTCTGGCTGAAGTCTTCCACATTACCGAACATGATCCTGTGGAAATCCTGATCCATGGGCAGACAGTTCTGAAGGGTTGGGTAGATGACGTCCAGCTCCGGCAGGAAGGCGGTAATTTTGAAGCATGGATTACCGGCCGGGATGTAACGGGCGATCTGGTGGATGGCACAGCCAACCCGACTGGCCCTGGCGAATATCGTATGGTGACGCTGGCCAAGTTGGTGCAGACAATCTGCACACCGTTCGGATTTACTGTGGCGGCAGATGTGGACATGGGCACACCTTTTACACTTGTGGCGCTTGAACCGGCCGAGACCGCCATGGCCGCGATTGAACGCCATTCCCGCCAGAGAGGCATTCTGGTCACATCCGATGGCGTAGGTGGGGTGGTGCTGACAAAATCCGGGCAGACCCGTGCCCCAGACAGCCTGCGCAACCCCGGTAATGTGCATGCGATGGAAGCGCGCCTTTCCTCCCGAGGGCGGTTTTCAGACGTGTATGTTAAAGGCTCGTTTAACAGCCATTTAAGACCCGCTAACAGCCCGTTGAAAGCTGGTGGAACACCGCTTGCTGCTCCGTTGAGTAGTGCGGGCGTGCAGTTTTCTCCAGATCAGGCGGAAGCGGCAGCAACCCTGCGATGGGGGCACGCCATTGACCCGGATGTCAGGCGCTTCCGCCCAAGGGTTTTTTTATCCGCGACACAAAGTGGTGGGTCTGTGGCTACCCAACAGGCGGCAAATCCCGTTGACCCAAACACTGGTTCTCTGAGCCCCGCGTCCGGGGCTTATCGCGGACATGCCCGCAAGCCACATCGCAAAGCAATGAAGCCACGCACGGATGCAAGTCCCTGGACCATGCAGGATCAGGCAGAATGGCGGATGCGCTCCACCCGCGCCGGTGCTGCGATGCGCGTATATTCAGTGATCGGGTTGCGGGCAGCCAGTGGCGCACTCTGGCTGCCTAATCAGTTGGTGCTTGTGCAGGACCACTTTGCCGGCATTGACCAGGACATGCTGATTGGTGCTGTAACATGGGTTGCCGCACAGGATGGATACCGTACCCGCATATCTGTAGTGGACCCAGACGTTTATGATCTGACGGGGGACATGGATACGCGCCATAATGGCCTACGCCGCACAAAGCGAGCGCGGTCCTTTGACGGCACGGCCAAGAGCCGCAAGTCATGACGATGGAAAGCGACAACGCCCAGAAGCTGCGATCCCTGACCAGGCGCGCTGTTGTGCATGCGATCAATGATAATGGCGCAGGGCAGACTTTGACCGTGGAAGCCCATGCAGGCTGCCCACGTAGCAGCGTGCCGGTGCATCAGCAGTTCGGGCTGTCCTCCCGCGCGCCATTGGACGGCGCTGTTACGCATGTGGTGGCACTTGGCGGGGACGAGGCCGACCTTCTGGCTTTGCCTCCGGCCAATCCTTCTCTGGCGCATATGGGTAATCTGGCCTCTGGCGAGACTGTTCTGTACGATGCTGTTGGACAGGCTGTTTATTTACAAGATGGCAAGTTTGTTCGTGTGCAGGCTGCCACGGAAATGACGGTTGAGATTGGCGACGTGACCGTGCTGGATCTGACCAGTAAGCTCGCCACGCTCAATGTGCCATTGCAGGTCAATGGCAGCATAACGGCCAGTCAGGATATAGTTGCCGGGACAGTAAGCGTGCAGGGCCACCTCCATGTTGGTGTGCAAAAAGGCTCTGACACGACGGGTAAGCCACAGGCATAAAATACACCCTGTTATCTGACAGTCTGCCCGGAAAACCGCGCGCGCGCGATGTTCTGCTGCATGACTTACGTGCCATACACCAACATTGCGATCGGATGGTCCGCCGCCTTTGGCCGGTGTGACGTGCGTGTTGCTTCAAAAGGCAATGGGCGTGGGTCTGTGGTTATTGACCGCACCCCTGCCAGCACGTTCCTGATTGCCATGGGCTCGTACCGTCGTGCGCGCGCTGATGACCGCATTCCGGGCGTCCTGAATGGTGTGGCTCCCGGTGGGTTGCTGGCCAAACGGGGCTGGCCGGGGGACGGACTGCGCCGTGATGGACGGCAGACAGGTTGCCGTCTGTGGTTATTGGAAGATGCCAAGCAGACTGAAGCCACACGGCAGGCCGCGATCCGGTATCTGGACGAAAGCATCGGGCAGATCGCAACTGACCATGGGCATAATTACTCTGTATCTGCCACATGGACCGCGCGCGGCCGGTTGCAGGCCAGCGCATCCGCGTTTGGCACTATTGTATCCACTCCGGTTGTTGTGGGGGGTGGAGCGTGACACTGGTTATTCCAACACCAGATGCGTTGGCCGAGCGTTTCTGCACCTTTCTGGACGGGCGGCAGTTTACTGCGGATGACGGATCTTTGGTGACACTGGATGGGCGCGCGGCCAATACGTTCGAGAACGTGCTGGCTGCCGTGCATGCCATGGGGTTGTATGAGCTGTATCTGGCTGTGCAGCAGCTCGCCAAGGAAATGTTTATCCAGACTGCAACGATTGGCGGTCTGCTGCCCCTACATGCGGACACATGGGGGGTACCACGTATTGGGGCGACCACTGCTGTTGGCTATGTTCTGCTGAGTGCCAGCCAGGACGTTATTGTTCCAGCCGGAACGGAGTTGACTGTGGATGGCTCCGTGCGCTGGGCAACGACATCTGCCGTGACTGTTCCGTCCGGATCAAACGGCACAGCAGTATCCGTCAGATCCGAGACGGCAGGCGCGATTGGTAATCTGGCTGCCAACACAGCCCTAACGCTCGTATCCGCTGTTGCAGGGATTACGTCCGCCAGTGCGGACGGGGCAGGCATTGCCGGTGGCGATGATATTGAAGATGTGGAGGTCTGGCGCTCTCGAATTCTGCTCCGTGTGCGCAAGCGTGCGGCAGGAGGCACTACAGCACAATATGAGGAACTGGCAGGCGATGCCGGGGCTGGATATGTGAATGTGGTGCCGGGCTGGCTGGGCAACAACATGGTGGGCATTATTGTGCTCATGCCTGGTCCGACTGTGCCAACAGAAGCACAGATTGAGACCATCCAGACCTACATCGACGGTATTCGGCCCGTGCGTGGTAATGTCACGGTAGTGGCGGGACAGATTGCAGCCCAGAACCCGACCATATCCCTCAACCCGGATACGCAATCTGCCCGCTCGGAAGTGCAGGCCGCTGTTGCTGCCTATTATGCAGGGATTGCCATGGGTGGATGGCTTTATGTCTCTGGTTTGTCCGATGCAGTATCTGCGGTTGCAGGGGAAACCAGTCACTTTATCTCCGCCCCTACGGAAGATTTTAAGCTTGCAGCCAATCAGGTGCCGGTATTGGGTGCGATTACATGGGCAGACGTGGCATGAGCCGCACCCCCGATGAAATTTTGGCTGCCCGCCTGAATGCACTCTGCCCGGACGGGTTCGCCTGGGCAAAGGACGAAACTAGCAATGTTGCAGGATACCTGTATCCGGGTGCTGGTCTGATAGCTGACGCCGAAGCCATGCTGGAAGCCCTAAAGCTGGAGATTAACCCCGGCACGGCAACGCTCCTGCTTTCTGATTATGAGCGGACGCTGGGGCCAGATCCATGCGGACGGGATGCACTAGCTGTAACACCTGCCCTGCGCCAGTCGCTGGCACACCAGCGCTGGGTATCTGTCGGGGACAACTCCATTCCTGCGCTGACCCAACTGGCGGCCAGTTTGGGTGTGGAAATTGAGATTGAGGAGCCATACCCGCCTGTATGCGGGACCGCGATCTGCGGTGATGCCATCTGCGGGGATGAAAACCTGCTGTGGGATTGGGTTGTCCATGTCAAATCCGGATCGGCCAATTTGGAAGCGAACGCGGCGATCTGCGGTGTGGCAGTCTGCGGTGTGTCTATCTGCGGCTCTGTTCTGACGCCCGCTATTGCGGACATTCTGCAGCGCCTCTTCTGCCCGCTCCAGCGCGAGGCACCGGCTGACACTAACCTTTACATCAAAGACCAGGAGCTTTCCTGAATGGTAGATTACACAACAACAAGCGGATATGTGACTGATGCAAAGGGGCGTAGGCAATTCATTGACCGCAATGATGGATTGGACATACAGGGGACGTACCTGGTTGCCAAAGACAGAAATCAGGATCGCAATTCGCTTTTAGGGCCAGTTGTCGCTTCAGGACAGATCCCGGATGCTGATAATGACGACCAGCTTACGATCGCTATTCAGGCGCTGGGGAGTATTCCCCTTTGGTCACAGAGTGTGGCTGACGCGATAAAAGGTTACCCGCTGGGAACGGTTGTGCGGGATGCTACACCAAAATACTGGCGCTCAACTGCTGATAAAAACCTGACCACTCCCGGTGCTGACGGGTCTGAATGGGTGGATTTTCTGTCTGATGCGACAACGCAGGACTGGGCGAATAAACAGTTTCTGCCCTTGGTTGGCGGCAATGTCACGGGTGCAATGGACTGGGGCAGCAAAACAGTTGCCAGCACCGTTACGCATCGCTTCTGGTCTGCCGGGCCGCCTGCTGAGGGAGACGCCGCGCCCGATGCCACCCTGACCATTGCTGGCGGTACGCCCGGAACGGCCAACAAGGGCACTATGGCGCTCTCGACCGGGGTGTTTGACCTCAGTGAAACAGGGCAGGTTCTGGTCCCCAGCATCCTGATCTTTGGTGGCAAGGATGCCTTAAATGCCCTGACGGCAGAGGGCCGGTATGTCAAATCGGTTCCGGTTGCTCCGAACAAGCGCATCACCGACATCTGGGAGAATGCGGACGGGCGGCTTGTGTTCGGAGACGGTACGACTGCTCCAATTCTTGCCAGCCTGTCTGACCTGCCTCTTGATCCCGGCCAGCAGATACAGACGTTCGTCGTCTCAGGCGACAACAGCGGCATTGTCACAACCAAATTCCCGGTAGCGTTTAAGGCCGGAACGGTCCCGCGTGTTCTCCTGCGGATCAACAACGAACCCAACAGTAATGCCTGGACCCGTGTTGCGCACATCGCGCTCGACGCGAACTACAATGAAGTTATCGACAACACGGGCTTCACTTGGGCAGCGACATATTTCACCAGCAATAGTGCTGGTAATTCCGCCGTCCAGTTTACATTGACAGTCATGGCTATTGGAGAACGACAGTGAGCATTCTGGACGATCTGAAAGCCGCGTATCCCGCACGCTACTATGCGGATATGGGGAAGCCCTGCGCGTGGTACGATATGTGGAGCTGTGCTTCCATGGATGGTCTGCCCGCTGCCAGCACCCTGTTCGCCATGACGGCGGAGCAATGGACAGCAAAAGGGGGAAATACCGGCACCAAAAGCATGGCCGTGGAGAATGGCGCGCTGGTCGATTACGCGCCGCCGGTCGTGGTTGTTCCACTGAAAACGCAAGCCACAACAGCGCAGGCATGGATACAGCAGCAGGCCAACCTGACCGCTGCCATGGGCGAGGTCTTTACGGCGGATATGAAGGCGTATGTGAAAGCCATCGCCGCCATAGCTAGCGGCACGGATACAACCAGCACGGCGCTGCCCGCCCAGCCTACGGATGTGATGGCAGCACCCACGGCTGCAGGGACGTGAAGTAAGTATGAGCGTGTCACACTTCATCAGCGAGTATGGCAACCTGATCATGACGGCCGGAGCTGGTGTGGGCGGATGGTGTGCCAATATGATGAATGGCTACCTGAAAGCGCAACGCCAGAAGTTTGATGCGGGTCAGCAGGCGCTTGCCATACTTGACCGAGCCTCCGAGAGAGACCGGCAAATGGATACTCTGGTGGCAACAATGACACTGCGCGTAAATGACCTCATGCTTTTGCGTTGGCGACTGGATGACGTGATGCAGGAGGTTTACGCACAGGCGATTGCCGCGCGCATGATTATTCACGAACTGGACGCTCAGGCGCAGCGTATCCCTCGTGATTTTGCACCGTTGCCTGCATACCCGCTAGCCGCCAATAATGCCCCTCCTCTCAAAACCGAACAGCCGGAGCAGGCGCATGACGCCTGATAACGAGTTTTTTTTGGTTCTGGGTGGTTTCGGGGCTCTGATCGGGACTTTGATGGTTGGGGGGATACTGCTGCTGTTATCCAGACATGCAGACCCATTCCTGCAGATGAGGAACGATGATGAGGATTAGCCTGTGCCTGTTGCTGCTTGTGGCTTCCTGCTCTTCCATCCCAGTTCGGGCCAAGCGGGATTTGATCGGTATGCCGCGTTCCTCATTGATCGCCTGTGCAGGCGTTCCTGATAACGTGGCTGCTTTGGATGACGGAGAGGTTCTGCAATGGCGGCAGGATCAGGCCGTGCAAGGACCATTTACCATCAAGGGACCGTTTGGCGTTGAAGTTGACCTGTCCGGGCATGGGACGTGCCATGTGGTCGCAAGGCTTCATGGCGGGCATGTCGCTCAGGTTGAATACACCGGACCAAGCAGCACATTGCTCGGACCATATTCTGCATGCAGGCCACTGGTAGCTGCATGTGAGCGTCTGGTTTCTCGGGATTAAAGGATACCCCGCCATATCAACCGGACGCGGTTCAAGTGGCGGGGGCTAGGCTGCTCTAACAGCCAAGCCGGGTGCATCAACACCCACGGATAACCGCCCCGCCCACCGCTGCGCAGCGGCGGGGTCTGTATGGAATAAAACCCCAATGGAGTCGAATCTAAGGCCAATTCAGCCGGTCAAACCTGTCGCCCCGTACCTAGGGGGCAAGTTGCGCCTGGCATCCCGCATCATAGGAAAAATGCGTGCTATCCCGCACTCTGCCTACGTTGAACCATTCGTTGGTATGGGTGGTGTGTTCCTACGTCGGGATTTTTATGTTGAGTGCGAGGTCATTAATGACCTGAACCGTGACGTGGCGAATCTGTTCCGTATTCTGCGATGGCACTACGTTCCTTTGATGGACATTCTGCGTTGGCAGATCACCACACGAGACGACTTCCAGAGACTGACCTCGGCTGCACCAGATACCCTGACGGATTTACACCGCGCAGCGCGCTTCCTTTACCTGCAACGCACTGCGTTTGGTGGGAAGATTAGCGGGCAGAACTTCGGGGTATCTTTAAGACGGGCTCGTTTTGACGTGCAGCAATTGGGGAGCATGCTGGAAGACGTTCATGCGCGCCTGTGCCGCGTGGTGGTGGAATGCCTACCATGGCAGGAAGTGTTGCGACGCTATGATAGTGACAACACCCTGTTTTATCTGGACCCGCCGTATTGGGGATGTGAGCGGGATTATAATGCCCCGTTCTCTCGGGATCAGTTCATTGAAATGGCTGACCACCTGTCACAGATCAAAGGGCGCTTCATTCTGTCGTTGAATGACCGGCCTGAAGTGAGAGAAGTGTTTGCCGCCTTCGATATTGAAGCGGTGACGGTCAACTACTCGGTGAGTTCCAAATCAACCGGACGAGGAACGCGTGGGGAGGTTTTAATCAGCAATTAAAGGGCATTTTAGGGAGCCTTTATTGACCATTTTCCCGGCATCGGGGAAATGGTTTTTAGGGTTCCAAATTATGTGGCTGTTGGTTCCAAATCATTCGGCCCGCTACACCCATTGGAACACCAACATCTTTTGCATTTACTGTTATTGACTCTGTTTGATCATTAAAAACGCGTCGCACATTAAAGTGCGACGCGCCATTCCAGTTTTACTTGTAAAGACTATCAAAAACGCCGCCGTCAGAAAAATGTTCTTTCTGCAGCTTGGTCCAGCCACCGAGGCTCTTTACATCAAAGGTATTCACTTTGGGGAAGAGTGCCTTGTTTTCTTCCAGAATTGCAGGATCAACAGGACGGAAATAGTGTTTGGCACCGATTTTCTGCCCTTCAGGCGTAAACAGAAAATCCAGATATGCTTTGGCTACCACTTCGGTCCCATGCGCCTTGACATTTTTATCAACAAGAGATGCAGGAGGCTCTGCCAGAATGGTCTGTGACGGCACAACAATTTCAAACTGATCCGGTCCAATATCACGCGTAGCCAGAAGAGCTTCGTCTTCCCACGCAAGCAGAACATCACCCAGATTACGCTGCACAAAACTGTTTGTAGCGCCTCGTGCGCCTGTATCAAGTACAGGCACATGCTTGAACAGGTTTTTCAGGTAGGCTTTGGCGGTTTCTGGCGTGCCATCCTTTTGGTGCAGAGCCCATCCCCATGCTGCAAGATAATTCCAGCGCGCACCACCAGATGTTTTGGGGTTGGGAGTAATAACCTGCACGCCATCACGGATCAAATCCGGCCAGTCATGAATGTTTTTGGGATTACCTTTACGAACCAGAAACACAATGGTGCTGGTGTAAGGGGTCGCATTATGCGGCAGCCTGTTTTGCCAATCAGCAGCAATCAGGCCGTGCTGTGCCAGCAGATCAATGTCATAAGCTAGGCCGAGTGTTACTACATCTGCAGGCGCGCCTTCCAGCACGGAACGTGCCTGTGCCCCGGAGCCGCCATGTGCCGATTTGACACTGACCGTATCCTCGGGATGGTTTTTATGCCACTGGGCAGAAAAAGCTTTATTCACATCGGCATAAAGCTCGCGCGTTGGATCGTAGGAAACATTCAACAGGTGGTATGATTCCGCATAGCTTGCAGTTACCTGTAAGCCCGCCAGAAAAGAAACACCCAATACCGCCGTTACTTTGAGAACGGCACGGCGAACGTTAAAAAAGTTTTCCTGTTTCATAAGCCTGTTCCTTAATCATAATGTCAGATCAGAATGCTGCCTGCACGCGGCCAACAACAGCGTTGCCACTGCGGCCAAAGAAATTGGCATCCGTTGATTTTGCACCATTGTAGCTGGAAACACTAAAATGCGTGTAATCCAGCATGACCTTGATGTGCTGGTTGGGATACCAGTTCAGCCCACCTTGCCATACAGTCTGTTTATTGCCAGTTTCCCCTGCGGTACTAATGACAGTTCCTGTCATTTTAGTGGTACCAGACGTCCGCAGGTCGGTCACACTCCAGCGACCGCTAACTTCCAGTGCGCCCCAGTGCCCTTTTGCCGGGTCAAAGTCATATTCAACACCCGGGGTTGTAAACGCGGCAATTTTTTCATTATAGCCACGACCATGCCCAAACAGGGTATAGTTTGCCGCAACGTACCAGCCATCAAAACCAATGGCAGGCGGGTCTATGCTGGCTGCTACATTATCGTGCTGCACCCCAACATGATAATACTCACCCTTGAGCAGGAATTTTTTATAACGGAAACCAAACTGTGGCCCCACTGCCCATATCTGGGAAATATTGGTTAACGCATTTGATGTCAGTAATTGTGTTTCGCCCAGAGGAATTTCAACATTGTCCTTAAATGTCGTGGTTCTTCCGGTGCCGGACTGGTTCACTTTAAATGCAGCCGTCGCTCCAACCCCGACGTGCACATCAATATCCTTGGAAACATAAGGACGGCCTGCGGCACGGAACACAGCACCGGTCTGGCTGTCTGTTATGGTCTTGTCAGTTGTGCGATCACCATACTTCTGCCCTGTAAAATACCCGGCGACAAGCCAGCGTTTTTCGTAATGCTCACCACCAATGCTAAAGCGGGCTACACCACCAGCAATGTTACGAACCAGATCAACAATGGTCGGGCGTTCCAGAAATTCAAATGCCCCTGAACGCTCTGCGCTGTCTTCTTCCATGCGGGGCTGAAAATACCCTACTGTCAGAGTTGTGTTGTGCAAGCCTGTATAGTTCATGTTGGCTTCAAACAGGCCAACGGTGCCATCACTGTTATTGGCACCAAAGTCTGGCGTTACGTTCACTACCCAGTCTTTGTAGCGCCAGGACATGTAAATGCGCAGACGTCGTGCATTTTCGGTAAACTTGTTGAAGTTACCAGCACTTTCCTTCCCGCGCTGGCCAACCCCCATAAAGCCCCCAAAGTCTTCCTGCGCCAGAAGGCCAATGGAAAACGCGTAAGCCTTATCATCCGACGCAATGGTTGGGCGGCCTTTGGGGAAGCCGATTTTAATGCCGCCAATATCCACGCTCTCATCCTTGGCGGAGGCCGCCTTGAATGAACTCCAAGACTGTACCGGCCCTTCCGGTAGGGCAATGCGGCTATCATTGGGGCTACGCGGGCCATGGTTGGCGGGCGGAACAACCGGGTCTTCACGGAATTGGGGCTGCGCATCATCCGGCCCGGCTGCCGTTAACGTGCGGGGAGCACGACTGATTTTGCGGCTTTGCAGATTGGAGGTATGTTCATACTTGTCCACCCGTGCCTGAAGGCGGTGGATCTCCCCCATCATTTCCCGGTGCATTGCAGCGATCTCGCGCCGTAACGCTGCATTTTCTGCATCCGATGTCGCCGCCATCGTGACATATGGAAAAAAAAGGCTTGAAACTGTTGTTGTTAACAGAACACTAGCCCGAACAGACACCACCATAAGCTCCCCCAAACTTAAAAATTTTTATTTTAATATGGCGTAATACCATAAAACAAAATGATTATGTTTTGACCCCGAACCATTCAAAACACAACAAACACCCCACTACCTACTTTTTGCAGATAATGTTCAACACAACCAATATGAATTACGAAAACTGTATGATACCAGAGGCATCATACCAAACGATTGCTGGCCCCTGCTAGCGCGGTTAAACCGCGCTCAGGTTATGTTGTGCAAAAGTGGTTTTGAATTTGCGAATAACAGATGTCCGCAAATCCTGCCCATTCGGGTAGCGCTTGTTATGCAAGCTCTGCACGCTTTCATGCGCCGCATAAAAACGACGGGTCCGGCGATCTTCTTCAAGAATAATGGCACCAACAAAAGTACCGTTAATTTCAATAATACGCGATTCAAACATGATTTTTCCCCACCAGGTAATAACTGACCCGGAAGGTAATAAAACCCACAGGTCAGGCGTTAGATATTTTAACGTCGTAACATCGGCCTAGCCGACACATTCGATCCCACAGGTTTTGCATCTTATATGCGCTCCTCATGTGCCACGCGCTTAACGTGTGATTGTGTATCACCCATATTTCCACGGCAGTCAACTATATAATTTTCAAAATAGTTGTTTTTTTATATCACGATAATTGTTGTTATTTTATAGGTGTCTCTCCTGGTAACCACCAAACTGATAGACCTGTCCGGGACTTGCGGCCCTAAACCGCTCTACGTTGCAATTTCCCGCCAAAAGAGCGGCTTGAAGAGCTTTTTCCGGTGCTCGGATACCTTCATCCGTAAGCTGAAAAGTACCCCAATGAATCCCTATGGCCTGCTTTGCCTGCATGTCCTTATAAATACGCACCGCTTCATGTGGATTGACGTGCTGTCCTGCCATAAACCATCTCGGTTCGTAAGCGCCAATTGGAATGATGGCTACGTCTGGCGCACCATAGCGGGCATGCAGGGTGTGGAATAATGCTCCATCGCCGTAGGCTGTATCTCCGGCAAACCAGAGTTTTTGACCGCGGATATTCAGCCAGAACCCTGCCCACAATGCCATTCGCCGGTCAAAAACACCACGTGCAGACCAGTGGTATGCTGGTGTCAGCGTTACACTCAATGCCGGGGGAATAACCTGTTGCTCATACCAGTCTCCAGTAAGAATACGGGCTTCCGGGATAGCTTTTTTAACAATGTGATCATTCCCTAAGGGCATGATCATCAAAGGATTATGTGTGGCCTGTAACCGTTTGAGTGTCGCCAGATCAAGGTGATCATAATGATTATGGCTGATCAGCAGCACATCAATCGGTGGTAGATTTTCAAACGCTATGCCCGGTGCACTAACCCGTTTGGGACCAGCCCAGCGTAATGGGCTGGCTCGCTCCGACCATACCGGGTCGGTCAGGATATTGAGCCCCGCTGCCTGAATAAGCACTGTAGCATGGCCAACCATGGTGATACGCAGGGCATCCACGCTTTTTTCTGGCACAGTTGTTGTTATGGGAACGAAAGCTGGCCATGGAGTACGTTGTGACGTACGCCTCCAGCGCCACAGATCACGCCAGGAGCGGTCTGTAGAAGGCTGACCGGGATTGAAAAAACGGGTTCCATCAAAATGGTCTGTTCTAGGGCCTGCATAGTATTTATTGCGCGTTAGAAAAACCATGCACTCCCTTTCCCAAAAGCTAAACATGGTGCGCCCGATGATACAGACGCACCATGCATAAAGCGGGGGTTGTGTTTTCGGCTCTCAGCTTTGTTGCTGTTTCAGCTCTGCATCAATTTCCAAGGCCTGCCGAGCCATGGCCAAAGCCCCTTCCCGGCTTGCCGCGCCACAAATAAAGCGCGCGGGATGAGCAAATACCGCATCGGCAACACCACAGACTTCGGCAAGGCCCTGCCCGTTCAGGCCGCCCCATGCTTCTGGCAGGGATATGCGCTGGCCAAAAGCACCGCGTTCTGGCGGAATAGCCTTAACATTCCATTGTCCAGCACCCGTGGGAGAAACCACGTAAATAACGGGAAGATCATGCTCAAAAATAACTTTTTCGGTTGGCATGCCCGTTTCCATCAGCAGAATACGCTTGTCCTGCGCATTTTTATAAGCGGACAAAACGCGCTCGGTCGCTTTCAGGCTGGCACGAACACGATCTACCGTGTTGACCAGATGCGATGCGACTGCGGTTGCCGCATTGGCAAAGCCAAGGGTTTCACGCCGCTTGGCTTCTTCCGGGCCATGGAGTTCCCCCGTGTCCCACGGGGGGCTACAGGCCGAAACAATATCCGCCAGTGACAGCTTGCCCATCTTGGCTATGCCATTGTCGTCCTGATCGATCGGCACAACCAGTGATTTATCAATACTCTGCCAGATAGCCGTAATTGTGGCGTCATCCACATTGATACGCACCAGATTGCGTACAGCAGCCTTGCCGTAGTCTTTCCACAGCAGCCCGGCGGCACTGTATGGCGTGCCATCTTCACGCAGGGGTTTATCCTTCATGTGGTGGTCGTAACGGCCTTTGGAAGGGTCATAAACTCCCCCAACATCGAACACGATATCAGCGGCCTGAATGCGCTCGGGATCGCGCGAGCGGAAGAACTTCAGGCAGTCATCGGGGCCTTCGCCAAGGATACGGGCGCGCAGATCCCCCATTGGGGCCAGCGCATAATGGAGCACAACATACCCGAGAGTTTCATCAACATGGAAGTTGCCCGAATGGGTCAGTGCGGTTGTGATGGTAGCCTCATGACCGAGACCAATAGGGGTATGTTCAGACATTACGATGACCTGCTACAGACTGAGGATAGATTTTCATAAGCTTCCTCATGCCGCACGCTCTGGTATCAGACAACCGGCTTCGTCAGAATATATGAACTTAATCCGGTTTTTCCGGGTTCCTGCTCAGGTATGGAACTGTGTTTGCCCCCAAAAACACAGTATGTGCCATCCCTCAGTCCTGCGGGATGGCGCACGGGGCATAAACTCGGGCTATATATCCGGGAATTATTGTTTATTTGATAACCGCACAGGCTACCCGATCCCCTGCCCCGCCAATCGGCTGGCTCTGGTAATCATCGGGATGCGCATGAATGACCAGTGACGAGCCATCCGCATCCAGTAGGGCAGGCTTACCTTTGCCAGCCTTCAGTGCAACCAGAGGGGAGAAAAGCTCTACCGTTGCTGTGCCGTCGGCTCCAACAAACACGTTAGGCAGATCGCCTGCATCGTTCGCATTGGGGTTCAGCAGTCCATGCACAACCGGAGACGTTGCATGCACGTGTGGCCCAGCTGATGTAAACTTTGGCCCTTCGCACACGCCCTTGTCGTGGAAGTGCATTCCATGCCAACCCGGTGTCAGCCCTTTTGCTTCCACCCGTACTATAACGCCTTTGGGTGCATCGGTAATGGCAAGAGTGCCGTGTGCCGTACCATCCGCGCCCACCAGAGTGCCCGAAGCAGTATCGGCCGCACGGGCCAGAGATGGCAGCAGAGCCATTGTGCAGGCCAGAAGAACCAGATGCTTTGAATGAACCATAACCATGGGCATGTCCTTTCAGTCAGAAATCAAGAGGGTTTGTCCCCCTTGGCGTGTCATTAAATGCTGGCCACGGGGTTTAGTCCGTGTGTTTACCAGAGAACCCTAGAACATCGTGCGGCAATCCACCACGTCTGATCGGATAGGCAAAACAGTCCTGTGTAGACACAGGCACGCCGCATCCCGGTGCGACTGTCTGGAAATCCAGATAAAAACGCATTTTACCCTAGCGGGTTCCCACAGTAATTCTGGAATACCGATGCGCCAATGTTGGCCTCATGGCCTGTTGTCCAACGTTTTTCTGATTTTTGTTACGCAACCCTGTGGCAGGTCAGGCTTTATGTACAGATCATTTTTTACCAGAAACGTCACTTAATAAAATACTATCAGGCAGGTCGGATTCCAATAATGCACATGACATCTGTTGTGCTTCTACTCTTGCTGATAACGGCGGTAGCAGGGCCTGCTGCCCGGCTTATGCGCCTGCCGTTGCCACTTTTATTGATCATCTGCGGCATTGTGGCATCACTCCTCGGGTTTCATATTGATTTTGAACCCGACACCTTTTTGCTCCTCTTTATTCCTCCCCTGCTTTTTTCTGACGCATATCTCATGCCGTTGCACGATTTTCGTGAATTGCGCTGGCCTGTCCTGCTACTGGCCGTAGGACTGGTTATTTTTAGCACCATCATGGGCGGGTATTTTATTCACTGGCTCCTTCCTGTGGTCCCCCTTGCCGCAGCATTTGCCCTGGCGGCCATCCTTTCCCCCACCGATGCAGTGGCCGTGGGTGGCATGATTGATGAAGAGCGCGTTCCCAGACGCTTTTTACATATTCTGCAAGGAGAAGCCCTGCTGAATGATGCGTCCGGCCTTGTCTGCTTCAAATTTGCAGTGGCTGCCAGTCTGACAGGCACTTTTTCTGTCATGCATGCCTCTTTCAGATTTATGCTTGTGGCCGTTGGGGGCATTTTAATTGGTATGGCTTTGACGTTCGGCTTTAATTTTATCAACCGTATTCTATCCCGTCATGGTTTTGACGAACCCACAACACAGATCACGCTCATGACCCTGTTGCCTTTTGCCGCTTACCTGCTGGCTGAGCATCTGGAAGTATCCGGCATACTCGCGGCAGTCAGCGCTGGGTTAAGTCTTAACCAGAGCAGGGTATTTGGTTCGGCCCAGACCGCCACACGCCTGCGCGGAAGTGCCGTATGGGAAATGATTACTTTTGTTTTTAATGGTCTGGTCTTTCTTCTGCTTGGTCTGCAACTGCCAGATATTGCAACACAAGGCATCAACACCGCCAATCAGGCGGGCGATAGCACCTGGTCTTTGGTTGGCACCATTATCCTGCTGACCAGCATGCTGCTTCTGCTCCGTCTGGTCTGGATATTTTTCATAAGCAGCACACGCTACCTGATTGCAAAAATACGTGGGCATAAGACAGGCCGGGTTTCCGTTACGGAAACAGCGGCCATGACCATAGGCGGCGTTCGAGGCGCGGTAACGCTGGCGGGTATCCTCTCCCTTCCCATTGCAGAAAACGGTTTACCGGCATTCCCCATGCGGGATCTGCTTGTAACCTTTGCTGCTGGTGTCATTATGACGTCTCTCCTGATCGCAGCACTTGTATTGCCACCTTTAAGCCGCCGCCTTCGCCATGATGGTGGAGACCCGGTTAACCGGAAAGCAGATGAAGCCCGGACTCTGCTTGCGCTGGAAGCCATAGCGGAAATGGAGCGCCAGTCTGCCCTTGTCACCAAACAGCTGGATGAAATTACTGCACAGCAACGTGCAGAAGTGACAGCAGCCTTGATTGCTGAATACCGCTTCAGACTACGGCTTCTGGAAGACGCCCCTGATGACAAACTTAAAGCCGAAGACTGCCAGAACCCTGACGGCCCACACCGGGATACGGCTTTGGCAAGGCGACGGTTTGAAGCAGCCTTGCGCCTCCATCTGCTCCGGACAGAGCGTAAGGCTCTGGCGCGCATGCGTCAGGAAGGACAGGTGAGTGACGAAATAGAACGTCTGTTAACCCATGACCTCGATCTGGAAGAAACTGCGCTTTCGGGTAGTGCTCGCGCCCTGCCGAGACATCTGCACTACACGGACGGCCCCAAAATGTTCAACCCGCTCATTTATACGGGCTGAATGATGGCTCTGTGCACCATGTTCAGGATGCAACATCGGTCAAAATAACAACAGCGTCCTGTGTAGCCATGACAACCACGCGCTCCGTCTGGGTCAGCATTGCGCCATCCCCCTCGCTCAGAGACATGCCACATATGGTAATGCCGCCACGAACCACCAGCACATACAGGTCTCGGCCCTGCATTGTCTGGTAAGCAGCTCCTTCCCCTGCGGGAATGTGAGCATGTAATACCCTGCTGAGCGCCCTGAGTGTTACGGGGGCGCCGTCAGCTATGACCTCCATCTCCTCCGGGTCATCTTCGGGAAAACCGGAGGCAACAATCCGAAAACCGCCATCTTCCAGCTTTGGAAAAGCCTCTCTCGCTTCCTGCGTGGGCTCTCCTCCCTCCGTATCAGCCAGAAGCCAGAACTGGATAAACGAGGCCCCGTCCGCCCCGGCCTGCCACGCCAAGCCGTGAACACCCGCCCCGGTGCTGAGCAGATGCAGACCGCCAGAATGTATGGCTTCTGCTGGAAAACCCTCCACACCTGTCCGCAATGAACCTGAGCGTAGCCATGTTATAATATCCACATTGGCTTCTGGCCCCAGTTGGTAACAGCCTTGCGATGGGATTGTTCCAAGATTGATCGCCCTTAGCCGTCCCTCATGCTCATCCTGCGGTGTCTGATAATCCGCAAAGGCAAAATGGCACCGCAAGGTAAGCGTATTAGAATGGGCCAGACCCAGACTATCCGCCCGACGGATGGTTATCATGGCGTATTCTCACACATGTCTGGTAGTCTCTCCGGCGTCCGGGTACAGTATTTCCCAGCCACCGCCAATGGCACGGTAGAGATGCGTAACAGAACCCGCTACATGCGCGGTGGCCTCGACCAGTTCACTTTGCGAAGCCAGCAAGACGTTCTGCGCACTCAGCACATTCAAAAAGTCGGATGAACCCTGCACATACTGCGCCTGGGCAACATCAAGAGCTACCTCGTTCTGCTGTACGGCCTGCGCCAGTTCATCCCGTCTTTTCTGGGCGGCGGTAAAATCTGCCATGGCATCATCAATTTCCTGCCATGCCTTAAGTACTGTGCGCTGGAATAAAACCGAAGCTTCCTGCTGCTGCGCCTTACGCAGGTGGAGTTGTCCCGTCAGCCGTCCGCCTTCAAAAATTGGCAGTGTCGCAGTAGGACCAAACCCATATTGGCGGGACGCCCATGACCCAAGTCCACTAAACTGGAGCGCCTGCACATCCAGACTGCCAGACAGTGTAATACGCGGGAAAAAATCGGCTACAGCCACGCCTATACTGGCTGTGGCCGCATGGAGCCGGTCTGCCGCCATCCGAATATCCGGCCGCCGCTGTGCCAGTTCCGATGGCAGACCTATGGGCACATAATCCGGCACTGGGGGCACTGCCGCTGGCTTACCCAATACGGCATCAAGGGCACCGGGCTCACGCGCGACCAGAAAGCTCAGGCTATTCAGCAAATGTGTGGCCTGCGCCTGCAGGGGGGCGGCACGGGATTCAAACATGTGCAACTGCCCCGTAGCCTGCGCCACATCCAGCCGGGTTGCAGCCCCCTGCTCCAGCCGCATGGTGGTCAGTTGCACACTGTGGCGGGCAATGGCGATATTATGGTCCAGAATACCAATCTGCGCCTGTGTGGCGCGCAGGTCTATGTAGGTCTGGGCAGTTTCAGCCATAAGGGAGACCAGTATGTCACGCCGGAATTCTTCCGTGGCATGTACAGCAGCAGTTGCCGCCTCGACCTGCCTGCGCACATGCCCCCATAGATCCACCTCCCATGAAGCATTCATTCCGTATTGTGGAAGGTTAAAAGAAGGGTTGCCAACACTCCCCGGTAACGCAGCGGGGCCAAAACCCTGAGCACCACTGGCAATACTTCCCGCCCCGGCCTGCTCCATGTTCCCCATCAGCCCCAGAATACCATTGCTGCTCGCCCGTTCCCGCGCGTAGGAGGCATTGGCCTCCATGTGGGGAAGTTGGGCAGCACTGGCAATGCGCCGCTCCGCCCGGCTCTGCATCAACCGCAGACTGGCAGCCTGCAGGTCCAGATTGGACGCAGCAACCTCCCGCTCCAGCCGTGACAGAACCGGATCATGGAAGAGGGTCCACCAGGCAGGATCGGTTGAGGCCGTGCTGATCCGGCTTTGCGCGGGAGGCTGTGTCGCCCGCCATGTCGCGGGCGCACTGACCTGAGGTTTATGATAATCCGGCCCTACAGTGCAGCCCGCAAGGGCGAGGAATGAAAGGCCGGTAAGGAGCAGGTGCTTCATGCCGTTACTGCCAGATATAGCGTGCATCATGGGCATGCGACCCTTCGGGTTTTGAGGCTGTGTCAATATTCACTTCCACCGACATACCAACCCTGACCTTAGCCGCCATGGGCTGGTCAGGGTCAAATGTCAGCTTGACCGGAATACGCTGGACGACCTTGGTAAAGTTACCGGTGGCGTTATCTGGCTGAATGGGGGCAAAAGCCACGCCAGTGGCAGGGGCCAGTGAATCCACATGGGCCTTGAGTGGCTGACCGGGGAACGTATCCACCCAGACAGTTGCCCGCTGGCCTGCCTGAACGTTGGTGAGTTGCGTTTCCTGAAAATTGGCAAGCACATAAGCTGACTGCGTGGGCACCACCGCCAGAATACCCGTGCCCGGATGGACATAGGCCCCAACGCGCACACCACGCTCACCCACAACCCCGTCCACCGGTGCTGGAATGGAGCAATAGGACAGGTTGAGCTCCGCCTGTTTGGCGGCCCCTTGCGCGTGCAGCAGAACGCCTCTGGCATGTTCAAGCTGCGCCTGAAGCACCGCAACCTGACGTACTGCGGCATCTACCCCCGCCTGGTCGCGGGTCATGGCTGCCAGTGCTTCTTTTTCATGCGCTTCGGAAGACTGCTTCTGCTCAATGGTACCGGCCCCGCCGGATGAGAGGTTGCGGTAGCGTGTGGTGTTCTGGCGTGCGAACATCAGGTCAGCCTGATCTGCCAGAACAGCCGCACGGGCCTGTGCTATAAGGGCGTCCTGACGGCTCAGTTCCGCACTCAGGTTTGCAACATCTCCTTCAGCCGCCGCCACATTGCCTTTGGCAACGTCCAGGGCTGCGCGGTAGTCATCATCCTCAATATGGGCCAGTTCCTCACCTGCACGCACACGCTCGTTGTCCTGAGCAATAACGCGGTCTATGCGGCCCGCGACCTTGGGAGCTACGGTTGTAAAATCGGCCGTAACATACGCATCATTTGTGTACTGGTTGACACCATCCCCATTAACCAGATGTGCGCCGCCCCATGCGGCAAGGGCAAGGACGCCAGCGGCACATCCGGCATAAAGCAGAGGTTTTTTGTAAATCATGATCTGTTGTTCCGGTTTAATGAGCAGGAGTATTGGGGGCAGGTGCGCGCGGCGGATACACGCGATGCGGCAGAACAAGATTCATGGCGGCATAACCGAGACAGACCCAGATCAGCACGTAGTACAGATCGGTCAGTGCAAGAACCAGCGACTGCTCATGCACAAAGGTGTGGAAAACCTGCAATCCATTCCACGCAACATGCGCACCATCGACTGATGTGCCACCAAGCTGCTGGTCAATTGGATTAGCCATACCCTGTAGCGCCAGTTGCTGTGTGCCGTGGTGATCGAGCAGCATGGTAGAATGGTATTGCTCGCGTCTGCGGGTAGCGGTTGAAAAAATGGCAAAAGCGACCGCACTGGCCAACCCTTTGAGCATGTTCACCATACCGGAAATAAATGGCCCATCTGCGGGCCCCATAGCCATTGTCGCCAGCATAAGGGTGGGGATAACGGTCATAGGCTGGCCAAATACCTGAAGGATCTGAAGCGGGTAAAAATTATCCCGCACCCAGTCCACCGTCAGCCACGTGCCTAACCAGGCGGAAACGGCAAGACACACCATGCCGCCCGCCAGTACGAAGCGGCAGTCCACCTTGCGGTTATTGCATATCCAGGCGATCAGGGGCAGCATGATCAACTGCGGCAAAGCCACAACCAGAGATACCGGCACCATTTGTATCGGCCTGTAACCCCGCACGGATTGCAGGTACGCCGCCGGTATTTCCGCCATAATGGAGCAAATGGCCAGAATACCCACCAGCGACAGCAGGGATGCCTGGATATTGCGCGAACGCCAGTACTGAATTCTAAAATACGGGCTGGGATGAAACGCCTCATTGATCACAAAAACAATAAATGCCGCCCCTCCCCAGAAGGTAAGATTGGTAATGATGGGGGAACGGAACCAGTCAAGCCTGTCCCCCTGATACAGCACGATCACCAGAGAGCAGATGGATGGCAGCCCGACCAGAATGCCCAGCCAGTTGAACTTCTCAAACCGTTCAAAATGCATTGGATCACGCGGCAGGCCATAGGCCATCATGGCGATGGCAAGGGCTGCTGTGGGTATGACCTCCCAGTACAGCCAGTGCCAGCCAACATGCTCAAACCAGAATGCTTCCAGCGGCAGGCCAAGATTAGGGCCAAAAGTGGCACTCATGGCGTAGCCTCCAATGCCAAACACACGGAGCTGCGGTGGCAGGTATTTCAGCATCACGGTCATGAGCACCGGCGGCAGACACCCGCCCGATAGCCCCTGAAACGCCCGAAGAATACAAAGCGATGTAACGTCCGGCATAAAGGGTGCCGGAATGGACAGCAGCGCCAGAACCGCGGTCACGAAAATGGAAAACCGGTAGATCGAGAACGTCGTGTAAAACCAGGGGGTAAACGCCATGGCTGCGATGTTGAACGCTTCGTAAATGGCGATAAGCCACGTCCCTTCGTCATGACCAATATGCATGGCCCCACGAATGTCGGACAGGCCAATGTCGGTCACGTGCTCATTAAAACCTGCGACATGCACGGCAAGCAGCATGCCCAGACACCCGATAACGGTGCGCAGGCCAAATGGCGGAATATAGGAAAACTGCGGTGGTGACGCATGGATTACAGACGCACCAGCCGCTGGTGCAGGAGCGGCATTTGTCATGCCTCACATGTTCCCGATCAGAATGCCAGAAACAACCCCCATTCATAGCAACTGACGATTCCACTTTTCGGAATAATAAATTGTGGTGCCTGCGCCAGATAACGTTTATTTTCGTAGCCATGAGAGGCTACGACCTAGATCTGCTGCGCTTCCTTCAGGTTCTGATAGAAGAGGAAAGCGTCTCGCTGGCGGCAAGGCGGCTGAAGGTAAGCGAGCCAGCCATGAGCCGCCATCTGGCCAAATTGCGCGCGGTCTTTGCTGACCCCATTCTGGTGCAGTCCGGCCGTAGCATGAGCGCCTCTGCCTTTGCCGCAGGCATTCTGGACCGGGTGCAGGAACTTGTTCGGGCGGCAGACAGCCTGATAGAAACACGCGCGCTGGCCAATCTGGCCAACATGGCGCCTACCTTTACCATCCGCGCGAATGATCTGGTTGTGGCCTCCCTCGCCCTGCCACTCCTGCAGGCCCTGAAAAAAGAATGCCCACGCTGCGAACTGGTCTGGGCGCCAGAGATTGATGACCCGGCTTCCGACCCGCTACGCAATGGTCGCGTTGACCTCTATATTGGCGCAACAGATGTGATGAAGCCCGAAATCAGGCGCCAGACCCTGTTCCGTGACCATATGCGGGGCGTTGTACGTCGCGACCACCCTATTCTGGCAAAGCCTGTTACCCCCCAGAGCATGGTGCTTTACGATTATATCAGCGTTTCCCGCCGTGGCCGTGCTCAAGGCCCGATTGACTGGATTTTACGCAACCAGTTCGGGCTGACGCGGCGTATCGCCATGGTGGTGCCCAATTACCATTGCATGGTGGAAAGCGTGAAGGAGTCTGACCTTATTCTTCCACTACCGGGTATTGTTGTGGAACATATTTCGATCAAGGCACTAAAACTGGCAACTTTTGAGTTTCCGTTATCCCTGCCCAGCATTGATGTTTTTCAGGCATGGCACCCACGGCGGGACACGGACCCCGTGCATCGTTGGATGCGCGAAACCCTTTTCCGCGTTTCACGGCAGGTTCTGGGGTCTTACACATAATAATCAGACGGTTTTACAAAAAACCTGCTGTGCGGATATAGGGTCGCAGATCACTCAAAAAAGCCTTAACACTTGCGCGCGTGTGCTGCCGCGTTGGCAGAACAGCGTACAGGTCAATTTTTTCGCCCTGCAGGTCTGGTAAAATACGCACCAGTTTTCCTTCTTCAAGGTCCTGATAAACGTCGCAGAGCAGCTTATAGGCAATGCCCTGCCCCGAGAGCGCCCAGTCGTGAATAATCTCGGCGTTGGTGGTGGAAAGACGAGGTTCCACCATAACCACATCTGTTGCTGTCTCGTTCCCGATGACCCACTTGTTTAACAGAGCCATGGTTTTGTTTTTGCGCAGACATAAACAGTCGTGTCTGGAAATATCACGCGGGTGCGTTGGCATAGAATGGCGCGCAATATAGGCAGGGGATGCACACAGCACCCGCATTGTGGAAGCAAGGCGGGTTACCACCGCCCCCGGTGTTTCTGGCAGACCAAGACGGAGCACCACGTCCAGATAATCGTTAAAGTCATAGTTCCCTTCAGGAGCAAGAGCCAGATTAATCATCAGGCGTGGGTGTTTGGCGCTAAAGGATTCAATAAACGGCGCGATCTGCCTGCGGCCCAGTTCCACCGGAGCACCAATGCTCAACGTGCCACGCGGCGCGTTGGTGCTGGACGATATTTCCTCTTCCAACTGGTCAATATCGGCCACAATGGTCAAGGCACGTTCGTAGTACAAACGTCCTGTCTCGCTTAGTCCAAAATGGCGGGTGTTCCGGATAACCAGCATACTGCCCAGCCGCATTTCCAGACGTGCCAGACGGCGGGATACCGCCGCAGGAGATGTGCCCAGACTGCGCGCCCCGGCGGAAAGACTGCCTGCATCCACCAGACTTATGAAAAAACGTAGGTCCCCGGTTTCGTCATAAGACACGGTGTCTGCTCCTTTGATAACACGCTCTGGTCGCCCAGCTTTGCGTTTAGCGTAATATTATTTTTCCTTAATTGTCACTACCGAAGATGTGAAAGGAGAGGCATATTGAGCCAAGAACATCATGGTAAAGCGCAAAACATCCTTTGCCTATCTGTCAAAACACGGACAGATGATACGAACTAGCAACGGAATGAGACAATGCCAATGCAAGCGACCGCCGAGCGGATCAAGGAAGATTATAACGACCCTGCCTTATCGCCCGAAGACATCCTGAGACAGAACCTTATCGGCACATGGGAACTCGTGTCTTACAAGGTGGAAGAGAAAGAAACCGGCAACTTTATCAACGCAATGGGGCCAGCGCCCCGCGGCCGTGTTGTCTTTACCCCCGATGGCTGGGTCGCTTTTAACCTGGAAGGCAGTAACCGCCTTGCCGCAACAACAGATGCCGACCGCTCCCAGTTGATGAAAACACTGGTAGCCTATATCGGGCGCTACCGTGTTGAAGGTGACCAGTGGATTACCAGCGTGCAGACCGCATGGGCACCAGAATGGGTTGGTACCGAACAGCGTAGAACAGTCACCCTTGACGGTGATTACGCGGATGTTGTTACCCCATGGCGTAAAATGCCCAACTGGGCGGCCGGGCGGCTGTCGCGCAGCATTATCCGCTTCCGCCGGGCAGGCACGGCATAATGCCGCCACGTAGAGCACTGTGCATGCAAACCATGCGTTAGCAAAGCATGGTTTGCATGTGGCAGCTTGACCCGGTCAGACCGGGCATGCGCCACTTGCACATTGCAGATGGGCCCAGTCCACAACCTCCTGCACTTTTTCGTCCGCAATTCCTGCGGTAATGGCTGCAAAACGACCTGCGGAAACTTCCTCTTCCGGCAGATATTCGTAGCCAAGGTCTGAATCCGCACGGCTTGGCAGCACAGCACAGCACCTGACCCCCGGCTGGTACGTGGCGACCATGGCACGAAAATTTTCCAGATCATGACGATCCGTATAAATTTTGAGCGTGTAGGAAACCTGATTCCCCTGCTCTGCACCAATCCAGTATTTTTCCAAAAGTTCCAGCCAGCGAAACTGCTCCTCCGGCGTGGCTTCCGGCGCCGTCAGAACCCGCTCTCCCATACCCAGCCGCTGGATCAGGGGCACCGTTGGAAATCCGACAATGCTCATACCGGGAAAACTCCGTAACGACCGAACAGGGTAGCCTTTTGCCTCGTAGGTAGACAAAAGCGGGTCCGTACCGTTTTCCCATACACCATCTTCACGCCGCACGCCTTTAAACTGTACCCAGCGCAAATACTGCCGTCTGGCAGGCAGGTGTGCCCCTTCGGTCAGGCCGAACAGCTTGGAAGTTGTTCCTGCGGGTTTGACCGTGGTGACCGTAACCGGGCGTTCCGCGCCCATATCCTGCGCATAAGCGTTGGCCTCTGCTTTGGCGATGCAGGAAAGCTGGTGCACAGTCTTCCAAAAAGATGCTGCCCGTTTTTCGTCCAGCATATCCTTGAAGCCAAGGCCAAACCGCAGCCATGCCCATTCATGTAGCCCGGTGGGGCCAATGCCTATGCGGTTTGTTCTGGCCACTTCCTGCGCATACAATGCATCCATCCGGTTTGCCCGCAGCAGAAAACGAACGCCCAGCCGTACGGAATCCCTTACCCGTGCGTCCCACGCCTGTTCCAGTTCAAGCGGAAGTTCGCCCGGAGTAACGTCCTCCAGAGGCACAGGACATGCCAGCAGCGGTGCAAAATCCCCGATAACGCAATAGCCACCAGTTACGTGAAGCGTTATTTCACCACACGGATTGGTCGTAACCGGAAAATGCGCCTTAGCCGCGCAACCAGCCAGCTCCGCCAATAATGCCGCGGCATGCGTTGCCTGATAGCGGGACGAGCGGAAGTCCCTGCCATCCGCATACACGGGTTTACGACGCGCACTGCCAGTACGATTATCTTCCTGCTTGTCGCCGTTAATGAAACCGGGCTCACCGTTAATCCAAGCGCAACGGGTTGCTTCCGCAAACACCGCTCTTGCATGCTCTGCAAGCGGTCCCACCTGCGCTGGATCATTTACACACTGCCAGAATTCCTGATCCACCATGACCGAATGGTTGGCTGTCCATAACCCCCCTTCCTCCTTGGCGCGAATAAAACGGAGGACTTCCGTATCCCGCCAGGATTTGGTGGCCATGCGCGCAGCACGGCGAGCACCACCGACCTGCACCTCAACAGACAGGTAGTGGTCCACACGTAACGCCTGCTCCCATTTGGGCATGCCGTTGCTACGTGCGGGTTCAATCACATGGACGCGCACATTCAACAGCCCACGCAGGAGCGAGATCGGACCAGAGGCGGGCCGCCCCTGCATACCGGCAATAGGGCTTCCCGCGCAGCGAATGCGGCTGAAATCCAGCACCAGAGGACGCCCCTGCGCGCCCTGAAAGGCCATAGCCTCGATCATTTCAACCGCTTTGGCCCATCCTTCACGGCTATCTTCTATAACATGCACAAGGGCATCGGGCTGTTCTGGCATGGAGGTGTGAACAAACTGGTTTAAAAAACTGCTAACCTGCGCTTCCATGTCGGCATCAAACGCATCCAGCAGTGTGCCCCAGGGCAATATCTGCATTTCCAGACCAAAATGGAGCAACCCTGCCCGGTCATGCGGATAATCCGGATGATCATTCCCCAGCACAAAATACAGGTCGGGAGCCTGTGCCCAATCTACAATGCAGAGTTCATCATCATACGCACGACCTACCCCCGAGCCATTCAGCAACAGGTAGAACTTGGCAAAGGAGCTGATAGCCGTTGCGCAATTGGTAAACACTTCCATATTGCGCCCGGGCTGATCCTTATCCCCGTGCTGAAGGTGCCTGCCGGATGTCAGCAACGCGCCGGTGGCAATGGCATTGCGCAGTTGCCGGGTTTCCCTCTCATCCACAGAAGCAAGCAGGCCCGTATTGCCTGCGGCTACTCTGCTGGCCACTGTCCCAAAACTTTCATGATCCGATGGCCGGAAGACTGTTCGCCGCCCGACCGCCTCCCCCATGCCACGATCAAGCGCACGGGCCGGTGCGGGACGCAGGCCAAAAGCCTCTTCAAACGGGTAGCGCGGCGCTGCCACAGGTCGCGCGGCAAGAGTGCTCGCGTGTAAAAAATGCCCGTTCATAGATTGACTCCATCATCTCGCCTAGCCGCAGGAAGTCGGCCAAAAATCGTTCATGTTGTGTCTTGATTGGGAAGATTGCACCATATCTGGTATTTGGCACGTACAAAATTCCGCACAAAACCCCGTTGCTGCGGTAACGGCAGGATTTCCCTGAACTTCTTCCTTATTTTTTACGAATGCATCGCATTATTAATTTTAAGGCTGGGGACGCGACTCATTCCTGCAGGGCTCTTGTGACTGTCGCAGCCCCCATCTCCCGGTGCAACGCCTGCAATGCTCCTGCCCGCAGGCATCACGCATCTTGTATCTTGCCATCCCGCCTCATGGGCTTATGCTGCTTGCCACTGTTACCGTGTGCGTTTCTGCTAGGAGCTTGTGTCCGTTGTCCACACCTCAACTTGCTGATCCAAAGCTGACTCAGGCCGCAGTTTTTCTGGTTCTGACCCTTAACAGCGATACTTCGGTCAACCCGCAGGTTCTGAACCTTCTGGGGGATATTTCGTCTCTTGTGCGTGGAGTTGGTTTTCGGATTTCAGATGGCAGGCTGAGTTGTGTTACCGGAATTGGGTCACAGGCATGGGACCAGCTTTTTGGCGCACCGCGCCCCAAAGACCTCCACCCCTTCCGTGAGATCAATGGTGTGCACCATGCCCCTGCAACGCCGGGGGATCTGCTTTTTCATATCCGTGCATCCCAGATGGACCTCTGCTTTGAACTGGCTACGGCACTTGTGGCCCGGCTGGAAGGTGCTGCAAGCGTTGTGGATGAAGTCCACGGTTTTAAATATTTTGATGCCCGCGACCTGCTCGGCTTTGTGGACGGAACTGAAAACCCTTCTGGTCAGGTTGCTACGAATGCCACAATCATTGGTGAAGAAGACCCCAACTTTGCAGGGGGAAGCTACGTGATTGTGCAAAAATACCTGCACGACATCAAAAAATGGGATGCCATTCCCACCGAAGTGCAGGAGCACATTATTGGCCGTAAAAAGGTATCGGATATCGAATTACCCGAAGCCGCAAAGCCCAGCTACGCCCATAATGTTCTCACCAATATTGAAGAAAATGGTGAGCAACTCCAGATCGTGCGTGAAAACATGCCATTTGGCACCATAAGCAAAGGGGAGTTTGGCACATACTTTATTGGCTATGCCCGCTCCCCGGCCCGAACGGAGCAGATGCTCCAGAACATGTTCATTGGCAAGCCACCGGGCAATTATGACAGACTGCTGGACGTGAGCACCGCAGTAACCGGCTCGCTGTTCTTTACACCCACCTGCGAATTTCTGGACGCTGCTCCGGACATGGAAGGGCAGGCACAACCCGCTGCCCCTGCCCCTCAGCCTCCACCGCGTGACAAGCAAGACGGTTCCCTAGGCATTGGATCACTCAAGAGTTAAGGACGCCAGACATGAACAACCTGCACAAACACCTTGCCCCCATTTCCGCCGAAGCCTGGTCCCAGATTGAGGAGGAAGCCACCCGCACCATCCGCCGCCATCTGGCGGGCCGCCGTGTCGTGGATACTCCAGACCCCAAGGGCATCGCTTTTGCTGGCGTTGGAACTGGTCGTGGCAAAAAAATCAACATCTCGGATACTGGTGTAATGGCTACCCAGCGGGAAGTGCTGCCTCTGGTTGAACTGCGCATTCCTTTCACCCTGTCCCGTGAAGAAATTGACGCCGTGGAACGCGGCGCTCTGGATTCAGACTGGCAGACAGTCAAGGACGCGGCGCAAAAAATTGCTTTTGCCGAAGACCACGCCATATTCAACGGCTTTGAGGCCGCAGGTATCTGTGGGCTGCGCAAAGGCACTTCCAACACGCATATCAAGCTGCCGGAACAGGCCAAGGACTACCCCCACGCTGTTGCAGAAGCCCTGAACACCCTGCGCCTTGCTGGCGTCAATGGCCCCTATTCGGTTGTTCTGGGCGCACAGGCGTATCTGGCTGTCAGCGGCGGAGATGATGATGGCTACCCCGTTTGCAAACATATCGAAAGCATGATTGACGGCCAAATCATCTGGGCTCCCGCCTTGGACGGGGCTTTTGTCGTTTCCATGCGCGGGGGTGATTTTGTGCTCGATATCGGTCAGGATTTCTCTATTGGTTATCTGAGCCATACGGCCGAAACCGTGGAACTCTACCTTCAGGAAAGCTTCATGTTCCGTGTACTGACCAGCGAAGCAACAGTTACCCTTGAACATACAGCCTCTGCCTCCTGACGTCTCTTCCCCTCAGCCTGTCTGAACGTCAGACAGGCTGATAAAGGGCGGCCTATGTTACGGTACGGGAGCGTCCAGAACGTCCTACCGTTCATAGAGCCGCCTTTTTGCGTGCATATCAGTCCCTACGCAAAGCGTGGTCTGCGCGAAACTTAATGCCCGCAGCAGTTTACGAAGCCCCGGTGTTACGCGATAAGACTGCTTTGCTGTTCTCCCATAGGCGTGTTTTTCCGAGGTTCCATGATCCGTCTCGACAATATCAGTAAACATAATGGTCACCGTGTGATCTTTATCGAGGCGTCTGCTGCCTTGCAAAAGGGCGAGAAAATCGGACTGGTTGGCCCCAATGGTGCAGGCAAGACCACGCTTTTCCGCCTGATTACAGGGCGGGAGGAACCGGACGAAGGATATGTGCTGACCGACCGGGGCATTACCATCGGCTTTTTCAATCAGGACGTAGGGGAGATGGCAGGCCGCAGCGCGGTTGCCGAGGTCATGGATGGTGCTGGCCCCGTAGCCGAAGTGGGAGCAGAACTCGCCAGACTGGAAACCGCTCTGGCTGATCCCGAGCGGTTTGATGAACTGGATACCATACTGGAGCAGTTTGGCGAGGTTCAGGCCCGTTTTGAAGAACTCGGGGGCTACGCACTGGATGGCCGCGCGCGGGAAGTGCTGCATGGGCTGGGCTTTAGCCAGGACATGATGGACGGAGACGTGGCACTCCTGTCCGGTGGCTGGAAAATGCGTGTCGCACTTGCCCGTATCCTCCTGATGAAGCCAGACGTGATGCTGCTGGATGAACCAAGCAACCATCTGGACCTAGAAAGCCTGATCTGGCTGGAGCAGTTTCTGGCAGGTTATGATGGTGCCTTGCTCATGACATCGCATGACCGGGCGTTCATGAACCGGATCATCAACAAGGTGATCGAAATTGACGGGGGCGCCCTGACCAGCTTTTCAGGCGATTACGAGTTCTACGAACAACAGCGCGCCCTGAATGAAAAACACCAGCAGGCCCAGTTTGACCGGCAGCAGGCCATGCTGGCCAAGGAAGTCGCGTTTATTGAACGGTTCAAGGCTCGTGCATCCCATGCGGCACAGGTGCAGAGCCGGGTTAAAAAACTGGATAAAATTGATCGGGTAGAACCACCTAAGCGTCGGCAGGCTTTGTCTTTTACATTCCCGCAGGCTCCCCGCTCGGGTGATTCCGTGGTCAACCTGCGCGGTGTGGATAAAAGCTACGGCTCACGCGTTATTTATAAAGGTCTGGACCTGTTAATCCGGCGGCAGGAACGCTGCTGTGTGCTGGGCGTGAATGGTGCGGGCAAATCCACCCTGCTCAAGCTGGTAACAGGCACCACCGAGCCCGATGCAGGCATCGTTACGCTGGGTGGCAGTGTTAAAATGGGCTACTTTGCCCAGCATGCCATGGATCTGCTGGACGGCGAGCGCACGGTGTTTGAAACATTGTGCGATACCTTCCCTCTGGCCAATCAAGGGGCTTTGCGCACGGTTGCAGGCGGGTTCGGTTTTTCCGGTGATGACGTGGACAAAAGCTGCAAGGTACTCTCCGGTGGCGAAAAAGCCCGGCTGGTCATGGCGTTGATGCTGTATGACCCGCCGAACTTTCTGGTGCTCGACGAACCAACCAACCATCTGGATATCGCTACAAAGGAAATGCTGATTGCCGCATTGGCCGATTATGATGGCACCATGCTGTTTGTCTCGCATGACCGGCATTTTCTGGCAGCCCTTTCCAACCGTGTGCTGGAACTCACCCCAGATGGCCTGCACCGCTATGATGGGGGATACACCGAATACGTCGCCCGAACCGGGCGGGAAGCACCGGGACTGCACGAGTAAAACATCAGCAGAACCCGGCAACTGGTTGAGGGTTGAAAGGCCATTCGGATATGAAGCACTATTCCGCAGCCCAGACCGCAGAATGCCTGCCTTTTGCCAGTCTGGTCGATGCGCTGGCAGTTGCGGTGCAGGACTACGCCAATGGTGCCATTATCTGCCCCGAACGTACGGTTATTGGTGCACCGGAAGGGACGGGCCTGCTCATGGCCATGCCCTGTGCAAGCCCGGATATTCTGGTCACCAAGCTCTTGACCATATGCCCCGATAACGCAGGCACCTCACGCCCGACCATTCAGGGGCAGGTAACCTGCGCGGATGCAAAAACGGGCGAACTCCTGTTCTCGCTCGATGGTCCAACAGTAACCATGCGCCGCACCGCTGGCATAAGCATGCTGGGCATACGCCTGCTAGCCCGCAAACCGGTCCATAAAGTGCTGATTATTGGCACAGGTGCACAGGCCAGCGCCCATTGTGCAGCCTTGGCCAGCCTGTACCCCCAGACAACAGTCTTTGTACGCGGCCGAACCCCCGAACGGGCAAAAGATTTTTGCGAACAACACCAAGCCCTGCCTCTCGACCTGCGCCCGGCAGCCCCGCAGGATACCCGGTTCGATGTCATTATCACTGTTACGCCAAGTAAGGCGTGCCTGTACAATGAACAACCAACCCCAGACAGTCTGATTATTGGCGTTGGTGCTTTTCGGCCAGATATGATTGAAGTTGGACCGCGCGCAGTGCATGCAAGCCAGCTTTATGTTGATGATCCGATAGGCGCACCCAGCGAAGCCGGAGATCTGCTTCAGGCTGGTGTGGACTGGTCGCACGTGCGCTCTCTTGCTTCAGCACTCCATACTCCGCCGTCTTTGGAGCGGGCTGTCTTTTTCAAGTCCGTTGGGTGTGCCGCGTGGGATCTGGCTGCCTGCCGCGTTGTGCGCACTAATCCGGCCTGAGTGTCCCCACAGTCCATGCACCATCACACGAGGCCATGGACTGTGGGGAGTGTCGTATTTACGCAGGAATATTCTGCACAATAGCGGCACCAAGTTCACGCGTGCCCGCAGTGCCTCCCATATCTGGGGTACGGGGCGCTGCCGGATTTTCCAGCGTTTTTTCAATTGCCTGCATCACCAGCCCTGCGGCTTCTGGCTCACCCAGATGTTCAAGCATCATGGCCGCAGCCCAGATCTGCCCAACGGGATTGGCAATAAAGCGGCCAGCAATATCGGGTGCGGAGCCGTGAACGGGCTCAAACATGGAGGGGTAAGCCCGTTCGGGGTTAATATTGGCCGAGGGGGCAACTGCTATTGTGCCCGTAATGCCCGGTCCCAGATCAGACAGAATATCCCCAAACAGATTACTGCCAACAACCACATCAAACCGCTCGGGGGACATGACAAACCGTGCGGCCAGAATATCAATATGGTACTGGTCCATCCGCACATCCGGATACTCTTTGCCAATCGCTTCAAACCGGGAATCCCAGTAGGGCATGGAATGGAAGAGACCATTGGATTTGGTGGCTGACGTCACGTGCAAACGCCCTAGTTTACGGGCATAATCAAACGCGTAACGGAGAATACGGTCTGTGCCATAACGGGTGAATACCGCAGTCTGCATGGCCCCTTCGGATGGTGTGCCTTCACCGAACACGCCGCCAATCTGGGAATATTCGCCTTCACAGTTTTCGCGCACAATCCAGAAGTCGATATCGCCGGGCTTTTTATTGGCCAATGGGCACGGAATACCTGGCAAAAGCCGGACCGGGCGCAGATTGACATACTGGTGGAACTCCCGCCGAATGGGAATAAGCAGCCCCCAAAGCGAAATATGATCTGGAACGGACGGAAAGCCCACAGCACCCAGCAAAATGGAATCACTTTGCGAGAGCTGGTCAATGCCGTCCTTTGGCATCATCTGCCCGGTGCGCAGCCAAGTTTCGCAGTTCCAGTCATAATTGCGAAATTTTATTCCAAAATCGCAAACTTCCGCCACACGCTCCAGAACATTCAGGGCTTCTGGCATGACTTCCGTGCCAATACCATCCCCCGGAATAACGGCTATTTCATAAGTCCTCACGTGACTTTATCCTTATTACCAGTGCAACAAACACGTCTTTTTCAATCAGGGGGCATGCTCTTGCGCGGCACATGTATGGGCAAGAGTGTGCCAGTAGCGCACCCCTCTGGTTATGATTGAATCGTCAAAATCATAATCAGGAGAATGAAGTTTGTAAGACTCACCATTCCCGATCATGGCATAGGCTCCAGGCTTCTTTTGCAGCATGAAGCCAAAATCCTCGGAAGCCAGACTGGGGGTAATATCCATATCCGGCGCAGGACCACCCATTTGCACGTCCAGTGCATGCATGGCTTTGCGTGCAAGCTGTGTGGCATGGTGTTCGTTAACCGTAACGGGATAAGGCTGATGAAAATTGACCTGTATGTTAACGCCATGAGCCATCTGTAGCCCATTGCACAGGCGTTGCAGCCCATCCTTGAGTTCATCAAGCACCACCGGGTCCAGAGCACGCAGGGTGCCTGCCAGCCGGGCCGTTTCTGGCAATATGTTATCCGTGGTTCCTGCATCAAAAACACAGAAGGACACCACGGCAGGAATAGTGGGGTCCGTGCGGCGCGCCACCAGTAACTGGGCCTCCTGCACCAATGCAGCCCCAATGGTCAGCGGGTCCGTGCCCAGATGTGGCTGGGCGGCGTGAGACCCCTTGCCTGTAATCTGGATTGCAAAGCGCCAGCCACCAGCCATGATCGGGCCAGAACGAACCCCCATGCGCCCGGCTTCCAGCCCCGGCCAGTTATGCAGGCCAAAACAGTAATCCGTTGGAAAGAGATCAAACAGACCTTCATCTATCATGACCTGTGCACCAGCCCCGCCCTCTTCCGCAGGCTGGAAAACAAAGTGCACCCGGCCACGTGGCGGTGGGTCCGCCTTAAGCAGTGCCGCTGCACCGAGCAGCATGGTCGTATGCCCGTCATGCCCACAGGCATGCATGACCCCGGGTGTGCAGGATGCCCATGGCGCTTGTCCTGCCTCGCTTACTGGCAGGGCATCCATATCGGCGCGCAGCATAATGGCGGGACCGGCAATCCCTGTATCCAGCGTGGCGACAACCCCTGTTCTGGCAAGGCCGGTATGGGGCGTGTAGCCCAGATGACGCAAATGTTCGGCAACAAGGGCCGATGTTCTGTGCTCCTCAAACCTGAGTTCGGGGTGCGCATGCAAATCCCTGCGTAGTTCAGCCAGAAAAGCCGCATCAACAGTCAATGCTTCCATAACTGTTTTACTCCGCCGCCATGAGCACGCTTTTAAGCCTCAGATTAGCTTCAAACGCCTGCCTGCCTAGGTCTTTGCCAATACCGGAACCGCCAAACCCGCCCGTTGGAATAACAAAATCTGAAGAGCGGCCATAACGGTTAACCCACACCGTGCCAGCCTTGAGCGTACGAATGGCGCGCATGGCTCTGGGCAGGGAGGCAGTATGCACACCAGCCGCCAGCCCATAAACAGGATGTTCAGCCAGTGCAAATGCCTGATCATCCTCATCAAACACCTGTATGGCCAGAACGGGACCAAACACCTCTTCCTGCCATATGGGGCATTCTGCATTCTGCACCATCATCATACCGGGGGAGAGGAAAACTCCACCAGTGTTCGTATCCATGCGTTTGCATGCGACCAGTTCCTGAGCCCCGGCATGCGCACTACCTTGCACCAATGCAAGAATACGGTCTGCCTGAGGTTCTGAAATAATGGGGGAATACGTGGCGTTTTCATCCCACGGAGCCAATGCCTTTACTTGCCCGCACCGAGCAACAAGTGCTGCAATCAAGGCTTCGGCCACACCGCGCTGCACAATAAGGCGGGAGCCAGTAACACACACCTGTCCGGCATTGCCCGTAAAGGCGCGGAAAATGCGGTCCGCCACATCATCCACACTCGTAATATCATCAAACACCAACTGAGGGCTTTTCCCCCCCAGTTCCAGCGTAACTGGTTTTGGCCCACTTTCAGCCGCGGCCTTCATGACTGCAATACCCGTGCGGGTGGACCCGGTAAAACTGAGTTTGCCAATAGCCGGATGCCGACAAATGGCCTCCCCCGTTGCAAGGCCAGTGCCCTGCACAACATTGAACAACCCTGCGGGCATTCCGGCCTCAACCGCCAGCTCCGCCAGCCTGACCACTGAAAACGGCGTCATTTCAGATGGCTTGAGCACCGTGCCATTCCCTGCGGCAAGGGCGGGCACCACTTTCCAGCTCGCCATGACCAGTGGAAAATTCCATGGTGCAATGGCCCCGGTCACGCCATAGGGCTCATAAACGGTCATACCCAGAAGATTGGTGGCCGTTGCGGCTACGTCTCCACCAACCTTATCGCAATACTCTGCAAAAAACCTTATCCCTTCAGCAAGGAAAGGAATATCCCAGCCAACTGTCTGGGCAATGGGGCGAGTGGAACAGACTGTTTCCAGCCGGGCCAGTTCCATGGCATTGCGTTCGACCAGATCAGCCCAGCGACGCAGAACTTTTGCACGCTCGCGCGGGGCACAGCTTGCCCACCCACTTTCGCGCTGCACGCGGGCAGCAGTTTGTGCGGCCTCGTCCACCAGATCAGCTCCGGCTTCTGGCAGATATGCCAGAACACGGCCATTCCCTGGGCTGGTGACAGCAATATCCGCTCCACCGGGCACAAGCTTGCCTGCCAGAAAATGCCCAACGGGCAGCGCTACATCTTCTGGACGAAAACCAAGATTGCTCACGCTCTACTCCCCTGCATTGTGGCTGTTGCAAACACCATATAGGTCATTGCGGTATCGTAGTTTTTCTTATCCCCACCGCTGGCGCAAATACTAAAACGGAGCAAAGAGCAATTTAATGCTTTCTGGTAGCCCTCATCCCCAGAACAGCACAATCCGCTATCATAACGACTGGTTACGGCACCATATTTTCCGCCTGTAGCAGCATAGGAAAAACAAGGCCAACAACACAACGGATACTAACTGCCATGACTCCAGAGACACTCGTATCACTCGATCGCGCTCACCTGATTCATCCCGTCTCATCATGGCGTGATCAGGAAGAACATGGACCTCGTATCCTGCAATCCGGTCAGGGATCATGGCTGACCGATATTCATGGCAACACACTGCTCGACGGGTTTGCCGGGCTCTGGTGCGTTAACGTGGGTTATGGCCAGCAAAGTGTTGTGCAGGCCGCCGCAGAACAGATGACCCGCCTGCCCTACGCCACCGGCTATTTTGGTTTTGCAAGCGAGAGCGCCATTACCCTTGCCTCCCGCCTTGCTGCCGTAACCCCCGGTGATCTTAACCGGGTCTTTTTCTCTCAAGGTGGGTCAGATGCCGTGGATAGCGCCCTGCGCTTTATCCGTTTTTACCAGCATGCCCGCGGCACACCAGAAAAACGCCATGTGATTGGTCTGGCCCGTGGCTACCACGGCAGCACTTATACCGGTGCTGGCCTTACAGCTCTTGCGGCTTTCCACCGTAATGCGGATGTGCCTCTAGCCTGGCAGCATCACATTCCCAGCCCCGACCCTTACCGCCACCCCAAAGGGCCGGATGCCGCCGCCATTATTGCTGCCTGTGTGGCTGACCTCCACAACAAGGTGGCCGAACTCGGCGGGCCTGAACACGTCGCTGCATTCTTCTGTGAACCCGTGCAGGGGTCGGGCGGTGTTGCTGTGCCCCCGGTGGGGTGGCTGAGTGCCATGCGCAACGCCTGCCGGGAACTGGATATTCTGTTTGTAACAGACGAAGTGATTACCGGTTTTGGACGCACCGGCCCCCTGTTTGCCTGTGAGCATGAAAATGTTGTGCCGGACATGATGACCGTCGCCAAAGGCCTGACATCTGGTTACGCCCCTATGGGAGCCGTATTCATGAGCGAGGGTATGTATGCCACAATCCGCGATGCAACCCCCGCAGGTGTTGCTGTCGGCCACGGCATGACCTACAGCGCCCACCCCGTGAGTGCTGCCATTGGCCTTGCCGTGCTGGATCTTTACCAGAACGGGCTGCTTGAAAACGGCGTGCGCTCCGGTGTGCATCTGGCGAAGCGCCTTGCCAGCATGAAAGACCACCCTCTGGTGGGCGATACCCGGTCCATGGGCATGCTTGCAGCCATTGAACTGGTGACGGACAAACAGGCCAAAACCAAGCCAGCCGCCTCATTGGGCATTTCTAAAAAACTGGCCCGCATTGGTTACGAAAATGGCGTTCTGTTCCGCGCCTTTGGCGATGACATCATCGGGCTGGCTCCTCCATTGTGCATGACGCTGGAAGAGACAGATATTCTGTGCGATCGTATCGAGGTCGTATTGAACACCTTGCTGGACGACAAGGACATAGCCGCAGCAATTGCCTGAGACACCGAGCCGTGGCGCAAACACCGCCACGGCCATGGCAGGAGATCCACCCTCATGAAGGGACTTTTCCGACGTGTGTCCGAAACACAACGGTCACCCATTACCATCACAGTCAACGGACAGCCCGTAACAGCGCTTGAGGGAGATACTATTCTGACCGCGCTCCTTCTGGCTGGCGCGCAACTCCGTTTGAACGAGTTCGATCAAAAACCACGCGCGGGTTTCTGCCTTATGGGAGCCTGTCAGGATTGCCGCGTATGGACTGAAAGCGGCGATGAACTGCGCGCCTGTTCCACCCCGGCCACCCCCGGCCTACGTATAGTGACAGCAGAGGTGCCATGGACAAGCCAGTAGTTATTGTTGTCGGAGCGGGGCCTGCTGGCACACGCGCGGCACAAACCCTTGCCCAGGCAGGCCTACGCCCGATTGTGCTGGACGAAAACCGCCAGCAGGGTGGCCAGATCTACCGCAGGCAACCGGAAAATTTCATACGCCCTGCCTCAAAGCTCTATGGAGCTTCCGCACGTGCCGCCACAGCATTGCACAAGGCTTTTGCAGACTTGCTCCCCCGTATCGACTACCGCCCCGAAACACTGGCATGGGGCGTTGTGGACCAGCAGGTTCTGGTCGAACATAACCAGCGGGTAGATGCCATTTCCTATGACGCGCTGATCATTGCCACAGGTGCGACCGACCGCATCATGCCCTGTCCGGGCTGGACATTACCCGGCGTATTTACCCTTGGGGGGGCCCAGATCGCGCTCAAAGCACAGGCCTGCGCCGTTGGTGCGGCCCCAGTCTTTATGGGCACGGGACCGCTTCTGTATCTGGTTGCGTGGCAATATCTGAAGGCCGGGATAAAACCGCGCGCGGTACTGGATACATCAACCCTCAAAACCCGCCTTAAAGGCCTGCGCGGCCTGCGCCACCGCCCCGCCATACTGGCGCAGGGTGTGCGTTATATGGCCGAGCTCATGCGTGCAGGCGTGGCCCTGCATGCAGGGATACAGCCTGTGCGCATAGAAGAGCGGGATGATGAAGGCGGGTTGCGCGTAAGGGGAGTAACCTGGCGCAACAGCCGAGGCCAGCTACGCCATACCGTGGGTGATGCCGTAGGCATGGGGTATGGCCTGCGCTCGGAAACACAACTGGCCGATCTGCTGAAATGCGACTTCGCTTTCGACCCCATATCCCGCCAGTGGCTGCCCGTTACGGACGTGGATGGCGCCACTTCTCAGCACGGTGTTTATACGGCCGGTGATGGCGCTGGCATACGCGGCGCGGATGGTGCTGAATCTGCTGGAGCTCTGGCCGCCCTGCGCTGCCTTGCTGATCTGGGCTTTAGTGTGTCCCCTCAGGAAGTCGCGCGTTTGCGTAAGGCGCTGGAGCCTATGACAGCCTTCCGTGAAGGATTGGAAACGGGTTTTCCGTGGCCATGGCGTAATGCTGCCTCCTTACCGGACGAGACTGTTATCTGCCGCTGCGAGAACGTGACAGCAGGTGATATCCGCCGGGCAGCTGGCTCGCTGGATGCGCCGGAGCTCAACCGTGCCAAAGCTTTTGTACGTGTGGGCATGGGCCGTTGTCAGGGGCGCATGTGCGGCCTTGCCGGAGCGGAAGTTCTGGCAGCCGCCCGAAAAATGCCCATTGAACAGGCAGGCCGTATCCGCAGTGCAGCACCCATTAAACCCTTACCCGCCAAAATCCGGGGTATTATGACATGAGCCAGCCTGTTACAAACACCACTGCACGGGCCGATGTTATTATTGTTGGCGGCGGTATTATGGGGGCTGCAACCGCGTTTTTTGCGCGCCAGCGGGGTTTGTCCGTTATTCTGCTTGAGCGCGATCTGGTCGGCCAATATGCCTCTGGCACCAATTTTGGGAATGTGCGCCGACAGGGCCGCTTTTTGCCTCAGCTCCCCCTTGCCAACAGGTCCCGCGCCCTGTGGGGCGACCTCCCCCGCCTGATTGGCGAAAATGTGGAATTCCTGCCCAGTGGGCATGTGCGCGTTGCCTTTAAAGCCGAGGACAGTGCCCGACTGGAACAATACGCGCAGGACTGCAAACCCTACGGTCTGGAACTGGAGCTTTACAATGGCTGCAAGGCTGTGGAGCGCTTTCCCATGCTCGCGCCTGATGTAGACTGTGCTTCTTTTTCTCCGCTTGACGGGCACGCCAACCCCCGCCTTGCCGCTCCTGCTTTTGGCCGCGCGGCGCGACGGGCAGGTGCAACTGTGCAGGAACGGGCTGAAGTCAGCAATATTACGCGCACGGCAGAAGATTTTGTGGTGGAAACTGCTGATGGTCTACGCTTTACTGCCCCACTGCTCCAGATTTCCAGCGGGGCATGGGGGCAAAAAATGGCTGCCGCTTTTGGCGAAAACCTCCCCCTCACCCCCAAAGCACCCCAGATGGGGGTAACAGAACCTGTTCCTTACCGTATTCACCCGGTTATCGGCTATGCTTCGTGGGTGGAAGAAGAAGGCGTATATCTGCGGCAGGTGGAACGTGGGAATATTGTATTTGGTGGCGGGCTGCGTAGCACCGTGGACCTGAATACCAAACGTGCACAGCTTAACCCGCTGAACCTCGTACGGCAGATGCCACATCTGGAGCGCATTCTACCCGATTTTGCCCGCCTGCGCATTATCCGGACATGGAGCGGCATTGAGGGCTATACTGATGATGACCTACCCGTCATGGGGCCAAGTGCCCGTGTGCCGGGCCTTTATTACGCCTTTGGTTTCTGTGGTCATGGTTTTCAGCTCGGGCCGGGTGTAGGGGCCACCATGGCGGACCTTCTGGCTACGGGCAAAACCGAAATCCCCCTTGAACCGTTCAGCATTGCCCGGTTTGCGGCCCCGGTCGACCCATAACATTCCCTGATCTGCCTGCCGGTTTGGGGCGGGCAGATCAGGCCAGATAAGTCCACCGCATTATCTGTGGTCCCTTTTCCAACATACAGAAGGCTCTGCTGCATAAACCAAGAAAGCAGTAGCATTCTCCATTCGGTTTATGTTGTCATACCGTAACGTTAACCAGACGGATAAAAACATCATGACGACGTTCAGGCCAAAATTCGTAACATTTGACTGCTACGGCACACTGACCCGCTTTCGTATGAGCGACATGGCGCGCGAGCTTTACGCGGATGTCGTTCCCCCCGAAAGCATGGAACAGTTCTGCAAGGACTTTGCCGCCTACCGGCTGGACGAGGTTCTGGGCCCATGGCAGCCCTACCGTTACGTGCTGCTCAATGCCGTGGAGCGCACCTGCAAAAAGTGGAATGTTCCCTTCGCACCTGAAGTAGCCAACAAGTTTTATGAAGCTGTTCCCACATGGGGTCCGTGGGATGATGTGCCCGCAGGGCTGTCCAAGGTTGCCAAGGAAGTGCCTCTGGTCATCCTTTCCAACGCCTCCAATACACAAATCCACTCCAACGTAGCCAAGCTTGGCGCACCTGTGCATGCTGTCTTTACGGCGGAAGACGCGCAGGCATACAAACCGCATATGCGTGCGTTTGAATACATGCTGGACAAGCTGGGTTGCGGCCCGGAGGATATCCTGCATGTTTCATCCTCCCTGCGTTATGACCTGATGACCGCGCATGATCTGGGTATTCGCAACAAGGTTTTTGTCGCTCGCGGGCATGAACCCTCCACGCCGTATTACGGTTACACCGAAATCCCTGACATTGGTGGCCTCCCCGGCGTTCTGGGCCTGTAAGCCTTCACTCCGGAAGCGGGGCGATTATTCCAATACAGTATTCGCCCCGTTCTGTTTCCTTTCCCCCTGTTTTCCCCCAGTTGGAGCGTGTTGATGCTGAACCGACGCAACATGATGAAACAGGGAACATGCCTGCTGGCCTCAGGTTTTTGTGCGGTGCAACCGTGGTCAGGTGCGGCGTGGGCGGCTGGCGGCAATGCTGACGGGGCCGGTCTGGCGGGAGCCGGGCCGCACAACGCACAACCCCGCACCGGTGGGCATGTGCGGGCCGCCTCCACCTCAGGCTCCCTGAGCGATACGCTGGACCCTGCGCGTCAGTCCATGGCGACTGATTACATGCGGGGCAATATGTTTTACGATGGTCTTGTCGCACTGGACGAGACCCTGACCCCACATCCCGCCCTTGCCCTGAGCATCGACAGCACCGATTTTAAAACATGGCATATCCAGTTACGCAGGGGCGTATGCTTCCATGATGGAGCCCCCCTGACATCGGCCGATGTTGTGTATTCCATCCTTCGCCATAAAGCCCCTGAACTTGGGTCGCAGGTCCATTATCTGGCCATGGCCATGCGCACCGTAAAAGCCGATGGACCACTTGGCGTCGTGATCGAACTGGATGCACCCAATATTGCATTTCCTTCTGTTCTGGGGTTAACCAATTTTGCCATTATCCGCGAGGGTACAACCCAGTTTCATAAAGCCAATGGTACTGGTCCGTTTACCTGTGCCGTTTTCCAGCCTGGCATCCGTTCAGTAGCGCTGCGCAATCCCAATTTCTGGAAATCTGACGGCGTATGGGTAGATTCTCTCGAACTCATTTCCATCAGCGATGATATGGCACGGCATAATGCCCTGCTCTCGGGTGATGTGGACATTATTGCCTCCGTGGACCCCCGGCTTGTAGCACTCATCCGCAAACGCAATATCTCAGTGCTGGAAAGTCCGACAGGAACTTACACCAATCTGGCTATTCGTCAGGATGTGGGGCCGGGCCAGAACCCGGATTTTGTGCAGGCGATGAAGCTGCTGTTCAACCGCGAACAGATGCGCAGTTCCATTTATCTGGGCTTTTGCCGCACAGGCAACGACCAGCCCCTCCCCCCCGAACACCGTGATTGCAACACAACCCTGCCCCAGACCAGATTTGATCCGGACAAAGCGAGATTCCTGCTCAAAAAAAACGGTTTTCTCAACCAGAGCCTGCCACCACTCATCTGCTCTCCCGCAGCAAACGGGTCTGTGGAAATGGCCGTGCTCCTCCAGAATGCAGCCCAGAACATCGGATTGAAGCTGGATGTACGCCGTATGCCCGCTGATGGGTACTGGAGCCAGTCATGGATGCGTTTTCCCATGGGGTTTGGCAATGTTAACCCCCGTGCCTCCGCGGATATGACCTTTGCGCTCAGCTTTACCTCGACTGCCCCATGGAATGAATCCCACTGGCGCGACCCACAGTTCGACCAGTTGCTCGCCCTCAGCCGCCAGGAGCCAGATTCTGCAAAACGGCATGCCCTGTATAACGATATGCAAGCCATGATCCATACGGGTTCGGGCGTGTGCATTCCAAGCTTCATTACCAGTCTGGATGGCTTTCACCCCCGCATACAGGGTTTACGCCCGCATCAGGGGGGGCAGTTGATGGGGTATAATTTTGCCCGTCACATCTGGGTGGATGAACAGACAATCCCCTCTGCAGTAGGGGGAACCGCTCCATGACGGCAAAGCTTGGCATAGCCATTGCCCGTAGGCTTGGCGCATCCTGCGTATCTCTTGTTTTTGTTGTGGTCGCAGTCTTTTTTATTACCTCCGCCCTGCCCGGCGATGTGGCGCAATCCCTTCTGGGGCAGGCGGCAACGCCTGATGCGGTTGCCGCCCTGCGCCACAGCCTGCGGCTGGACGAACCTGTTCTTCTGCGTTTTGCAAGCTGGGCAGGTGGGTTGCTCCGGGGTGATTTTGGCATGTCACTGGTCAGCCACCAGTCTGTCATGAGCATGGTGCACGAACGCCTGCTGCACTCGCTTTTACTGGCCGGTATTACAACGCTTTTTGCGGTTCCCACGGCTTTGCTGCTTGGCACGCTTTCGGCCATATTCCGTAATACGGTTTTTGACCGTTGTGTGTCCGTACTGACACTTTGCGTTGTATCTGTTCCCGAGTTTCTGGTCGCAACACTGGCGGTTCTGGTGTTTGCCGTGCAACTGCACCTGCTGCCCGCCCTTGCCAGTATTAGCGATATTCATTCCATCGGATCGTTTCTGGCGGCGTTCTCCATGCCGGTCGCCACACTGGGATGTGTAATTGTGGGGCAGATGGCACGCATGACACGTGCCGTTATGGTGAATGTGCTCAGTTCATCATGGGTGGAAATGGCCATACTCAAGGGAGTATCCCCCACCGCCATTATCCTGCGCCACGTTTTACCCAATGTTGTAGCGCCACTGTTCAACGTGATGGCGCTCAGCCTTTCCTATCTGCTTGGAGGCGTGGTCATTGTGGAATCTGTTTTTCATTACCCCGGGATCGCCAGTCTGATGGTGGATAGTGTGACATCGCGCGATATTCCGCTGGTACAATCCTGTGCACTCATTTTTTGCGCCGCCTATCTGCTGCTGACCACGCTGGCCGATATTGTCGCCCTCTTCTCCGCGCAGGAAAGGAACGGTGCATGATGCTTACCCTTCCCCTGCCACGCTCCCTGACCCCGTTTTTGCAGGCGCCATTACTACTCGCCATGCTGTGGCTGCTACTGGCCCTTATCGGGCCATGGATTGCCCCTTACCTGCCCGGAGAAGTGGTTAGCACCACTGTATTCGCTCCCATGTCGCTCCAGCATCTGCTGGGCACGGACTATCTGGGCCGCGATGTACTGACCCGCCTGCTCTATGGCACCAGCAGCACCGTACTGCTCTGTGCGGCGTCTACCGCCATGGCCTGCGGCGTTGGCGCCTTTCTGGGCATGATGGCCGCCCTTAAACGAGGAATGACCGATACCCTGCTCTCACGCTTCATGGATGGTGTGATTTCCATCCCCTCGCTGTTAAGCGGGCTTGTGGCTGTGGCAACCTTTGGCTCTTCCATGCCGGTGCTTGTACTGGCAATGGCGTGCATTTACCTGCCCGGCTCCTACCGCACATGCCGGATGCTGGCACTCTCCATCGTGCAGAAAGACTTCATCCTTGCCGCACGTATGCGGGGAGAAAAAACGAGCTATCTGGTCCTGCGGGAAATCCTGCCCAACATGGCAGGACCGGTGCTGACCGATGTGGGGCTACGGTTTATTTATGCCGTAAGATTACTGAGCAATCTCAGCTTTCTGGGTGTCGGGTTGCAACCCCCGCAGACAGATCTCGGCTCCCTCACGCGGGAAAATCTGCTGGGTCTTGTTTACGGAGCACCAGCCGTTATCGCGCCTGCACTGGCCATTGCGTTCCTGACAGTGGGGCTCAATCTTGCTCTGGACAGTAAAGGGCGACGCCAATGAACGGGTATTCTACCCTGCCCCTTATTACGGTCCGGAACCTCTGTCTGACTGGCAGCAGGGCCGCAGGACCGGAAACCACCATTGTCTCCAATGTCAGTTTTGACGTGGCCGAAGGTGAGATGCTGGCCTTAATCGGTGAATCCGGCTCAGGTAAAACCAGCATTGCTCTTGCCCTGACCGGCTATGCCCGCGCGGGCTGCCGCATAGCGCAGGGGGAGTTACGGGTAGCCGGACACGACGTACGCAGCATGGATGCAGGCGAATTACGCAGTTTTCGGGGCAAAACCATTGCCTATATTGCCCAGAATGCCGGTGCCGCCTTTAACCCCGCCCTGCCCCTTATGGAACAGGTGATCGAACCGGCCCTGACCCACCACATCCTCCGTCGCAAGGAGGCCGTGGACCATGCCATAGCACTGTTCGAAATGATGGCCCTGCCCACGCCCCATACCATTGGCGCGCGCTACCCGCATGAATGTTCAGGGGGGCAACTCCAGCGGATCATGGCCGCCATGGCACTGATAACCGAACCTGAAGTGGTTATTTTTGATGAACCCACAACAGCACTGGATGTAACGACACAGATCGAAGTGCTGGAAGCTTTTAGGGTCGCCATGCGCAAGTGCGGGTTTACGGGTGTTTATGTCACCCATGATCTGGCCATTGTTGCCCAGATGGCCGACCGCGCGGTTGTACTCAAAAATGGCAGTGTGCAGGAAGAAGGCCCGACCAGACAGATCCTGAGCCAGCCCACCCAGCCTTATACCCGGCAGCTTGTTGCAGCCAGCCAGCCGCAGCTGCGCAACCACAATGCGTTGCAGCCCGCAACACCGCTGCTTGATGTGCAGAACCTGATGGTCGGTTATGGGGCCATTATGGCCAACGGTCACCCCAGATATACCATTGTCAACAACGTAAGCCTGCCCGTTCGCGCGGGTGAAACACTGGGGATTATCGGCGAATCAGGGTGTGGCAAAAGTACCCTTATCCGGGCCATAGCCGGTATTCAGCCCTGGTCAGGGGGCAACATGCTTTTGCTGGCCAGCCCCTCCCCCCCAAAATTGAGGACCGTACCCCCCAGCAGCGCCAGCACCTGCAACTGGTCGCGCAGAACGCGGATCTGGTGCTTAATCCGGCCTTGAGCGTAGGTGCCACGCTCCGTCGTGTTCTGACATTTTATAACGAAGATGCCTCGGACGCAGCCCTGAACCGGGTTCTGGACATGGTACGCCTGCCTGCTGCTGTGGCCGGGCGCTACCCCACCCAGCTTTCCGGTGGCCAAAAACAGCGTGTCAATCTTGCGCGTGCTCTGGCCGCCCGCCCCCGGCTTGTGCTCTGCGATGAAATTACCGCAGCGCTCGATACCGTTGTGGCCGCCGCCATTCTGGACCTGATGATGGAACTCAAGCGTGAACTGGGGCTATCGTGGCTTTTTGTTACGCATGACCTGCACGCGCTCCGTTCTGTCTGTGACCATGTGGCTGTTCTGTACGCCGGGCATTGCGTGGAGTTCTCCACGGCGTCTGCCATGAACACGCCCCCACACCACCCCTATACCCGCAAGCTGGAAAACTCCGTGCCAGAAATGCAGCCCGGCTGGCTGGACGGGGTTATTCGGCAAAACGGATTAAAACCGGGCAGAACGACCCCGGTTCCCGCTCATGGCTGCTGCTACATGCCGCGATGCCCGATCGCTGTCGCAGACTGTGCCCAAACCCTACCCCCAACGTGGCAGGCGCCTTCTGGCGCACGGATTAACTGCCACTTACAGGCATCAGACCTATCCTGATCCCCCTTTCATGAGGAGAAATACCATGGCGCAACCTGCCCTGACTGATTCCACACTCTTCCGCCAGCAGGCTTTTATAGCCGGTATCTGGTGTGATGCGGGAGACAACCAGCGGATTGATGTGGATAATCCGGCAACAGGAGCCATTATTGGATCCGTGCCTGCCTGCACCGCACAGGATACCCAACAGGCGATTGAAGCCGCACGCGTGGCGCAACTGGCCTGGAGGCGCAAAACCGGCACACAGCGGGCCGAAGTTCTGGCCACATGGTACCAGCTTGTCATGGACAATCTGGAAGACCTTGCCACGATCATGACCGCAGAGCAGGGTAAGGTTCTGGCTGAAGCACGGGGAGAAGTGCGTTATGCCGCATCTTTCCTGAAATGGTATGCCGAAGAAGCCCGCCGGAACGAGGGCAGTATTCTAAGCACGACAGACCCCGCCAGACGCGTACTGGTGCTTAAACAGCCTATTGGGGTCACGGCCGCCATTACACCGTGGAACTTCCCGCTGGCCATGATCACCCGCAAATGTGCCCCTGCTATTGCCGCAGGATGCAGCATGGTCATCAAACCTTCTGAACTGACACCTTTTTCCGCCCTTGCTCTTGCCGTGCTGGGTGAACGTGCTGGCCTGCCCACAGGGTTGCTGAGCGTGATTACAGGTCTGCCCGCAGCAGTGGGCAAAGTCCTGACCGAGAGCCCGGTTGTACGCAAGCTCACCTTTACCGGCTCTACGGGTGTAGGCAAAATCCTGCTCGGGCAATCTGCCGCGACCGTAAAAAAATGTAGCATGGAACTGGGCGGCAATGCGCCCTTCCTTGTGTTTGATGATGCGGATGTGGACGCCGCAGCCGAAGGCATTATGCAAAGCAAGTTCCGCAATGCCGGGCAGACCTGCGTCTGCGCCAACCGCGTGCTGGTGCAGGACGGCATATGGGACCGCCTGCTAGAGGCCGTCATGCGCAAGGTTGAGGCTTTGCAGGTTGGTGCTGGCATGGACGAGGGCAGCACGATCGGGCCGCTTATCAACGATTCTGCCGTAGCCAAAGTACGCGCCCATGTGGAGGATGCCTTGAGCCGGGGGGCCCGTTACGTGGGTGCCCCCCTGCGCACGGAGGGCCGTTTTGTCTGGCCGGTCGTGCTTGAAGGTGTAACCACTGAAATGCGCGTGGCCCACGAGGAAACATTTGGCCCCGTGCTGCCCCTGTTCCGCTTTAAAACGGAAGAAGAAGCCATAGACATTGCCAACAATACGCCTTTCGGGCTGGCTGGCTACTTTTTTACCAACGACATCCGTCGTTTGTGGCGCGTGGGGGAAGCACTGGAATTTGGCATGATCGGGCACAATACCGGCGCCATTTCCATGGAAAGCGTGCCTTTTGGCGGGATCAAGGAATCCGGGCTTGGCCGCGAAGGAGGACATGCGGGCATGGAAGAATTTCTGGAAACAAAAAGTCTGCACCTTGGCGGGCTTGACGTTTAACATCCGGAACATTCTGATCAGTATTTCATCAGCCCCGCGCCGGGGCTGACCCATCCTTGCGCTGGAGATCGTCTCTGCCATGCAGCCCACCCCAAAGCTGGACAGAATTGACCTTAAAATTCTTACGCAGTTGCAGCGCAATGGTCGTCTGACCAATGTCGAACTTGCCAACAGGGTTGGTCTTTCGGCCAGCCCGTGCCTGATCCGTGTCAAACGGCTGGAAGCTGCTGGCTACATAACAGGCTACGGCGCCCAGATTGATATCCGTAAGATAACGTCCATCCTGACCGTGTTTACGGAAATCACCCTGTCTGATCACAGACGCCATGATTTTGCACGTTTTGAAAACCATGTCAGCAAGCTTGATACGGTTGTGGAATGCCACCTGATCAGCGGTGGATATGACTACCTGGTCAAGTTTATTACCCGCGACGTGGAACATTACCAGACGATCATGGAAAACCTTCTTGAGCTAAATATCGGGATCGAGAAGTACTTCAGTTATATCGTGATAAAATCCCCTATTGTAAAAGAGTCTTTTCCGATTCAGGACTTTTTCCCGGAGCAGAAAATTTGACCCAGACCGCAACCTCCCCCCCAATCCTGCAGACCCAGCTCGCATTCCGCCCCATGACCCCGGAAGATCTTCCTCAGGCGTGGCAGCTCTCCAAGGATCTGGCATGGCCCCACAGGCTGGAAGACTGGGAGCAGATGCTTGCTCTGGGCAATGGGTTTGTCGCCACAACCATGGACGGTTCCATTGTGGGGACACTCCTGTGGTGGGCCTGGGGCCCCCAGGCAGCCAGTCTGGGCATGATTATTGTCAGCCACGCATGGCAGGGGCATGGCATAGGCAAACACCTTATGGCTCTGGCCCGCCAAGCCCTGCCAGGTTATAGGCTCCACCTGAACGCCACATCCGCCGGAGTGCCGCTATACGAAAAAAGCGGCTTTCGTTCCACGGGCGTCGTCATGCAACATCAGGGCAATGTTTCCACCGTCCCCCTGATCCCCCTGCCAGAAGGCTGCCGTATGCGGCCTATGGGCGTTGCCGATCTGGACGCGATCTGCGCTATGGACAAAGCGGCTCTCAAACTCGACCGCTCTATCCTGCTCACGCGGTTGATGGAGGACGGACGCGGTATTCTTGTGGATTCAGAAAAAGGTATTCTGGGTTTTTCCTTCTGCCGTAAATTTGGCTGGGGGCAGGCCACAGGCCCGATTATTGCACTGGATCAGGCTTTTGCCCTGCCCATGCTGGCCTACTGGGCTGGAACCTGCGCAGGGCAGTTCCTGCGCGTGGACATTCCACAGGACGAAACCGTGGCAGGACTGCTCGACCAGTGGGGCCTGTTATGTGTGGGCTCTGTTGTCTCCATGTCCACCGAGATGGCTGAAGCCAGAGATGCAACCATACAATCCCCCACCTGCTATGCCCTGTGCAGCCAGGCGCTGTGTTGAGGCTGGGACGACTGTTCTTATTTTGTAGGAAACTACGCTATGTCTTTTCTGCTCAAATCCACCCGTGCGCGTGCAGAAGCCTGGAAGCCACTGTTCCAAAAAGCGCTGCCTGACCTTTCCTTCCATATCTGGCCGGAAACCGGGAACCCGGAGGATGTGCGCTTCATTGCCGCATGGGAGCCTCCGGCGGACCTGCTCCAGCGCTTTCCCAACCTTGAGGTCCTGTTTTCAGTCGGAGCGGGTGTTGACCAGTTCGATATGAGCGCAATACCCGAGCATGTGACCATTATCCGCATGATCGAACCCGGCCTGACGGACGGGATGGTTGAGTACGTTCTGTGGGCAACCCTGACACTGCACCGCGAGATACTGACCTACCTGGCCGAGCAGAAGCAGCATGTCTGGAAAACCCGACATAACAAAATAGCCTCACAGCGCCGGGTGGGTGTTATGGGTCTGGGCACACTCGGCACCCCGGTGGCCAGCGCTCTGGCTCATGCCGGGTTTAACTGTCGTGGCTGGTCACGCTCACGCCATTCTGTAACCAACGTAACCTGTTACGCAGGTGCGGAGGAACTGGACGCTTTTCTGGCTGAAACAGATATCCTGATCTGCCTGCTCCCGCTGACAGACGCGACACGGGGCATGCTCAACGCCGATCTGTTTGCAAAACTGCCAAAAGGGGCGCAAATCATCAATGTCGCACGGGGCGCGCATCTTGTGACACCAGACCTGCTTGCTGCCCTTGATAGCGGCCAGATTGGAGCGGCCATTCTGGACGTAACGGACCCCGAGCCTCTCCCTGCGGACAGTCCTTTATGGACGCACCCCAATGTGTTGATCACTCCCCATGTGGCCAGCAATAGTCAGGCAGAAACCGCAGGACGTGTGCTCCTTGATACCGTGCAACGCTATCTGGCTGGGGAGCGGGATTTCCCCTCCAAAGTCGATCGTTCCAAAGGCTATTAATCTTTTATCTGGCAACATAAAAACAGGCGGGGATTATAATCCCCGCCTGCTCCGTCCCCTTGTTTGATTACCCTTGGCTGTCAATAGCGCTCCGGTTACCCCGATATAAAGAGTAATCGGAGGAAAGCATGAAGCATTCAGGGTTCCAGATTCTGCACATAATCCTTGGCCCGGTAATATGCCCCCACAACCGGCAGGAAGTGTGACGCCAGACCATAAAACGGAATCTTTGGCCAGGACCGCCCTGCAAGTGGGTTGGTACCGCTCATGCCGCTCATGGCTTCAGCCATACGCTGGCCCATGTAAACAGACATCTGTGTACCATGCCCGCTATAGCCCATGGTGTAATACACACCATTCCACTGCCCAGCACGTGGGAGACGGTCAACGGTCATATCCACGTCCCCACCCCAGCAATAATCTATTTTGACATCTGGCAAGGCAGGAAGTGTACGGCGCATGGCGGCAAGCAGCATATGCCCGCTTGCAATATCCGTTGTGGTCCGTGAACGCGAAAAACTGGCACGACCGCCAAAAATCAGCCTGTTATCCGCCGTTGCCCTAAAATAGTTATGAATGTTCTGCATGGTCACAACATTGCGGCCACCGGGCATAACCTGCTCAAGAGTTGTGGCATCCATGGGCTCGGTTGCGACAATAAAGCTCCCCACCGGCATAATGCGCTGGCGGAACCAGGATGGACCATGCCTGCTGGTGCCAGTTGCCATAAGCACGTTTTTTGCAAAAATCCGACCATGAGGGGTTGAGACCTCAAACCCTCCCTTACCGGATTTGATCCCGGTCATGGGCGTGTTTTCAAAAATCAGGCCGCCCGCCTTCATGACCGATTGGGCCAGTCCCACACCAAAGCGGCCCATATGCATGCGCGCACTCTGTGGATAGATCAGCCCACTGTTAAACAGATCTGATGCCAGTTCACTCCTGATCTGCTGCCCATCTATAAACTTCACGTCTGGGTCAGCTTCTTTCTGGAGTTTTTCATAATCAGACAACAGAGCAGCCCGATGGACCTGCAAGTTGCCAACCTTGAGCTTGCCGCAGCGCTCAAAATCGCAGTCAATCGCGTTATCCCGCACAACAGTCTCAACCGCATCAACCGCCGCGTTGAAGACCCTGTAAAGGGATGTTGCCTTATCTACCCCCAGATTTTTGCATGCGAAGGAAAAACTGCCCGCAAGGCCGTTGTTTACATGGCCACCATTCCTGCCCGAAGCCTCGCCCACTACGCGCTCACGCTCAAGCAGAACAACAGATGCACCCAACTGGCGTAACCGCAGGGCAGCGGAAAGACCGCTAAATCCCCCCCCTACCACCACGGCATCCACTGAGCCGGGCAGAGCGGCAATGGGGCTGGCTGTGAATGATGGGGCTGTTTCCAGCCAATAAGAGGTTAACTTCATAACGCGTTCCTCATAACCTTATCAGGAAAGGGTAATATGACTAGCCTGGGAAAGGCTGAGCCCAGCTGTTTCTGGTGCCCAACGCCAGGATATAAGTGCCCCAAGGGCAAGAAGAGCAAAAGCGCCAAAAAGGGTTGCCTGCACGCCAAAATGGGCCACTCCGACAGGGAGTAGAAAAGTACCCAAAGCAGCCCCCAGCCTACTGACGGAGGAGGCAAAACCAACCGCAGTGCCGCGTATTTCTGTTGGGAACAGCTCATTAGGATACACAAACTGAAGGCCACTCCCAGCAGCTTCCACGGCTGAATACACAATAAAAGCAACCAGAACCGCCCATCCTGCCTGCCCCGGCCAGACAACAATAAAGAGCAGCGACAGTGCAGCCAGTACAAAAGACCAGATCAGGAGCGTTCTGCGCCCAATTCTGTTGATCAGCCCGAATGTGACCGGCAGAATACCAAGGAACGTAAAGCATGTGACCACACAGGCTGCAAGAACTGGATTGGTCAGGTGCATTTGCGCCAGAATTTGCGCCTGCAGGGTATGGATGGAAAAGGCAGGAGCACTTTGCAGTATCCAGAACACACTCACAAAAAGCAGCAATCCCCTGTAGCGTGGGCTGCATAGCAGAGTCATAACCTGCCGTATTCCCCCATCTGTTCCCGCAGGAGAAGGCGCTTCAAACGCAACATCCATATTCAGGAATGTTTTAACAATATGCCGCGCTTCCGCCACCCGCCCAACGCTGAGCAGCCAGAGAGGAGATTCCGGCATACCCGCACGGCACAGCAGCAAAAAGAGTGATGGTACAAAGCTGGAGCCAAGAATAAGCTGCCAGTTACAGGGAAAAAACGAAAGCAGTGCATACCCGACAATAAAACTGCACACATACCCCAGCCACCAGAAGGTGATCAGTCCGCTCAGTGCCGGTCCACGCCAGCGCCGGGGCATGAACTCGGTCACGTAAGCTGTCGCAATCGGGTAATCCGCGCCAATGGCAATGCCGATAAGAAAACGCCAGACCAGCAGACCGGCAAAGCTGACACAAAAAAACTGGGCGGCGGAAAAGACCGTGAACATAAGAATGTTCACGGTATAGAGGATCTTGCGCCCGAAGCGGTCAGAGGTGACCCCTCCCGCCAGCCCTCCCACAAAAACACCGGCCAGAGAGGCAGCCCCCACAAACCCGGTGGCGTTGGCTCCCAGATGGAAACTGGAAACCAGCAACGGAAGTACAACACCAATAATACCCAGAATATAGCCGTCGCAAAAAGGACCACCACCAGCAATAAGTGCTAGACGTAAATGAAAGGCCGATGCTGGTATGTCATCAAGGGTCCGGACTTCCATGCCTTGTATCCTCTCAGGAGTATAACATTTGCAGGCCGCCCTGATCCGCCAGGTCTGCGAGTTCCTTCAAGGTGGAAAAATGGTAGTCTGGCTTTGTCAGGGTTTCGACCGCAATGGTACCACCAAACCCACCAATGGCTTTGCGCCGCTCAATCCAGCATACCGTGTAGCCCAGTTTGCGGGCTATTCCGATGTCATGATACTGGCTTTGTGCAACGTGCAGAATATCTCCTTGCAGAATACCATCCCGGCTCAGGCGGCCCCGGGCAAAGCCAAAAAAGGCGGTATCCGGTTTTTCGCACAGCGCATCATCCACCGTGATGGAATCATGGAAGGGCATGCCGAGCGTTTTTTCCATGCCTGAAAAAGCCCAGCGTTGCGTGTTGGTCATGGCAACGAGCCTGAAGTGCCTGCCAAGGCGCTGCATGGCTTCCACACTATCTGCAAACGCGGGCCAGTCTTTGGCCGCGTAAACAAATGCATCTGCGTAAGCCTCTGTCTCAGGCAGGCCAAACTGCGCAGCCAGTTGCAGGTAAATGGGCTTTAAATCCTGCGGGAAAGGCAGGGTCTGCCCGCGTGCACGCATTCCCCTGTAAGCACTCAGGAATGCCTCACGCTCTATGGTAACCCCACACAACCTTTGCAGCGCGTCCATCATCCCGCTTTCAAAGTCGATCAGGGTACCGACAACATCGAAGGTTAATGCTTTGGGAAAACGGGCCACGTCAAAATCTCCGTCACTAAATGCTCAAAAACCTGTTGAGAAGGAAAGGACACCGGCAAAACCACCGCCAACATAGTACTGCGGAGCACTCCCGGCGACCGTATGGCCATTCACCACCATGCTCCGGGCATTGGTTTTGATGCTGCTTGTGCCAGACAGGTACCCGCTATTGGCAATATTGAGCAGGTTCAGCTGAATCTGCGGATGTTTCGCAAGCCACATATTCTTGAACCGGTAACCAATATTGGCATTAAACGTTTCATAACTGGGAATGGACTCATCGTTCATGAACGTTGAATACTGTTTGCCAATATAATTCATGTTGAACCCGGCAAAGATGGATCCATCATCGTAGTTCAGACCAATCGCCGCCGTGAATTCAGGCGTATTGACAGCCCTTTTGCCTTTGGTGGGCAGGGCAACTGTCGTATTGGAACCATCGCTGGTGCCCGCGGACAGATTATTGTCGATGGTCGCATGTTCATACTGCCCCGAAACATAGGGGCTGAAGTGGTGCCACCGACGCAGCCCGACTTCGAGCTGTACGCCACGCATGGTCTGCCCACCTGCATCAATCGATTCAGAAACAGGCAGTCCCCCCTGATAGGTGGTTGTGCTCAGTTGCCTGTGCGTAAAATTGTAGTTGAACAGGGAAACAGATACGTTTGCAAAACCCGTGTGCCTGTAACCAATTTCCTCACCAATAGCAAATTCAGGGTTGATCTTGGTAGCATGACGGGTGGACAGCTTGCCACTGCTGATGCTGTAGCGGTCCGCATAGGTCATGATCGAGGCAGGCATACGGAAAGAAGAGGTGCCGTTAATATAGATCTGGTCGTTCGGTGTAATTTTAAAGCTGGCCATGAACTGTGGCAGCGGCTCGGCAACACTCTGCCCGGTAGCGTAAGTCACCCCCGGCACATTGTTGGTTTGCGAACGTGTGACCATGACTTCCTTGAACCCGGCTGTAAGTGTCAGCCGGTCATGGAACGCCTTGTACGTATCGTTGATGAACAGCGCATTGGTTTGCTGGATGAGGTGAATGTCATATGTCCGCAGCACACTGCCATTGGCAGTCAGAATGGGGTTGTTGCCCCACATGCTCGGCACACTGCCATCCGGGTTGACAGCCTGATAGTTCTGCGGTTCGGACTGGTCAAAATAGGAATACCATGCACCACCGGTCACCGTGTTATGCCCGCGCGTCCAGGACAGGGCGGCGTTAATACCCGAATACGCCAGCGTGTAGGTATCAATAGAGTCCGCAATAATCGTGTTATTTGTACCCGGAACCTGAAGAGGCCCTGCCGGGTTGGGACCCAGATAACTGTTATTCCGATCCAGCGTGGTGCCGCCGTTGTCATACCCCCACGAGTAGGTAAAATACGGCGTAACATCCAGCGCCAGCCCGTGATCGAACTTCATATTGATCGGCGCGCCCAGAATGAACTTCTTCATCCTGTTTTCGTAATACTTGTAGTAATTCCCCGGTGAGGAACCAAACGGCGTATCGTTATAATTGAAGTTGACGCCCTGCGCTTCCCACTGAGCCTTGGTGGGCGCACGCAGGTAATACTGCTGGGCATCGTTATAGCTCATGACAAAGGCTGCGTGGTTATCGCGTCCCCAGTCTTTCACAAACTTCATATCAACATGGTAGCGCTGGGTGCCGCCCACACCGCGCCATTCATCCGCCACACGGTGCGAGAAGGAAACAAAGCCCCGTACACCTGTTTTCCCAATTTCACCCGTTTCAACACGGATAAAATGACGGCGCAGGCTGAAGGACCCATAAGAAGCATCAATCAACCCACCAAAATGGTGTGAAGGATCATGCATGGTTTCAGACAGTTCACCCCCAACCGCATTATAGAGTGGGGAGCGTGTATCTGGCGAACCCTGCGTAAGTGTCAGGGACTGGATGTTTTCGTTATCCGCTGCCGCAGAGGTATAAGGCAGCAGATACACAGGAGCGGCTGCAGGAATACCTTCAAACAGAAAGCCGATTTCCTGCTGGTTAAGCCCACGCACGGTCAGGCCCTGCTGGTCATCATTCGTGCCAAGCGGGTCATTACCTGCATACACAACGCCGGGAAGGCTGGCCACAAGGGCGGCGGGGTTGCTGGTGGGGCTCTGCTTGGCAATATAATCACGCGTCAGACCACTGCGGGATTTGGCAATGGTCTGCGGCGGCATCATGCCCCCACCGGGCGTTCTGTTGGTCACCCCATTGGACAGGGTCACGTGCCCTGTTACGCCCACTTCTTCCGTTCCAGCTGATTCAACTGCTGTTGCACGGCGTTCGGCGGTACCTGTCTTGGACGCCACGGAGTTTTTACGCGGCAGCGCTCTGGCTTGCCGTTTTGCCACCTGTGTGGACTGATCGGTTTCCGCCCATGCTGTTCCGATACCGGAACAATATAGCCCGCCAAAACTGGCTAATGAGGAAACCGAGAGCAGCAGAGCCAGAGAACGGGACATACCCCTCTGCGCCACATTGCGCGGGAACCGCGCCAGCGTACAGTTCCGCGAAACAAAAGAAGTTTGAGTGTTTGCCATGCCTATCCTCCGGAACACCCAAAATAGGGCGGTAAAGCGTGAGACAGCGCCAGTTGTCCGAATGATTATGTGCGGATCAGTGCAGCGGAATACTCCGATTTGCCAAGCTATACAGTACATCATATCGTTTTTATATCGGAATGAGCGAAATTCTCCCGAAGCTTGCCATCCTTTCATAATGGCCTAAGACCGCCCTTTCCTGCCGACCTGAAAGAAGCCCTGTCGCGGGTGATCTGCTTTGATACAGGACGGCTCGGAGCATCCTTGAAAGTAAGCATAAAAAAAGGCTGCCATCAGGGAATGGCAGCCTTTATGATACTTTTTGAAGGAGAAGGTTATGTCACCACATCCTCAGATACCCACTTTTTTACAGTTCTGCTGGGCGGAAAATACCATATATTTTTTTTACCACCTCGAGACTCTCCCACGAACAGCTCGCCCCGCGACAGATCAGAAAAGCATCCCCAGCTTTAAAAGTCTGTTTTTCGCCAGCCGCGTTGACAAAAGAGACACAACCTTCAAGCAGGTACATGAACTCGTCATGCACATAAGGAATCTTTTTCCTGTAATAAGGGGTTGCTGACCATGTGCCACCATAGAACTGTCCCTTGCACGACCGCCATGCAGGCGCGCTCTGGCATTCCGGAGTAGGGCCAATCAGATATTCGGCCGGAGGCGGATTAGAGGGAGACATAGCCGCTGCGGTATCAATTTCAACCACACCGGGCTCTCCCTTTTCCGTTTCCGTTACCCCCATGGCAAACAGCCGGGTACCCGGCGTGGCAGACCATTCAAACGCCGTGCCTGCATTGACCTTGCTTCCCTGCCCTTCAAACATGGAGGTGTCATTGATGGAAAACTGGCCATTCAGTACAAACAGAAAAACATCTTTATCAACGGCGTCAACATGCCCAGTCCCCTGCGGTGCTATCAGTTCAAGCTGAACCGCACCATCTGTTACAGGCAGAGCGTAGCGGGCTGTTATGTAATCTCCGGCTGTAAGAGGGCATGTTGCCGCCAGTGCCTTCAGGTCCAGGGCACGTTGCATATCGAGCATTTTTCTCAATTCCTGTTGCGCATGGTTCAAATCGCTCAGGCCGGGCAGGCCTATTACCAGTGAGGATAACCTTATCCACTGCGCAGGAAATGGTGGTTTCAGGGCAAAAAACGTTATTTAAATTTATTGCAAAGCCGTATCCCATACATCTTCCCTGTTAAGCCCGGATACTGCAAACTCCTGTGCCTTACAGTACGAGGCACCCGGATGCCCCGGACTGGACATGCCCTTTATTGTGATAATCCTGCCGCTTGCCTTATCTCCCAGAAACGGCCAGTTTAGAGGTCAAGCGTGTTCCTTCCATTTTGATTTCGAGACTGTGTGTGCCTTCTTCCAAAGCTACCTGCGCGGTATCTGTCGCGTTCTGTCTTCTTGCGGGCTGCACACCACCTAATTTTAACACCCCCGGCCCCTTGCCGCAGGAAAACGCCTACAACGCGATGTTCCCCCAATGGGCAGAACTCTGTGCTGTTTCACAAATTTCCAAAAAACCCGGTTACGGGGCAGATATTGCCGGAGGACCGGGGGGGCATGCCGTCCTGTTCCTGCATGGGGCCTGTCTGGACCCTTCCTCCCCCTACCCTGTGCTCAAAACCTGCCCGCAGGGTGAGACCGGGGTGAGCATGAACGCCCATTTTGTAAATGCAAACTGGGTTGGCATACCCGGACGTGCGTTTTTTTATAATGGCATTCTCAAACCCGGAGACGGCCTGACGCGGGAGGCCTACCAGAGCACAAAAAATGCGGCACAGAAGCGCGGCTTATACAGTGCCATTACGTTCCGGGACTGGGCATTGGCAGACAGGCCAGCCAGCACCCCGCCAGAAGACTGGAAATACGAAGTTTCCATCGGCACGGATTACGCTATAAGCTACGGACGGGCACGATACTGCGCCCGATTACCGGTCAGTTCGACCCAGATGGTTCAGATTGTCGATTTTCTGAACAGTCGCAACGCACTGTACCGCTACGGCCCCAAGACATTTGAAACCAATGTCATGCAGGATAACTGCAACCATCTTATCCATAATGCACTCGCTGCAACGGACTTCTGGCATGAACTGCCTGTTCATCAGTTCATTCTTCAGGCGGCGCTGACCTTCCCTGTTCCCAAAAACGAGGTGGTCAACCTGCTGGACCGGGCAGACCGCCACAAACCGGGGGATCTCCACGCACTGTTCCATGACCCGCAAACCCGCCAGACCCTGTTGCGTGATGGTTGGCTACCGGGGGAACCGGGGATTATTCTGGACTCTAACCCCGTACAGACCCCCAATGCGGTCTATAACACCAACCTGTCCCTTATTTTTTATGATGACCCGCTGCTTGGCCACTACAACCGGGCATTCAGCCGTTACCTGGCTCAACCGCGTTACCATGACCTGCGTGCCAACCTGCTCTGGTATCAAGCACTTTACGCACGGATTGCAGCGGAACGTCGGCCTCTCGCTGAGTGGCTGAAAAAAGAGCCTGCGGATTTTGCTGCGTTTTACAATGCCTATTACATATGGCTCGACAACCAGCAGGCTCTTGTGGCAAAAGGGCTTAGTTTGCTGCCCGCTTCTTCGCCCATTTCCAGCGCATGGCCGCCAGCACGGAGCGAAACGCCAGCAGAGGTGCCTGCACCCGCCAACGCCCCACAAAATCCCCCGCCAGCAGCGAGATAATGGCATCACGCATACGCAGGATATTCCGGGGATTGAGGAATAACTCCCGTTGCACCGGGTCATTAATCCCGTAAATCAGCCAGGCTACGCGGCGCATTTCCTGCCGTGTGCAATTTTCCTCATGCCGGGCGGCCTTGCGCCCCTGCGCTGGACTGCGCAGCCATGCCCGCGCCACCCGTGCCCCACGGTAAGCACTCTTCATGGCCAGCAGCACACCGGACGAAAACACAGGGTCAAGGAACGCAAACGCATCCCCGATCATGTAATACCCTTCCCCCCATGTTTTGTCCGCGCAATAGGAGTAGTTTCCGGTGGTTGTCAGTTCCCCCAACTGTTCCGCTGGCGCCAGACGCTGTGAGACACTGGGGCTTTCCGCCACTTTTTTCCAGAACAGGTCTGTTTTGGGGCCGGTATGGGAGCTGAACGCATTTTTGTCCCCCACAAAACCAACGCTCATAATATTGTCACGCAGGGGGATCATCCAGAACCATCCGTCATCCACCAGATGGATGGAAATATAGCCTTCCATATCGGCTTCACGGCGTTCAACATTGCGGAAATGCGCAAAAATGGCGGCTGTGGAGTTGTTTTTATCGGCATGCCGCGTATGCAAACGCCGCGCCAGAAATCCGTCCCGCCCCGATGCATCCAGCACAAAACGGGGCGTAAAGGTGTGGGTTTGCCCGGCCTCATCCTGCGCAACAACCTGCGTTGGCTGGCGGGGCGTAAAACGGGCTTCTGCTACCCGCAAGCCTTCAAGGGCTTCCACCCCATGAGCCTGAGCGTTGCGGAACAGGATTTCATCAAACTCCGAGCGCCTGACCTGATAGGCATGCGTATCCTTCGGGCGGATCGCATGGCTGAAGGGAAAAGCCAGCCGCCCTTCACCCCGGTCTGATACAAATTCGGCACCGGGCTTGAACACCCCGATCTCGCGCACCTTATCCAGCACGCCAATGTCGCGGAGCAGTTCCATGTTGCAAGGCAGCAGGGATTCACCAATATGGAAGCGGGGATGCGGGTCTTTTTCCAGCATAATGACTGACACACCCTGCCGGGCCAGCAACGTGGCCGCTGTGCTCCCCGCAGGCCCGCCGCCAATAACCAGAACATCGCATTCCCGCGCAGTCATATCCGAACCACTCATGCCATACCCCCATTAACCCCAATGGTCTGCCCCGAAATGTAGGCAGCCTGCTCCGAGGCCAGAAACCCGACCAGATCAGCCACTTCCTCCGGTTGTCCCGCACGGCGGGCCGGAACCACAGCGGCAATATCAGCTTCGCTCATAACCGCTGCCGTAGCGGGGGACGCAATAATGCCCGGCGCGATGGCATTCACTGTAATGCCACGGCTGCCAACTTCGCGCGCAAGGGAGCGTACCGCACCCTCCAGCCCGGCTTTTGCTGCGCCGTAATTGACCTGCCCTCTGTTCCCCATCTGCGCGGTAATGGACGACAGGGCAATAATACGCCCCCAGCGGGTACGGGTCAGGGGGAGCAGCAGTGGTTGCACCACATTAAAAAAACCATCCAGCGATACGGCCAGCACATCCCGCCACTGGGCCGGAGCCATGCCCGCCATCGTTACGTCATCATGGGTGCCTGCATTGTGGACGATAATCTGCGGAACGCCCGCTTCCAGCACGGGGGCCAGACCTTGCCTCGTCGCATCTGCATCTGTCAGGTCGCAGCACCATAATTCAGCGGAGCCACCTTCGGCCCGTATGCGCTCCACAACTTCCTGCGCCCTGCTGCGCGAGGCATGGGCATGCAGCAGAACATGCAGGCCATTCCCCGCCAGTTTATGGCAAATTGCGGCCCCGATCGGGCTGCTACCACCGGTTACAAGTGCGCGCTTCATTCCGTCGCCCCTGCGCCAGTTGCAACCCGTTGAAACATGACCGTTCCGCGACCTTGCAAAAGCAAATCCCCAGATTGGGAATGGACGGAAAACCCATAGACCATACCAGCGCTATCGACCTGCTCACGCAGGACGTCAATCTGCAACAGGCCATACTCCGCACAATCCAGCCTGTCGCACTGCGCCTGCAGGTCGCGCAGGGCTGCTAGATAACCGCCTGTTCTGGCCATGGTCTGCCCTGTAAGGGCACCATGGAGGGCAGCGGCCTGCATGGCCATTTCCGCCCCGACCAGCACCCCCAGCCGTCCAGCATGGCGCAATGGGTTATCGGGGCGCAAATGGGCCGTTGTATGCGCGCGCAACGTGGTATCCGACCAGAAGGAGCAGGTATCCAGCAGGCAACTGGCCCCCTGATGCGGGATTAAGGCCAGAATATCCACACGCTCCAGCTTTACACGCTCTAACATGGCTTTACCTCCGCCAGAATGGTCCCCGGCTGGCAGGTCATATGCACAGTACCCTCCTGCCCGCTGGCAATCTGCTGGAGTAATGCCAGCCCCCCTGCCGCGGGGTTACTCCGCGCAAGCTCTGCAAGTTGGGGTGGCAAGGTTGTATCCTGCGCCATGGCACCGGGAGCATGGGTTATATCCAGCGTGCAAACCGCGCCCTGCCTGGCCTGTGGCACCAGCACAAAAGCGCAACCAAATGTGTTGTGCGTAATACGGACTTTGCCAATTGGCCCGGGTATGGGCAGGTCATAAGCCACAAACAACACGGGAGCATTTTCCACCACGCATTCGGCCGCCGCCTTAAGTAACCCTTGTGCAAAGGACCAGTCATAACACCCCAATGCCACAACGGGGGCCAGACTGGCATGCCCTATGGTCCAGTACCCCGCAGGCGCATTATGCACCGAGTTATGAAACTGGGTTGGAGAAACCTCCCCTCCGGGTGTGCTCAGAGCGGTTAAAATACTATCCACCACGGCCCCATCCCCATTGGAGCTGGCAAATACCCCCCTTATGTCTGCCGCCTGCACGCCCGCCTGTGCGCAGGCTTCCTCCGCCAGTGCAATTGCCAGGCGGGTTAACGGGCCACAACGCCGCCGCTCATTGGCGGGCAGGCAGGTCGCAGGCGGAACCTGCACCGGTGCGGGTTCCCAGTCTTCCTGCCCTTGCAAAACACGGGCGGTATGTGGCCACCCAGACAAACCCGGCCCCCAGACCGAAATCCCCTGCACAGAAACCTGCATCACACGCCCTCAAAAATCAGGCTGCAATTGGTTCCACCAAAACCAAAAGCATTACTCATCACCCGCCGGACCGGCTTATGGAGTGTGTCTGTCAGCACATGGCTGTTAAATGTGGGGTCAATCTGCTGCACATTCAGGCAGCCCGGCGCAAATCCCGCCCGCATCATAACAAGTGCAAACATGGCCTCGATAATCCCGGAGGCCCCCAGAGTATGCCCCGTCCAGCCTTTGGTGGAAGAACAGGGCACGCTACGGCCAAACAGGGTATGCACGGCGTGGTCCTCCATGGCGTCATTCACAACCGTACCGGTCCCATGCAGATTGATATAGTCCAGTTGTGTGGCATCCAGCCCGGCCCGTTCCAGCGCCTCACGCATGGCCGCCACAGCCCCGCGTGCCAGCGGGTCGGGGGAGGACATATGGTGGCCATCACTACTCACCCCATAGCCAACCCACCGGCCCATGACGTCAGCACCAGAGCGCGCTCCTTCACGCTCAAGCAGAACAAAACCTGCTCCTTCCCCTACGGAAATGCCGGTGCGCTGCGCGTCACACGGGCGGGTTGGTTCCGCACTCACCAGCCCGAGGGCGGCAAACCCACGTAATGTCATACGGCACAGGCTGTCTGCCCCACCAACGACAACGGCATCGCACAACCCAGCCTCCAGCCAGTGACGGGCATCCACAAACGCACGGGATGAGGACGCACAGGCGTTGGAAACACTCAGTATTGGCCCTTCCAGCCCCAGTCGGGCGGCGACAAACCGGGGAAGTGAGAACAGGTCCTGCGTATGCGCCTGATCAAACTTCATGGGCGGGGCGCCGGTTACCGGGTCCAGTGCCTCATAGGCATCTTCGGCTGAAAGAATGCCAGACGTGGAAGTGCCCAGCACCACGGCAATCCTGTGGGCACCATAAAACTGGCGGGCATTCCGCACCGCCTGCGCAAACCCGTCCTGCGCACAGGCCATATCCGCCAACTGGTTGTTGCGGCACGTAAAGCTAGGGGCAACTCCCTCCAGCACATACGTACCAGCTTGTGGCACACAGCCGACATAGCCTGTTTTTATTCCGGCAAAGTCACATGGCGTCAGCCCAGAGCGGCGCGCCAGCAACGCATCTTCGGTCTCGGCCAATCCTCGCCCGATTGCGCTCAGGACTGTTCCAGCGGTTATGGCGAGTGGTTTCATGGTCGGTCTGGTGGTCCAATATTCGGGCGTTGTCCAGCCAGAAGAAAGCCGTAGATCATGGCTAGCGCAACACCAAACGCAACGGTTATCCCAATTTCGCGCAGTAATGGGGTCTGGCAGGCTGCCAGAAGGCCAAAAGTCAGCACGGTCATGGCATTGCAGGTCAGCAATGTGCGCATGGTTCTGGCCCGTTCTTCCGCGTCCAGCTGGGAGCGTGCGAAGAACAGAGCGTAATCCAGACTAACGCCCAGCACAAACTGCAGGGCAATCAGATGAATGAGTGTAAGAGGCTGATGTAACAGGGCAAACGCCCCCAGCACCGTAATCTGCACCGCTCCCACAGCCGCGATTACACGGAACATGCGCCCGGCATCGCTCAGGCCAACCAGCAGCACGACAAACGCTAACGCACTCCCGACTGCCATCCAGCGCAGGGTACGACCGGTATGATAGGCAGAAAGGCTATCCACCTCCCTGCGCATATCCAGCACCAGAACATCCGACTGCCCAGCCAGTGCGCGTTCTACAGCCTGATGGTCCTTCACACTTTCCGGAAAAACGAGACCGAACCATTGTCCACCCCGTGCAAACAGCAAGGGAGCCATTGCAGCCCCAACCGGCGTTCCCAGCATATCCTGCGGTAACAACGGGGGCATTTGCCGTGCACGCGCCACATCAGCCACAAATGCATCAAAGGCCGTTGCACTGAAGGGTAGTCCCTCCCTTGCCTGTGCAATAGCTACCTGCAACGCGGCCGGGGGCGGCAACTGGCTGGCCCGGCTGCGCTGCATCTGCACCGAAGGCAGCAGACGCGCGGCCTCCTGCACACCAGCCAGAGCACCCTTTTGCTGCAATTGCGCCCATACTGGCGCCAGAGCCTCCTCCCGCTCCAGCACTGCCTGCGCATTCTGCCCTGAGACTGCCAGCATGAGTGAAGAGTCCGGCACACCAAGATCACGGCGTAATGAATCGTCCAGTCGCAGGGTTTCTTCTGGCAGGGGGCTAAGGGCTGTCAGGCGTGTGTCCATAAGTGGGGGAGAACGCCATAACGCCACGGCGCAGAACATGACAGGAAGGCAGGCCAGAACCCGGTAACGCCGCCAGCCTTCCGCCACAGCCAAAGGTCTGGAGGGCCCGCTCACATACGGTGCCAGATCCGCTGCCACGACCAGTCCGGGCATGATATGCAGGGTAACAAGCGCTGCCACCACAAGCCCCACGGCAGCAAATACGCCCAGTTGCGCCAGCCCCGGCAGACCGCAAAACACCATGCCGGTCAGCCCCAGCACAGCCGTTGCAACACCCAACCGCAAACTATGGCCAATACGGTGCAGGGTTGACTGTGGGCCTTCGCCATGGTCACGATGCCCGATAAGCAGCACCGGGTAATCCAGCGCAACACCCAGCATGGTCATGCCAAAGCCGAATGCAATGCCATGCACAAAGCCAAAGGCCAGACGCACAACAAGCATGGCAGCGCTCAGCGAGAGCAAAAACGGCACACCAATAGCTGCCAGCACCCACAGTGAGCGGAACCGCCAGTAAAGAATACCCACAACCAGCACAAAGGAGCACAGCGCCATCATATCCACATCGCGCCGCATGCCCGCGGCACTGGACACTGCAAAAACCGACGGGCCGCTCATGAGCAGTCTGGCCGAACCGGGGTGCAAGGCGGCAAATGCCGTCGTTATGGTCTGTTCAACACGAGCCTGCCGGGCAAGGTCCATACCCGGGGCCCGTGTGCGTAACAACAGCAGGGCACGAGGCCGGTCCGGCGCAAACCAGACGCCCTGCACCACCCGGACACGCACATCCGGCTCCAATGCGCGCACAGTTTGCACAAAAGCGTTTGTCGGGTCCCGCAGGAGTGCGTCCGACAAAATGGAACCTGCGGCGGAATCCAGCCCATCCAGAACATTGGAAAACGCCTGCCCCAGTGCCAGTGCATCCAGCTTGCGCACAGAATTATCAGGGACAAGCTGGTAGCGATGCTCAAACAGGAGATTACGCAAGGCTTCGGCCTGATCCGTGGCGAAAACGCCATTCAGGACGGAGACAAACTGGGAATCCCCAGCAAGGGCTGCATGCAGGCCCAGACTAAGCCGCGCAAGCTCAGGCTCGGGGGCTCCCTCCACCCCCAGCATGATGACAGTACCCGCCACACCGCCCTGCACTTCGCGCAATAAAAAGCGTGTTCCGTCATCGTGCCCTTTGGGCAAAAACCCCGCCATATCCATCCGCAGCGGGATATTCAGGAACACCAGCACGGCAAACAGAGCCGAAACCGCCAGTGTAATGGCCAGAACCCCGGGCTTTCTACGCGGCCTCACGGGTCGAGGGTCAGGGTTTGCACATCCCCATTGGCCTGTACAATCTTCAGGCTCTGTATGGCGTTATTGCGCCCCTTCAGCACGACCAGACGCACCAGATGCACCGCCTGCGGGGAAAGAGGCACCATGTTGAGTGTCCATGCGCCAAGGTCTCCCTGTGCGCTCAGGGTGTAATCATGCGCCAGGCTTGCCATGTCGCCTTCCAGCGGAGCACGCATGGTTGTGACCAGCAGTGCCAGAGCAGGGCTTTGCGACAGCGGCACATTATGCACACTCCCCGCTCCCCGCTGGATGGAGACCATACTCCCGTCGATCACCAGTTTTTCGGGGCGTGGAGCCTGCGTGTTTTTCTCCAGATATGCGGGGCGATGGAACAGTAGCACGCCACTGGAGAGCAATGGGTGCGTAAGAGCCGCCATATCCTTCTGTTCATGGAAAGGCTGGGCACGCTCGGGCACCTGCCCCAGATGTGCAATGATCTGTCCGCTCAGGTCTGCTCCGTTATCGGCCGCCCATGCCTGCCCCATGCCTGCAAGCAGCCCCCATGCCACCAGAAGAGAAAAAACTTTCACGGCAGGTCTTTCCAGTAATCATAAAAATTAAACCATGAGAACGGGTGCCTGCGGCACAGCGCCTCCATCCAGCAGGCGTATCGCTCCGCCGCCTGTTGCACAAAAGCGGACCGTCCCTGCCGGGATGTGGGGTAAGACACATCAAACGGCACAAAATTTACGTCATAAACACCATCTGCCGCACGTATGGCGCTCACGAGCACAATGGGAACCCCTGTAACCAGCGCCAGCCGAAAAGGCCCTTCGGGGAGGAAAATATCCCCTCCCAGCATTTTTGTGCGGATACACCGGTCTGTATCGGGCGCCCTGTCGCCCAGAATACCAACTACCTCCCCACGCCCCAGACTTTCCGCAACGCGAAGCATGGTATCCACCTGCCCGATGGCAATAATGGTTTGCGCGTACGTGGGGTCCAGCGTCTCCAGCACATCCGTGGCTCCCCCCAGATTGGAACGGTACATGAGCATACGTAATGTTATGGAATGCTCCCGCCCCAAGGCCCTGAGCGCCTCAAACGACCCAATATGCGCCCCCAGCAGAAGGCACCCTCGCCCACCCGCCAGGACCTGTAAAAAACTCTCCCGCCCCGTAACCCGCACATGGGGCATGTCCGTGGTGTTTTGCAGAAAAAAGATACGGTCCAGCACAACCTGTGCGAAGCACCGCATATGCCGCATAATGGTGATTATTGTGGGGCGGATGGGCAAAGCACGACGCAAATAAGCGCGCGATGCCCTACGGGCCGCCCCGTTATACAGAAAAAAATACAGCGTAATGGGGCCAAGAAGCCACTCCAGCCGCCGCCTTCCAACCTTGCGGGCCAGAAGCAGCGCCACCTGCATGGCAAAGCGGTTCCCCCGCTCCGGTACAATCCAGCGCCTGTCAGCCGTGCGTGGCATGCTCTTGTTTTGCCTTTAACACGGCCCGCATGACAGGCTGATCATTCAACTTGGCGGTCAGGCGCACAACGGGGCCTGTACTCCGGGCCAGAAAAATCACTTTCTGGCCCGGAAGAACCGGATGCAGAAACTTGACCATATCCACATGCAACCCGGCCTGCCCCAACTGTTCCAGCCCGGCCTCCAGCAGCAAAACGCCCGGTACAACCGGATTACCGGGAAAATGGCCCGGCAGGCAGGGATGATCAGAAGACAGCGTAAAAGACCCGACTTCCTCCTCCTGCATGGCCTGCCCTGCCATGGCGCGCAACGCCTGCAGGGTCAGCTTGCCCAAGGCATTACGGGGCAAGGCGGGCACCAGCCTGACACTGCGCGGCAGAAAAACCGGCTCAATCTGCTCCCGCAGGGACAGCAGAATGCTCTGGGCACTCAAGGTGGAAGAGACGGCAAAAACCTGCATCCGCGCCAGAACATTGCTGGCATCACCTTCAGGAGGAAGAAATGCCCCATCCTCCACGCCAGGAATGGCGTTTAACACGGCATTCAGCGCAGCAAGCGAGGCCCGCTTGCCACCCAGTTTGACCACATCCTTCATGCGGCCCAGCAGCAGGAATGTACCATCGCTCTGAGTTTGAATAAAATCGGCGAGCAGATAGCCCTGCACACCCGGTGCCGAAACTTCAACACCGTCCGCACTCTCATGCGGGGTGACACCTTCATACCATCGCCAGTGCGCCCCGCTTACCGTTCGCCGCATGGCCATGGAGCCTGTTTCAGTCGAACCGTAAATTTCGGTTACTTCTGTATCCAGAACCTTTTCCGCCTCAGCAGCCAGATCGGAGGCCAGAGGAGCCGAGGCCGAAACCACGCGCCGGATGGCGGGCCATGTCAGACCCGAACGCAGCATGGTCCTCAGTTGCAGAGGTGTTGTGACCAGAATACGCGGAGCAAACGCCCGGCTCAGACTGGCCTGCCAGTCCGCCGGATACCCCCCGCTCCCAGCAACCACTGTGACGCGTGTATTCAGGCATTGCAGAACCAGTGCCTCGAACCCGTACATATGATAAGGTGGCACTGTGCCGACCAGACAGGCAGGAGCATCATCGGGGTCCAGCAGAACACGGGCGGTCACACTGCGTGTCACCAGCCCACCCCAATATTTACGATGCCCGACCGGTTGCCCCGTACTGCCCGAAGTAAAAACCAGAGCCACCAGAGCATCCGCCCTGATGACAGGATTATGGCAGAGCCGGGTCGCATGCCCGGCGGAAGAAGACATTGCCAGAACATCTGGCACCACCAGCCCGCTACCAGCCAGCAGGGCGCTCTCGGAATCCCCCTCAACACTGGCGCAGACGGCATTATGTTCCAGAGCAAGTTCGGCCAACCGTGCAGGATTCCGCTCACTACTCAGAAGCACATACTGCCCGCGCAGTATGGTGGCAGCCAGCAGAAGTGCAAAACTGCTTACACCTGAGCAGACGGGCACAATCGGGCGGTCTGGTAGCAAAGCGGCTACCGCATGCGCGGCATGCAGAAAACTCCAGCCGGTCACACTGCCCCGATCAGTCAGAAAAAGTGGTCGATCAGGAGCATAAACAAGGGAAAGATCAGGCCATTGCTGGTCAAACCGGACGTCTGCCATCAGCTTCACCCAGCAGTGCGATTTGCCTGCACAAATGCACACAAAGACCGTAATGAACTAAAAATCTGTGCATTATCAGGGTCTTCTGACCGCAGAGCCACACCGTAATCACGCCCGACAAACAGAGCAATTTCCAGCGCATCAATGGAATCAAGGCCCAGCCCTTCCCCAAACAGGGGGGCTTCGGGAGCGATCTCCTCAGCCATGACTTCAAGCTGAAGTGCCGCAACAAGCCGTTCTGCGACTTCATGCTCAAAAGGCGTTTGTATTATTGTCGAGCGGGTCGTATTCACAGCATGTCTCATGTTAAGTGCAGATACCATGAGTGAGCTAACACAAACGCGCATGATCGCAAAACCAGCATGGCTGGAAAAACGGCCTGCTTTCCGGCGCGGAACTAGCGCTATGCTTGTCTCTCTATCAATTCTTCTTGGACATATACCCTATGCATCTTCTGTAATAATTCCCATTAGTATCGCCTCGCTCACCATGCAGTGTATGGCGTTTGCTCTTCTGAGCCTGCATCTTAAAAAAAGTGCCGTTATGGCCATCTGTCTTGTGCCTCTGACCATATACTGGCCGCATCAGGTAACGGTCGCCGATGGCTGTGTGCTTTATGCGGTCTCTCTGGGCATGATGCTGTTCATTTTTGGCCGTTCCCTCCTGCCATCCCGACAGCCTCTTGTTGCTGTTGTGGCCAGCCGGGTACATGGCCCTTTACGCGCGGATATTGCACGCTACACACATGCCCTGACCATTGTGTGGACACTGTTTTTTGCCGCAGCCCTGATTACACCACTCCTTCTGTTCTGGCTTGGCCCGACCGGCACGTGGCAGTGGCCGCTATCTGGCGGCACATTTGCCATGGCGCTGCTGTTCATGCTTGTGGAATCCGGGGTCAGGCGCCTTGTCATACGCAATTTCCAACACGTATCGCTCAGGACGACAGTCGCGGCTTTCCGCAGCACGCACGCCTCAACCATGCGAACAACAACCTCAGATGCATAAAGACGAGGCGTATATTATCCCGCACATAACGAAAATGAGAAATACCGCCATCCGCTGCATTGAAATACTGCACCATGGCTGGTTTATTGAGCACGGGCGCTCCCTGCCAGACCATACGCACCACAACCTCAGGGTCAAAGTCAAAACCCCGCATATAGCGTGATGCCTGAAGAACCCCCACCAGAAGCCTGAGCGGGTAAACCCTGAAGCCAAACAGGCAGTCCTTAACTGCCCCCCCTGTTTCCATACCAATGAGAATATTGGATAACTTGCGCCCCCATATGCGCAGGAGCGGCGCTTCCGGCCCAAAGACTGGCACACCCAGCACCAGAGCCTGCGGGACAGAGCAGGAGAGCGATATAAAATCCGGCACGGCCTGAACTGGGTGCTGGCCATCTGCATCCATGGTCAGGACATGCGTATACCCTGCCTGCATGGCCCATAACGCCCCCTGCAAAACAGCCTGCCCCTTCCCTCCATTCTGCGTCAGGTGCAGAATTTTAAGCCCCGCATGTGCTGGCAGCAGATCATCCAGTGTGCGTTCGCTGCCGTCGGTACTGCCATCTGTCACCACCACCACATCCGGCCAGACGGCCAGCACGGCAGAGACCGTACTCCGTAGCAATGGTCCGGAATTATAGGATGGAACGAGAACAATGCAGCGGAACATGGCAGACATACCTGTGTGGCCAAAACCGGATAAAACATGGCAGGACTGGTCCACATACCTCAATTACGATAAGAACCGAATACCAAGATCATTGAACCGGAAATGGCAATGTCTGAGCGCATACCCTGCCCACCTCACCCCGTCCTGCCTGACTATTACCGCACCAAGGGGGAACACAGGCAGTTTGTTCGCTCTATTTTTGACAAAACAGCCTGTTATTATGACCGGATCAACGCGGTTTTTTCGCTTGGATCAGGTAAGTGGTACCGGCGCTGGATGCTGCGCATGGCCGGGCTGCGCGCAGGGCAGACATTGCTGGATGTTGCAACCGGCACGGGTCTGGTTGCGCAGGAAGCGGCAACCATAACAGATGCCGCCAACATTATCGGGCTGGATATGAGTGCAGGCATGCTCGGACAATGCCGTGACAAGTTGCCCATTCAGGTTGTTCTGGCGGATGCTCAGGCCCTGCCGGTTGCTCCGGCCAGCATGGACATGCTGAGCATGGGTTACGCGTTACGGCATGTGCATGACCTGAGGGCAACCTTTGCAGGCTATCTGGATGTACTCAAACCCGGCGGGCATGTGCTGATTCTGGAAATCGGGCGCGCTGACAACCGCCTTGTCCAGCTTCTGCTGCGTTTTTACCTTGGCCGGGTTGTACCGCTGCTATCCGGTGTTGCAGCCTCGCAGGACAGCAGAAGGCTCATGGCCTATTACTGGGATACGATTGAGGAGTGCGTGCCTCCGGCCCGTATTCTGGACACCATGCAATCCGTAGGGTTTAGCAAAGTGCGCAAACACACGTCATTTGGTGTGTTTCACGCTTATATGGCCGAGCGACCGCTATAAACACCACCAATACCCCGCAAGGTGCATACTTCTATCCGGGCATGCACCTTGCGGCCATGCGTCAGGCTGCCCCTGAAGGCAGGCATACCCCATGAAATTCGCGATTGGGATGCTCCTGCTGTTCACGGAAGAACTTCAACGCGTCTTCACAGGCCGCTTTGGTATAAAACGACGCTGTCATCATGGCATCTTCATTATCCGGACCACGCTGCGCCAGCAGCACCCATAGCGGACGCATGGAGTGTCCATTTTCCGTGCCATTTTTTGCACTGTCCGCACTCACGTCCGGCTGCGTATCAGCCATGGCGGGAGACACTGCGGCCGCCAGACTGACCATAGCCAGACACACCGACACATAACGCGGCATACGCCTGAAATTGACCTTCATTCATCAGACTCCCAATATATAATTCCAACAGGAACTTCTTACTCTCCTGATCAAATTATGTGTCCCTTTCCATGTATTCTATCTGGGATACAGAATTATCAATACTGCTCCTATCTGATCCGTGTCGCTGACCGCTTTCATACATTGTCAATTTCATCTGCCTTGCTCCACAGGCAAGGCTGCGCCAAATTACAAAAATGATCCGTATTTTTATCGATTCCGACGCCTGCCCTGTCAAAGACGAAGTGTACCGTGTCGCCACGCGTTATAAACTGCATGTTTTCGTTGTTTCCAACCGTATGATTGCAGTACCTGACTCTCCACTCATTGAGCGCATTGTTGTAGATTCCGGCCCCGACGTAGCCGATGACTGGATTGCCGAGCGTGTCCGGAGCCGGGATATAATCATAACCGCCGACATCCCCTTAGCCGCGCGCTGCGTGGAAAAAGGCGCTTATGTCCTTGAACATAAAGGCAGGTTACTGGACAGTGATTCCATAGGCATGGCGCTGGCCATGCGAAACCTTATGACCGATCTACGCTCAGCCGGAATGGTCACATCCGGGAGCGCCGCATTTTGTAAAACAGATCGCTCCCGTTTTCTTTCTGAACTCGATACACTGATCGTCAAAGCCCGCAAACCGCCAATACGTCTGTTACCTCCCAACGGGTAACAGACTGGTCATGCTTTACTTATCTATGTACAATAATACGACGTAGCTGCGTATGGCAGCTATAAACGTCTTTCTGGTAGAATGCTTACTGTGCTTCTGAGGCAAAAATGTTAACGCCCAGCGCATCGGCAATAAACTGTACAGCAAGTTGCCCGCGTACACTGTTCCCGGCCGCGTCAAGACGGGGCGAATAAACACCAATGGCCAGCCTGCCGGGGACCACGGCCACAATACCGCCACCTACCCCACTTTTTCCGGGCAGCCCAACCTTGAACAACCACTCGCCAGACGTATTGTACAGACCCGCCGTAGCCATAACAGCCAGCACGTGCGCACTTGTAGCCGCATCAACCACAACATGATGGGTGCGTGGGTTGGTCCCTCCATTTGCGAATGTCGCCCCCATGGTTGCGAGATCGACCGCATCCACATCATAGGAACATTCGCGCGTATAAAGATCAACCGTTTCCGATACATCAGCATATAAATGGTCATAACTTTGCAGTAACATTGCAATAGCCTGATTATGCTGGTTACTGGCCATTTCAGACCGGTAAACATTATCATTCAGACGCAATGTGTGCCCGGCAAATGCAGAGGCAGTATCAATAACATTCTGCCATTTTGCATCCAATGTTTTACCTTCGACCAGACTGGCAGTTGCAATGGCGCCTGCATTAACAAGCGGATTACCTGAAGGCGGGCTACCACCCAGCCTGTCATTATTCAGTTCTACCGCCAGAACGGAATTAAACGGCAGACCAGTCGCATTCACGCCGATCTTGTGCAGAATACTCTCGGCTCCCTGCTTGTGCAGAACATCCGCAAGCGTAAAAATTTTAGAGACAGATTCCACAGGAAACGGATGCCCTGCATCCCCAATCCGGAATACCCGCCCATCCACGGTTACAACAGCAATGCCATAGAGTTTGCTGTCCGCCTTGGCCAGATACGGAATGTAACTGGCATTTTTTCCGTCCATGACAGGCTTATACTTCTCGTAAGCCTCTTCGATCACTTTCTGGATAGCGGCAGAAGATACCAGCTGTGGCTTGTCCCGCGCAACGGCTTGATCCGCAGACCCCACGGTAAACCCTGCTGTTAATATTAACAGGGCTGATATTTTGATAAAAAACTTATTCCGCATGACATAGATCTTCCGAAAATATTTGTATGATATATTATTACAACACACTTCATGGAACATAAAATCTTACGCTATCATTTAAAATAACATACTCCCTTCTCTCTCCGCAGAAATGGACTGGAATTCATAGACAAAACATTTCTTCATCTCGATATTAAGTGATGTTGAAGCATCACACATGGTTAGGCCAGTAGATACGCATATGCCGTAGCAGAAATGGAGATTTCAGCTCCTCTCGTTCTCCCGGCTCCAGCGTAAAAAACTGGCCGGAAAATTTTTACCTGCCTACGGGGGAAGACCAACAATCCGCCGTATTATGGTCAACAGCAGACATGGCGGAATGGCATGACAGAATGGCGCTTCAGCACGATGATCGGCTTGCAGGTTGCCGAATGCACGGCTCCAAGCCATGCAGGGCCGGAGCATCGGTCAATGGCGGGTGAGCGTCGCCGCTATGGCGAGGCATCCGATGACGATCTTCTGCGCTGGTCAGGGATGGGAGATCGTGACGCGTTTGACCAGATCGTGCTCAGGCATGGTCCATATGCGCTGCGCACGGCCTGCCGCCTGACGCGTAATGTCGAAGCCGCAGAGGATCTGGTGCAGGACGCCTTCGTTCGGGCATGGAGCCATGCACGCAATTTCGATGGTTCACGCGCACGGTTTACCACATGGCTCTACCGGGTCATCGTCAATCTCAGCATTGATCTTACCCGCCGGAAGCAGATGGAGCCCCTACCCGAAGGATTCGACATGGCCGATGACGGACCGTCCGCTGAAAGCCGTCTGGAAGCAATGCAGGAACGTCTGGCGCTTGTCACAGCACTTCAGGCAGTACCGCCGAGGCAGCGGGCAGCGATGGCGCTGGTATATGACGAAGGTCTGTCCGGTGCGGAAGCAGCACGCCGCATGGGGCTTTCAGCCAAGGCGGTGGAACGGTTGCTCGCACGGGGGCGAGCGCTCCTGCGGGAGACGCTGGGGAGAGACGCTCGCGCGGAAGGAAAACAAAGCTCATGATGACGCAGAAAAGATTCCGCTATCTGGCGGAGTGTTACGGCGCGGACTTTTCCCGCTGGCCTGCGGCTGATCGTGGACCGGCTGAGGCCCTGCTCGCTGGCTCAACCGAAGCACACCTTGTCCTGCACGAGCAGCAGAGGGTGGACACGATCATTGCCTGTGCGTTTGATGCCCAGAATGCGGAGTTTATCGCACAGACTGCTCATGAAGACACACATGCAGCCCTGATGCGCCTGCGCGCGGGCGTGGCCGGGCGGATTGCCGAACAGGGCGGGACAAAAAGTTCATCGCGTGGATGGTGGCGCTTCATGCCCCGTCGGCCAATAGTCTATCCAACCTGGATGATGACAGCAGGCGAGCTTGTCATCTTCCGTCGCGCCGGATTGGTACTCAGTTGCGCCTTTGTCGTAACAGGTGGTTTATGGCTGGGGTGGATACAGTCATCCGGAGGGGTGAGTGACATGCTCAACACGCTTCTTGTGATTCCAGTAAGCGGTGGCGAATTATGATTGTTTACAATGCAAAGGGCCGGACTTACCGATGGCTGCTGGCTGGTTCTCTTCTGCTGAATCTCTTCCTTGTAGCCAGTGTTAGCGGTCAATATCTACGCCATCATGCAAGGCATATGCCCGTTTTCATGCGCGTTCTGCAGCATGTAACATCCCGGCTTGATGCACAGGACGCAAAGACTTTCCGCTCTGTATTGCGTCAGGAAGCACCACATTATGCTCAGGCACAGGAGAACCTCGCACGGGCCCGTGCGGAAATTGACCGTCAATTACTGGCACCGCAATTCGACCCGGTGGCAACCCGCGCCGCCATGCAACAATGGCAGGCCGCGTGGAATGTCTTTGTCAGCACATTCAGCGATGCTCTGGTCGAAGCCATGGACCGTCTGTCTCCAGAAGGGCGTCGTGCGCTGGTCAGTGCCACACCACACCAGCGACCTGTCTCTGATCCATTTTTAACAAAGTAGGATACCGCTGAAACGCCTGAACCGGGGGACGCTGATCCGTCATCCGTAGAATATCCGGTCGCCAGTGCGATCAGACGCTCTCCCCACCTCTGCTGGTTCAGACTTCATGTTTCACAAACACTATGCCACGATTTCTCTGCGGGGAGAGCATGTTTTCTCCGCTCGACGCTCTCACGCTTACGGCTTGCACGTCGCCCGCTCCCGTCACTCCGAGTTTTATGGTCTTGCCCCGACCCGACGAGACTTTTGCGGCGTTCCAGAAAAATAATGCCGAATGCCGTCTCTACGCACAGACACAGACGGGCGCAACGCCTTCGCAAAACACGGCATCAAGCGGCCTGAAAAGCGCCGTTCTTGACACTGGCATCGGCAGCGCTTCCGGCAGCTTTGCTGGGAAGCATAACCTGCAATGCCGGTCACGGAGCAGCAATCGGTGCAGGAAATTGCCTCCTGCTTGGCGCGATCATCGGAGTTGGTCGCGCCAAGTAGGCCAGCCAGACGCTCCAGCATTGATATGACAGCGCATATGCCCAATGCATGGTCGGCCATGGCGAGCGACTGCCCCTACTCCCGATGGCCTATGGCACACCGCCCGTTGTTGCGTATCCTCCCCCTATCTGCGTGTTTCCCATTCGACCTGCGCCATGGATTGCCATGACCCCTGATGATGGATGGTGCATCTGACCCTCCACAAGATAAGGACGCCTTCTATTTGTCGGCTCCCAGAATGTTCAAATTCGTCAGAATGGTGCCGGACGCGAGGATAGCTGAGAACCGCTTAGGCACCATGCACTCTCACAGCCGTTCACCGGGCCTCCCCCGCATCATCCCGACGGCGATCATCTGGCTCTAACGGTCAAACTTGTGTCAGAACTGCCATGAAGCAGACAACGCATGTGTTTATGAAAAATACATATGTTTATAATATCTATATCTCTTACCAATCGAGGTATGGGTCAAAAACGGTGGTGGTTTTCGGTTTCAAGTCAAGATAACTGTCATATCGCCATGAAACTACTGTTCGCCGTTAGACAGCCCCTGCGTCAAAAAGCCAGTTTCTGGTGCACTCGTGGGTATACCAAACGCTGGATCGTTGATGCCGACACACCCAACAGATCGGCGATTTGTCGGTTCGATAAGCCTGATTGAGACAGTTCGATGGCATGCGTGCGCTGACGCATTGACAATTTAGGCCGTCGCCCGAGCTTTATGCCTGCCTCTCTGGCTGCGGCAAGGCCCGCAAGAGTTCGCTCGCGGATGATCTCACGTTCAAATTCAGCGAATCCCGCCAATATTGTCAGGAACAACCGGCCGTTTGGCGTATTCGTTTCAATGCCAATGTTGAGAATACGCAGATTAATCCGCCGCTCGTTCAGAATTCTAATTAACCCCATGACATCAATGGTATCACGGCCTAGCCGGTCGAGTTTGGCGGCAATCAAGTGGTCGCCCTCCTGAAGCCTCTCAAGTAACGACGACATCCCCGGTCGCATCAGAGCGGGAACACCACCTGAAATTACATCCTGAGTGATCTGATCGTCAGTCAATCCTTCATGACGAAGGACCGTAAGTTGTGCGTCCGTTGATTGGTGGTCAGTCGATACCCGCGCATAGCCATATCTCATGCGTCAAAAACCCCTTTTTCGGTCCAATGGAACAAGAGCTCGTAAGGGCACAGGTCCGTAGGATCAAAAACCACCGATTATGAACCGCTGTAGGCAATAATCAAAGAACCGACAACTGTTCTGCACACTACGCATTGATACGGAGGCCTGACATTCAGTCCATGACCTGACCGTCAGTGAGAGTTGAGCGATTAACAAGTTTTGTCGAAGAATGAATGGGATTGGAAAAACAAAGTGGAACAAGACGAGTGTTGCATGGCTGACCTTCAGCGCCGACACGATTTCATCGGAATGGATGCGGGGGATTTGCATGCCCTGCGCGCTCTTCGTGTTCCTCTTACCAAGGTTTTGCCAACCGCTCTCGAAGCTCTTTACGCCCGTATTCGCAAAACGCCTGAAGTCAGCCATTTTTTTACCTCCGAAGCCAAGCTTGATCAGGCCCAACGAGCCCAGATGGCGCATTGGGAGGCCATCATGGATGCGCGTTTTGATGCTGCCTACGTGGCAAAGGTCCGCAGTATCGGTGAGGTGCATGCCCGGATCGGCCTGACGCCACAATGGTATATCGGCGCTTATACGATTATTCTCGACCAGCTTATCCGATCCATCATCGAAGAAGATGGCGCAGGAAGCAGTGGTTTGTTCTCCAGATCGTCCGGCCGAAAGCGTCTGGCCGAAAGCGTGACCAGTCTGTGCAAGGCCGTTCTTACGGAAATCGACCTCACCGTATCGTTCTATCTGGAAGCCATAGAAGCCGAACGCGCCAAGCTACGCGCGGAGCAGGAACAGCGCGTAAGGGACGATCATACCATTCTCTCTGCACTCAACGCCGCGCTGTCATCCCTGGCTGACGGGGACCTCACCTATCGTGTGACAGAGCCCCTGCCAGAGCACGCGATGTCCTTGAAGCAGCGCTTCAATGCGTCTGCCCAGCAACTCGCGCAGAGCATGAGACGGATCGCACAGTCCACCCATGACGTCATGGCAAACGCGGATGGTATCCGCCATGGCGCTGACAGCCTGTCCCAAGCCACGGAGCAACAGGCTGCCGCTCAGGAAGAAATGTCTGCAGCCGTAACGCAGATTGCTCTTGGCGCATCTGAGACGGCCAGGGAGACGGCCAAGGCCCGCCAAATGGCGGTATCCGCGCAATCTGATGCCGAACAGGCCAGCCAGATCGTGGCCGACGCGATCGAAGCGATCAGCCGGATCGAAAAATCCTCTCAGGAGATTTCGAATACCATCAGTGTTATTAACAAAATATCCATGCAGACGAATATTCTGTCACTGAATGCAAGCGTTGAAGCCGCGAGAGCAGGTGGTGACGGGCGTGGCTTCGCTGTGGTCGCCAGCGAGGTTCGTGCGCTCGCAGAGCGTTCGGCAAATGCCGGCAAGGAGATTGCCTCCCTGATCACCAAAGCGGCCGAAGATGTAATGTCGGGCGTGACGCAGGTTCACAGAGCGGGAGAAGCCTTGCAGCGCATTACCTCCCAGGTCAGAGACATGAACGCTGTCATCACCACGATCGCCACGGCATCACAGGCACAGTCCGCTGGACTGGATGAGGTCAAAATCGCGATCCGCAGCCTGTAACAGACCACGCTGAAGAACACGGCCATCTCCGAGGAAAGTGCCGCAGCCGCATACGAGCTGGTCACAATAGCTGACGAACTGGCGCAGTCGGTTGCATCGTTCAAGACCCAAGCTGGATCTACAGGCAGCATTGCCAAAAAAACAAACAATCAATTACGGCTGGTCAGTACAAACGACTCTAATCGTCAGGTGTAGGCATGAAAGAGAGCTTCATCCGATATGCGCTTGATAATGCCGCCATTGTCGCCACGACAGATGCGCACGGGACTATTACAGGTGTAAATAAGAAATTCTGTGAAATAAGCGGGTATAGTAAAGAAGAATTAATTGGCGCCAACCACAGGATTTTGCGTTCGGGGATACATCACAAAGAATTTTTCCGTTTGATGTACCAAAAGATCAAGGCCGGACATATCTGGCATGGAGAAATATGCAACAGAAGGAAAAATGGTTCCCTTTACTGGGTGGACACGACAATTGTTCCCCACCTTGTCGGCTCGGACAAAGTAGACGGTTACGTTGCCATCCGCTTTGACATTACGAAGAAAAAAGAGCTGGAAGAAGAACTCCAGATTAATATACGCCAACTTGAAGCAACGGCGAATACTGATTTCCTGACCGATCTTCCCAACCGCAGACTGTTTTCCCAATACATGGAAGATCTGATCAAACGGAAAGGTGAAGAGGCAGGCACGTTTCATCTGGCTATCCTTGATATCGATCTGTTCAAGGAGATAAATGATTCATTCGGCCATGTAATGGGAGATTACCTGCTCAAGGTCATTGCATTGCGTCTGCGTAATGTCGTGGACGATCATGTTTTTATCGCGCGTTTGGGAGGGGATGAATTTGGGATCATCCTTGATCGACAAAATACTCATGACAATCTGAAACTTTGTGAAAAAATACTCGATGCGGTGCGCGAGCCGGTCACGATCGGGTCGATAACCCACCATTTTTCGGCCAGCATGGGCTGCGCAATTTTCCCCCAGCATGGAGCAGATGCGGCCAGCTTGTTACAAGCTACCGATATCGCGCTTTATCGCGCCAAGGCGCTGGGGCGTGACAGATTTGAAGTATTCAGCAATAAAAGCATGGAGGCCATTAAAAGAAAGTTCCAGCTTTTATCTGATGTTAATATTGGACTTCGTCGTGAGGAGTTCATGTTTTTCTATCAGCCGATACTCTATCCTGCGTCCCATCCGGCAATCTCATTCGAGGCCCTCGCCCGTTGGGATCATCCACAGCGCGGCATTATCGGTCCATCCGACTTTCACACAGCTCTCACTGATCCGGCCACGTGCGCTATTTTCGGCCTTTATCTGCTGGAGCACGTGTTCGACGATATGGCGATTATGCGTAACAAAGGCCTTCTCTTCGGAAGGGTTGCGATCAATCTGACCAATGCAGACTTCCGCTCGGATGCTTTTCTGGAACGGTTCTTCAAACGATGTGCCCAGACTGCTATCGGCCCCGAGCAGTTTTGTGTTGAAGTTACCGAAACCATGTTGCTGGGCGACGACCAGAAACGGGTAGAACGAGGCTTGAGACAATTGCATGATGCCGGTGTCGAAGTGGCATTGGACGATTTCGGTACCGGTTATGCGTCACTGACACATCTGCGCGAGTTTCCGATCGACCGCCTTAAAATTGACCGCCGTTTCGTGTCGAATATCGAAACGTCGCCCGAAGACTCTGTAATCGTGCGCGGTATTATCAACATTGCTCATGGATTGGGAAAAACCGTTACCGCGGAAGGCATAGAGAGCACACAACAGGCGAAAATTCTCCTCGATATGCATTGTGACTCCCTTCAGGGCTGGCTGTTCAGCAGGGCATGTCGCGTAGAAGATTTGTATTCGACTATCCAGAAGATTCCCGAAATCCTGAAGACGCTTGATTGCAAGCCACTCACGAAAGCAGAGACTCTCCATCTGACCTGAAAAGGCTTCACGCGACTTCACTCTCCATGGGGCGTGAAGGGGACCCGACGCATCCATTACTGAACGGCTCTGAGTTTAGCAAAGAGAGAATTATTCAGGCCGCATGCTACAATCTCAAATCCATTCTGATTTACATAAAAAGCCCGTTCGGCTCCGGCACGCACCGTAGCCAATAAGTGCCAGCACGCGTTAACATTAGATAATCCACCCATAAAAAAAGTGGCTTTTGAAAGAGAATTTTCTCAGCGTAAGGATGAGGAGATTCTGATGAAGAGTGATCGCTTTACTGACGCCCAGATCATGGGTGTGATCCGTCAGGCTGAAGATGGCGTTTCTGTTCCTGATTTGTGCCGGGAGCATGGGATCAGCAACGCCACGTTTTACCGGTTGCGCGCGAAATATGGCGGTATAACCATGACAGACCCAACATGGGGAACGGCGGGTTCACACCCGCCCAGAAACTAAAAAGAAGCTATCTGAATTCTCAGTTAGAACCCTACTAAAAAGGGGAAGATTACCACAGGAGAGCGGATCACGCACCGGGTATGATGGCGCGAAAAGAAAGAAGGGATCGAAGCTGCGTATGGCAGTCGATACTCTAGGTCATCTTCTGGCCCCGCACGTCCCCCCGGCAGAGGGCGAAGTCGGACCGCTGGCACAGGCTATCCAGCAGGCAACAGACGGCAGCGTGCAACTGGTCTGGGCTTATCAGGGCTATACCGGGGCCAAAGCGGAAAACGCTGCCAGAGAACAGGATATCACACTCGAAATCGTCAGGCCGCCTCAGGCAAAGCGGGGTTTGTGCTACTGCCCCCGATGCTGGATCGTGGAGAGATCGTTCGCATGGGCGACACGGTGCAGAAGATTGGTCAAGGACTACGAACGCTGCGCCTCAACGCTCGCCCAATGCATACCATCACCTTCGCAGGGTTCATGCTGAAAAACGTAGCCGAACTCCTCATGCAAAGTGCATAATACCCTCTAGTGTCATGGTAACTCCATCATGGCACATCGATGCCGTAGGGAGATCATTTACCTCATCAGGAAGGTCCTTCAAATTGTTTTCAAAACTGCAGCTTCTGGCCAACACCAAGTCTGGTTGCCTTGTTCAGCAGAGCGGCACCCAATGCAATATCGGTAATGCTCAACCCACGGTGCCAGAACAGGATTGTCTCGTCATCATTTTCCCGCCCCAGTAATTTTCCCCCGACAATATCACACAACTCTGCGTAAAGAGTTTCACGCGTGATCTTCCCCTGATCCACGTGCTGGCGCAGAGCACCGTATGGACGGCCCGGACCGCACTGCCCCCAGTCATCCACCACCACTTTATCGATCACGTCAGTCAAGCTGAGTTCGAGTGCGCTCATGGTACCGTATGGAATAATCAATGCGCCCTTGCGAACCCACTCGGTTTTCAGGAGTGGTGCTGGCTCTGGTAGCCGACTGGCCTCTACCAGAATATCCGCCCTGTCCAGACAGGCCTCCCATGTTGTTGTAACAGTCACCTTTTTACCCAGATCCTGCTCCAGCCTCTGAGCAAAGGCCTCCCGACTTTCCGGTCTACGGGAATGCACACGGATTTCCTCAAAATCAAAGATATGATCAAGTAGTCTGATATTCCAGTACGCCGTTCCGCGTGTACCAATATGGCCAAGTATGCGGCTATTTCTGGGAGCCAGAAAACGCGCGCCCAGTGCGGTCATCGCTCCTGTGCGCATATCTGTAATCCGTGTTGCGTCAATAATAGCTTTAGGCATGCCGGTCACGGGGTCAAACAGATTGAGCACCGCCATTTCGGATGGCAGATTCTGTTTGTAATTGTTTACAAAATCACCAACAATTTTCACACCAGCCAGACCAAGTGGCTGAATAACACCACGCAGGACATTAAAATGACCTTTGTCCGAACTCTCGGGCACAAGATGCACCCGTGGTTCAACCACCGTCTGCCCATGGGATTGCGCTGCAAGGGCGCCTGACACAGCCTCCATGATCTCATGGTCCGTTAGGGAAAGACGGGCGACATCTGCACCATTAAGATAGTTGATCTGGACATCGGTCATATTTTTACTTTTCCTGAAAAACTCTTTGCTGTCCTGCACAAACAGGAAGCAGAATTACCTATACTTTATCAGCCAGAATGCTGAAGTCTGCCCAAAAATCCGGGCGTTCTATGACCTGTACAAGATGGCCCATGTTATCCGCCACTGGCTGTTCCAGCGGCAAGCGGGGACATAAGGGAGCCAGCCTGTCCATTAACGCCTGAGTGCCACGCCCCAGACTTACAGGAGGGCGCAGGGTAATGGCCCGCGCTGCTACCATGATTTCTATGGCAGTCAGCTCATACATACGCGCAATCAGGCGCTGCCCACGACATAGGGCAGGAAAGAGCAAAGAAGCATAATCCTCCACCCGCTCAGCCACGGGTATAACCACGGGCGACAGGGGCGTTGCATCATGCACAATTTCTGCCACCAGTGCCGCAACCGTTTTTTGCACGGGAGCAAAGCCTGTACCATCTCCCTCTGCTTCAGCCAGAAAGCGTGGCAGACCAGACACTGAGGAAGACATCATCTTGATAACCCGTTCCCCGGTTGCAGCAGCCATTTTTGCAAGGGCCAGATGCAGGGCATCCACCACAACCGCCACATGCGTCGGGTCAAAGTTCCCGTTCGGGATAATGCTGTCTGTTTCCGCCACAACGGCCGGGTTGTCATCGCTAGAAGAGAGCTCGAGGTCAACGGCACGCTGCACCTGTTGCAGACTTTTTAATGCAGCCCCTGCAATGGATCCAGCACTCCGGAAGCTGATCGGGTCCTGCAACCGGCGCGCAAGTCCGTCCTGATGCAATGTCCCCCCATCCAACAAACCAAGGAGGGCATGACTGACCTCCGCCTGCCCTGCAGCGGCGCGCAACTGCACACTCTGCGGCTGGAAAGGTGAGAGGTTTGCGCAAAACCCCTCGCACGACAAAGCAAACGCAGCAATATGCGCACGCATGAGCCTGCTGATACTGCCAAGGTTAAGGCAGGCCAGCCCGATGGACGCAGAATTAGAGGAGATAAGGGCAAGCCCGTCTTTGGGGCCCAGAGCAGGCAACGACAACCCTGCCTGCGTAAACGCTTCAGCCCCCGAGACCTGGCCCCTCCCTGCTACGCTGGCATGGCCCTTGCCTGTAAAAAGACTGGCAATATGGGCCATTGGTGCCAGATCTCCTTCACTCAAAGCACCAACAAGCGGAACAACCGGCGTAATGTGGTAATTGAGCATATCAACCAACGCCATTGCCACGGCAGGAGAAATACCCGACCTCCCCAGTGCCAGCCGCGCCAGCCTTACAGCCACCATGGCACGGACCTGTGCATCGGTCGCAGCAGGCCCTGTGCCACTTGCACGAGCCCAGAGTACATCGTTCTGTTGTGCTTGCGCCGTGCTTGGCTGGCGCGCTATGTCCACATTGGCGCCAAGCCCGGTACTCACACCATAAATCGTTGTACCCGCAGCAATATGCCGCAACAGGCAGGCATGACCTGACGCGATATGCGCCAGTGCCTGAGGTGATAGCAGAACCTTGTGCCGGGTCAGCGCAATACGCTCAATATCAGCAATAACCGTTTGACCGGGCACCAGAAGAACACTCGGACTGTCAAAATAATCTGCCATTAGAACGCCGTGCTAATTGTGCCAAAAAACTGCCTGGGAGCACCCATAAGGAAGTAATTATAGCCTGTGTTGACAAAATTATTCCCAAGCTCGTTGGTGGTCGCAATATACGTCTTGTTCGCCAGATTATAGATATTGAAGCTGGCATTGATACCTTTAAACGGTCCTGCATCACCGAAATTATACCGTGCGCCAAAATTCATCAAAAAATATCCCGGCACATGCAGGTCATTTGTGTACGTCAGTTCCCGCCGCGAAATATAGGACCCGTCCACATGCAGGTTAAGGTCGCCCAATTGATAGGCAATATTAGCTTTATACATGAACTGCGGATAATTGGGGACCAGCTTGCCACGGGTTGCCTGCAGGCCATTGGAGGTAACAACGTTCTGGTCATAAGTCGAATGGGCGTACGAAAACGAATTATAGATTGATAACCCATGCACGGGCCGCAGCGTAATGCTGGCCTCTGCCCCGTTAGTTGTAACACCACCAACATTCTGCACTGCCGTAATCGGATTGATACCCGCCGAGTTTGTAATCAACTGTAAACGATTGGAAAAATTGATCCGGTAAAGGGAGGCCAACGCACTAATATACTGCGAACTAAAGCGGTATCCGCCCTCATAAACCCAGTCTGTCTCCGGCCGCAGATTTTTCTTGGTTTCCTGAAACGAGGCCTGAGAGGCTGTCCACGGGCTTGCCGAAATATTGGTGGCAAACCCATCCTCTGGGAAAGAACGCATATTATGTGACACATCAAAAAACAGCTCATGATGTGGCAAAAAACGCCAGTTGGCCGAAATCTGGGGCAAAAAGGCATTAGAGGCTTCAAGACGCCCTTGTGCAATAAGTTTGCCGTTAATTGTCTGGTCCTGCGCCAGAACGCTGTTACCGGCATTCACAATCATGGATTTGAAACCAGCATTGATTTTGAGTGTATCTGTCACACGGTAGGTATCTTGCATGTGAAACACAAATGTGTTGGACGAAAACGCTTCATGCCATGCCGTTGCGAATATCTTGTCCCCCGGAAAACCGTTTGTGGGGTTACCAAGCGTGCCCTGCCCCAGAAAGGGCGCTTGAGAAAAATAACGGCCGGTTTCAAAGTTTCCGTATTCATACCAGACGCCAGCATTAAGCGTATGCCGTGCGACTTTCCATGTTACAGCACTTTCAAACCCGCCACGCGCAACCTGTGGCTGCTGCACCCGCTGCGACAGGGGCGCTCCATTGGGCGAGGCTTTATAGGGTGTTGTCCACGTACTGTACCCTGTATCTGCATGCCCATAAAGGGTGGTTTTCCAGTTCAGGTTTGACGTCAGGTTTTCATCCAGCGTAACCCCGCCCAGATAATCCACCCTGTTGGCTGTCCCTGCATAATAGGCTGCATCCTTGGGGTCATTTGTCTTGCTGATCTGCGCAGGATAAGTCCCCTGTGCTGCCTGATAGGCCGCAGTATAATCAGGATAATAATTGGACAGGCTTGACCCTGCGGTAGAAAGCCAGTTTTTGGTCATGTCCTGATAGTCAAACTGCTGGGTCGAGCTCCAGTCAAAAAAGACCTTGAACGATGACTCCCGCGCCAAAGGCTGAACGAGTTTGGCGTTGACCTGATCTGAATGATCGTAACCATGCCCTTTCCACAAATCCCCGTTCAGACGGGCGTAGGAAACGGAAAAGCGCGTGCCAGATTCGTTAAGGTCTCCGCTATCTAGCCGCGCGAAAGTCCGAAACGTCGCATTGCTCCCGAATGTCTGGGAGACAGCACCGCCGCGCTTGTGTGACGGGTCCATGGAATGGATTTCCACCGCGCCCCCCAGATTGCTCGTCGAGGCAACATCAATACCCCCAGCTCCCTGAGAGACATTCACATTGCCAATATTGTCGGAAATAATAGCGCGTGTAATGCCAAGTCCATTATAGTTATTGAACTGCTGATCGCCCAGAGGTACATCATCCAGTGTAAACCCAAGCTGGGACTGGCTGAAGCCACGCATGAATATCTGACTGGAATATTCATACACACCAAAGGGGTCAGCAGATTGGTATAAAACGCCCGGCAGTTCGTTTAGCACCTTGAGCGCAGATGTTCCGGGAACACTCTGCTGCATGCTGGCACGGCCAATGGACATTGTCTGGCGGGTAGACCCATGCCCAAAAACGGCAATGGATTCTACATTGTTTGCGGTATTTTTCTTTTTTCCGTCATTTTTTTCTGCTCGTTTTTCCAGGTCACTTTTAATAACCGCTGGTGCCGCATTGTTTTGAGCATAGACAAACAACGGAGACCCGATACCGCTCAGAAGGGTTGATATAGTTAAAAAAATACGTTTCTTTATCATAGCATTTTTCTTTCGTTGTCATTTCTGGGTTCTGGAATTCAATGGAAGGCATGCGCTCTTAACAACATCGCGAACCCGAGCGGATTTCCTGCAATGCTGATGTCAGGCGGCTAATGACATCCATATTGCTATAATCGCGCCGCCATAGCAGGCGGATTGTGCGCGAAAATCGCCTAGGCAACTGTTTGGAAAAAACATTGTGGTATTCAAACGACCCTGCTGGCAGAATGGCACAGCAAATGTTGTCTTCCACAAGCCGGAGCATAAGAGACATGGACTGTGTTTCCAGCACGGCTCGTGGTCGCACGGCTGCCCCCTCCAGATACGCATCTGTAAGAGAGCGCATGCCGGTACCAAAGCTTGGCAACGCCATGGTGCTCGCAGCTATAATGCTTGCCGGATCATCATTTAAGATGAGTTTCTGATCAGTTTTCCCAAAAACCAGAAAAATAGGCGATGTTTCAAAATCAAGAAAATCCAATTTTGCGGGCACATCAATAACATCTGCCAAGCCAACATCGTAGGTTTTATCAAGCAGACCCGCAATAATGGCTGGCACCACAATTGTTGTAATGCTCAGGGACGGTTGATAAGCACGGTTGTGCCAAAGCGGAATAAGCCCGGCCAGCAGGGAGGCCAAAGCACTTTTACTGCTGGATGGAATCATTGCTGCAAGCTTAAGGTCTTTGACCGCGCGGGAATATCCAAGACTAAGGCTTCGTCTCAGGCGATCAAAAAGAAGCGCCATAGTCTGGCATATGTCCTTGAATGGCCACGCTGCAGCAGTCAGTTGCATGCCTGTATGCATTCTCTCAAAAAGCTGAAAGCCCAGAATAGTCTCAAACTTGCCAATCTGACGCGAGAGTGCAGGCTGTGTAACCGCAAGCCCTTTTGCCGCAGCGGAAATACTGCCCGCATCACACACATGCAGGAAATAAGAGATCATTCTAAACGTTATGCCCGACTGCCTTATTGTATGCAGGTCCTGTTCACTTAACTCTGCGCTTACCTCTCTATCCGCTGGAGAGATAAGACTCAGACAAGACTTAAGAAAAAGCACTGACGTGCGATGAAAACTTTCGCCATATGCTGTTGTTGTAGGAACAACCTCTCGGCCATGGGCATTCCGCAGCAACAAGGGAACCCCCGCGCTCTGCTCAAGCGCATAGACCGCGTGGTTTATGGTTGTTGGACTGACGCTCAACTCCACAGCCGCATTATGCACGGAATGATTGCGAACGAGGCTTACAAAATAGATCAGGGTCGATACTTCCATACCTGCCTCGGTTCCAGCGACGTACTTACGTATGGGAGATGCCGGTTGCGGCGGAACACCGCCATACACGCGCAATATCACCATTTTAAGTGTTATTTATTTACCAACACTTAACGTGCGTTATTAAAGCAAATTACGTTTTTCTTTGATAATAAAAAATCAAAGAAAGCATACCGCATGCCCGATAAAGCATGGTCGGCATGCCGCAGCACGGGACCCGCAGAGACTACACATAATAATTATACCGAATGGGGAGCATAATAGTCCGCGCCACCGCAGCAACCGTTCGACGGAGCGCACTGTGCACGTGGCGCGAACAAACAAATGGCAAACCCATAGATGGCATTGTCCAGCCTATGACCCGCAGACGATCAGCCGTTACAGGGTCTGCCCGGCGGAACAAGGCCCATGTCCGGCAATCAATTGCGGCAATGTCCGCACTGCCGTTAGCAACATACATGATGGAAGCAAGGTGACTCCCCGTTACGGTTGTTCTGGAACAGACATCCAGAGAGGCCCCCATGACCTCCAAATCACGGACAACAGACAGATAACCGGATTGCGACACACGGTCGTTAAACACAAAGTGCTGCCCGGTCATGGCCTGAACACTATTGAAAGAAGACGTTGGCAAGGCATCCCATGCATTATGATGCCCACGTAACACCACTAGTGCACTGCGATAAAAATACCCCTGCCCGCCCGTCAGCCCATCGTAGCTGTTCTGCGCAACAACATGCACAAATTCGTCCAACCCATGTTGTAATGGTCCCCAGCATGTTTCCCCAAACAATAAGGCCGGGTGTCGCCACAGAGCCGAAAGGTCCAATTCGTCCGGGGGTAAGGAAGCGGGGTCTGGTGCAACCAGACGCCCTGCAGCATCCCGTATCCCCCCCGGCACGGGCGGAAGATCAGCATTGCGACGGACAAGTGCATCCGGTGCGGGCACGCCGTTTTGGCGCAAAGCATCGCGCAACTGAATCCATGTTGCATCCAACGCACCAAGATCCTGCGGCTGATCATACATTGGCATACTGGCAACAAATTTCATGACTGGTGTTTTTCTCCAGACGTTTGTTGCGCAGGGTGCAGCAGCGGTTCCTTGGCGCGCAGCAGATACTGCCGAAGAATTGCCCGATACCCTTTAAAAACATAACCATGGTTCAAAGTCAGCCATGCAGTCCGGTCTGCATAGTATAGCTTGCGCATCCGAAACCACGGCTGGCCAGGGTAACGATGATGAACACTATGCAGGTTATTAAAGAGGAATAGAAAAGAAAGCAGTGAACCCTCTACAATAATGGTTCTTCCTCCCGTTACGTCATGCCACCGATGCTCACAAAAGGAGCGCATGCCAATAAGAGACGTCCCAATGTATGCGGGGCCAAGAGCGTAAAGCCAGAATGACATACTGAAGCCACGCGTCACAATGATCGCAACGATCAGAATGGACACAGCGTGAATAACCCATGCCAGTGTCACCCCCCAGTTACCCGCAGCAATACGGCGCATATCCACGAGAAAAAATCGTACACTCCCCAACAACGGCCCCAGCAGCAGACGCCCCAGAAGAGTCTGGTTTATGCTGAGCATAAACCGATAGACACGTCCCAGCTTTGCCAAGTCATTTCCGTCCCAATAATAACTTTCAGGGTCAGCATGAGGGTCTGTCAGGCGTTCATCATCATGATGCTGCAAATGGGTCTCGCGGTAGCGCCGGTAAGGATAAGCCAGCCCCAGCGGCAACCCGAGCAGCAACTCATTGCATAGAGCAGATGGCGTTGGATGCGTATGAATGGCCTCATGCTGCAAAGAGGAATGGAATGCGACAACAATCGCTAACCCGGCCAATGCAGCCCATGGGGCTACGGGATAAAGCCAATACCCCAAGGACCACCAACTGCCGTAACAGAACACAATGGCAAGCCATGTGGGCCATTCCGGCAAGGATGTCCGAATAAAAGCCTGCCAACCTGAATTGCACATATTTTTATGTATATTTATTTTGCGTTCCATAAAATACATATTCTTACGCAAAAAATATCTTTTCAATGAGTGTTATGTAAAATATGTTTACAAATGTCACATTATATACTATTTAAAATGGTTGAATAAGCATGGATAAACGTCTGATATCCGTCACCTTCCAGCAGCGCATGATTTCCCTTATTCAGGCGTCCGGCAAAAGTCGCTCGGCATTTGCAGAAGGTATTGGCATTGACCGCTCAGCACTGAGCCAGTTACTTACAACAGACGCAGTGCGCCTGCCACGCGCCGACACGCTTACACGCATTGCGTTGCAATACGGCGTTTCGGTTGACTGGTTGCTGGGAATTGCACAGACAGCAGATCCAAGCCACTCCAGCCGTACAGAAATGGCCGAGAATTCAGAATATTATAATATTCCACTGCTGACACAATGGCATGATGAAGCGCGTGAGCTAAAAATACGTTATATACCACACCATTTACCCGACATCCTTTGCCTTCAGGATGTCGTCGCGTGGGAACTAGGAGCGCGCCATTACGATCAGACGACAATCCAGAGCATTACCAGCAACCTTGGTTATAACCGCAGAACAAGCTCCGACATGGAGATATGCCTGCCAACTCAGGCCATTATCAGCCTAAGCGAAGGTACATTCCCGTGGAATGGATTATCACTGGCCATGCGGCGGGCCCAGATCGAACATATGATAATACGCGTGGTAGAACTCTACCCCTCACTACGCATATTTCTGTTTGACGAGCGCCTCTACCATTCTGTTCCATACACAATCTTTGGTAGCCTGCGCGCTGCAATTTATGCAGGTAGCCAGTATATTGTCTTCAATGATCAGGACACTGTTTTGCAAATGCAGACCCATTTTGATGGGTTGATCCGCAAATCTTCCATTCAGCCGCATGAAATGTCCAACTGGCTGCAACAAATACTCTCCACCATGCCCAGCTTATAAATCCGCATAAGCCTCCCGTTCAGGCTGGTTTGTACACATAATCATCGTCTTTAAACTCTTGTAATTCGTTAGGTGCGCATGTCCATTACAACAGGTAAAACCGCACAAAAAAAACATATACGGACACGGCACATTGTCCTATTTTTTCTGATTATAGCAGGATGTGTCAGTTATATGGACAGAACAGCTCTGGCCATAGTCAATATTGACATAGCAAGGGAATTCGGGCTTTCCTACACATCCTTGGGGCTTGTCCTATCATCCTTTGCGACCATTTACATGGTCTGTCAGATCCCTGCAGGACTGGCGGCCGACCGCATAAAGGCCCGCTCTCTGCTGACTGGCTGCCTGATGGTCTGGGGCTTGGCGCAACTTCTTACAGCCTGGGCGAGCAATGCTAGCACTTTGGTCGCGGCACGCTGCCTTCTGGCGTTAGGTGAAGCACCACTGTTTCTGGTTGGGACCAAAATCATAACTGCTTGGTACAATAGTGCAGAACGCGCTGTTCCGATCGGCCTGTTCAATGCCTCTTCTTCTCTGGGGCAGGTGCTGGCTCCAGCGCTGCTCGGCCTTATTGCGCACCAATTTGGCTGGCGCTCCATGTTTTGTACTCTTGGCGGGCTTTGCATCCTTCTTAGTCTGACATGGGGTATGTTTTACCAAAAGCCCCCCCCGCCAGAACATGAGCCCGTCGCCAAGCCCAAACAAACCGCCAGACAGGAACTGACCTTTCTCCTTGCTCAGCGTGTTAGTTGGGTAATGGCTATTGGTTGTGCCAGTATTATTTACCTGCAATGGCTCTATTCCGCATGGTTGCCGACGTACTTCCAGACTGCCCGGCACATGAATGCCGCACAGGCGGGCTTTCTTTCTTCCATTCCGCAGCTAGCGGGATTTTTTGGCAGCCTCATTGGCGGTGTTATTATCAAATTTCTTGGAGAAACTGATTATACACCCTCGCGCGCCTGCTATCAGCCGCTTATTATGGGTCTTCTTATTGCCGCCGTGGCAACAGCCGCCGTACCATTATGCCCCACCACATTGCTGTCTTTGGTCTGTATGGCAATAGCCCTGTTCGCCACCGGCATTGCCATGACGGGAAGCTGGACACTCGGCACAATCGTTGTTGCCGAAGAATCAATTGCTACCATGGAAGCCATCCAGAATGTAGGCGGATCACTCGGGGGGGCACTGTCGCCTTTATTGACAGGTTTTATCATCCAGCATACCGGCTCATTCACACTCGCCATGGAAGCAGGAAGCATGATCACTTTTTTCTGCATCAGTATTTATATGATCGAGAGATCAAGGTTTATAAATTAACTACTATCTTTTTGAAAAAATATATTAATCAATAAGTATTTTGAAACTTTCTTTAATTTTCCAATGCTGAAATTAAAAACGCACATCAACCTGGACGGTTCTAAAAACACCTTAGCTCTGAACTGTTGACTATGATTTGATCCTTGGTGTGAGGATGGATGATGAAGCAGCTTGGTTTTGGACTTGTGCAGGTTTTGTGCGGGTATGTGTTCTTTTTAAGCGGCTTTGGTCTCAAAAGCGAGCGAGCAGATATTGCCGAGGTACGAAGGGTGCCGCCACGAATTATAAAAACCGTTGATGTATTGGAAGATGGTAGTGGTTGCCTACCGCTTTGTCGACCAAGTCTGTCGCCAGAGGAATTCGGCTTTCAGGCTCTTGAAGAAGGTTTCGACGGCGGCATTATCAAAGCAGTTTCCCTTGCCGGACATGGACGGGGTCATTTTATCATCCTCAAGTTTCTTCTGAAAATCGTGCGAGCAATACTGGCTACCGCGATCAGAGTGGAAAATGCAGCCCGGAACCTGGTTGGACTGAACTGCCCCGGGTTTACCGGAGAGAGACTGGCAACGAAAGCCAGCGGGAAATAAGGTGCTGATCCACCATTCGGATCGTGGATCACAATATCTGTCGATCCGATATACCGAACGCCTGGCGCTGGCTGACATAGACGCCTCGGTCGGCACGGTTGGTGACAGCTACGACAATGCCCTAGCACTACAGTTGCATTTTATGTCGTGAGTGAGCGCGGATAGCGCTGGCCTGATGTGTTCGTCGAAAGGCGGACCATCTGAGGATGTGAGCGACGGGTAGTCTGCGTTGTGCAAGCTTTACGACGAGACGCCTGATTTCTTGTATGGACCAGCAGACGACGACTATCGTGTTCTGCGTTATGTTTTTTTCGGTTTTTGTGAGTTTGCCTGGTAACGGACACTGGCCATGACGGCATAGGCGAGCATGACCAGAGGGACATACCGATGCCAACCATGCCAGGAACGGGTTTCGTTATGATCAAGACCGAATTCGTTTTTGGCCGTCTCGAAACATTCTTCGATTCTCCAGCGCGTCCCTTCAACGTTCACAAGTTCTTGCATGGTTGTCCCTTTCGGACACCAGGTTGTAAAATAGGTAAGGTCTCCATCGGCGATGTTTCGGCGGATCAATAGGCCACGTGTCTATGGTCCGGCTATAGGGCAGTCAAATTCTTCAGCATCCAGATCAGCAAGCGGAAGATACGCCCAGTCATACAGCTGCTCACCTTTTGTGCCGTGTCCCGCAGACAGGCGATGCCAGACCTGCTCTGGCAGATTTGCGGCAATATCTTTGGCTTCTCCTGCAATCAGTGGGTTTGTCGCCCATGACCCGAACCAGTGATTGCCTTTGACCCCAAGGACATATCCAATCCCTGCCCGGCGAAGCGTGCGTTTCACATAGCCAACACCATACACGCTGTCTGCTGCAACCCAGCGGAAGGGCACACCGGCCTCAAGACTCCGCTCAATCATCATCGAGGCCAGCGCCGGTTTGGTTGCAAACACCACGTCATCGGGAACGTGGGCCTGCTTCAGGCGCTCACAGCTCGATGTCCAGTCTTTTGGAAGATACAGGGCGCGGTCAACAAAGGTGTGGCCCCGCGCCGATACATAGGTGGCAAATACACCAATCTGGCAGTTCGTAATTTTGCCAGCAGAGCCCGTATACTGCCGCCCCACACCGCAGGACGCCTGACCTTTCTTCAGAAAACTGGTCTCATCGATGACCAGCACGCCATCTTCAGTGCCCAGATGCTCGACCACATGCTCCCTGACGACATCACGAAGGGCATCGGCATCCCAGTGCCCGCGCCCCAGAAGCGCCTGTTGCCGCCATGGACCGGGATCTCCCGCAGCTTCCGCTCGCATCCATCCCGTCTTGCGGGGGTCATTACCAATCAGAACGTCAAGAAAGGCGCACGCAGAAGCTGCGGCACGCTTCTGCGTAAACAACGGCGCGATCCGCTCCTTGGCGGACCGAAGCCCGGACGCCCACAAATCCAGCGTCTCTTCAACAGATGCGCCGCCACTCATCATATCCTGAATCAGGGTTACCCATAGATTCAGAACTCAACATAAAATGCAACTGTAGTGCTAGCTTAGCATGTGCATCGAACAGCCGTTTCCTTCTCTTGTCGACAGAAAAAAGATGTTTCATGTCCGCTATGCGGAAAGCAACTCGAGCAACTATATGTCTGAGAAGAGGCGAAAGCAGTAAGTCCGCTTCGGCATCTGACAATAAGATCAAACCAGCCCGTAGCGCTCCAGCAGATCGTCAATCTCCGTTCCCTGCGTCAGGTGCCTGATCAGCCCCGACGCTGGGACCTTCTCGCCATCCCGCAGTTCCGCTGCCGCCTGTAGTAGCATCCGGACATCAAAAATGCCGTCCGACACGTCCGGCACAGCGCGCCTGACGCCGCACAGGGTATAGACTGCCTCCATCGCCGTGCGGACGGAATATTCCGTCGTGAAGACCGTATCGCGTGGCGTTTCGGCGAACTGACCGAGAAAGGCGAGATTGATGCTCCCATCCGGCACCACCTTCGGCCGATCAGCCGGTGCGCGTGGCATGAACTGCGCCGTGATGAACGGCATCAAGCACGGACGCGTCGTCGCCCCTGTCGCCGCAATGTCGTCGATCTGGTCCATTGGCACGCCCATATGGAACAGCCACTCACGGGTGATTTCCTCCCCCGTGCAGTCCTGCATGGGCTTTTTCACGTAATCGCCCGGCACGTCACTGAACAGACCATAGAGCCAGGCCACCATCTGGCCTTCGGGCTGACCCTTGAAATGAGGCTGACGGCTGACCACCCAGCTCATCAGCCAGGATGAATCCGCGATCGTGACCGGACCACCCGTGATGATTTTCCCCGAAAACGGATCACGCCCCGTAATTCGTTTTACAAGCTCCGGAATCCGCGCATCCCGGGTCGTAACAGTTGCCGATAGCCAGCGGGATTTTTTTGTATCGCTACAGAAAACATCAGGGTTACCGAAAACAGCATCCTGCGCTGCGATATTGCGCCAGAGCTGCCAGACGCTCCCCTCTCCGATGGTCGTATCAATCGGCGCGGGTGTATGATGGTCGCCCCAGCGTGAATTCTCCACCATGGAACCGTTAGTCACGAACACCAGATCGGCCGGACCCAGGTCAACACCGGTAACCGCGCCATTTTCCAGCCAGTCGAGATGGGTCGCAACTTTCGTTCTGCCCGACGCATCAACGGCAACATTCGTCACCTTCACGCCATGACGGAACACGACGCCCTGATCGGCAAGCCATGTGGCTAGTGGTCTGCTCAGGGATTCCTGCTGATTATATCTGGTGAATTTCAGCGTATGCAGATCCTTCAGTCCGAGAATCTGATGCACGAACCGTGCGAGATAGCGCTTCATCTCAATGGCGCTGTGCCAGGTCTCGAACGCGAACATCGACCGCCAGAACAGCCAGAAATTCGACGTCATGAAATCGCCGGACAGCACATCCGCGATCGTCTTTCCCGCCAGTTCATCCTCATCGGTCAGAATCAGGGCAATGATCTCGCGCCGCGCCTTTCCCGTGAGTGTCAGCCTGTCACGATCGGCGAGGGGCTGCCCGCGATTGCACATGGCGCGGACCGGACTTGTGGACGGATCGGCCTGATTAACCTGCCAGACTTCATCCAGCACCGAAGCTTCAGGAATTTCCAGTGAGGGAATGGAGCGGTACAGATCCCACAAACATTCGAACTGCTCTTCCATTTCCCGACCGCCGCGGATCAGCCAGCCGGTCTCCGCATTCCCCGCGCCGTCCAGCGCACCACCGTCGTTGTCCGAAGCCTCAAGAATGGTGATGGCTGAAGGCGCCATGCCCGCGTCCCGGATCAGGAAAGCTGCTGCTGCCATGCCTCCCAGACCACCGCCCACGATCCACGCTGATCGTCCTTCCATACCCTCTGGCGCCGGGGGCTGGACAAAAGCCTCATAATTACTGTGAGCGTATCTCATGGCGCATGTCCTTTTTCTGAAAAGGGCTGATAGCGAGAAATCTTATCATCCATACGATCCAATAAGCCGCTCTGTCGTTGCGATGTATCAAGCGTCGCGAACATGGCAGTATGATCCCGCCCCTCAGTCAGCCAGAGCCAGCCTGCACCCGACACAAAAGCCCATCAGGGAGCGGCCGCTGAAGCTCCAGAGCCTCCGCTGCCGGTGCCGTCATCCAGCGCTCCATATCCTCCGGTTGCACCAGGATCACAGGCATGGCTTTCGGATGGATCGCGCCCACTTCCCGATTGGCGCCAGTGGTCAGAAACCCGAACAGATCATCCGTTGTCTCCCCGTCCGCCAGTTTGCGCACGGACGTCCATCGACACCATATCCCGGCAAAAAAAGCCTACGGCTCCCCCTCATTCCGCGCAAACCACGCCGGTCGTGATGTCCCGTCGGGCAGATGTTCCGGCTCGGAGAAGGCCGTCAGTGGCACCAGACAACGATGTTGCACGCCCTCCCAGCGCTTCCACCATGTCGAGGACGGATTGCGGATGTTGGTCACCCCCCGGTCGACCTTGCGTCCCTTCAAGTAACCGGGCGGCGTCGGCATGCCCCAGCGCGCCATGACCAGTTCACGGCCACCCTCCCCGTTCCGCACGACAGGCGCCATTGTATTCGGATATATCTCTGGCAATTGCTGAAGATTGCCGGTCAGATCATCAAGAACCTTTGCGATTTCCCTGATCGCTTTCTGGTTTGATGTCATGGCGTAGAGATTGCACATCAGCGATGCTTCTCCCCGTAAACCTGAACCAACGCCGGTTCATGTTCCGCCACAGGCTCATGCTACAGCGCGCCCGGCAGGGCAAGACAGGCCAGAAGCCCCGCCAGCGCCAGCAGAAACGGGGCAGACCACCAGCCATACAGAAAGGCACCGGCCACGCCGCCCAGCGTGAAGGACAGCACGATGGCGGCATGCAGCCCCAGGCGCTCGCGCGTACCGGTCCGCCGGACCGGGTCAACCGGATGGAAAAAGTGGACTTGTAACGGTTTTGTGCCGGTCAGGAAGTGATTACGCCACTCTTGCTTCGAAAGCGAGGGGGCTGATGCCGCCCAGGTATGAATGGCGTCGGCGTGGATTGTAGAACCCATTGATATACTGGAAGATGACGACCGTAGCCTCGCGACGGGTTGACCAGTTCTGTCTCCAGAGCCGTTCCGCCTTCAGACTTTTGAAAAATGTTTCGACAGCAGCATTGTCAAAA
>NZ_JACHIE010000009.1 GCF_014207635.1 Acetobacter lovaniensis
AAGGCCACATCAACAGGCCTTACAGAAGACCGCACACGATCACACGTCAATATGGGTCAGAAAACTCTTGCATAACGGACGGCAACCACAGAAGAAATCCAGGTAACCGCCGTTTACCCGGTTCTCTGCGTCCTGAATCAGGCGATCCGCAAAGCGCCGCGCCGCAGTGTTCTTCCACTCGATGGAAGGTAAAATCGCCTGCCATGAACGGCCGGCGGCTATGGCGACCTCACGTGGGCCGCCACCAATTTCCTGAATGTCGAAGGCGATCAGAAGCTGAATCTGCCGCGCACGCTGGAGCGGCGTGAGCTGGAGCGCGCGTGGAAGCAGGGCAACGCGGCTGCCACGCAGATGCCGGAAAAAGCGCAACGCCACGTCGAGACGAAGCTCGCCGGCAGCGTCCAGCGGCAGCAGCACGGCGGGGCGTTGCAAGGCCGAAGGGTCCAGAAGCCGAAGAAAGAGATCGCCAACCGCGTCGCCGATCGTAAGCCACCCGCCATCCGCATCGTCGTGACGGGCCAGGATATTCCCCAGCATGGCGGGTTCGATCGGGGTCACCGTCGCGAAACCCGAGGGTGCCGGCGTGAGAATCAGCGTGGCCGGGGAGACCTCGGGCCTCCAGACCATGCGGCCGCGGCGGGCGGGTTCATCGGGAGCATGGACAAAAGCCCAACCCCCAGCGTTCGGCGAACGCCGCGCGCTCTGCGGCGGCGTCCGTTGCCCGGCGGGCGATGCGTCGTTGCAGGCGGGCATACTCGCGACGGTACGTCGCGTTGCGGCGCAGGAACTCGACGGCGAAACCGGAACGGTCCAGAGTGCTGATACGGTCGCGTATTTCCTGTGAACGCCAGAAGGATGTCGGCATGGTGACCTCCCTGTCTGGCCCCTCATACGGCAAGGGGGCAGCCTCAATTAGCCGGATCGGAACCGCGAGCGCATAGACCCTGATTTTCTATTGGGGAGAGTGCCGTGGGGGACCAGCGCGTGGGCCGGCGAAGCCCGGCTATTGCAGGCGCGGCTCCAGCAAATGCCGGTAGCCGGCTTTGGTCATCCAGCGCGCCCGTGCAAGATGGTTGTCGTAAACAGCCCTGGCGCGCACGGGTTCACAGACAGGATCGATTTTGAACAGCACCGCAACGACTTCGCGCCAGTCGGCACCTTCCTCGTCGGCGATCAGGAGGCGGAGATAAAGGTCGAGATGCTGCTCGTCATAGGCGTTCACACGCGCCGTCAGAGGCGGGTGATCCTGGAAGGATGGGTGGGTCATGACGATCCCTCGTGATAGCGCTGTTGGATCGGTTCGATAACAAATTCGTGGAATGACGACCGTTCGACGGTTCCGCGCTGACGCAAAAAACAACGCGGGGCCGAGTGGGAAGGCTGCGCGGCCAGGCCGATCAGGACGGCGCGCGTCTGCGACGGCCCGCATCCTGTCGCGTCTGTGGATCGGAAGTCTCGTGAAGAAACATGACACCACGCCCTTGCCCGGACTCGATGAACAGGATGCCCGCTGCTTCCAGCGCGCGGCGGACCTGGTCGATCGTGCCCTCATGGACACCAAGGCCACGCTCGGATTCAAGGCGCTTGAGCGCGGTCAATGCTACGAGGGCTTTTTCAGCGAGCCGTTCCTGTGTCCAGTTCAGGAGTGCCCGTGCCGCCCTTACCTGTCGGCCAGTGATCATCCATGATCACATCCGACATGCAGGGCATGCACACCAGAAATACGACTATAATAGTCGTATAATGGAGATTCAATATCGTTCTTTCAGTTGGATAGTGAGGAAACACCGGCGTCCTGCTTCTGATAGGACCGTCAGTGGGGTCCGCCGTCGGTACGGGCGACCAGACGAAAAGACCCCCGCTTACGCGGAGGCCTCCCCGTCGTGGCATTTTGCTGCGAATTGCGCGCATACCTGGTTCAGTTCACGCTCGATTTTGGCCCGCTCACGACGGCTGAGGTGAAAGCTGGTCAGTTCGGCGCGCAGCATCTGGATCTGGTCGTGTAGCGTGGTCATCGTCCTGCTCCTTTCGTTTTTCGAAGACAGGCCGTCGCCTCATGCGCGCGTGAATCGGGTCAAGGATCGCCGCAGGCGACCGCCCCAGCGGCGCGCGGGGGAGCCGATTTTGTCTGGTGTGCCCGTAGGGTGCGCCGGGCAAAATTGGGGGGACCGCGCGTCCTTGAGGCGGTTCACGCCGGGCATGGTACAATGGGAAGGCTGAGGGAAGCCCTGTTCCCCTTTCTTGCCCACACATTGGCAGATTGGGCGCGGCGCGACTGGTGCGCCCACCCGCCGGTTCGCGATCGGTCATGCGAAGGCCCCACCCGGACCGGCCGGGCGGGGGATCGCTGGCACCTCAGTCGCCGTTGCGGCGGCCGTTGGGGCGGGACCAGATCAGGCTGTAGCCCTCGCCGTCCTCGTCATCGAAGAGGTTGGCGAAGATCGGGGCGTTGAAGCTCGGATCGTCGAGCTTGAGGCTCAGATAGTCGCGCCCCTCGTTGGAGCGCCGGGACCAGGCCGCTCCGATCTCGACCCGGCCGACGAAGACGCGGTGGCTGGGGGCATTTTCGTTCAGGCGCGTGGTCTCGGGGGCGATGCGGACGTTGGGGGTCTGGAGCGAGAGGGTGACGATCTCGCCGTTATATCCGTTGCCGACTTTCTTGAAGGTGCCGATGGTAGCCATGATACTGCTCCGTGATCTCTGTTACCGAGCCCGCACCATTGCGGCCTCGATGGCGATCGGACAGACGGAGGCGAGCGGCGGCGCATCCCGTAGGGACCGAAGCGCAGCGGAGGACGGCGGGACGGAATTTTCTTGTTTCGCGAGGAATGACGGCGCAGCCGTCAGGGGAAGAAAATTATGGACCGCTGTTGCGCCATGGCCGATCGAGGCGCAGCCGACCTTCGGCTAGATCAGCCATCTTGAGAGGCGGCATGCGTGCGCGGCCCGACAGAGCACACATCACGGAGACTATGGCCACCCGCGCCCCACGCAAGTGTCGGCCAGGAAGGGGAAGGCATCGTCATGCCCTGCTTCCGACCCTGCACACGCCCCGTTCCGGGACTGCGTTTCGCACGGACACGCCCTGCCTTCCGGGATTCCACCGGCCGATGCTGACAGGAAGCGCTGGACGTCCACGCTCCAGGGAAAGAGCACCTTCAGCCAATATGCTGCAATCAGGGCCTCATCGATCGCTCCTGCCATACCCTCCTGACAGCGAGGCGGCCAGATGCGAAAGCCCCCGATCCTGTCCTGCCTCGCCGGTTGCCAGAGCGGTGTCAGACCCGCGCGATATTGCCGCCGGACGGTCCGGGTGGGGCCACGGTTGTAAAGCGGATGAAAGCGGTGACGCCCACCGCGATCGCGCCGATGATGGAGAAAAAGAGCTGCCACGCCGGAGACGGCATCAGCATCTGGGCGATCCCATGTGTCGTGCTGTAGCCCATGATAATGGCGGGCACCGTATAGAGCAGGACGATCAGCAGCTTGAGCCACATCCACGGCACCAAGGCGAAGGCGACCTGGCCAATAACGAAGGTTGCAGCGCCCGCGACGAAACCGACGATGATCCCGCCGACAACACCAGCACCCGCACCATACGCCCAGAACCCGGCCATCAGACCCATGGCGCAGGGCAGGGCGAAGACTGCCACGGTAAAGAACAACCAGCACAGGAAGCCAATGCCGGCGACGAGCAGGAAGGGAGCAAGGATGAACATGGCGGCGGTCTCCGTGCAACCGACAATGTCGGACGGTCGCGCCTGCCACCACCACCACGGCGCAACCCGCATTATAGCGCAGATGATACGGTGACCGGAACGAAAATCCGCGCGGCTTACGTCCCGCCGGTGACGATATCATCGAAATCTATCGCTGGTATGCGGACGTTGCGGTCAATCAGGTCGAGCGTTATTGCCTTCCCCCGTGATCCGGTGGCGTTGCGAAGAACCTTGCGATCCATAGCACCTGGTGCTACATAGGAGGTCATGACCAATGCCGAGCCATCCCAGCGGGCATTCAAGACCGCCTGGTTCGCCAGGGCGGCCCGGAAAGCTCGCATCAAAGACGATGAACTCTGCAAAGCGATCCGGGAGGTCATGAAGGGTCAGGCCGTCGATCTGGGTGGTGGTGTCTTCAAGAAGCGCCTGAACAAGAACCTGCATCGCAGCATTATTCTTGCGAAAGGCGGTCGATACTGGATCTACGCCTATCTGTTCGCGAAGAAGGACCGGGACAATATCGATAGCGATGAACTGGAAGACTTCCGGACCCTCGCCAAAGCCTATGCCGTGCTGACCGGGGAACAGGTCGAACGGCTTTTGAAGGATCGAGACCTGACGGAGATATGCCATGGCGATGAAGAGAAAAAATAGCTTCCGGAGCGACATTTCCGAGGCCATTCATTCCGGGGCGGTAATGCTGCACAAGGTCGGCGCGCTCGACAAGGCGACGATGCGTGATTTTGACACGCGCCATCTGGTGGTGCCCCCTGCGATCGAGCCGATCGAGATCAAGCGTCTCCGCGAGGCGAACAATGTCAGCCAGCCGGTCTTCGCGCGGTATCTGAACACGAGCGAAAGCACGGTCGAGAAGTGGGAGAGCGGCGCCAAACGGCCGAGCGGGATGGCGCTCAAGCTGTTGAGCGTCATTCAGAAGCACGGTCTTGAGGTTCTTGCCTGAGACGCTGGCTTGCGGGGAAGGAGAGAGCGCTCACGCGCCGCCTCCGAACCGCAGGACCGGGATACCGAGCCGCTTTGCCTTGTCGGCCAGATTTTCCTGGATGCCTGAACCGGGGAAGACGATGACGCCGATCGGCATAGTGTCGAGCAGCGCATCGTTACGACGGAAGGGCGCGGCCTTGGCATGCCTGGTCCAGTCCGGCTTGAAGGCGATCTGCACGATATCGCGGTGATCGGCCCAACGTGAGGCAATGAACTCAGCACCTTTGGGCGAGCCACCGTGGAGCAGCACCATGTCGGGATGCTTGGCCCGCACCTTATCCAGCCGGTCCCAGATCAGGATATGGTCGTCGAAGTCCAGGCCCCCGGTCACGACCACCTTGGGGCCGGGCGGGACCAGCAACTCGCCCTCGGCGCGGCGTCGGGCGTTGAGGAAATCGCGGCTGTCGATCATGGAGGCCGTCATGGTGCGACGTGACACCAGCGAGCCGGCCTTCGGACGCCACGCGCTCAGGGTCAGGCGCTCGAACTGCTCCTGCGCCTCGTCGCGGAAGATCTCGTAGGCGTTGCGGCGCTCGATCAGGGTCAGCCCTTCGGCGATCAGCCGCTCCAGTTCCACCGAGCGGATCTCGCTGCCATCCTGTTCCTGCTGGCTCCGTTTCTGCGCCTGCTCGTTGCGGTCAAGCTCACGCTCAACCTGGCCGACCATGCGGTGGAAGATGTTCACGGTGGACCAGAGCAATGCTTCGAGATCGGCTTCCAGCCGTGTGTCGGTCAGCGTCGCAGCGATGGCGTCGAAGATGTCGGCCACAGCACCCCCGATGCGCTGCGCTTCGGGTAGCGGCCTGGGGTCCGGCTCGTCCGCGAAGGGACGGTAGCCATACATCTGGAGTTCGGTCAGCACATGCGCGGTGGATGAAGCGGCGTGCGGCGGTTCGAAATCGTCGGTCATGCGGGTCATGAGGCTGTCCTCCCAGGTCTCCGGCTGCGCCCTTCGCGGCCTTTCCGGGGGCGGACAGCGGCAGACCAGGGACGGGCCGGAACCGCGCGCTGGCGCGCGGCCGCAGCACAGCGAAGGATGGCAGGGGGCCGGCTATTTTGCCTCGCGATGTAAAGCGCCCCCACAGGGCGCGACGGAAAATAGCCGGCTCACGCCATTGAAGGCCCGGCCCGGCTGACGCCCGCTCCCCACTTGAAAGGCCGGGGCGCGGACCTGCCGGACGGGAGGCAGGACAGGCCCGCCGACAGAAGACGGCCCCCCCACTCCTCGTTCCGGCCCGCTCAGGTATCGGCGGCCTCCAGAAAGCGTGCCACGTCCGCTGGCGCGAGTTGCGGATGCAGGATCGCCCGCAGCGCGCCGCGTCCCAGCGCACGGAGATCATCATTGAAATCGCCCAGCCGTGGCGACAGGCCGATCAGTTCGATCCCGGCGTCACCCGCGCGGGCGTGCAGCGTCGCCAGCGCCTGATCCCCGGCCGGATCGTCGTCGCGCAGGACGTAGAGACGGCGTAGCAGCGGCGGAAAGATCAGGGCAGCGAGATGTGCCGAAGACAGGCAGGCGGCCAATGGCAGATCGGGCAGAACCTGCCGCAGCGAAAGCACCGTCTCGATGCCTTCCCCGGCGGCGAGCACGTCGGATGCCACCCCGAAGCGCACGGCATGACCGAGCAGCCCGCCCAAGGCACGGCGCGGATGGTCGACCGGTGCCTTGCCACGGCCGTCCGCCGCCAGCCAGGTGCGATGCACACCGGTCAGAGTGCCGTCGAGGTCGGTGACAGCGGCGATCATGGCGGGCCAGGTCTCGGTCAGACCGTCCTCGTCCGGGCGGTAAAAGCAACGCGGATGGAAGCGCAGGGCTTCGGTTTCGTGCAAAAGCGTAATGTCGCGTCTACGGAGATACGCGTCTACGGATGTGCCTATGATCGGCCCGGACATGGCCCAGAGCCGTCGTGCCGCTTCGGAAGAACTGGCGGAAGCACGCTCACGGGCAGGTCGGTCCTGTGACGGCGGCACTGGGTCAGGATGCGGCAGGCTGAGGAAGGCGCGTGCCTCGTCGGCCACGTCGCGGAAATCCACCAGGCCGAGGCTTTCGCGGATCACGTCGAGCAGGTCGCCATGCTCACCCGACTGAGCGTCCGTCCATTTTCCCGCCCTGCCGTTGGCGGTGTCGTGGAGCCGGACGAACAGCGACCGGCCGGGCGTATTGCGCACGTCACCGACCAGCCAGTAATTGCCGTGACGGCGACCGGCGGACAGATACTGCCGGCACACCGCCTCCGCGTTCTCCGCCAGCCGACGGGCGAGATCGCCTGCATCATGCAAGGTCATCGCCCTGCCCTCCTGTGTCGGGATTGCCTCCGTCCAGGGCGATCGCCAGCCAGCGATCGGTGGTCATCCATGAAATCGTTTTGCGCCTGCCAAGGTCAAGCAGATGCGCACCGCCGCTGAAGGCGCCTATCCGGGGACGTGAGGCCGTATTGGCCCACTGGAATCCCCATCGGCCCCGCAACCGGAATATTCGCGCACAGCGTAGCACGAATTCCACCACCTGATGCGGATCTCCGATCGTCTCATCGTGCATCCAGAGTTTCGTGCCGCCATATTCGGGCACGATCGATAGGACAAAACCGTCAGAGGGTGGATCTTCCGCCGCCAGTTCGTCCATGAACGCATTGTAGAGGTCGAGCGCCTTTGCGGCATTGTCCACTGTGCCCACATCGAGAACGCAGGAAAAATGCGTGAAGAAATCAGCCATCGGAAAAACTCCCGAAACGAAAAAGCCCGGCGCAGTGGCCGGGCTCGTAAAAACGTCTTTACGGAAAAGCGTGCAGTCGTCTTTCAGGACGCACGCTCCATCAGCCTGCGGGCCTTCTCCTCCAGATCCAGCCGCGTGTCCTGATTGGCCTTTGTCCGCGCCAGCGCCGTGATCCCCTGCACGAAATCGAACACGCTCTCCGGCTTGCGCCCTTCCTCATGCAGCACGGTTTCGATGATCTTCGTTGTCTCTGGCTTCGAGAACCCGCGACGACGCAGGAAACTTTCGCGGTCCTCGTCGGTTTTCGCCACCAGCGCCTTGCGCGAGGCCTGAATGCCCGAGACGAACGAGGCCGGGCTGGCTGTGGCGAAGTTCCGTAGCGCCGGTGTCGCCTGATGCACGAAGCGTGAGGCTGCAAACTTGCTATGCCGGATCGTGATCTGTTCGAAATTTTCGACGCCCCACAACATACGATTTTGACACGCTCCGCGCAGGTAGAATGACGCAATGCCGAGGCTCTTGCTGCCGACTTCTGAATTCCATGCATAGAAACCCCGGAAATAGAGATCGGGCTCACCATTGGGCAGGCGTCCCGCCTCAATCGGGTGTGTATCGTCGACGAGAAACAGGAACACATCGCGATCCGATGCGTAGAGCGTCGTGGTTTCCTTCGTAATGTCCACATAGGGGTTATGGGTCATGGTGGCCCAGTCGATCACACCGGGCACCTTCCAGTTGGTATCGCCGGTGCCATCACCGGCGATCTTGCGCACCGCGCCCACCAGTTCATGGTCCCAGATACGACCGTAATCGGGACCAGTTAAAGCACGCAGTTCGACGCGCCCGTCCTCGGTTTCCAGCGTCTTGACCAGTTCGGCCCGGTGCGACAGCAACCCGTGCTGCAGGTTGATTGCCGCCAGCGGAGCCGGAAGATTGCGCAGGTACGACGAGGGGGCACCAACCAGGCTGCACATCTGGCCAAAGGACCAGTGTGTGGGAGCAATCGGGTCATTCTGCCCCGGCACGGTCAGGGTCAGGCGCTCGGCATTGTCGCGGCTCGCCTCCACTCGGATGGCGCGGCTTTCTACCGTGCGGGCCGTAGCCCGATCCGCACGCGCCAGCGTGGCGGCATGCAGCTCGGACAGCGAGAGATACCGCTCATCATCGGGGCGCGAGAACCATTCGGACGAGACGCGGGCACTACGCTTCCCGCGCGAAGGATCGATCCGGAAGCCGCCGGACGCCGCACCACGGAACGCAGGGGGCAGGATGGTGGTTGTAGTCATGGAAAACTCTCCTCTGATGCCGGTTATTCGGCACAGAAGGCGAAGCCACCCTCTTCCTCTGATCACCACTTCCCACGCGGGATCCCATCCAACCGCAGAAACACCTGGCCCCTCATTCCGGAACACGGCGTCCCCGTCACCTACCGGAAATCACGACTGCAATGGGGGGGGGAGCAGAATGTCCGCTGCTGAACGTGAGTTGCAGATTACGGACATTCTCTTCAAAGGCAGTTCCGAAAAAAAGTAATGTTCATAGTTTGGATGATTTTGTTACCGTTGAGCTTCGAGCTGCCGAAACCAACCCGTCCAGCCATTCCTGATGGCCATTGATCATCGGATTGGGACGCGTCGTTGCCAGTGTTTTGGCCGGTTCCCCATTCTGGGTTTCCTGCGTAAGAATTCTGACGCGTCCTTCCGGCAGATCTTCAATCAGCCAAGCATGGTGAACGTCAAGCCTCTCAGCTGAGCCTTCCTCGCCAGCCCATCCATGCCATGCCACCCGGCCTGGCTGGCCCGAAGCTGGAGGAACATATTCCGTGACTTCGGCCTCAACAGGAAAGCCAAACGTCTCAAAATAAAACCGCACTCCCTGCGCCAGTTCAGGACCTTTATCATCATAAAAGCGAGGGTTGGCGGAATTGGCATAATAGGTTGGCCATTTCGCCGGATGACTGAGTAACGGCCAGATTTCAGTAGTTGTCAGGCCTGCCACAATCATCTCATTCGAAGCGAAATTATCCGCGAAGCCCGGGATATAGCCCGGAGGCCAGAAGATTTCGTTTGCCATTGAGATTTTCTCCTCTGCTGAAAGCTGAGCTGTTTGATAATTCGCCCAAGATATAAATGCCAATCATGAGTTATGATAAGAGTCATAACTCATGAAAATATTAGAAATAAATCTACTCCGACGCCGCCGGTCGATAGCGTTCCAGCCAGTGCGCATAAGACGGCGGTAAAACCCAGGACGGCCGATCAAGACCAAGTTTCAATGCCGCCACGTAGGGCCAGTGCGGATCAGCAAGCTGTGCCCGTCCCACCATCACCAGATCCATCTGCTTCTTTTCCACGACCCCATTGGCTAGAAGCGGCGTATCGATCCCCCAGGACGACGCCACGGGCAGGCCCGTCTCACGATTGACCCGCTCGGCAATCGGCGCCAGAAATGCCGGACCCCACGGAATTTGTGCATCCGGCGTTGAGAAGCCGACGCTGACATTGAGCATGTCCAGTCCCTCCGCCTTGAACTGGCGGGTCAGGGTGATGGCTTCTTCAAGCGTCTCCTCATCCCGTCCGTCGAACTCAATGACTCCGAAGCGGGCCGTCAGGGGAAAAGTTTCAGGCCACACCTTGCGGACCGCACGGAGCGTTTCCAGAAGAAAACGGCTCCGTCCCGTCAGATCGCCGCCATACTCGTCTGTACGATGATTGGCATGAACCGAGAAAAAGCTTTGCGCGAGATAGCCATGGGCGAAATGCAGTTCGAGCCATTCGAACCCCGCCTCCACGGCCCGTCGCGTCGCGGCGACAAAGTCGGCCTGCACCCGCGCGATGTCCTCACGCGTCATTTCCCGCGGCACCTGGGGCAGGTTCGCGCCATAAGCGATGGCGGACGGCGAAATCGTCTCCCACCCGCGCGGGTCGCCCTCGGCAATATGGTCGTCACCCTCCCACGGTCGGTTGGCGCTCGCCTTCCGGCCTGCATGAGCAAGCTGAATCCCTGCGACGGCACCAGCGGCCTTGATCTCACGCGCAACAGCCGCCATGCCCGCGATATGCCGGTCATCCCATAACCCTGCACATCCGGGCGTGATCCGCCCTTCAGGAGAGACGGCCGTCGCTTCCACGATAACAAGACTGGAACCGCCGCGGGCAAGGCCTGCGTAATGGGCTGCGTGCCAATCGGTTGTGAAGCCGTCAACGGCGGTATACTGGCACATGGGCGGAACAACGATGCGATTTCGTAGTTGCGTGTTCTTTAGGGCGAAGGGCGTAAAGAGAGCGGGGGTCATGTCATGCTTCCTTAACGGATGTGACGCGGATCAGCGCCTTGCCGGAAAACTGTCGATGTTCGAGGTCATTCAGAAATGTCGGGAGATCCCTGAAGTCGCGAATGACGCTCTCTTCAGGAACGAGAGTCTGCTCCGCCAGACAGGCCAGAACACGATGTCCGGCCGTCGTAAGGTCGCGCCAGTCGGCATCGTCGCCATACTGATGCAGCGCACCGAGAGCGACTTCGTGAACTGAAATACAGCGGGTGAACGGGGGATCGGGCCATTCCGTCAGTCGGTTCTGGATGCATACGATATGCCCGTTCGCCTTCAGTGCGGGAGCCAGGGCGGCCGCATGATCCGCGCTCACGCAGTCGATCACTGCGTGGAAACGGTTTTGCAGTGTGTCGGGTAGCGCTTCGCCGGTTTTCAGAGGCCCTACAACGCAATCCTGCACGCCCATGGCCCGTAGCCGTGTCCAGTGCCGCTCATTGCACATCGCCGTCACGGCAAAACCCCGGTCCACGGCAAGCTGGGCGAGATAATTGCCCACACCGCCTCCTGCACCTGCGATCAGCAGCGTGTCTCCTGTCCGACTTGGCAGTTTGGCCAGTGCCAGCCACGCCGTCAGCGCAGGACAGGGCACGCCGGCCGCCGTCTCGAAATCCAGCGTTGAAGGCAGGTCGATCAGCGCTCGAAGGCCGACAGGCGTATATTCGGCGAAACTGCCGGGGCGCATCAGGCTCTGGTGATACGCCACGCGCCGCCCCAGCCACTCGGCTCCGACATCCCGCCCGACCGCCACCACGATGCCCGCGCCATCGACACCGGGGACCTGACCCGGCCCCCACAGCGCCAGACGCGCACCGAGGGCTTTCCAGTCAACCGGGTTCAGCCCGGCAACATGATTGCGCACCAGCACTTCATCGGGCTGAAGCACAGGGCGAGAAACACTCTTCAGCACGAGATCCAAGGCCGATGTTCCCTGCTCCCAGCACCAGGCCCGATAATGATCGGGAACCGCATAGTCTGTCATTTCGTATCCTTGCCTTCTGTGAGAACCGAGAGAACTTCCTGTGCAACCAGCGCGGAGGATTGCGGGTTCTGTCCCGTCACGAGCCGTCCGTCGCGGACCATGAACGGCTTGAAGTTCTCGCCCTTCTCATAAATCGCGCCCTCGTGGCGGAGCCGGGTTTCCAGCAGGAACGGAACGGTTTTTGTCAGGCCGGCGGCTTCTTCCTCACTGTCCGAGAAAGCGCTGATCTTCTTGCCTTTCACGAACGGGGTTCCATCGGGGTTACGAACTCCGGTCAGACTTGCCGGCCCGTGACAGACGAACGCAACAACCTTGCCGTCCGACCAAGCGCGCAGGATCAGACTCTGAAGCGGTGTGCTGTTGGGCATGTCCCACATCACACCGTGGCCGCCGGGAATAAAAACGGCGTCATACCCATCTACGGAAACACTGGTGATTTTGCGTGAGTGCTCCAGATCATCCATGGCAGGACGATCTTTCAGAAAGCGCTGCACGCTCTCGGGATCTTTGTCGCTATGCTGGACGGAGCGTGGATCGACCGGGATTTTCCCGCCTTCAATCGATGCGATATCGACCTGCGCACCCGCATCCCGAAAGACATAATAGGGTGTGGTCAGTTCCTCGAACCAGACGCCGGTCTGATGACCGGAAGCGCCCAGGGCCGCGTGAGAGGTCACGACCATCAGTATCTTGAACAGAGGGTGAGGCATGGCAGTTATCCTCGCAGGAATCATGAGTTGCGTCAGGATGGCATTGCCCTCAGAATAAATCCAATAGACACAGAATATGGGCCCCATAAACATGGGTGATATCAGGACCCTCGATCTCAACCTGCTCCGCGCGCTCGACATGCTGCTTGAGGAAGGCAGCGTGACACGGGCGGCCGAGCGGCTCGGCGTGACACAGCCAGCGGTCAGCAACATGCTGACGCGTCTTAGGGAGAATTTTGGCGATCCGCTGCTGGTCAGAACACAGCGCGGCATGACGCCCACAACGCGCGCGCGCGATCTTGTCGCGCCGCTCAAGCGCATCTTGTGCGAGATCGGAACACTCTGTCAGCCAGACGCCTTCGACCCGGTTTCGGCGTCATTTACGGTTTCGATTGCCGCCACAGATTATGCGCTTCAGGTTGTGCTGCTGCCGTTCATCGCTCGGTTGCGACAGGAGGCGCCTGGAATCACGCTTGCGGTTTATCCGCTTGATGATGCCCGGCTTCAGGAGCAGTTGGAGAAAGGTCAGCTCGACATGGCGCTGATCACCCCCGAGACTTGCCCGCCCGACCTGCTGTCATCAAAGCTGTTTCATGAAGAGTATATCTGCGCGGCGCGGAAGAACCATCCGACCGCGGGCATGCACATGACGCTGGATCAGTATTGCGCGGCCGGTCATATCATCGTCTCGTATGAAGGCGGGCGGTTCTGCGGCGCGACAGACAGGCAACTCAAAACACTTGGACGTAGGCGTCATGTCGCCCTGTCCGTGCCAAATTTTCTGGCACTCCCTGATCTTCTTCTGAAGACGGACCTGATCACGATGGCCCCACGTAGACTTTTACACGGGAGGAGGGATCTTGTACTGTTCAGTCCACCCAGTCCCCTGACTGTGCCGGGCTTTGACAAGATTCTTGCCTGGCACTGCCGTACCGGGAGCGACCCCCGTTATCAGTGGTTACGTAGTAAAGTAGCAGACATCACCAAATGCGTTTCAGAGCATGTTTGACGAGACTTGATGTCTGCTAAACGGAAAATTATTTGGGTATTTTCATGGCCGAGATGAGGCGACAACCGACATTACAATGAAGGACGCGGGACGGAGATCGTCCCTACGTCGCAAAGCCAGACTGGCAACTCGCACCGACCTGGTTCATTGTTTATGTAATGAATCCGTTTCGTTCGCCCGACACCGACCTCCCCCTGTCGCATGCCCTCATCCTGAAGGCCGCGCTGCTGACGATCGGCTATATTGAGGAAAACGGCCCGATCGGCCTCACGCCCACCAAGGCGCTCAAGCGCTATTTTGTCGCGTGGGCCGCCGAGGCATTTGACTGGCCAGCCTATACGGTCGAAGACCTCTACGCCGTTAACAAAGTCCTCAATGAACACGATTTCCCGCCGCTGGTGATCCTGCATGAGGTTCTGCTCAGTGCGAAGCTCGCACGGCATTTCAAGGGAACCCTGCGGCTGACCGACCTGGCGAGAAAACTCAGATCGGAGCCTGCCCGGCTCTGGATGCTGTTAACGACCCATCTCCTCTTTGTCGTTGACCACAGTCCTTACACCCGAAGCGATGAGCCGCTGTTCGGCAACTGGGATATCTTTCTCAACGTCATCAATATCGAAGCCCAGGCTGCCGTCACCGAAGAGCGACTATGTTCGGTTCTCTACGGGGGTGAAGAGGAGGAGATCCGTCACCGGGATTTCAAGCTGACCGCCAGTCTGTACGTCCATGTCCTGCGTCCACTGTGCTGGGCAGGACTGCTCAACGAGCACCGAACCGGTACCGGCCTCAACAGGCGGGATTTCTATACCAAAACACCCTTATGGACAGCGGCCCTCAGGCTTGAAACGGATCGACACCTGCAGCCGGTGACCCGTCACTGACCACCGTCGACAGCCATTCCGGCGTGATGTCGTCGTTCCCATATAAAAGGCGCCTTCCGGAGACCGAAAGGCGCCAATACCAGTCAGCGGGCTGACATCACTCGGCCGCCACCGCGTCCGGGCTATCGGGCATATGAGCTACCCCTGCTCCCCCTTCACTTCGCTCCGCCACGTTCCTCGTCCGCAATGCCTCGGGCAGCCATCCGGAGCCCTCCAGCAGCCGCTCAGCCGCTTGCGCCATGTCACCCTTCTTCATATGGGCGATACGCTCTGCCGCCTCGGCTCCCCGCGCCTCGCGCACGGCTTCGAGGATGCGGGCCTTGGTGACGCGGCCGAGATAGTTCTCCACCGTTGGCTGCCAGCCTGCTTCGGCCAGATCGAGCGCGAGCGCAGTGGCGAGACGGCCTGCTCGCGCAAGCCGCTCCCTGACGCTGCGTGCCAGAGACGGACCATGAGACGATTCATGCAGCGCGTTGATCCCGAAAGACAGGCAATGCGCTAGCAGGGCCAGACGGCTGGTGTCGTCCAGCCGGTCGAGCCACAGCCAGAGTGCAGCCTCGTCTTCCGGCAAATCGTGCTTCCAGCCCTCGTTGCGCTGGCGCAGCGCGTGGGCCGGCAGGCTGCCGGGCATGTCGGGGGAATGGACCTGCAGCGGGATTTCCCGGACATAGGCTTCCAGGCAATCTGCGCCCGAAACCTGCCAGTACAGATCGCGTACCAGCGTGTGAAGCAGTTCGGTCAGCGCGACATGCGGATTGCTGGCAAACGCATCCCGCAGGGCCAGTGTGCGCCAGGCCGTCAGTTCCGTCAGCAGGCGATCGGAAAGCGGTTTCAGTCCGTCTTCCTCCTCGGGGTCGGTATCGGGTGCGCCTTCCCTCCCATCCCCTTCGGCATCATCGCCATCGCCGCGGTGGTCAATGGCGTCGTCATATCTGTCTGATTCGTCCTGATCGACTTCGAGTTCGACCGGCATATCTTCCGGCCGGACGAAACCCCGTGCGACCAGCAGCGTGCCGTCTGTATCCAGGCTGACGAAGACACCGGCCCGGACCATGTCCGCCGGATCGAAGGAAACAGGGCGTTCTTCCAGCGCCTCGATAGCCTGCTCGATTTCACCCAGCCGCGTATCGACGTCCTCCGGGAACTCATCGGCCTGCGCGTATTCCGCCTCAATGGTTTCCTGCTCGCTGTGCAGAGCGGTCAGACGGCCCGCTTCTTCATCGGAAAGTTCAACGGTCGTCCCGTCGATCTCCGCGAACTGCCGTGTGTGTCCCCAGGGGAAGGACAGAGCCGTTTCGACCCATTTCCAGCCTTCGGCTCGGATATCCTCGGCCGCTGCCGCCAGTTTTTCCATCACCAGCCGGTCGAGAAGAGTGGGATCGCCCAGCCAGCCGCCATCGTCGGCTTCGAACAGGTCACGCATGACGGGACCGCCAGCCGCAAGATAGGCGTCCAGCCCGACGAAGCTTACGCGGCGATCCGATGCGCGCACGGTTTTTTCCGTCAGCATGCGGCGGATCAGATAGGGCTCGCGGTTATGGCTCTGGGCAATAATCTCCCAGACCTGCTCCTGCCGCGCAGGATCGTCGCTGATCGAGAAGGCCATGAGCTGTTCCAGCTTCATGCCGTCCTGCTCGTAAATCTCGAGCAGTTTGTCGGACACGGTCATCAGGCGCAGGCGCTGTTTGACCACGGTGGGCACGACGAAGAACGCGGCGGCGATCTCGTCCTCGGACATGCCCTTCTCCAGCATGTCGCGAAAGGCACGAAACTGGTCCAGCGGATGCAGCGCCACGCGCTGCACGTTCTCGGCCAGGGAATCATCCTCGGCGAGAATGGCCGATCCGGCCTCGCGCACGACACAGGGCACCGGGGCCGTTTTCGCCAGTTTCTTCTGCTTTACCAGCAGTTCGAGCGCGCGGAAGCGACGACCGCCGGCTGGCACTTCATAGGTGCCGGTTTCTGCCCCCTCGCCGTTCAGAACGGGCCGGACGTTCAGGCTCTGGAGCAGCCCACGACGTTCGATATCGCGGGCCAGCTCCTCGATCGACAGGCCGGCCTTCACACGCCGCACGTTGGACTGCGACAGCACCAGCCTGTTGAAAGGGATATCACGGGACGCATTGAGGGCGATTTTCTGGATGGCGCTCGCCATGGCGGGACACTCCGTGACGGACCGGCGGAAGACTCTCTCCCCCCTCTTTATCCGTCACGAAATCACTCCCACCCTCTGACTTTTCATGAAAAACCCGAGGCCGATTAAGTCCTTAACCATCCTCTTGTCGGTCGTCCAGCCTGCGTTATCTGCTCCTCGAAACTGGACATGTGTACTCGCAGTATACATCGCAAAAGATGTGATGTTCAGATCTGTATCTGAATCAAAACACCAACATGAACCGCACCGTCAACAGAATATGCTAGGCCCCGTGTAATCCACAGAAAAAGCTACCGAATGTCTCAAACAAAAACGACGCCTCGCCATTCGGCGCTTCTGACTGAAGCCGGATCGCGACATCATGACACCTATTAATTACATCATGATATACACAAACGATGTTTCAAAACCTACTGGACGACGTATTTAGGGCAACCTTGTGCAGTCCAGCGATACGTCGTGATGTTCTCCCCACCCCTTTTGCCGGGAAGTGGCACACCTTCGGGCATTTAAATCCGCCAGACAGTTCTTGAACTCAGCCGTTCCCGGAGTATGCCCCATGCTCCGGCAACTTTGTTTGTCCTCACTGAGTCGACGATCTGTCGTCGTGCCACACGCAGAAAGCAAAGCGATCAAAGAGATACACGTCGTTATTTTAAACGAATTCCTCAAGTATGCGATCATAACGTTCCTCCACCATCATCAATGGTAAGCATATAGTAAAGCCTGAACACTCCTAGAGTTTCCTAATAATTATAGATTTTTTTTGAAGAAATGTCAATTTTTCTATCTAGCCCTAACCTGGAAATAACCCTATTCGGGCCAGAGTAAGCCAACTGCTTGCTTCAAAAGTTTACGACATGCGAAATAATCATGCGTAACGTTCGATATATTTTCTGATTTACAATATATTTTTTGGGCAATGCCGCCGCTTCCAGTGATTTCATCATCACACACGCGTTAAATGGCGATATTCTGACGCAAATTTCGTAAGATTTAATGGTGCTTATACCATCCATACCCTCGAATATTGTTCCATGCATCGGTGGTATGACAGGCATAGCAATGCTCCACCGGGGCATCCTGATGCGCGACGTGCTGCGAAATCATTTTGAAATGCATCATGTAATGGCTGGGCGGCGCCTTGTGACAGGCGTTGCAATCCGTCGATATCTGATCGGCGGGATGTTCGAACGCGGCGATCAGCCATGTATTGGTGGAGTGACAACTCGCGCAATCAGGACCAAAGCGGGCGCGATGAGGATCCACGTTGGAGTGACAGCTTGCGCAATTCAGATGGAGAACGGCATCACGGTCAAGTCGATGATCAGTCGGAATAGCCGCAGCGCTTCCCGGAATCGGCGACGCTCCAACCAGCCCGGCTGAGCGAAGTTGCGCAACGGTGTCTGACCAGAAATCCGCCCTCGTCAATGCACTATGATCCATCACGGTCATATGTGGCCGTTCACCGTGCTCCACATGACAGGACGTACATTGCGTCGCCGCGACATGAAACCGGGTAGATTGCTTATCGGCGAACGACGCCAGAGAATGACATGTCACGCAGTTATTACTCACAACACCTGAAAAGGGCTTGTGACAGGTCTCGCACTGGCTCGCTATAAACTGATGCGCCTTCGAGACTGGTCCCGGACTCACCAGTCCTTCCCAGCCTGGAATGGCGTTACTGCCGGAATGATGCATGGTAAGCGGCACCGCCACACCAACGATTAAGGCCGCGGCCGCAAAAATCGTATAGAGCAGGACGACGGGCTTCATATCCACCTCAACCCGTAATACACGCCCGACCAGATATGAAGAACCAGCAGAAAATAGAGGATCGTCGCAAGAACAATGTGGACCTTACGCCATCGCCCGAACAATGAATTCACGACGTTCTCCGATCTGACAGCGTACTCGACATCTGCCAGCGCGGAGGCGATGGTGGCTTCGCTATCCAATGCACCCCGCGTACCCGGATAGGCCGATGTCAAAAGAAGACGCTGAACGATGTTGCGGGGCGCATCCGACGTCTCGGACATCAGATGCGCCATCCCGGCACCGGCAAGTGCGGCGCGAAGTTGTGCCAACTCCTGGGCGCGGCCACGCAGTCCACGGCCGATCTGAATCAACATGTAACGTCCGACATAGCCGCTGATGACGAGGACGAGCATGATGCCGGTGAGGGAAATCCCCATCGGGCTGTCGAATTTGTGGGCCGCGTGGATCAGGCCGAGAATAGGAGCCAGAACGCCGGCATAGATATGCACCGACAGCAGAGTGCGGCTCTCAATCCGAGGTGCAAAATAACGATGCACGACAGGAATCCGCTTTCCCGCCACATAGATCAGCGGCACCAGCATCAGGATGGCGGCGGAAATGCCAATCAGACTGCCAGCCAAGCTTCCGGGAAAGCGCGGTGCGACATGCACCAGAAATCCCAGCGGAAACAAGACCAGCAGGACAACCAGAGCACCAACGACAATTGCGCTGCGTTCCTGCATTTATGCCTCCACCACAAGCGGGCCACCGGTCGTCTTCGCCTGGCAGGCCAGGATGAAGCCCTTGGCCTTGTCGGCCGGATCGAGCCCATCCTCAACCGCCATTGTCACCTGGCCTTGCAGCAGGTGTGTCATGCACATGCCGCAGATCCCGGACCGACAGGAGGATGGAATATTGACGCCTGCCGCATCAGCCGCGTCGAGAACCGTTTCATCCAGTTGCAACGGAGCCGATTTCCCTGAAGTGGAAAACGTAATGGTCGTTGCGGCAGGCGTGACGGCCGGAGATGAGGGGGCCGCCACAGGCCCGACCGCAGGTTCGGCCTTCATCGCGGCTGGTCCGAATGCCTCGCTATGAACATTGGCTTCCGGCACACCGAGATCCGTCAATAACGCTCTCATGCTTGCCATCATCCCGGGTGGGCCGCAGACATGGATACGTCGGTTTGTGAGATCTGGCACCGATTGCTGAAGCAGTTCCTTCGTGATGCGCCCTTCCGGCCCCGACCACTCTGTCCCCGGCGACCGCCGCATGGTGGCAATAACGTGCAGTTTGTCATTGCGACGTTCCAGCCACTCGATTTCCTGGCGAAACACATAGTCGATGCTGGCATGAGCGGAATAGACGAAGTAGATCTCGCCCGGCCAGACGATATCGGTCAGGTATCTCAGGACCGCCATCATCGGTGTGATGCCTACGCCGCCGGACAGCAGGACGATCGAGTCTGCCTCTTCACCCGTAAAGGTAAACATACCCGATGGACCCGCGATCTTTAAAAGATCACCCTCCTTGACCGTGTCATGCAGGTAGCGCGAGACCAGCCCGTGTTCCTCGCGTTTGATCGTTAGTTCGAGATGTTCGACCTGCCCCGGCGACGATGCGATCGTATAGGACCGGCTCGCGGGCTTGCCAGACGTCGGCTCGATGGTGAGTTGCACGAACTGGCCGGGTTTGAAGTCAAAGGGAATCCGCCCCCCATCGGCCGGAACCAGATAGAACGTCACGATCGCCGGCGTCTCCCGAATGATCCGGGCCACTTTCAGGCTGCCACGCCAGAGGCCGTGTCGCGGTACGTCGACGATCGGAGTGGCCGTTCCACCGCCTGGTCCCGGTACAGGGGGAGGCGGGGGAACAGGAGGTGTTGGACCGCCGCCGGTCGACGATGGTGGCATGGGCGGAACCGTTGGTTTCGGTGCGAATGCCGTGGTGGTCGTGAGAATCTCCTGCACACGATGCAACCGCAGGACCTGCAAGATCAGCAGAGCGATCGATACCAGGATCAGGATCGTCATGAACACCAGGTGAGCCGGCGTCAGTCCGAAAAATAGGCCGTTTTGCTGGCTCGCCGCGATTGTCGGCAGACCCATCTGTGCCGTGAACCAGTTGAAAGCCACCATTTGAGGATTAACGAGGCCGGTCGCGGCCGCGCGCGCGGCCATTCCGCTATCGAGCAACGCAACACCGTCATGGAGATGTTGGCTGGACCGACGCATCGTCTCCCACGACAGGGACTGAGTGGCATCGACCGATGCGGTGCCGACTTCGCGAAGACCGTCTTGAAGCCTCTGTGCCGCAATATCGGCCAGCATCTGACGTTCGGCGTCCGTCAGCTTCGGATGCGTCATCATGAAGGTATAAAGCGGCGTGCGACCGCGCGCTCCGCAACAACCTGCGTCGGCCTTGTCCGCCCCGGGAACCGCACTCAATGCCTGCCCAGCCTGGGGCAGCATGCGGCTCATCATATTGCCCTGCTCAGTCGGCCTGGATGATGGCGCACCGGGGATCCCCATCCCGCCCATGCCAGGGTGATGGCTCGCATGCTCGTCACCACCCATCGACATCATGCCGCCCATGTCGGACATGCCTGAGTCGGGTCGAGCGGGGGTCGTCTTCATTCCGCCGGACGATTCGGCACCCCGGTCGGCATCCCGGGGCGCTGCCATAGGCCCATCGTCTTCCGGCTGATCGCGCCGCAGCGCCAGCGAAGGTGGCGGGCTGCCTGCCGTAGGCCCCGCCATAGTGCCGCTAGACATGGCCGGAACGGCAGGTGACTCACCCGGTGCCTGAGCAAATCCCTCTGACATGCTGATGAGCAGTGTCATGATCACGACACTCCCGCTCAAAAAGACGCGCCTCATGCTTTCTCCAACACGCCATCATCCTCGGCAAAGTTCATACCGGCCCGTTTTCCGGATGTCGTCAGGACACCACTTATTACTATACGGGGGTATGGCATATTTTCCTTGATCTCGATCAATTATCCCAGCGGCATCTACTGTCGCGGCATCGGCATATCCATGTCGTGATGCATATGATGCCCGCCGGCTGCTTCTGCCCGAGCGACCAGCGCCTGGTAGGTGGAACTGTTCATTCCCGGAAGTTTCTCGAGAAACGCCACAATGTTCCAGAGATCGTCATCACCATGATCCGCCCAGGACGGCATGCCCGACATCTTGATGCCATGCTTGAGAATCCAGAACAGCTCGCCCGGCGTATAACGTTGCGCTACATCATTCAGAACCGGTGGCTTCGGATACATCCCCTCCGCCATATCCTCGGCCTCGACGCCCGGCGCCGAATGACATGAGGCGCAATGCATCGAAAAATGCGATGCACCACCGACGAGCCGTGCCTGCGTCTCAAGATCGACAGGTGCGGTAATGCCCTCGGCGTGATGCCGGATTGAATGGAGGCGTGCCGTTTCCAGAACACGATAGGTCAGCCGCCAATGCGGCGAGGTGGCGCCCACATCATACAGACCACCGAAAGCGACGGCCGTTCCCGCGCCGATCCCGACCAGCAGAATACCGGCGAGACTCCAGGCTAATCTTTTCATGCGTGCCTCCCTGGGCATCTCCAAGGGCGACGCTTATGGCGCCGCCCCGCTCCATCAGGAATCGATCAGCGCTGATGAACCGCGTCGGGCATGCTCTGCGGCCCCATCGGCATCTTCATGCCGCTTTCCTTGTCACCGCAGCCCATCTTCATCTTGTGATCTGACGGCGCCATGGCGTGGCCGTTCGACATATCCATGCCCTTCATCTTCATACAGCCTCCCATCTTTCCTTTCATTTTCATGCCCTTCTCCATGCCCTCCATGCCGGAACCGGACATGCCGTCCATTTTCATCTTGTCGTGGTCCATCCCCGACATACCGGACATGCCCTGCATCCCGGACATATCCTGACCCTGCGGCTGGGCCGGTGCCGGAGCGGGTGTCTGGGCATGCGCAACCGAGGCTGTGGCCAGAAGTGCTACCAGAGCGGCCGAGATCCTGAAATTGACAGTTAGCATTTGTAAGTTCCTTATCTTTTTTTATCTGAATCGGGACCGCACGGTGCGCCCCGCAACGACTTCACATCGGGCAGGAGCGGTCAGAACCACGTCCTGATCCCGAAGGTGAAATTCAGGTCCTGGACACGCTCATGCCTTGAACGTGCCATGTCGGCGGCCTGACCGAACGTGCCGGAATAACTCACGCCGATATAGGGCGCGAATTTCCGATGCCATTCGTAGCGAAGCCGCAATCCCGTATCGATATCGGACAGCCCGGTTCCGACGCCGCGCGCACGATCGGACGCGGAATAGAAGTTCATCTCGACCTGGGGTTGGAGAATCAGGCGATTGGTCAGCAGGATATCGTAGGAACCTTGCAGACGCCCTGCGGCGCCTCGGTCACTGAAATATGCCGTGGCCTCCACATTGAAGAAATATAGCGCCAGTCCCTCGACCCCGATCGCGCCCCAGGCCCGTGTGGGGCCGTTGTCAATATCGAGACGCACGCCAGTCTGGACATCGAAATACCGGGAGATGGCACGATCATAGAGGGCCTCATGATCTCCATCACCGAACTTGCCGTTTGTGCCGACCGTGCCTTCGGATTTCAGCCAGAGCTTGTCGTAGTCAGTGCCGAACCAAGCCTGCCCATCGTAACGGAACTGCCCGCCATCGGCACCAAAGCGCGCCTCGAACTGGTCGAGCAGCGCATGCATATAGATGTTATGGTCCATGACCGGCTGGATGCCGTTGACATAGACCACGGGCGCGGGAGCCGAGGCGGTCTGCGCTTCCTGGGTTCCTTCGCTCTGGCGTGCCGGGACTGACTGGGCGCGTCCCGTGCCAGGTACCGCGGTAGCCAGTCCAGCGGCAAGGACCGTGCCACCTATCAGACCCCGGATCACGACACCACCACCGTGCGGAACATGCCCACCTCCATGTGGTAGAGCAGGTGGCAGTGATATGCCCACAGCCCGGGTTCGTCCGCCGTGACCAAGTAACTCAGCCGCTCACCCGGCTTGACGGTAATCGTGTGCTTGTAGGGTCGGCAGTCACCCTGCCCATTTTCCAGTTCGCTCCACAATCCATGCAGATGGATTGGATGCTCCATCATCGTGTCGTTGATCAGGACGAAGCGCACCCGCTCGCCCAAAGTCAGACGAATCGGTTCCGCTTCCGAGAACTTCTTGCCGTCGAATCCCCAGATGAAGCGTTCCATGCTGCCGGTCAGGTGCAGGGTGATCTCGCGCGACGGCGGGCGTGGGTCCGCGCCCGGGATCGTGGCCCGCAGATCGGCATAGGTCAGAACGCGGCGACCATTATTCTCCAGCCCGTCGCCCGGCTCCGCCAGCCGGTTGATCGGCATCATGGCGACACTCTGCACCGCGACGCCGGGTTTCAACTCTGTTTTATGCCGCGACGCAGCCGCCATGCCCGGCATATCCATCGCAGCGGCTCCGGGTCTGTTAGCCTCCTTCATGTCCATGTGATCCATGTCCATGCCGCCGCCGGCAGGGGCATCACCGGGCTTCCCCGGCGAACTCCCCATCTCCATGCCCGCCATGCCGCCCTTCATGTCCATATTCCCCATACCCATGTCGGTCATGGTGCGCAGAGGGCGCGGGTCCATGGGGGGAACCGGCCCGGCAAGGCCCGAACGGGTGGCGAGCGTGCCGCGCGCGTATCCGGTACGATCCTCGGCCTGGGCAAAGACTGTGTACGGTCCATCGGCGGTGGGGCTGACAATTACATCGTAGGTTTCCGCTGGCCCGATGCGGAATTCATCGACCGGGATGGGCTCCACGTCATTACCGTCGGCCTGAACAACGGTCATCGTCAGGCCGGGAACCCGCACGTCGAACAGCGTCATCGCCGATGCATTGATGAAGCGCAGGCGAATGCGCTCGCCCGGTCGGAACAGGCCCGTCCAGTTCGCCCCGGGAGACTGGCCGTTGATCAGGTAGGTGTAGATGATGCCCGAAACATCCAGAATATCGGTCGGTGCCATGTTCATGGCACCCCATTGCAGACGATCCCGGATGGTCGCACCCAGCCCCTGTCGATGCGCGTCACGGAAGAACGTGCCCACCGTACGCTGGCGGAAATTGTAGTAATCGCTCTGGAATTTGAGGTTGGAGACGATGTCCTCGGGATCGACGTCGGTCCAGTCGGACAGGACCATCACATAGTCACGGTCGAAATGCTGCGCGTAACCATCCTTCGGATCGATGATCAGAGCCCCATACAGGCCCGTCTGCTCCTGGAAGCCGGAATGGCTGTGATACCAGTAGGTGCCGCTCTGATGCAGCGGGAAGCGATAGGTGAACGTCTCGCCGGGCGCGATGCCGCCGAAGCTGAGGCCGGGCACGCCATCCATGTGGGCCGGCACCCGGAGGCCGTGCCAGTGGATCGACGTGGGCTCATCCAACCGGTTGGTGACGTTCAGTTCGACCGTGTCACCCTGACGCCAGCGCAGGATCGGCGCGGGCGTGGAGCCGTTCACACCCACCGCGTGCATGCGCGCACCGGTGATATTGATCGGTACAGAACCGATCGTAAGGTCGAAACGGGTGCCAGGCAGCGGGTCGGGCCGACCCGACGCCGGCGCATAGACCGGAGCGTAGGCGCCCGCGCTGCCCTGCGGGACGGCCAGCGCCGCCCCCCACAGGCCCGTCCCGACGACGAAACGGCGGCGCGTGATCGCGCTCCGTCCCGCAAGGGATCGTATTGACATGAATAATAGTCCGCAAAAGAGAGAAGGCGGAACCGGTCATAGGTCAATGACCAGTCCTGAGACTGTCAGAACAGAATCAGGCCATCTGTCTGGGCGGTGGCAGCGCCGGCGCGAACCCATGACCGACGATGCGATCTGAGCGAGACAAGCCGAAAGGTGCCGTAACACCTGAGTAATCAAACGCCCTGGTCACGGAGGGCGGCATCAGCCAATTGGCGACGCAGGCACCCTGGGCGCAGCAATCGCCGCAATGATGACATGGATGATGGTCGTGGCACGGTTCATGATTGCAATGTGCGGTCGTCGTATCCGCACGGGATGGCATCTGCATCCCTGGCATGTCGGCCATCGGCTGGGTAACCACAGCAACTGTAGAGGGCAACGTGGCGGCATGACCCGGCATGACGGATGCCAGCATCAGCCCCACCTGCAGAAGCAGGCAGGCCAGCAACCGTCCCAACCGTATCGCGCCGATCTCTTGCACGTCTACCCCGTCATCTTGCTGACCGTTTCGATCAGTTCCCCGATTTTTTCCTGACGCTCCACCGGATCGCCGGATTCGATCGCCTCTACAACGCAGCCCGCGATATGTTCGCGCAGAACAAGCCCCTCGAGCCGATGCAACGCCGCCTTGGCGGCCCGAAGCTGAAGCAGAACATCCACGCAATAGCGGTCTTCGTCCACCATTTTCTGGATGCCACGCACCTGACCTTCGACCCGTTTCAGGCCCTGCGAAATCTTTACCCGTGACTGCCTCATTGCACTATACCCTACAGGGGCATACCTTGAAGTGCAAGCGATTATGGCATACTTCGACGCCGCGGCTGGCGGCCACAAGCAAGGGGGCTTCATGACGAACGACAATACAGCAGCTTGCGCGTCCCATCTCCATGGAGAGGGTCCCACCCCGGCAGCGACCGGAGTTGACGCGCACCTGGTCAAGGATCCTGTGTGTGGCATGACGGTCGATCCCGCGACGGCGACGCATCATGCCGACCATGATGGCCGGACCTGGTATTTTTGCAGCGCGCACTGCCAGACAAAGTTCGAGGCCGCCCCCTGTCATTACCTGCACAAGGCGGACACGACGCCCATCAAGCCTCAGCCCAGGCGGGCCGGGATGATCTGGACCTGCCCGATGCACCCCCAGATCCGACAGGATCACCCCGGCTCCTGCCCCATCTGCGGCATGGCGCTGGAACCGGAGGAGCCATCCGACGCCGACATGCCCAACCCGGAACTCGTGGATTTCAGCCGGCGCCTGTGGGGAGCGAGCATATTGGCGGTCCCGCTCGTCGTCATCGCCATGGCGGCGGATATGGGAGGGCTGGCATTTTTCGATGGCGGCCTGACGAACTGGATTCAGTTGGCGCTTACGGCACCAATCGTGCTGTGGGCCGGCTGGCCGTTCCTCGAACGCGGCTGGATGTCTCTCCGCACCCGGCATCTGAACATGTTTACGTTGATCATGCTGGGCGTCGGCGCGGGCTTTCTCTACAGCATCGCCGCGACAGTAGCCCCTGGCCTGTTCCCTGCTGCCTTCCGCATGCATGACGGGTCGGTCCCGGTCTATTACGAAGCCGCAGGTGTTATCGTGGCCCTGGTGTTGGCCGGGCAGGTCCTGGAACTGCGCGCCCGCGCCCGTACCAGTCGCGCCATTCGCGCCCTGCTGGATCTCGCACCGAAAATCGCACACCGGGTCGGCGCGCAGGATCGCGAGGACGACGTACCGCTGGCCCAGATCGTGCCCGGCAATCGGCTCCGCATCCGGCCGGGGGAAAGCATCCCGGTGGACGGCACCGTCATGGACGGGCGCTCCAGCGTGGACGAAGCCATGCTGACAGGAGAGCCAGCACCTGTCGCCAAGGGCCCGGGTGACAAGGTGACGGGCGGAACCATCAACGGCACCGGCAGCCTGCTGATGACGGCCGAGGCCGTCGGCTCGGACACAATGCTGGCCCGGATCGTCAGCATGGTAGCGGCCGCCCAGCGTACGCGCGCACCGATCCAGGCGGTGGCGGACCGGGTCTCCGGCTGGTTCGTGCCGCTGGTCGTGCTTGTGTCCCTGCTGACCTTCGTTGTCTGGCTTCTGGTCGGTCCGCAACCGCGCTTCGGACACGCACTGCTGAACGCCATTGCGGTCCTGGTGATCGCCTGTCCGTGCGCGCTGGGCCTGGCCACTCCGATGTCGATCATGGTCGGCATGGGACGCGGGGCGCGAGCTGGCGTGCTGGTTCGCAACGCCGAGGCCCTGCAGGCACTGGATACGGTCGATACGCTGGTGATCGACAAGACCGGCACCGTAACGGAAGGCAAGCCCCGGCTGATCGCGACCGAAACATCAGGTGCATGGGATTCCAGCATCGTCCTGCGACTGGCGGCATCACTGGAAACACAATCCGAGCATCCGCTGGCCCAGGCGCTGGTCGCCGCGATGACGGAGCAGGGCCTTCAGGCCGCGCCGGTCGGGGATTTCGCGTCTCAGACCGGCCTGGGCGTGACCGGCACCGTGGACGGGCATGCCGTCGTCGTCGGAAACCAGGCCCAGATGCGGCAGCAGGGCATCGATGCGTCGGCATTGATCCCTGTCGCGGACACCCACCGGGCGGAGGGCGCGGGCGTCATGTTCGTCGGCATCGACGGACAGGCCGCTGGGTTGCTGGTCGTGGCCGATCCGCTGAAGACCGACGCGAAGGAGACCATCGCGGCACTGCACGCAGCCGGCATGCGGATCGTGATGCTGACGGGTGACAATGCCCGGACTGCGGAAGTCGTGGCCCGGCAGGCGGGAATCGACGAGGTACATGCCGACCTCAAACCCGAGGATAAGGCCGCGATCATTCGTGACATGCAACAGAAGGGAGCCCGTGTCGCCATGGCGGGCGACGGCGTCAACGACGCGCCGGCCCTGGCCACCGCCGATATCGGAATCGCCATGGGCACAGGCACCGATGTCGCCATCGAAAGCGCCGGGATGACACTGGCACAAGGCAGCCTCGCCGGACTGGTACGCGCCCGCCGCCTGGCACAGGCGACGATGCGCAACATCCGGCAGAATCTGGCATTTTCTTTCCTGTTCAATGGGATCGGCATCCCACTTGCCGCAGGCGTACTGTATCCCGTCTTTGGCCTTACGCTGTCGCCCATGTTCGCGGGAGGCGCGATGGCCCTGTCATCCCTGGCCGTCGTGACAAACGCACTGCGGCTCAATGCCCTGAGACTTCGGTGAAAGCAGATTGCCTATTTCGTTCAGAAGGCAATGCCTATCCGGGGCCCGCTTGCAGAGGTCGACCAGGAAGACATCCGGTGACTGCTGCGCCAAGCTATGCTCTCTTAATTCGGCAACAGGAAAGTCGTCTAGGTTCCATGTGACGATTATCGGCGCGTCTGCCTCGATCGCGGTCGCGGCGACGGGACGGTCATCAGGATCGAGCAACGTATATGGTCGGAATTGCTGTTCGTAAGTAAGCTTCCGGTGTGAGACGCCTTGTGGATTTTATGGTGTGGTGATGTGTTCTGTTCATGACAGAGCGATCAGAACAGAATGATGCTTGTGTCGCAGCGACATTCGCTGCGACACAAGCATCGCGAGCCCTTCATCCGGTTATTGAAATTGTTGGCGAACGGCGCCGGGCCTATGATGACGCGTTCAGACGTCGGGTTGTGCTGGCTTCTTATGAAACTGGTCAGTCAGTCCGTGCTGTTGCGCGCCAGTTTGGTGTCCACGTCAGCGTCGTTTACCGATGGCGTCAGAGACTGGATTTCGTAAACCCGTCTGCGAAAGAGCAGCTTTCTTTTGTGCCGGTTCATATGACATCCCCTGTTGAAGGGCTGGGAGGAGACCAGTCCTGCGGGAGTGGACATGAAGCCAGCATTCTTTTTCCTGGTGGCGAGAAGCTGATGGTTGACAGCCGGATCGCGATTGAAGATCTGAGGAAACTCCTTCAGGTTTTACGCTCATGATCCCTCTTCCCTCTGGTCTGAAGATATGGCTGGCGGCAGGTGCGACAGACATGCGCCTTGGCATGCCCGGTCTGGCGCTGAGGGTTCAACAGTTTCTGGGGAGAGACCCCTATGCTGGTGATGTTTTTGTCTTTCGTGGCCGACGCGGCGATCTGGTGAAACTGATCTGGCATGACGGGATTGGAGTGTCCCTCTATGCAAAACGGATTGAACGTGGGTATTTCATCTGGCCCTCGGCAAAGGACGGGGCCATCCATCTGAGTGCGTCACAATTAAGTTGTCTGCTCGAAGGGATCGACTGGCGTAATCCGCAGAAAACATGGCGACCTGAACTGGCGGGGTAACAAAAAGGGGATCGTGATCCATAGTCCTGTACCCTTTTGAACGGTTTTGTGCTGAACTGTTTTTCATGACGGGAAGCATGGATGACATAACGGCCTTACGTGCGGCACTTGCCGCCGCCGAGACGCGTGCCCGTGCTGCCGAAACCCGGGCCACAGACGCTGAAGCCCGAGCAGTCAGCGCTGAAGCGCAGATTACCCATCTTAAACATCTTATTGCACGGATGCGTCAGGACCGCTTCGGGACGTCATCGGAACGGGGACGGCGCCTGCTGGACCAGCTGGAACTTGAGCTGGAGGAGCTGGAAACAACGCAAGCCGAAGACACGTTCGAAAATGCGGCGGACCTCGCTGTCCGTGCAACAGCACCGCGGAATAACCGGGGGCGGCAGCCCTTACCCGCCGACCTGCCACGCGAACGGATGGTTCTTCCTGCGCCAACACAGTGTCCGTGCTGTGGCGGGATGCGCCTGAGCAAACTGGGCGAAAGTATCACTGAGACGCTGGAAGTGATCCCACGCCAGTTCAAAGTCATCCAGACGGTGCGGGAGAAGTTCACCTGTCGGGATTGCGAGAGCATTACCCAGCCACCAGCGCCTTTCTACCCGATCTCACGGGGGCGTGCAGGGCCAGAACTGCTGGCGGGCATTCTGTGCGACAAGTATCTCCAGCATCTGCCGCTGAACAGGCAGAGTGATGCCTTTGCACGCGAAGGGATTGATCTCGACACGTCAACGTTAGCCGACTGGGTGGGAGCCTGCACAGCGACCCTGGCCCCTCTGAACGCGCTGATCCGGGTCCATGTGCTGGCAGCTGGTCGTCTGCATGCGGATGACACCACCGTGCCCGTGCTGGCGAAGGGCCGAACACGCACCGGTCGATTGTGGAATTATGTGCGCGACGATCACCCCTTTGGAGGCACAGCACCGCCAGCCGTGTGGTTCCGTTATTCACGGGACCGCAAGGGCGAACATCCTGTCGATCATCTTTCGGGCTGGACGGGGATCGTGCAATCCGATGCCTATGCCGGATATAACGCTCTGACAAAACCGGGCCGTCAGCCTGCACCTGTCGTGTCTGCAGGATGCTGGGCGCACGGACGAAGGGGGCTGTTCAAAATCGCGGAGAAGGACAAGGCCCCGCTGGCGATAGAGGCAGTGCGCCGCATCGACGCCATCTTCGAGGCTGAACGTGTGATAAACGGCACCCCAGACCAGCATCGGCTCGCGGTCCGTCAGGAAAGCAGTGCTCCCATGGTAGAGGACCTGTTCATGTGGATGCGTGACACGTGCCAACGCATGTCATCAAAAAATCCCATTGCACAGGCCATGAGCTATTTTCTCAGACGACCTGATATGTTCACACGGTTTCTACATGATGGGCGCATCTGTCTCACAAATAACGCCGCAGAGCGTGCGCTCCGTGGGATAGCCCTCGGCAGAAAAGCCTGGTTATTCGCCGGGTCAGACCGGGGCGGAGAACGCGCTGCCGCCATGTATTCCCTGATCGTCACCGCCCGTCTGAACCTTGTCGATCCCAAAGCATGACTCGCAGATGTCCTCGCCCGTATCAACGATATGCCAAATCCACGCCTCCATGAACTCCTGCCATGGCACTGGAAAACCCTTCACCACAGCAATAATACCATCAAAGCCTGATTACGCCCGCGGCTCTCTCCGGATGCTTACGTTCGTAACCGGTTACTGTCGCCTTCGGCAGCGCGGCGTTCATGAGTTGCTTCGTAGTCGCCAAGCGTTCGGCCGAAAGGTCCGGCGTGTTGGCCAGAAGGTTTCGTATCCACTCGTCATGAATCGCGTCGGTCCACCGCGCATCGACCGTCCGCCGCCGCCTGGACGACGATGTTCCTAAGGTGAAACGGGTAGAGGATACAGGCGTCGTAGATTGCGACAACGGGACTAAATGCCATAATGGAGATGGAGATTCTCGGAGTCGGCGGCCAAATCCTCCATGGCCTTCTGCCGAACATCGAGTTCCGTATTCAACGCCAGCACGTCCTTGAGCGACGCGCGGCGGTGCTTGCCGATATAGCGGAACGGAAGGTCGCCGCGATCCATCCGCAGTACGACGAGCGGTCGGGAGATACCGAGGATGGTGGACGCCTCGGTGGGGCTTAATTCCTGATCTTCCGAAAGGACCGCCACCCGCTCGCCGTTGAGCAGGTGGTCGATCAATGCCTCGACGGCACTGGCTGCCGCCGGCGGCAAGGACATGGTCTGATCCTGCCCGTTCCGGCGCCGGACATGCAACTCGAAACGATCGCCTTCTACCAGCTTCGGCAGAGGGGCGACCTTCTTGCGGTCCTGGTCGGACAGACCGGCGAACGTGACGACGTGGCTTGCCACGACGGGTTCTCCTACGCATCCAGTCGCGTGCGCCCTTAACTGCAATAACTGAAACCGGTCGGCGAGGTATTCCGGCCGCAAGTGGTCTTTGGTCCCCCCGATGCCGTCACGCTGCCAGCCCCTCAGCCCGGCCCGCCTTCTTCGCTCCATCCAACAGCAAAGCGATCTTGTCGCAGGTGCGGCTAACGGCCAACTTCAGGGCTTCGTCGATATGCACGTAGCCTTGGGTCACGCTTTGCGCGGCGTGGCCGAGAAGCGCCCTGATCGTTAATTCGGAGAAGCCGAGATCACCTGCGACGCTGCCGAAGGTGTGCCGCAGAGTATGTGGCGTGACATCCTCGATGCCGACCGAAGCGCAGAGTCTCTCAAGGCAGGCTTTCGCCGCTGTATAATGTCCTTCACTGATATCGGACGGGAAGACATATGGCGACTCCTTACGGATCGGCTGGTTCTGAAGAACCTGCATTGCGGCCGGTCCGATGGCTCGAATCTGGGCGCCGCTCTTGGTGTCGGCGAAGTCGATATAGCCGCCCTCGGGACGAACCCATGCGCGCCGCATCCCTTGCGCTTCGGAAATTCGGAAGCCGGTCAGTAGCAGGAAGCGTACGATTGCTAGTGCGATCGGGTTTTCACCGTTACGCTCAGCATGTCGCATGGCGTCGCCGAGCTTCCCAATTTCGAGGATATTCAGCCTCCGCTGCTTTTTCTTTCCCGCAAGCCGTCGCGCGCCTTGGCAGGGATGAGTAGCAATCTTATCAAGGCGCGCAGCGTGACCGAGGATACTTTGCAGAGTCGAAACCGCTCGCGAGGCAACACCTGGGCCGCCCGTCGTGGCGCCGCCTCGCTTGGTGCTGCGGGGCTTGGCCGTCTTGCCGGCCACAATGTCGGCCTGCATTCCCTCTATATCAACCACTTTCAGCGAGCGAACGAGCCTCTTGCCGAGAAGCGGTTTGACGTGTGTCTCGATTCGGCTCTTATCCATCGCGAGCGTCGAGGCTTTGATCGGCCGGTTCCGACGTCCGATGATCCGCCCGGCCGCAGCTTCTTGGAGATACCAGTCGCAAAGGGCGGCGACCGTGATTGCCTTATGCACCTCGACCTCTGCTGCCGGGTCTTTTCCGTGAGCGAGCAGGCCCAGCTTGATCTTCGCAAGATCACGGGCTTGTTCGACGGAGATGGCTCCGAATCGACCAAGCGCAATGCGACGGCTGCGATCGTCGGCATTGCGATATTGCAAGATAAAGGTCTTCAAGCCAGAGGGAATGATTCTGGCACCGAATCCTCGCAACTCGCTGTCCCAAAGGAACGCTTGCCCTTGCTTTGGAGCCTTCAGGGCATCGACAGCCCGTTTCGTCAATTTCGCCATGGGGCTTCCCCGTCACCGTGCTTCCTGCTTACATTATCGGGGGTAGCGACAGAATGTAAGCATTTTGTAAGCAGATGGTCGAAAACCGGAGCAAATCCGAGCGCATTACGGAGTAGGAGATTTCATGTAATATGTTGTTTTATAGTAAATTATGGGAGTCAGGCGCACCCCGGCGTATGGTTCTGCCAATTTTGCCAAGGTTGGGGTCGTGGGTTCGAATCCCATCGCCCGCTCCAGATTTTCCTGAAAAATTCTGGAGCTTGGATGAATACCAAAAATGTTCATTCTACCGCATTGTTTCCCTTCCCTACGATATTCATAAATACTGCAATTATCCACCGCGTTTCGTGTGCCGGATAGCATTGCCTTTATCTTCGGTTAGCACGTCTTGTGCAGTCATTGGGCATATCCTCGTAGACTGCCTGACGTAGCCACCTTTGTGGGCACATAGCGCCATTCTCCATACACGTTATGGCTGCGCATGAACCCGCCTATAAAAGAACGGGGCTTACAGTCATCCAGCCAGCTTTCCCTTGCATTTTGCACGGCTTTTTTCTGCTTAATTCGCCATCCTAAAAAACATGACCACACGGAGGGTGCGTGACCTCAGGCTGACAGAACTTCTTCCTTGGTAAAAACCTGCCCCATTCTTCCTCACAATGCAGCCAACACGGAACCAAAACGGGTTCTGGCGGCATATCTATACCCGATGCACATATGGCCATTTGTGGCATAGAGCCACAAAAACAGACAGATTTTTGGGAAAGAAAGGGGAAAAGCCCTCAGCCCTGACTGGGAACACTCCAACGACGAAACGAAACTCACATCAGGTCAGCTTGAAAAACAGTTTCAAATGATTCCGAATGGACTCCGGTAGGCTGGACTAATTTTCCAGCCTGACATCTGAACCACCAAAATTTAGGGAAATTTGGTGGGTGCACAAGGACTCGAACCTTGGACCCGCTGATTAAGAGACACAGACCCCGAGATACCGTTAAGACGCAGGGAACCGCAAGGAGACGAAAAAACGGCTGTTTTTGGCGGGTCTATAAAAAGCGATGATGCAGGGTGACGCAACGAACCGCACGGATTACCTTTTCAAATGACTCCGGATTGACTCCGGAAAACGGCATCAGCGGGTGCAGGAGGGGGACAGGTGCCAAAAATTCGGGCCGGGTTACACCAGATACGGTGTAATAGGTGTATCAGGTGTAACACTCATATATATTATATTGATTTTATTGGGTTTTTTGGCTCTCAGACTGCTACACCTCTCCATTCCGTGAGGTGTAGCAGGTGTGACAGATGCACCGGAGGGGCCGCATGAAGCTGACAAAATCGGAAATAGACGCCCTCACCTGCCCGCCGGATAAGCGGGACGTGATGTTTACCGATAGTGAGGTGAAAGGCTTTGCCGTGCGGGTAAACGCCACCGGCACCAAGACTTTCCTGTTCAACTACCGCTTTGCTGGTAAGCCTAAACGGCTGGTGCTGGGGCAGTATGGAGCCTTAACACTGGCACAGGCCCGTAAACTGGCCGAGGCGGCACGGGGCCGCGTTATGGCGGGCGGAGACCCTGCTGGCGATAAAAAGGCACAGGTGCAGGAGTATCAGGCGCAGGTGGCCGAACAGGCCGCACAAGCTGCCGCCAATGCCTTAACGCTGGATGTGCTGATAGACCGCTGGCTTGCCGGGGCATTGCGTGACCGGGCTGCCAGCTACCGGCGCGATGCTCCACAGCGCATACGCTACGCCCTGCCCCACCGGCTTGACCGTTCAGCCCACACCATTACGCAAGCGGAGGTGCAGGCCCGGTTGGATGAAATAGCTGAGGACCACCCGACCACATCCCGCCGACTCCATGCCTATGGCCGGGCCATGTATGGCTGGGCAGTCAAACGCGGGCTGGTGCCAGACAACCCGTTCTCTGCCGCGATTGTGGAAGGCCGCGAAGTCTCCCGCGACCGGGTATTGTCCGATGCGGAACTGGGAGAGTTCTGGCGGGCTTCCGGCCTACTGCCTTACCCGTTTGGCCCGTTCTTTCGCCTGCTGGCGTTAACCCTCCAGCGCAGGAATGAGGTGGCGGGGATGCAATGGAGCGAGATAGCCCCCGACCTTTCAACCTGGACCATTCCGGCCGAGCGGGCCAAGAACGGCAAAGCCCATATTGTCCACCTATCCGAACCGGCCCGGCATGTGCTGGCAGGGCTACACCGGCAGACCGACCCAAAGACCGGGACCATATCCCCCTTGGTGTTTACCTGCACAGGCAGAACGCCCATTTCCGGCTTCTCGGCTGCCGTGGCACGGCTGGAAGCCCTGATTATGCGCGAACGGGCCGAGCAGGCCAGCAGTGGGCAAAAAAAGCGGGAAAAAAGCCCCTCCACCCTGCAAGCTACGATGGGGTGGAGATTGCATGACCTCCGCCGCACGGGTGTGACCGTAATGGCCCGGTTAGGGATTGGCCCCCATGTGGCCGATAGAGTGCAGAACCATACGGAAGGCGCCATTAAAGGCGTTGCAGCCGTTTACCAGCGCCATGAGTTCCTGACGGAGCGGGCGGCGGCGCTGGATGCGTGGGCTGGGCATGTGCTGAGTGTGGCTTCCAGTCTGGGAATCGAACCCACGGCAGGGAATGTAGTACAGCTTAAAAGGTAATCTAATCGCTCTTAGGCTTACGGGAACGACGAGTCTGCCGTGTTTTCTGCTCGATTTCTCCCAGAGCCGCACTCACATCAATGTCAGGCTCGCTTTCTGCCAGTTTGCGGGCGGCTTCCTTACGGGCGGCATCAAACTCTGCATAGCGCCTGTGGGCAATCGTATCGGCGCTCATTTTAGACCTGTTCCCGGCCCCATGGAGAACAGGCAGTTCGTTGCTTGCCAGAAAACGGTCAAGAATCCCTTCCCATTCAGCCAGCTTGATTGTGAGCCGCCGCCTTGCACGTAAATCGGCTGTATCAAGGAACATGCTTACGATCTGATTAAGCTCGCGAATTTCAAGGTCACCCAAATAGTTCTTGGCAACCGTCACATCATCCTTCCGGACGCGGCCATGCTTCCATGCTGTCAGCCCCATGTTGGGAGCGGTAGCACTGGAACGCTCAATGATAAGCTCTGCCGCTGTATGGGTGGTTACGGCATAAAGCATTTTGTTCTGGATGGTGGCATAGAACGCGAGTGCGGCACGGCTGCTAGGCTCGTAATCATCACTAAGGGCAAGAATGTCCCGCACCTTCCGATAAAACTGAGCCTCCGAAGCACGAATAGCTTGGATGCGCTCAAGCAACTCATCAAAATAATCAAACTCTGGGTCTTTCAGGCGTTCATCATCCATGACAAACCCTTTGACCAGATACTCTTTTAAAACTCCGTTTGCCCAACGGCGGAACTGGGTCCCCCGAGGTGAACGGACCCGGTAGCCAACGGCAAGAATAATATCTAAATTATAGTATTGAATTTGACGTTCTACGCTGCGCTCACCCTCAACTTGAACTGTCAAGGATTCCTTGATTGTTCCTTCTGGCGTCACCTCACCTTCTACCAATAGATTTTTAATATGTAGGCTTATGTTCTGCTTAGTTGTGTCAAATAGTTCTGCCATTTCAATTTGATTGAGCCAGACTGTTCCCCTTGCAGCTTTTAACTGGATGATAGCTAATCCATCTTCAGTATTATAAAGAATAATCTCGCCATTGTTCATATCCCCTCTCCTTTCTCAACCTTTCAACCAAGGCATCAGGCCTTACTCTGTCATCTCAACAATTCCAGACATTGCCGGAGCATCTATTGTTGGCAAACGAAGGGGTTGAATCGAATTAATGAATGAAGTCGCCACACCACTCTTAGAAAACTCGACCAACTCATTAAGCCCACTTTCACTTCTTAACTGTAAAGCCTCATAAAGGCAGATTGGAATGCGAGGATTAACTTTGAAACGACGATCTGGTCCCCCGCTTTTGTTAGGGTGTTTCCATGTATGCCCAACCACTTTGGCATCGCTCGGTATCTTTCCTTCTTCAATGAAACGGCTATCTTGGGACCGCAATTGTAAATCGGAATACCCAACTGCCCCAATTTTGATCCCATCATCCACAAGCGCTACATCTGGCAGAAAATAAATAATCTGCTTCCCTACGTGCAAAGCAGGCGGAATAATGTTGCTCTTAACCTCTCGCGGCAAAGCATATTTCAACTTAGTCGGTTTTTTGCGAATAATATAAGAAGCTCCAGCATTACGCTTCCAAGTAGTTATATCTGTAACAGCCCCTCCTGCCTCAATATGCCATTTGCCTCTAGCCGCAATTAAACTATCAAATGCTGCTGTCATGTCACCGAAAGACGACTGGACGCTACCTTCTAGATCATAAAATAAAACTGTTGTGCGGCGATATGAATCGAGCCAGCGGCCTATACCCCACAAAAGAGGGCTCAACATAAATAAAAAAACAAACCCAACATCTACCGTGAAAGCTCCAACAATTGAAACGGCCAATGTCCACCAAAAAAACATCGGGGCAAAGTGCATTTGCTTACGTTTAGTGTTCATATCGTCCAAAATATCTTGGTATGCTTCATTACGCATTTCCAAAACATCTCCAGATTCCACTTCAATCATCTGGACATTTTCTACCGCGACAAATTCTGTTTTTGGAGGCTCAACATCTTTACAGACACGCTTAACATGTTTTTCTCCTGCCCTGCCTATCGAAGCCCGATAGTAAATGCCTCCTCTGCCAGCATGAACGTAGTGCCCTTTTGGTCCGGTTCCTATTCGAAGGCCTCGAACCCCCACAGAAACGCCGATACCACCTTTTGAAAAATTAAAACGAAATGGACCCGCTTTTACTGATTTTTTAAGGTAAATTGGCATAATTTGATCCTTAAATTTTAAGAATTTCAACTATTCTTTTCAATTTCAACCTAACCCCGGCCCCTCCGCCGTTTTCAGGAATGAACTCGACCCCGGCGGCTTCTAGTGCAGAGCGGATAGCTTCTACTGTGCTGGCTTTTAGTTCTTCGCCTCGTTCAAGGCGGGCAATGGTATCAGGAGAAACACCTGCTTCTTTAGCAAGGTCTCGTACTCCCCAGCCAATAGCTACACGGGCCATTTTACATTGAACAGCTAACAAAATCCGAACCCTGATACGATTTTTCCATTGCAGATTTATCGTAACTGTGTTCGGATAATAGGGCAATGCACTTTGCGGCCAAATGGGGAGCTTGGACCCTCCCACACTTGGCCTGACCACAACCGCTCGTATCAGGAGACGGTAATGGCTAACCACGCCTATACCATGCCCAGCAAATGCTTGGCAGTGCTTACCCTTGCTCGCCTGCATGGCGATGCTCTGGCCGCCATTGGCGCGGCTGGCCTTTGTATGCTGGCTCTGGCAGGCTTTCTGCACCCCGAACACCTGCAAGCCCCCTCCGGCCAACAGGCACACTACACGCAGCCCCAACACAAACCCGCCAAGCTTTACATGGCCTGCCTGCTCCCCAGTCCGGAGGTGGCAGAATGAACCAGATGCAGACTGCCCCCACGGGCCTGTCCCGCCGTGGTGCTCTTGCCTCCGTATTGGCTGCCACAGTGGCCGCCATGCCCGTCATGGCCTGTGCCACTACCACCAATGCGGATAGCGCCGCTCTGGCCCTCTGTGCTGCGTTCTGGCAGGTGCACGGGCGCATTAGGGCAATGGATACAGACCCGGAGTTACCCTACGGCTCGCCAGAGCAAAAACGGTTTGAGGCGGATCTAGCCAAGCTGTGCGGGCAGGAAGTGGATATTCTAAGCCAGCTTGCCAACACCCCAGCCCACACCACGGCAGGCCAGCAGGGCAAGGCAGCCATCCTGCGGGCAATCCTCCCCACTGCCTTTGCAGACTTTGACCTTGGCATAGAATGTGAGGAAATCCGGCTGGTTATGAGCCTGCTGGATGATCTGGCCGGAGGGCTGGCAGCATGAGCAAGCCACACCCCACACAAACCGGCCTATCCCGCCGCACAGCACTGGCCGGGGTTCTGGCCCTTGCCGGTAGTGCTGCCCCCGCTCTGGCCGCCTCTGCCACGCCAGATGATGCGGAATTGCTACGGGTGGTTCAGGCCGGGCTGGAGGCCGATGCAACTTTTTGCCAGCTATCCGAGGCATGGAGCCATACAGTTGACATACCGCCGCATGTGGAAGCTCAGGAACTCACGCTAGCAGATGCCCTGTCCGATAAATGGGATGAGGCCGGGAGCCTGCAAGCCCATACGTTGTCTGGGCTACAGGCCAAAGCCCGGTTGGCCCTTACCGCCATGCCCCTTAACCGCAACGGCACAGTCAGCCCCGGCGCTCCGGAATACCTTGCGTGGTCGCTCTGCCGTGACCTGCTGAGGGTGGCAGCATGATAGCCATGCAACAGCCCTCCGCTGGTTCCCTATTGCCAATTCCCGTTTTGTTCCCCATCGTGGAGCCAAGTGCGGCTAGGTTTGGCCGCCGAACGCCTGCCCCCCATGACAGGCCCGCCGCGCTCCCTTCCTATACTCATGGGGGTAACCGGCGTGGGGCGGTTGTGACAAAGTTAAGCGATTTTTGCGCGAAAAAGAGTGTGCCTGAAACAAAGGATGGGCATGGTTCTCTTTCCCTAGAATCAGGTGCACCTCTTACCCCTGATAAGGAAGAAAGAAAGCCCACAGCAGAAAAAGAACCTACAGATGAAATAAGCTTGTGGTTGTCGGAAGCTGTTAAAAACAAAAAGAATGACACTGAGTTTCCACTGGTAACAGCTTTTCGGGAACATTTTGGACTAAAAAACTTAGAACTGATGAAAGCTCTATGTGCTTTTGGAACAGAAAAATACGCTGAAGAGCTATTGGAAAATCGTTACAAAAGAAACTCCGGAAAACCATATGATAGCAACCGGTTCCGGCCTCTATTCTGCAAACTTAAATCTGATATAGAACAAAAATTACGGTCTGGAGATCTAATTGCTACAGCCATAGACAATGGCATGTATAGTTTGGATGAACGAGAGGAGTTATCGAAAGAATTTTGGAACTTACACAATGTAAGCGGCTATCCGATTGGTCATTATCATTCTCCATTCGAAAAGATCACACCACCTTGGCGTGATATTCAAATTTCCATGTCTGATACTCCCCAAAAGAACAATGTCTCATTAAATTCCAAAAATCAGAAAGAATTAGTTAAAAACAAAGGTGGAAGACCTTCAAAACATGATTAGGCACAAATATCTGCTATTTTTTATTACTATATGATAGAAAATGGTGAGCCTGATTTAAATATGTATGGTGAACAAGCCCGCGCAGTAGAGTTTATACAAAAGGCTCTTTCCGCGTTGAATGTAATGGAAGCAAGCGACAGTGATTTGCGGGCATGGATTAAAGATACCAGCGCCATGGCATCACGTCTCAAAAAGCTAGGGATAACTACCGAAAACTAGGTTTTCGGCAATCTCGGCAGATTGTTCACCGGAAATACAGTTCCATCCCTTCACGCACCGAGCGGCTAACACATACCGCAATGTGCCTGTGAAACGGGGAGTTTTTCGTAATGCCGACAATGGCACCAATTCAGAATGACAAGGCAAGACAGATGGGCACGGTTGCTCATTTTCCTGCACACCACCACAAGGAAGTCATAGCGCCGCTGGTGGTTTCAGAGGCTAAGGCCGCCGCAATGGTTGGCCTTGCTCCACGCACCTTACAGAGCAAACGGCTGGACGGCTCTGGCCCGGTTTTCGTGCAGCTCACAAAGCGCCGTATTGGCTATTCCGTTCAAGCCCTCCGCGAATGGGTTGCCAACCGCTCTGTTAGCTCCACAGCAGACGCCACCACACGCTTTGGAGGTGTGGCATGACTGACGCCTATGATCTGGACGACACTCTTCAAGGCACAGATTTTGAAGATACCTCCACCGTGCTGTGGAAAGGCGATACGCCTGAAGGCAAACCGGGTCTGCTGCTCAACCTTCTTTATTTCTTCTGGAAAATTGACTGGCACCAGCACAACACATTGGTGCGGCCTGACACAGCCTACCTTGTGACTGAGAATAGCCGTTTCTTCTCGCCCCCACCTTCGGAGGGCGTCATTCATGGCCTTATGCACGCATGGTTGCACCTAAGCAAAGTGACCATCGCTAACCAAAGCTATGAGGAATTGTGTGCAGGCAGCCAAACGGAGGGAGCAAAAGAACGCTTCATTCCACTGGCGCCTGCCCTCCGCTGGTTCTGGATGGGTCTTGAAAACGACGACCGCGCCATAGAGGCCAGAAAGTGGCTCACTGCTATTGGGTGGGAGAAAATCGTCAAGGACGCGGCGGCTCGGGATAAAGCAACACGCGCAATTCTTGCCGGGCAGGCAGAAGGCCATACCTTCTCGATTGAGGAAATGCCTGAATATACCCGCGCACGAAAGGCAGCAGAGTCCCGCTTTGAAGCAGACATGCAGACTTGGATGCGTGGTGGAGCCATTGGCCCGATACCTGCCCTAAAAGACTATCCACCAGAGGTGCAACATGCGGCGGCCTAGTGCTTCCGAACTGGCCCGGCTTCTGGCCGCTCGTATTCAGCAACTCGTCACCGAGTTGCTGCCTGCGGGACAGCGCGATGGGCATGAATGGCGCTGTGGGTCGCTGGCGGGCGAAAAAGGGCAATCTTTGGCTGTGCACCTTAGCGGGCAACGTGCAGGCGTGTGGTGTGATTTTAGCTCTGGCGAACGCGGTGACAGTCTTGATCTTGTCGCCTCTGTTCTGTTCAATGGTGACAGGCGCTCCGCAATGGCATGGGCCAACACATGGCTGGGGCTGGCGAACAACGCGCCACTAGCCCCCGTCCAGCGCCCTCCGGTTCAAGAAAAACTGAATAGTCCTGAACTGGACAAGGAAGCACAGCAGCGCAGAGCCAAGGCCCGGCGGCTGTGGCAGGATGCAACGCCCGGCATTGCGGGCACTCCAGTTGAACACTACCTGCAAGGCCGTGGCATAGACCTGCGCTTGCTTGGCCGTGCGCCGGGTGCGCTGCGCTTCCATCCCGCCGTGTGGTGTGCGGAGGTGCAGCGCCCGTTGCCTGCCATGCTGGGCGCTATCTGTGGACCAACGGGTAAGATGGTTGCGGTGCACCGCACATGGCTGGCACAGGCACCCTCCGGCGCATGGGGCAAAGCTGAACTGGCAAACGCTAAAAAGGTGCTGGGCAGTTTTGCAGGTGGGTGCATCCGCCTATGGCGTGGTGCCTCTGGTGCAGCCCTTGGCATGGCTCCGGATGGTGATGTGACCATTCTGGCGGAGGGCATAGAAACAGCCCTGAGTTGTGCCATTGCCTGCCCGGAATACCGTGTTCTGGCCTCTGTCAGCCTAAGCAACATGGCTGCCGTCAAACTGCCTGACACCATTACCGAAATTATTGTGGCGGCTGATAACGATGCCGGAAATCCGGCTGCGCGTAAGGCGCTGAAAGCTGCCCTTTACCAATTTGCACAGCAGGGCCGCACGGTTCGGCTCGCCGTGCCAGAAATCGAACATGGAGACTGGAACGATGTCCTCCGAAACGAACCAGACACAGGCCGGAACAGGTCGTGAAGGTGTGCGGGCAGCTTTGTCGGGTGCCAAAGTTATCAAACTGAAAAGCGGTAAGGATAAAGACACCAAGAGCAAGCCCTCCGCTAGACGGACAGAAACAGAGGACGGGCGCTTTTTCTGTGACGCTCATGGCCTGTTCCGAAAAGCAGCAGACAGCACCAAAGCCGATATGAAACTGTCCGGCCCTATTGAAGCCATAGCCGAAACACGCGGGCCAGATGGCAAAGGTTGGGGCATCCTGCTGGGCTGGATTGACCGGGACGGACAACAGCATGAGCAAGCCTTTCCGCGTAGCCTGTTCAGTGGCGATTGTGGCGAACTGCGGAGCCAGCTTGCAGACGGCGGGCTTACGCTCTCATCCAGCCCCGCAGCCAAGGCCGCCTTTGCGGACTGGTTAAGCAGCATTTCCACACCAGAGCGGGCGCAGTCGGTCGGGCGCATTGGCTGGCACATGCTGCCGGCTGGCCGGGCCTATGTGCTGCCAGATGCCACCTACGGCAACATGGACGAACGGGTAGTGCTGCAAACAGCCGAGCCAGAAACGGATCTGTTTGGCATGTCTGGCACGATGGAAGAATGGCAGCAGCACATAGGTTTGCTGTGCCGGGGCAACAGTCGCCTTGTCCTGGCTGTTTCGAGTGCGTTCGCGGCACCATTGCTTGGCCTGCTGGGGCTGGATGGTGGTGGTATATCGCTTTTTGGTGCCAGCCGGGCTGGTAAATCCACAGCTTTGCTGGTTGCCTCCAGCGTATGCGGTGGCACGTCAGATGCCGGGGCCAAAGGCTATGCCCGTTCTTGGCGCTCTACCTCCAACGGACTGGAAAGCGTTGCACTGGCAAGTTGTGACGCCCTGCTACCGCTGGACGAAATAGGCCAGCTAGACCCACGAGAAATTGGCGATGTGGCCTACATGTTGAGCAACGGACAAGGCAAGGTCCGTGCCAGCCGCACCGGCTCTGCGCGGGCAGTTGCGCGCTGGCGGGTGCTATTCCTGTCAACGGGCGAAAAAACACTTTCCGATGTAAACTCCGAGGCAGGCCGGGCCACCAAAGCAGGCATGGAGGTGCGCTACTGTGACGTGCCAGCCGATGCAGGGGCCGGTATGGGCCTGTTTGAGAACACGCACCATCTGGATAGCGCTGGAGAGTTTGCGGATTATCTGGGCAATGCCTGCGGGCAGTTTTACGGCGCACCCTTTCGGGCCTTTCTGGAACGTCTGACCGCCCTCATGGCGGAGAAAGGCATACGCCCGCTACGGGAACGCCTTCTGGAGCGTCTGGAAGCCATAGCAACAGGATACCTGCAAAACTGGCCCCGCGCCTCCGGACAGGTGCGTTCAGTTGCCCGGCGCTTTGCCATGATTGCTGTGGGCGGCGAACTGGCAACCACCTTTGGCCTGACCGGCTGGGATGCAGATACGGCAGACGCTCTGGTCGGTCTCTGCTTTGGTGACTGGTTACGGGCGCGTGGCACCTCCGGCCGGAGGGAAGACGAACAGGCCGTGCAGCAGCTCCGCGACTTCATTGCCCGCAATGGTGCGTCCCGCTTTCAGGATTGGGTGGACAGAACGGCAGAAGAACTCCCCCAGTCATGGGATGAGGGCAAACCACCACCAGAGAGATACCGCACACAGAACCAAGCAGGCTGGAGACGCTGGGCCAAAACGCAAGAGGGGCAATGGGGCTGGGGTTACATGCTCACGTCCTCGGGGATGCGTGAAGCTCTGGCAGGCCTGAACCTGCGGGATGCTACCAAGGTGCTGGCCGAGCGTGGTGTGCTGATACCGGATAAAGAGGGCAAGTTCTCGCAATCTGTCCGCCCACCGGGGCAAGCTGGCAATATTCGGCTTTATGTGGTGGCAGGAAACATTCTGGCACTCTCTAGCGGCAATGAGTGAGCTATGGCCGGAGGGGGCGTGTCGGTCTCCCCTCCGGTCTATTTCCGCTCGGTATGCACCCACAGCATAACTTGCTGTGTCTCTTTGAAGTATACCCCATAGAGACAAATTTGTGAGACAGTGGGCTGGCGGTTTTCTGCGTCTCAAATGGGTTGATTTTTAATTTTGAGACACATAAAAGAGAAAGTCTAAACCCTATTGAGACAAACGAGACGCGGAATGACCATTTACGGATATGCGCGAGTCAGCACGACTGACCAAGACCTGACCATTCAGGAGCAGACCCTTGCCGCAGCCGGGTGCACGGTCATTCGCTCCGAAAAGGTTTCAGGGTCGAGCACCAGTGGCAGGAAAGAACTGCAAACCCTGCTTGCCTTCCTCCAGCGGGGCGATGTGCTGGTCGTCACACGCATAGACCGGCTGGCCCGCTCTATTGCTGACCTTCAAACCATTATGATGGAACTCAAGGCAAAGGGTGCAGCCTTGCGCTGCACAGAACAGCCCGTGGACACCAGCACGGCAGCAGGCAAAGCCTTTCTGGATATGCTGGGTGTGTTTGCCGAGTTTGAGACAAACCTCCGCCGGGAACGCCAGATGGAAGGCATAGCCAAGGCTAAGGCGGACGGGCGTTATAAAGGGCGCAAGCCTACAGCCCGCAATCAGGCCACCGAAGTGCAGGCACTTATGGAGCAGGGTATGAGCGCCACCGAGATTGCCAGCCGTCTTGGTATAAGCCGAGCCTCTGTTTATCGCTGCAAGGATGCAGCCGAGCCTGCGTGAGCCGTGGGCATGGTGTGCGCGGGCAGCGCGCGGGTTTCTTTTCCGATTTTGGAGTATTTCAGAGCTAAAATAGGCCGAGCCATGCATCAAAAGCATAACGAAAAATGTGTATTTTAAGGGGCAAAAAAGCAGGGAAAACCAGCCATTTAGAGCGGCAATATCCCTATAAATGGCAGAAAACAGCCATTCATGCTTTCAAAATGATACACCTATTTTCGGCAGGTGTAACAGCCAGAACAAAAAAGGTGTATCACTTTTAGATAAGTAAATCAGTCACTTATCCAGAGTGATACACCTGTTACACCTTTTTTTGGGTAGGGGTGGTAAGAACGGGAAGGTGTGACGCGGCCACGATCATGCGTAAAGCGCATATCTCAACCTTGGCTCATAGGCCGGGGGCTATCGGAAAGTCGGGATGCCCTTGGGCACCGCAACCGCATCAGGCTCACGCGCGGATTTTTTCGGCTGTTTGAAAAAAATCAAGTTTTCAAACGCTGGTGACTGTCATGGGGATGGGGGTATCCAATCTCTAGCGGCCATGAGCACCCGGACCGCGCCATGGGCAAATTTTTGCATCCGCGAAATTGAAACAAAAAGACACACAGGTAGCCGGAGGGCCAAGGCTGTCAGGTTTTTGAGAGAGAAAATCTGTGGCGGGAAAGAACCCTGCCCCATGCCAGCTCAGAAAACGCGGTTTCAAATGAAACCGGATTGACTCCGGAAGGCAGGTGAACCCTGCCAGCCTGAAACCTGAAAACCACCAAAAGCTAAGGAAAAGCTTGGTGGGTGCACAAGGACTCGAACCTTGGACCCGCTGATTAAGAGTCAGCTGCTCTACCAACTGAGCTATGCACCCTTACAGCCCATTGGGCTGAAGTGGGGGTCTTTTACCACCCCTTTTTGATAAGCACAAGCCTGAAAATTCAAGATTTTAACAAAGCCAGAACCGTATCCAGCTGATCGAGGCTTTTATAATGAATCTCCAGAGATCCCCCTTTGTGTCCATCAAAGTGAACGGCCACTTTGAGCCCCAACCGGCTGGCAAGATCACGCTCAAGGGCTGCAATTTCCGGGTTCTGTGTCTTTTTTTCCTTCACCACCGGCTTACCAGTCTGTTGCTCCAATGCCTTCTGCACCAAAGCCTCGGTCTGGCGAACCGATAAACCTCGGGCAATGACTTCAGCCGCGGCAGCCACAGGGTTTGGGTGAGACAGCAATGCCCTGGCATGACCGGCAGACAATGTGCCTTTTTTAAGCTCCGCCCGAACGGCATCTGGCAGCTTGAGCAGGCGCAACATATTGGCAACATGGGGACGGGACTTGCCAATGGCTCTGGCAAGGTCTTCCTGCGTCAGGCTGTAATCATCCATCAGGCGGTTAAAGCCTTCGGCTTCTTCCACCGGATTCAGGTCCGTACGCTGAAGGTTTTCCACCAGTGCCGCAGCCATGGCATCGGCTTCGCTCAGGTCGCGCACATGCACGGGCACTTCATGGCACTGGGCCAACTGAGCGGCCCGCCACCGGCGCTCACCTGCAATAATCTGGTACTGGCCTTTTTTACCCGGGTCCGGGCGCACCAGAATAGGTTGCAAAATACCCCGCTCGCGAATGGAGTCTGCCAGTTCCTCAAGGGCGGCCGGTTCCATAATCTGGCGAGGCTGGAATGGCCCGGCAACAAGGGCTTCAACCGGAAGAACGCTCACAGCACCACTCTTGTATTCAGATTCATTCCCTTTTGAACTCATGCCCGCCCCGGCGGCATCCCCCAGTAATGCGGCAAGCCCCCGGCCCAGTTTTGGGCGGGCAGCGGCTTTGCTCCGTGGTGGCGTGCTCATGCCGTTCTCCTCATGATTTCAGCGGCAAGCGCCTGATAGGCCGTAGCTCCGGTTGCGCGGGGGTCGTAGGTCATGACGGGTAAACCGTGGCTCTGCGCTTCGGAAATACGGATATTTCTCGGGATAAGGGTTTCAAGCACATCATCGCCAAAAAAGCTGCGTGCGTCTGCTGCGACCAGTTCGGACAGATTGTTCCGTTTGTCATACATGGTCAGCACAATGCCTGCGACCTTAAGACCGGGGTTCAGGTTTTTGGTCACATGCCCGATGGTTTTAACCAGATGCCCCAAACCCTCGAGCGCAAAAAATTCGCACTGCAAGGGGGCCAGCACACCGTGGGCAGCGACCAGAGCGTTCAGAGTCAGCAGGCCAAGGCTCGGGGGGCAGTCTATGATAATATAGTCTGCCTGCTGGGCCAGTGGCTCCAGTGCCTCGCGCAGCCTGTATTCGCGGCCTTGCGTTTCAACCAGTTCGATCTCTGCCCCGACCAGTTCCGTGTTGGCTGCGATAACCGACAGGTTATCAATCTCGGTTGGCTGCAAAAGATCATGCGCGGATTTTTCGTGCATGAGCAGGGCATAAGCGCCACCTTTTCTGGCATCATAACTAACACCAACACCGGTAGAGGCATTGCCCTGTGGGTCCAGATCCAGAAGCACAACGCGAGCGCCATCGGCTGCCAAAGCTGCGGCCAGATTGATGGCGGTGGTTGTTTTGCCCACGCCGCCTTTCTGGTTTGCTACTGCAAGGATGCAGCAGTCTTTTCGGTTTTTTTTAGCCTTCTGCACGATTAAAATTACTCACTTCCAGAATAACACCATCGGGGCTTGTTTTGCTGGGCCATGACCGGACATCAAACCGCCAGGTCCTGGCTGCCTCTTCAATCTCCTGCTCGGCCTGCCGTCCCTTCAGAAACAGACCAACACCACCGGGCTCCAGTAATGGACGCGCCCATGTTAACAATTTGTCCAGCGGGGCCAACGCACGCGCCGTAACCACTGGTGCGGGAGCAACCTCAGCACTGTCCAGCCGGCAGGGCAGGACAGTCAGCGGTGCACCGGTTATTCTGGCGGCTTCACGCAAAAACGCGGATTTACGCTGATCGGATTCGATCAGCACCCCCGGAATATTGGCCGCTATACCCAGCACAATACCGGGAAAACCACCACCTGACCCCATATCCACAAATCGCTCACGCCCTTTTACCAAAGGTACAAGCTGGAGACTATCCAGAATATGCCGCTCCCACAGGTTATCCATATCCTTGGGGGAGACAAGGTTGATCCGCTCATTCCACTTTTTGAGCACAGCCATATAGGCGTGTAGCCGTTCTTCTGTTTCACGTGAAACAGTCTCGTACTCAGCCAACATGCACCTGCTCCTGCCCTTTGCGCAAATAGGCCAGAACCGCCATGAGCGCGGACGGTGTCATTCCGGGAATACGCTGTGCAGCACTAAAACTTTCTGGTTTTGCCTGCTCCAGCCTTTCCTTCATTTCCGTGCTCAACCCACCAATGCAGGCAAAATCCAGCTGCGGCGGAAAACGGATTTCCGTTTCAGCTTCCAGTTGCTTGATTTCCCTATTCTGGCGGGTCAGGTACCCACTGTAGCGCGCCTGTGTGGTCACATACTGGCGCACCCGCTCTGGCACCTGCAAAAACCATGGAGCAATCTGCTCTACAACCGATGGATCCGCCCCATAGCCCAAAACCTCCAGCAAGCTCCTGCGTCGGCCATCCTGCGCAACCTTCATGCCCACACTGGCAAGCTGCTGTGGCTGCCAGCCTTCGGCTTCGGCCTGCGCCGTTACGGCATTGATCTGCGCCAGTTCGTGCTCAAAAGCGGCCTGACGCTGCGCACCAACACATCCCCACTCCACGCCTAGCTGCGTCAGGCGGATGTCGGCATTATCTGCCCGCAGGGTCAGCCTGTACTCGGCCCGGGATGTGAACATGCGATAGGGTTCGCTAACCCCCTGCGTTGTGAGGTCATCCACCATAACGCCAATATAGGCCTTGCCACGGTCCAGACTCACGCCCGCCAGCCCACCTGCACAACGGGCGGCATTAACCCCGGCCAGCAGGCCCTGTGCCCCGGCCTCCTCATACCCGGTTGTTCCGTTAATCTGCCCTGCCAGAAACAGGCCGGGGCACTGGCGCAGTTCCAGCGATGTTGTGAGCTCACGCGGGTCAACATAATCATACTCCACTGCGTATCCGTACTGCGCGATCACCGCGTGTTCCAGACCGGGAATGGAATGGATCATGGCATCCTGCACATGGGCAGGCAGACTGGTGGAAATACCGTTGGGGTAAACCAGATTACCCCCCTCATGCTCGGGCAGAGCTTCGGGTTCGAGAAAAATCTGGTGGCTTGTCTTATCCGCAAACCGCACGACTTTGTCTTCGATAGATGGGCAGTATCTTGGCCCACGGCCCGAAATCCCCCCCCCATAGACCGCGGACAGATGCAGATGTTCACGAATGATCTCGTGCGTTTTCTGTGTGGTCGCGGTAATGCCGCACACCATTTGCGGGTTGGTAATGGCCTGCGTCATGCGGCTGAAAGGTTCGGGGACAATGTCCCCTTTGTCTTCAGCCAGAGCGGACCAGTCTATGCTGCTGCGTTCAAGCCTTGCCGGTGTGCCGGTTTTTAGGCGCCCCATGCGCAGGTTCATACCCCGCAGGCGTTGTGCAAGAGCTTTTGCCGGCTGCTCCCCTATACGCCCTGCTGGCTGGGACTGATGCCCGATATGGATAACCCCATCCAGAAACGTACCGGTTGTGAGCACAACCGCACCGGCCTGCCATTGCCTGCCATCTTCGCACACAACGCCACAAACCCGTCCATCATTCTGGCACAGCAGGTCGGCCACAGCGCCTTCCACAATATCCAGCCCCGGCGTCTGGGCGAGCAGGTCCTGTATGGCCTGACGGTACAGCATACGGTCCGCCTGCGCGCGTGGCCCCTGCACGGCTGGCCCCTTGGAGCGATTAAGCAGTTTGAAATGAATACCGGCACGGTCTGCCGCACGGCCCATAAGCCCATCCAGTGCATCAATTTCCCGCACCAGATGGCCCTTGCCTATGCCCCCGATTGCCGGGTTGCAGGACATGGCACCAACCGTGTGTCTGTTATGCGTCAGCAGGAGTGTTCTGGCCCCACACCGCGCGGCTGCGGCGGCTGCCTCGCACCCTGCGTGACCACCGCCAACCACAATCACATCGTAAGACCCCATTATCACCACGCCTGCACCATGCCCTTATTTGCCAATACAGAACTGCCCAAAAATGGCATCCAGCAGTTCCTCAACCCCTACATGTCCTGTTAACCGCCCCAGAGCCCGCATGGCCAGCCTGAGTTCCTCACCCCGCACTTCGGGCCATTCCTGCCGAAGCGCTTCTTCCAGACTGGCGCAGGCATCCTGCACGCCTGCGCTATGGCGAGCCCGGGTTAACAACGGCATCCCTGTGGACGATGCGGTTAACGCCAGCACCTTCTGCTCCAGAATCTGGCGTAGCGCATCCAGCCCCTCGCCTGTTTTCAGGCTGACAGGGATAACATCAACACCCTCTACCTCTGCCGGAAGGTCGGCCAAGTCAAGCTTGTTCCCAACCACAAGCGCACCGGGAAACACACTTTGTGGCACATCGGGGGCTGCAAACATCTGCACAACACAGTCAGCCTGTTTCACGTGAAACAAAGCACGACGCACACCTTCGGCCTCAATTTCATCCTCAGTCTCACGCAAGCCAGCAGTATCAACAAACGTGACCTTGATCCCTGCCAGACTCCCCACAATTTCCAGCGCGTCCCGCGTGGTCCCTGCAATGGGAGAAACAATGGCGGCATCCCGTTCTGCCAGCCAGTTCAGCAAACTGGATTTACCTGCATTGGGTGGGCCTGTAATGGCAAAAACCACCCCACGCCGAATACGCTCCCCACGCTGCCCATCAGCAATATGCTGCTGCATCTGTTCGATAAGCTGGCGGATTCCTGATCGGATTTCCTCCTCCACCTCGGGGGGGAGATCCTCGTCAGGAAAGTCTATCAGGGCTTCCTGAAAAGCCAGAAGCTTTTTCAGCCGCTCTGACCACCCCTCATAAACACGGCTCAGCGCACCATCGGCCTGCGCCAGTGCCTGCCTGCGCTGGCTTTCGGTTTCCGCTGCCACCAGATCAGCTATGCCTTCGGCCTCTACCAGATCCATCCGGCCATTGGTAAAAGCCCTGCGCGTAAATTCACCCGGTTCCGCAGGACGTGCCCCAGCATCCACCAGAGCATGGGCCACAGCCTGAATTATGGCAGGCCCTGCATGCAGGTGCAGCTCAAACCCATCCTCCCCCGTATAGCTTTTGGGGCCGGGAAACCACAGAACAAGAGCTTCGTCCAACAAGGTGTCCTGCACATCCGCCTGCCGCCATATGCGGCGTAAAACAGCCTTGCGTGGTGGAGGCAGCACACCACAGAGCTTTACCAGAAGGTCCGCACTCCCTTTGCCACTCACACGCATAACGGCAATAGCCGCGCGCTCTACACCTGTAGACAGAGCAAAAATAGTGTCTTCCCCCTGATATCCCACCGTACTGTGTTCCTTACTGTTTTGTTCAAGACAACACCGTGTTTTTAGTGCAGTTTTGTCCGCAAACGTAGATTTAAAAAATGATAAAAAGCGGCCTATATGGAAAGTGCTCGCAGCACCACCACACCCTGCCTGCTTTTGTCCCGCTCCACTCTGTTGTTATTCAGAAAGTGCCAGACCCATGCCTCAGCTTTCCCTCCACTCTCCTTTGGGACCACTTACCCTGTCTGAAGAAGATGGAAAAATCATTTCCCTGGATTGGGGCTGGGGACGGGACCAGACCGAAACACCACTCCTCTGCCAGGCACGGGACTGGCTGGACCAGTGGTTTGATAACCCGTCCGCCCTAGGCGCCTTTCCCTTTCCGCTCGAACCCTATGGCACGCCATACCAGAAAAAAGTCTGGGCGGTTTTGCAGACCATCCCCACAGGATCGACCACAACATATGGCGAACTGGCACAAAAAGCAGGTGGCAGCCCCCAGTCCGTAGGGCAGGCTGTCGGGCACAACCCTATTCCCATTCTTATCCCGTGCCACCGCGTGCTGGCACGCAATGGGCTTGGAGGATATTCGGGCGATGGTGGCGTGGATGACAAGGTCTGGCTGCTTGAACTTGAAGGGGTAGCACTCCCTCAGCGGGCCTGAACAGTCCCACAGGTTGCCAATGCTCCCGCGTGCAACCTGTGGCTCTGACCTTAGCGTTTATCGCAGTTTTGCGTTAAATTGTTGTAAAAATAACCACTTTTGCAATTGAACATTGCCGTTCCATCGCTCCCTTCCACATTCTGGCTGGGCGGTGGTGCGCTTTGTGTCGCCGGATATTGCCCATAATCCGGGTTGGCATAATAGGATGGCGGAGCATAGTAGCTCTGCCCTGGTTCCTGCTGTGGTGGTGTTCCCTCTGGCACAGGCTGCGGAGGAACCTGTGCAGGCGGTGCATATGACCCGCTATATGTTTTTACGTCCGCCATACGGCCATAAGCATATGGCATGGACCAACCCCAGCCCCAGCCAGCCCAGTAAGGGCTCCAGTAGGGGTTGCCCCAATACGGATTCCAGCCTCCATAAACCCTGTACCCGCCATAAGGGTAAGGATACCCCCAGCCGCCACCGTAATAGCCGCCCCACCCCCAGCGCGGACCTCTGTCCCATCGTCCGGGACCATGCCAACCGCCACCACCCCAGCCGCCATAGCCCCCCCTATGCCAGCCGCCGGGACCACCATAATAATGGCCACCCCAATGCTGGGCATAAGCATGACCGAAAGAAAATTGAACGCCCGCCAGCAGCAAGGCCAGAAGACCTATTTTTACCGTATGTGTCTGCTTCATTCCTACGCCCCTACTCTTGCCTGCTGATCAGAAGACAAGAAAATCTTGTTCTAATAATGGGCATGATCAGGAAGGCTTTCCAGCACGGAATTCCATCTTTTTCAGTATGCCAGAAAAGCTGCCTCTGCACGATTTACCTTGCATATATTGAATACCTGACATACCATTTGAACAATGGAGAAAGCGGCATGTCTTTAGACACTGTTCCGCTTTTGCCCCCTAACGAACCCAAATTAGGAGGCCGGACACATGGCATGGAAAAAAGCAACTTTTGTCTCGCTCTGGCTCGCGGCCCTGAGCCTTGCTATCTGCTCCACATTTATTTTTATAACATGCGGACTTAAATTTTCTGTCTTCCATGCCGGTCTGGCCGTGCACTGGCAGGATTTTACAGATAATTCCGCCCTGTCGCGGTTCCTGTGGCAATCCCTGCCGGAGTCCGAGCAATGGTCGGACTATGCACTCTCGCTCCCCGGTATGGTCGCCAGTGCGGCTTTTGTGTCCAGCATTGTGCTCGGATATTTTGCCGCATTGCAGTTTGAGGAACTGAACAAGGGCTTTCAGGCTGACCGACAGGCCGATATGCGCCGGTGGGAAAACCTTCTGGTCGGGCAGATGCAGGAGGCGCATCATCCCTCCCTGTTCGCTGCCAATACTCTTGTGGACAGCCATTATACAGCTGTGGCCAAACGGGCCTGAACAGAACTGTCTACTCCATAAAAACCCCTCATGTTCCTAGAGGCGCATGAGGGGTTTTTTATTGAACACATCAATGCTTTTTAAAAATGATGCGACACTCTGGAACGCATTGTCATATATTTTATATGAATTGGCTTCCGCTAGTGCTGGATGTTTCTGACGTGCAAAAACATAACACTCCGGGCGCATCCCGCAGGGAAGACTGATTTTTCCAGAAAAGCCATGGTCGGAGTGAGAGGATTCGAACCTCCGGCCCCTGCGTCCCGAACACAGTGCTCTACCAGGCTGAGCTACACTCCGTTATGGCTGAAAGCGCTATACATCTCTCTTGCTTATGAAGCAAGAGAGGAAATGCATGAAGGCTCTGGTTTACAGGGCAGACATCGGCAGATCATGCACCTGCTCCGCCATAACAGAGCACACCAGAGCAGCCGATATGTCCGGCACGACCTGCAATAATGCCCGTGCTTCCACCGAGGCAAACCCCTGACGGACCGCCATATCCAGCATGCCAACCATGGCATCCCCCCAACCGTCCACATTAACCAGCAGGATGGGCTTTTTATGCTGGCCAAGCTGCTTCCAGGTCAGAATTTCCATTGTCTCATCAAACGTGCCAAATCCACCCGGAAGAATCCAGAACGCATCGGCCTGTGCAAACATGATCTGCTTGCGGGCATGCATAGAGTCCGTCACAATCAGTTCAGAAACCTGATCATGCATCTGTTCACGGGTTTTCAAAAATTCCGGGATAACCCCTGTTACCGTCCCACCGGATTTAATAACGGCATCTGCCACTACACCCATGAGTCCATTGGCTCCACCGCCATAAATCAGTCGAATGTTTTTTTCGGCTAATGTTTTGCCAGCCAGTTCCGCTGTCTGCCTATAAACAGGGTTATCCCCCATACGGGAGCCACAAAACACCGCAATGGAACGCACAGTTAAGGACATATTACGCCTTCTCCCAGATATTGTATTTTTGTAAATTTTAACAATTCAAACATACGGGCAAAAAATAATCCATGTTTTTACCGCGGGTTTTCATAGAAAAACCAAAGCCATGCCCCGCATAAAAAGAACAGAACACCGGCAGTATGAAACAATCATATAATATGTGAAATTCCATTATATTATATGACTGTTTTTAAAATGGCCTGACAACGACCATAATCACGATAATCATCATCAGCACAGTTGGCACTTCATTGACCAGCCTGTAAAATTTTTCCGAATGCTGGTTATTGTCCTGTGCAAACTCCCGGTACCACCGGCCACACAGGCCCTGAAAGCCAAACATAAGCAGTACGCACAAAAGCTTTAAATGCCACCAGCCCGCCATCCAGTCCACCGAACCCGGTGTTAGAACCAGCAAGACGCCAAAGAGAAGGCTGGAACACATGGCCGGTATCATAATGGCCTTGATCAACCGGCGTTCCATGGTTTTGAACCGCGTATTTTCCGCAGTCCCGGCCTCGACCTGACAATGATACACAAACAGCCGGGGCAAATAAAACAATCCCGCCATCCATGCCATGACAGACATGATGTGAAACGCGACAAACCACCTGACCCACGGAAGAAGCATGTCAAAAACCATTATGGTGTCACCTTGATCAGTTTGGAAAGAATATGAGGAAAATCAGATAATTTCTCTATCCTTTCAATTCCTTTCCAATCAGGAACCGCTTTTTCCGGCGCGCGGAGCATAACGCAGGCCATACCAGCATCAACAGCCGCCCTGGCACCGGGATCACTATCCTCAAGCACCACGCATTCACATGGCAGAACACCTTCTGCCTCAGCGGCTTTCAGATACACATCCGGTTGCGGTTTTGGCACACCCATATCCCGCGCGGAGTGGATACGCCCGTCAAAATAGGTGGAAAGACTGGTTTTTTCAAACTTTACATCCATTTCCTCACAGGAGGAATTGGACGCAACACGCACGGAAACACCCAGCTTTTGTACCGCATCCAGCATGGCGTGTACACCGGTAATGGGTTCTACGCCTTCCTTCATGGCCACAACAAAACGCTGCTGCATTGCTGGCTCCCACTCAGTGCCAAGCTTTTTACCAGCATTGCGCTCGATCATGGGCTGGATGGTCGCCAGAGACATGCCCGAAAATGTATGCACCGCCAGCGCATCAGGCACATCCCACCCGGCCTCTCGCGCCGCCTGTGCACACAGGCGGCAACAGGTTTCCTCGCTATCAACCAGCACACCATCACAGTCAAAAATGACAAGTTTGAGTGGCCCGCGAAAAACCTGAGAGAGAGCCAGACTCATCAGGGCGTTTCCCGCACGGTTTGAACAAGATCAGCCACATGCTCCACAGGCGTTTGCGGCAGAACGCCATGGCCGAGGTTAAACACATGGGCACGCCCCCGCCCGGCTTCACGCACCTGCAGGGCTTCACGCCGCATGGCTTCTCCCCCGGCCAGTACGGCAACCGGGTCCAGATTACCCTGTAGGCCCAAAGTTTCTGGCACCATATTGCGCACAGTCACCATATCGGCCCCGGTATCGAGTGCGAGAACATCCACACCCGTCTCACGCGCGTATTCTGCGGCCATCACACCAGCAAGACGGGGGAACCCAACAATTTTGACGTGTGGGTAACGGGCCTTGATGGTCTGTACGATCTGTCGGCTGGGCCGGATAACATGGCGACGAAATTCCGAAGGAGGCAAAAGCCCGGCCCATGAATCAAACAGCATGACGGCTTCTGCCCCGGCTTCAATCTGGGCACAAAGATAGGTTGCTGTTGTCTCGGTCAGCAGGGCCATAAGCCGGTCAAAAAGTGCAGGTTCGGAAAAAGCCATGTTCCGCGTTACAGAAAACTCGCGTGAGCCACGACCTTCAACCATATAACAGGCTACGGTAAACGGAGCGCCCGTAAAGCCGAGCAACGTGGTTGCACTAGGTTTGGCAACCCCGATACTTTCTGGCCCATCCACGGCCTTGCGCAGGCGGGACAGGGTTTCCAGCACAGGGGCGGTTGCCTCGGCAATGCGGGCGGGGTCCAGTGCGTTAAGGTCCTGTTCGGAGCGGATAGCACCAAGAACCGGGCCTGTACCTTCCACAAATTCAAGGGACTGACCCATAGCCCATGGCAGGATCAGAATATCCGAGAACAGGATGGCCCCATCCATGCCAAAGCGGCGGATAGGCTGTAAGGTCAGTTCCGTTGCAATGTCGGGGGTCATGCAACGGGTCAGAAAATCCGCCTGTGCCCGCATGGCGCGGAATTCAGGCAGGAACCGGCCAGCCTGCCGCATCAGCCACATCGGAGGGGGCCACAGAGCCTCCCCGTTGAGAGTTCTGAGCAGACGTTTGGCGGCGGGAATATGTGTTTGCGTTGTCATGAGCAGAAGTCCTGCACGTCTTTGTCCGCGCTGTCCACGCCCCTCTTCCTATAAAAAAAGAAAGAAAAAGATTTGATGAGATATGAGGGTACTGTTGATAACGGGGTACCCGGCATTCCAAAAATGTACCCCATCTTTCCCACACTGTGTACAGATTGAAGACCCTTGCAAAATAAAGGCTTTTTGGAGTTATCCAGAAAACATCCAACCACCCCTGTGTACAACTCACCGGTTCATGAGAGTTGCAGGTTGTGCCCGGTACTCGGTACGGCCATGTTCTGAACTCCGTACAATCCACATGTACCCCGGTACTAAGGGAAGTACTCACAGCCCCATTTTTCACCAGTACCTGAAAGAGACTCGCTTCCGTGACTGATTTAGTACTAACGCCGACTCTAATACAGAACAGTGCGGACAAACTGCTTCTGGCCAGTGGTTCTGCTGCCAGGCGGCGTATTCTGGAAAATGCCGGACTGGCCTTTGATGTTGAAGTGTCCGAGGTGGATGAGGCGCATCTCAAGCACGAAGGCTTACAGCAGAACTGGTCTGCCGATACGGTTGCCCTTCGCCTTGCTGAAGCAAAAGCACTCTCGATTCAAAAAACCGATCGGTTTGTGATCGGGGCGGATCAGATGCTGAGTTGTAATGGCACATGGTATGACAAGCCGAAGGGAGTGGCAGGGGCCCGCCAGCAGTTGCTTGAGCTGAGGGGGAAGACGCATACCTTACATACTGCGGTCGTGCTGTGCCGGAATGGGCATATTCTCTGGCGGCATGTTGCCTGCCCAAAGCTGAGCATGCGTGTATTTTCACACGCATTTATGGAACAGTATCTGGCGCTGGAGGGAGAGGCCTGCCTTGGTTGTGTCGGCTCTTACCGGCTGGAAGGTCCGGGCATACAGTTGTTTGCTGCAATAGAGGGTGATGCTTTTGCCATTCAGGGTTTGCCGCTCCTCCCTCTTGTTGCGGCACTGCGTGAGATGAAAGTGCTCCCAGATTAAAAATTAGGGCTTGTCAGCATTTTAAGGAGGTTGTAAGAGGCTCAACACACACCGCAGGACTTGTTGTAGAACAGGACAGGGCAGTGTGTGACAGAACAGTGGGGCCATAGCTCAGTTGGGAGAGCGCTTGAATGGCATTCAAGAGGTCGGCGGTTCGATTCCGCTTGGCTCCACCAGTTCTTCTTCCTAAGCCTCTGAAAAATAATTGGTTTTGTTAGAGCTTGGAAGCCGTACCCTTCTTACTCCCCCCCTTGTGATAACGCTTATTGAGCGCTGTGATTACCCGAGCTTGAAGTTCGCTAGGTTATCGTCGTGCGTTGCTCCTACAAAAATTGTCCACTGACCGTCCGGCACTTCCCTCGTGTCCCTCGGTGGTGAGGTTTCAGAGCGTGAAGGTTCCCGTGTTGATGTGTTCCTGTTCGGTGAGGTGCGCATATTCCATCGACCTCATCCCAAGCCGGATACAGGCAAAGGGGCCGTTGCATCCATACGAAAATGGCTCGAAGCAAATGGGGTGACACCATGAATAATGTGGTGGAAATTGGCGGCCATCGGGCTGTTATTCCGTTTGACCCGGAAATCGGTATGTTCCGGGGCGAGTTTCTGGGCCTCAACGGTGGGGCAGACTTCTACGCTGATAGTGTCGGAGGCCTCCAGAAGGAAGGCAAGGCATCCTTGGGGATGTTCCTTGAAATGTGCGCAGAGAAGGGGATTGGTCCGGGCAAGCATTCCTCGGGCCGGTTCGTGGTGCGCCTGCCTGAGAATGTCCATGCGCGCGCCGCTGGAATTGCCACTGCTCGCGGAGTGAGCCTTAACCGGCTGGTGCAGGATGCGTTATCTCAGGTGGATTTCTGAACTGCGCACCATTCAGCCATCATCCCCCGCCGATTATCAAACAGGTCACCTCGCCTATAAGCGGTTTCCACCTTGTCACTGATGGCATGAGCCAGAGCCAGAGCCAGAGCCATTTCAGTTACCCCTGCGGATAATCGGTTTCCTCGGCTGCCCAGTCGCGGAAGGTGAAGCGCAGACCGTGCACGGTCACTTCTTTTGCTGCCATGCCGCAGGCTTCGGCCAGATTTGCCATAACGTGGCCAATGTCTTTTCTGAGTATGGCTGGGTGTACAATGATATATGGTAGCCAGACGCCATTTACTGGCGGTAACCTGTGGTCTGGTAGTGTGGCATGAGCGGATATTGAACGCTCTTCATGTTCCCCGGTGGTGAGGTGCATTCTTCTAGTTGCCCCACCCTTCTCGTATTCAAACGCGTGAGAAGATAAACATGAAAGATCATCTTAGAAGCAGGAGAGGCATAATATCTCTCCTGTTGCTATTGGCATGTAATGTTTGGGACAATGGAAAACAAAATTTTTAGGTTAATATTTCTTTCAGCTTCATAATTGCAGCACCTGTAGACCGGGAGGCTTCAGCATATGGAGTATGTGCCTTGAGCATTGCCGTGGCTTCGTCATAATACCCATCATTAATAACCTCGGCGACCTCACCAGCGGCTCTATGAAATTCCGCATGTTTTTGCCGACAGAATTCAAATTCGGGCATATTCTTGTAATCCTGCCTTGCTGGCCCGTACAACCATTTTCCCAACATGCAGCAATTATCTTTTGCTATTGTCTGAGCATCCAGCTTCTGTCGCCGCATGATTGCTGTACGGAGTTTGGCTTTCCATTCGGCATGTGCAATTAACGCTGAACTTAAGTCAATTTGACCATGCAGAACCAGTGGTTGACCGTCTATACCTTCAAACTGGTTGATAAAGCATTGTAGTGTATCAGTTTCTTCCGCCATTTTACTGATCGTGGATGCCGACTGCTCCACCATGGCTGCATTTTCCTGCGTAATCTGATCCAGGGCGCTGACTGCCGTATTGATTTGCTGGAGTCCGCTTGCCTGCTGTTGCGCCGCTACGGCCAGTCTTTCGGTCAGGGTATTAATCTGATTTATATTACCAACAACATTCTTTAATGCTTCCTGACTATTCCCTACAGACTGCACACCATTTTCAATTTCGTGACCGGCATCACCAATCAAACGCCGGATTTCTTTTGAAGCGACTGCGGTACGTGCAGCCAATGCCCTGACTTCACTCGCCACAACGGCAAAACCTGTTCCGACTACGCCTGCTCTGGCTGCCTCAATACTGGCGTTAACAGCCAGTATATTTGTCTGGCTGGCAATATCGTTGATGGTTCCTATGATATTTTCAATTTTACTCGACGAATCTTTAATTCCACACATAACAGAAACAGTTTCTTCCATAAATCTTCCTGATTCAGAAAGGATATTCTCTGCATTTTTAACAATATCTCTTACAGTCTCCGCATCTTTTGCGGTGTTTTTTACCGCATCCGTAATTTCAGAAAGAGCCGAAGCGGTTTCCTCAAGGTTTGATGCCTGACTTTCCGTTCTTTTTGCCAGATCCATGGTTGATTTGCTGATTTCATGACCACTTACATAAAGATGCTGGCTATTGTTATTGATAACACGCAATGTGCCCTGAAGGGTCTCCATCATCACGTTAAAATCGTCACATAAGTCCTGAAATTCAGCAGGAACTGGTGTTGGTATGCGATAAGTCAAATCAGCGGCCGATAATGCGATAAGACCTTCGTCAATATATTTTGGAACGCCAGGATCGACGTGCTGTTCAACTTTTACCTCTATCTCTCTATCGTTATGTTTTGAATGAGAGATAAGTTTCTCAATCTCGTTTTTGATAACTTCCGATATAGTTTCTTTAGCCCGCTGCAAATTCACACGGTTTTTCCCTGAAAACAGTGTCTTAGGCCATTCTCTTTCAATGATCGTGTCAATTTCATCAATCAGTTTTACAGCAATCTCATTCATCTCGTGGGAATCCCATTAAGTGTAAAATTATTTTTATTGATTGATTTATTAACACTACTTCATAATCGGACCCTTTCGTAAGTGAAAACAAAAATTTGTTTTCACTTTGCATTTCCTGGCCAGTCTGCCATTTTGCAAATCCTTCGCAACAGATAAGGGACTTTCAAGCAAAAAATATCATGGGTCTGTACGGACCTGATGGCCGCCATATGACGGCCGTTCTGATATCCAGCATCCTTTTTTAATCCTGTCGAAATCATTTGTGTCCGATTTCTCAGAAACCGTGCACCGTCTCTCGCAGAAAACTCTGTAACGCTATCAATGACATATGCCCTATCCGATGCGACTGACTTACCCTTTTTAGGAACTGCCGAAAGGGAGGAGCCCCGGTTATATGGCTCGGGGTTGAACTGATGACAAGAGGGTTGAAAGTTTCCTTCAGGTCTCTGCTGTGGTGACCGGCCACCTGAGCGGGCAAACGGGCCAATAGTATGGTGAATGGCCCCGGATTATGGAGCGAAGGGCTGATGATCATTACGACAGAGTACTGGCCGATGTCACGGTGCATCTGTCCGTTCAGACTGGCTGCCTGTGGCGGTGGAATGCCTTTTTTCAGACATATCCGGGTGGCACTGTTCCTGACAGGCAGGGTGTGTGGTGCCTTGCAGTTCGGTATTGATAAAGGCTGAATGATGAAAAAAGCATTGCTGGCAACAACACTGGTTATGGGCCTTGCTGCGTTTACCGGGGCTTCGGCTCGGGCGGACAGTGCGGCTCCTCCTGTTGGGGCACCTCCTCCGCCGCCGGAATGTGGTGGTATGCACCACGGGCCGGGTGGGCGCATTCTCAGGCTGGACGGGATCAAACTGACCGCCGAGCAGAAAAAAAAGATCAAGGCTGTGTTTGATGCCAATCGCCCGGAAGACCCCAAGGCAGGTATGGAACAGGCGCGAGCCCTGCAGGAGCAGATCCGTACCGTGCTGACAACACCGGGTCCGGTTGATCAGGCTAAATTGCAGGGGCTGGAACAGCAGATCAGTGCGTTGCATACGCAGCGTGCCCTGCATATGCTTCAGGTTGAAGCCCAGATTCATGACATTCTGACCAGCCAGCAACTCCAGCAGATTGCCGGGCAGCCTGAGCACCCGCCTGCTTGTAGCAGTAAAGTGCCGCTACCACCCAAGCCTGCCCAGAGTGGCAAGCCAGAGTAGCCAGATATCAGGGGCTGCCGGACGAACCGGCAGCCTTTTTTAATAAGATACGCTACCCGAGCAGGAGGTGCCCGGTTTTAGGTGGTGGACAAAAGCGGAGTGGCGGGAGAAAAAAAGACCCAATCTTTCTCCGGTAATTCACGAGATGACATCTTCTCCCACGGCTCCGATATCCTCTTTTCCATTAAGGCTTATTTTCCTTCTGGGGCTGGTCACGGCCATTGGGCCATTAGCGACAGATATGTATCTGCCCGCTTTTCCATCGGTTGAGCACGATCTGGGTGGTGGGGCCGGGTCTGCGCAGTTTACGCTGGGGGCGTGGTTTTTGGGGCTGGCGCTTGGCCAGTTCTCTCAGGGTCCTCTGTCTGATCGGTTCGGGCGCAAGGGGCCGCTGGTTGTGGGGCTGGGTGTGTATGCACTGGCCTCCGCCGGGTGTGCGCTGGTCGGTAATTATCACCTGTTCTGCGTGTTGCGTTTTATTGGTGCGTTTGGTGGGTCTGCCTGCGCGGTTATTCCGCGTGCAATTGTGCGGGATGTGGCAACAGGCAAAAAAGGCGCACATATTATGGCGCAACTGACACTGGTTTTTGGTGTCATGCCTGTTCTTGCTCCGGGGCTGGGGAGCCTTGTTTTAAAAATTGGTGACTGGCGTTGGATGTTCTGGATTGGAACACTCTACGCGGTTGCGGCCATTATGGGTGTGCTGCTTATGTTGCCCGATACGCTGGCGGTCGAGAGGCGTATCCGTTTCCGTCCAGTGGAAATTTTATGGCGTTATCAGGGGATTTTGCGTGAGCCTGTCTTTTTTTCCAATGCTCTGATCACAACATTTTCCACTTTTGTCATGTTCGCCTATCTGGGGAGTGCTCCTGTTCTGTTTGAACAGAGGCTGCACTTTTCACCCGGGGCGTTCGGGCTTTTCTTTGGCGCCAATGCGGCGGCTTTTATTCTGGGCACCCAGATCAACGGGCGTTTGATACATCGTGTATCCATACCTGCCCTGTTGGATGGGGCTATTCTGTGGGCCTTTGTGTTGGGGTGTGCCTTTGTGGCTCTGGCCTTGGCTGGTGTGGTCGGGGTTGGTCACCCATGGCTGACCTGTGTCTTTATTGTGGGATTAACCGGAGCTTTGGGGTTTATTGGCCCCAATGGTACGGTCATGTCCTTTTCCCGCCATGGTCATCATGCGGGGAGTGCTTCTGCCCTGCTGGGGACCATGCAGTACAGCTTTGGCTCGCTGAGCAGTGTGCTCGTTGGTCTGCTGCCCGGAGGGGGCGCCATACCAACCGCCATAGGCATGATGACCGGCGTGATGGGTATGGCCATAGGGGATATTCTGCGGCGCAGAACATCCCACCTGTATGATGCAGAGCATTAACGCCCTGCGTTATTTGGATTTCTGCACCTGCGCGTTGTCCGGCCTGCCGTAAACAGCCTGCGCCTGAGGCGTAATGGTATGGCCATCTTCCGTAAGCATTGGGCCAGCAGAACCACCTCCATCATACATGGGGGGCAGAACTTCGTAGTGGTCTTCGGGTTTGGGGGGCGTATCCGGTTTTTTTATGCCTGCGGCCCGCTGGGCGGCCTCCAGCTTTTCCTGCCGTTCGACATCTCTCTGTGCGGCCCGTGCTTCTGCCGGTGCGGCCTCGGGTAAAAAACGACCGGGGCGTTCGGGGGGGAGATCAATATCATCCCCCTCGATCAGATGGTGGCAGCCTGCCAGCAATGGAGCGAGCAGGAGCAACCCCCTAAAACAAGCGCTGTTTTTTTTTCCCAGAAGCATGGGCAAATCCGAGGCAGAGGGAAAAAAACGTCAGTCAGCCTTCAATACGGCGGGCTTCATCTGGCAGCATAACGGGAATGCCATCAAGGATGGGAAAGGCCAGTCCGGCTTTTTCGCTGATCAGTTCATTGGTCTGCGCGTTAAAAACCAGTGGGCCTTTGGTCACGGGGCAGACCAGAATGGACAGAAGGCGCGGATCAAGCGGTGCTGTATCGGACATAAAACGGTTCCCACATCATATTGTCAGGAAGGAGGGCCTTCCTGTTCCGGACCGGACAGGTCTAGCAGTGTTTGCAGGACCCGCACACGGTCTGTCAGATTTTCTGCATCCAGCAATGCCTGTTTTTCCGCCGGAGGGAAAGGACAGATCATGGGTAAAGTCACCAGAAGCAGGCTGTCGTCCATCTGTTCTATCAGGGACCAGCGGGCATTCAGCCCTTTTTTTTGAAAATAATTCTTCAGCGAGTTCAAAAGCTGGGTCCGGTCAAACGGTTCGGACGGAATTTCGTTCAGGTCCCCCGCAAAGGAGGATACGTCAATACGCGCAACCCGGTACCCACGGCGTAGCCCCGTCTCACGCAGCAGGCGGAAGCGGAGCAGGCCGGTCAGGGTCATGGCGTAGGTGCCATCGGCCCGTTCGGTCATGGATGTCAGGCGACCAAGGCAGCCAGTGGTATAAAGGGGCGGTGCTTCGTTCCCTTCGTCTTCATCTTCCTGCCAGCGGGGCTGGATCAGGCCGATCAGCCTGTGTGACGCTAGGGCATCTTCCACCAGTGCAATGTAGCGGGGCTCAAACACATTGAGCGGCAGCTTGCCCCGGGGCAGAAGCAGCACGCCACTGAGCGGGAAAAGCCCCACTTCTGGCGGAATATCCGCCAGTGTCATGTCCCCCAGCCGTGGAATGCGGCGGGGAACATCATCATCTACAAACAGGGGTGTTGTGCGGGGCAAGGTGCGGATCAGGAGAACAGGAGGGAGGACAGGCGGCGGCGGGACAGAACCGTGGCGGGGTCATCGTTCCCCCATGCTTCAAAAAAGCGCAGGAGCTGCTGGCGCGCCGCGCCATCCTTCCAGCCCCGGTCGGCTCTGATGATGTGGAGCAGTTCGTTTGCGGCATCCTCCCGCTTGCCTGCGGCGTTCAGGGCCGTGGCCAGTTCACAGCGGGCTTCGTAGTCTTCGGGGTTGGCGTCCAGCCGTGCCCGAATGCCTTCCATGGCTTCGGCTGCCTGACGGCCTTCCTTTTTCAGCTCAAGGGCCGCACGGGCTCCGGCAACTTCCGGGGCATCCGTAATTTTTGCGGGCACATCGGCCAGCGCTGCTGCTGCGGCCTCTTCATCATCAAGAGCCAGCATGGCGCGGATCAGCCCGCCCCAGGCTTTGGCGTTTTCGGGTTCCTCGCCAATAACGGTGGAATACATGGCTGCGGCTTCGGCGGGCTGGCCTGTTTCCATGGCCACATCGGCTTCGTGCAGTTGCTCTGTTGCGGGTAGAGTGCCGCCCCCGCTGGCTTTGAGCAGGGTTTCCACAAATTTTTTCACTTCACTTTCGGGCAGTGCTCCCTGGAACAGGTCCAGAATCTGCCCTTTCCAGAAAGCGGCCACAAGTGGAATGGACTGGAGCGGCAGACCAGCCTGCGCCAGCTGGCCTGCAAGGGCGCGGTTGGCTTCAATATCAATTTTAACCAGGCGTACCTTGCCTTTGGCAGCGGTGACGACTTTTTCCAGAATGGGGGTCAACTGTTTGCACGGGCCACACCATTCCGCCCAGAAATCCACCAGAACGGGCACGTTCCGGCTGGCGTCCATAACGTCGTGCATAAAGCTGGCCTGCGTACCATCGATAATGACAGCAGCAGCATCCGAGCCGCCAAAACTGTTATCCGAGCCCGGGGCTGGCTGACCGATCAGATGCTCCATCTGGTTCTGTTCCTCAAATTTCTGTCACGCAGGCAAAATGGTACCTGTCGTGCTTTTGGCCACAGTACATCACTTGTGCCTGTAAATGGTCAATCATGTTCGCAAGCGCAATGGTCAGAATGGCCGGTCAGGGCATTTTGCATGGCGGCTCCCTCTGGTGTGTTTCATGGATTGCATAGGGACGGATTAAAGCGCCATAATAGAGGACAAAACAGGAACGACGGTAAAGAGCTCTTCATGACAAAATCAGGTCTTCGAGGTCAGCACAGCATTCGGGTGCGTGGGGCGCGTGTCCATAACCTGAAGAATGTTGATATCGATATCCCCCGTGACCGGCTGACCGTCGTGACCGGGCTTTCGGGGTCGGGCAAATCCTCTTTGGCGTTCGATACCATTTACGCGGAGGGTCAGCGCCGGTACGTGGAGAGCCTGTCCGCCTATGCGCGCCAGTTTCTGGAGCTTATGGGCAAACCCGATGTGGACTCCATAGAGGGCCTGTCCCCCGCGATTTCCATCGAACAGAAAACAACCTCCAAAAACCCGCGTTCTACCGTGGGTACGGTCACGGAAATATACGACTATATGCGTCTGCTCTGGGCGCGGGCAGGTGTGCCGTATTCCCCCGCCACGGGCCTGCCTATTGAGGCGCAGACCGTAACCCAGATGGTGGACCGTATTCTGGCCATGCCCGAGGGCACGCGGCTTATGCTGCTGTCCCCCGTTATTCGGGACCGCAAGGGTGAATACCGCAAGGAACTGGCCGAACTCCAGCGCAAGGGTTTTACCCGTGTGCGGGTAGATGGCACGCTGTACGAAATTGCAGAAGCCCCCAGCCTGAACCGCAAACTCCGCCACACGGTGGAAGTGGTTGTGGACCGCGTGGTGGTGAAACCCGGCGTGCAAACCCGTCTGGCGGACAGTCTTGAAACCGCGCTGACCCTGAGTGATGGCATTGTCTATGCCGAGGAAGTACTTAAGGACGAAGAGCGCGAACCGGAAAAACTGATTTTTTCATCGCATTTTTCCTGCCCTGTCAGCGGGTTTACTCTGGAAGAGATAGAACCACGCCTGTTCTCCTTCAATGCGCCGCAGGGTGCCTGCCCGGCCTGTGATGGTCTGGGGGTGGAAACATACTTCAACCCGGTTCTGGTTGTGCCTGATATTGCACTCTCCCTTAAAAAAGGCGCTATTGCACCGTGGAAAGATGCAAAATCCCCTCTTCTGGAGCAGACGCTGCAAAGTCTGGCACAGCATTTTGGCGTCAGCATGGATACCCCCTGGCGCGACCTGCCGGAGCAGGCCCAGAACGGTATTCTGTATGGTGTGGAAGACGATATAAGCTTTACCTATCAGGATGGTAAAAAAAGCTATGTTGTCGAACGGCCGTTTGAAGGGGTTCTGACAAGCCTGCAAAAAAGACTGACCAATACGGAGAGTGCGTGGGTTAAGGAAGAACTTTCCCGTTATCAGTCAGAAAAAGCCTGCCATGTCTGCCATGGTGCGCGCCTGCGGCCCGAAGCCCTGTCTGTTCGCGTAGCGGACAAAACCATTGCGCAGGCCTGCGACCTGTCCATTGGGCATGCGCTGGGCTGGTTTGACACGGTTCTGCCAACCCTTACCCCCCAGCGGGCAGAAATTGCCCGGCGTATCCTGCGTGAGATTCTGGAACGTCTGAAATTCCTAGATGATGTGGGGCTGGATTACCTGACCCTCTCGCGCGGGTCAGCCACCCTTTCTGGGGGGGAGAGCCAGCGTATCCGTCTGGCAAGCCAGATTGGATCGGGGCTTACGGGGGTGCTTTATGTGCTGGATGAGCCGTCCATCGGGCTGCATCAGCGCGATAACGCACGCCTGCTGGGGACTCTCGACCGGTTGAAAAACCTTGGGAATACACTCATTGTTGTCGAACATGATGAGGACGCCATAAGAAGTGCTGACTGGCTGGTGGATATGGGGCCCGCAGCCGGGGTCAATGGCGGTCAGGTCGTGGCACAGGGCACACCGGAGCAGGTTGCCAAAAACCCTGATAGCCTGACGGGCGCTTACCTGTCTGGTCGCAAGCGGATTGAGGTGCCACAGCAGCGCAGGCCCGTGAACAAAAAACGGATGCTTACGGTGGAAGGGGCAACGGGGCATAACCTTAAAGACGTAACCGCGCATTTTCCGCTTGGCACGTTTACATGCGTAACCGGTGTTTCGGGGAGCGGTAAATCAACTCTGGTGATTGATACGCTTTACAAGGCGCTCTCACGCCAGCTTATGGGGGCTGCCACCTCGCCCGAGCCGTATAAAAAAATCAAGGGCATGGAACTGCTGGACAAGATTATTGATATTGACCAGTCCCCCATTGGCCGCACCCCCCGCTCCAACCCCGCAACCTATACCGACCTGTTCACCCCTATTCGGGACTGGTTTGCCGAACTGCCAGAAAGCAAGGCCCGAGGGTACAAGGCGGGGCGTTTTTCCTTCAATGTCAAAGGGGGACGGTGCGAGGCCTGTCAGGGCGATGGTGTGCTTAAAATAGAAATGCACTTCCTCCCAGATGTGTTTGTTACCTGCGATGCCTGTAAAGGTGCGCGCTATAACCGCGAAACACTGGATATCCGCTTCAGGGGTAAAACCATAGCGGATGTGCTGGCCATGAGTGTGGATGAAGCCTACCCGCTCTTTTCCGCCCAGAACCGGATCCGCGACCGGCTGGCCATTTTGCAAAAGGTTGGTCTGGGCTATGTGGCACTTGGCCAGCAGGCAACGACCCTATCGGGGGGGGAAGCACAGCGCATCAAACTTTCCAAGGAACTGGCGCGCAGGGCTACGGGCAGAACCGTCTATATTCTGGATGAACCTACAACCGGGTTGCATACAGAGGATGTTAGAAAACTTCTGGAAGTTTTGCATGCACTGGTCGATCAGGGGAACACGGTTATCGTGATCGAGCATAATCTGGAAGTTATCAAGACTGCGGACTGGCTTATAGATGTAGGGCCGGAAGGGGGCGATGGGGGTGGCACCATTGTTGCCGAAGGCACGCCCGAAACCATTGCTGCATGCAAAAAAAGCTATACGGGTCAGTTTCTTGCCCCTCTTCTGGTGCAGTCATAATGAAAAAATCATGGTTATGCGGTCTGTTTTTAGGGACACTGTCGGTATTACCCCTGCCAGCGCAGGCCCAGTGCCTGAACCTTGCCAGAAGTGTTCTGTTTGAAAAACTGACATGGACCGAAATTGCACAGGATATATCCTGTGGTTTTACAACCATTATTGTGCCTGTGGGAGGTACGGAGCAGAGTGGACCGTACATAGCCGTTGGCAAACATAACAGCCGTGTGCAGTTTCAGGCTGAAAGAATAGCCCGTCAGTCCGGCAGAACACTGGTGGCTCCTGTGGTAGCCTACGTGCCGGAGGGGGGTACTGCTCCGCGTACATCGCATATGCGTTTCCCCGGTACCATTACATTACCGCCCGATGTGTTTGACAGAATGCTGGCCTCCATAGCCGAAAGTTTTCGGGTGCAGGGGTTTAAGCTGGTTGTTCTGATCGGTGATCACGGTGGCTACCAGAAAGATATGGAAAAACTGGCCACGCAACTGAATGTGCGGTGGCAGGCCACAGGTGCAAGGGTGCTGTATGTGCAGGATTACTACAATGTGATCCCCCACCAGTATAGCGAATGGCTCCGGCAGAATGGCTACAGGCTGGATGTGGGCCAGCATGCGGATATAGGCGATACATCGCTCATGCTTGCGGTTGATCCATCCATGGTCCGGGAGGAGGCCCTGCGGCACGCGCCCAACCCGTCTGCGGCGCAGGGGATTTATGGAGGAGACCCGCGGAGAGCCACGTCCACACTGGGGCAGCCCGGTTTGTCCATGCAGGTGGATGCGGCCGTTAAAGCCATTGATGATGCACGCAGCAAATAAATACGTAAAATAACTTGCCTATAATAATAAATGAAAGATTTTAATCGCCCCCGAATAGACGTTATTTACGCCGCATGATAAATGCGGAGCCGTATCAGGAGTTAAAGTGATAACAGGCACAGAAGGGTCTGGGTTATGGGTTTTAAGCAGTATCTGGTTGCGGCGGTTGCCATTGTTGGCTTAGGTGCTGGCAGTGCGCCTGGTTGGGCGCAGGATGTCGGTACTCCGTCCGAGGGCGGGAGCCACACGGCGGCTTCTCTGGTGCAGACCATTCCCGGCATGCCCCCAGTCTCCAACCCGGCCAACCTGTACAGCGAAACAGGGGGCAGTCACATTGCGCCGGAAGTGGCGCGGGATCTGGAACGGGTTTACGTGCCCAACCTGCGTTCGAACGATGTGTCTGTCATCGACCCGGCCACCAACAAGGTGGTGGATCGCTTCCCCGTGGGGAAAAGCCCCCAGCATGTTGTGCCGTCATGGGACCTGCGCACCCTGTGGGTCACCAACAATGCGGAAGGCACCGTGCATGGCAGCCTGACCCCCATTGACCCGCGTACGGGTCGCCCCGGCCCGTCCATTGCGGTGGATGATCCCTACAACATGTATTTTACGCCAGATGGCAAATCGGCCATTGTGGTGGCCGAAGCCCGTAAACGTCTGGACTTCCGTGACCCGCATAGCATGCAGTTGCAGCAGTCCATTGATGTGCCCGAGTGCAAGGGCGTCAACCATGCCGCTTTTTCCATAGATGGGCGCTACGCCATTTTCACCTGCGAATTTGGTGGCCATCTGGTCAAGGTGGATATGGTTGAGAAAAAGGTTCTGGGGTACCTCAAGCTGTCCAGTGGTGGTATGCCGCAGGATGTTCTGGTCTCCCCTAACGGCAAAATCTTTTATGTTGCCGATATGATGGCCGACGGCGTGTTTCTGGTGGATGGAGATACATTCCGCGAAACAGGCTTTATCCACACGGGTCTGGGCGCACATGGGCTGTACCCCAGCCGTGATGGTACAAAAATGTACGTTGCCAACCGTGGATCCCACCTGATTCATGGGCACCCCCACAGTAAGGGCGGTGGGGTTTCGGTCATTGATTTTGCTACAAACAAGGTTGTGGCGACATGGCCTGTCCCCGGTGGTGGCAGCCCGGATATGGGCAATGTCAGCGCGGATGGTAAATCCCTGTGGCTGTCTGGCCGGTTTGATGATGTGGTTTACCGGATTAACACCAAGGACGGGAGCATGATCAGCATTCCGGTTGGGCAGGAGCCGCATGGCCTGACCGTATGGCCGCAGCCGGGCCGGTATTCCATTGGGCATACGGGTATCCTGCGCTAAAAACCATCGGGTTTTCTGGACGGATCAAAAGCCTTTCCTCATAATGGGGAAAGGCTTTTTTGGTTTAGGGGGTAAACGTGGTGGATCGGCAGAACAATCAGGCTTTGCAAAAACTCTCTCCTGATCGTTCTCTTTCCATGGAGCAGGAGCGGCTGTGTCAGCAGGTTGTCAGCTTCTGTCAGGATCACGTTGGGCAGGGGAATGCTGTTTTTGTTATTGGAGGCGATGCAGGAACGGGAAAAAGCATTGTTATCAATAAAATTTTTAACGAAATACAAAAACTGTCCCGGCAAAAATCAGATGCAAACCCGTTAACGGGCACAAAAAATTATCTTTTGGTCAATCATCCTGAAATGATGAAACTTTACAGGAATATATCGGAACATTCACTTTATGTGAAAAAGAAAGACTATGAGCGCCCGACAACCTTTATCAACACCCTGCACAGAACCGGGCAGATGGCGGATGTGGTTCTGGTGGACGAGGCGCATCTTCTTTTAACAAAATCCGATAAATACAACCGGTTTGCACAGGACAATCATCTTGAAGAGATACTGAAATGCGCAAGGGTTGTTGTACTGGTTTTTGATGACAAGCAGGTTCTCAAGTTCAAAAGCCATTGGACAAAGAGTATGCTGGAAACGGTTCTGGCCCAGAAGCAGGTTCAGACCTGCCAGCTTAAAAACCAGTTCCGTATGCACGCTGGTGCACAGACATGTGCATGGATAGACGCATTTTGCAAAAAGACCATTCTGCCTGTTCCCCATGATCCGTCTTTTGACTTCAGGGTTTTTGAGGATGCGCAGGATATGTACGATCTGGTGTGCCGGAAAAACACCGAGTTCGGCCTCTCCCGTATGGTGGCAACGTATGATTACCCCTACCGGCTGGATGGTCAGGAACATTTTGTAACCGAAGGGCGTTTTCGGCTTAAATGGGACATCGCCAGACCCGAAGCCCGCCTGCCATGGGCCGAACGTGCCGATACGATCGATGAGGTCGGCTCCGTTTATACCGTGCAGGGGTTCGACCTGAATTACGTTGGTCTGTTGCTTGGTCCATCCGTAAGGTATGATGGTGTGACCGATACCCTGATACTTGACCCGACCCGGTATGAGGATGGCGCAGCTTTTGCCGGGCGCAATGGTATTGCCCAGCCCGGGCAGACCATGGAGCGGATCATGCTCAATGCGATCAATGTGTTGATGACGCGCGCGGTCAGGGGGCTGTATATTTACGCGCACGACCCCGCGTTAAGGGCTCGTCTTGTCCAGCTTCGGGCCGGGTAAGAGGGTAAAGGGCGAGGGCTGAATGTCGTGCACGGCATGGCTGCCTTGTGCGGATGTCGGGCGGGAACTGCCCAAAACAGCTCTTTCTGGCCCTGTTCCGGTGGCTGGTGGCACTAAAATTTTCATACAGAACTTGTTCTGTCCTCATTCTGGTGCCAACTGAAAGATAATCATACAGGTTTACCCTACAGATCGGACATTTCCGCCATGTTTATCGAAACCGAAGGCACCCCCAACCCCGCAACGCTCAAGTTCCTGCCCGGTCAGGCCGTGGTGGGGGATGCGGGCACCATAGACTTTATTGATGCCGACGCCGTGGCCGGGCGTTCGGTTCTGGCCGATGCGCTGTTTGCCCTGCCCGGTGTTGCCCGCGTGTTTTTGGGGAATGACTTTGTCTCTGTCACCAAGTCCGACAGCGCGGACTGGGAGGAACTGCGCCCGCTGGTGCTGTCCACCCTGATGGATCATTTTGTGGCGGGCCTGCCGGTTGTTGCCGAAGGCGTTGCTGTTCTTGAAGACGACATTGCCCCAGAAGATGCGGAGATTGTTGTCCAGATCAAGGAACTGCTGGACACGCGCGTACGTCCTGCCGTTGCGGGCGATGGTGGGGATATTGTGTTTCGTGGGTATCGCAACGGGATTGTGCGCCTGACCATGCAGGGGGCATGTTCGGGCTGCCCCTCTTCCCGCGCAACGCTCAAGCATGGGGTGGAAAACATGCTCAAGCATTACGTGCCAGAGGTTGTCTCGGTCGAGCAGGTGGACTGAGCAGCCCCCGCAACGGTGGCTCTTTTCGGCGCGGGATGCTTGCCTTAAAAGAGGGAAGTCACGCGCCGGAGCAAGCTGGCGCAGCAGGAGGCAGGACAGAACATGTTGGACGCAAGTGGGTTAGAACTGCTGTTTACAAAGGCGCGAACCCCCCTGCGCTGGACGACCCGCCCTGTGGAGGAGGCTTTGCTGCGCCAGATATATGATCTGGTGCGCATGGGGCCGACTTCGGGCAATTGCTGCCCTGCCCGCATTGTTTTTATTACAGGCTCCAGTGGGCGCGAAAAACTGCGCCCTGCCCTGTCTGCAGGGAACGTCAACCGGGTTATGGGGGCACCGGTTATTGCTGTGCTTGCCCATGACCCGCTGTTTTTTGAACAGCTCCCCAAGCTGAGTCCGGGGGAAGAACTGCGTTCCTGGTTTGCCGCCGATGTCGGCTTGTCTGAGGAAACCGCTTTTCGCAATGGCACCTTGCAGGGCGGGTATATGATCATGGCCGCCCGCGCCCTTGGGTTGGATGTTCTGCCCGTTTCTGGGTTTGACCAGTCCGTGGTGGAAGACGCTTTTCTGGCCGAATGGGGCTGGCGCGCCAACTTCCTGCTCTGTCTGGGGTATGGAGATTTCGCAGGTCAGCCCGAGCGGGCCCCCCGGCTTGAGTTCGATCAGGCCTGCCGGATTGTAGACTAGTGGTGCAGCGTATTCTGGTGCTCGACGGGAGCCCCGCAGGCGACCATGCCTGTGGTACGGCGGCCTGCGTTACCAATACAGATGGCGTGTTGCAGGTGCTTGCCTTCAGGCAGGAGGCCGGCAAGCAGGCGGCGGAAAGGCTTAGCCTGCTGGCAGCACAGGTTTTGCAGCAGGCTGGCTGGTCACGCGCACAGGGGAGTGCGCCGGATCTGGTCGCGGTTGTGGTGGGGCCGGGGTCTTTTACCGGTCTGCGGGCGTCCTGTGCGGCGGCGGCAGGGTATGCTGTAGGTGTGGGGTGCCCGGTTGTGGGGGTTACGCGGGCAGAAGCTCTGGCCCCGGAACTGGATGCCGCCCTTGCCGCCCAGCCAGACCCCATGGCTGGCTGGCTGGTGGTGACCGCCGCCCGGCGTGGCCGCGTTTTTGTGGAAGACGGGCAGGGCGCGCGGGCCGTAACCATAGCAGACTGGTCCGCCCCGCAAGGGCGGTGGCTGGTTGCGGGTGAATCCCGCGCTGATCTGGCTTTCCCCTCCGCGATCCTATGCCCGATTACCCACCCGGATGTAGAGCAGGTTGTGGCTACGGCCCTGCGCCGGATGCGTGGGGACTTGCCACCGCGTGGCGCACTGCCCGTTTACGTGGACCCACCGGAGGCCAAACTGCCAGCCAATGGGTTGCGGGCTGCTCCGGTCTAATGGGTTTGCCGCAGATGCAGTCTGTGGGGGTGGGGCACGCGGCTGTGCTGGCCTGCCTGCATACGCAGTGTTTTACCCCGCAGGAGCAGTGGGACACAGCCGCCATGCTCAGCCTGCTCGGCTCAGCCGGTGTTTGCGCAGGGTTGGTGCTGGTGGGGGAGCAGCCCGCAGGGTTTGTCATGCTGCGTTGCGTGGCGGGGGAGGCAGAAATTCTGACCCTGTGCGTGCTGCCTGCATACAGGCGGCAGGGGTTGGCCGCGCAGTTGGTGGCATGGAGCCTTGCCCACGCCAGAGCGCAAAAAGCCGAAATGGTTTTTCTGGAAGTCTCGGTCGGGAACCCTGCGGCACAAAAGCTGTATGCACAGGCCGGGTTTGAACAAAAAGGCCTGCGGCGGGCCTATTACCCCGATGGGTCCGATGCCCTTGTGCTTGGGCATGTTCTGGAGTGTGGCGGGTAAGGCCCATGCCGCCGGGGAGTGCCGCGCGGCATGGGGTATGCTGGTTTACGGGGCCAGATTGACCCCGTTTTTATCCGGTTGCTTACAGGGCGCGGTTGCCAATATCCGTCCGCCATACCGCACCATCCCACGTAATGGCCTTAACACCGGCATAAGCGCGCTTCTGGGCTTCTTGCACCGTGTCTGCCAAGGCGCAGACAGCCAGCACACGCCCGCCTGAAACCACCAGTTCTCCGGCCATGTTCTGTGTGGTGCCCGCCTGAAAAACCCGCACCCCTTCCAGAGCATTGGCTGTGTCCACCCCATGGATCACGGCCCCTTTTTCCGGGCTGCCAGGGTAACCCCGTGCCGCCATGATCACGCAGACCGATGCCTGATTGGAAAATGTAATGGGGGCCACGTCCAGCCGGTCCTCGGCCAGTGCCTGCAAGGCAGGCAGCAGGTCCGACGTCAGGCGTGGGAGCAGGGCTTCGGCCTCGGGGTCGCCAAAGCGCACATTGTATTCAATCAGCGATGGCCCGTTTTCGGTCAGCATCAGCCCGGCAAAAATGACGCCCCGGAATGGCGTGCCCCGGCGTACCATTTCGCGCAGCATGGGGCGCACCAGCAGGTCCAGCGCGGCTTCCTGCTCTGCCCGGCCAAAGCCTTTTGGGGGGGATACGGCACCCATGCCCCCGGTATTGGGGCCTGTATCCCCATCTCCAATGCGTTTGTGGTCCTGTGCCGCACCAATCAGGCAGGCAGTTTCCCCCGCACAGAAGGCAAAGAGCGAGACCTCCTCCCCCACAAGGCAATCTTCGATCACCACGCTGCGCCCGGCATCGCCCAGTGCGCCGCCTGTCATCATGTCCGTAATGGCGGTTTCGGCTTCGGCTACGGTTGTGGCAACAACAACGCCCTTGCCCGCGGCCAGCCCGTCGGCCTTGACCACGATGGGCGCTCCTTTGCGGCGCACATAGGCAATGGCGGAGGGCGCATCCGTAAAGCGTTCCCACGCCGCGGTGGGAATACCCGCCGCATCGCAGACTTCCTTGGTAAAGCTCTTGCTGCCTTCAAGCTGGGCGGCGGCCTGCGTGGGACCGGCACAGGGCAGGCCCGCCTGTGCGCAGGCATCGGCCAGCCCTGCGACCAGTGGCGCTTCGGGGCCGGGTACCACCAGATCAATCTTCTGCTCGCGGGCAAAGGTTACAAGGGCTGCCACATCATGCGCGCCAATGGGCACGTTGGTTCCGCAACGGGCCGTGCCGGGGTTGCCGGGGGCAATGAACAGCGCGGAAAGTGCTGGGGATTTGGCCAGTGTTTCGGCCATGGCATGTTCGCGGCCGCCTGAGCCTACCAGAAGTACGCGCAATTCTTTTCTCCTGCTGTTCATGTCTGCTCTTTCAGGGCGAGCGTCTGTAGCATAGGTTGTGCGGATGCACGAAGAGTTTGGAGCCGCCTCCCCATCTGGCGGCAATGTCCCTGAATATACGGTTTCGGAAATTTCCGGCGCAATCCGGCGTACGCTGGAGGGGTCGTTCAGCCGCGTGCGTGTGCGCGGCGAAATTACGGAATTCAAACGCTACCCCTCCGGGCACATCTATTTTTCGCTCAAGGATGAGCAGGGCAAGATTTCCGGCGTGGTCTGGCGTGGCAGTGTCAGCCGCCTTGGGCTGGTGCCTGAAAACGGGCTGGAAATTATTGCAACCGGCAAGGTCTCCGCCTACGGCGAGCGCTCAAGCTACCAGCTTATTGTGGAACGCATGGAATATGCGGGCGAGGGCGCATTGCTCGCCCGTATTGAGCGCCTGCGGATAAGGCTGGGGGAGGAGGGGCTGTTTGACCCCGCCCGCAAACGCCCTATTCCCCTTCTGCCACGCGTGATCGGGCTTGTTACATCCCCGCAGGGGGCTGTGCTGCATGACATCTGCACAACGCTCCGGCGGCGCTTCCCCCGGCCTGTGGTGGTGTGGCCCGTGCCCGTGCAGGGTGAGGGTGCTGCCGCCCAGATTGTGGCTGCCATTAACGGTTTTTCCGCGCTGGATGGCTCAGGGGCCGTGCCTCGGCCCGATGTGCTGATAGTCGCACGCGGTGGCGGCTCGCTCGAAGACCTGATGGCCTTTAATGATGAAGGCGTGGTGCGGGCGGCCGCCGCCTGTTCCATCCCTCTGATCTCGGCCGTAGGGCATGAGACGGATACAACCCTGATCGACTTTGCATCCGACCGCAGAGCGCCCACCCCCACAGCGGCGGCAGAAATGGCCGTGCCTGTGCGGAGCGAACTGCTGGCCGAAATTGAACATCATGCCGCCCGTGCCACAGGCGCACTGGCCCGGCAGATGCAGACCGCCCGCCTGCGGCTGGACAGGGCAGCCGCCGCGCTACCGGACCTGCCCGGTCTGGTGCAGACCGCGCGCATGCAACTGGATGACCGTGCCCGCAGGCTGGACGTGGCCCTGCCCGCCCTTGTCCGCCGCCGCAAGGCGGACCTTGTGGCGGTGGAGCGGCACATGCCTGCGGTGGAAACACTTCTGTCCGGCCGCAGAACACGGCTTGCCGTACTGGGTGGCGCGTTTGTGGGGGGCATGCAGCACACCCTGCAACGGCAGGAAGTGCGGCTGGGCCACTGCCGCGTGTCCCCCGCCCCGCTGATGGCGCTTTTGCGTGAGCGGCGGATTGCGCTGGCAGGGGCCGCCGGGCAACTGGAGGCCGTATCCCCCCAGGCCGTGCTGGCACGCGGTTATGCGCTGGTCACAGCAGATGGCCACCCCGTGACAAAAGCCGCAGGGCTAAGGAGCGGGCAGCAGGTTGACCTGACTTTTGGCGATGGCTCCTGCCGTGCCATTATTGGTGGCCAACCGGCGCAGGGCCTGCTGGACCTGTAAGCCTGATGTTGGGCTCAGGCGGGTAACCGGGTATGCTGGCCTCCCTGCAACTGTGTGGGCAACAAGCCACCGCGTGCTGAAAGACTGAAGAGCGATGTTCATTCCTGTTCGTATTCCGGCTTTGGGGTCTGTCCTTGTGCTTGGGCTGCTGGCCGGGTGCGCCAGCCAGCCCACCCGTATTCCCCCGCAGAGTTTTGCACCGGGGCTGAGTGCGCCAACCCCGCCCCCCGCGAATGAAAGCCAGTTGGTGAATGACCCCTCCGCTCCTGCCAATACGCCCCTGTGCGGGGTTGCCGCGCGGGAGGCCGTGGCCATGGCCGTGCAAAACTACCCCCAGCCACTGGCTGTAGGGGGAAGTTGCGTGCGCAATACGTGTTACAATACCCAGACCGGCACCTACATTGCTGCAGATGGCACCCAGCGGGTCTGCCGTTAGGCGGGCCTGAAGCGCTCTGTGCGACAAATGCCGCCAACAAACCCTTTTCCGGGCGGCAATTTGCTGGTAGGGGAAAAAGCAGTTCGCGAGAGTGACGGAACTGGTAGACGTAGTCGACTCAAAATCGACCGCCCTTACGGGCTTAGGGGTTCGAGTCCCCTCTCTCGCACCAGACTTGTCCCTCCCTCTTCTCGGCCAAGGTTATGAACGCCCTTTCCCCTTCCGCTTCGTCCCGTCCGGCCATTCGCCCGCTCAATCCCTGTTTTTCATCCGGACCGTGCGCCAAGCGCCCGGGGTGGAGCCTTGCCGCGCTGGATAAGGCGCTGGTTGGCCGCTCCCATCGCTCGCCAGAAGGGCGTGCGCGGCTGAACGAGGTTATTGTGCGTTCCCGCAAAATTCTGGGTGTGCCCGAAGGCTGGCGGGTGGGCATTGTGCCTGCATCCGACACGGGTGCGGTGGAAATGGCCCTGTGGTCCCTGCTGGGTGAACGCCCGGTGGACGTGCTGGCGTTTGAGAGTTTTTCCGCCCTGTGGGCGCAGGATATTGTAACCCAGCTCAAGCTGGACAAGACCCGCGTGCTCAAGGCCGATTACGGCCAGTTGCCAGACCTGAACGAAGTCAACTGGGCGCATGACGTGGTGCTGGCATGGAATGGCACCACCTCGGGTGTGCGCCTGCCCTCTGCTGACGCCATTCCCGCCGAGCATGAAGGGCTGGTGATCTGCGATGCCACCTCAGCCGCCTTTGCCATGGACCTGCCATGGGACCGGCTGGATGTGGTAACATGGTCCTGGCAGAAAGCTCTTGGGGGCGAGGCCGCACATGGCATGATCGCGCTCTCGCCGCGTGCTGTGGAACGGCTGCAAACCTTTAAGGCCCCCCGTCCGCTCCCCAAGATTTTCCGCATGACCGCCAAGGATGCGCTGATCGAAGGCATTTTCAAGGGTGATACCATCAACACCCCTTCCATGCTGTGTGTGGAAGATGCGCTGGACAGCCTGCAATGGGCGGAATCAGTCGGAGGGCTGGAAGGGCTCAAGGCCCGGTCTCAGGCCAATCTGGCGGCTGTTGCCGCATGGGTTAAAACCACGGACTGGGTCTCTTTTCTGGCGGAAAAGGAGGAGGAGCGTTCCTCTACCGCTATTTGCCTGCGGATTGTCGCACCATGGTTTCTGGCTCTGGAGCGGGACCGGCAGATGGCAACGGTCCAAACAATGCTGGCTGTGCTGGATAAGGAAGGCATTGGCTTTGACCTTGCCAGCTACCGTGACGCCCCCGTGGGCCTGCGCATATGGGGTGGTGCTACGGTGGAAACAGCCGATATTGCGGCTTTGCTGCCCTGGCTGGACTGGGCGTTTGCACTGGTTGTGCCTGCATAATTCTGTCTGGAGAGGGGTAACCCTGACCAGTATTGTGAAAAGACCGTGTGCCGGGCACACGGTCTTTTTTTATGCCTGTTTTGTGCGGGAAATACGGAGCACACAAAAAAAGCATGATCTGTACGGGGTATTTGGAAACGTTTAGTCTGGTGTCCAGATAAAAAAGGGCGGAAGGAGTGATCCTTCCGCCCTTTCTGGTTAACGCTGTTCAGAAAGCATCAGAACGGTGCGTCAATGTCCACAATATCAATCAGTTTGGCATTGACGAACTCTTTCAGGCCCAGACCCAGAAGTTCGCGGCCAAAGCCCGAGCGCTTGACGCCACCAAACGGCAGGTCGGCTTTAACCATGGTCGGGTGGTTGATGTAGACCATGCCGGTATCAATCCGGCGGGCCAGTTCCGCACCACGTTCTTCGTTTTTGGTAAAGATGGAACCACCAAGCCCGTAGGGGGAGTCATTGGCAATTTCAATGGCGTGGTCAGCATCTTTCGCACGGAACAGCATGGTCACCGGGCCAAAGAATTCCGTGTGGCGGGCCGGGTTGCCTTCTTCCAGATGGCTCAGGATAACCGGGCGGAAGAAGCAGCCCTTGTTAGGCATTTCCAGCGGAATTTCCTCCGCTTTGGCACCCTGTGCCACGGCATCGGCAACCTGCTGCTTCAGCCCATCGACAGCCCCGCGAGAGGACAGGGGTGGCAGCGTGGTGGCGGGGTCCATCGGGTCGCCCATACGCAGTTCGGAAATGCCTTTGCGGTACAGCTCAACAAATTTGTCGTAAACGCCGTCTTCCACAATCATGCGCTTGGCGTTAACGCAAACCTGCCCACCATTCCAGTGGCGGCCATAAACGGCCCACTTGGCGGCTTTTTCAATATCCGCATCGTTCAGCACGATCAGGGCATCGGACCCGCCGAGTTCCATGGTGCATTTTTTCAGCGCCAGCCCCGCTTCGGAAGCAACCTTGGCACCAGCGCCTTCGGAGCCGGTCAGGGCCACACCACGTACGCGGATATCGGCAATAATCTTGGCAAGCTGGTCACGCGTTGGGTAGAGGTTCTGGAACCCACCTTCAAGCAGACCGGCATCGTGCATCAGTTTTTCCATGGCGGCGGCACACTGCGGCACGTTGGATGCGTGCTTGAGAATAACCACGTTACCAGCAGAAAGCTGCGGCGCAATAATGCGGGCGACCTGATAGTAGGGGAAGTTCCACGGTTCGATAGCCAGCAGAATGCCCTGCGCTTCGAACACGATCTTGGCGCGGCCTTCCTTGACGGAGGCAAGGGGGAGCACTTCGGGTGCCAGAAGGCGTTCGGCATTGACGGCATAATATTCAAAAATTGCAGCGGACAGCTCGGTTTCTGCCTTTGCTTCGGCATAGAGCTTGCCCATTTCCAGCGTCAGCAGCTTGGAGTATTCGTCCACATTGGCGCGCAGAAGATCGGCCGCTTTTTGCAAAACGCGTGCACGTTCAGCAAAAGTTGTGTTTTTCCATTTTTTGAAGGCCGCATGGCCCTTGTCCAGTGCGGCATCGACCTGAGCATCGGTCGGGTTGGGAAAAACCTTGACCTGTTCTTCAGTAAAAGGGTTTGTCGTTGCGTAAGCCATGGAAAAAATCCTTCTGGTTCATCAATATTTGAAGGTGGTTAGTTTCTGAAATCCAGAACAACACGCCCTTCAACACGACCATGCTCGAGATCATCAAAGATCTGATTGATGTTTTCAAGCCGGTCAGTCTTGGTAACCGAGGTCACTTTTCCTTCAGCAAAGAAGGAAAGAGCTTCGATCATGTCCAGCCGGGTACCGACAATGGAACCGCGGATGGTAATGGCGTTCATGACCATATCAAAAATGGAAATGGGGAAGTCCCCCGGCGGCAGGCCGTTCAGGACCAGTGTGCCACCAGCGCGCACATACCCCATGGCCTGAGAGAACGCCTTGGTGGAAACAGCCGTGATCAACCCCCCATGAGCGCCGCCGACTTCCTTCTGGATAAAGGCCGCCGGGTCGGTTGTCCTGGCATTAACGGTGTGTGCGGCGCCAAGTTTCCGTGCGGTTTCAAGTTTGGCGTCGTCAATATCAACTGCGATCATGTTCAGGCCCATGGCCACACCGTACTGGATGGCCATTTGCCCCAGCCCGCCCGCGCCGGACACCGCAACCCAGTCCCCTGCGCGCGTGTCAGTCATTTTCAGACCCTTGTAAACGGTCAGACCTGCGCACAGAACCGGTGCGACTTTAATGGGGTCCACCCCCGCAGGAATATGGGCGACATAACCCGGGTCCGCCACCACGTATTCCGCAAAGCAGCCATTAACGGAATAACCGGTATCTTCCTGTTTCTGACAAAGGGTTTCCCAGCCTGCATAACAGTGTTCACAATGACCACAGGCGGAATACAGGAAGGGCACACCAACGATGTCCCCCTTTTTAATCCAGTCAACATTGCTGCCAATTTCCACAACCGTGCCGACGCCCTCATGTCCGGGAATAAAGGGCAGGGTCGGCTTTTTGGGCCAGTCCCCATTGGCTGCGTGCAGGTCCGTGTGGCAGACGCCGCAGGCGATCATCTTGACCAGGATCTGGTTGGAGTTGATGGAGGGAATGTCCAGTTCCTCAAGCGTGAGCGGCTTGCCAAATTCATGGACCACAGCGGCTTTCATCTTGCCTGACATAATCTACGCCTTTTGTTGTAAACAAAAAAAACGGGAGAGACCGTCTGGTGCCCTCCCGTTGGCCGTTAGGCGGTGCCGAGCGCCTTGACGGCTTCGACCATTTTGGAGAGCACGGCCTGTGCATCCCCAAAAACCATGGTGCAGTTCTTCTGGAAGAAGAGCGGGTTCTGCACCCCGGAATACCCTGTGCCGGACCCACGTTTGATGACAAAGACCTGATGCGCTTTGTAAGCGTTCAGGATCGGCATGCCATAAATGGGGGAGGATTTGTCGGTCAGGGCTTCGGGGTTGACCACGTCATTCGCACCAATAATCAGGGCAACATCGGTGGTGGCAAAGCTGTCGTTAATATCGTCCATATCGTAAATCATGTCGTATGGAACGCCAGCTTCGGCCAGCAGCACGTTCATGTGCCCCGGCATGCGGCCTGCCACGGGATGAATGGCAAATTTGACATCCACACCATCCGCTACAAGCATTTTAACAAATTCGTACAGCTTCTGCTGCGCCTGCGCCACGGCCAGACCATAGCCGGGCACAATGATCACGCTGGACGCATAGCGCATGGAGGTGGCTGCATCCGACGGGTCGGCGGACTTCATTTCCCCTTCGGGGCCTTTGGCGGAGCTGGTTGTATCCCCGAAGTTGCTGAACAGCACGTTGGAGAGCGAGCGGTTCATGGCTTTTGCCATCAGGGCGGTCAGCAGCGTACCTGCCGAGCCGACAACCATGCCTGCAATCATCAGGGCGGGGTTGCCCATCACGTAGCCTTCAAGGCCCACGGCCAAGCCGGTAAAGGCGTTGTAGAGCGAGATCACCACCGGCATGTCTGCCCCACCAATGGGCAGGGTCATGCAGATCCCGAACAGAAGAGCCGCACCAAAGAACAGAATACCGGGCAGAACACCTTCCGGCGTGCCGTATTGCATGACTGCCAGCGCGCCGAGGGCAAGCGAGATCAGGAACAGAGCCGCGTTGAAAAACCGCTGCCCGCCAAAGCGCACGGGTTTTCTCATCCGTCCGTCAAGCTTGGCCCATGCGATGATCGAACCGGTAAAGGAGATACAGCCAATAAGCGCACCCACGATGGTGACACTCAGGTGCAGACCGGATGTGGCATGGTCGGACAGGAGGCTGACCGCAGCAAGGGATGCCGCGGAGCCACCGCCCATGCCGTTAAAGATGGCGACCATCTCCGGCATGGCGGTCATCTGCACCGTGCGGCCGCGCCAGCCCGCCCACAGGCAGCCCAGCAGCAGGGCCACAACGGCCAGTGCGACATTGACCAGCAGATGCGGGCGTGCATCGGGGCTGACATTGAACAGGTTAAGGAACGTGGCCCCAACCACAAACACCATGCCGTAGCCTGCGGTGACAATGCCCGATACGGCGGTTACGGGGGAAGACATGGCCTTCAGCCCGTAAATGAACAGACCTGCGGCAATCAGTCCGCTCAGGCCAACAATGTATTCGATGAACATGTTACTGCTGGCCTTTTTTCTCTGTTGTCGGCTTCTGGCTCGGGCGGAACATGGCCAGCATGCGGTCGGTCACGACGTAGCCGCCCATAACGTTCCCGGCTCCCAGAAAAACGCCAACAAACCCGATAACCTGCCCGGTCAGCGTGGTGGCGTTGAACAGTACGTCCAGCGCGCCAACCACCACAATACCGTGAATGAAGTTGGAGCCGGACATAAGGGGCGTATGCAGGATGGAGGGCACCCGGCTAATCACCACGTAGCCGGTAAACGCGGCCAGCATGAAGATGTAGAGGGCGATAATGAAGGTCATGGATGTTACGGAATCCATCATGCTTTCTCCGCTGGTGTGCCTTCGATGACCGTCTGGATGGCGGCATTGGTAATCTTGCCATCATGGGTCAGGGTGGTGCCGGTTATGACTTCGTCTGTAAAATCGGGCTTGAGCACACCATCATGCAGAACCTGCTCGAGCAGGTTGTAAATGTTCTTGGCGTAGAGCTCGCTCGCCTGTGCCGCCAGGCTGGAGGGCAGGTTGGTCGGACCAACCATGACCACGGGACCAACCTTGATGGTCTCGCCCGCTTTGGTGCCTTCACAGTTGCCGCCGTTGGGCGCGCCCATGTCCACCACAACGGAGCCTTCCTTCATGGCGGCAAGCTGTTCGGCGTCAATCAGGCGGGGGGCCTTGCGGCCGGGGACCGCGGCTGTGGTAATGATCAGGTCGGCCTGTGCGATATGCTGCGAAAGGGTCGCCCGGACCTTGGCTTTTTCATCTGCTGTCAGTTCGCGGGCGTAACCGCCTGCGCCGCGTGCATCAATGCCCGTATCCACGAACTTGGCGCCAACGGATTCCGCTTCTTCCTTGGTTTCGGGGCGTACGTCGTAGCCTTCGCACACGGCGCCAAGGCGGCGTGCCGTGGCCAGAGCCTGCAGGCCCGCAACCCCCAGCCCCATGACCAGTACGCGGGCCGCACGCAGCGAGCCAACGGCGGTGGTCATCATGGGCAGGATTTTCTGCATGTGTACACTGCCCAGCAAAGGCGCATAGTACCCTGCAAGAGCTGCCTGACTGGACAGGGCGTCCATGGCCTGTGCACGGCTGATGCGTGGAATAAGCTCCATGGCAAACGTGGTGATCTTGCCATCGCGCAGCGCCTTGACCAGATCAGGCTGCGTCTGGGCGTAAATGAAGGACACCAGCAGGGCGCCGGGCTTCATCTGTTTGACGGTCTCGACCGATGGAGGCTGGACGGAGAGCACAATATCCGCATCGGCGACCAGTTTCCCGATATCGGGCTCCTGCGTTACTTCCGCCTTTGTGTAGGCATCGTCCGTGTAGGTTGCAGCACTGCCCGCTCCCTGCTCCAGAACAAGATTTGCCCCAAGCTTGGCTATGCGCTGTGCTACCGCGGGAATCATGGCAACCCGGCGTTCGTCGGGCTGCGTTTCCTTCAGGATGGCAATTTTAACGGTCACGTTCTTTTCCCAATGCATTCTGTATGGGGTGAGGAGGGACCGGGATGGCAGGGTAGAAAAACGGTCATCCTCCACAACTTCTTCTGTCTGATATGACAAACATATCTGAAAAAGGTTGCATTGATATGCGTCAAAGAAACCTTTTCTACGGGAAATAAAAATATTTTTTTCATTTTTTCATTTTTTAAATAAGTCTCAGATGCCGTGTCTTGTAATGTCCCGCGCAGGCCGTATTCCGCTCAGCCCTTGGTCCAGCCAGAACAGAAGGACGGGAAAGCTATGGGGTGAGCAATTCCATTTGCTGCCGGAATGGTCTAGGGTTCGCGCGATTGAACGGCCCTCGTGCGGGGGTGCGTTTTTCTGGTTTCTAACGTGCTCTGAATCAAAGGTGGATTATGGGTTATCGGGTTGCTGTTGTAGGCGCGACAGGTGCGGTGGGGCGGGAAATCCTCAAGACACTGGCCGAACGGGAATTCCCGGTGGATGAGATTGTCGCACTGGCCTCCCCGCGTTCTGCCGGGCGTGAAGTCTCGTTCGGGGATCGCGTTCTGAAAGTCCAGAACCTTGAAACCTTTGATTTCAAGGGCTGGGATGTCGGGCTGTTCTCCCCCGGTGGGGCTGTGTCCGCCAAGTATGCGCCCATTGCTGCCAAGGCTGGCTGCGTTGTGATCGACAACACATCCCACTTCCGCATGGAGCCGGATGTGCCGCTGGTGGTGCCCGAGGTTAACCCGCTGGCGCTCAAGGACATGAAGCGCAACATTATTGCCAACCCCAACTGCTCGACCATTCAGATGGTGGTGGCTCTCAAGCCCCTGCATGACCTGTTTACCCTCAAGCGGGTGGTGGTCTCCACGTATCAGGCCGTATCCGGCGCGGGGAAGGATGGCATGGACGAGCTGTTCTCCCAGACCCGTGGCAGCTTTGTGAACGACCCGCCCAAGATCGAGCAGTTCCAGAAGCAGATCGCCTTCAACTGCATTCCCCAGATCGACCGTTTTATGGATGACGGTGCGACCAAGGAAGAATGGAAGATGCGAGTCGAGACCAAAAAAATTCTCGATCCGGACGTGGAGGTGCTGGCAACCTGCGTGCGTGTTCCGGTGTTTGTCGGTCATTCCGAGGCTGTTATTGCCGAGTTTGCCGAGCCTGTGGACCTTGAGCGCGCCCGTGCGGCCCTGCGGGAGTCCGAAGGGGTTGTCCTGCTCGATCAGCGCGAAGATGGCGGGTACGTGACCCCGCTCGAGTGCGTGGGGGAAGATGCAACCTATGTGTCACGCCTTCGTGTCGATCCGACCGTTCCGCACGGTCTGGCGTTCTGGTGCGTGTCCGATAATCTGCGGAAAGGTGCGGCTTTGAACGCGGTTCAGATCGCTGAAACCATGATCGCACTTGATCTGCTGCCCAGACACGCCTGAGTGAGAATCCTGCCCCTCTCGGTCTCGTGTTGATCCGTTGAATTGACCGGGCCGAGGCACGGGGCGTAGGACAAAAACGATGCAAAACGCTGGATGCAACCAGCGCTCAGGGATAGACACGGGGTACGAGGCTGACAATGCAGGATATCCGTAAGGCCCTCTATGTAGGGAGCCGAAGTGACGGCACACTGATCCAGCGGCCCATGTCGCCGCACTTGCAGGTGTACCGTTACCGGCTTTCCATGGTTCTTTCCATTTCAAATCGAATCACGGGAGTGATCGCCACGGCTGGCGCCGCGCTTGGCGTTTGCTGGCTTGGTGCTGCGGCAAAGGGGCCAAAAGCCTATGCTACGGCGCGTAAGGTAACGGGCAACCCGCTGGGCCAGCTTGTGCTGGTAGGGTGGCTGGCTTCGGTCGTTTACCACACGGTCGGTGGCATCCGGCATCTCATCTGGGATGCGGGATACCGGTACGACAAGGAAGAGCTGAACAAGGATGGCCCAGTGGCGGTGGGTGTTACAGCCGGTGTCAGCACCGTGCTGGCCGTCGCCCTGCTTGCTGTGGCTGGGTGCCGCAGAAGCAAACGCGCCAAAGCCGGGAAGGTATCCTGACATGAACGCTTCTGTTCCACATATTGAAGTCATGCGCTCCCAGCTTGGGCGCGCACGCGGGCTGGGTGCGGGGCATTCCGGCACAAGCCACTGGTGGGCCGAGCGCGTTTCCGCCGCCAGCCTGCTGCCGCTTTCCACATGGTTTGTTGTGCAGATGTTCCGCCTTGGCGGGGCAGACCACGCCGAGGTGGTTAAATGGGGCGGCAAGCCCGTTAACGCCACCATGCTGGCAGCACTGATCATTACCACCTTCTACCATGCGCAGGTTGGTCTGCAGGTTATTGTGGATGACTACGTGCACGGCAAGGCGCACCTGCCTACCCGCCTGCTGGTCAAGATTGGCACGTCCCTTATGGGGCTGCTTGGCGTATTTGCCGTGATCAAGCTGGTGGTGCGGAGCGGTTCCGGCAAGTAAGCCGGGCACCTGCCCACGGATAAAAGAGCCTTGTGCCGCCGACGGAACAGGTCGGATACGCGGTGGCATGAACCTGAACGACTGACAGGCCGAACGCATATGGGAGCGCCGTCACGATGAATGCCAATTCCTCTCCTTCTCGGGGAGCTTACCGGATTGTTGATCACGCATACGATGTTGTGGTCGTGGGTGCAGGTGGTTCGGGCCTGCGTGCAACGCTGGGTATGGGGGCCGCGGGCCTGAGCACAGCGTGCATTACCAAGGTTTTCCCCACCCGCAGCCACACGGTGGCCGCACAGGGTGGTATTGGTGCCTCCCTTGGCAACATGGCCGAGGATAACTGGCGCTGGCATATGTATGACACCGTAAAGGGGTCTGACTGGCTGGGCGATCAGGACGCCATCGAGTTCATGGTGCGCGAGGCCGTGCCCGCCGTGCAGGAACTGGAGCATTTTGGTGTTCCCTTCTCCCGCACGGAAGAAGGCAAGATCTACCAGCGCCCCTTTGGTGGCCATATGAGCGACTTCGGCAAGGCGCCAGTGCCCCGCGCATGCGCTGCCGCCGACCGCACGGGCCATGCCATCCTGCATACGCTGTACCAGCAGTGCCTCAAACATAATGTTGAGTTCTTTATCGAATACTTCGCCATCGACCTGATTATGGACGATGAAGGTGCCTGCCGTGGCGTTATGGCCTGGTGTCAGGATGATGGCACGATCCATCGCTTCAATGCCAAAATGGTGGTGCTGGCTACGGGCGGTTATGGCCGTGCCTACCAGTCCTGCACATCGGCCCATACCTGTACGGGTGATGGTAACGGCATGGTCATGCGTGCGGGCCTGCCCACGCAGGATATGGAGTTTGTGCAGTTCCACCCCACGGGTATCTACCCCGCAGGCTGCCTGCTGACCGAAGGGTGCCGTGGTGAAGGTGGCTACCTGACCAACTCCGAGGGTGAGCGCTTTATGGAGCGTTATGCTCCTACCGCCAAGGATCTGGCCTCGCGCGATGTGGTGTCCCGCGCCATGACGATCGAGATCAAGGAAGGGCGTGGCTGTGGTCCTAAAAAAGACCACATCATGATGCATCTGGAGCATCTGGGCTCCGACCTGCTGCATGAACGCCTGCCGGGTATTCTCGAAACATCGCGTATTTTTGCCGGTGTGGACGTCACCAAGGAACCCGTGCCCGTTCTGCCGACCGTGCATTACAATATGGGTGGTATTCCCACCAATATTCACGGCGAAGTCGTGCGCCCCACAGCGGATAACCCAGATGCGGTGGTGCCGGGCCTGATGGCCGTGGGTGAAGCCGCGTGCGTGTCCGTGCATGGTGCAAACCGTCTTGGCACCAACTCCCTGCTCGACCTGATCGTGTTTGGTCGTGCGGCGGCCCGTCGTGCGGCGGAAGTGGTCAAGCCGGCAGACTTTGTGCGTCCGCTCCCCGCAGGGGCTGGCGAGTTTGCTCTCGATCGTCTGGACAAGCTGCGTTACGCCAAGGGCGGGACCAAGGTTTCCGCCATGCGTGACCGCCTCCAGCGGGATATGCAGGCCCATGCCGCCGTGTTCCGTACGCAGGAAAGCCTGCAGGAAGGCGTGGACAAGATCCGTGACATCTGGAGTGGTCTGGGTGACATCTCCGTTTCCGACAGCTCACTGATCTGGAACAGTGACCTGATGGAAGCGCTGGAGTTCGAGAACCTGCTGGCCAATGCAACAGCTACGCTGGAAAGTGGTCTGGCCCGGCACGAAAGCCGTGGCGCGCATGCCCGCGATGACTTCCCCGAGCGTGATGACAAGGAATGGCTCAAACATTCCGTTTCGTGGCTGGATGACAAGGGCGGCGTCAAGCTGACCTACCGGCCCGTGCATATGAAAACCCTGACCGACGATGTCGAGGTTTTCCCACCCAAAAAGCGCGTTTACTGATCCGCAGGGCAAAGGGAGGCGAACATGGTCGAACTCAGACTGCCGCGTAACAGCACCGTAGGGAAAGGCAAAACCTTTCCCGCTCCGGCTGGCGCAAAAAATGTCAAAACCTTCAAGGTGTACCGCTGGTCCCCTGATGATGGTAAAAACCCGGTCATAGACTCTTACGAGCTTGATCTGGATACCTTTGGACCCATGGTGCTTGACGCCATTATCCACATCAAGAATGAAGTGGACCCCACGCTGACATTCCGGCGCTCCTGCCGCGAAGGGATCTGCGGGTCCTGCGCCATGAATATTGATGGCGAAAACACACTGGCATGCCTTAAGCCGATCAAAAGCATTGAGGGCGATGTGCGGATTTACCCGCTGCCCCATATGCCCATCGTCAAGGATCTGGTGTCCAATCTGGATGGGGCTTATGCGCAGTTGCGCTCCATCCAGCCCTGGATGCAGGCAGACAGCGCCCCTCCGCCTGACGGTGAACGCCGCCAGAGCATTGAGGAGCGCGCCAAGCTGGATGGCATGTGGGAATGCATTCTGTGCTTCTGCTGCACCACGTCCTGCCCGTCCTACTGGTGGAATGGGGACAAGTATCTCGGCCCGGCCGTGCTGCTTGCCGCATATCGCTGGATTGCAGACAGCCGCGACGAGCATACTGGTGAGCGCCTTGATTCACTGGATGATACGTTCAAGCTCTATGCCTGCCGTACGATCATGAACTGCACCCAGACCTGCCCCAAGGGGCTGAACCCGGCCAAGGCCATTGGCCGGATCAAGGAATTGCAGATCGAACGCAAGATCTGATCCTACAGGTTCGGCCTGCCCGGCCTAGTCTGGCAGGAATGAGTGAAGCCCCGGCAGGAGTCACCCCTTGCCGGGGTTTTTCTGTTCAGGGCGCATGCGAGGGGTGGTGGGGGATTATTGACGTGTGGGGCCGGAGGTGGAACATGGAAAGCCAGCATGCTGCTGCATGAGACATGAGGGGGTTTTGTGTTTAACGGCCATCTTTCTTCCCAGACCGGCCGTGCCAGAGCATGGACGGATAGCCTGTTTGTTGATCATGCTATCCTCCGTCTGGTCTGGACCAATTTTCATGCGGTTATTCCGGGCAAGGTGTACCGCTGTAACCACCCTACCCCTGCCCGTTTGCGGCGGGCTGTCAGCAGGCTGGGCCTGCGCACGCTGGTCAACCTGCGCGGGCACAGGCAGTGTGGCTCGGATGCCCTTTCCCGCAGTGCGGCGGCACAGATCGGCCTGACCCATCTGGATATGGCGTTTGAGAGCAGGGGCGCTCCGCACAAGGACCGTATTCTGCGCTTTGCACAGATGTACAGCACATTGCAGTTCCCCATGCTGATGCACTGCAAGTCCGGCGCAGACCGGGCCGGGCTGGCTTCCGCTCTGGTGGTGATGTTTGAAGGCGGGAGTACGGCACAGGCCCTGCGCGAGCTTTCGTGGCGGTTCGGGCATTTTCGGGGTTCTCGCACGGGGATTCTGGATGCGTTTTTCCTGCGTTATCAGGCACAGGCGGAGGGGCGCATCCCGTTCATGGAATGGCTGAACACCGAGTATGATGAAGCCGCCCTTAAACAGGATTTTGTTGCAGGGCGGATTGCCGCGTTCCTGACCGATCAGGTTTTGCGCAGGGAGTAGTAGCCCTGCATCATTTAAAATAAAGAGCCGTGCATGACACATGGAGGATACGCAACGCGCAAGGTGCCGTTTCTGGCGGTGTGTGCGGCTATTTTGTCCTGGGCAAGCGCATACCCGCTTGTGCGGATGGCGCTTGTTTACGTGCCTCCCATCCCCCTTGCCGCATTACGGTACGCTGTAGCCGCCGTTATTGTGGCCGGGTGGTTGTGTGTGCGGCGGCCAGTGTGCCCTCAACTGCGTGATGTCCCGCGTTTTTTGCTGTGCGGGGCTGTGGGTATTGCCCTGTATAATATTCTGTTCAACACGGGCGAGCAGAATGTTTCTGCCGGGGCAACAAGCCTTCTGGTTAATTTTGCGCCGTTTATGTCTGCCTTTGTGGCTGTGGTGTTTCTGGGGGAATCCCTTCCGCTATGGGGGTGGGTGGGTTCCGTTATAAGTTTTAGCGGAATTGTGCTGATTGGCAGTGGTCTGCCGGGCGGTTTTACCTTTGGCTCGGGGGCAACCGATGTGCTGGCGGGCGCGTTTTGCTCGGCCCTGTACCTTCTGCTGCAAAGGCCGCTTGTGGCGCGCTATGGCGCACTGGCATCCACGGCATGGATATTGCTGATTGGTGCCGTTGTGCTGGCCCCATGGTTGCCCGCAGGTATTACGGCCTTGCAGGGGCAAGGGGGCTGGCCGTGGTTTCTGGTCATTCTGCTGGGTGTTTTTCCCGCGGTTCTTGGGTATGCGGCATGGGCGCATGTTGTGGGGGCGGTCGGTGTTGCGCGCTCTTCGGGCTTTTTGTTTCTGCTGGCTCCAACAACGTTGATTCTGGCTTATGTCATGACGCATGAAGTGCCCGCCCTGACAACACTGGCGGGTGGGGCGGTGGTTATGGCGGGTGTGCTGCTCATGCAAACATATGGCCGCCCCCGTTCTGTCCCGCTTACCCTGCCGGATGGCTCGGATTAGGGGAATGGTACTCAGGGGCATGCTGGCATCCCATAAAACCGGGTTTTCATTTTCATTGTAAGGAGAGGTGGGATGCAGAAAACAGACGCCACATCCCCTTCTTTACGTATGGATGGGGTATATGAACGCAGTATGATGCGTTACAGAAGTGATATTGACGGCCTGCGCGCGCTTGCAATTCTTCCTGTTATTTTCTTCCATTATGGACTTAAGCATCCCTTTAACGGCGGGTTTGCCGGGGTTGATGTTTTTTTTGTCATTTCCGGTTTTTTGATTACCCGGCACATCAACGATGCGGTGGAACAGGACCAGTTTGATATTCTTGATTTCTATAACCGTAGAATTCGCAGAATATTGCCTGCACTGTTTTCGGTTCTGGTGGTCTGCTTTGGTGTGTCCATACTCACGCAAACGCCACCGGAGGTTTATGATACAAGCCGTGGAATCCTGTGGTCCATACTCTTTGCATCGAACATTTTCTTCTATAGCCAGAGCAGTTATTTTGATTCCTCGTTGCAGGTTAACCCCCTTTTGCATACGTGGTCACTCTCTGTGGAGGAACAGTTTTATATAGTTATCCCTTTTTTGATCTATTTTTCAAAAAAAGTTCTAAAAATACCTTTAAAATTCATAATTTTCTCTCTTCTTGCGTTAAGTTTTTCTGCCTGTTTGGTCGAGATTTTTCACGACAAGCCCGCAACATTCTACCTGCCGCAATACAGGGCGTGGGAGTTCCTGCTGGGGTCTGTTGTCATGCTTGCCACGCAGCCAGCCGTTCTGGCCAAAAGCCGGGTGACAAAGCCTGTGCTGGAAAGTTCTGCTGCTGTTGGCCTTGTTTTCATTCTGGCCAGTCTGTTCGCACTTAACAACAAGTCGCTCTTTCCCGGACCGGGGGCTTTGGGGCCGTGTCTGGGGGCGGCTTTAGTCCTGTATTCTGGTAGCCAGCAGCGCACGGTTGTTGCCGCCGCCCTTTCCTACAGGCCATTGCGGTTTATTGGCCTTGTTTCCTACTCTTTATACCTGTGGCACTGGCCGATATGGGTCTTTTTTTCCATGTATGACAGACCCGGTTTGTGGACAGTGCCGTTACTGCTGGGGGCTGCTTTTGGGGTCTCTGTTCTGTCATGGCGGTTTATTGAGCAGCCGTTCCGCACAAGGCCATTCCGCTTATCCGCCAAAAGCACAATAGGTGCCATGGGGGGTGTTATGGTGTTCACGGTGCTCCTGGCTTTTGCAGGCAGCAGGCTGAATGCAACAGCATGGCATTACAGCCCTGCTGAGCAGAAGGTCATGTCCTATATGGCATACAAGCCGACCACAATGCGGACTGGCACATGTTTTATTGACCGGAAGACCGAAGATATTGAGGCATATAAGGCCGCGCATTGTCTGGATGTACAGGCCGGTCAGCCGAACTATCTGGTTCTGGGGGATAGCCACGCGGCAGACCGCTGGTACGGGTTGCAGCAGAGTTACCCCAACATCCACTTCCTGCAGGCAACAGCGCCAAGCTGTGAGCCTGTTCTGGGCGAAAATGGCGGCCAGTGTGGTGCGCTCCTGCACTATATTTTTGAAGATTTTGTGCCATCGCATCATCTGGATGGCATTATTCTTTCAGCAAACTGGCTGGAGCAGGACTTTAACAACATTGTTAAAACTGCTCAGATGCTCAGGAATTATACAGACCGCGTTATTGTGCTTGGCCCAAGCCCGGAATACGACCAACTTCTGCCGTTGCTGCTTGTGCGGGCAATGGTAAAAAACAATATGGATCTGGTTTTCAACCACATTCTGCAGGACCGGAAAAAGCGGGACCAGATGCTTGCTGCCCGCCTGAAGGGAACAGGCATTGAATATGTATCTGTTTACAACATTCTCTGCCCCGGCACTGTGTGCCTGACAACGGTCAGTGAGAACGTGCCGGTTTTATTCGACGCGGATCATTTTACAGCCGAAGGTTCGGTTTTTCTGGCTAAAAACATGCCGCTGTTTGGCCAGACGCACAGCAATGCTGGCGACGCTTTGCCGCATTAGGGTGTGTATGGGAGTTTTAAAAGGAAGTCAGGCGCTTGCGGGTTACAAAGTAAGCCACAAGCGCCTGATATGGTCTTGGTATGACCTGCCCGCCTATGCCACCTGCGGGCCTTCCCTGCCGGGGCAGGGAAGCACCCTGCGGTTCCTGTCAGCAGGGTGGCCCGGAGAGGAACTGGCAGACCCTGCGTGTTAGATCGGCAGGGTTTTTTCCAGCGTGGTGCTGATCGCGGTCAGGCCCGGCAGAATCTTGCCTTCAAGCCATTCCAGAAAAGCGCCACCAGCGGTCGAGACATAGGTCATGTCATGCAGCACACCCGCATGGCGCAGGGCGGATACGGTATCCCCCCCACCGGCAACGGTTTTCAGCTGGCCAGCCTTGGTCAGTCGGCCTGCTTCCTGCGCTACGGCGTTTGTGCCCTCATCAAACGGAGGCAGTTCAAACACACCTAGCGGGCCGTTCCAGACCAGTGTTTTAAGCCCTGCGAGCTTGCTGTTGAGCAGCTTGACCGTTTCCGGCCCCACATCAAGCGCCATCCAGCCATCGGGAATGGCGTTGGATGGCACGGTGCTGGTGGGAGCGCCTGCCATGAAGTCTTCGGAGATGACCATGTCAACCGGCAGGATCAGGTCGCAGTTCTTGGCCTTGGCCTGCGCCATAATCAGGCGGGCCGTGTCCAGCATGTCCTCTTCCTTGAGCGATTTGCCAACGCTCAGGCCCTGAGCCGCCAGAAACGTGTTGGCCATGGCGCCGCCAATAGCCAGCATGTCCACCTTGTCCAGCAGGTTTTCGAGCAGCTGGAGCTTGGTGGAAATCTTGGCTCCCCCCACAATGGCCCCTACGGGGCGTTCGGGGTTTTCCAGTGCTGCGTACAGGGCCTGCAGTTCCGCTTCCATCAGTCGGCCACCAAAGGATGGCAGATGGGTGGCAACCCCTGCCGTGGAGGCATGGGCGCGGTGTGCGGCGGAGAACGCATCGTTCACATACACATCGCCCAGATTGGCGAGTGCTGCGGAAAGTTCCGCGTCATTACGTTCTTCACCGGGCTGGAAGCGGGTGTTTTCCAGCAGCAGAACGTCCCCGTCATTCATGGCGCGGGTTGCGGCTTCTGTTTCAGGCCCAATGCAGTCATGGGCAAAACTGACCGGGCGGCCCAGTGCGGTGGCCAGCGCCGTGGCAATGGGTTTGAGCGACATGGCGGGCACAACCTGGCCTTTGGGCCGGTCAAAATGGCTGAGCAGAATAACCCGTCCGCCTTTTTCCGCCAGTTCCCGAATGGTGGGAACAACCCGCTCAATGCGGGTCTGATCGGTAACCTGTCCGTCCTTCATGGGGACGTTCAGATCCACGCGGAGCAGGATGCGCTTGCCCTTGGGGTCCAGCGTATCCAGTGTGGCAAAGGGGAGATTGGTAGCCATCAGAGCGATCCAAACAGGGCTGCCGTATCGGACATACGGTTGGAGAAGCCCCACTCGTTGTCATACCAGGAGCACACGCGCACCAGCTTGCCGCCATCGACCAGAGCGGTCTGCGTGGCATCAAAGGTGGAGGAGGCAATGGCGTGGTTGAAGTCGGAGCTGACCAGCGGGGCTTCGTTATAGGCCAGTGCGTTCTTCATTTTACCGGAGTCCACAACAGCCTTGATGGCGTTGTTGACCTCTTCCACGCTGCCGGGAGCCTTTTTGGGCACGAAGTCGAGCGAGACAACAGAGACATTGGCCGTAGGCACACGGATGGCCGTGCCATCGAGCTTGCCCTTGAGCTGCGGCAGAACCAGACCCACGGCGCGGGCTGCCCCCGTGGAGGTGGGGATCATGTTCATGCCTGCGGCACGGGCGCGGCGCAGGTCACTGTGCAGCGTGTCCACCGTGCGCTGGTCGCCGGTGTAGGAGTGGATGGTCACCATGTAGCCGCGTTCGATGCCAAAGGCGTCTTCCATCACCTTGGCAATGGGGGCCAGGCAGTTGGTGGTGCACGAGGCATTGGAGATGACGGTCATATCCGATGTCAGCACATCTTCATTCACGCCGAAGACGATGGTTGCATCCACATCCGTTGCCGGGGCGGAGACAATAACCTTGCGTGCGCCAGCAGCCAGCAGCAGGCCTGCTTTTTCCTTGGTGGTGAACAGCCCGGTACATTCCATGGCCACGTCCACACCTGCAAACGGCACCTTGGAGGGGTCACGCTCGGCGGAAACGGTAATCGGGTCCCATGTGCGGCCATTGGCGGAAATGACCAGCTTGCCGTTTTCCACCCGAACGTCCGCAGGCAGGCGGCCGTGCACGCTGTCATAGCTCAGGAGGTGGGCGTTATCTTCCACGCTGCCCAGATCGTTAATGGCTACGGGCACGACGTCGGTGCGTCCGCTTTCAATAATGCCGCGCAGCACAAGGCGACCGATACGACCAAAGCCATTGATGGCGATTTTGACTGCCATGGGATGTGTCTCCGTACTTTTTATGATCTTGTTATCGTTAGTGACATGTCCAGGGTTTCCAGCCGGGACGGGGGTGGGGCGGTAGGGGACGAGTCCTTTTGCGCTCCAGATGCAAGAAAACGCGCAAGCACTTTCTCGCAGATCGCTCCAGCTGTAATGCCAAAGCGTTCATACACCGCGTTGGCAGGGGCGGATACGCCAAAATCATCCATGCCAACGAAAATTCCATCTGCGCCCAGCCAGCGTTCCCAGCCAAAGCTGCTTGCGGCTTCTATTCCCACGCGCAAACCCTCCTGCCCCAGCACGGCCGTGCGGTAGGCGGCTGGCTGCTGTGCAAAAACCTCCCAGCAGGGGATGGAAACAACAGCCACGTTCAGCCCCCGCTCGGCCAGATGCTGCCCTGCCTGCGTGGCAATGGCAACCTCGGGGCCCGATGCCATGAGTGTGACGTCCCGCTCCCCCGCACCACAGCTTATAAGGTAGCCGCCATGGGAGGGGCCGCCATAATGCCCGGCCCGCCGACCCGCGTGTGCCGGTGGGGGGTGCGGGCACAGGATCAGCAGGGCCGGGCCCTGCGGCCAGTTCAGGGCGGCCTGCCAGCAGGCAAAGGTTTCCTCCGCGCAGGCGGGGCGGAAAACGGCCAGATGCGGCATGGCGCGCAGGCTGGCCAGCTGTTCCACAGGTTGCCAGCCGCCGCCGTTATCGCTCAGGGCCAGCCCGTCATCGGTCAGCAGGTAAAGCACCTTGCTGCGCATGAGGGCCGTCATGCGCAAGGCCGAGCGCATGCGGTCGATGGTCATCATCCCGGCTATGCCGCAGGGCAGAATACCCCCGTGGCGGGCCATGCCGTTGAGCATACCCGCCATGCCATGTTCCTGTATGCCGCAAGGCTGCGCGGTATTGCTGAAGGGAATGGGCAGGTTGGCGCGGCGCGAGCTTCTGGTGCTCGACGTCGCGGCCAGAATGGCCACATCCTGCCGCAGCATCGCCAGTGCGCGCAGCCCGGCAAAAGCCGCCTGCTGGGAGGAACTGTCTGGGGCTTCACGCAGGGTCTGCCGCCAGAGCCGCCCCCAGTCTTCGCGCATGGTCTGACGGGCCTTGCCGGACTGGTCACGCTCAAAATCCGCGCGGGCGCGGTGCTGGGCCAGCCTGCGCAGCCAGGAGCGGCGGATGGAGCCGCCACGCCGGGCGGTGGGGCTCCATGGGCCGGTCAGTTCCTCCTCTGCGGGCAGGTCGGGCAGGGTGGGGCAGCATTCGGGCATGCAGGCGACAAGGGTGGGTTTTCTGGCCCGCAGCGTGGCCTGAAGTGCCGCCATAATGCCGCCAAGGTCATGGGCGCGCACTTTGCGCACACTCCACCCCGATGCCCCGAAGCGGGCCAGTGAGTCCGAAAAGTCAGCCGGGTCGGTCAGGGGGGAAGGGCAGACAAGTACAGCCATCCGGTTCAGGCCAAAGCGGCTGGCCAGTTGCGCGGCTTCCAGCGCGACACCTGTAACCAGATCACTGTCGCGCGCCAGTACCCATGTGCGGTGGTTTACCAGGGAGCGGCCATAACGTTTGGCCAGATGTTGTTCGGCCAGAGCCATGCCTGCCGCCGCGGCCATGCCCTGTCCTGCCGGGCCTGTGGCAATTTCCACGGCCGGGTGCTGGCCGTATTCCAGCGTTGTACCCATCTCCTGCGCGCCGGAGCCTGTCAGGCGCAGCATGGCAGCCAGCAGGGGCAGCATGGCCGAAGAAGGCACCACGCATCGGTCCCTGTCGGGCCATGTGGGCATTGAGGGGTCAAAACGGAGGATGCGGCACCACAGCGCTGTTATGGGCAGACACATGGTCTGGAGTTCGGTCCGGGTATCTTCTTCCGTGCTGGTGGCGGCCAGAAGGGCGCGGGCTGCCTTGTCCATGCGCAGCACAAGGGCGTCCTGCGTGTGGGAGGCGTGCGAGGCGGTGTGGTTTGTGGAAGATGTGCCGACCATCAGCCCTGTGTTCTGCCCAAGGGAGTGCAGTGCAAGAAGTGCTCCGTGCAACCAGCCCGGTGCTGCTGGGCAGTTAACCAGAGAGCAAATGGTATCTGCAAGAGGCAGTTTCGGGGCCGAACAGGTGTTTTTGCAGCCGGGTTACAGGCGTAAGGGCTTGCGCCGGGCGCGTGGGAGCGCGAAAGAAGAGGCGGATACCTTGCAAAATATGTGCGTCTGGCGCGCTACCTTGTTTCAAGTGGAGAGTGGTCCGGTCATGCTGTCTGTTTTTCATGCCGCAAAAGGGGGGCGCGCTGTTGGGGCGGCGCTCTCGGTCTGCCTGCTGGCGGGCATGGTCGGGTGCAAGCCGCTGGACCAGAGAACGTTTGACCCTTCCGCCAGTGTTGAGCCCAAACCGTATATTCCCCCTCCCCCTCCCGGTCCTCCACCCGTGCCGCCCCTGATCGAACTGGTGGCAGGCACGCCACAGGTGGAATGGAAGGCTCCGGTGGACCAGATTGCGCACAGGGCACTTGCGCGTAAAAAGGAAGTGCTCTTTGTTGTAAGCTGTCTGGTGCCACCACAGGCAGGGCAGGAGGCGGAGCAGACTGCCCTGCAGAACCTCGTCCAGCATGATGGACATGCCATTATGCAGGAACTGGTTGACGCAGGCGTGCCCGAAGCACAGGTGGAAATGTCCGCTATGCCGGATTCGTCGGTGACGAAGCCCACCATACGGGTGTATGTGCGATAGACGACCGTGCCGAAACATAACAGTATGAAGACACAAGGCCAGACGGCCGATGGGTAAGCCCATGCCCCGACCGTTTCTGACGAGAAGCGAGGAGAAAGCAAGCGTGGGAGCGATCAAGAACGCCCGGCATCCATTTTACGAACACTGTGAGGAAGCGCTGGGGCGGATCAAGCAGCAGGGGCGTTACCGAACCTTTACGCCACTGGCGCGTCAGGCAGAACGCTTTCCCCTGTATGAGGAATACGTGGCCAACATGCCCGAAGGGCGTGAGGTTATCGTCTGGTCCACAAACGACTATCTGGGCATGGGCGTTGTGCCAGAAGTGCAGGATGCCGCCATTGCCGCCATCCGCGAGCATGGCGCAGGAGCGGGGGGCACGCGTAACATTGCAGGCACCAGCCCGCTGCATAACCAGCTGGAAGCCGAACTGGCCGCCCTGCATGGTAAGGAAGCCGGGCTGCTCTTTATTTCGGGCTATGTGTCCAATCAGGCCAGCCTTCAGACAATCCTGACATCGATGCCCGGCTGGATCTGTTTTTCCGACCGGCTGAACCATGCCTCCATGATTGCGGGCATCAAGGGTGCGCGCGGCTCCCAGACCGTTATTTTTGAACATAACGACCTGCAGGACCTCGAAGCCAAGCTGGCTGCGGCCCCGGCCGACGCCCCCAAGCTGATTGCGTTTGAGAGCGTGTACTCCATGGATGGAGACATGTCCGACATTGGCGCGATCTGTGCTCTGGCCAGAAAATACAATGCCCTGACCTATCTGGACGAAGTGCATGCCGTAGGGCTGTACGGGCAGGAAGGGGGCGGCGTCTCACAGCGTGATGGTGTGGCCGATCAGGTGGACATTATTGAGGGCACGCTGGCCAAGGGCTTTGGCGTGCATGGAGGGTACATTACCGCTTCGGCCGGGATTGTGGATTTTCTGCGCTCAACGGCATCGGGGTTTATTTTCACCACATCCCTGCCACCCTCCGTGGTGGGGGCAGCGCTGACCAGCGTGCGCAAGGTGCGGGCGGAAAACTGGCGGCGTGAAGCCCTGTTCGAGCGTGTGCACACCATGCGCCAGCGCCTGCGGGCTGCCGGTGTGCCCTTTACCATGACTCCAAGCCATATTGTGCCCATTCCCATTGGGGATGCCGAGCGCTGCAAGCGGATATGCCGCCGCCTTCTGGTGGAGTTTGGCCATTATGCAACGCCGATCAACTACCCGACCGTGCCCGAAGGTACCGAGCGCCTGCGCCTGACGCCCGGACCATTCCATACGGATGAGATGATGGACGATATGGTGCGCGCCCTTGCGCATCTTTTGCGCGAGGAAGGTATTATTCCCCAGCCCGTTGCGCAAAAAATCGAGAACGTGGCCTGATACGGAACCAGCCTGTTTCTGGTCTGGTATAGGCTGTTTAAAAACCCTCCATGGCAATGGAGGGTTTTTTATTGCAGGCTATAATGTGTTGGCAGGCTGTGCATGTTGTTTGTTATTTGCGCCAGTTCTGAAACATTGAAGAACAGATTGTCGCAGATTGCATTGGTATTATGGACGGTTTCGTTATTCTGGGCGGTGGAAACATTGAGCTCCTGCATGATCTGATGCAGTTGGAGAATCTCTTCTTTCTGCGCTAATGCGGTTTCTTCAAACTCCTGAAAAGAGCACTTTATTTTATCAACATGGTGAATAATTCCCGATAATGTCTGGGAGTTATCGCGCATGGAGTCCGAGCAGGTGTTTATGGCATCCTGCAAATAGGAGATCAGCGTTTTTGTGCGGAGCAGGGATTCCGAAGTCATGCGTGAAAGATTCCGTATTTCCTGTGCAACGACAGCAAACCCGGTACCGGAGCTGCCTACCTTGGAGGCTTCTATGGTTGCGTTAATCCCCAGAATATTGATCTGGGACGAAATATTTTTCATGATATTGAGAATTTTCCCAATATCTTCTGACGCTTCCGATATTTTTTCGAATTTTTCTATGGTGTCGTTAATTTTTACACAGGATTCCCGTATGTTTGTAGACGCATGCTGAATATAATTTCTGGATTCTTCCATTTTTATATTCTGACTTTTGGTTTTTTCCATAGTCGATTTTATGCGTTTGTCAGATTCCCGCAAATGCCGGTTTTGCGTTCTGTTGCGCTCCGAAAGGTTTTCGGACTCATCCCTCAGGCTGCGGGATTCCGCACTGATCGAATGGGTTGCTGTCTGGATTTTAAGCAGTGTTTCATGCAGCGTTACGGTTCTGGTCTGGAGCGTATCTGAAATGCGGTTGCTGTGGAGGTAGGACACCCGCATAAGATCAAACGGAGTGGCCGTGCCAACATAGCACTGGTTATGTGTGATTATAAAAGACTTGTTAATATCAGATATTTTGTTGTTCAGAATCTTTTTTGTAAAATCCAGAATAGGTGTTCTGGCCTCCACCATGAGCGGACGATCGTCCATGAGCAGTGTAACCGGGCGTTTATGGTACAGGGCATATGAAAACGGGCTGGACATGAGGGAAAGGAATCTTTGCCTTTCCACAACGCCAACGGGAATATTTCTGGCGTTGATAATGCAAATATGGTGGGTGTCAGGATAGTTTCTGAAAATATCCATGACGGCACTTCCAGATTCAGTCGGACAGAGTCTGAACCCGTCTTGCGCGAGGGAACCCATGCTGTGCTGGTCGAATGTTTGCTGCAGGGTCATTTGTCTATTTTTGGTTAAAATAAAAGGGTTTTTTACCGTAATGCCAGTTTTTGCGAAGGGTAAAGTGACAGTTTTATGTCGCTCCGCAGGCTGCTGCCGTGAGGCGTTACGGGGGAAGCCGAAAAGTCTGCCATGTCGGTCAGGCTTCAAAAAGCAAGGAAATTATAAAATTAATATGAAAGTTTGATAAAGAGGCCGCATCATAAAAAGGTAGAAGCATCATCCGGGGCACGGGTGTGCCCGGATGGCGTGCCTATGGCGGTTAATGCGCCTGCTTCAGCTTTTCAACCGCAGCCTTCAGGTCGTCCACAGAGACGGCTCCAGGAATAATCTGCTGTTCGCCAATAATAAAGGTTGGCGTGCCCTCCAGATCAATCGAGCGCGCAAGAGCGACGTTCTGCGCCAGAGCCGTGGCCACGGCGGGGCTTTTCATGTCCCTGACCAGCCGGTCCGCATCCAGCCCCGCCAGTGCTGCGGCATGGCGGATACGCTCCATGCCCGGAGCGGAGGTGTCGGCCATAAGGGCCTGCTGGAACGGTTTGTAAGCGTTCTGCAAACCTGCTGCCATAATGGCCTGGGAATCCAGCACACTGTTCGGCCCCAGTACGGGAATGACCTTTTCTACCAGTTTCAGGTCCGGTTCAGCGGCAATCAGTGCGTCCAGGTCTGGCAGTACCTTGCGGCAGTAGGGGCAGCGCGGGTCATAAAACTCGACAATGCTCAGCCTGCCGTGGGGGTTGCCCAGAACGATGTCGCTCGTGCTGTTGCCAAACTGCGCCCTGTTGTGGCGGACGACGTCCAGCGCGGAAGTCGTCTTCTGCTCCGACGCTTTGCTCTGCATGGCTGCTACGGCGTCGGTCAGGATTGAGGGGTCGGTTTTGAGCGCGTTGCGTACGATCGAGACAATCTCGGCCCGCTGGGCGGGGGTAAAGCTGCCATCGGCTGCCGCATGTGCGGCTGTCTGGCCGCCCAGTGCAAGCAGGGTTGCCAGAGCGCCTGAGGCTGCCAGACGATAGAAAGATGAGGTCAGTTTTTGCATGGTGTCCTTATCCGTAAAACCGGACGCTACGGTGCATGCCCACCTGGGGCACGGGAATACACAGAGTGTTCTACAGGAAAGGTGCCACGCAAGTTGTGTTGCTGATAGCCCCAAAGCAGGGTAATCCAGCTATGAGACTAAATTACCAAACGTCTGCCCGCCGGACGGGCCCAGAAGTGGAGAGCGCTAGGCGTGGCTGCCCGATTCAACAAACACCGTTCTGTCCTGTCCCGCACCGGCTTGTCCGGTCGCGCCCGCGCGGCAGCGCTTGCTCTTGCCCTGACCAGCACACTGGCGGCCTGTGGGGGGGCGGATAACCATGTGAACCAGCCTGTTGTCAGCGGGTTTGTGGGGGCTGTGGCGGCGGATGAACCACGCGCGGCTCTGGTCGCGCGGGACATTCTGGCCAAGGGTGGCAACGCGGCGGACGCGGCTGCGGCACTGGGGCTTGCGCTTTCGGTCTCCCTGCCATCACGCGCCTCCCTTGGTGGGGGCGGGGCCTGCCTTGCATGGCGTCCGGGTGAGCCTGCGGGGCAGGCGTTTGTTTTTGTGCCTCATGGCGCCACCCAGACCAGTGCACAGGCAGACCGGCCCGCATCCGTGCCCCTGCTCGCACGTGGGCTGTTCCTGATGCAGATGCGTTATGGCAGCGTGGATTTTGCAGACCTTATTGTGCCTGCGCGGAATCTGGCCTCTCACGGGGTGCCAGTCGGGGGGCTGCTGGCGGCGGATCTGGCCGCGGTCCAGTCCTCCCTTTTGGCGGACGACAAGGCGCGCGCCATTTTTGGCAATGACAGCGGGCATGTTCTGGCAGCGGATGACATACTGGTGCAGAGCCGTCTGGCGGGTGCGCTCGAACGGATGCGTATTGCCGGAGTGGGCGACCTGTACACAGGCGCTCTGGCCCAGACATTTATTGAAGGCGCACAGGCTGCGGGTGGTGGCCTGTCCTCTGCTGATCTGCGCGGGGATGTTCCCGTGGCGGAACCCCCGCTTACGGTGCATGCCCGTGGGCTTGATATCAGCTTCCTGCCTCCTCCGGCCGATGGCGGGGTTGGCATGGCGGCGGCCTATATGGCCGGTGGCCGTGGCGGGGAGCGTGTTGTAGCCGCATGGCGGGCGCGCCAGAGCGGCAAGGGCAGTGCGACCATGGTGGCCGATGCGCAGGCGCTGCTGAATTCTGGCAGTCTCTCTTCCGGCGGGGCGCTGCCTGCGCTGCCTGCTTCCACATCTTTTGTCGTGACCGACCGGCAGGGGCAGACCGTGGCCTGCGCGCTGAGCATGAACAATCTGTTCGGCACGGGGCGTATTGCAGGTTCGACCGGTATTATGCTGGGGGCCTCTCCCGCACAAAGGCCGCTCCCCCTGCTGGCGGCGGGCATTGTGCATCAGGGGACGAATTTCCGCGCGGCGGCTGCGGCCTCGGGGCAGAATGTGGCGGCTGATACAGCGGCCATTGCCTTGCAGGCAGCGGTTGCGGGCGTGCGCCCGCAGGTGACCAATGGCAACGGGCGGGCCAACTTTGTGTCCTGCCCCGGTGGGCTTTCTGGTGGGGCTGGCCGGTGCTTTGGCTGGACGGACCCCAGAGGGGCGGGTCTTGCGGTGGGGAGCACCCCTGTCGCCCACTAGGTCTGGCGTTGTAAAATCAGGGGGTGGCGTGCTGGAACAGTACGTCGCCCTTGCCATGTTTTTCTTTTGTTCTATATTAGAACAAAACAGGTCCAAATTCTTAACGGGGTTTGTGCCGGGCTCCGGGCCTTCGTGGTGATGCGTTGCGGAGCAAAAATGTTTGTGGCAGGGGTTTTAAACCCGAACCAACAGGTTTCAGGTTCGGGGCCACGCAGAGGTCCGGTCTGGGTATTCGGCTCATAAGCTGAGGGAATGGTAGAGAATGGATAAGGCAAAGGCGCTGGAAGGCGCTCTTGGGCAGATTGAGCGGGCTTTTGGCAAAGGGTCCGTCATGCGGCTGGGCCAGCGGCCCAAGGAACAGTCGGATGTCATCTCCACCGGCTCGCTCGGGCTGGATATTGCTCTGGGCATTGGCGGTCTGCCCCGTGGCCGTGTGGTGGAAATCTACGGGCCGGAAAGCTCGGGTAAAACCACACTGGCCCTGCACGCCATTGCAGAGGCGCAAAAGCGGGGCGGCACCTGCGCATTTATTGATGCCGAACATGCGCTGGACCCCGGCTACGCCAAAAAACTGGGCGTGGATATTGATAATCTGCTGATCAGCCAGCCTGATGCGGGTGAACAGGCGCTCGAAATTGCCGATACTCTGGTGCGGTCAGGGGCGATTGACGTACTGGTGGTGGACAGTGTGGCCGCCCTTGTGCCCCGTGCCGAACTTGAAGGCGATATGGGGGACAGCCATGTGGGCCTGCATGCCCGCCTGATGAGCCAGGCCCTGCGCAAGCTGACCGGCACAGTCGCACGTTCCAATACGCTGATGATCTTTTTGAACCAGATCCGCCTTAAAATCGGTGTGATGTTCGGCAACCCCGAAACCACAACGGGCGGGAATGCGCTCAAGTTCTATTCCTCTGTCCGTCTGGATATCCGCCGCATCGGCTCGATCAAGGACAAGGACGAGGTCACGGGCAACCAGACGCGCGTCAAGGTCGTCAAGAACAAGATGGCCCCGCCCTTCCGTCAGGTCGAGTTTGACATCATGTACGGTGAAGGCATCAGCAAGGTGGGGGAACTCATCGACCTTGGTGTAAAGGCCGGCGTGGTGGAAAAATCCGGCGCATGGTTCTCCTACGACAGCCAGCGTATTGGTCAGGGGCGCGAGAACGCCAAGCAGTTCCTGCGCGATCACCCGGAAATGGCGGCGGATATTGAGCGCAAGGTGCGTGAACACGCAGGCGTTGTGGCTGAAGCCATGATGGTCGCCCCCGAGCATGATGCCGAGGGCGAAGACTAACTACCCGATACGGCGGGAGAGCAGGCAGGCCTGTGGGTCGTATGATGCCAGAATGGCCTGTTCTTCCGCGCTGGTCACATCTGGCACAAACCCCTGCCGCGCCCAGAACTGAAGGGCATGGCGGGTGGATGTCAGGGTCAGTGTGCTCAGGCCCGCCTTGCGCGCGGCGTCTTCGGCCCGGGCAATGGCCATTTGTGCGTAGCCCCTGCCGCGCCCGGCCGGGGCTACGGCCACATCATGAACATACCAGCGGTCCGCCGGAGTTGGCAGGGTGCCGAGCAGGGTGTTCAGCGGGGGGGAAAGCAATCCCCGCCATGGGTGGCTGATCAGGTATCCCCCAAACGTCCCATCCAGTATCAGGCTCAGGCAGCCTGTGGGCGCAAGGCGCAGGCGTTCGGCAAAAATATCTGTCTCTTCGGGGTAGTCAGGGTGCACACTGGCGGCCAGTGCTGTAACGTGGGCAAGATCATCTGGCGTCATCAAACGCCAGATGGTATCTGCGCGCGAAGTGTTCATACCAAGGTTCCGCTCTTTATGCGTGGTGTTGCACGGAGCCACTTATGACTGAAAAGCAGAGATCATGACAGGGCGACTGAGACTGACATTACGGGTTGATGCCGATGGACGCGCCGCTCTGGGGCATGGCAAGGTCCGCCTGCTGGAACAGTTGGCCGAAACCGGCTCCATTTCTGCGGCAGGGCGTGCCATGGGCATGTCTTACCGGCGTACGTGGCTTTTGGTGGATAACCTGAACCAGCTTTTTGTGGAGCCGCTGGTCATGACCCGGCCTGGCGGGGGTGGTGGCGCATTCCTGACCGAAACAGGCAAAACCGTTCTGGCGCTTTATCGCCAGATCGAACGCGACGCGACGCAGGCCGCCCAATCTGGTATCAGCCAGATGGAAGCCCTGCTCGCACCTGTGGCTGAATGCCTCCAAAAAACCTTATCTGAGTGACAAAATGTACGGCGTAGGTACAATCGCGCCAGAGACTTATTGATCATAGCGGGAGATTACAGTGTCATCAAACGTACAGCGACGAGGGGTCATTCGGGCCGGGGCAGGCGTGACTTTGGCGTCGCTTGTTGGCGGAGTCGCCCGTAAGGCGCGGGCGGAGGGGCTGAGTGGCGCCACAGGCAAGTTTGATGATAGCACCGTAATCCAGATTGCCCGCAGGCTGTCCAATGCGGAATATCATCCGCCGGGGCAAAACCTGCCCAAGGCGTTGGATAACCTGACGTTTGACCAGTATCGGAGCATTGCCTACCGGCCCGACCGTGCCTTGTGGGCGGGGGATAATCTGGCGTTCGATGTAGAGTTTTTCCCCCGTGGTTTTCTCTATCGCCCCCGCATAGAAATTTACGAGGTCCGGGACGGACAGGCGGGGACTGTGCCCTATTCCCCCGACCTGTTCACTTATTCCGACCCCGCTTTACGGGTTACGGATGATCTGGGTTTTGCCGGTGTCCGCCTGCGTACCGCCATTAACACCCCCGGTGTTATGGAGGAGTTCTGCGTATTTCTGGGGGCGTCCTACTTCCGGGCTGTGGCCAAGGGGCAGGATTATGGGCTTTCCGCCCGTGGATTCGCCAATGGTACGGGGGACCCAAAAGGGGAAGAGTTCGCACTGTTCCGCGCGTTCTGGCTGGAAAAACCGCAGCCGGGCGTACAGTCCATTGTTGTGCATGCCCTGCTGGACAGCCCGACGGTAACGGGGGCCTTCCGCTTTACCATCCGCCCGGGCGACAGCACTGTGTTTGACGTGCAGACAACCCTGTTCCCGCGCGCCAAGATCGAGCAGTCCGGTATCGCGCCTCTGACCGGCATGTTCTATTTTGACGTCAACGACCATAACCATGTTGATGACTGGCGCCCCGCAGCGCATGACAGCGAAGCCCTGCAAATGTGGACCGGGGCGGACCAGCAGCTTTATCGCCCGTTGCGCAACCCGCTGGACCTCCAGTTTTCCACGTTCTCGGATGTCTCCCCCCGTGGGTTCGGGCTGATGCAGCGTCGGCGCGCCTTCCATGATTACGAAGACCTTGCCCTGCATTACGAAAAACGTCCTTCCCTATGGATCGAACCGATCGGGGATTGGGGTGCTGGCTGGGTTGATCTGGTGGAAATCCCCACACCCAACGAAGTGAACGATAACATCGTCTCCTTCTGGCGGCCCAAGGAGCCCTTGCGCGCGGGGCAGGAATACCACTTTACCTACCGCATGTACTGGGGGTGGGATGCGCCCTTCCCCACACCGCTGGCCCGCATAGGCGCGACCCGCGTGGGTTCGGTGGTGGATAATAATGATGCCCGTTTCTTTGCCATAGACTTTATGGGCACTCCCTTTGAGCATCTGCCAAAGGACACGCATTTCCATGTCACGCCCAAAACATCGGCGGGCACAATCCAGAATGTGGTTGTCGAGCCTAATCCGGCTATCAACGGAATCCGCACCACGTTTGAGTTTATTCCCGGAGATGCCAAGGTCGCTGACCTGAATGCGGTGCTGGAAACGGATTCAGGCCCCATTTCCGAACAGTGGCTGTACCGGTGGACGCCCTGATTATGCCGGATATGAATACGGGTGCCTCTGAACGACCTTTTGAAGCCCTGCCCCCCGAAGCACGGCTGGATATGCCGGTCCAGAACCTGCAAAAACCCGCCAGTATGGAAGGGCGCGGGCGCACGCCTGCCACATCGCCTTCCAGCATTGTGCTGCGCCGTCTTTCGGTTATCGGGTCCGCGCTTGCGCTCACGGCGTATGGGGCATGGCGCACGCATATGGTTATGGACGAGGCGGGTGTGTCCGCCCTCGGCGTTATCATGCTGGTGCTGTTCATTGCCTTGTTTATGTGGATTGCCCTTGCGTTTACCTCTTCGGTGGCCGGGTTCTGCTCGCTGGTGACACATGGCGGCCTTGGGCTTGGCATTAGCCGCACAGGCCCCCTGCCCCGGCTGACCCGCAGAACCGCCCTGCTGCTTCCCACCTATAACGAACCCCCCCACCGTGTTATGGCCGGGCTGCGGGCCATTTACAGCAGTCTGGAGGAAACGGGGCAGCTTGGCAGTTTTGACCTGTTTATCCTCTCCGACACGACCAACCCGGATGTATGGGTCAAGGAAGAAGCGGCTTTTCTCGCCCTGCGGGAGCAGGTTGGCGGGCATGAGCGTATTTTTTACCGCCGCAGGCACAACAATGTAGAGCGCAAGGCGGGCAATGTGGGGGAATGGGTGCGCCGCTTTGGGGCCGCATACGACCACATGGTTACGCTGGATGCGGATTCCGTCATGTCCGGCCAAACGTTGGTGCGTATGGCGGATGCCATGGAGCGCAACCCCGGTGTGGGGCTGATCCAGACACTCCCTGTTATTGTGGGGGGCACCACCCTGTTTGCCCGGTTGCAGCAGTTTGCGGGGCGTGTGTATGGCCCCATTATTGCGTATGGCATTGCCTGGTGGCATGGCTCGGAAGGCAATTACTGGGGGCACAACGCCATTATTCGTACCCGCGCCTTTGCCAGTCAGGCGGGGTTGCCCCATGTGCCCGGCAAGCCGCCTTTTGGCGGGCATATTCTCAGCCACGACTTTGTGGAAGCGGCTCTGATGCGCCGTGGTGGCTGGGCCATTCACATGATCCCCGCACTGGATGGATCGTATGAGGAAAGCCCGCCCTCGCTGACCGATGTCGCCATCCGTGACCGGCGCTGGTGTCAGGGCAACCTGCAACACGTCAAGGTGCTGCCCACCAAGGGGCTGCACTGGGTCAGCCGCATGCACATGGTTGTGGGCATTGGCGCGTATGTGACCTCGCCCCTGTGGCTGGTGTTCCTGCTGACCGGGATTTTAATTTCGCTTCAGGCGCATTTTCAGCGTCCCGAATATTTTGGGGATACCAAGCTCCTGTACCCGCATTGGCCACATGTGGACCCGGTGCAGGCCAAATACGTGTTTATTGGCACAATGGTTGTGCTGCTTGCCCCCAAGCTGCTGGCCTATATTGCCCTGCTGCTGGACCCCGAGGCACGGCGCGGCAGTGGTGGTCCGGTCCGTGCGGCTGTGTCCGTGCTGGTGGAAACGCTGATCGGCGGCCTGATCGCACCCATTGCCATGCTTATCCAGACATCGGGTGTTATCTCGATCCTGAGCGGGCATGATTCCGGCTGGAACACCCAGCGGCGAGATGATGGCGGTATTCCCTTCATGGAGGTGGTGCGCCAGTACGCGCGCTTTACCCTGTTCGGGCTGGTGCTGGGGGCTGGAGCATGGGTTGTTTCTCCCTCCCTGTTTTTCTGGATGACGCCGGTTCTGCTTGGGCTGGTGTTTTCCATTCCTCTGGTTGCCTTTACCAGCAGCCGGAATGTGGGGCTTGGTTTCAGGCGGGCAGGGCTTTTGCTGGTACCCGAAGAAACACGGACCCCCGACGTCCTGCAAAAGCTTGAGCAAGAAGAGGCGCAGGATCAAACCCCAACCCTACCCGACGATGCCCTGCGCGCCCTGCGGGCTGATCCCGCATTGTGTCAGGCACATATTGCCATGCTGCCAGCCGAGCGCCGTGCGGGGGACCCCATTAACGCCGATCAGCTTGTCGGTCTGGTCAAGCTGGCGGAAGCACCTACCCTGCCGGATGCGGAACGCCGCCTGACGGTTAAGGAAAAAGCCGCCGTGCTGGGCAGCCGCAAAGGTGTGGACCTGATTTTGCACCTTCCCGAGTCGTAACAAAACGGCGCGGGGTGGTGGCCCTGTTGTGGGCTAGATGGGTGTGCCGCCTGCTCAGGCAATACGCTGGCCAGCCACCCAGACTTCCTGCACGGTGAGTGCGTTATCCATAACAACAAAATCGGCGCGTTTGCCTGCGTGCAGGGTGCCCCGGTCATGCAGGCCCAGATACCGGGCCGGGTTGCGTGTGAGCAGCACGGCGGCCTGATGCAACGGCAGGCCCGCCTGCACCGCGTTGCGCAACGCGGTATCCAGTGTCAGCACACTCCCGGCCAGATTACCGCCGGGCAGGCGGACCGCGCCGTGCTCCACCATAACCTGCTGCCCCCCCAAAAGGCTTGGACCATCGGGTAGCCCGGCGGCTCGCATGGCGTCTGTTACAAACAGCAGGCGTTCGGGCATAACGCGCTGGGCCAGCCGGAAGGTGGCGGGGTGGACGTGGTGTGTATCAAAAATCAGTTCGGCGTAGGCATCGCTGCACATCAGGGCCGTGGCCGGGCCGGGCTTGCGGCTTTCTATGCCAGCCATGGCGTTAAACAGGTGGGTGGCGCCTGTTACGCCCCCTGCGGAGCAGATGCGGCATATGGCCTGCTCGGTTTCTTCATACCCGGCAAGGGTGTGCCCAAGGCTGACCCGCACACCAGCCTGCGCAAAAAGCTGCATGGCTTCCTGCGCATGGGGGAGTTCAGGGGCAAGGGTTACAACGCGTACGCAGTCAAACGCCAGAACTTCCGCCACGCGCTCCGGGGTTGGCGTCAAGGCGTAGGGAGGTTGCGCTCCCAGCTTGTGCGGGCTGACAAACGGGCCTTCCAGATGGGCACCATGTATGTTTGGGCCGTCTGGTATGGTGGTGCCGCGCACTTCGGCAATGGCGGCAAGTGCGCCAAGCACGTCTGCCCAGGGGCTGGTAATGGTGGTGGGTAGTATGGTGGTGGTGCCATGGCGGGCATGGAAGCGGGCAAGTGTGTGAATGGCCTGTACGCCATCCATGGTATCCGCCCCATTGCCGCCATGCACATGGCTATCAATAAAGCCGGGTAGAATGTAACGGTCGGGAATGGTGGCGTTATCTGGCGTTACGGCCTGTATCTGCTCCGTAAAGGTCACATGGCCTGGAACAATGCGTTCGGGCAGAACAAGGTGCCCTTTGAGTTCGGTCATGCTTCAGATTTCCTTCATCATAAGCGGAGTTTTGCGTAAATCCCTGCTCATGAAGTGGCGCGCGTACAGGGTGATGAGAGCGTAGGATAAAAGGGTAAGGCATGTGAATGCGGCCTGAAAACCCATGACAGGTTTTAAAAGAACAAAAAGCTGCGGCACAACCCCGCCTCCGCAATATGCCATGACCAGAAAAGCCGAAACCTGCGCCGTATGTTGGCCAGAGCCTTTCAGCGCCAGTGGAAACAGGGATGGAAATATCATGGAATTTGCAAAACCCAGAAGGGTAACACAGGCAACGGACATGTAGCCGTGCGTAACCCACGCTCCCATGCTGAGCAGCCCCCCATACAGGCAGGAGAGGGGGAGATAGCGTTCCTGTGTGATCAGGCGGGGGGACAGGACAAGCCCCGCCACATACCCGCAGAGCATGAAAAAAAGAGTAAGGGACGTAAAAAACTTTGTCTGGTCAAGGGATATGCCAAAACCCTGTGCGTAGGTTCCCACAGCATCACCGGAGAGTACTTCTACCCCCACATAAAAAAACATTGCTCCAGCACCCAGCAGGGTTCTGGCATTAAGGGAGGAGAGAAGTATTTTTATAAAACTTGTTTTTGAAGACCTGTTTTTGCAAATATCTGTACGAATTTCTGGCAGGGATGACCGCAAAACCCACAGGGCTGTCAGGGCCAGAAAAAACGCCATGCCCATATAGGGCCAGTAAACACTGTTCAGAAAATCCTGTTGTACAGACAGGCGTTGAACCGGGTCGGTCAGGGTCGGCAGGGTCGCGGATATGTCGGTCATGTGACGCATGGCCAGTGTGGCCAGCGCAACGGGGGCCACAATGCCTCCCAGCTTGTTGCAGATGCCCATAATGGCAATACGCTGCGCACTGCGGTTTTCGGGGCCGAGAAAGCTGACATACGGGTTAATGGCCACCTGCAGCAGGGCCAGCCCCATGCCCAGCACCAGAAAGCCCCCCAGCGCACCGGGGTAGGAGCGTGCATGCAGGCACTGCCCGGTCAGCCCCATGCCGCCCGCCATGACCAGCAGGGCATAAACCAGCCCGTTTTTAAAGCCGGTGCGTGTGACACTCAGGCTCGCGGGGATGGAAAAGACAAAATAGGAAAAGTAAAAAACAAGCGGCACCATAAATGCCGCCAGATCATTCAGGGTAAAGGCGACCCGCACAAAAGAGATCAGCGGGCCATTCAGCCATGTGACAAACCCGATGATGAAAAACAGAGCCGCGCTAAGCACCAGAGGCCGCCACCCATAAGGGCCAGCCGGGCAGGGTATGCGTGCGACGGCTGTGGGCTGGGTGTGCGGCTGTGGCATGTCCGGCTATGGCCCGCGGTAAGGTTTTCAGGGTTCGGGGGGATGGGTGGGGCCTAGTCGGCTGCCTGTGCATCCTTGGAAGGCAGGCTGTCTATTTTTTCGCAGGCGTGGCGCAGTTCGGTGGAGGGGTTGTGCGTCTCGCACAGTTTTTCCACATCGGCGGCGCAGGCTTCGATCGAATTTTCAAAGTCGGATTCAAGTACGTCCTCGGCAACCGTCAGGTCCTGATTGCGGGTGTTTTCTTCGTCCTTTTGCAAAAGGTCCTGCGTTTTGTGCAGGTCCTTGAGCGATTCAATACAGGCAGGCCCGGCCGCATCGGGCTTGAGGTGCAGAACCGCAAGTTCCTTTTGCAACTGGACGTTGTTGACGTTGTTGCGCGGGGCTGTCTCATCATCGGCCATGGCAGGGGAGCCTGCGCTCAGGCCACCGGCCAGAAGAACGGATGCCATAGCGGCATGATACAAACGAAAACCGGACACGAGCACAATTCTCCTGAGTCTGCGACACTGCGCACCAATTACCCTGTTTTCTAGCCTGTCTGTGTCGGATAGGTAAAGAAACAACCCGGAAAAGCTGCCAGCAGGCTTGGCATGGGCTTGGATTTGGTGCTAGGTGTGACCTCGGAAAGTCGGCGGTGGACGGACACCTTGCTAAACCGGTCAGGTCCGGAAGGAAGCAGCCATGGTGAGTTTCGTCCGGGTCATTGTTCGGCTTTCCACCCTAATTTTCCGCCCTTGTGGATCAGACCATTCTGCGCCGGTCAAACCGCGCATGCGGGGCGTGACCTTACACAGTCTGCGGGCATGGCATGAGTGATACGACTGACGAGCAGTTCCCTCACGATGAGGGGCTTCCCAGTCCGGAACCGGAAGGCCCCGGCCTGTTTGGTGATGCCGATCCGGCTCCCGCCCCCTCCGCGCCTCCCCCGCCAGCGCCCGATGCCGCAGCCCCTCCCTACAGGGTGCTTGCCCGCAAATACCGCCCCACAACATTTGAGGACCTGATCGGCCAGGAGGCCATGGTCCGCACCCTGCGCAATGCGTTTGCGCTGGGGCGTGTGGCCCATGCCTTTATGCTGACCGGGGTGCGCGGGGTGGGCAAAACCACGACCGCGCGCATTATTGCCCGCGCCCTTAACTGCACCGGACCGGATGGCAACGGCGGCCCCACGGCTGACCCGTGTGGTGTATGCCCCAACTGCGTGGCCATTCTGGCTGACCGCCACCCCGATGTGCTGGAAATGGATGCGGCCTCCCGCACGGGGGTGGATGATGTGCGCGAGATCATAGAGGCCACGCGCTTCCGCCCCATGCAGGGGCGTATGAAGGTCTTTATCATCGACGAAGTGCATATGCTCTCGCGCAATGCCTTTAACGCCCTGCTCAAAACGCTGGAAGAACCGCCTGCGCAGGTGACGTTCATTTTTGCCACGACCGAACTGCGCAAGGTGCCGGTCACGGTTCTGTCGCGCTGCCAGCGGTTTGACCTGCGGCGCGTGCCACAGGCAGAACTGGCCGGTCTGTTCGCCCGGATTGCACAAAAGGAACACGTTGCGCTCTCCGACGATGCACTGGCCCTGATCGCCCGCGCGGCAGACGGCTCGGTGCGGGATGGCCTCTCCCTGCTGGATCAGGCTATTGCCCAGGGCAGTGGTGTGACGGATGAAGGCGGGGTTATTGGCGCAGGCATTGTGAGCGACATGCTGGGGCTGGCGGACCGCGAGGTGGTGTTTGACCTGCTCGATGCGGTGCTGACCGGCAAGCCCGACAAGGCTCTTGCCCTGCTGGATGCAGCCTATGCTCGTGGGGCCGACCCCGGCCTTGTGCTGGGGGATATGCTGGAACTTGTGCATATTGTCTCCCGCCTGCGGGCTGTGCCCGGTCTGGGGGACTCGGCGGATATGCCAGAGGCCGAGCGGGTGCGGGGCACACATATGGCCAGCACCTTTACCGTGCCCGTGCTCATGCGGGCATGGCAGATGCTGGTCAAGGGTGTGCGGGAGGTGGAGAGTGCACCAGACCGCCGTGCCGCAGCAGATATGGTGCTGATCCGCCTGTGCTACGTGGCCGACCTGCCCTCGCCCGAGGATCTGGTCAAACGCCTGAGCGTTACGCAGGACGATGCCGGGCGTGGCGGATCATCTGTCCCTCCTTCCGTGCCACAGGCCAGTGGTCCGTCCGGGCTGGCTGGTGCGCCTGTGGGGATGGCTGGCTCGAACGGGACCGGCGCTTTTGTGGCTCCGCAGGGTGATGCAGCAGGGGGGCATGAGCCGCCGCGCCTGCGTATGGTCAGTTCCGGCGGTATGGCCGTGGCCGCGCCCGTACAGGCAGCGGTTCCTGTTGTGCAGCCTGAAGCCCCGGCTGAGCTGGCCCCTCCGCCAGTCCCGCGGACGTGGCGGGAGGCCGTGGCGCTGGTCAGGGAGCAGCGCGAGGCAATCCTGCACGGGCAGTTACGGCATGCCGCGCATCTGATTTCTTTTGCCCCCGGGCGGATTGTCCTGCGGTTTGAGCGCGGGGTGCCGAGCGATATTGTGCCGCAGCTCCGCCGCGTGCTGGACCGCGCAACGGGCATAAGCTGGCAGATTGAAGCCGGGCAGGAGGACGGTGAGCCCACGCTGGACGCGCAGGGAGCGGAGGTTATCCAGTTCCGCCGACGCGAGGCAGAGGCGCACCCGCTGGTCCGGGCTATTCTGAACGCGTTTCCCGATGCGCAGCTGGGTGAGGTGAATGACCACGGGCTGGATGATTACGGCCTCCCCCCCGAGGAGCCGCCCGAACTGCTGTTTGCTCCTCTGGACGCGCAGCCGCTGGATGAAGACGACCGACCATACGACCCCGGTGCCTCACAGGACTGAAGTGAGCGGGCCGGGCTGGCAAAACAGCACGTTCTGGGCCAGATAGGGAACAGGTGATGCGCCGCAGGGGTGCGCCATAGCCGCACCACGCGGCAGACAGACAAGCTAAGGGGATGACCATGAAGAACCTTGCCTCACTGATGAAGCAGGCTACGCAGATGCAGTCCAAGATGGAAGCCATGCAGAGCACACTGGAAGCCATGAACATTGATGGTTCGGCAGGTGCAGGCATGGTCAGCGTTGTGCTGAGCGGCAAGGGAGACATGCGCTCCATTAAAATCGACCCCAAGCTGGCCGACCCGACCGAAATGGAAATGTTGCAGGACCTGATCGTTGCGGCCTGTGCGGATGCCCGCAGGAAGCTGGACGAGAAAGCCGCCGAGGAAATGCAGAAGGTCACCGGTGGGCTTAACCTGCCCGCAGGCATGAAACTGCCGTTCTGAACCGCAGACACAACCGACCTTGAGCGCGGGGGAAAGCAGGCGGGCATGGGTGGTCAGGAAATAGAGCAGCTTATTCGCCTGCTGGGGCGCCTGCCGGGTTTTGGCCCGCGCTCGGCCCGGCGTGTGGCGCTGTACCTGCTCCGCGAACCCCATACACGGCTGGCTCCGCTGGCCCGCGCCATGGAACGGGCGGGGGAGGCCATTCGCACCTGCTCCTCCTGCGGGAATCTGGATACATCGGACCCGTGCCACATCTGCACCGACCCGCTGCGTGACAGGGGGCTGGTGTGTGTGGTGGAAACGGTAGGGGACCTGTGGGCGCTTGAGCGTGCGGGGGTCCATAGGGGCGTTTATCAGGTTCTGGGGGGGACCCTGTCCCCTCTGGCTGGGGTTGGGCCGGAAGACCTTAACGTCTCCGCCCTGATGACCCGCCTGCACGAAGGCACCGTGCGCGAGGTTATTCTGGCTCTGGGCGCCACGGTGGAGGGAGCCACCACCATGCACTGGCTGATGGACCAGCTGGAAGCATACGAGGGACTGACCATCAGCCGTGTGGCGCAGGGCGTGCCCATGGGGGGCGCTCTGGATGTGCTGGACGATGGCACTCTGGCCGCCGCTCTCGGCGCCCGTCGCCCTGCCTGACAGAGTGGTGCCAACCATCAACGGAAGAACCATAGCCGTGGACAGGCTGCCGATCAGCCCGGCCATACCACGCCGCGCTCTGGTAACCGGAGGGAGCGAGCGGTTTGGTCAGGCCATTGTGCTTGGTCTTGCGCAGGCCGGGTTTGATGTGGCCATCCATGACCGCACCAACAGGGCCGGGGCGGAGGGCATATTGCATGCCGTGCGCGCGCTAGGCCGTACCGGCTGTGTGTTACAGGCCGACTTCATGCGGGAGGAGCAGGTGCAGGCCCTGTATGGGCAGGCTGCACAGGCTCTTGGCGGCCCTTTGGGCGTGCTGGTCAACAACACCTCCACCTGTGAGCAGGATGAATGGGACAATGCCTCGCTGGAAAGCTGGATGATGCATATGAAGCCCAACCTGCGCGCGCCCTTTGTGCTGATTCAGGCTTTTGCCAGGGGGTTGCCCCAAGGGGCACAGGGCATGGTGCTGAACATGCTGGATGAGCATGTATGGCCCCTATCGCCCCACTTTGTCAGCCATACCGTATCCAGGACTGCGCTGTGGACACTCACGCAGACCATGGCGCAGGCCCTTGCCCCCAGAGGGATCAGGGTTAACGCCTTGGGTTCTGTGCCCGGTTCCGCCCTGCCCGGCTCCGGGCCGATGCAGGAGCCGCCTGCACAGCAATGCGCGTCTGTGCCTCCTGCTCAGGACGCTTTGCCTGATCAGGCTGCGCGGGCAACCCTTGCCCTTTTGGCCCTGCCCTTTGTGACCGGGCAGATGCTGACCCTGAACAGTGGGCAACACCTGCAATGGTCCCCGGCCCCATTGGCCGGACATGCCGTGGAAGAATAAAAGAATGGCCGTTTTTGCTCCGTGGGCCGACCAGCCACCGCTGCGTTGCCTGTTTTTGAAGAACATGGTGCTTGATGCCCATATTGGCGTGTTCCCGCATGAGCAGGGTGTAACCCAGCGTATTCGGGTGTCGGTCCATTACGGGGTGGATGACCGCACGGATCTGGAGGTCGGGCCGGATGACCTGAGCCGTACGGTCTCGTACGAGCGGGTGGTCCAGCTTGTGCACCGTATTGTGCGTGAAGGGCATGTGCGGCTGGTGGAAACACTGGCCGAACGCATAGCCTCCGGCGTGCTGAGCGATGACCGCGTACGTGTTGTGCGTGTGCGCATAGAAAAACTGGATGTGTTTGCAGAAATAGAAGGCGTGGGCGTGGAAATAGAGCGCCGCCCTGCCAGCTGATTTCTGGCCCCGGCCTGCCAGCCGGGGCTGGGGGCATAAAAAAAGCCCGCTGGCATACAGCGGGCTTTTTTTGGTCTGATACAAAGATGTTCAGAATCCCCTGAGGGATCAGGATTCGTGGTCTTCCGAATCCGTGTTGACATCGATGTCTGAGCTGATGTCGTCGTCATCATCATCCAGATCAGCGGTGTCTTCCATCACATCATCGTCGTCCGTATCGTCATCGGTGTCGATATCGATATCTTCATCGGCCTTCTTGATGGGGGCAGCACTCGCTGGAACGGGGGACAGACTGTCAGAGTTGCGGCGCAGGCGCGGCACCAGAGCAGGCTGTTCCGTTCCGCATTTGGGGCAAATGGCGGGTGCGCGGTTCAGGTCATAAAAACGGGCACCACAGGACACGCAGACGCGTTTGGTGCCGAGATCGGGCTGGGACATCTTGCTACCTGTCAATCCTGAGCAGATATTGGGGCCAACGCCCCGGAACACGAACGAACCCCGAACAGCACCGGAGTGCTGGGACAGGACTCGAACCAGACTGTTAAGGCGATGCCCAATGCCACTGTGTTTCGGGTCGTGTCAAACCCGGAGTTTGTAAAAGATGGTATTTTCTGCATCCCCGCCCCTTTTTTTCTGCCCCTGCCCGGATTGACTTGCAGGCCGTCCCGCCGGAATGAAAAGAGCATGACACACGCATCCTCTCCCTCCGCCCGTCCGCTGCGGGTTACGCGCGCGCAGGCCCCTCTTTCCGGTTCCATCCGTGTGCCGGGTGATAAATCCATCAGCCACCGCGCCCTTATGTTTGCCTCCCTCGCACGGGGGGAAACCCATATTACCGGGCTTTTGGAAGGGGAGGACGTTCTACGCACTGCGGCGGCCATGCGCGCGCTGGGCGCACAGGTAGCGCAGCACGCACCGGGGGACTGGCGCGTGAGTGGTCTGGGCATTGGCAAGCTGCGTGAGCCTGAGGATGTGCTGGATATGGGCAATTCCGGCACGGCGGCCCGTCTTTTGTCCGGTATTCTGGCCAGCCACGGCATGGTGTCGGTCATGACGGGGGACGCCAGCCTGCGCCGTAGGCCCATGAAGCGCGTTATGGACCCGCTGGCAGGTACGGGGGCCACCTTTATGGCGCGTGAGGGCGGACGTCTGCCCATGGCCATTCATGGTCTGGCGGACCCCAGGCCGCTGGATTACCGCCTGCCCGTGGCCTCTGCTCAGGTCAAATCCGCCGTGCTGCTGGCCGGGCTGAACGCACAGGGGCAGACACGGGTGGAAGAACCCGTGGCCACCCGTGACCATACCGAAAACATGCTCCGCCACTTTGGCGCGCACGTTAAGGTGGAGGAAACCCCACAGGGTGGCCGGGTTATTCTGCTGCAGGGCCGCCCGGACCTTGTTGCGCGCGATGTGGTGGTGCCGGGGGACCCGTCCTCCGCCGCCTTCCCTATTGTTGCGGCACTGCTGGTGCCGGGGGCGGATATTACAATTTCCACCGTGGGGCTGAACCCCCTACGCACCGGCCTGTTCATTACCTTGCAGGAAATGGGCGCACAGCTTGAGGTCACCAATATCCGCACCGAGGGGGGAGAACTGGTGGGGGATTTGCATGTACGTGCATCCAGCCTCAAAGGCGTGACCGTACCTGCGGACCGTGCTCCGTCCATGATTGATGAATACCCCATTCTGGCTGTGGCAGCGGCGCATGCTTCTGGCGTATCGCGCTTTTGCGGGGTGGAAGAACTGCGCGTGAAGGAGAGCGACCGTCTGGCCGCAACCGTGGCGCTGCTGGAAAACAACGGCGTTAAAACCGCGGTGGAGGGGGATGATCTGGTTGTGTACGGCACCAGCAACGCCATTCCCGGTGGGGGCGTCGTGCAGACCCATATGGACCACCGGCTGGCCATGAGCGCGTCCGTGCTGGGGCTGGTGGCCCAGAACCCGGTGGAAATAGATGATACCGCATTCATAGACACCAGCTTCCCCGGCTATTTGCAGCTCATGAACAGCCTTGGCGCGGGGTTTGCACTATGACGCGCGGCGGCCCCGTTATTGCCGTGGATGGCCCCGCAGCTGCTGGCAAGGGCACTCTGGCCCGCAAGCTGGCCGAAGCACTGGGCCTGCCGTATCTGGATACAGGGTTGCTCTACCGTGCAGTCGGGCGGCTGGCCCTTGATGCCGGGCAGGACCCCGCACAACCCGCCGAGCGGTTTGCCCAGGCCCTGACGCCAGAGGACATGCAGCGCAAGGACCTGCGCCTGCCAGATGCCGCTCTGGCAGCCAGCAAGGTGGCGGCCCAGCCTGCGGTACGGGCCGCTCTGGTGGAAACCCAGCGCCGGTTTGCCGCCCGGCAGGGGGCCGTGCTGGACGGGCGGGATATTGGCACTGCCATTTTCCCCGATGCGGATGTCAAACTGTTCATTACCGCATCCCCCGCCACCCGCACGCTCAGGCGCTTTTTGCAAAGCGGAGGGGACCCGGCCGCCCCCGATGCGCAAACGCAGCTTCAGGCCATGGAAGACGCCCTGCGCGCGCGTGACGAAGCCGATGCAAGCCGGGATTCCGCACCCATGCGGGTTGCGGATGACGCATATGTGATCGAGACGGACACGCTGGATGCACAGGCCGTTCTGGCCGAAGCCTTGCGGTTTACGCGGGAACGACTCGTGGCCGCACGGGGCTGAGTGCAGGCCCCCGTACAGGGGGCGCAAGCCGTGGTTACGCATTTTTTGCCCCTCATTTGCGTGATGGATGGCGCTTTAAGTTGACAAACCGGGGTCAGGTGTTCTCTGTGCAAACAGAAATCCGCCCCGATGGCGGGTTTTTCTGGATAACAGTCTGGCCTGACCCAAAAAGCGGGGGGTATTGCTACCCATCCGTTCCGTCGGGCAAGTCGTGCCGCAGTTTGCGGTGCGCAGGAACAGCCTGCACGCATGTTGCTGGCGGGCTCAGGATTTACGGTACCACATGGCTTCAGCCACCACCCAGACCACGGATCACTTCCGTGGCGAAGATTTTGCCGCCCTTCTTGATGAGACCCTTGGCCGCGATTCCGGCTTTGACGGGTCCGTTGTTCGCGGTCGCGTTGTTCGTCTGACCGACGATTACGCCATTGTTGACGTCGGCCTGAAGAGCGAAGGCCGCGTTTCCCTGCGTGAATTCGCACCTCCGGGCGTCAAGCCTGAAGTGCAGCCGGGCGATGTGATCGAACTGTACGTCGAGCGTTACGAAGACCGCGACGGCAGCATCGTTCTCTCCCGCGAAAAAGCACGCCGTGAAGAAGCCTGGACCAGCCTCGAAAAAGCTTTCGAAGCCAACCAGCGCGTTAACGGCACCATCTATGGCCGCGTTAAAGGTGGCTTTACGGTTGATCTGGGCGGCGCCATGGCGTTTCTTCCCGGCAGCCAGGTGGACATCCGCCCCGTGCGTGACGTCGGCCCGCTGATGGGTGTGCCCCAGCCGTTCCAGATTCTGAAGATGGACCGTGCACGTGGCAACATCGTTGTCTCCCGTCGTGCCGTTCTGGAAGAAACGCGTGCTGAACAGCGCAGCGAACTGATCCAGGGCCTGACCGAAGGCATGATCCTTGATGGCGTGGTCAAGAACATCACCGATTACGGTGCGTTCGTTGATCTGGGCGGCGTTGACGGCCTGCTGCATGTGACCGACATCGCATGGAAGCGCATCAACCACCCCTCCGAAGCACTGCAGATCGGCCAGCCGGTACGCGTGCAGGTGATCCGCTTCAACCCCGAAACGCAGCGCATCTCCCTTGGCATGAAGCAGCTTGAAGCTGATCCGTGGGAAAATGTGGCACTTAAGTACCCGCCGGGCGCTCGCTTTACGGGCCGCGTGACCAACATTACCGATTACGGCGCATTCGTTGAGCTGGAACCCGGTGTTGAAGGTCTGGTGCACGTTTCCGAAATGTCCTGGACGAAAAAGAACGTCCACCCCGGCAAAATCGTTGCGACCTCTCAGGAAGTGGACGTGATGGTTCTGGATGTGGACAGCTCCAAGCGCCGCATCTCCTTGGGTCTGAAGCAGGTTCAGCGCAATCCTTGGGAACAGTTCGCCGAAGAACACAAGGTTGGCTCCACCGTGGAAGGCGAAATCCGCAACATTACGGAATTCGGCCTGTTCATCGGCCTGTCCGCAGACATCGACGGCATGGTTCACATGTCCGACCTGTCCTGGGACGAAGCTGGCGAAGAAGCCATGAAGAACTACGAAAAGGGCCAGGTTGTAAAAGCCAAGGTTCTGGACGTGGACGTGGAAAAAGAACGTATCTCCCTTGGCATCAAGCAGCTTCAGGAAGATCCGGCAGCCGATGCGCTGGCCAGCATCCAGAAGGGCACGATCGTTACCTGCATCGTGACCGCTGTGCAGACCAACGGCATTGAAGTGAAGGTTGACGACGTTCTGAGCGGCTTCATCCGTCGTGCGGAACTGGCTCGTGACAAAGCCGAACAGCGCCCCGAACGCTTCGCCGTTGGCGAACGTGTGGACGCCAAGGTTGTGTCCGTTGACCGTGCATCCCGCAAAGTTGCCCTGACCATCAAGGGCCGCGAAGTGGAAGAAGACAAGCAGGCTATCAACGAATACGGCTCCGCAGATAGCGGTGCATCGCTCGGTGATATTCTGGGTGCAGCGATCCGTCGCCGTAACACCGAAGACTGAGCATAAAAAAGCCGGGGTGGTTTGCACCATCCCGGTTTGGCAAAATCCTTTGCCATGCAAAAAATAGCGCCCCACAAGGGCGCTATTTTTTTATGGGCTATCCTGCCACACGTTCTGTAGCTGCGAGGTCCATCTTTTAGGGTTTCATCTAAAGGGTGGTTGTCATCAGCATGGCGACCCGGCCAACGATACACATTGTGTCAGTGCTGTCTGGTTCTCCCCAGCGTACCGAGGACATCAGTACTTCTTCAGGCGGATAGTTCTTGTTGTTGCTTGATACAAGAATTGTGCCGTCTGTTCTTGCTGATAAACGTTTTACAAATACCGCGCCATGCATCACGAAAACATAGATACCAAAAAGCTGATCTGTTCTCCTTGTATCTATGACCATGGCATCTCCACTGTTGATGATAGGAGACATGCTATCCCCGGAAGCGTGCATGATAATTGTATCTTTTGCAACGCACTTGGCCATTTCCAGAGCGGCCTTGAAGATAGGGATAAATACTGGTTTTTCCTGATAGTAATCAAGGCGACCAAACCCGGCAGAGGCATCAACATCAAAATAGCGAACATTTAACGTGTTCTGATCCAGAGTTACTTGATCATTCGGTAATTTACTTAAAGCCATTTCTCTGTTGGGTGTGCCATGTCCTTTAGCAAGCCATTCAACACTTACGTTGCAGGCGTTCGCCAGAGCGACCAGCGCAGTCGCTTTCATGTCACGACCAGAGAGATAACGACTGAGAGTGCTTAGAGGCATTTGTGCACGAATGGCAACCTGCGTATTGCCTCCAGCCGCTTGCACTGCCTGCTGAAGCCGCAAAGCACGCTCTGCCACTTCGGCTTCCTTTTCGTCGGGGCCGAAATCTGAATTCAAAGTTATCTTTCCCATTATATGTTCATTTCGGCAAGAATTTATCTTGGTATTTTACAAAAATCTTAAGAACTGGAAGTTTCCAGACCCGAAATCTCTAATCGTGGTTGCCAAATGGGAAATGACATGCCATCCTCCGGGTAATGACCTGAGGTAATCCCCAAGTTGTTGGACCAAAAAACAGAGTCAGTGCGGCCGACTCTGTTGAGAGAGGCAACGATTATGACACGAAAGGCATTGAAAGTGCACATTGAGTATCTGAAGGCGTAAACAAGAGCGTGTTTTGGTGCGCTTGCCTACATTTTCCTAGGAATTGGGCATGGCGACTAACGCCATTGGTATCATTCTTTGTTACCCGACATATCTCATTCAGGGCGGGTGTCAGCCTGCTGAGTTAATGAAACAGGACGCTCGGGAAGTTTTTCCTGGCCGTTATCATTTTGATGGCGCTCCTGTTTCTCGGGTTGCCGATTGTCAACCTGCATGCTTGGTGCATGTTGATCTGCATCAAAACTAGTGTGACCTGTGAACATCAAGGCGCTCAGGCTGAGGATGTTTATGGTTTTGCGCGCATTTTTGCAGACCAGTTTTTCAGATTGCCTTGGACTTCATTCTTCAGATCAGGACGTGTGTGTAAGATCAGCAAAGAGATAAGTAAAAATGTCTATGAATTCTTCATTACTGTGGAATGTGAGTGGTGGGGTCGGCTTTCTGATCGCCGTCAGTCTGTCTGCAACGCGGACGATGGCGGCTCCTGTTGCGGGCGTGAGTATTACTCAGGATACTCCACAGGTTATGGTTAATGCACCAACAAGTGGAAATATCGGGCTTTATAATAGTGCCAATATCAGTGACAGTCTGAATATTGCCAATAGTGGAAGTCTTACAGGGACTGCCGGGCAGGGGCTGGTCAATGACAAGAGTGGCAAGATAGCCCAATTGGTTAACAATGGCACCATTAGTGGTAATCTCGCAATAGCCAATAATGGACAGATGGGTTCGTTTGAAAACGGGAGTACAGGCACACTGACCGGAGGTTTAGGGTATAGGGCTTTTTTCAATAACGGTACGATCACGTCCCTGATCAATGACAAGGGTGGCACCATTACTGCGGCTTCGGGAAGTATCTTTAATGGTACCGGTGGTCAGATTGGCATTCTGGACAATGAAGGTGTCGTTCAGAGTACTGTAGCCGGGAGTGGGGTTGGTAATTATAATGGTCAGATTCAGACAATTCTCAATAATGGCACGATCCATGGTGCTGGCGTGTTCGGTGGTGTGTACAATAATGCAGGCCAGATCACTATAGTGGTAAATGGTAAGGGCGGAAGTATTTTCAATAATGGTGGTTTGAACGGTGGTTCGGGGCTTAGTAACGTTTCGGGTGGCCAAATCGGCAGATTGGACAATTACGGCACGATTAATGGTACCCAATATGGGGTCAACAATAGTGGTGACAATATCAACGGTAACAATAATACTGGTGGCACTATAGGTGTTCTGAACAACTATGGCACCATTACGGGCACGCTTGGTTCGATCAATAATGCGGCGGGTGTCGTCACTACGGCTGTCAACAATTACGGCGTGCTCAATGGCACGGTTGTACTGGGGGGGGCAACGCTCAATCTGCTGGCCAGTGGCAGTCCGTCTTCATCTGTCGTCAATGGTGATATTACGGGTACGTCCGCATCCGCCATCACTGTTGGGGACGGCACAAATACAACCCTCTTCACGGCCAATGGCAATGCCAGCGTGGGAACGATCCAGGTGGCTTCAGGCAGTACTCTGGCGCTTTCGAGCGGCAATGCCTGGCAGGCCAGTGGTGATGTGACCAATAACGGCACGATTGCGCTCAATGCTGCTGGCGCCAACGCCGGGAACCAGATGACGGTTGGCGGCAATTATGTCAGTAGCAGCGACAGTGTACTCCGGGTCAACGGCGGAACAGGCAGCACAGGTGCTACTGTAACCGTCAACGGGGTGTCGGCGGATGTGCAGACCAGCGACGGGCTACAGGTCAGTGGCGCGGTGACCCTGAACGGCGGGCAGGTTACCCTGACTACGAACGGACCGACCCTGAAATATGGGCAGGCTTACGAGATTGTGTCGGCAGCCAGCGGAGTCACAGGCCGTTATGACAGCCTGAACACCAATCTCGCCAGTTTCTACGCCTTCCTGTCTCCCTCCCTGTTTTATACAGACAACACTGTTGACGTGATGCTCACGCGCAACCAGACCACGTTCGCCTCTGTTGCCAGAACCCGTAATGGCGGGGTCGTTGCCGGGCTGCTGGACGCCCTGCCGGTATCCAGTCCTGTGTCAGCCGCCGTTTTGCAGCTTGACGGACAGGGCGCGCGCTCGGCGTTCAATTCCCTCTCTGGCGAGATTCATGCCTCCGCGCGCACAGCACTGGTTCAGGACAGCTTTTTTGTCAGGCAGGCTGCGCTGGACCGTCTGAACAGCGCGGACTGTGACGGGGCTTCGATGAACGGCACGATCCATACGGCCAGCCTGAAGGCCGGTCGCACTCAGGGTGGGTGCCAGTCCCGCGGGGTTGCGCTGTGGGGCACGGCCTACGGCAGCCTCGGGCACAATTCCGGGGATGGCAATGTGGCCGCCATGCAGCATTCGACCGCCGGTTTTGTGATGGGAGCGGACACACTGGTCGCACGGACCTGGCGCGTGGGTGGGCTTGTGAGCTATGGGCGGTCCATGTTTGATCTTGGTGGTGATCGTAATTCCTCAGGTCACAGCAACAATGTTTCGATTGGTGGGTATGGCGGCACGCATTGGGGCAGGCTGAACCTGCGGCTGGGTGCGACGTATACGTGGGATATGCTCAGCACCAGCCGGACTGTAGCCCTTCCCGGCCTTGGCGAGCGGCTTGCGGGCAGTTATCTTGGCGGGACGGCGCAGGGTTTTGGCGAGTTGAGCTATAAGCTCCGTATTGCGCATACGGTGGTCGAGCCGTTTGCGAATGTCGCTTATGTGAACCTGCATACGAACGGTTATCACGAACAGGGCGGCAGCGCGGCTCTGGCGGGTAAGGCGACGGATACCGGTGTGACGTTTTCAACCTTTGGTGGTCGTGTGTCCTCCGAGGTGCATGTCCGGAAACTGACGCTGGTTCCGTATGGGAGTGTGTCCTACCGGCATGCGTTCGGGCTGACGACGCCGACGTTAAGGGAGACCTTTGCCCAGGCGGGGAGCGGGAGCATGGATATTGCGGGTGTTGCCCTTTCGACGAATGCGGCGGTGCTGGATACCGGGCTGACCATGCGGCTGACGGACCGGATTGATGTTGGTCTTTCCTATATCGGGCAGTATGGGAACCAGTCGGTAGAAAGTGGTGCGAAGGCGCATTGCAGCTTTAAATTCTGAGGTTTGCGCCGGGCCGGTCCTGAGGATCTGCCCGTGACCGGAAGGGAGGGGAGCATGAGCCCCTCCCTTCTCTCGCGGTGGAAGCACAGACCGCTGACCGGCGATGCTGCGGGCTCGATTGCTCCCGTTCCGATCCAGCCGGAAGAGGATTTCTGATCCGGCTCAGAGCGTGTGTTTGTCCGGAATCCGGATTCTTCCGTGTGTCTAGTGCGCTGAAATTTCACAGATAAAAAATTATTCTATAAATGCCCTTGCCAAAAATAAGATTAACAGTAGAGGATATATTTAATAAATGAATAATAGGTGAAGAAATGAATAAGAAAATGTTTACGAATTCTTCATTGTTACGAAGTGGGAGTGGTGGGGTTGGCCTCCTGATTGCCGTCTGCCTGTCTGCAACGCGGACAATGGCGGCTCCTACCTCAGGGGTGAGTGTTACTCAGGATACAGCTCAGGTTACGGTCAATGCATCGACAAGTGGAAATATCGGGCTTTCCAATACGGCCAATATCAGTAACAACCTGACCATTGCTAATAATGTAAGCCTGATAGGGACTGCCGGGCAGGGGGTGCTCAATTCCGGTACGATCAACCAACTGAATAATGGGAATGGGTCGTCCATCGTGGGTACTGGTGCGGCGGGGGTGTGGAACAGTACCTCTACCAGCGCAGTTTCTTATGTGTCCAATAAAGGCACCATGAGTGGTAATGTCGGAATTTACAATTCCGGGGCGATTGGGTCATTGATGAATGGCACCTCGTCTGGCGCTGCGTTGATTGCCGGGGTTAACGGGACGAGTGGTATAGTCAACGCCAACACATTCGGCACAATTCAGAATAACACAAACGGAACCATTCAGGGGGACACTGGTGGGGCGGGTATATTCAATAATGCGGGTAGTAAAATTACAGCAGTGCTTAATCTTAACAGCGCAATCATAACAGGCGGTAGCAGCGGGAATGGGATATACAATGCTGGTACGATTAACGGGATAGCGAATACCACTGGAGCGTCTATCAAGGGGAATAGTGCTGCTGGCTTGTTTAATGACACAACAGGTCAGATTGGCTTGGTGTCAAACTCCAGTGTCATTAGCGGTTCTTCTGGTATTTACAACTTAGGGATAGTGACAAAGATTGTATTAGGTCAGACTTCAGTAGTCTCAGGACTTGCGGGCGCCGGTGTGTACAATGGCGGGACTGCTGCTCAGATACAGACAATGACCAATAGCGGCAGTATTACAGGTAATAATGCTGTTTACAATACCGGGACGATAGGCTCGTTTGAGAATGGGAGCACAGGTCAGCTGACCGGATCTTCCGGATCTAGGGGTTTTTACAATGCCGGTACGGTCACGTCACTGACCAATGATAAGGGTGGAACTATTACTGCGGGTGCCAACGCAGCAGCTGTTTATAATGATACGAATGGGAATATCGGTACCTTGGACAATGAAGGTACCATTCAAAGTGCCAGTGCAACAGGGGTTGTCAATTTTACATATGCACAGCTTCAGACATTTCTCAATAATGGCAGTATTACAGGTGCTAATGCTGTTTACAACCTTGGGACGATGGGTTCGTTTGAGAACGGTAGCACAGGTCAGCTGACCGGACTTTCAGGGTACAATGCGTTTAACAATAGCGGTACGGTCACGTCCCTGACCAATGATAACGGTGGCACCATTACCGGTGGAGCAGGTTGGGCAGGGATTTACAATGCCGTAGGTGCCCAGATTACCACTCTGGATAACAAAGGTCTTATCACAGGGAGTAATAATAATGACGGTCAGGCAATACGCAACGCAGGCACGATGTCCACACTTACGAATGAAAAGGGAGGGTCTATTCAGGGGACTGGCAATGGTCAGGCCCTCTTTAATGATGGACAGCTTCAGACGTTTCTCAATAATGGCAGCATTTTTAATACTATTTACAATACCGGGACGTTGAATTCGTTTGAGAATGGAAGCACGGGTACGGTGACCGGGGGAGGGACCGGAGGAAATGCTTTTTACAATACCGGTACGGTCGTGTCACTTGTTAATGATAACGGTGGCAGCATTGCGGGTAGTGGTGCGGCTCTTTATAATAACACTGGTCTGATACAGACATTCCTCAATAATGGCAGCATTACAGGTGCTAATGCTGTTTACAATACCGGGACGGTAGTTTCGTTTGAGAACGGTAGCACGGGTACACTGACCGGGCTTGCAGGGTACAATGCTTTTTACAATCTCGGTACGGTCACGTCCCTGACCAATGATAACGGTGGCACCATTACCGGAGGAGCAGGCGCAGGCGCGTCAGCGATTTTCAGTGCCGTAGGTGCCAAGATTACCTCTCTGAACAATAATGGCACGATCACTGGTCCGACTGGTGTTTACAGCGGAGGCCAGATCACCACGCTGGATAATACTGGTACTATAAGTGGTTCTACTGTGGCTGCGATTTACAATTATGGCGTGATCACCACGCTGGATAATACTGGTACTATAAGTGGTTCTGCTAATTATGGTATTTCAAATTCGGCCACTGGGTCATTTGGTACGATTAACAATACTGGTACGATCAGTGGTGGAAAATATGGGGTCAACAACAATCTTGGTGGCACCATAAGTGTTCTGAACAACTATGGCACCATTACGGGCACGCTTGGTTCGATCAATAACGTGGGTATTAGCGCCATGACTGTCAACAATTACGGCGTGCTCAATGGTTCAGTCGCACTGAGGGCGGCAACGCTCAATCTGCTGGCCAGTGGCAGTCCGTCTTCATCTGTTGTCAATGGTGATATTACAGGGGCTTCCGCATCCGCCATTACTGTTGGTGACGGCACAAATACAACCCTCTTCACGGCCAATGGCAATGCCAGCGTGGGAACGATCCAGGTGGCTTCGGGCAGCACTCTGGCGCTTTCGAGCGGCAATGCCTGGCAGGCCAGTGGTGATGTGACCAATAACGGCACGATTGCGCTCAATGCTGCTGGTTCTGTGGATGTCGGGGCTGGCGGGCAGTTCACCAACAATGGCACGCTTGATCTGACTTCCTCGACCAACGCCGGGAACCAGATGACGGTTGGCGGCAATTATGTCAGTAGCAGCGACAGTGTGCTCCGGGTCAACGGCGGAACAGGCAGCACAGGTGCTACTGTAACCGTCAACGGGGTGTCGGCGGGTGTGCAGACCAGCGACGGGCTACAGGTCAGTGGCGCGGTGACCCTGAACGGCGGGCAGGTTACCCTGACTACGAACGGACCGACCCTGAAATATGGGCAGGCTTACGAGATTGTGTCGGCAGCCAGCGGAGTCACGGGCCGTTATGACAGCCTGAACACCAATCTCACCAGTTTCTACGCCTTCCTGTCTCCCTCTCTGGTTTATACGGACAACACTGTTGACGTGATGCTCACGCGCAACCAGACCGCGTTCGCCTCTGTTGCCAGAACCCGTAATGGCGGGGTCGTTGCCGGGCTGCTGGACGCCCTGCCGGTATCCAGTCCTGTGTCAGCCGCCGTTTTGCAGCTTGACGGGCAGGGCGCGCGCTCGGCGTTCAATTCCCTCTCTGGCGAGATTCATGCCTCCGCGCGCACAGCACTGGTTCAGGACAGCTTTTTTGTCAGGCAGGCTGCGCTGGACCGTCTGAACAGCGCGGACTGTGACGGGGCTTCGATGAACGGCACGATCCATACGGCCAGCCTGAAGGCCGGTCGCACTCAGGGTGGGTGCCAGTCCCGCGGGGTTGCGCTGTGGGGCACGGCCTACGGCAGCCTCGGGCACAATTCCGGGGATGGCAATGTGGCCGCCATGCAGCATTCGACCGCCGGTTTTGTGATGGGAGCGGACACACTGGTTGCACGGACCTGGCGCGTGGGTGGGCTTGTGAGCTATGGGCGGTCCATGTTTGATCTTGGGGGTGATCGTAATTCCTCAGGTCACAGCAACAATGTTTCGATTGGTGGGTATAGCGGCACGCATTGGGGCAGGCTGAACCTGCGGCTGGGTGCGACGTATACGTGGGATATGCTCAGCACCAGCCGGACTGTAGTCCTTCCCGGCCTTGGCGAGCGGCTTGCGGGCAGCTATCTTGGCGGGACGGCGCAGGGTTTTGGCGAGTTGAGCTATAAGCTCCGTATTGCGCATACGGTGGTCGAGCCGTTTGCGAATGTCGCTTATGTGAACCTGCACACGAACGGTTATCACGAGCAGGGCGGCAGCGCGGCTCTGGCGGGTAAGGCGACGGATACCGGTGTGACGTTTTCAACCTTTGGTGGTCGTGTGTCCTCCGAGGTGCATGTCCGGAAACTGACGCTGGTTCCGCATGGGAGTGTGTCCTACCGGCATGCGTTCGGGCTGACGACGCCGACGTTGAGGGAGACCTTTGCCCAGGCGGGGAGCGGGAGCATGGATATTGCGGGTGTTGCCCTTTCGACGAATGCGGCGGTGCTGGATACCGGGCTGACCATGCGGCTGACGGACCGGATTGATGTTGGTCTTTCCTATATCGGGCAGTATGGGAACCAGTCGGTAGAGAGTGGTGCGAAGGCGCATTGCAGCTTTAAATTCTGAGGTTTACGCCGGGCCGGTCCTGAGGATCTGCCCGTGACCGGAAGGGAGGGGAGCATGAGCCCCTCCCTTCTCTCGCGGTGGAAGCAGCGACCGCTGACCGGTAATGCTGCGGGCTGGAGTCGGCACGACTGGCTTCGCAGCAGCCTGCGGCCATCGGGTTATGACTGTACCTACCGTTCAGCCTGAAGCGACAGAATATGCCTTAGTCCAGACAGGCCCTGCGGAAGGCCGCAAATGCGCGGGCACGGTGGCTGATGGCGTTTTTCTGCTCATCCGTCATTTCCGCAAAGCTGCGGGTCTGGTTTTCGGGTTCAAAAATCGGGTCATATCCGTGGCCGTTGGCACCACGTGGGGGCCAGACAATCTGCCCGTCAATCCGTCCTTCAAAGCTGAATGTGCGTCCATCGGGGAAGGCAAGGCAGAGCACGCATATAAACCACGCATTACGTTCGTCCTGCCCGATGCCTTCCTCAATCCGGGTCATGGCGGCGTTAAAGTCCTTGTCGGGGCCAGCCCAGCGGGCGGAGTAAATACCCGGCGCACCCCCCAGAGCACTCACGCACAGGCCCGAATCATCGGCCAGTGCGGGCAGGTTGGCGGCACGGGCCGCTGCCAGCGCCTTGATGGCGGCATTGCCTGCAAAGGTTATGGCGGTTTCCTCCGGTTCGGGCAGGTTCAATTCCCCGGCGGAGAGTACGGTAATGCCAAACTCCGCCATAAGGGCGGAAAATTCGGCCAGCTTGCCTGCGTTATGCGTGGCAAGCACCAGCCTGTCGCCGGATTTAAGGGTGGGGTTGGTCATGTTCAGGGCTGCTCTGCTGTGTTGACGGCGGTCAACTGGGCTTCAAACAGTTCGCCAGCACCTTTGCGGGCAAGGGCGAACAGGGAGTTAAAGGCATCCTCGCTAAAGGGCGCATGTTCGGCCGAGGCCTGAATTTCCACAATACGGTTATCAGCGCTGAGTACAAAGTTGGTGTCGGCCAGTGCGGCGCTGTCTTCCGTGTAGTCGAGGTCCAGCACGGCACCGGCACTGGTCAGTCCGCAGGATACGGCAGCGACCTGCCCGGTTAGTGGCATGCGTTGCAGCACGCGGTTGGCAACCAGCTTGCCAAGGGCCAGACGGAGAGCCACCCACGCGCCAGTAATGGAGGCACAGCGCGTGCCGCCATCGGCGTTCAGTACATCGCAATCCAGTGTAATGCAGAATTCGCCAAGGGCCTTAAGGTCCGTAACCGCGCGCAGGGAGCGGCCGATCAGGCGTTGGATTTCCTGCGTGCGGCCGGACTGCTTGCCCCGTGCGGCCTCGCGGTTGCCGCGGGCGTGGGTGGCGCGGGGCAGCATGCCGTATTCCGCCGTAACCCACCCGCTGCCCTTGCCACGCAGGAAGGGGGGAACACGGTTTTCCACACTGGCGGTGCACAGGACCTCTGTGCCACCAATGCGGATAAGGGCAGAGCCTTCCGCATGGCGGGAAAAGCCGGTTTCTATAATAATCGGGCGCATCTGCCCGGCCTGTCGGCCTGATGGACGCATGCTGCTGCTCCTGCAAAACAATAACAAAGGGTTGCGCCTGCACATAAAATGCTTTTGGCAGGAGTAAAACCGGCAATAAGCCGTTATAATCGCTTATCAGACCGCCCAAAGGAGCCTGAGAGCCATGAAGCGTGGCCTGTTGCCCGCCCAAGCAATGCTACCCCCCGAACTGGATGGACGCTCAGCCAACATCCTGCGCGAGATTGTGGAAGAATACATGGCCAGTGGCGAACCCGTGGGGTCGCGCACCCTTTCACGCCGGTTGGGGCAGCCGCTTTCCCCCGCAACAATCCGCAATGTCATGGTCTCCCTGACCGAGGCGGGTCTGCTGTTTTCCCCGCATACATCGGCAGGCCGCCTGCCAACGGAAAAAGGGCTGCGCCTGTTTGTGGATGGGCTGCTCCAGTTTGGTGCGCTCTCCGAAGATGAGCAGAAGGTCATCGGCCATTCGCTGGAAGCGCGCGGACGCTCCTTGCAGGATACGTTGACCGAGGCATCCTCCCTGCTCGCAGGCATGTCCGATGCGGCGGGGCTGGTGGTGGCCCCCAAGGGTGAGGGCGGGATCAAGCACATAGAGTTCGTGGCGCTGGGTGGTAACCGTGCCCTTGTGGTGCTGGTAGGGGCGGATGGGCATGTGGAAAACCGGGTGATCGAAATCCCGGCCGGGACTCCTCCCTCTGCGCTGGTGGAGGCTGCCAATTACCTGAACGCGCGCGCCATGGGGGCATCCCTGCCCGACCTGCGCCACCGCGTAGGGGCGGAAATGAGCGAAAACCGCACGGTGCTGAACAGCCTGACCGCCGAGGTGGTGGAAAGTGGTCTGGCGATCTGGAACACGGAGCGGGGGGAAAGTGGCGGCACGCTGATCGTGCGTGGCCAGTCCCGCCTGCTGGCTGATGTGGACGGGCAGGAGCGCCTTGTTGCCATCCAGACCCTGTTTGACCGGCTGGAAGCGCAGGAGACAATGCTGCGTCTGCTGGAACTGGTTGAAAGTTCGGAAGGGGTGCGCATCTTTATTGGCGCGGAAAGTGGTCTGTTTGGTGCGACCGGCATGTCCGTTGTCATGGCTCCGGCCAGAAACGAGGCCAACAGGATTGTCGGGGCCATAGGCGTTATTGGCCCGACGCGCATAAATTACGGGCGCGTTGTGCCCGTGGTGGACTATACAGCGCGCATATTGGGCGAACTGCTGGGTCAGGCATAAAAGCCGGGTCTGTCAGGGGCTGGAGCACAGGTCGGAATTCCGCCACGATTGTAAAGAGAAATGGCGATGGTCAGGAGACGACAGAATATGGGAATGATAAAGGACCGGTATGACACGCACTCCACCTTCTGGTGATCCGGATTCTTCCCCCCCTCATGACCGGGGTACCGCACAGTCCTTTGTGTTAAGCAGGCCGCGCTTTCGCCAATGGCGCATGCTGCTGGGCACGGCTGCGGCCGTGCTGCTGGTGGGCAGTGCTGGCGGGGCCGTGGTGGTGTGGTCGCAATACCAGAGTATTGTTTCCGACCTGCCAACAGTGGATGGCCTGCGCTCCTATCAGCCGCCGGTCATGAGCCGCCTGTACGCATCGGATGACCAGCTTGTCGCCGAACTGGCGGACGAGCGGCGGGTGTTCGTGCCCTCCAACGCCATTCCCGACCGGGTGAAAAGTGCGTTTATCGCGGCGGAAGACCAGAAGTTCTGGACCCATAAGGGCGTGGACCCCGCTGCTATTATCCGCGCGGGCCTGACCGACCTGACACGTGGGCGCGGGCGCAGGCCCATTGGTGCGTCCACCATTACGCAGCAGGTTGCCCGCGTCATGCTGCTGGGGAGCAATGCTGTCTCGTTCAAGCGCAAGGCCAAGGAAGCATTTCTGGCCATGCGTATCGAGCAGGTTCTGCCCAAGGAAAAAATCCTCGAGATTTACCTGAACGAAATTTATCTGGGTAACGGTGCCTATGGCATTGGTGCCGCTGCCCAGACGTATTTTAACAAACCTCTGGACCAGCTGGATAACGCGGAGGTCGCGTTTCTGGCGGCGCTGCCCAAGTCGCCCACCAATTACAACCCAGCCCGCTTCCCCGATGCCGCGCGAGGCCGCCGCAACTGGGTGCTGGAGCGCATGGCCGATATTGGTGCCATTACGCAGGCCGAAGCCCGTATGGCCGAGGCGGAGCCGCTTGTCAGCATCAGCTATTCCCGCCCCGGCCCCGCCCCCGGCTCCGAATGGTTTGCCGAGGAAGTCCGGCGTGAACTGCTGGAAAAATATGGTCAGGATGTCACCATGCAGGGGGGGCTGGATGTGCATACCAGTCTGGACCTGCCCCTCCAGCGTGCGGCCCAGACCATTTTGCAGCAGGGGCTTATGGCGTATGACCGCCAGCACCGTGGCTGGCATGGCCCTGTTACGCACCTGAATACCCCAGTGCCGCTCACGCAGGACGAGTGGGTACGCGCCCTGCGTACGGTCAGTGCTCCGCCCGGCATGCTGGACCAGTGGCGTCTGGCCATTGTGCTGGATGGCAACAAGGGGCAGGTCGGCTGGCTGGAAGGCAGCGTGGTCCGCCGCAATGTTGCGCAGGGCGGCGAAGCCCATACAGGGCAGATCCAGTCCAAGGATATGGCATGGGTCCGCCGTGCCCGCCCCCTCCGCACGGGTGACATTGTGATGGTCGAACCCCAGAGCGGGCAGTCCGGTGTTGCGCTGATGCAGATACCGGTTGTGGAAGGCGCTATTGTCACCATGAACGCCCGTACGGGGCGTGTTCTTGCTCTGGTGGGGGGGTGGTCTTTTCAGGCCTCGCAGTTTGACCGGGCCACGCAGGCGCTGCGCCAGCCGGGCTCCTCCTTCAAGCCGTTTGTCTATCTACAGGCCATGGAGCAGGGCATATCGCCTTCTCAGGAGTTTGATGACTCCCCCGTATCCTACGGCACATGGCACCCTAATAACTACGAAAAAGACTTCTGGGGCCCCACGTCCCTGCATGATGCGCTGCGTGAATCGCGTAACCTTGTGACCATTCGCCTTGCCGCCCATCTGGGTATGAACACGGTTGCGGATACGGCCATCAAGCTCGGGCTGGTGGATAGCATGCCCCATGTGCTGCCTGCGGCGCTGGGGGCTGTGGAAACCACGGTGCTGAAGGAGGCCGGAGCCTACGCCGCCCTTGCCGCCGGAGGGCGCAGGATTACCCCGACCCTGATTGATGATGTGCAGGACCGTGATGGGCATGTCATCTGGCGGCCTGCAAGCGGGCTGTCTCTGGTTGCAGCGTCTTCCCTGCCTGCGGAGGGGGGGAGCCCGGCCAATGGGGTGGACGCCATACACCCGGATGCACCGCAGACAAATGCCGGTGGTGCGGGCTCTGGTCTGCCGTCCCCTCAGCCATCGGTTGTGGTGCTGACCCCTCAGGACCTTCCCGCTTTGCGCGATGACAGGCCTGTCGTCGCCTCCGAGCAGAGCGCGTTCCAGATCACGACCATGCTGCAGGACGTTATCCGGCGCGGTACGGGTGTGCGGGCGGGCGAGGGCATAGATACGCCCATCGCAGGCAAGACCGGCACCAGCCAGAACTTTAACGATGCCTGGTTCGCAGGTTACACGCCCGAACTGGTGACGGTCGTATGGATCGGGTTTGACACGCCCCAGTCCCTCGGGCGGAACGAGACAGGGGGCGCCATTGCTGGCCCACTGTGGAACAAGGTGATGAAGACGGCCCTCAAGGACCAGCCCAAGCTCGACTTTGCCGCCCCCGATGGCGTGACACTGGTCAGCTACGATACGGGCCGTGGTGTTGCGATAGATGCGTTCAAGGACGGTCAGCTTCCCGGTGTGAGTGCCAACCTGCTGAGTAATGTGGATGCCCAGCAGCTGAGTGCCGCCGATACAGGGGCCGAGAACATGCCGGATTCGGAGAGCGATATGGCAGCCAGCATCAACGGCACGGGTCAGTCTGGTGCGGCTGCGGCCAGCCCGGCTGAAGGCAACAGCGCACCACCTCCCGCACCTTCTGGGGGTGACATTGGCATGGGCGGCCTTTATTGAAGGCCGCAGAGAACGGAATGGGACGATAATTCCCCCAAAGCAGATGGAGAACAGGCCCGATGTCCGCCGAGACAGAAGCCCTTAACGAACAGATCAAGCAGTCGGTCGCACTGCTGAGGAGGCATCTTTAACTGGGATGTCGCTGAAGCCCGCCTTGCGGAACTGAACAACCAGGCCGAAGACCCCGACCTGTGGAATAACCCCGAAGCCGCGCAGAAAATGATGCGCGAGCGTACGCTTCTGGCCAACCAGATCGAGGGCGTGCAGGCGTTGGAAACCAACGTGAACGACACTTCCGAACTGATCGAGATGGCCGAAGCCGAAGGGGATGCCGATCTGGTGGCCGAAGGACTGGCCAGCCTGCGCGCCTTGGCGGAGGAAGCCAAGCGGCGTGAGATTGAAAGCCTGCTTTCTGGCGAGGCGGATAGCAATGACTGCTATCTGGAAGTCAATGCAGGGGCCGGTGGCACGGAGGCGCAGGACTGGGCCGAAATGATGCTGCGCATGTACACCCGCTGGGCAGAGGCGCATAATTACAAGGTCACGCTGATTGAAAGCTCGGAGGGCGAACAGGCCGGGCTTAAATCCGCGACCATTCTGGTTTCCGGTCCCAATGCCTATGGCTGGCTGAAGACCGAAGCGGGTGTGCACCGGCTTGTGCGCATTTCTCCTTTTGATGCAGCAGCCCGTCGCCAGACGTCCTTTGCATCGGTCTGGGTTTACCCGGTTATTGATGATTCAATTGAAATTGAAATCAATGATGCGGACCTGAAGGTGGACACTTTCCGTGCTTCCGGCGCAGGTGGTCAGCACGTGAACAAGACGGATTCCGCCATCCGTATTACCCATATCCCCACCGGGATCGTGGTTGCGTGCCAGACAGACCGCTCCCAGCACAGGAACCGCGCTACGGCCATGCAGATGCTGCGTGCACGGATGTACGAAGCCGAACTGCAACGGCGCGAGGCCGCGGCTGCCGAAGCGGAAGCCGCCAAGACCGATATTGGCTGGGGGCATCAGATACGGTCGTATGTTCTTGCCCCTTACCAGATGGTCAAGGACCTGCGCACGAGTGTTGAAACCGGCAACCCCGATGCCGTTCTGGATGGGGAGCTGGATGTTTTTATGGCGGCGGCTTTGGCCATGCGTGTGGGGGCAACCCGCTCGGAGGCGAGTGCCAGCGCACAGTAAGTCTGGCAGTTTGCTCAGGCTCATTACGCGGGATGGTAAAAAAGGCGGGCTCCATGCAGGGGCCCGCCTTTTTTCTTCTGCGGAAAGTATTCAACTTCGTAAAGTTTATATGCAAACTTTTCTCATACAACCTGCTTGACATCTGCCGTGCCAGATTGCCCAATCAGCATGATGGATAGAGGTATGTCAGGAGGCATGCCGGTTCTGAGCCGTATGGCCAGATCAAAATTCCTGAGTGTTTTTCGTGGCTGAAGGCGAATCAGAGATGTTTCGTTTGGCGGCTTGAAGAGGGAGGGCCAGAATGAGTAATCCTGAGCAGCAGCCAGGTTCGGCAAAGTATGCCTTTCGGGCAAGTGCTGCTGTTGGTGTGATTGCGTTCCTGCTTGTGCTGATCATGCATGTGCTGGGCATATGGGGACTGATCTACGGGATGGGCAAAGGCGACAGCCCGCCGCCACCCGCCAGGCCGCCCATTCAGACGCGCGTTCTGCCGCCGCCACCCCCTCCTCCTCCGCCACCGCCGCCTCCTCCCCCTCCGCCGGTCATGACCGTGCCACCGCCGCCGTTCATTCCGCCGCCAAAAATCGAGGTGCCTCCGCCGCCCAAGCCGCCGATGAAGCATGTGAGCCGCACCCCGCCCAAGCACCCCGCGGCGCCGCCAACGCAGACCGCCAAGGCTCCCCCCGCGGACACGCCGCCCAATGACGCGCCCGATACAACGGCAGGCACATCGCCGCTGAACAATGTGCGCCCCGTCTATCCGCCAGAAATGGAGGAAGACAACATTGAAGGCCGCGTAACCGTGGTGTGCGATGTGGAAACAACGGGCATGACCAGCAACTGCCGCGTGCAGTCGGTAACCGGTGGTCAGGCGTTCGCACAATCCGCGCTGGATTACGTGAGCAAGGCCCGCTACCGGCCCGCAAGCCGCAATGGTGTGCCCGTGCGGGAAGTGAACAAGACATATGTCATCCGCTTCCGTCTGGATGACTGACACCGACTAACGGTCCGGCCCCGCGCTGGACCCTCTGGATAACACAACAACACGGACCCGCCCGGTCCGCTCCGGCAGGGGAACAGGACCGGGCTCTTGAATGAGGATCTTGAGTAACATGAGCAGACTGCCCCGTTCTTTTGTGTCAGGTCTTGCCGCTCCGGCCCTTGCGCTGTTGATGAGCACGGCAGCCCCCGTCGCCGCCTTTGCGCAGGAGGCCGCCGCCCCCGCAGCACCGGTTGCTCCCGCGGCCACGACCCCCGCAGCAGGCGCTGTCGCTCCGGCTCCCGGCCCGGCCACACCAGCCGCCCCCTCCGCGCCCACCGATGGCGCAGCAGCCCCGACCCCGGCCGCCGCCGCCGCGGCAGAAACCCCCGCCCCGGCCGCCAAGGATGACGCCAACCCCTATGGCCTGTCCGCCCTGTGGTCGAACGGGGACTTTATCGCCCGTGGCGTGCTGCTGATCATGCTCGTCATGTCGCTTGGCACATGGTTCATCATGATCACCAAGTTCATTGAACAGGGGCGTCTGTTC